>NZ_JBGUBF010000026.1:0-550 GCF_041807075.1 Citrobacter telavivensis | reverse complement strand
GTTGCGAAAATTTGAGAGACTCGAACACACATTAACTGTGTGTCGTTTCAATTTTCAGCTTGATCCAGATTTTTAAAGAGCAAAACTTCGCAGTGAACCTTTTCAGGTACACTCTGAAGTTTTCTTGGGTTTTGCAGTAAATATGGTGGAGCTATGCGGGATCGAACCGCAGACCTCCTGCGTGCAAAGCAGGCGCTCTCCCAGCTGAGCTATAGCCCCATCGTAGTTAATCTCATCAACCTTAATTCGTTCTGAGACAAGGCGTGGTAACGCGAAGCATACATCAGTATGTGAGCGTTGCCGCAACGCAGTATCAGAAGGAATTTGGTAGGCCTGAGTGGACTTGAACCACCGACCTCACCCTTATCAGGGGTGCGCTCTAACCACCTGAGCTACAAGCCTGCAGAGATTTTTTACTGCTAATTTTCATCAGACAATCTGTGTGGACACTACAAAGGCAGGTTCTTTAAGGTAAGGAGGTGATCCAACCGCAGGTTCCCCTACGGTTACCTTGTTACGACTTCACCCCAGTCATGAATCACAAAGTGGT
>NZ_JBGUBF010000025.1:0-556 GCF_041807075.1 Citrobacter telavivensis | reverse complement strand
GGTTCATATCACCTTACCGACGCTTTTCGCAGATTAGCACGTCCTTCATCGCCTCTGACTGCCAGGGCATCCACCGTGTACGCTTAGTCGCTTAACCTCACAACCCGAAGATGTTTCGTAAAACACCATCAGTGTTGCGAAAATTTGAGAGACTCGAACACACATTGACTGTGTGTCGTTTCAATTTTCAGCTTGATCCAGATTTTTAAAGAGCAAATATCTCAAACATGACTCTGAAGTCAGTTTTGAGATATTAAGGCAGGTGACTTTCACTCACAAACCAGCAAGTGGCGTCCCCTGGGAGGTTTGCACCTCATCAGTTTGAACGCTGGCGTCCCCTAGGGGATTCGAACCCCTGTTACCGCCGTGAAAGGGCGGTGTCCTGGGCCTCTAGACGAAGGGGACACTGAAGTCTCAATCGCAAGACGCCTTGCTATTCACTTTTCATCAGACAATCTGTGTGGACACTACAAAGGCAGGTTCTTTAAGGTAAGGAGGTGATCCAACCGCAGGTTCCCCTACGGTTACCTTGTTACGACTTCACCCCAGTCATGAA
>NZ_JBGUBF010000024.1:0-769 GCF_041807075.1 Citrobacter telavivensis | reverse complement strand
TGGTAATGACTCCAACTTATTGATAGTGTTTTATGTTCAGATAATGCCCGATGACTTTGTCATGCAGCTCCACCGATTTTGAGAACGACAGCGACTTCCGTCCCAGCCGTGCCAGGTGCTGCCTCAGATTCAGGTTATGCCGCTCAATTCGCTGCGTATATCGCTTGCTGATTACGTGCAGCTTTCCCTTCAGGCGGGATTCATACAGCGGCCAGCCATCCGTCATCCATATCACCACGTCAAAGGGTGACAGCAGGCTCATAAGACGCCCCAGCGTCGCCATAGTGCGTTCACCGAATACGTGCGCAACAACCGTCTTCCGGAGCCTGTCATACGCGTAAAACAGCCAGCGCTGGCGCGATTTAGCCCCGACGTATCCCCACTGTTCGTCCATTTCCGCGCAGACGATGACGTCACTGCCCGGCTGTATGCGCGAGGTTACCGACTGCGGCCTGAGTTTTTTAAATGGCGGAAAATCGTGTTGAGGCCAACGCCCATAATGCGGGCGGTTGCCCGGCATCCAACGCCATTCATGGCCATATCAATGATTTTCTGGTGCGTACCGGGTTGAGAAGCGGTGTAAGTGAACTGCAGTTGCCATGTTTTACGGCAGTGAGAGCAGAGATAGCGCTGATGTCCGGCGGTGCTTTTGCCGTTACGCACCACCCCGTCAGTAGCTGAACAGGAGGGACAGCTGATAGAAACAGAAGCCACTGGAGCACCTCAAAAACACCATCATACACTAAATCAGTAAGTTGGCAGCATCACC
>NZ_JBGUBF010000023.1:0-1201 GCF_041807075.1 Citrobacter telavivensis | reverse complement strand
CAACATTCTTTACACCAATACTGCCCAGAACTTCACCTAAAACGATTAAACAGCTTGATGCTGGCCTCTAAGGCGCTGATTGAATGTAAGACACTGACCTTGACTGAGTTAGGTCGAAATTTACCAACCACGGCCCGAACCAAGCACAACATCAAGCGCATTGATCGTTTGCTCGGCAACACGCATCTGCATCAAGAACGGTTAGCTGTCTACCAATGGCATGCCAGCCTCATCTGTTCTGGTAACCCTATGCCGATTGTGCTCGTCGATTGGTCAGACATCCGAGAGCATAAACGCATCATGGCTCTGCGCGCCTCAATAGCCTTCAATGGCCGCTCTATTACCCTGTATGAGAAGTCCTATCCCCTATCAGAACAATGCTCTAAGGCCTCCCACAACGGTTTTTTAGCGGACTTAGCCAAGATTTTACCTTTGCATGTTACCCCTCTCATCGTGACTGACGCGGGGTTCAAAGTGCCTTGGTACAAAGAGGTTGAGGCGCATGGTTGGTTTTGGCTAAGCCGTATTCGCGGTACAGTTCAATTTGCAGATATTGGCGCTGAAAATTGGCGTGCAGTTCGAAGTACACATGACTTGGCCAACGGTCAAGCGAAGAGCCTGGGTTGTAAGACTTTGACCAAAACTAACCCTATCAATTGCCATCTCACGCTTTATCGTAGCAAACCTAAGGGGCGTACAAATCAGCGTTCAACGAGGACTAATTGCCACCATCCATCGGCAAAAACGTACTCAACATCGGCGAAAGAGCCTTGGGTGTTAGCCAGCAATTTACCACCAGAATCTCGGAGCCCAAAGCAGCTGGTAAACCTGTACGCCAAACGTATGCAAATAGAGGAAACCTTTCGTGACCTCAAAAGCCCGGCATACGGCTTTGGCTTACGCCAAAGTCGTACCAACAGTCCAGAGCGATTCGACATCATCCTACTGATAGCGTTGATGGTTCAATGCCTGTTGTGGCTAGTTGGTTTACACGCACAGCAACAGGGCTGGGATAAGCATTTTCAGGCCAATACCATTGGGCATCGAACGGTACTCTCAACGATTCGCTTGGGATTGGAGGTACTCAGGCGGCCTGATTATCAAATCACGGAGAAAGAATTGCTGGCGGCCTGGGTATTATTCGCCAATCAGTTGCTCAAATATGGCTATGCTATGGCTGATTTATGAGGGGATCCTTCAG
>NZ_JBGUBF010000022.1:0-1604 GCF_041807075.1 Citrobacter telavivensis | reverse complement strand
TTTTCATCAGACAATCTGTGTGGACACTACAAAGGCAGGTTCTTTAAGGTAAGGAGGTGATCCAACCGCAGGTTCCCCTACGGTTACCTTGTTACGACTTCACCCCAGTCATGAATCACAAAGTGGTAAGCGCCCTCCCGAAGGTTAAGCTACCTACTTCTTTTGCAACCCACTCCCATGGTGTGACGGGCGGTGTGTACAAGGCCCGGGAACGTATTCACCGTGGCATTCTGATCCACGATTACTAGCGATTCCGACTTCATGGAGTCGAGTTGCAGACTCCAATCCGGACTACGACATACTTTATGAGGTCCGCTTACTCTCGCGAGGTCGCTTCTCTTTGTATATGCCATTGTAGCACGTGTGTAGCCCTGGTCGTAAGGGCCATGATGACTTGACGTCATCCCCACCTTCCTCCAGTTTATCACTGGCAGTCTCCTTTGAGTTCCCGACCGAATCGCTGGCAACAAAGGATAAGGGTTGCGCTCGTTGCGGGACTTAACCCAACATTTCACAACACGAGCTGACGACAGCCATGCAGCACCTGTCTCACAGTTCCCGAAGGCACCAATCCATCTCTGGAAAGTTCTGTGGATGTCAAGACCAGGTAAGGTTCTTCGCGTTGCATCGAATTAAACCACATGCTCCACCGCTTGTGCGGGCCCCCGTCAATTCATTTGAGTTTTAACCTTGCGGCCGTACTCCCCAGGCGGTCTATTTAACGCGTTAGCTCCGGAAGCCACTCCTCAAGGGCACAACCTCCAAATAGACATCGTTTACGGCGTGGACTACCAGGGTATCTAATCCTGTTTGCTCCCCACGCTTTCGCACCTGAGCGTCAGTCTTCGTCCAGGGGGCCGCCTTCGCCACCGGTATTCCTCCAGATCTCTACGCATTTCACCGCTACACCTGGAATTCTACCCCCCTCTACGAGACTCAAGCCTGCCAGTTTCGAATGCAGTTCCCAGGTTGAGCCCGGGGATTTCACATCCGACTTGACAGACCGCCTGCGTGCGCTTTACGCCCAGTAATTCCGATTAACGCTTGCACCCTCCGTATTACCGCGGCTGCTGGCACGGAGTTAGCCGGTGCTTCTTCTGCGGGTAACGTCAATTGCTGCGGTTATTAACCACAACACCTTCCTCCCCGCTGAAAGTACTTTACAACCCGAAGGCCTTCTTCATACACGCGGCATGGCTGCATCAGGCTTGCGCCCATTGTGCAATATTCCCCACTGCTGCCTCCCGTAGGAGTCTGGACCGTGTCTCAGTTCCAGTGTGGCTGGTCATCCTCTCAGACCAGCTAGGGATCGTCGCCTTGGTGAGCCGTTACCTCACCAACAAGCTAATCCCATCTGGGCACATCCGATGGCAAGAGGCCCGAAGGTCCCCCTCTTTGGTCTTGCGACGTTATGCGGTATTAGCTACCGTTTCCAGTAGTTATCCCCCTCCATCGGGCAGTTTCCCAGACATTACTCACCCGTCCGCCACTCGTCAGCGAAGCAGCAAGCTGCTTCCTGTTACCGTTCGACTTGCATGTGTTAGGCCTGCCGCCAGCGTTCAATCTGAGCCATGATCAAACTCTTCAATTTAAGTTTGATGCTC
>NZ_JBGUBF010000021.1:0-1845 GCF_041807075.1 Citrobacter telavivensis | reverse complement strand
TTGGTTTGGGAGATGCGGCAAAAATGGACGCAGCCACGCTGGATATAACGTCAAACTCTCTTGTCGCGAAAATTCCGGTGTTGTTTTTGGGTGAGCAGAGAGCGCTTATTATCCAGGCGTCGTCACTCTCGAGTTCATCGACATCCGGGACGATTGTCTTCCCGGCTGCATTTCCAAATGCCTGCATTGTCGCTTTGACACACGATTATTCCAGCGCAGGAACGGATTTATCGAACGTAAAATTTAATGTTCCGTCGCAGACATCTGTTAACTGGTATGTCCAGAACATGGGCTCCGGCTCGACAAGTGTTCCGCCATCATCGTGGGGCTGGCTGGCAATTGGCTGGTAAAAAGGAAATTTAAAATGAAATTTTTCACATCTGATCCGTTGGCACTTTACAACACTGAAATTACATCAACCGTTCCAGATTCTGCTGTTGAAATTAGTGATGACCAATATGCAACACTAATTGCTGGTCAGGAAAATGGGAAAATCATTTCAACTGATGAAAATGGCTTTCCCTGTCTTGTTGAACCGCCACAGCCGACGCAAGCGGAATTAATAGCGAGTGCTGAAGCAAAAAAAGTTGTATTACGCGCTAATGCTGATTCTGAAATCGAGTGGCGGCAAGATGCTGTTGATGCAGAGATCGCGACGGAAGAGGAAACCGCCGTCCTGGCTGACTGGAAGAAATATCGGGTCTTGCTGATGCGTGTCGATACAGCAAAACCCGTATGGCCTACACCACCGGGGGGGCAGGCCAGTTAATATCTGGTGCGGTTCCTGTATCGGTTACAGTAACCGCATCAATATAATCAAGCGTCGCATTGAGTTTATTATTTTCTGCATCACTCAACACCCGCCCTGCCTGCAATTTCAACTGAATGATACTGATAGACTGCATCGCAGCATTTATTAATTGCTGGCGCTGTAGTTCCGCTTCGGCTATGGCGTCAGCCTGTTGCTCCTCAGTATCTGTTACCCATTTTTCCCCGTCCCACGCATCGTATGGGGTAGACGGTGCAACGCTGGTGTAACCATCGTGAACGGAGCCAATATAATCAACGGTGACGGCGCTGCCGTCAGCAGTTGACCAGACCGTTTCACCGCGATGATCTTCCTCAAGTTGCCAGCCAGTACCAGTGAACAAAGAGACCTTTCCTGCAACCGCTTCACCCGGATCAATATCGGTTGAGTTGCCCGGCATACTGACACCAACATTAATATATTCATCCGACCAACCGGTATATTCACCAGTCACTGAGTCAAAATAAAAACAGCGAATATTCCCCGGTTCTTTCGCCAGACCATTTTCATCAAATACAGGTTTCATTATTTAGCCCTTATCAGGAAATTAAGTGCAATGTTTCGAGATCGTGTTTCTGTTGAAGTTCTTGCAACTCGACCAGCATCGAAATACATAGTGTTAACCCGATCATTACCGGTGGTAGCCTGAGCGTTAGGAGGAGATGTTGTCTGAGAGCCTGGATAGAATGCACCGCCCTCACCGTTAACAAGCACACTTAATTGTGCTGCCCCGGCAGTTGCTGCGCTAAAAGAACCAGTAATATTTTGTAGTGCATCGAGTTGAGCTGACAGTAATCCGCGCCCTGCATCCACACCGCGCCCGTCGTCCCAGATGCGCAAAAATTCGCCGCGCATGTCAGGGATAACAAGCCCTGTCCAGACCTTCGCCAGTTTTGGGTATTCAGCGGCGGAGAATGATGCGCCATTGGGTTTCAGAAACACCATATTTGCCCATTCATCCATGACGGTATTTGGCATCGCCGCCAGCGGCCAGAAGAACGGAATTCCTATCGCTGGAGAGCCTGCTCCCAAACCAA
>NZ_JBGUBF010000020.1:0-2695 GCF_041807075.1 Citrobacter telavivensis | reverse complement strand
AAGGGTCAGGGAGAACTCATCTCGGGGCAAGTTTCGTGCTTAGATGCTTTCAGCACTTATCTTTTCCGCATTTAGCTACCGGGCAGTGCCATTGGCATGACAACCCGAACACCAGTGATGCGTCCACTCCGGTCCTCTCGTACTAGGAGCAGCCCCCCTCAATTCTCCAGCGCCCACGGCAGATAGGGACCGAACTGTCTCACGACGTTCTAAACCCAGCTCGCGTACCACTTTAAATGGCGAACAGCCATACCCTTGGGACCTACTTCAGCCCCAGGATGTGATGAGCCGACATCGAGGTGCCAAACACCGCCGTCGATATGAACTCTTGGGCGGTATCAGCCTGTTATCCCCGGAGTACCTTTTATCCGTTGAGCGATGGCCCTTCCATTCAGAACCACCGGATCACTAAGACCTGCTTTCGCACCTGCTCGCGCCGTCACGCTCGCAGTCAAGCTAGCTTATGCCTTTGCACTAACCTCCTGATGTCCGACCAGGATTAGCTAACCTTCGTGCTCCTCCGTTACTCTTTAGGAGGAGACCGCCCCAGTCAAACTACCCACCAGACACTGTCCGCAACCCCGATTAGGGGCCCACGTTAGAACACCAGCCATTAAAGGGTGGTATTTCAAGGTTGGCTCCATGCAGACTGGCGTCCACACTTCAAAGCCTCCCACCTATCCTACACATCAAGGACCAGTGTTCAGTGTCAAGCTATAGTAAAGGTTCACGGGGTCTTTCCGTCTTGCCGCGGGTACACTGCATCTTCACAGCGAGTTCAATTTCACTGAGTCTCGGGTGGAGACAGCCTGGCCATCATTACGCCATTCGTGCAGGTCGGAACTTACCCGACAAGGAATTTCGCTACCTTAGGACCGTTATAGTTACGGCCGCCGTTTACCGGGGCTTCGATCAAGAGCTTCTCCTTACGGATAACCCCATCAATTAACCTTCCGGCACCGGGCAGGCGTCACACCGTATACGTCCACTTTCGTGTTTGCACAGTGCTGTGTTTTTAATAAACAGTTGCAGCCAGCTGGTATCTTCGACTGATTTCAGCTCCATGAGTAAATCACTTCACCTACATATCAGCGTGCCTTCTCCCGAAGTTACGGCACCATTTTGCCTAGTTCCTTCACCCGAGTTCTCTCAAGCGCCTTGGTATTCTCTACCTGACCACCTGTGTCGGTTTGGGGTACGATTTGATGTTACCTGATGCTTAGAGGCTTTTCCTGGAAGCAGGGCATTTGTTACTTCAGCACCGTAGTGCCTCGTCATCACGCCTCAGTGTTAAAGTGAACCGGATTTACCTGGAACACACACCTACACGCTTAAACCGGGACAACCGTCGCCCGGCCAACATAGCCTTCTCCGTCCCCCCTTCGCAGTAACACCAAGTACAGGAATATTAACCTGTTTCCCATCGACTACGCCTTTCGGCCTCGCCTTAGGGGTCGACTCACCCTGCCCCGATTAACGTTGGACAGGAACCCTTGGTCTTCCGGCGAGCGGGCTTTTCACCCGCTTTATCGTTACTTATGTCAGCATTCGCACTTCTGATACCTCCAGCATGCCTCACAGCACACCTTCACAGGCTTACAGAACGCTCCCCTACCCAACAACACATAGTGTCGCTGCCGCAGCTTCGGTGCATGGTTTAGCCCCGTTACATCTTCCGCGCAGGCCGACTCGACCAGTGAGCTATTACGCTTTCTTTAAATGATGGCTGCTTCTAAGCCAACATCCTGGCTGTCTGAGCCTTCCCACATCGTTTCCCACTTAACCATGACTTTGGGACCTTAGCTGGCGGTCTGGGTTGTTTCCCTCTTCACGACGGACGTTAGCACCCGCCGTGTGTCTCCCGTGATAACATTCTTCGGTATTCGCAGTTTGCATCGGGTTGGTAAGTCGGGATGACCCCCTAGCCGAAACAGTGCTCTACCCCCGAAGATGAGTTCACGAGGCGCTACCTAAATAGCTTTCGGGGAGAACCAGCTATCTCCCGGTTTGATTGGCCTTTCACCCCCAGCCACAAGTCATCCGCTAATTTTTCAACATTAGTCGGTTCGGTCCTCCAGTTAGTGTTACCCAACCTTCAACCTGCCCATGGCTAGATCACCGGGTTTCGGGTCTATACCCTGCAACTTAACGCCCAGTTAAGACTCGGTTTCCCTTCGGCTCCCCTATTCGGTTAACCTTGCTACAGAATATAAGTCGCTGACCCATTATACAAAAGGTACGCAGTCACCCCATAAAGAGGCTCCCACTGCTTGTACGTACACGGTTTCAGGTTCTTTTTCACTCCCCTCGCCGGGGTTCTTTTCGCCTTTCCCTCACGGTACTGGTTCACTATCGGTCAGTCAGGAGTATTTAGCCTTGGAGGATGGTCCCCCCATATTCAGACAGGATACCACGTGTCCCGCCCTACTCATCGAGCTCACAACATATGCACTTTTGTGTACGGGGCTGTCACCCTGTATCGCCGGCCTTTCCAGACCGTTCCACTAACACACATGCTGATTCAGGCTCTGGGCTGCTCCCCGTTCGCTCGCCGCTACTGGGGGAATCTCGGTTGATTTCTTTTCCTCGGGGTACTTAGATGTTTCAGTTCCCCCGGTTCGCCTCGTTAAGCTATGTATTCACTTAACGATAGTGCAACGAATTGCACTGGGTTTCCCCATTCGGACATCGCCGG
>NZ_JBGUBF010000019.1:0-2751 GCF_041807075.1 Citrobacter telavivensis | reverse complement strand
GGTGCTTTTGCCGTTACGCACCACCCCGTCAGTAGCTGAACAGGAGGGACAGCTGATAGAAACAGAAGCCACTGGAGCACCTCAAAAACACCATCATACACTAAATCAGTAAGTTGGCAGCATCACCAAGAATGTTGTAGGATATTGGCTTCGCGCATCTTGTTGTCCAAGTGTAGTTTTTGGCGAAACCATTTGATCATGCAACAAGATGCGCTTCCACCCTAATTTGATGATTTATTTGTAAATCATCAGGGGATTCTTCAGTATATTGCATTAAGCAAGGGGACGTTATGCGTGTATTAGCCTTATCGGCTGTGTTTTTGGTGGCATCGATTATCGGAATGCCTGCGGTAGCAAAGGAATGGCAAGAAAACAAAAGTTGGAATGCTCACTTTACTGAACATAAATCACAGGGCGTAGTTGTGCTCTGGAATGAGAATAAGCAGCAAGGATTTACCAATAATCTTAAACGGGCGAACCAAGCATTTTTACCCGCATCTACCTTTAAAATTCCCAATAGCTTGATCGCCCTCGATTTGGGCGTGGTTAAGGATGAACACCAAGTCTTTAAGTGGGATGGACAGACGCGCGATATCGCCACTTGGAATCGCGATCATAATCTAATCACCGCGATGAAATATTCAGTTGTGCCTGTTTATCAAGAATTTGCCCGCCAAATTGGCGAGGCACGTATGAGCAAGATGCTACATGCTTTCGATTATGGTAATGAGGACATTTCGGGCAATGTAGACAGTTTCTGGCTCGACGGTGGTATTCGAATTTCGGCCACGGAGCAAATCAGCTTTTTAAGAAAGCTGTATCACAATAAGTTACACGTATCGGAGCGCAGCCAGCGTATTGTCAAACAAGCCATGCTGACCGAAGCCAATGGTGACTATATTATTCGGGCTAAAACTGGATACTCGACTAGAATCGAACCTAAGATTGGCTGGTGGGTCGGTTGGGTTGAACTTGATGATAATGTGTGGTTTTTTGCGATGAATATGGATATGCCCACATCGGATGGTTTAGGGCTGCGCCAAGCCATCACAAAAGAAGTGCTCAAACAGGAAAAAATTATTCCCTAGAAGTGGTTAGCGCGTATTTGTGTGAAATAGCCGTCATATAAGCTGTAAAGATATATGGACAAAATGCTGATGCTCGATGCGCTTGTAGTTAATGGCTCATACTTAATCGGTTAGGCCTAATCGACTTAAGCTCCGCGCGTTAACTTTTAGCCTGAGCATTAGCATCACATTCCTCAACGTAAAAAGCCTAGCCAATTTGCTAGGCTTTTTTGTTATCTAAATGGTCATGGTCACTCAACATTGGGATGTGTATAAAGGAATGGCGATGTCAGTAAAGGTGAATGCCGCTGCGATAAAGTGCCTAGCCCATCAAGGATTGTAGGCTTTCTTGGCTGCTAAAGCGTTTGACGAAAAAGTCCAAGAAGGCGCTGATATTGGTGGCTAATTGTCTGCGGCTCGAATACACCCCGTAGACCTTAAAGGGTTCAATCGGCCATTCCTGTAAGATTGGCACTAGCTGGCCGTTGGCGAGTTCGGTTTTGCAGGCGGAGTTTGATAGCATTGCAATCCCAAAGTCATCGAGGGCTAACTGCTTAACCATAATCGGGCTATTGACCCTGACTTTACGCTGAAAGTTTACCATGGTTTTGCGAGCACCTTTGCCTAAGGGCCATATGGGTGCTGAGCGGGATGTTCCTAGCAGAATACCACTATGATCGCTCAGCTCCTTAGGTGTTGCGGGGGTGCCGCGTGCTTTTAAATAGCCAGGGCTTGCTACCAGAATTGGTTGACGCTCGAACAGTAATCTTGCAACAAGATCAGAGGATTGCAGTGGCCCATATTTGATAGCTATGTCATATCCTTCACCCACCAAACCTATATCGTTGTCGGTAAACTGGACATCTAATTCCACATTGGGATATAAACGCATGAATCCGCTACAGAGGTTAGCAATTAATTCTTGGCTAAAAGAGACCGGAATGGCTATCCGTAATGATCCTGATACATCATCATGGGTACTCTCGATAACAGCCTTGGCCGCTTCCACCTCATTGCGAATGGAATCACAGTGTTGATAAAAGAGTGCCCCGACTTGGGTAAGACTCAGGTTACGGGTGTCGCGTTGTAACAATCGCACGCCTAGTTGTTCTTCAAGCTGCGCGATTTTGCGACTTATGGTGGATTTTGGGTGGCCGGTTTCACGTGCAGCTTGGGAGAATCCCTTTGCTCTCACTACGGCTGCAAATAGCATCATACCGTTTAAATCTGGCATGTTTTTCCCACTGTCTCATATTTGGAACATAGCGTCTTATGCAGTTTAATGGCATTTGGCGGGATAACAAAGTTATATTTATTGGCTAAAAATTTTCAGAGGCTAAAGCAGAGGATCTTTTGATGACCAGCAATAATCAGCCCAAACACATGACTCAAGCCCAAACGCCCGATCCGCTTTTTTTACAGGCCGAGCACTGAAGAATCCCCTGATGATTTACAAATAAATCATCAAATTAGGGTGGAAGCGCATCTTGTTGCATGATCAAATGGTTTCGCCAAAAACTACACTTGGACAACAAGATGCGCGAAGCCAATATCCTACAACATTCTTTACACCAATACTGCCCAGAACTTCACCTAAAACGATTAAACAGCTTGATGCTGGCCTCTAAGGCGCTGATTGAATGTAAGACACTGACCTTGACTGAGTTAGGTCGAAATTTACCAA
>NZ_JBGUBF010000018.1:0-4426 GCF_041807075.1 Citrobacter telavivensis | reverse complement strand
TGTCATATTCAACGTGAGAGGTGTTGATGGTGATACCACGAGCTTTTTCTTCCGGCGCGTTATCGATCTGATCGAATGCGCGAGCAGCACCGCCGTAGGTTTTAGCCAGTACGGTAGTGATGGCAGCGGTCAGCGTTGTTTTACCATGGTCAACGTGGCCGATAGTACCGACGTTAACGTGCGGTTTTGTACGTTCAAACTTTTCTTTAGACATCGATTGTCCCTCTAAGACACGGATAAATCGGTGATATCACCACATCAACCAGGCGATATGCCTGAACTGTTGAATCACTGAGTCGTTACAGAGAAAACACGGGGAGGAGAAGTGAAGTGGTGCTGATACCCAGAGTCGAACTGGGGACCTCACCCTTACCAAGGGTGCGCTCTACCAACTGAGCCATATCAGCACGTCTGGAGCGGGCAGCGGGAATCGAACCCGCATCATCAGCTTGGAAGGCTGAGGTAATAGCCATTATACGATGCCCGCATCCTGAAACTCGGCTACCCAGTTCTTTCTGTAACAAAAAAAGAGACAAGTCTCTTTTCTCATTCGAGCCGATTATTTTCTTAACCAGCTCAGACAGCAATTGCTGCCAGAAAGTGGTGGTGGGGGAAGGATTCGAACCTTCGAAGTCTGTGACGGCAGATTTACAGTCTGCTCCCTTTGGCCGCTCGGGAACCCCACCGGACTTGATGGTGCCGACTACCGGAATCGAACTGGTGACCTACTGATTACAAGTCAGTTGCTCTACCTACTGAGCTAAGTCGGCATCAAGTAGCGCGCATTCTATGGAGACCTGCGAACTCATGCAACTAAAAAATTGCATAAAATGTTCTATTGCTCACATTTTGCGCTATACGGCCAATAAATGACGTATTTTCAGTCAGCTTAGCATAAAATTTCGACATTATCTGGCAGCCCATTTCCTCCCACCTGCGCCAGCTGGCACTTCTAACGCCTCAAATCATCGTCTGCACATCTGGAATATCTGTCACATTACTTTTCAGGTAATGGCACCAGGAAGAGATTTTTTCTTATTATTCCCTCCCATCTGGTGTTACCCTCCTGCCCATTGTCCAAATTAACTGAAATGTGACGTGCCATTGCATGCCGGGGATGATGCGCTTTTTATCACTGCCCTGATGGTGTAATGACAGCCAGAAACATGCTTATGAGTATAAAAGAGCAAACGTTAATGACGCCTTACCTACATTTTAACCGCAACCAGTGGGCTGCGCTTCGTGATTCCGTGCCGATGACCCTTACTGAAGAAGAGATCGCGCGGTTAAAAGGGATTAATGAAGATTTATCGCTGGAAGAAGTAGCAGAGATCTATTTACCCCTGTCGCGTTTGCTTAACTTCTATATCAGCTCGAACCTGCGCCGTCAGGCTGTTCTCGAACAGTTTCTGGGCACTAACGGTGAGCGCATTCCTTATATCATCAGTATTGCTGGCAGTGTGGCGGTAGGGAAAAGCACCACCGCGCGTGTATTACAGGCGCTACTGAGTCGCTGGCCAGAACATCGCCGCGTTGAGCTAATCACCACCGATGGTTTTCTTCATCCAAACCAGGTATTAAAAGACCGTGGGTTAATGAAGAAGAAAGGCTTTCCGGAATCGTATGACATGCACCGTCTGGTCAAGTTTGTCTCCGACCTCAAATCCGGCGTGCCAAACGTCACCGCTCCGGTTTATTCGCATCTGATTTATGATGTGATCCCTGACGGGGATAAAACCGTTGCCCAGCCCGATATATTAATTCTCGAAGGACTCAATGTTTTGCAGAGTGGGATGGATTATCCGCACGACCCACATCATGTATTTGTTTCGGACTTCGTCGATTTCTCTATTTATGTTGATGCGCCGGAAGAGTTACTGCAGACATGGTATATCAATCGCTTTCTTAAATTCCGCGAGGGGGCGTTTACCGACCCCGATTCTTATTTCCATAACTATGCGAAACTGACGGAAGAGGAGGCAATCAATACGGCCACCTCATTATGGAAAGAAATTAACTGGCTGAATTTAAAGCAAAACATTTTACCCACGCGTGAGCGCGCGAGTCTTATCATGACCAAGAGCGCGAATCATGCCGTCGAACAGGTTCGCCTGCGGAAATAATTAAAAAAGGGAGCGAAAGCTCCCTTTTCATTATTCTGCGCTTCTCAGGGAGATTTCTCCCCCAACCCACGGTTTTATCACACCATCCTGTTCCAGTAGTAATGCACCCTGTGCGTCGATCCCTCGCGAAGTACCGTATATTTCTTTTTCGCCGATGATCAGTTTTACCTGACGATTAATAAAGTTATCGAGTTTTTTCCAACGGGAAAGATAAGGAGCCAGCCCTTCCTGCTCAAATAATTCCAACGCGGTACGTAATTCACGAATGAGCCTCGCGGCCAGCGTGTTGCGATCGAGCGTAATCCCGGCTTCCTGCAGCGTAATCCATCCCTGATTCACCACGTCTTCTTCCACACGACGCATCGCCATGTTAATGCCGGCGCCAATGACGATCTGCGCAGCATCGCCCGTCTTACCCGTTAATTCGACCAGGATCCCCGCCAGTTTGCGATCCAGCAGATAGAGATCGTTTGGCCACTTCACCCGAACTTTATCAGCACCGAGATCGCACAGCACCTCGGCCATCACGATACCGATCACCAGGCTTAAGCCGATCGCTGCGGCCGGTCCCTGCTCCAGACGCCAGAACATCGAAAGATAAAGGTTTGCACCAAAGGGAGAGAACCACTTACGCCCACGACGTCCACGGCCTGCCTGTTGATATTCCGCCACGCAGGCATCGCCTGACTGTAACAGATCTATACGGTCCAGCAGGTATTGATTGGTGGAATCGATAACCGGAAGCACTGCCACCGTACCGCGATCCAACTGGCTGTATATACGGTCGGCATCCAGTAACTGAATCGGCTCAGGCAAACTGTATCCTTTGCCTGGCACGGTAAAAACGTCGACACCCCAGTCACGTAAGGTCTGGATGTGTTTATTGATGGCTGCCCGACTCATCCCCAACTTTTCACCCAGTTGCTCGCCGGAATGAAACTCGCCATCGGCCAGCAAGGAGATAAGCGTCAGAGGAACGGTATTATCCTTCATGCAATGATCTCCACGGCATTGACTTCGCCTGTTTGCCCGATGAAGCGCACTTCAGGCTCCAGCCAGACATTAAATTTTTCACCCACTTTCGTACGAACAAGGTGCGCCAGCTGAACAACATCTTTGCTTGTCGCATTATCAGCATTGATCAGCACCAGGGCCTGTTGACGATGCACTGCTGCCCCTCCGATCCCGGAGCCTTTCAACTGACACTGATCAATGAGCCAACCTGCCGCCAACTTTACTGAACCATCAGGCTGAGGATAATGGGGCGCATTCGGGAATTGAGACAATAATGCCTGTGCCACATCAGCCACCACTACGGGGTTCTTAAAAAAGCTGCCCGCATTACCGTTTACTTTCGGATCGGGCAGTTTCGTCATGCGCATATGGCAAACCGAATCAAACACCTGCCGGGGCGTTACTGTGGCCGGATCCAGACGCGTCAGGTCACCATAGGTCAACACTGGCTGCCATTGCTTAGTCAGGCGTAGACCCACTGCAACGATCGCGAAACGATCCTGATATTCATGTTTGAAGATACTGTCACGATAGCCAAATCGACACTCTGCCGCACTGACGCGCAGCGATTTTCCTGTCGCCAGCTCAACACAGTCAACGTAATCACAAACTCGCTGGAGTTCCACGCCGTAAGCACCAATATTCTGGATCGGTGAAGAACCGACACAGCCGGGGATCAGCGCCAGGTTTTCCAGACCCGGCATGCCAAGCTGTAGCGTGTGTTGTACCAGGTGATGCCAGTTTTCACCCGCGCCGACATGCAGCAGCCATGCATCCGGTTGCTCTGTCACCTCAATGCCTTTGATACGGTTGACGATCACCGTTCCGCGGAAGGTATCAAGAAACAGGACGTTACTCCCTTCACCCAGTATCAGTACCGGCTGATGCAACGCATTGGCGGATTGCCAGGCATTCAGTAGCTGTTGTTCATTTTCGGCGCAAACAATCTCATTGGCATTTTGATCGATGCCAAAGGTATTCCAGGATTTAAGGGAGTGATTCATAGACGCTTTCCTGATGCAAAATCGCGGTTAGTTTACCGCATCTGCCGCAGTATGGCTTGTATTATGGCGGGCTAGCGTTATCCAGAGGGTTCCCCCTTGCCGTAGGCCGGATAAGGCGAAGCCGCCATCCGGCAATGTGCGCTGTTCTGCCTGATGGTGCTGCGCTTGTCAGCCTGCCACAGACGCAAAAAAGCCCATCCGTCAGGATGGGCTTCTTCACTGTTTGATGCCTGGCAGTTCCCTACTCTCGCATGGGGAGACCCCACACTACCATCGGCGCTACGG
>NZ_JBGUBF010000017.1:0-16882 GCF_041807075.1 Citrobacter telavivensis | reverse complement strand
TTGGAGGTACTCAGGCGGCCTGATTATCAAATCACGGAGAAAGAATTGCTGGCGGCCTGGGTATTATTCGCCAATCAGTTGCTCAAATATGGCTATGCTATGGCTGATTTATGAGGGGATCCTTCAGTGCTGAACGTCTTCCGTTCGAGGTACAACTGGACGATGTGGCTGGGCGCGCTGATAACGTCTTTGCTGTTTGCCGCCGTGCATATGCAGTATCAGAACCTGCTGACCCTGGCAGAAATGTTCCTGGTGGGGCTGATTACATCAGCTGCCCGGATCAGAAGTGGCGGCCTGCTGCTGCCGGTATTGCTGCATATGGAAGCTACCGCGCTGGGTTTACTGTTGGGCTGAAAGTTATATTTTTATTAAATATTGTGCGTTAAAGGCTGGTATGTTTTTTTGTGAATGTTATATTTAAATATAACTTTTATGGAGGTGAAAAATGCATACCACTCGACTGAAGAAGGTTGGCGGCTCAGTCATGCTGACCGTCCCACCGGCACTGCTGAATGCGCTGTCGCTGGGTACAGATAATGAAGTTGGCATGGTCATTGATAATGGCCGGCTGATTGTGGAGCCGCACAGACGCCCGCAGTATTCACTGGCTGAGCTGTTGGCACAGTGCGATCCGAACGCTGAAATCTCGGCAGAAGAACGTGAATGGCTGGATGCGCCGGCGGCTGGTCAGGAGGAAATCTGACATGGAAAGAGGGGAAATCTGGCTTGTCTCGCTTGACCCTACCGCAGGTCATGAGCAGCAGGGAACGCGGCCGGTACTGATTGTCACGCCGGCTGCTTTTAACCGCGTGACCCGCCTGCCTGTTGTTGTGCCCGTGACCAGCGGAGGCAATTTTGCCCGCACAGCAGGCTTTGCTGTGTCGCTTGACGGCGCCGGCATACGTACCACCGGCGTTGTGCGTTGCGATCAACCCCGGACGATCGATATGAAAGCCCGCGGCGGCAAACGACTCGAACGGGTGCCAGAGACTATCATGGACGACGTTCTTGGCCGTCTGGCCACCATCCTGACCTGACCCCAGCGTGCCGGCATGAAATATGCCGGCATTGCCTGTTTCCTGAAGCCTGCAATATACTGTATGTATAAACAGTTATTGGAGGCTAAATTATGGCGCTGGATCTCGTTTATCCCCGGCCTTCAGTGGAAGGTGACGCACTCCCTTTTTTTGCCGAGCCCGTTGCGGCCGGCTTTCCCAGCCCGGCCGCAGGCTATGAGGCCAATGAACTTAACCTGCATGATTACTGCGTGCGGCGTCCGGCCGCAACGTACTTCTTGCGTGTGTCCGGCGATTCTATGCGTGATGCCCGCATTCATGATGGCGATGTGCTGGTCGTCGATCGGGCAGAAGAGCCCCGGCACGGCAGCATCGTGATTGCCAGCATCGATAATGAATTTACGGTCAAGCAGCTGCAGCTCCGCCCTTACCCCTGCCTGATGCCGCTGAATCCGGCTTTTCCGCCAATCAGGTTTGATCCGGAGGCGCTGCAGATATGGGGTGTGGTTACGTTCACTGTCATGAGACACCGCCCGTGTACGCCTTAATCGATGTCAATTCGATGTACTGCAGCTGCGAAGAAGCGTTCCGCCCTGATTTACGAGGTCGCCCTGTGGTCGTTCTCAGCAACAACGACGGGGCGCTTGTTGCGGTCAATCGCGCGGCGAAAGCGCTTGGCGTGCGCCGCGGGGAGCCCTATTTCCGCTGCCGCCGCCTGCTGGAACAGCATAACGTTGCCGTATTCAGTTCCAACTACACCCTTTACGCCTCATTCTCCGCCAGATTTGCAACCGTGGTGGAGAGTCTGGCGCCGCGGACATTTGTTTACTCAATTGATGAGCTCTTTGCGGATGCCTCTCATATGGAGGGAGTGATGACGCCGCAGGCGTTTGGCCAGCTTTTGCGGGCTGAAGTGCTGCGCCAGACAACGCTCACCTGTGGAGTCGGCGTCGCGCCAACGAAGACGCTGGCCAAACTGTGCAACCACGCCGCGAAGACGTGGCCTGCCACCGGGGGGGTTGTGGCGCTCAGTGATCCTGTAAGACTGAAAAGGCTGATGAGCCTGGTGTCGGCCGGCGATGTGTGGGGGGTTGGCCATCGTACCGAAAAAGGGCTGGCGACAATGGGGATCAAAACGGCGCTGGCGCTCGCAGAGATGGATATCCGACTGGCACGCCGGCTGTACGGTGTGACGCTGGAACGCACCATCCGTGAGCTGCGTGGCGAGGCCTGCTTTGCCCTGGAAGAAGGTACCGGCGCGAAACAGCAGCTTGTTGTATCCCGTTCGTTTGGATCGCGGGTCACGCAACTGGCGCAGATGCAGCAGGCGGTGACTAAATATGCCACACGGGCAGGAGAAAAGTTGCGCCAGGAAAACCGTCTGGCGAAGGTGGTAACGGTCTTTATCCGCAGCAGTGCTTATGACGCCGGCGGTGTGCCCTACAGTAACCAGGCTACGGAAGTGCTTCCCGTGCCAAGCCAGGATACCCGCGACATCATCGCCGCGGCGCAGCTGGGACTGTCGCGTATCTGGCGTGAGGGCGTGCGGTATGCAAAAGCCGGCGTGATGCTCAGCGATCTGCAGGGATATGAAACCCAGCTGGATCTGTTTTCGCCGGCTGCTGTGCGGCCGGGCAGCGAAAAACTGATGGCCACCATCGACAAAATAAACAGGGAAGGAAGGTCAAGGATCTTCTTCGCCGGAGAAGGTATTGATCCGGAATATGCCATGCGCCGTGAAATGTTGTCCCCGGCCTACACCACGCAGTGGAAGGATATTCCCGCGGCGTTTATGCGATAACAGCGATGTGCAGCCGCTCTTGACGGCGGCTTGTTTTCCCTGGTGTCGGGAACATTAAAACCTCTCCTTACTGCCCGCGTGATAGGGCCGTATTTCCGGCTAATTCCAGATAGTCCCGGCCCTTATCGTGGTGCATAGCCCTCTTCAGCCAGTGCTTTCATGATCTGGTTGATTCCATCCATCATCAGATATGCCTCAATATCTGACGTCGCCAGGCCGCGGCAGTCACTGAATCCCAGACGCTTAACCAGTTGCGCCAGAGCCTGCGCTTCTCTGTGTGTCAGCTGTATATTCACTTCAACGGGTTTTTCGTGGCGAATTTCATCTTTCATGGTCAGAGTCCTTTTTTGATGTTTCGTGAAATGTACCAGGCTTCTTTTGCCTGAGCTACAGCCCAGATCCAGACGAGAGTTGACACAATGCACAGCCCCGTCATGTTCCAGAAATGACCTGTCGTATATTCATGGCTATGAAGCAGGAGGCCGGCGCCGGCCGCCAGGCTCATGACCAGGAAAAGGACGGCTGCGCCGGCGTGATAAATGATGCTGAACATGTAAAACCCCCTTCTGGCGACGGTAGCGCCAGTCTCTGTCTGTATTAAATGGTTGCCGCCTGCCGGGCGTCTGCCTGCATCATGGCGTCAATCAGGGCGCCGGCGCAGGCAATATTCAGGCACGTCATGTTCGATTTCAGGGTCGCCATCATGTCCGCGCGGCTTCTTTTAAGAAACGGCTGCAGCGGACCACGATAGCCCTGTGAGGTCACGATAATCAGCTGAGCGGCCGCATCATGCAGTGCCGGCACGCCGGCCAGAATATCCTGCTCAGCCGCGCTGATATACACGGGTGAACCGGCGATCACAAAGCGATCGTCCGGGCAGCGTTGCATCAGCTCAGCCAGGGAGGCGCAGCGGCCCGCCAGCGGGGGGCGTGCCGTCAGTGAGCCCCAGACGGTCGCCGGCGCGAAGGGCATGGCGTGAAACGTTGCCTCATACGCGACCGCCGGATCGGTATGGTGGCGCAGCCCCAGACCGGCCGACATGGCCCACAGCTCGATGCCCGGCCACCGCGCCGCGATACCGCGGGCACGCAGCCAGTGTGCGCCCCGGTAAAGCTCTCCCGTTTCCAGCACCCTGCCAGGACGGCGGGCGGCCTGGGCGATCAGCCTGTACCAGCCGTCAAAGGCGTCATCAAGGGAAGTGTCGCCCGGAAAAACGGTATCCTCCACGCTGCCCGCCTTGCGCCGGGTACAGGTGGTGATGAGGTGAAGACGTTTGTTCATTCAGGGCCTCCCGGCTCTGGTGCGTCTGTGCCTGCCGCGCGCGGTTCGCCGGGCCGCCGGGCACGCATATCGGGCAGACCCCGGCAGGCATCGTTCCAGTGCGTGCCCCGATCGGGGTTATTGGCCAGCTTACTGATCCAGGTTTCTGACACATTCCAGCGGCGGGCCAGATCCTTCTGCTTCCAGCCTTTCGCCCTGAGCAGTGCCCGCCACTCCTGCGGGGAAAGTGGCGCCGCCGTGATGCCGTCCGCATAACAGGTCGTTTTCATCGCGTGAGGCTCCCGGCCCTAATCCTGCCCCGGCCGTGCCGGCTGGATTTGACGCAGTATTGTTGTTGCCTGCCATCCCGTAAACCCGAAGGTATCGGCCAGTTCGCCGGGCAGTGACGCGGCCAGGCGCGGCAGTTCGTCCGGGGATTCATTGTGAAAGACAAAACAGACCCCCTCATCCCTGATGCGCGACATCAACATCGCAATAAGCCGGTGCAGCCCCTCATGGCTGGCGTGTTCAGTGACCTTTTCAGTAAACCGCCGGGGATTGCTGCAGCTGATGCCCCGGTCGGCCAGGAACGCCAGAAAGCGCTGCAGGAAACCGGGGAGATCCCTGGCGGCCAGGGCGGGTTTCAGCACCGCTTCTGCCTGGGCCTGTGTGAAGCCAAACGCCGCCGCCAGCTCAGGGGAAAAGTCCGGCGTGTCAGCGCTGGCCTCAAAAATGACGCCATCGTTTATGGCCTGCTGCATGTCCGGGGGCATATTCCCGATCATATTTTCACGCACGCCCCATGCACGGCCGGCGCTTTCGGTCAGTCTCTGCGGATCGCTGCAGCTGACGCCCCGCTCCGCCAGGAACGTCAGGAAACGCTGCAGGACGGCGGCGCCGGACCCGGTGCTTTTTCCGCTCCGCCAGGCCGTATTATTTCGACTGACGATGGCAGGATCGACATGTTCGCTGTCTACGATGCTGTTAATGAACGTCACTGACTGTTCTTCGCTGAAATCAAAGTCGTGCTGTAACAGGGACAGCAGCCTGTCATGCCAGTCATCTTTCACGCGATTGGCGGCATTAACCATGAACGTGACGTTCAGTACACCGGCCAGTAAACAGGCAGCCTGGTCGGCCACATACAGGCTGAAGTATTCCAGCACCGCCTGTTCAAATGCAGCGGGATCGCAGCAGACCACTTCTGCAGATCCCAGCGACTGCAGAAACCGCCGGGTGTTTTCGGTCACAGCGTCGGCGGGATTGAGGGCGATGGCGCGGCCGCGCTGTGACTGGATGTCAAATGTGACGATACGCTCCGTGACGGGCATCCGGCCGTGATCGGCGATGAAGCGGTAAAGCTGCTCCACTGCTTCCGTGGCGGTCATGCCCATTGCCTCCAGACGCAGTTCGGCGCGTTTCTTCAGCTGCTCATCGAGACGCACGGTCAGCTGGGCGTTTTTGGCCCGCTTTTTACGTTCAAAAAAACCGGTCATGCTCCTTCCTTTTTGTACAGTCATTTGGCTTTACATAATGTACAGCCATTTGTACCGCACTTTTGCGCGTGGGACCACATTTTTTCACCGTTGCGGTTTAGCGGTATTCTCCGCAGCGCCGCCACTTATCCACCGTTTCTGTGGATAACGCTATATGTAGTGGCTCCGTCAGCCGGAAACGGCACAAGATATGGTGTCCGCGCCGGCAGCCGCGCGACCGTTCCCCTGCCTTCCTCTCCCTGTTGATTTCGTTTTTTCCGGTATTTACGTTTTTTCCGCAATGGCGGCACCGGCCAAAAGGTATTTTCCGGTGGTTGCGGGCGTAAAAGTCACAGGGTGAAAAGATAAGGGCGCAAATCATCCGGCGGGGTAAATCGTGCGGTCGTCACGCAGCGTGATGATTACCGGTGTGTTGCTTTATTAAATTAGCTTTTAGTGCTAAATCTAAATATTTATAATATACGAATGAAACCTAATTTATTAGAGTGTGGTTATTCAGTAAACAACGGCAAGCGGAGTGAATGGTATGGAATATGAAGCGTACAAGGTTCGCGGCTACGGCTTCGGACTGAAGAAAGAGATCACCGGCGTGCTGGGTCGTTACCCCACGCAGGAAGAGGCGCAGAAGGTCGCGGACGACTACACGCAGGCCTGCCTGCCGGATAACCTGCCGGACAGCTACGATATGGGCATGGTCCGGCCGGTCGCTGCCGGCGAACCTGCCGCCCTCGATACGGACGTTTTTCGCGGTCCGGGCGCGCCGTTCATGATGGATGCCGGCCAGCTAAGCACAGGTCAAACCGTATGCCTGGGCAAAGCGGCGGATGGAAAACGGTTTTATGTCGGCGGGGAGCATTCCGGTGGCCAGTGAACAATGTTTAACAGAGAGGGGGTTATGATGCGTCAGGGGGTGATTTCTGCCGTTATATATTTACTGCTGGCAATGCTGGTCATGATCTACATGCCGGAGGGTTACTCCGCGATTAGCTGGGCCATAGGCGCGGTTGTGGTTGTGACGCTGATTTATATTCGTGCCCGTAAAGGAGAGGATTGATGGCCACCAAGCATATTAATGACGAGCTCTGGCATCGTATTGAAGTTCTGACCGTCCGGGCAAATGCCAGGCAAAACCTGATCCGCCCGGTCAAAGAAGCGGACGTGCTTCATCTGGTTCTGCAGCGTGGCCTGGAGCTGCTTACAGACGACGATCTGCTGCAGCTGGGCAAGTACCGCCGGCCCATAGGATTTGTGCTGCGTCGGCCGGGCATGGAGATGCTGAAGCTGGACACACTGAGTATGGCTGACGCTGCTACTATCCTCATGCGCAGCGGACCGGCAACGCTGTGCATCTGGAGTCGTGACGATATCCTGCGGCAGGCCAGTGAAGCGGTGATCCGCGAACGGCTACCGGAAATGGCCCTGCTGTCGGAGGGGGATGACCGGGCCCGGTTCCAGACGCTGCTGCCTGGCGTCTGGAATGCCGCGAACCGGGGCGAAACGGCCGTGATTTCCCTGCGTGCTGACAATGCGGATCTCGCTATTGCACGCATCACTGACCTGATGTGCGAATCCCTGCTGGGTTATAAGGGGCAGCGGGCATACCGGGCAGGTGAAAACGAACAGGGAGAAGAGTCATGAACATGCGAGGCATTCTTTTTGTACTACTTCTGGGAGGTCCGGAGCAAAAACGTGCAGCAGCTGGACAGTCGTGCTGAGCTGACCGGAGATGAGATCAGTGCAATTCAGAAACTGGCCGCGGACAGTTCTCGGACCGACATTTGATGAAATGAATAAGGATATACAAAAGGAGCCCAACTGGTGAGGAAGGGCTCCTTTTAATTACTAGACGTTTTTACTACTTAACTTTCTGTCGGAGTAAACGGAAAATTAATTTGTTAATCACTGTCAGTATAAGTACCCGATAAACGTGGTGCAACTCCGTATCAGAAATTACCGCCAGTGCTTGAATCCAGCGCCCTGAACAGGGCTTCATGAGCGGCATCCAGAAGGCGTCCAGGCAGAAGGACATCATTCACGCGGTAACTCTGACCGTTCTGTGTGGTCACGGTGAGGTAATATTGATCGTCAAACTGCCTATCGGCACCGATATGCACAATGTTGGACGTG
Organism: Citrobacter telavivensis; assembly: GCF_041807075.1. Classification (NCBI taxonomy): domain Bacteria; kingdom Pseudomonadati; phylum Pseudomonadota; class Gammaproteobacteria; order Enterobacterales; family Enterobacteriaceae; genus Citrobacter; species Citrobacter telavivensis. The sequence goes on along the minus strand of NZ_JBGUBF010000017.1, from coordinate 9,182 downwards.
TCGATCCAGCACAGGTTTGTGCCTTCCACAGGATGAAGAGGTTTGATTCGGCCTTTCAGCCATTTCTGCGGGCGTCCCGGCCAGGATTTAATGGTAATGCCGTGCTTATAGTCGCGGGTTCTGGCCACAAAGGCCGCTACTTTATCTTCATCCATCTCTTTTGCTGAGGTGTTCTCCTTGAAGTAGTACGGATTGAGGTTGTATTGCAGCTCTTCAAATAGCTTCATATACGTCACCTGATCATCCAGGCTTTCCCCCTGATTTTTCAGGCTGCTGCCCCAAACTTCTTCCAGATTGGCTTTCAGCGCCAGCGTGACCGCCTCAAATTCTTCCTGATGTTTATCGTAGTAGTTGATATCCATCGCGTCTCCTGTTGTGTTTATGGCGAATTTGCGGAAATAATATACATAAAAAATGTTCAAATATGAACATTTTCAGGCTATAAATACAGGCAGATTATAACAGGCCAGTCCACCAGGATTCGGCCAGGAGCTGAGTACGCATGATAAAGAAACCACTTATTGCCGGCATCATGCTGGTTGTGGCGCACACCGCCGGCGCTGCGCAGGTTGATGATACCAATCTGCAGCAGATTTATACCGAGGCGGGCATTCAGGGTATATGCAGCGCCGGGATGCTGGCTGTGCCGGAAGGGGCCAGAGATGAAGTTGTCCCGCAGAACGTCAGACACCTCCTGGTTCAGTGTGCCTATTTCGACGAGCAGCAGTTGCGCCGGCGTGCCGGCCTTCCGGCTCAGACATTTAGCCACTGGCGTGACCGCAATGCGGTCCTTAATCTGTCGTCTGACCAGGTATCTGATGCGCTCTGGCTGTCAGCGTGGCGTGATTTCCGGGCACAACTGGCCTCGGCCTACCCGGCCCCGGCGGAAAAAAAGGCACAGGGGAAAGAGGCCGTACCCGCCGGCACGAAGCCCGGCACTGAGCATGGGAGTGCGGCGGATTGACCGGCTTTGACTTGATCCTGTGGCGACGGGGCCTGAACTGGACCCAGGAACGCGCCGCGGCTGAGCTCGGTATCAGCCGTACCAGCCTGGTAAAATATGAGGACGGTGAGACAGTACCCCGGACCATACAACTTGCCACCGTCGCGCTGACGCTGAAAGCGGAATGGCCCACCCTGAAAACCATGAGCAAAGACAGGCTGCTGCGGCAGCTGAAGTATGAAGTGCTGAGGATCGATAATGAATGAGTCCATCCATGTTGTCGGCTCTTTTATCCTTGCGGGTATCCTGCTGTATGGCCTCTGGCAGGGTACACGGCGACGCCGGCGCCGGCACGAACGGAAACAGGCCAGCGCGGTACGTGTGATCGATAAAATTAATACGTTTCCGCATTTCGGGCAGAAAATTGCCTATCTGCGCAAGATTGACCCGTTTGTGTTCGAAGAGCTGCTGCTTGAAGGCTTTGAACGCCGGGGCTTTGAAGTGATCCGTAACCGCCGGTATACCGGTGACGGCGGGATTGATGGCCGTGTGAAGATTGATGGCCAGACCTGGCTTATCCAGGCCAAACGCTATACCAGCTATATTGCCGTTGGCCACGTCCGTGACTTCAGCGACCTGCTGAACGCCACCGGTGCCCGCGGTTTTTTCTGCCATACCGGCAAAACGCGCGAAGGCACCAAATCGCTCATTCGCGGAGACAGCCGCATGATCCTGGTCAGTGGCCAGAAGCTGCTAGACCTTATTGCCACCGATGCGCCGTTTATCCCGTATCCGGGATACCGGCCACCGACCGAAATGGTTCATCCTGAACAGGAGACAACATGAAATTCAAAGGATACGTCGCCGCCCTGCCGGCACTGCTGCTGACAGGGTGCGCCATGCTCCCCGGACAGCCCACCGATTATGACCGCTTCTGTAACGTCTCAGGCATCGCCAGCCACGGCGAAACCTACCGTGTCAGTGACAGCCAGGATTTCTGGTTAACCCCGAACGGCCGCTATCTCAGCCAGGCTGAGTACAGCAGTCCGGCAGATACGCTTCAGAAACTGACGGGCGTGGTCAGTGGTGAAGATCCTGACCAGGTGCGGAAGAACGCCGTCAGGGTAAGGGTGTTCCGCGTCGAGAGTGAAAACAGCCATAAAGGTGCGTGCCTGCCTGTGCGTTATGACGATAATGGCGCACAGCGTAAAATGGATTCACTGACTAACGGCCGCCGTATGGTGGTATTCAGTGAAGATGAAGGTCAGTCTGGTCAGCAGATTTACAACAAAAGTCGTGGTACAGGATTCAGTTACAGGTTGTTATGAGTGGATTGAAAGGCCGCCGAATCAGCGCGGATATGTTTGCTATGATGTTAAAAGTATCTGCCGGGCAGCTGGTTTTTGCAGCCCGGCATGACAAGCCTTTACGCGGACTGACCCTACCCCCTTACAGAATCGAAGGCGGGAAAAGCTGGAGCTCGACCGCCTCCACCCGCAGTATGACGTTTGATATGCAGGATGCGGTCGAATTCAGCGAGAAATTTCATAAAATTCAGTCGCCTGACGGCTGATTAGCGGATTTTAAAAAATTGAACACTTTCCCCCTGCAAATTTCCCAGAATTCACGTAGCGACGCCATCGGGACCGGGCGCGTGACATATGCCTACTTCGATTATGCCGATGCGCTGGCGCTGCGGGAGATGGCCAGCCAGGCTGATTTACCCAAATACCTGCTGGCCCCGGAGGTGTCGGTGTTTCTGCGGTATGTGCCAGACCTGCGCCAGCAGGTCCTTTTCGATACCCTCTGGAACACGGGCGCGCGTATTAATGAGGCGCTGGCGCTGACCGGCGCCAGCTTTCAGCTTGACGGTTCCCGGCCGTTTGTCCGGCTGAAGACGCTTAAACAGCGTCAGCGTGGCCGCGGCAGGCCGGGCAAGGATGAAGAGGTGTTCCGTCTTGTTCCTCTGACCGATCCTCAATATGTCAGGAAGGTGCGTGAATTTCTGACCACCCTGCGTATTGGTAAACAGCAGCTGCTCTGGCCGGTGCAGAGTGATAACACGCCGCGTAACTGGATCAGGAAGGCACTGGACCTCGCAAAACGTGACTCTGTCACTTTTAGTATCCCTGTTACCTGCCACACGTTCCGTCACAGCTTCTGTATGCACCTGATCCAGCATGGGGTTCCGCTGAAAGTTGTACAGGCTTATGCCGGGCATTCCCGGCTGGAAACCACAGAAACCTACACGCGCGTGTTTGCGCTCGATGTTGGTCGTCAGTATGGCGTCCGATTCAGCCTGCCAGACAGTCATTTAACGCTCCCGGAATAATCTGTATCCCTCCCTGATATTTCCGTATAAATCTAAATAAATCCCTTTTCTTTCTATGTCAGACCGTTTTCAGGACGGTCTGACCGTCTTTTGTTGATTTTTATTCGGTATTTTTCTGTATTTTTCTATATTGGTGCATCTTTTTGTCTTTACACGTCAGCAGAGATGCGTAATAATCCATTTGAAAGCTGTATTTTTCCTGATTTCTACGGTTTTTTTCTAAATAATGTGAGGTTCAAAATGCGTATTTTTGTTGATGACGGTTCCACCAACATCAAACTGGCCTGGATGGAAGAAGGCGCAGTGAAAACGTTGATCAGTCCGAACAGCTTCAAGCCCGAATGGTCCATGACATTGCTGACAGATTCATCGGTGCCGGCTTCCGCCAACTATGAAATTGACGGGGAAAAGTACAGCTTTGACCAGCTGAGCCCGGATGCCGTGCGCACCACGGAAACACGCTATCAGTACAGTGATGTGAATGTCGTCGCTATCCACCATGCCCTGATGCAGTCTGGCATTGAACCGCAGCCGGTTGATGTTGTGGTGACGCTGCCGCTGGGCGAGTACCTGGATGAAAACGATCAGCCTAATATGGCCAACATCGAGCGGAAAAAAGCGAACGTGAAGCGCGCGGTGGCCGTTCAGGGGCGTGAGAGCTTTACCGTGCGTAAAGTCAGCGTACTGCCAGAGTCGGTCCCTGCAGGCTTCAGTGTGCTGAAGGATCTGGACGATCTGGACTCCCTGCTGATTGTGGATATCGGTGGAACCACGCTGGATATCGCGCACGTTCGCAGCAAAATGTCCGGATTCACCAAGACGCATTGCGATCCTAAAACCGGCGTATCCATCATCACCGAAGCCGTAAAACATGCACTGGATACCAGTGTGAGCACCCGTACCAGTTCGTATTTTGCCGACCGTCTGATCCAGGCGCGAAATGACGAAACGTTTCTTTCCCGTTACCTCCAGAATGCTGACCAGCGGGCCCAGGTGATGAAGGTACTGCATGAGCGGGAAAAAGCCCTGACGCACCGTGTCACCGATTCAGTTGGCCGCTTTGCCGGCTTCACGCACGTCATGGTTGTCGGTGGCGGTGCCAGCCTGGTCGCCGGCGCAGTGAAGCAGGCCACGGGGGTGAGTGACGATCGTTTCTTCGTCAGTGATAACCCGCAATTCGATCTGGTTCTGGGTATGGTGGCAATGAAGGGCTGAGTATGACTGATAACCGTAAGTGCTCGTTTTATATCTACCCGGAGCGCAATGCGGCGGACCGGGTAGCCGACGGCTTTCTTGAGAAACTGCCTCAGAAAGAGCGTGGCCGCGCGATGCGCGCCATGATGCTCTGTGGTGCCGCGTTGATGAAGCAGGACGAACGCCTGCCGTTCCTGATCGCTGAATTCCTGACGGAGAGCACCACGATGCAGGATATTCAGCGGATCATCAGCAGTACGCTGCCGCAGCAGGATACAGGAGAAATGGCGCGTCTGGTTGAGGCGTTTCTGCAGGCCACCGGCGGTGGCAGCAATACGGTGTCGCCGGCAGGCGGCGCTGCGCCGGAAAACAGTCCCGCCGTGGCTCCCGAACCGGCAGCACCGGAGGATAAGAATCTGGAAGAAACCCGTAAGAACGTCCAGCATCTGTTCCCGGATGATGATTAAGGGGGCTGCGTGAAAAAATATGTGCTGTTAACCCTGACCCTCATCGCCGGCGCCGTGGCAGCAAACCCGGTAACAGCGGCCGGCAATATTGCCGGCGATGTCCAGGCGCAAGCTGCGACTGAAGTGAAAACCGGGTTTTCACCCGGCGGGACCGCATTAAATCTGGTTCTGGATTCAATCGACCACGCGCAGCATGAGATTCTGGTTGCCGCGTACAGCCTGACCAGTCGTCCTGTTGCCGGCGCGTTGCGTGCCGCAAAAAAACGGGGCGTATCGGTGGTGGTGGTGGCCGATCGCAAAGCGAACGACAACCGGTACACCGAAGTGAACTTTCTGGCCAATAACCGCGTGGCGGTGCGGATCAACGATAACTACGAGGCCATGCATGATAAATTCATGGTCTTTGACCGCCGCGCCGTATTGACCGGCTCGTTTAACTTCAGCGCCAGCGCAGACAGTCGTAATGCGGAAAATGTGGTGCTGATCAGCGGCGCGCCTGCAGTAACTGAAGCCTACGTGAACGAGTTTTCCCGTTTATGGGACGAAGGAAAGGACGTGGCTCCACGGTACTGACCTACAGCAGCGGCAGAAACTCTGCCGCCTGATTTTTAACTTGATTTATATGGCTCATTCGTCGTATTATCAAGGCTCATTTTTCGGTAGCGCCCCGACTGGCGAAGGAGTAAAACCATGCAATCATTCCCCCTGTTCGTTTCCCGTGTCGTTCCTGTGATCACCCTGAGCCATTGTCTGCGGCAGCGGCGCTGGTCCCTGCACAACACGCCATGCCAGATTGACCTGAGATCAGGTTGTCACCTGCGCTCACAGCCTTTCGGCACGCTATCCAGACGGGAAATAAGCGACCGGCCACCGGCTATGCCCCGCGGTTACTGGTTCAGGCAATGCAGCCGGGATGTCATGTTTACGGGGCGCATCGATCAGGCAGATCCTATGAAACAGGTCTATTACAACGAAGGCTGGAGCGGTCCGAACAAGTATACGTTTGAAGTTTATCAGCTGGAGAACGGGAGTTACCGGGCGCTGGCCCGCAAATGGAATGGCAAAATCAACAAGGTGCAGCAGGAAACGCAGTACCTGTCTGACACGCGGGAGGGGCTGAAGCACCAGGACTATCCCCGCACGCGCCAGGTGAAAATTTTTCTGAATTCAGACTTCTGGGAGAAGGGTAATGATTAAGATGGTTAGCGTCGTTCCGCAGCCGGAAACAGTGAAGACGCTCCGGGAAAAAATGGGCATGACTGAAACCGCATTAGGGGCTGTCATGGGGTACGAACTGCGCGCCTGGCAGCGTAAGGAAGCTATCAGCGACGATCTCAGCCAGTACAACAAGACCAGTCTTCGCCCAGGCGAATATAACATGCTGATGCTGATCGCCGGCGTGCATCCTGATTACCGCCTGAACAGGGCATTCAGTCCTGATGATATGGTCAAAGATCCCGCCACGGCCGAAGACGTTCGCCGCCTGCGTCTGGCGCTGGGGCTGAAGCACGCTGAAATTGCAGCGCTGTTTGGCTATAAACCGGCGTCATGGCAGACCAAAGAAAAGGCTGCTCAGCGCGGCGTAAAGCTCAAGACCGGGGAATTCAATTTCCTGTTACTTCTGGCCGGTGAGCATCCGTCACTGCAGCTGGTTGAGAAGGCGAAATAAGGCCCGCGGCGACCAGAGAGGACCCTTTATGATCACCACACGCCGAATGTTAATGCTGTATGCCTGCCTTGTGCCCGTAGCCCTGACAGGGTGTGATCTGGCTGATTATTTCCCGAATGTGCCACAGCCCGTGCCCGTGATTTCGCCCGGCTATCAGGTTGATATCGATGGCCACCCGGTCCGAATATCAGGATTTGATGACTGTCCGCGGGAAAAAGATGAAGCCCGGCACGCAGCTGCACAAGATGAGAAAGGCTGCATTGTGCTGTCTGCAGAGCGTTCCGAGGTGAAGGTCAGACTGTATCAGCCAGCCGGCGCCGTCACCGAAACCTGGCGGATCATCCGGGAAAAAGACGCTCGCCAGAACGATATTATTCGCCTGCAGCGCCCGAACGGTGCGCTTGTGATGCAAAATTTACAGGGGAAAGAGTCTCCTTAAACCAGGGAAATAACAAAATTAACTTGATTTATATGGCTCATTAGACGTATAATAATTACATCGAAAGGCAATCCGGTCTTTCGACGGTAGCGCCCCGACCGGCGCAGGAGTCACCTTATGACTGCTCTCAATTCTCAGCAACAGGCTGATGTTGCCCGCTATATCCGGGAACATGGCAATAAAACCGTTATTTCCCCTGAATGGTCACTTATTTATTTCTCGCTGTGTCAGTGTGAATTACATCAATCGCATGAAGCCATTATTTTTCATAATGGCCGACCTGCAGGGCTATTTATTCTGAATGAAACAGGCGAGCTCACCGAATTATATCTGCTGGGGTCGCTTTCTGACATTCTCACCGCCGCTGCGGTCAACAAATAGCTTTCAGGGAGTAAATACACTATGACCATGCAATCAGAACTTGTTTTTACTGATCCTATGCTCAACGTCGTTATTGCTGAAGTTAAGCGTTTTAATTGCCCGCTTCTTTTTGTCAAAGATCATGGCGTGTATGTGATGGCGGCGAAAGGTGAGAAAAACAGTAATGGGATGCACAATGTCTGTTACGCCAATGGTTTTAATCCGGATACAACGGATTTTGACGAGCTCTGGGACCGGATGCGTGATGCCTGTGGCGGAGATGATTTTTGCGAATCCCTGGAGCTCGATCCGAGGTCGATTGAACTTCTCAGCCGTACCAAACCCTGCCTGAAAATTATGCTTTCAGAGACGGAACTGGAAGTTATTGCAGGGGGACAGAAATAGACCATAAAAGCCCGTTAAATCGGGCTTTTTTATATTTCACTGTATTTACATCTAGGACAAAATGTCCTATTATATATTTGTGGCCGGGCATGGTGCTCAGGTCCCCTAACGAGGGAAATATATGAAATTTTCAGCAGAAGAACTCAACATTATCCGCCAGGCGGACGCCATTATTGCCGGTAAAATTACCACAACGGATTTTATCACCGGCGCCGACGCCGCGCGTTCCTTACTGCGGTTTCGTCTTGCTGCAGAACCACGCGAATCATTCTGCGCGTTCTTTCTTAACTGCCACAACGGCGTGATTGCGTTTGAAGAACTGTTTAAGGGAACTATCAGCAGCGTCACCGTTCATCCGCGTATCGTCCTGCAACGCGCCCTGCATCATAATGCCGCCGCCGTGGTACTGGCGCATAACCATCCTTCCGCTAACACTACACCCAGCCAGGCTGACAAGCTGATCACCGAGCGTCTGGCGCAGGTGCTGGGGATGGTTGATGTCAAAGTCCTCGATCACCTGATTGTGGGCGGCAGCGATATTTACTCTTTTGCTGAACATGGTCTGATTTGATAACCGCGGCCGCACAGTGGTGCGGCCGGCTCTGGAGGCTTGCTATGGGCAATAAATATACCGTGCCGCTTAACGTGGGCGCGATCCGCGAAAGCTGTTTCCGTCCCGCTGATAAATGGACCCCGCCGACGGGGGATGAACTCCGCTATCTGCTGGAAAATGTGCTCAACCTGAGTCAGGAGGGACTGGCGCGACATGTCGGCGTGAACGGCAGAACGGTGCGCCGCTGGGTGAACGGAGAAAGTGACATCGCGTATTCCGTCTGGTGCGTCCTTTGCATCGATGCCGGCTTACCGCCGATCTGGAAATAGCAGCGCAAAACACCGACGCGCAAACGTGCTTCCTGAACGTATCGGATATACGAAGGAAATATTATGAATACTGATAACTATTTTTTCAGAGTCCCGGCCACACGCGGAATACAGGGCGGCATAGAACAATACATGCTGACGGTTCCTATGGTCGTGTTACGTCGTATTCTTGCAATGGACAATGATGGCGATGTTATGGATCGCAGCCAGCGAGAAGCGAACAAAACGCGGGCCAAAAAAATACGGAATTATGTTGCCGGCGCAACATCAAAACGAGCTCCCTATATTTTGCCGTCAATTACCGGAAATATTGATAGTCATGTTGAATTCCTTCCCAGCGAACTCTCGCCGGCAGTGGGGATTCTGGTAATGACTCCAACTTATTGATAGTGTTTTATGTTCAGATAATGCCCGATGACTTTGTCATGCAGCTCCACCGATTTTGAGAACGACAGCGACTTCCGTCCCAGCCGTGCCAGGTGCTGCCTCAG
>NZ_JBGUBF010000016.1:0-33296 GCF_041807075.1 Citrobacter telavivensis | reverse complement strand
ACCCGTCCGCCACTCGTCAGCGAAGCAGCAAGCTGCTTCCTGTTACCGTTCGACTTGCATGTGTTAGGCCTGCCGCCAGCGTTCAATCTGAGCCATGATCAAACTCTTCAATTTAAGTTTGATGCTCACAGAATTAAACTTCGTAATGAATTACGTGTTCACTCTTTGAGACTTGGTATTCATTTTTTGTCCGAAGACATTAAGAATCCATGTCACTTTGAGTGCCCACACAGATTGTCTGATAAATTGTTAAAGAGCAGTTGCGACGCGCTTTAGCGCTCTGTCGCGAGGTGGCGTATACTACGCTTTCCTCTTTCAGAGTCAATCTTTTTTCAGGATTTTTCTCTTCAATCTCACTGGCGTTTTTCTGTGAAGTGATTCACATCCGCCGTGTCGATGGAGGCGCATTATAGGGAGTTCCCGAGCATCCGCAATAGAAAAATGTCAGAAAAATGACTGACTGCTGCATTCCCCAGCAAAACCCCGCCTTATACCCTTTTACACACAGACTTATCCACAATTATAAGGATCATTTGCCGGATCTTCTCTGTCGTATGGGATCGTTATAGCGAGAAAACTAGCGCCAGAATCGAAAAAGAAAAATTCGCGAGCGTTGCGCAAACGTTTTCGTTACAATGCCACCGCAAAACAAGGATGCCCCGTAAGGGGCGTTAGCTAAGTTTTTCACGAAAAATTCAGCTAACGCTCTCTGTAATCGTCAAATCCAGGGGATTTACCATGCAACAACGTCGTCCAGTCCGCCGCGCTCTGCTCAGTGTTTCTGACAAAGCCGGTATCGTCGAATTCGCCCAGGCACTTTCCGCACGTGGTGTGGAGCTGCTGTCGACAGGGGGCACTGCCCGTCTGTTAGCAGAGAAAGGTCTGTCGGTGACCGAAGTTTCCGATTACACCGGTTTCCCGGAAATGATGGATGGACGCGTGAAGACCCTGCATCCTAAAGTGCACGGCGGCATTCTTGGTCGTCGCGGCAAGGATGACGGGATTATGGAACAGCACGGCATCGCTCCCATCGATATGGTGGTTGTTAACCTTTATCCGTTCGCCCAGACCGTTGCCCGTGAAGGCTGCTCACTGGAAGATGCGGTAGAGAACATCGATATCGGCGGGCCGACGATGGTGCGCTCCGCCGCGAAGAACCATAAAGATGTCGCTATCGTTGTGAAGAGCAGCGACTACGACGCCATTATTAACGAGATGGATGCCAACGACGGTTCTCTGACTCTCGACACCCGTTTCGACCTCGCGATTAAAGCCTTCGAACACACCGCCGCCTACGACAGCATGATTGCCAACTACTTTGGCAGCATGGTTCCGGCCTATCACGGTGAAAGCAAAGAAGCCGCGGGTCGCTTCCCGCGTACGCTGAATCTGAACTTTATTAAGAAGCAGGACATGCGCTACGGCGAAAACAGCCACCAGCAGGCTGCCTTCTATATAGAAGAGAATGTGAAAGAAGCCTCCGTCGCGACCGCTCAGCAGGTTCAGGGCAAAGCGCTTTCCTATAACAATATCGCTGATACCGACGCGGCGCTGGAGTGTGTAAAAGAGTTTAGCGAGCCGGCCTGCGTGATCGTCAAACACGCCAACCCCTGCGGCGTCGCGGTCAGCACCTCAATTCTGGATGCTTACGATCGCGCGTATAAAACGGACCCGACCTCTGCCTTTGGCGGCATCATCGCCTTTAACCGCGAACTGGATGCTGAAACCGCGCAGGCCATCATCTCCCGTCAGTTTGTCGAGGTGATTATCGCCCCGTCCGCCACCGAAGATGCGCTGAAAATCACCGCCGCCAAGCAGAATGTTCGCGTCCTGACCTGCGGCCAGTGGGCTGAACGCGTGCCGGGCCTGGATTTCAAACGTGTTAACGGCGGTCTGCTGGTTCAGGACCGCGATCTGGGTATGGTCACCGCCGGTGAACTGCGCGTGGTGACGAAGCGCCAGCCGACCGAACAGGAACTGCGTGACGCGCTGTTCTGCTGGAAAGTCGCGAAGTTCGTTAAATCCAACGCCATTGTTTACGCCAAAGAGAACATGACCATCGGCATTGGCGCAGGCCAGATGAGCCGCGTCTACTCGGCCAAAATTGCCGGGATCAAAGCCGCTGATGAAGGTCTGGAAGTGAAAGGCTCCGCCATGGCATCCGACGCTTTCTTCCCGTTCCGCGATGGTATTGATGCCGCCGCCGCCGTTGGCGTGAGCTGCGTTATCCAGCCGGGCGGTTCCATCCGTGATGATGAAGTCATTGCCGCCGCTGACGAACACGGCATTGCAATGATCTTCACCGACATGCGCCACTTCCGCCATTAATGGAGCGAGATATGAAAGTATTAGTTATCGGCAATGGCGGGCGCGAGCACGCTCTGGCATGGAAAGCCGCTCAGTCACCGAAAGTGGCAACCGTATTTGTTGCGCCGGGTAACGCCGGCACCGCGCTGGAACCGACGCTGCAAAACGTCGCCATCAGCGCGACCGATATTCCGGCGCTGCTGAGCTTTGCCCAGAGTGAAAAGATCGACCTGACGATCGTCGGCCCGGAAGCGCCGCTGGTGAAAGGCGTGGTCGATACTTTCCGTGCGGCAGGCCTGAACATCTTCGGTCCAACCGCAGGTGCCGCTCAGTTGGAAGGCTCCAAAGCGTTCACCAAGGATTTCCTTGCACGCCACCAGATCCCGACGGCCGAATACCAGAACTTCACCGAGATTGAGCCTGCACTGGCGTATCTGCGTGAGAAAGGCGCGCCGATCGTCATTAAGGCTGACGGTCTGGCAGCCGGTAAAGGCGTGATTGTCGCGATGACGCTGGAAGAGGCCGAAGCCGCCGTACATGACATGCTGGCAGGCAACGCGTTTGGCGATGCGGGTCATCGCATCGTAATTGAAGAGTTCCTCGACGGCGAAGAGGCGAGTTTCATCGTGATGGTCGACGGCGAGCACGTCTTGCCGATGGCGACCAGTCAGGATCATAAACGCGTCGGCGATGGCGATACCGGCCTGAACACCGGCGGAATGGGCGCTTACTCCCCAGCTCCGGTAGTGACGGATGTCGTCCACCAGCGCACGATGGAACGCATCATCTGGCCTACCGTAAAAGGCATGGCGGCAGAAGGCAACACCTATACCGGTTTCCTGTATGCCGGTCTGATGATCGACAAACAGGGCAATCCGAAGGTGATTGAATTCAACTGCCGCTTTGGGGACCCGGAAACGCAGCCCATCATGCTGCGCATGAAGTCCGATCTGGTTGAGCTCTGCCTGGCCGCCTGCGAAGGCAAACTGGATGAGCAAAAATCAGAGTGGGATGAACGTGCCTCGCTCGGCGTCGTGATGGCGGCAGGCGGTTATCCTGGCGATTACCGCACCGGTGACGTGATCCACGGTCTGCCATTAGAAGACGTGTCAGACGGTAAAGTGTTCCACGCAGGGACCAAACTTGCCGATGACGAACAGGTTGTCACCAGCGGAGGTCGTGTGCTGTGCGTTACCGCGCTGGGAGACACCGTGGCCGACGCGCAAAAACGTGCCTATGCCTTAATGACCGATATCCACTGGGACGACTGTTTCTGCCGTAAAGATATCGGCTGGCGCGCCATCGAGCGTGAACAGCACTAACGCAAGAGCTTCGCCAGTAGCGTTTTTCGCGTAATCCCTAACTGACGGGCGGCTTCCGTTTTATTGCCGCCCGTTTTCTCAAGCGCCGCCAGAATCACCTCTTTTTCGACTTCCACCAGCGGCTGAATGGCCCGATCCGCTACGAACGGCAGCGGCTGACTCGCAATCGACAGCGGCAACTCGCGCTCAGAGATGTACTCGCCGGTCAGCAGGACCACCGAACGTTCAATTGCATTTTCCAGTTCGCGAATATTCCCCGGCCAGTCGTAATGAATCAGCAGATCCATTGCCCGGGGGGTAAACCCTTTTACGACCTTACGGTTGCGTTTAGCAAACCGCTGGAGAAAGTGGTCAGCCAGCAGGGGGATATCTTCCTGCCGCTGACGCAGCGCCGGTGTTTCAATCGTCACGACGTTCAGGCGGTAGTAGAGATCCTGACGAAAGCGCCCGGCCTGCACCTCTTCCTCCAGACAGCGATGGGTTGCGGCAATCAGACGGACATCAACCGAGAGCGTCTGGTTGCAGCCCACGCGCTGAACTTCGCGTTCCTGAATCGCCCGCAGCAACCGCACCTGCATCATCGGCGAGATATCGCCAATCTCATCAAGAAACAACGTGCCGCCGTTGGCTTCGACAAAGCGCCCTTCCCGGCGTTTGTCGGCTCCGGTAAATGCCCCTTTTTCATGGCCGAACAGTTCAGATTCCAGCAGCGATTCGTTGAGTGCCGCGCAGTTCAGCGTCACCAGCGGTTTGTCGCTCCGCGCGCTGCTGGCATGCAGCGCGCGCGCCACCAGCTCTTTCCCGGTACCGGAGTCGCCATGAATCAGCACTGTCGCATCCGAAGGCGCGACCATCGCAATCTCGCTCAGCAGTTGCTGCATCGCCGGGCTTTTACCAACCATCCCAAACTGCGAGGCGGAAACGGAGGGCAGCTCGCTGGCGGGCTCTCGCGTATGCGCCAGCGCATTTTCCAGCGTCGTTTGTAGATGGTCAAAATCCAGCGGTTTGATTAAGTAATCCAGCGCGCCGGTCTTCAGCGCCTCTACCGCCGTCTCCACGCTGGAGAATGCCGTCATGATCAGAACCGGAATGGCCGGGTTCAGCGCTTTGATCTCTTTCAGCGTCTCGATGCCGTCCATCTCTGCCATGCGTACATCGCACAGCACGAGGTCAAAGACGTGGTCACGCACCAGCTCGAGTGCGGCTCGTCCACTGTAGGCCAGCGCGACGTCATAGCCCCATCCTCGTAGTAATGCCTGTAAAATGGTGCAGTGGCTGACGTCATCATCCACCACCAGAATGTCGATCTTTGCGCGAATCATCCTTGTGAATCCTTACGTGTTAACGTCACCGGGAGCCAGAGGGTGAACGTTGCGCCCTGACCTGGCGGGCTGTCGGCCTGAATCGTCCCGCCATGCTGTTCAATGATGTTCTGTACCACCGCCAGCCCCAGCCCCGTACCGTCCGCTTTGGTCGTGAAATAAGGGGTGAAAATGGCGGCCAGCTGTTCCGCCGCAATCCCTTTCCCGCTGTCTGCAACGGTGATTTTAACGCGATCGGCTCCGCTTGTGCTTGCCTCAACGCGAATGGTCCCCTGACTCTCGATGGCTTGAATTGCATTCAGATAAAGATTCAGCAGTACCTGCGTCAGCCTGTCCGGGTCGGCCTGAATAAGCGGTAGCGCAGGGTCAGACACAAATTGCAGATCGATCGCCCGATTCTGCGCGTCCTGGCTAACGAGCTGGAGAGAGTGAGCGATCACCGCATTGAGATCCACCGACTGCAAGGATAAATGTGCGGGCTTCACCAGTTCCAGCAGTTCGCTTACCACCCGGTTTAAACGGTCGGCCTCTTTCGCCATCACCTGCGCCAGTTCATGCGCTTCACCGCCCGCCGGCGCGCGTTCGGCAAAGTACTTTGCCAGCCCTTTGATAGATGACAACGGATTACGAATCTCATGCGCGACGCCTGCCGCCAGATGCCCGAGCGCCACCAGCTTCTCTTTGCGGTTCATCTCATCCAACAAAAGCTGGCGAGAACGCAGGTAGCGCCGGTACCAGAAAAACGTCAGGAGGGTCGCCAGTAGCACGGTGGTCAGCGCGAAAAGCATGATCAGCGTATTGCGCCACTCACGCGCCTGCGTCACGGCCAAATCGCTGGCATCAAAGGCGATAAAAATAGATTGATGGGCAGCGTCAGACATTCCGCTATTACCACGCGACATCCCTCGCATACCGTGCCGACCCGGGAAAAACAGCGGCTGGAACTGACGATAGATCTCCAGCGCCGGAATGGCTTCCCCCTGCGCGTCCGTCGCGTTAACCGGACGCCAGCGCGCCTCCTCTCCCGGATGTAATGTTTTCATCTCTGCAGGCGTGTAGAGCGTTCTCCCGACCTGGGCAGGATCGCTGTGCATCACCACGTTGCCCTGCGCATCCGTTACGGCAAACCACAGTACGCCAGGCTGCCCCGCCATCTCTTCGAGCAGCGTTTGCTGCTGGGCATGATGCATCCGCATGCCCATCCCGACACGCGTCCCTGACTCCAGCGCGCGGATTAGCACACTGCCCTTTTCCAGCAGCGTCTGCCGCGCCGCGTCACTTTCGCGCCCGTAATCGCGGATCACCATCACGGCAAATAGCCCAACCAGAATCAGGATGACGGCGGGTAGCACCCCGCTCAACCATCGGGCTACCGTATCCTTATGTTCTCGCATCATTCTCATCAGCTTTGAGTGACTCAATCCCTTCTTTGCTTTTGCAGAAATCATGCCACTTTTCGCGGTCCGTATCCCGGTCCTGGTACACAAACTGCCGACGCCACCGGGTAAAAATGACCCGCTGCCTCTTTCCGGCGAGTCATTTTTACCCGCCTTGCGGCCCCGCGCGTCGCCAGAACCCGCGCTGGACGGGAAAAATTGGCCTGGCACGGAAGATGCAATACGGAAGATAAGACCACCCACAGGAGGATAAATGATGAAACGGAACACGAAAGCAGGCCTGGCGCTGATCGCCCTCTCTCTAATGGTACTGGGCTCCAGCCCCGCACTGGCACGGCATCACTGGGGGAACGGCGGCGGCATGTGGCAACAAAATGGTAGTGGACTGAGCGCAGAGCAACAGACTACCGCGCAAAAAATCCATAATGACTTTTACAACCAGACTAACGCCCTGCGCCAGCAACTGATGTCCAAACGCTATGAGTACAACGCGCTGTTAGCGACGAATCCGCCGGATACCGCCAAAATCAATGCGGTGGCGAAAGAGATGGAATCCTTAAGACAGTCACTGGATGAACAGCGGGTGAAACGGGATGTTGCCATGGCTCAGGCCGGAGTCCCTGGCGGTATGGGAATGGGTTACGGCGGATGCGGTGGCGGCGGTCACATGGGAATGGGGCGCTGGTAATCGCTGATGGCCGGATGGCGGATTTGCCTTATCCGGCCTACGACAGACACGCTGTAGGCTTGATAAGCGTAGCGCCATCAGGCATTCAAAACGTTTTTTCTTTTGGCTGCCAGTGGCAGAAGTCGGCATTCGCCACCAGCAGAAGCTGTGACCCTTCGGGCGCCTCCAGCCATGCCACGCTGACATCAACAGATGAACGGCGCTGGCGGCGCTCAATATGACTCATCGCCCTGGCGTCTAAATCGGGCTTCATCGTCTCGCCTTCGCAGGTGGTAACCGCATGTTCAGCGGCATGCCAGCGTCCCTGACGCAATACCACCCGCCCCTGACGCAATGCATCGCTGGTCTGGCGGATCTGCTCGGCACGATAACGGTATAATTCGATTTGATCGTTCGACAACTGCTGTTTACGGCCATCGACTTCGCGCTGCATAAAGCTCAGCTCGCCGCGATCGTCAAAACGCACGCGGATATGTTCCGGCGGTTCGCCATAAATATTGAGTTCTATCAGTGAGAGGGAATCACCCTGCCAGCGGTACTCGCTGGTTGTGGTACTGCCATTACGCCACGGGCTGAAGACGGAAAGCAAATGGACGCCATCTGCGGCATCTTTACGCCAGATACGCACCGCGCCCTGGTTGTCAGCAAACCCACTGGCGGTAAACGGCGGAAGAGAGTTGTTATGGCTACAGGCCGTCAGCAACAGCACGCCTGCTAACGTCAACATGTGACGCCAGACAGACGAAAGGGGCGAAACCGCCCCTTCATTAAAACTGTTCACAGCCACGCGGTCTTACTTAACTGCGTCTTTCAGTGCTTTACCAGAAACAAACGCCGGTACGTTAGCTGCGGCGATTTTGATTTCTTTACCGGTCTGCGGGTTGCGGCCAGTGCGCTCAGCACGGTGGTTCACTTTGAAGGTACCGAAACCAACCAGTTGTACAGCATCGCCTTCTTTCAGAGACTCAGTAATAGCAGCCAGAGTGGATTCCAGAGCAGCTTTAGCCTGGGTTTTGGACAGTTCTGCTTTGTCTGCAATTACATCAATCAGTTGAGTCTTGTTCATAAGTTATCCTTACAATGTGTTTATCGCTTGCTAAGCATCGAGTGCGACGGAAATGCCAGAAAAGCACTCTCCTGCATACACGCACCGATAGCCACTTTTTTTCGCCCTCCAAATGTAGACCAGACGGGGGGCGGAAGGGAAGCCTTCAGGTACGACAATTCAGAAGTTAAATCACGTTTTCGTGTCTTACTGCTGCAAATTTATACCGATATTGCTCTCGCCAGCCTCACGCAGGTCTGCTCTAAGCCCTTTTATCAGTTCAATGTCGCGTTCTTCGCAGTCTGCTAAAAGTCGGAATATTTCCCACTGAATATCCCACTCCTGCTCCACCGCCGGGTTACCGTTGAGCTCTTCATCGCTCATTTCTCGACCAGCCTGGGTCATTTCCAGCATCGCAACCGTGGTAATGGAGGTCTTACTGACTTCAATGGCGTGTTCCAGCGTCTCACCGCTCAGACGAGAATGCACCAATTCGCTTAACGCCACGCAGGCATCAATGGCCGGATAAACTCCGTACAGGTCATAATCATCAGCCGTCGGGATCGCTTCTTCAAACTTCTCCAGTTGGCTGTCGAAATTCACTTTCGCGTCTTTGACCGTCAGCGTCTCCCAGATCAGGTCCAGAATACGACGGTAGACCTGTCCGTCGCCAAACCCGGTCTGTTGGCAGAACATGGCATAGTTCGGGTACATGCGCTCACACAGGCAGGCCATAAAAGTGACATGCTGCCAGCTTTCCAGACGTTCCAGACGCAGATGAATCGGGTTTTGTAACATGATGAATTCTCAAATCAGAAATTAGCGGCAGTGTACATCAATCAGGGCTGGATTTCCTGCCATCGCATAAACGCCGGACGTTCTGATGCCACGGCATCCGCCCAGCGGGTCGGTTCCGGCAGACGATAGCCGTTCATACAGCGCTGTACCCACGCCAGAGCGCTGTCCAGCCCAACGCGATGGCCTGTTGAGATAAACAGCGGATTACAGCGCGCTTTGCTGCGCCAGACCCATGCCAGTTGTTCATTTTTGTCCATCAGCGGCGACAGTGCGCCAGGTTCAGCACCAGGGGGCTCAAACGTACCGCACAGACGCTTTTTCGCCACGCCAATGGTCGGCACATCGACCAGCAGCCCAAAGTGGCTGGCCACGCCGAGACGACGCGGATGGGAGATACCGTGTCCATCCACAAACAGCAAATCCGGTTTTTGCGACAATTGCGCCCACGCGGCCAGCAGCGCGGGCGTCTCGCGAAAGGAGAGAAAGCCAGGGATATAGGGCATGGTGGTGGCAATGCGCGCCACCTGGTATTCGAGCAGTTCCAGCGAGGGATACTTCAGCAACACGATCGCAGCTCGCGTCACTTCTCCGCCCTGCTCAAACCCCACGTCGGCACCGGCGATCAGACCCGGTGGCGTGTTATCGAGACGATCCGTCCGGATCACCGATGAGGCCAGTTCAAGCTGCTGAGCACGTAGCGACGCGAGATCCATACTGACGCCCTATTTGTGATACTGCGCAGATAAGCGGTGAACCGCCTCCACAAAGATGCCTGCGTGTTCTGGCGGCACGTCCTGATGAATGCCGTGACCGAGGTTAAAGACGTGGCCTTCGCCCTGGCCGAAACCGGAGAGGATCGTCGCCACCTCTTCTTCGATACGCGCCGCAGGCGCATAGAGCATCGACGGATCCATGTTGCCCTGCAAGGCCACTTTATGCCCGACACGACGACGCGCATCGGCAATATCGGTGGTCCAGTCGAGTCCGAGCGCATCGCAGCCGGTTTCCGCCATCGCTTCCAGCCATTGTCCGCCACCTTTGGTAAACAGCGTCACCGGCACGCGGCGACCGTCGTGTTCACGTAGCAGACCATCGACGATTTTATGCATGTAATACAGCGAGAACTGCTGATAATCGCGCCCGGTCAGTACGCCGCCCCAGGTGTCGAAAATCATCACCGACTGCGCACCCGCTTTGATTTGGGCATTGAGATACAGCGTGACGCTCTTCGCCAGCTTATCGAGCAGCGCATGCAGCGTTTTCGGGTCGGCATACATCATCTTTTTAATCACGGTAAAGGCTTTGCTGCTCCCGCCTTCGACCATGTAAGTCGCCAGCGTCCACGGACTGCCGGAGAAACCAATCAGCGGCACGTCGCCTTTCAGCTCGCGACGAATCGTGCGTACCGCGTTCATCACGTAGCCCAGTTCATCTTCAGGATCGGGAACCGGCAGTTTGTCGACATCGGCTTTGCAGGCCACCGGGGCGGTGAAACGCGGACCTTCGCCGGCTTCAAAATAGAGGCCCAGCCCCATCGCATCCGGAATAGTCAGAATATCCGAGAAGAGGATCGCCGCATCAAGCGGATAACGGCGCAGCGGCTGGAGTGTGACTTCGCAGGCCAGTTCCGCATTTTTGCACAGCGACATAAAATCGCCCGCCTCTGTGCGGGTGGCTTTATATTCAGGTAAATAGCGGCCCGCCTGGCGCATCATCCATACCGGGGTGACATCAACGGGCTGGCGCAGCAGCGCACGCAGATAACGATCGTTCTTCAGTTCGGTCATTTTTGCAGTTCCTTATTGCGTCAGGCCGCCAGTGTATACACAAAATCATTCAGAGTGGAGCAAGGCGACAACTGAATGAATCCCCAGGAGCTTACTCAGGTAAGTGACTAGGGTGATTGAAGGCAGTCAACGAAGGGCCACTTTGAAGGATGAAGTGTATCACGTGATTCATTCATACTCAGCCCGACAGATTGCCACGGTATCTTCGATCAGACGCCGTGCGACGGTGCCCGGTGGCGGCAGGAGCGGTAAATCATCGTAACGATACCAGTTAGCCTCCAGCAGCTCTTTCGGATCGATGACTATCTCGCCACTGTCGTACTCCGCCATAAATGCGGTCATCAGCGACATCGGGAAAGGCCACGGCTGCGAGGTCACATAGCGCAGGTTTTTCACTTTGATACCGCTCTCTTCCATTACCTCACGCGCCACCGCTTGTTCCAGGGTTTCGCCCACCTCAACGAACCCGGCGAGCACGGTATGCACGCCGTTACGGTGGCGTACGTGTTGGGCAAGCAGGATGGAATCATCGCGGCGGATAGCGACAATAATGCAGGGGGCGATTTGCGGATAGTAACGTTCGCGGCAGTGGGTACAGAGCATCGCCCACTCGGTTTTACTGGGATGCATGGGGTGTCCGCAGTAGCCGCAGAACTTATGCGATCGATAAAACTCGGCCAGTTGTACACCGCGCCCCGCCAGTTGAAACAGACCCGCATCCTGATCGAGCACCTGGCGAACCGATCCCATCTCGTGACGCCGATGCTGTAGCACCAGCCAGACAGCCTCTCCTTCCCACTCTCCGATATGCAGCGCAGGCTGCCCAACAAGATCGAAATTTGTCGCGGCGCCATGTGGCAATTCACCGTGAGGCAACCATAATTTTTGCTCATGGCTGACTATCCACCAGCCGCTGTCTAATTTTTCAATAATACGATCCATAGCTCTTGCACTACCTTTGCTTCACTGGCATGTTGATAACATTATTTTTACAATTCCTGCGTGAGCAGTTTTAAAATCCACACTTGCGGAGTCAATCATGCTAAACCAGCTGGAAGACCTGACAGAGCGCGTCAGAGGAAGTAACAAACTGGTTGATCGCTGGCTACATATACGTAAGCACCTGCTCGTGGCTTACTACAATCTGGTTGGCATTAAGCCTGGCAAAGAATCGTACATGCGGCTGAATGAAAAAGCGCTGGATGATTTTTGTCAGAGCCTGGTCGATTATCTCTCCACCGGACACTTCAGTATTTATGAACGTATTCTCCATAAATTGGAAGGTAACGGGCAGCTTTTAAAAGCGACAAAAATTTGGCCGCTACTGGAAGCTAACACACAACGCATCATGGACTATTATGACTCCAGCCTGGAAACGGCGATAGATCACGATAACTGCCTGGAGTTTCAACAGGTTTTGTCCGATCTCGGCGAAGCGCTGGAAGCCCGGTTTGCCCTTGAAGATAAGCTTATCATGCTGGTATTTGACGCCATGCACGACAACGCCGTCATCAAACGTCCTGCTTGAGTTTTGCGTGACTAACGCGTAATTTACAAACGTCCCCTCTTCTGAGGGGTGTTATCTTGTCGGAGTGCTTATTTTCCACAAAAGCGTGAAGTGGAAAAGGCTGAGACCGTTAATTCGGGATCCGCGGAACCTGATCAGGTTAAAACCTGCGAAGGGAACAAGAGTAATTCTGCTTTATGCGTAAGCCTTAACGGGCGGCGCACATCTATTACTCCTCCGTCGTCTGACAAGCCATCTCCTAACTTTTTGGAATGAGCTATGTCTGCAACTACACCTAAATTGTCCCGCCGCGAACAGCGCGCGCAAGCACAACACTTCATTGACACCCTGGAAGGCACCGCTTTCCCGAACTCAAAACGAATCTATATCACGGGTTCGCAAGCGGATATCCGCATTCCGATGCGTGAGATCCAGCTTAGCCCGACGCTCATCGGCGGCAGTAAAGAGGAGCCGCAGTTTGAAGAGAACGAAGCGGTTCCGGTGTACGACACGTCCGGTCCCTACGGCGATCCGGACGTGGCGATTAACGTTCAGCAGGGTCTGGCGAAGCTGCGTCAACCGTGGATTGATGCGCGTCATGACAGCGAGGCGCTGACCGACCGGAGCTCGGCGTACACCAAAGCGCGCCTGGCCGATGATGGCCTTGATGAACTGCGCTTCACCGGCCTGCTGACGCCAAAACGCGCCAAAGCGGGTAAATGCGTCACCCAACTGCACTACGCCCGCCAGGGCATCGTAACACCGGAAATGGAGTTTATCGCCATCCGTGAAAACATGGGCCGTGAGCGCATTCGCAGCGACGTGTTGCGCCAGCAGCATCCGGGTGAGGGATTCGGCGCACGTCTACCGGAGAATATCACACCGGAATTTGTGCGTGATGAAGTGGCCGCCGGACGGGCGATCATCCCCGCCAACATCAACCACCCTGAATCTGAGCCGATGATTATTGGCCGTAACTTTCTGGTGAAAGTGAATGCCAACATCGGTAACTCTGCCGTCACCTCCTCTATCGAAGAAGAAGTGGAGAAACTGGTGTGGTCAACGCGTTGGGGAGCGGACACCGTGATGGATCTCTCCACCGGCCGCTATATTCACGAAACCCGCGAGTGGATCCTGCGTAACAGCCCGGTGCCGATCGGCACCGTACCGATCTACCAGGCGCTGGAGAAGGTTAACGGGATCGCCGAAGATCTTACCTGGGAAGCCTTCCGCGATACGCTGCTGGAGCAGGCTGAACAGGGAGTAGACTACTTCACCATCCATGCCGGTGTACTGCTGCGCTATGTGCCGATGACCGCAAAACGCCTGACGGGGATCGTCTCGCGCGGGGGATCCATCATGGCGAAATGGTGTCTCTCTCATCACAAAGAGAACTTCCTTTATCAGCACTTTCGCGAAATTTGCGAAATCTGTGCCGCGTATGACGTTTCTCTGTCGCTCGGTGACGGCCTGCGCCCTGGCTCCATTCAGGACGCCAACGACGAGGCGCAGTTCTCGGAACTGCATACGTTGGGTGAACTGACGAAGATCGCCTGGGAATATGACGTACAGGTGATGATTGAAGGTCCGGGCCACGTGCCGATGCAGATGATACGCCGCAACATGACCGAAGAGCTGGAGCATTGTCACGAAGCACCGTTCTACACCTTAGGCCCGCTGACCACCGATATCGCACCGGGTTACGACCATTTCACCTCGGGGATTGGCGCGGCAATGATCGGCTGGTTTGGCTGCGCGATGCTCTGTTACGTCACGCCGAAAGAGCACCTCGGCCTGCCGAACAAAGAGGATGTGAAACAGGGGCTGATTACCTACAAAATTGCCGCCCATGCCGCCGACCTCGCGAAGGGGCATCCGGGTGCGCAAATCCGTGATAACGCGATGTCGAAAGCGCGCTTCGAATTCCGTTGGGAAGACCAGTTCAATCTGGCGCTCGATCCGTTCACCGCCCGCGCCTACCACGACGAAACCCTGCCGCAGGAGTCCGGCAAAGTGGCGCACTTCTGCTCCATGTGTGGCCCGAAATTCTGCTCAATGAAAATCAGCCAGGAGGTTCGCGACTACGCCGCCGCCCAGACAATCGAAGTGGGGATGGCGGATATGTCAGAAAATTTCCGCGCCAAAGGCGGTGAAATCTACCTCAAACGGGAGGAAGCCTGATGTATCAGCCTGATTTCCCAACGGTTCCGTTTCGCTTAGGCCTCTATCCGGTTGTCGACAGCGTGGCGTGGATCGCGCGTCTGCTCGACGCTGGCGTGCGCACGCTTCAGTTGCGCATCAAAGATAAGCGCGATGAAGAGGTGGAAGCCGACGTGGTTGCGGCCATCGAACTGGGGCGGAACGCCAACGCCCGCCTGTTTATTAACGATTACTGGCGACTGGCAATTAAACACCGTGCCTATGGCGTGCATCTGGGTCAGGAAGACCTGGAAACCGCCGATCTGAAAGCGATTCAGGCGGCGGGATTACGTCTGGGCGTCTCGACGCACGACGACATGGAGATCGACGTCGCGCTGGCGGCACGTCCCTCCTACATCGCGCTGGGGCATGTCTTCCCGACGCAAACCAAGCAGATGCCGTCTGCGCCGCAGGGACTGGAACAGCTGGCGCGGCATATCGACCGTCTGCACGATTACCCTACTGTCGCCATTGGGGGGATCAGCCTGGACCGCGCGCCGGCGGTCCTTGCGACTGGCGTAGGGAGCATTGCGGTGGTCAGCGCCATTACCCAGGCTACGGACTGGCGCGCGGCAACCGCGCAGTTGCTGGCGATAGCAGGAGCAGGCGATGAATGATCGTGACTTTATGCGCTATAGCCGTCAGATCCTGCTGGACGATATCGCCATTGACGGTCAACAAAAGCTGCTCGCCAGCCGCGTATTGATCGTCGGGTTGGGTGGATTAGGTTCCCCGGCCGCGCTGTATCTGGCGGGTGCCGGTGTCGGCACGCTGGTGCTGGCTGACGACGATGACGTTCATCTCAGCAATCTGCAACGGCAGATCCTGTTCACCACGGATGACATTGCCCGATCTAAATCGCAGGTTGCACAGCAGCGGCTGGCGCGACTCAATCCGGATATCGACCTGCTCTCGCTACCGCAACGTTTGAGTGGAGACGCCCTCAGCCATGCGGTAGCGCAAGCGGATGTGGTACTCGATTGCACCGACAACATGGCAACGCGTCAGGAAATTAACGCCGCATGCGTGGCGTTCGATACCCCGCTGATCACCGCCAGCGCGGTTGGTTTTGGCGGCCAGTTGATGGTACTGACGCCGCCCTGGACGCAGGGCTGCTACCGCTGTTTGTGGCCGGACGAAGCAGAACCCGAACGCAACTGCCGTACGGCGGGCGTTGTCGGTCCCGTCGTCGGCGTGATGGGGACGCTACAGGCGCTGGAAGCGATCAAGCTCCTCAGTGGTATGGACATACCCGGCGGCGAGTTGCGTCTGTTTGATGGTAAAACCAGCCAGTGGCGCAGTCTGGCATTACACCGCGCCAACGGGTGTCCGGTATGTGGAGGACGACATGCGAATTCAGTTCAATGATGAGCCGATGCAGTGCGCAGAGGGGCTCTGCGTACATACGCTGCTGACTCAGTTGAATCAGTTAAAACCCGGCACCGCACTGGCGCTGAATCAACAGATTCTGCCCCGCGAGCAGTGGGCGCAGCACATCGTGCAGGAAGGTGACCAGATCCTGCTTTTTCAGGTTATCGCAGGGGGCTGAAATGTTACGTATTGCAGACAAAACGTTTGATTCACATCTGTTCACAGGCACGGGTAAATTTGCGTCACCGGCCGTAATGGTTGACGCGATCCGCGCCTCTGGCAGTCAACTGGTGACGTTGGCCATGAAGCGGGTGGATTTGCGCCAACACAATGACGCCATTCTGGCCCCGCTTCTCGACGCGGGCGTCACACTGCTGCCCAACACGTCCGGGGCGAAAACGGCAGAAGAGGCTATCTTTGCCGCACAGCTTGCGCGTGAGGCACTCGGCACCCATTGGCTGAAGCTGGAAATTCATCCCGATGCGCGCTGGTTACTGCCAGATCCGATTGAAACGCTGAAAGCCGCCGACGCGCTGGTAAAACAAGGATTTGTGGTGCTTCCCTACTGCGGTGCGGATCCGGTGCTGTGCAAACGTCTGGAAGAGGTCGGGTGCGCAGCGGTGATGCCGCTCGGTGCGCCGATTGGCTCGAATCAGGGGCTGGAGACCCGGGCCATGCTGGAGATCATTATCCAGCAGTCCACCGTTCCGGTGGTAGTGGATGCCGGAATCGGCGTACCCAGCCATGCCACGCAGGCGCTGGAAATGGGTGCGGATGCGGTGCTGGTGAATACGGCGATTGCCGTAGCAGACGATCCGGTGATGATGGCCCGCGCTTTCCGTCTGGCCGTAGAAGCGGGTCTTCTGGCGCGTCAGGCAGGACCGGGTAGTCGCAGCCGCCAGGCGCAGGCCACCAGCCCGCTAACCGGTTTCCTGGAGGTTTCGGCATGAAAACGTTCACTGACCGTTGGCGGCAACTCGACTGGGACGATATCCGCCTGCGCATCAACAGCAAAACGCCTGCTGATGTCGAGCGGGCGCTAAATGCGTCCCGCCCCAGTCGCGACGATATGATGGCGTTGCTGTCACCTGCCGCGAGTGCCTGGCTCGAACCGCTGGCACAGCGGGCACAGACGCTCACCCGCCAGCGCTTCGGCAATACGGTGAGCTTTTACGTCCCGCTGTATCTCTCCAATCTGTGCGCTAACGACTGTACCTACTGCGGTTTTTCGATGAGCAACCGCATCAAGCGCAAAACGCTGGATGAGGCGGAAATTGTCCGGGAGTGCGCGGCGATCCGCGAGTTGGGTTTCGAACATCTCCTGTTGGTCACCGGCGAGCATCAGGCAAAGGTCGGGATGGACTATTTTCGTCGCCACTTGCCCACCATTCGCCAGCAGTTTTCGTCGCTGCAAATGGAGGTTCAGCCGTTAGCCGAAGCAGAATATGCCGAACTGAAAACGCTGGGGCTCGACGGGGTGATGGTCTATCAGGAGACTTATCACGATGCGATGTACGCGCAGCACCATCTGAGGGGGAGAAAACAGGATTTCTTCTGGCGTCTGGAAACCCCGGACCGGCTGGGGCGCGCCGGTATCGACAAGATAGGCCTCGGTGCGCTGATTGGCCTTTCCGACAACTGGCGAGTGGACTGCTATATGGTGGCTGAGCATCTGCTGTGGCTTCAGCAACACTACTGGCAGAGCCGCTACTCGATTTCGTTCCCGCGCCTGCGTCCGTGCGCTGGCGGAATTGAACCCGCCTCCGTCATGGATGAGCGCCAACTGGTGCAAACCATTTGCGCGTTCCGTCTGCTGGCTCCGGAGATTGAGCTGTCGCTGTCTACACGGGAATCACCCTGGTTTCGTGACCACGTGATCCCACTGGCGATTAACAATGTCAGCGCGTTCTCGAAAACCCAGCCCGGCGGGTATGCAGACGATCGCCCAGAACTGGAACAGTTTGCACCACATGACAACCGCCATCCTGCAACTGTTGCTGACGCGCTCTCCGCGCAGGGGCTACAGCCGGTATGGAAGGACTGGGACGCGTATCTGGGGCGCGCTTCGCAAAGGTTATGAACCGTCGTGCAAACGGGTAATCCTTTTACGAGTCGCGACGAAAAAGAGAAAACGAGAGGTTGTCGTCAGCCTCTCACTTTTTTAACGTATCACCGTCAGCCGTAGCGCTGTCCAGGGCGAAAAGCTTCTTCCTCGTTTCGCCCTGCCTTCACCGCAACCCGCGATATAAAGCACCGAGTTACTGAATAAACAGGCATCAGAGAGGTCCACTTCTTAAGATAAATCATCCCGACTTATCTTCGCGAGATTATAATTGCATACACTCTTTCCTGATATGCAGAGCCACGTTGCTGATTTCACTTTGCACTTCTTTTCAGGATTTACACTTTCTGGATAAGTTAACGTAATGGCAGGTCATAACAGAAAACTTTCATTCACGACTCCAATATTGGTGAGCTTTACGGGGATCATACTCAGCTTTGTACTGATCGCCATATTCATTACCTTTATGCAGAAGAATGATTTTCTTCAGGATTATCATGGCATTAACCGGAACTTTACCCACAACCTGGCGGTGAACTACACCGAGTCTTTGCTGCGTGAAAATGATTATATTCTGGGTCGTGCAGCGACCTACTTTTCTCGCAATGACCACCTGAACGACACGGTGAACCTCGAACCGGAGGAGGGGCTGAAAACGCTCATGCAACTGCAGACGCTGATGCCGTCAGTCTCCTCAATCTCATTGGCGGATGTCGAAGGACATTACCTGCGCGCCCCTCAGGTACAGAACACCGAACGCAGCAAAACGTTCGATGCGAAATCGCGGCCCTGGTTTGTGGATCAGGCCGAAGCCAGCACATTTAGCAACTATACCGCGCCCTATATTGACTATTTCACGCACCACCCGACTGTGACTATCTACAAACCGGTCATCTCTCCTGAAGGGAAACTGAAAGGCACGATTGCGTTTCATCTTGATCTGACGTCGATGGGCTACGCTCTGCGCCAGATGGTGGCTCCCGTCCAGGGCGAGTTCTTTGTGGTCGACCGCGACGGGAAAGTGGTGTTGCATCCGGATACAGGCTCACTGTTTAAGCCGTATGTCAGTAAAAAAACCATGCGCCAGATGACCAACGGTGAGGGGCATTTGTACGATCCGGAGACTCAGGACTGGTACTACTACTATTCGTTCACTAACCCGGACTGGTTTGTGATTTATCGGGTTTCAGACACGACGCTGGTCGACCTGACGCGCCATGAGACCAATATTGTGATCTGGGGATTTGCCCTCGCGGCGATCATCATTGCGCTGTTTGGTCTCTATCTACGACACGCTTCACACACCGTGCTGATGAATATCATCAACGCTATCAAAACTGGTGATGTTAAACGCGCACCGCGCCTTGAAGCGATGCTGAGCAAGGCTATCGAGTCCAATAAAGCGCGCGAACTGGCTTATGTTCGACAGGCGACCATTGATGCCCTGACCGGGTGTAAAAACCGCCGCGCATTCGACAGCGATATTGCCGCGCTGATGAACGATCACCAACCGTTCGCCCTGGCACTGGTGGATATTGATGACTTTAAGTCCATCAACGATACCTGGGGACATCTGAATGGTGACATTGTCCTTCGCAACGTCGCGCGTGAAGGGATTCAGATCATGCAGTCCGCCGCCGTTTCCGTTTATCGCTATGGCGGCGAGGAGTTTGCCGTGCTGTTCTCGGGTGAGTCACTGAACAACGCGCATACCCTGCTGGAACACTGGCGCACTGAGATCGCGAAGCGCACCTGGCGTGAAGAGGGTCTGCACGTCACTTTTAGCGCCGGACTCGGGGAATGGAATCTGGAAGCGCAGGAACAACTGATCATGCGCGTTGATGAAGCGCTATACCAGGCCAAACAGGAAGGAAAAAACCGGATCGTCAACGCGAACCGCTAGTCTCTCCTTCTCTGTAACACCCGTTACGACAGGCTTTTTTCCATTTTGAGAAAAACCGCAACCGGTTTCATTATTTGTGCGATTACTTTGTGATGCTTTACACACATTCACGGTAAGGCGGTTGTTCTCATCACAACCTCAGACTAAAGATGGGGTATCAACGAACCGTGAGAGCGAACTATGAAGAATATCGTTTTATGCTGTGCCGCCGGTATGTCCACCAGCATGCTGGTACAACGAATGAAAGATGCCGCTCAAAAGAAAGGGATCGAGGTGACGATCAAGGCCGTGCCTGTCGCTGAGTTCAAGGAGAATATAGCCACAGCGGATATCGTCCTGCTGGGACCGCAGGTCAAGTACGAACAGGCAAAATTGCAGGCGCTGGCCGATCCGCTCGGCAAGAAAGTCGCGGTGATCGACATGATGGATTACGGCATGATGAAAGGTGACGCCGTTCTGGAAAAAGCCCTGAAGCTGATGGAGTCATAATATGGAAGAGTTAGAAACCATCATTATGGAGTTGCTGGTTAATGCCGGTTCGGCGCGTAGCCAGGCGTTGACTGCCCTGCAACTGGCCCGCAAGGGCGACTTTGCCGGTGCAGAACAGGCGATGGAAGAGTCGCGCGATTACGTCAAGCTGGCGCATAAAATCCAGACACAGCTAATAGGTATCGATGAAGGAACCGGTAAGCTTCCGGTGAATCTGATCACCGTCCACTCGCAGGACCATCTGATGAACGCGATGGTGATTCAGGATCTGGCGGGCGACATGATTGAACTGTATCGCCGCTTGCCGCCGCTGAACTAAAATAATACAGACGTAAAAAAACCCGCCGAGGCGGGTTTTTTGTTGTCGGGTGGCGCTACGCTTACCCGACCTACGCTTCCTTTGCCCGGCAATTTTCACCGCCGGGCACCAACGATTAATCGTTGTCAGAACCGCCCAGACCTGCGTTCAGCAGTTCTGCCAGGCTGGCAGAGGCGTCTTCTGCAGTCACCTGCGGTGCAGCCGGGAGTTCACCCGCAGCACGGCGACGCATACGATCCTGGTGGTACGCATAACCGGTACCCGCCGGGATCAGACGACCTACGATAACGTTCTCTTTCAGGCCACGCAGTTCGTCGCGTTTACCCGCAACGGCTGCTTCGGTCAGGACACGCGTGGTCTCCTGGAACGATGCGGCAGAGATGAACGATTCGGTTGCCAGAGACGCTTTGGTGATACCCAGCAGATCGCGGGAGAACGTTGCGCCCACTTTGCCGTTCGCTTCCAGTTCGCGGTTAGCGATCTTGACGCGAGAGTATTCAACCTGTTCGCCTTCCAGGAAGTCGGAGCTACCTGCGCTTTCGATGGTGGCTTTACGCAGCATCTGACGAACGATAACTTCAATGTGTTTATCGTTAATCTTAACGCCCTGCAGACGGTATACATCCTGAACTTCGTTAACAATGTAACGCGTCACAGCATGAACACCACGCAGACGCAGAATGTCGTGCGGCGCTTCCGGACCGTCGGAAACCACATCACCACGTTCTACACGTTCACCTTCGAACACGTTGAGCTGACGCCATTTCGGGATCATCTCTTCGTACGGATCGCTACCGTCTACCGGGGTGATAACCAGACGACGTTTCCCTTTGGTTTCTTTACCGAAGGAAATGATGCCACTGATTTCAGCCAGGATTGCCGGCTCTTTCGGACGACGTGCTTCGAACAGGTCCGCAACGCGCGGCAGACCACCGGTGATATCCTTGGTACCGCCTGATTCCTGCGGAACACGCGCCAGGGTGTCACCAGAACTGATCTGTACGCCATCTTCCAGCTGAACAATCGCTTTACCCGGCAGGAAGTACTGCGCAGGCATATCGGTACCCGGGATCAGAACGTCGTTACCCTGAGCATCAACGATTTTCAGCGCAGGACGCAGATCTTTACCACCGGTAGTACGTTCTGCGGAATCCAGAACCACCAGAGAAGACAGACCGGTCAGTTCGTCGGTCTGACGCGTAATGGTCTGACCGTCAATCATGTCAGTGAAGCGGACAAAACCACTCACTTCCGTGATAACCGGCATGGTGTGCGGATCCCAGTTCGCGACGGTTTCGCCGCCGGCAACCTGCTCACCATCACCTTTCGCCATCACAGAGCCGTAAGGCACTTTATAGCTTTCTTTGGTACGACCGAATTCGTCGATCAGTTTCAGCTCAGTGTTACGGGAGGTGATAACCAGCTTACCGCTGGAGTTCACAACCGACTTCGCATTGCTCAGACGGATGCTACCTTTATTTTTCACCTGGATGCTGGATTCAGCAGCCGCACGAGATGCCGCACCACCGATGTGGAACGTACGCATCGTCAGCTGTGTACCCGGCTCACCGATGGACTGTGCCGCGATAACGCCGATGGCTTCACCTTTGTTGATGATGTGACCACGCGCCAGGTCACGACCGTAGCAGTGCGCACATACACCAAAGTCGGTGTCACAAGATACAACGGAGCGGACTTTCACAGAGTCAACGGAGTTCGCTTCCAGCAGGTCACACCACTGTTCGTGCAGCAGCGTGTTGCGTGGAACCAGAATGTCCGCCGTACCCGGCTTCAGAATGTCTTCCGCAGTCACACGACCCAGAACGCGATCGCGCAGCGGCTCTTTCACGTCGCCACCTTCGATAACCGGCGTCATGGTGATGCCTTCCAGGGTGCCGCAGTCGTCTTCAGTAACGACCAGGTCCTGTGCAACGTCAACCAGACGACGAGTCAGGTAACCGGAGTTCGCTGTTTTCAGTGCGGTATCCGCCAGACCTTTACGCGCACCGTGCGTGGAGATGAAGTACTGGAGTACGTTCAGACCTTCACGGAAGTTCGCGGTGATTGGCGTTTCGATGATGGAGCCATCTGGCTTCGCCATCAGACCACGCATACCGGCAAGCTGACGAATCTGTGCAGCAGAACCACGCGCACCGGAGTCGGCCATCATGTAAATGCTGTTGAAGGAAACCTGCTGTTCTTCCTGACCGTCACGGTTAATCACGGTTTCAGTCTGCAGGTTGTCCATCATCGCTTTGGATACACGATCGTTCGCCGCGGCCCAGATATCGATAACTTTGTTGTAGCGTTCGCCGGCGGTGACCAGACCAGACTGGAACTGCTCCTGGATCTCAGCAACTTCCGCTTCTGCTTCAGAGATGATCTCGTGTTTTTTCTCCGGGATGACCATGTCATCGATACCAACGGATGCACCTGAACGCGCTGCATAAGCAAAGCCGGTGTACATCGTCTGGTCCGCAAAAATAACGGTCGGTTTCAGCCCCAGAATACGGTAGCAAGTGTTCAGCATCCTGGAGATAGCCTTCTTGCCCAGCGCCTGGTTGACGATGGAGAAAGGCAGACCTTTCGGTACGATCATCCACAGAATGGCACGGCCAACGGTCGTGTCTTTCAGGCTGGTGTGCGCAACGAACTCGCCGTTAGCATCTTTTTCGTATTCAGTGATACGCACTTTAACGCGCGCATGCAGAGAGGCCAGGCCAGCGCGATAAATACGCTCAGCCTCTTTCGGGCCAGTCAGCACCATGCCTTCGCCTTTGGCGTTAACACAGTCACGGGTCATGTAGTACAGACCCAATACAACGTCCTGAGAAGGAACAATGATTGGCTCACCGTTCGCAGGAGACAGGATGTTGTTGGTAGACATCATCAGCGCACGCGCTTCCAGCTGGGCTTCCAGCGTCAGCGGTACGTGAACAGCCATCTGGTCACCATCGAAGTCGGCGTTATATGCCGCACAAACCAGCGGGTGCAGCTGAATGGCTTTACCTTCGATCAGTACCGGTTCAAATGCCTGGATACCCAGACGGTGCAGTGTTGGTGCACGGTTCAGCAGTACCGGGTGTTCGCGGATCACTTCGTCCAGGATATCCCAAACGACAGCTTCTTCGCGCTCAACCATTTTCTTCGCGGCTTTGATGGTGGTGGCGAGGCCACGCAGTTCCAGCTTGCCGTAGATGAACGGTTTGAACAGCTCCAGTGCCATTTTCTTCGGCAGACCGCACTGATGCAGACGCAGGTATGGACCTACGGTGATAACAGAACGACCAGAGTAGTCAACACGCTTACCGAGCAGGTTCTGACGGAAACGACCCTGTTTACCTTTGATCATATCGGCCAAAGATTTCAGAGGACGTTTGTTAGAACCGGTGATCGCACGACCACGACGACCGTTATCCAGCAGGGCGTCAACTGCTTCCTGCAGCATACGTTTTTCGTTACGTACGATGATGTCAGGCGCAGCCAGATCCAGCAGACGTTTCAGACGGTTGTTTCGGTTGATCACGCGACGATACAGATCGTTCAGATCGGACGTTGCGAAACGACCACCATCCAGCGGAACCAGCGGACGCAGATCTGGCGGCAGAACCGGCAGAACGGTCAGGATCATCCACTCTGGCTTGTTGCCAGACTGTACGAACGCTTCCAGCAGTTTGATACGCTTGGTCAGCTTCTTACGCTTGGTTTCGGAGTTGGTTTCGTTCAGCTCTTCACGCAGAGTTTCACACTCTTGCTCCAGATCCATGCTCTTCAGCAGGGCCTGAATAGCTTCCGCACCCATCTTCGCGTCGAATTCGTCACCGAACTCTTCCAGCGCATCCAGATACTGTTCTTCAGTCAGGATCTGCTGGCGTTCCAGATTCGTCATGCCGCCTTCGATAACCACATAGGATTCGAAGTACAGTACGCGTTCGATATCGCGCAGCGGCATATCGAGCAACAGGCCGATACGGGACGGCAGCGATTTCAGGAACCAGATGTGAGCGGTCGGAGACGCCAGCTCGATGTGGCCCATACGCTCACGGCGTACTTTAGTCTGGGTCACTTCAACGCCGCACTTCTCACAGATAACACCACGGTGTTTCAGGCGCTTGTACTTACCGCACAGGCACTCGTAGTCTTTTACCGGCCCAAAGATACGGGCGCAGAAAAGGCCGTCACGCTCAGGCTTGAACGTACGGTAGTTGATGGTTTCCGGCTTCTTAACTTCACCGAAAGACCATGAACGGATCATGTCTGGCGAGGCCAGAGCAATTTTGATCGCATCAAACTCTTCGGTTTTAGTTTGCGCTTTCAGAAACTTTAATAAGTCTTTCACGGATTTGCTCCCGTCGGAGTTAGCACAATCTGGTGCTGGCGGTTACGCCAGCACCAGTGACCTGTTTGAGCGAGAGTTACTCGTCTTCCAGCTCGATGTTGATACCCAGCGAACGAATCTCTTTCAACAGTACGTTGAAGGATTCCGGCATGCCCGGTTCCATCTGATGGTTGCCATCGACGATGTTTTTATACATCTTCGTACGGCCGTTCACGTCATCAGACTTAACGGTGAGCATTTCCTGCAGGGTGTATGCTGCGCCATAAGCTTCCAGCGCCCACACTTCCATCTCCCCGAAGCGCTGACCACCGAACTGCGCCTTACCACCCAGCGGCTGCTGAGTAACCAGGCTATAAGAACCGGTAGAACGCGCGTGCATCTTGTCGTCAACCAGGTGGTTCAGTTTCAGCATGTACATGTAACCTACGGTTACCGGACGCTCGAACTGCTCACCCGTACGGCCATCGAACAGAGTAATCTGGCCGGAAGTCGGCAGGTCACCCAGTTTCAGCAACTCTTTAATTTCCGCTTCTTTCGCACCGTCAAACACCGGCGTTGCGATTGGCATACCTTTGCGCAGGTTTTCAGCCAGACGCAGAACCTCTTCATCGCTGAAGGTATTCAGGTCAACTTTCTGACGAACGTCAGCGCCCAGATCGTACGCACGCTGGATGAAATCACGCAGTTTCGCGACTTCCTGCTGCTGTTTCAGCATGGCATTGATCTTATCGCCGATACCTTTCGCAGCCATACCCAGGTGGGTTTCCAGAATCTGACCGATGTTCATACGAGACGGTACGCCCAGCGGGTTCAGTACGATGTCTACCGGCGTGCCGTTTTCATCGTAAGGCATATCTTCGATCGGGTTGATCTTAGAAATAACACCCTTGTTACCGTGACGACCTGCCATCTTGTCACCAGGCTGGATACGGCGTTTAACCGCCAGATATACCTTAACAATCTTCAGCACGCCCGGTGCCAGATCGTCGCCCTGAGTGATTTTGCGGCGTTTCGCTTCGAGTTTTTTCTCGAACTCGTGTTTCAGTTCGTCATACTGCTCAGCCAGTTGCTCCAGCTGATTTTGTTTCTCTTCGTCGGTCAGGCCGAGCTCCAGCCAGCGGTCACGCGGCAGTTTGTCGAGCTTCTCAGCTTCAACGCCACCGGAAACCAGCACAGCGTGGATACGGCTAAACAGGCCCGCTTCGAGGATCTGCAGTTCTTCAGACAGGTCTTTCTTCGCCTGCTTCAGCTGCATCTCTTCGATTTCCAGCGCACGTTTGTCTTTTTCTACGCCATCACGCGTAAAGACCTGAACGTCGATAACCGTACCGGAAACACCGTTTGGTACGCGCAGAGAAGAGTCTTTAACATCAGACGCTTTCTCACCGAAGATCGCACGCAGCAGTTTCTCTTCCGGCGTCAGTTGGGTTTCACCCTTCGGCGTTACCTTACCAACCAGAATGTCGCCACCGGTCACTTCCGCACCGATATAAACGATACCGGATTCATCCAGTTTGGAGAGCGCAGCTTCACCCACGTTCGGGATGTCAGCGGTGATCTCTTCCGGCCCCAGCTTGGTGTCACGGGACACGCACGCCAGTTCCTGAATGTGGATGGTAGTGAAACGGTCTTCCTGGACAACACGCTCGGAGACGAGGATGGAGTCTTCGAAGTTGTAACCGTTCCACGGCATGAACGCGACGCGCATGTTCTGACCGAGCGCCAGTTCACCGAGGTCGGTAGACGGGCCATCAGCCAGCACGTCACCACGTTCTACCGGCTCACCCAGAGACACACACGGCATCTGGTTGATACAGGTGTTCTGGTTAGAACGGGTGTATTTGGTCAGGTTGTAGATGTCGATGCCTGCTTCGCCCGGGTACATCTCGTCTTCGTTAACTTTGATAACGATACGGGATGCATCCACGTACTGAACGGTACCGCCACGTTTAGCCACCGCAGTTACACCGGAGTCAACGGCAACAGCACGTTCCATACCGGTACCTACCAGCGGCTTATCAGCGCGCAGAGTCGGAACCGCCTGACGTTGCATGTTCGCACCCATCAATGCACGGTTGGCGTCATCGTGTTCCAGGAACGGGATCAGGGACGCACCGACAGAAACCACCTGCTGGGTGGAAACGTCCATGTAGTCAACCTGATCACGGCTGAACAAGCTGGATTCGCCTTTACTACGGCAGGTAACCAGATCTTCTACGAAGTGGCCATCGTCATCCAGGTTGGAGTTCGCCTGAGCGATAACGAAGTTACCTTCTTCAATAGCAGACAGGTAATGAATCTCATCAGTTACCACGCCATCAACAACACGACGGTACGGCGTCTCAAGGAAGCCATATTCGTTAGTCTGTGCGTACACGGACAGGGAGTTGATAAGACCGATGTTTGGACCTTCAGGCGTTTCGATTGGACATACGCGACCGTAGTGAGTCGGGTGTACGTCTCGAACTTCAAAGCCTGCACGTTCACGGGTCAGACCGCCTGGGCCGAGTGCGGAGATACGACGTTTGTGCGTAATCTCAGACAGCGGGTTGTTCTGGTCCATAAACTGAGACAGCTGGCTGGAACCGAAGAACTCTTTCACTGCGGCAGAAATCGGTTTGGCGTTGATCATGTCCTGAGGCATCAGGGTATCCAGATCGCCCAGAGACAGACGCTCTTTCACCGCACGCTCAACACGTACCAGGCCAACGCGGAACTGGTTTTCCGCCATTTCGCCTACGGAACGGATACGACGGTTGCCGAGGTGGTCGATATCATCGACTTCGCCTTTACCGTTACGGATATCGATGAGCTTCTTCATCACTTCAATGATGTCGTCTTTGCTCAGGATACCGGAACCTTCGATTTCGTCGCGCAGCAGAGAACGGTTGAACTTCATACGACCGACCGCAGACAGGTCATAACGGTCTTCAGAGAAGAACAGGTTCTCAAACAGGCTTTCAGCCGCTTCACGCGTCGGCGGTTCACCCGGGCGCATCATGCGGTAGATTTCTACCAGCGCGCTCAGACGATCGTTGGTTGGGTCGACGCGTACGGTTTCAGAAATGTACGGGCCGTGGTCCAGATCGTTGGTGAACAGGGTTTCGATACGTTTGTGACCAGACTGGCTCAGTTTCGCCAGCAGATCCAGGCTCAGCTCCATGTTCGCCGGGCAGATCAGCTCGCCAGTTGAAGCATCAACGTAATCTTTTGCGGATACTTTTCCTGCAATGTACTCAACCGGAACTTCGATGTGTTTGATATCATCTTTTTCCAGTTGGCGAATGTGACGCGCAGTGATGCGACGGCCTTTCTCAACGTAGATTTTGCCGTTCGCTTCGATGTCGAAGGAGGCGGTTTCACCACGCAGGCGTTCCGGCACCAGCTCCATCTGCAACTTGTTGTCGCGAATCTCGAAAATAACTTTTTCAAAGAACAGATCCAGAATCTGCTCAGTGGTGTAGTTCAGCGCACGCAGAATGATGGTCGCAGGCAATTTACGGCGACGGTCGATACGTACGAACAGGTTGTCCTTCGGATCGAATTCGAAGTCCAGCCAGGAACCACGGTAAGGAATGATGCGCGCGTTATACAGCACTTTACCC
Organism: Citrobacter telavivensis; assembly: GCF_041807075.1. Lineage (NCBI taxonomy): Bacteria > Pseudomonadati > Pseudomonadota > Gammaproteobacteria > Enterobacterales > Enterobacteriaceae > Citrobacter > Citrobacter telavivensis. The sequence continues at coordinate 4,836 of NZ_JBGUBF010000016.1, read as the reverse complement.
GAAGAGTGGGTTTTACCTTTGTCGGAGTCAAAGAAGACGCCAGGACTACGGTGCAGCTGGGAAACGATAACACGCTCAGTACCGTTGATAACAAAGGTACCGTTGTCGGTCATGAGCGGAATTTCGCCCATGTAGACTTCTTGTTCTTTAATGTCTTTAACGGTGCCTTCCGGCGCTTCGCGCTCGTAGATCACCAGACGCAGTTTTACGCGCAGCGGTGCGGAATAGGTCACGCCACGGATCTGACATTCCTGAACGTCAAACACCGGTTCGCCAAGGCGGTAGCTGACGTATTGCAGCTCGGAATTACCGCTGTAGCTCTGAATCGGGAATACGGAACGGAAGGCAGCTTCCAGACCATACTGCCCTTCAGGATCTTGCTCGATAAACTTCTGAAACGAGTCAAGCTGGATAGAAAGGAGATAAGGTATGTCCAGTACTTGCGGACGTTTACCAAAATCCTTACGAATACGTTTTTTCTCGGTATAGGAGTAAACCATAGGGTTCCTCAGCTCGCTGACAAGTCGACCCATCTGTCCATTGAGCGGACAGTTTGTGCAACACTATTTTGTTGACCGGAAAATCGAATACTTTCCGCAATGCCTGTTGCTATCACGCTTAAACCATTTCATTGCGATTTACCCAGAACGGACGCTCTGTCGCAGTATATTAAGTCGTCGATAGAAACAAGCATTGAAAGGCACAGCAGTAGTCAAACAGTGTGAAACGCTACTGGCGCCTTACAGCGCAAAAAGGCTGGTGACCAAAAAGTCACCAGCCATCAGCCTAATTTCTTAGGCTGCAACCGGAAGGGTTGGCTTATTTAACTTCAACTTCAGCGCCAGCTTCTTCCAGAGATTTTTTCAGTGCTTCTGCGTCATCTTTGCTCACGCCTTCTTTCAGAGCGGCCGGAGCTGATTCTACCAGGTCTTTAGCTTCTTTCAGACCCAGGCCAGTTGCGCCACGTACTGCTTTGATTACAGCAACTTTGTTAGCGCCAGCAGCTTTCAGAATTACGTCGAATTCAGTTTTTTCTTCAGCAGCTTCAACCGGGCCAGCAGCTACAGCTACAGCAGCAGCAGCGGAAACACCGAATTTTTCTTCCATTGCAGAGATCAGTTCTACAACGTCCATTACGGACATAGCGGATACTGCTTCAATGATTTGATCTTTAGTGATAGACATTTAAATTGTTCCTGAATATCAGAATAAGTTTATACGTAAGCAGATGCTTTAAAAAGATAACTGCAATTAAGCAGCTTCTTTCGCATCGCGTACAGCAGCCAGAGTACGAACCAGTTTGCCAGCCGAAGCTTCTTTCATGGTTGCCATCAGGCGTGCAATTGCTTCTTCGTAGGTCGGCAGAGTTGCCAGGCGGTCGATCTGAGACGCCGGGATCAGCTCGCCTTCAAAGGCAGCGGCTTTGACCTCAAATTTTGCATTCGCTTTCGCGAACTCTTTGAACAGACGAGCAGCAGCGCCCGGGTGTTCCATAGAGTATGCAATCAGGGTCGGACCAACAAACGTGTCTTTCAGGCACTCGAACTGAGTACCTTCAACGACGCGGCGCAGCAGGGTGTTACGAACAACACGCATGTAAACGCCAGCTTCACGACCTGCTTTACGCAGTTCAGTCATTTTATCTACAGTTACGCCACGGGAATCCGCAACTACTGCAGACAGCGCGCCTTTGGCTACTTCGCTGACTTCAGCAACAATCGCTTGTTTGTCTTGAAGATTTAAAGCCATTAGCTTTGCTCCTGGATGTTTGCCGGAACTCATGTTCCGGAACTCACTTCACTCTTTCCAACGAAAAGAGCGTCTTAATACGGTGAGCAGAAACAAGCCAGAGTATCCAAAAATAATCTTAGCGTTCTGTCACCGTCTACGCAGGGGATTAAGTCTCTTACGAAACACCTGCGGTCTTCGACGGAGGCCTGGATAGGCCAGGCTCCAACGAACAAATCTTTTCTATGACTTCGACATTTGAATCTCAGCCGCATTGGCCGCAATTCAAATGACTCACATAGCGTCTGTCTCTTTCAACAGAATCGTGGGGGTAGAATTGTAGACAAATCCACCGCCCACGTAAAGCTAATCTTAGTTCGCAGAAGCGCTCAGACCAGCCTGATCAACGGCAACACCAGCACCCATGGTGGTGGAGATGCTGATTTTCTTGATGTACACGCCTTTCGCCTGAGTCGGTTTTGCTTTCTTCAGCGCAACCAGCAGAGCTTCCAGGTTTTCTTTCAGTTTGTCAGCGTCAAAATCCACTTTACCGATGGTGGTGTGGATGATGCCGTTTTTGTCGTTACGGTAACGAACCTGACCTGCTTTAGCGTTCTTAACCGCTTCAGCAACGTTAGGGGTTACAGTACCCACTTTCGGGTTTGGCATCAGGCCACGCGGACCCAGAACCTGGCCCAGTTGGCCAACAACGCGCATTGCATCCGGAGAAGCAATAACCACGTCAAAGTTCATTTCGCCTTTCTTGATCTGGTCAGCCAGATCTTCCATACCTACCAGTTCAGCGCCAGCCGCTTTAGCAGCTTCAGCGTTTGCACCCTGGGTAAATACGGCTACGCGAACGGAACGGCCAGTACCGTGCGGCAGTACAGTTGCACCACGTACGTTCTGGTCAGATTTACGCGCGTCGATACCGAGGTTAACGGCAACGTCTACGCTTTCTACGAACTTAGCAGTAGCCAGTTCTTTCAGCAGAGAGATAGCTTCATTGATGTCGTACTGTTTGGTCGCATCAATTTTCTCACGGATCACACGCATGCGCTTGGTCAGTTTAGCCATTTCTTAGTCCTCCACTACCAGGCCCATGGAACGTGCAGTACCTTCGATGGAGCGAGTCATCGCTTCAATGTCGGCACCAGTCATGTCGGCAGCTTTGGTCTGCGCGATTTCCTGCAGTTGAGCGCGGGAAATTTTACCTACTTTGTCTTTGTTCGGCTTACCGGAACCAGACTTAATACCAGCCGCTTTCTTCAGCAGAACAGCTGCCGGAGGTGTTTTGGTAATGAAGGTGAAAGAACGGTCAGCGTAAACGGTGATAACAACCGGAATCGGCAGACCTTTTTCGATGGAATCAGTCTTAGCGTTGAACGCTTTGCAGAATTCCATGATGTTAACACCCTGTTGACCCAGAGCAGGACCAACCGGCGGACTCGGGTTTGCCATACCAGCTGCAACCTGCAGCTTGACGTAGGCTTGGACTTTCTTAGCCATTCTAATAATCCTCAAATTGGGTGATAACGCTTCAGAGAAGCTCCCCGTGATATAAAAATCGTTCTACGGGCCTGGCCCATAAAAACAAAAGGCGCGAAATTGTATTCCAATCTCACGCCTTGTGCAACGATTAAATCGCCGCTTTTTTGATCGCTGCTTAGGCTTTTTCGACCTGAGCAAAGTCCAGTTCTACCGGGGTCGCACGACCGAAGATAGAGACGGACACTTTCAGGCGGGACTTCTCGTAGTCAACTTCTTCAACGACACCGTTGAAATCAGCAAACGGACCATCGTTGACACGCACCATTTCACCTGGTTCAAACAGCGTTTTCGGACGCGGCTTGTCACCAACCTGCTGCAGGCGGTTCATAATCGCATCAACTTCTTTGTCGCTGATCGGCGCCGGACGGTCAGATGTTCCGCCGATAAAGCCCATCACACGCGGCACGCTACGCACCAGGTGCCAGCTCGCGTCATTCATGACCATCTGGACCAGCACGTAACCCGGGAAGAATTTACGCTCGCTCTTACGGCGCTGACCACCACGGATTTCGACCACTTCTTCGGTCGGCACCATGACTTCGCCAAACAACTCTTCCATATTGTGTAATTTGATATGCTCACGCAGCGATGTTGCTACGCGGCCTTCAAAACCGGAAAACGCCTGAACGACGTACCAGCGCTTTTTAGGAGCTTCAGACATCTCAGAACCTCAGGCCAGTGATAAAGGAAACCAGGCGAACCAGAATACCATCCAGTCCCCACAGGATCAGTGACATTACTGCGGTAACCGCAGCCACAATCAGCGTGGTGTGCAATGTTTCCTGGCGAGTCGGCCAAATGACCTTACGTACTTCAGTACGCGCTTCGCGGGCAAAAGCAACGGTCGCTTTACCTTTTGTCGTCAACAGCGCGACACCACCCGCTGCAGCAATCAGAATTACTACGGCCAGCGCACGCAGCGGCAGCATCATGTCACGATAAAGATAGTTGCCAACAATTGCCACGATCAGCAATGCCACAACCACGATCCACTTTATCGCTTCCAGGCCACGCCCGCTCCCTTGAGCTTCGGTATTCGCACTCATAAACCAACCTGTCAGAAGTATTCTACAAATAATTTCACCCCGCGAATGCGAGGCTAACCTGTCAACCTTGTGCCGAAATGCATGTGGGCATTCCGGGCTCTACGCCCTCTTCAGAGCCTGTCTCAGCAATGATTATGACAAATAAAATCACTGATGAGCCAGGTTCTGGTTCGAAAGCGTGCAAAAAGGGCATCAAATGATGCCCTTTTAATGCGCATTGCGTCAAATGTTATCAGCGATTAGCTGAGAACTTTAGCAACAACGCCTGCGCCTACAGTACGGCCGCCTTCACGGATTGCGAAACGCAGACCGTCGTCCATCGCGATCGGGTGGATCAGGGTAACAACCATTTTGATGTTGTCGCCCGGCATTACCATCTCAACACCTTCCGGCAGTTCGATGGTGCCAGTCACGTCAGTGGTACGGAAGTAGAACTGCGGACGGTAGCCTTTGAAGAACGGAGTATGACGGCCGCCTTCGTCTTTGGACAGAATGTACACTTCAGATTCGA
>NZ_JBGUBF010000015.1:0-40591 GCF_041807075.1 Citrobacter telavivensis | reverse complement strand
GATAAGGCGACAGCCGTCATCCGGCAAAAACAACTAAATGCCCGATGGCGCAGGCTTATCCGGCCTACAAACGGTGAACGTGTAGGCCGGATAAGGCGACAGCCGTCATCCGGCAAAAACAACTAAACGCCCGATGGCGCAAGCTTATCGGGCCTACGAACGATGAACCTGTAGGCCGGATAAGGCGACAGCCGCCATCCGGCAAGCTTTCTGGCGTTAGCTAACTGCACACCACTTTGATAGCCAGGCCGCCGCGCGATGTTTCGCGGTACTTATCGTTCATGTCCTTACCCGTCTCGTACATGGTCTCGATGACTTTATCCAGCGAGACGCGCGGCTCAGAGGTGCGGCGCAGTGCCATACGTGCGGCGTTAACGGCTTTAACCGCGTTGATCGCATTGCGTTCAATACACGGAATCTGTACCTGTCCGGCCACCGGATCACAGGTTAAGCCAAGGTTGTGCTCCATCGCGATTTCCGCCGCGATGCAAACCTGCGCCGGACTGCCGCCCAGCAGTTCAGTCAACCCCGCCGCGGCCATTGAACTGGCCACGCCGATTTCCCCCTGACAGCCGACTTCCGCCCCGGAAATGGACGCATTCATTTTGTACAGCGCCCCGATGGCCCCGGCCGCCAGCAGGTAGCGAGCAATGGAGTTGGCATTCAGCGGGCGACGGAATTTATCGTAATAAGCCAATACCGCAGGAATAATACCGCATGCGCCATTGGTTGGCGCAGTCACCACGCGCCCGCCTGCCGCATTCTCCTCACTGACCGCGAGCGCAAACATGTTGATCCAGTCGATGACGTTCATCGGATCGCTGGAGAGACTGTCATTGGAGACCAGCAAACGGCGTAGCGCCACCGCGCGACGCGGCACATTCAGTGGACCGGGTAAAACCCCTTCGGTATTCATCCCGCGTTCAATGCCACCCTGCATCACATCCCAGATCTGGGCGAACCCGGCATCAATCTCCGCCTTACTGCGCAGCGCCAGTTCGTTTTGCATCATCAGTCCGGAGACCGAAAGGCCGTTGTGCTCACACAGTTTCAGCAATTCTCTGGCGGAATGGAAATCATAAGGGACCGGCGTTTCTACGTCGTGCGCCTGACCAAAGCGCTCTTCCTCCACGATAAACCCGCCGCCAATGGAGTAGTAGGTTTTACTCAACAGCGTGTCCTGGTTTTCCCAGGCGGTGATCCGCATTCCGTTCTCGTGCCGTGGTAGCGTTTCTTCATGAAAAATAATGCTCTCGGCAACCGGGAAATCAACGACATGCGTCCCCTCAGCAACCGGCAATCGACCGGTACGGGTCACCTCGCCAATAAACGCGGGGATGGCGTCAATGTTGACGCTTTGCGGACTGTTCCCGGCCAACCCCATCATAATGGCGGTATCAGTCGCATGGCCTTTTCCGGTCAGCGACAGCGAACCATACAAATCAACCGACATGCGCGTCGTGCGCGATAAGCGTCCACTGCTGACCAGTTGATCGATAAAACGTTTTCCTGCATTCATCGGGCCTACGGTATGGGAGCTGGAAGGACCAATGCCAGGTTTGAAAATATCGAATGCGCTAATCATTTCTACACCCTCGGACTCGTTCAGTGGAGACCAGGTTTTCATACGCATAGTGAATCGGGGCGATCCGCAGACCGCCCCGATAACGTTACATCGCCTGGGTGAAAGTACGCGAAATGACGTCCTGCTGCTGCTCACGGGTGAGTGCGTTGAAGCGCACAGCGTAGCCGGAGACGCGGATCGTCAGGTTCGGATAGTTTTCCGGATGTTCAATGGCATCCAGTAACATCTCCTTGTTCATTACGTTAACGTTCAGGTGCTGCCCACCTTCCACGTGTGCTTCATGGTGGAAGTAACCATCCAGCAGCCCGACCAGGTTGGTCTTGCGCACCGGATCCTCTTTCCCAAGTGCCGCAGGCACAATCGAGAAGGTGTACGAAATCCCGTCCTTCGCGTAGGTAAACGGCAGTTTCGCGACCGAAGTCAGCGAGGCAACCGCGCCTTTGCGATCGCGTCCGTGCATCGGGTTAGCGCCCGGCGCGAATGGCGTCCCGGCGCGACGTCCGTCCGGGGTATTCCCGGTTTTCTGCCCGTACACCACGTTGGAGGTAATGGTCAGAATCGACTGCGTCGGTACCGCGTTCCGGTAGGTTGGCAACACTTTAATTTTCTTCATAAAGCGTTCAACCAGATCGCAGGCGATGCTGTCCACGCGCTCGTCGTTATTTCCGTATTGCGGATATTCCCCTTCAATCACGAAATCGACCGCCAGCCCGTTATGGTCACGAACCGGTTTCACCGTTGCATACTTGATGGCAGAGAGCGAATCCGCCGCCACCGACAGTCCGGCAATACCGCATGCCATCGTGCGATAAACGTCGCGATCGTGAAGCGCCATCAGCGACGCTTCGTAACTGTACTTGTCGTGCATGTAGTGGATGATGTTCAGCGCGCTGATGTACTGCACCGCCAGCCAGTCCATAAAGTGATCCAGACTGTCCATCACGGTGTCGTAATCCAGCACGTCGTCCAGCAGCGGCGCGGTTTTCGGCCCCACCTGGATTTTCAGCTTCTCATCCACACCGCCGTTGATCGCATACAGCAGCGTTTTGGCGAGGTTGGCGCGCGCACCGAAGAACTGCATCTGTTTACCGATCACCATCGGACTCACGCAGCAGGCAATCGCGTAGTCATCGCTGTTAAAGTCGGTACGCATCAGATCGTCGTTTTCATATTGCAGCGACGAAGTGACGATAGAGACCTGCGCGGCATACTTTTTAAACGCAATCGGCAGCGCTTCTGACCACAGCACGGTGAGGTTGGGTTCCGGTGCCGGTCCCATCGTGTGCAGCGTATGCAGGTAACGGAAGGCGTTTTTGGTCACCAGTGTGCGACCATCCAGCCCCATCCCGCCGATCACTTCCGTCGCCCAGATCGGGTCGCCGGAGAACAGCGTGTCAAACTCCGGCGTACGCAGGAAGCGCACCATGCGGATCTTCATAATGAAGTGGTCGATCAACTCCTGCGCCTGTTGCTCTGTGAGGATCCCGGCGTTAAAGTCGCGCTCGATATAAATATCGAGGAACGATGCGGTGCGGCCCAGCGACATCGCGCCGCCGTTTTGTGATTTCACCGCCGCCAGATAGGCGAAGTAGACCCACTGTACCGCCTCTTGCGCGTTACGCGCCGGACGAGAGATATCGCAGCCATATTTCGCCGCCATCTCCTGCATTTGCAGCAGCGCGCGACGGTGCTCCGCCAGTTCTTCACGCAGACGAATCGTGGCTTCCAGACTCTGTCCCCACTCCAGATTCGACTGGAGATCGGCAAACTGCAGTTCACGCTCACGAACCAGATAGCGGATGCCGTACAGCGCTACGCGACGGTAATCACCGATAATACGCCCACGACCGTAGCCGTCCGGCAAACCGGTCAACACACCGGATTTACGGCAGCGCAGCATGTCCGGAGAATAGGCGTCAAAAACGCCCTGGTTGTGCGTTTTACGCAGCTCAGTGAACAGGTATTCGAAGTTCGGATCCATTTCACGACCATAAGCATCGAACGAGCTTTTGATCATGTTGACGCCGCCAAACGGATGCAGCGCGCGCTTCAGCGGTTTATCCGTTTGCAGACCGACTATCTTCTCCAGTTCTTGCTCGATGTAACCCGCATCGTGTGCGGTAATGGTGGTCGCAATATTGGTATCGAAATCGACTGGCGCATGCGTCGCGTTTTCGATACGAATGCCCGCCATCACCTTTTCCCACAATGCGGTGGTTGCAGGCGTTGCGTCAGCGAGGAAGGATTCATCCCCTTCATAAGGCGTATAGTTGTGCTGAATAAAATCACGGACATTAATTTCTTCTTTCCAGTCCGTACCTTTAAAGCCAAGCCATGCTTCGGCATACAGCATATCGCTGGTATCGATATCTACCTTCATGAAAAATAATCTCTCTACAGAACTACAAATAAATTAGGCGTATTCCATGGCTGCATTAATGCGGCCTAATTGAATCGCATCGAGCGCAATCATTTTTTCTTCGTTCGTCGGGATCACGGCGCAATTAACCCGGGCATCACGGGTGGAAATAATGCGTTCGCCATGAGAATTCGACAGGTTATTTCGGTCGCTGTCGATATTCACCCCCAGTACCGCCAGATGTTCAACCACCAGGCGACGAATTAATACCGAGTTCTCACCAATACCGCCGGTAAAAATAATGCCATCCAGACGATGTAACGAGGCAGCATGACCGGCAATATGACGGGCAATTCGGTGAACAAAGGTTTTAATCGCCAGTTGTGCGCGCTCATGCCCTTCATGCCAGGCTTTTTCCAACACCCGCAGGTCAGACGACAGGCCAGAAATCCCAAGCAAACCGGACTCTTTATTCACTACCCGCTCCAGATCGCTCAGAGTCTGATGGGTTTCACTGGCTACCCACGCCATCGCGCCGAAGTCCACGTCGCCGCTGCGTGTGCCCATCATCAGCCCTTCCAGTGGCGTCATCCCCATAGAGGTGTCGACGCTGTGTCCATTACGGACGGCGCAAATTGACGCACCGTTGCCGAGGTGGGCAATCACCAGACCAGAGTCCTGTTCGGGCAGCGTTAGCAGTTCATGGGCACGTTGAGAAACATAGCGGTGCGACGTTCCGTGAAAACCATAGCGCCGCACGCCCAGTTCTTCGAAATACTTCCACGGCAGACCATACAGATAAGCCTCTGGCGGCATGGTCTGGTGGAAGCTGGTATCAAATACCGCCACCTGTGTGACGCCGGGGAACAGATGCTGTGCGGATTCAATCCCGCTCAGGTTCGCGTAATTATGTAACGGTGCCAATGGTGAAACACGGCGAATATTGTCAATCACCTCATCGGTAATAATGGCTGACTCGGTAAAGATATTTCCACCGTGAGCAATGCGGTGGCCAATTAAGGCCACGCTGTCATTTAAATTACGTTTTTCCAGTTCAAAAGCAATCGCCTTTAATGCGCCTTCGTAGCTGTGGTGAGCCAGTGTGACTGGCTCACCTCCATTTACAGATAAGAACGCATTTTCCGAATTAATACCATCCGCAATGCCTGCCATTAATACATCGCAGTTATTTGCATCCAGTACTGAAAACTTAATTGAAGACGATCCACAATTAATGACCAGAACTATCGGAAACTCATTCATTTCACTACTCCGCTCATCCTGAGCTTAAGGATTAAAACAGTTTGTACACGATATTCAGAATGGTCAGCAGACCAATGATGGTGACAAACACGTTATCCAGACGACCACGGTATTTCGCCAGCGACGGTGCCTTACGAATGGCATACATCGGCAGCAGGCACAGCAGTGAAGCAATAATCGGTGCACCCATCGCTTCAATCAGGTCCAGAATGTTCGGGTTGGCGTAGGCAACAACCCAGGTGGAACCCATGATGAAGATCATGCTGATGGTGTTGAGCTTGCCAGAGGACACCTTCGTTTTATCGCCTTTATAACCGAACTTCAGCACCAGACCGTTCAGCCCTTCCAGCGTTCCCAGATAGTGACCGAAGAAGGATTTAAAGATGGCAACCAGCGCAATAATGGACGCGCCATATTCCAGCACAGTGGCAAAAGTCGATTTCGTACCGGACAGGGACGCGAAATGGTTTGCCAGATAAGACAGTACCGGAATGTTTTGCGCTTTCGCATCCGCCATATTTGCCGGAGAGAGCGTGAACAGGCAGCTAAAGGCGAAGAACATGACCACGGCCACCATCAGCATGCTGGCGCGAGAGATGATCTGAGAACATTTCTGCTCGGTGTATTCACGACCAAAATCTTTCTCGTACTCTTCACGTTTAGAGACCACGAAAGACGAGACGATCGGCGAGAAGTTGAATGAGAACACCATGATGGAGATCCCCAGCCACACGGTGACCAGAATGCCATCGTGACCGGTTAACGCGATATTGCTGATATCGACCTGATCGATCACCGCAGAGTTCCAGTAAGGGATCAGCGACAGCGAGATCAGCACCAGGCTGGCAATGAACGGCCATACCAGGTAGCTCATCACTTTAACCATCAGATCCTTACCAAACCAGATAACGAACGCCATCAGCAGCAGCAGGAACAGGGCCACAAAGCCGCGGTTCAGCGCTGGCATCTGCAACTGGTTTTCCCAGAACGTCATAAACGTGTTGGTAATGGTGACGCCATAAATCCACAGCAGCGGACAAATCGCGAAGAAATAGAGGAACGTGATAACCACGCCGCCCGTCTTACCAAAGTGCTCTTCTACCGTTTCCGTGATGTTGCCAGACGGGTTTGACCCGGACAGACACAGACGCGCCAGCGCGCGGTGGCAATAAAAGGCGATGGGGTACGCCAGTACCAACATCAAAAGAATGGGGATTAAGCCGCCAAATCCTGCGCGGATGGGGAAGAACAACACCCCGGCGCCGATGGCAGTACCAAATAAACCCAGTGTCCAGGTGGTGTCCGATTTACGCCAGGACGACTGTTTTGTCTGGCTGGATACAATGCTGTCAGTAGTACTCATATCCTATCCTCAACGAAGAGATTAATAGCCGGATTTACGCGTCAGCTAAACCCGTAATTTGCGATACACGAGAAAGATCGATATTTCCGCCAGAAATGATGCTGACCGTTTTTCTGTTCTGGATATAACCATCTAATTTCCCACTTAATAAAGCAGCACATGCCAGTGCACCTGCACCTTCGGTCACCACTTTATTACGTTGAATTAAAGCAATCATGCTGTTGCGAATTTCGTCTTCGCTGACCAGGACAATGTCATCCACTAATTCACGCACAATTTCGTAGGTTAAATTACCCGGGCGGGAAACATCACAACCATCCGCCAGGGTGCCGGTCGTTCGGTGCGTGGTTATTTCTCCAGCCTGATAAGACGCCGCCATGCCGTGCACGTTTTCGGACTGCACGCCAATCACTTTAATGGTCGGGTTAATTGATTTAATGGCGATAGCAATACCTGCAATTAAACCGCCGCCGCCGATAGGAACAATCACGTTATCGACGTCATACAGGTCTTCCATAATTTCCAGACCGATAGTGCCCTGGCCGGCAATGACTTTCGGATCGTCATACGGCGGAATAAAAATACGCCCTTCCATTTCGACAATCTCACTGACCTTGGCGATGGTGTCGTTGAAGTTGTCGCCGTGCAGCACCACTTCCGCAGAGTAGTCGCAGGTGGCGGCCACTTTCGACTTCGGCGCGCCTTTTGGCATCACCACTTTGCCATCAATACCCAGCATTGCGCAGGAGAGGGAAACCCCTTGTGCGTGGTTACCCGCTGAACAGGCGACAACGCCTTTGCGTTTTTCTGCATCCGTCAATGAGCTGAGTTTGTTAAATGCGCCACGAATTTTAAATGAACCGGTACGCTGCATGTTTTCAAATTTAAGGAATATTTCCCCTTTGCACCGCTCACTAAAATAGTTTGAGCGAGGCATGCCTGTTTTATATATTTTCCCCGCCAGTCTTTTTTTTGCTTCGAGGATATCTTCAATGGCAACCGGGAGATCGTAAGTAATGTGCATTGTAACCTCTTACCTGATAGTAAAGTAATAGATAGCCGTAACCAACGTCTGATATTAAGATCGATGGTATGAATAAAGGATTAAATTAAATTTAATCGGTTAGTTGATTTCAATTAATTGCTTTCGCCTGCAACCTTTATAAGATGAATATTCTTTGGCTAATTCAACCAAAACAGAAGCAGCTTTTTTAATGCGATAGTTTTTTGACCATATTGCGGCATAGCGCGCAATGGGTAACGATTCTTCTACAGGGAGAGTAATAAACTGGTTTGAACCAAAAGGTGCGGCCATGTCGCACGGAATCACTGTCAGAAAATCAGCATTGAGAACAAGATTATAAATGGTCACAACAGAGTCAGTTTTAACGATGTTTTCAATGCTGATGCCATTTCTTTGCAGGGTGGTGAGGAGTTCGCTGTAGTAGCCCATATTCGTTTGTGGCAACACCCACTGTTCGTTCTGCAACGATTCCAGTGTGGTGGTGCCGGTGCATGTTCGGGACTTATTCGCCACCAGCACGAACTCCGACTCAAAGAGCGGCTCGACGTGCAGATCCTGCAATTTCATTTCGTCGCTGAGCGTACCAATCGCGAAGTCCAGTCTCCCGTCGCGGATCGCTGGCAGGAATGAGGAGAGTTGCGCCTCATACATGGAGACCTGCGATTTTGGGTAGACCTCTTTAAACTTCTGGATCATATCGGACATAAAGGTAAAACCAATCAGCGAAGGAAACCCGAATGAGATATCAACCACCGTGTTGTCGGTCATGCTGTTCATCTCATTCACCATGTTTTTCATCTCACGGGTGATGGATTCGGACCAGGAAAGTAAAACCTGCCCGGCATGGGTTAAGGTGACACCGGTATTTTTGCGGACCACCAACTCAACGCCGAAATAAGCTTCAATATCGTTAATGATTTTACTGACAGCCGGCTGAGTTAACCCTAATTCTTTTGCCGCAGAACCGATAGAACCGCTTCTGATTACTTCCTGAAAGACCACCAACTGCTGTGTTTTTGGGAGAGCAAACGTATTCATATCGACCTGCGTTAATAACTTTGTTGACGGCGTGAAGTGTAACAAATTACGTGAAGCAGGATATGTGCGACTACTCACAAATTGCCTTCACCTATATTTAAAGGGGTTATTATAAAATAAATAACTTGTTTGAATTCAATTGATTACACAAATACCATGTCACTTTAGTCTGATTTTTGTCAAAAAAATAGGGGGGGATAACAATATTTTATGGCGATAACACACGTTATTTTCACCTCAGGTTTAAAAATGAGGAATGACGATATTTCAAGCAATTATCGAGCAGTTAATGGCCAAATTGTTCATTAAATTTAATAAGTAATTTATCAAATATAATTATACTCAGGACATAAGTTGAGATAAATAACGTTATACATCACGTTTTTTTGCCTTATTTGTTTATAAACAAACATTGAATTTATCATTAATTAAATATAAGCATACAAATAATTATCATTTACAACAATGCATTAACACTGACATTTTTCACTTTTACAGAGTGTAATTTTATCTAAGAGAACGTTTGCTTTTCATTTCTCCCGACAAACTAACCACTGGCAGCGTTTTGTGTTGCCGCTCACAGAACCAGAAATCTCTTATTTGTGAGCAGCTCAAAACCATGCCGGATGGCGATGCTATCGCATCTTATCCGGCCTACAGGAGCTACAGGAGCGGGGTCGACGTTCGTAGGCCTGATAAGCGAAGCGCCATCAGGCAACAGCGTTGTTGCAGCCTGTAAAAGCAAAAACCCGCCGAAGCGGGTTTATACATTATGAGGTGAAGCTGACCGATAAGGCGCTTTCTTTCGGGTATAGCGTCGTGGACAGTCATTCTGCGAGCAGCTCAAAACCATGCCGGATGGCGATGCTATCGCATCTTATCCGGCCTACAGGAGCTACAGAAGCGGGGTCGACGTTCGCAGGCCTGATAAGCGAAGCGCCATCAGGCAACAGCGTTGTTGCAGCCTGTAAAAGCAAAACCCGCCGAAGCGGGTTTATACATTATGAGGTGAAGCTGACCGATAAGCCGGGTTCTGTCGTGGACAGTCATTCATCTAGGCCAGCAATCGCTCACTGGCTCAAGCAGCCTACCCGGGTTCAGTACGGGCCGTACCTTATGAACCCCTATTTGGCCTTGCTCCGGGTGGAGTTTACCGTGCCACGGACTGTTACCAGCCGCGCGGTGCGCTCTTACCGCACCCTTTCACCCTTACCTGATCCCACTTGCGTGGGCCATCGGCGGTTTGCTCTCTGTTGCACTGGTCGTGGGTTTCCCCCCCAGGCGTTACCTGGCACCCTGCCCTATGGAGCCCGGACTTTCCTCCCCTCCGCCTGTCTCCCTCGAAAGGGACGACGACGAAGCGGCGACTGTCTGGTCAGCTTCGGCGCGCAGTATAGAGGGTTTGCACGCCCTTGTCACCCCGCACTGCGCATTCCCACCGCCAGCGTCGCCGCAATGTTTCGCGATGCCCGGTAAATGTTGTCAAATGCGCCGCGAAAAGCCTCTTCCAGAGTACCAATACTGGTTAATACGCTGAACACGGCATCGATCCCATATTGATGCACCACGCCGACATCCCGCGTCAGACTGCCCGCAATACCAATCACCGGCTTGTGGTATTTTTTCGCTACGTTCGCCACGCCAACCGGCACTTTGCCGTGAATACTCTGGCTGTCGATGCGCCCTTCACCAGTAACAACCAGCGTACAGTCGTGAATATGTTCTTCCAGATTGAGCGCCTGAGTGACTATCTCAATCCCGCTTTTCAGCTCCGCGCCGAGGAATGCCATCAGCGCCGCCCCCATGCCACCTGCCGCGCCTGCGCCAGGCACGTTTTTCACATCCACACCCAGCGATTTTTTAATGATGTCTGCGTAGTGAGCCAGATTGCGGTCCAGTTCGAGGATCAACGCCTCCGTCGCCCCTTTTTGCGGACCAAAGATCCGCGAGGCGCCCAGCTCGCCCACCAGCGGATTAGTCACGTCACAAGCGACGCGGATAGCACAGTTTTTTATACGCGGATCCAGACCAGACACATCAATGGTGTTGAGACTATTCAGGCTGCCGCCGCCGTAGCCCATTTCAGTTCCGTTGGCATCACACAACTTCGCCCCCAGCGCCTGAACCATCCCGGCGCCACCATCATTGGTCGCGCTCCCGCCAATGCCGATAATAATATTGCTCGCCCCACTGTCCAGCGCCTGCAAAATAAGCTCCCCGGTGCCGCGCGAAGTGGTAATCAGTGGGTTACGTTTATCGGGGGGAACCAGCGCCAGTCCGCTGGCTGCCGCCATTTCAATAAACGCGGTCTTTCCATCGCCTGACATGCCCCAGCTGGCATTCACTTTTTCACCCAGCGGTCCGGTCACCAAAGCGGAATGTGCAGAACCGTGCGTGGCGGCAATCATGGCTTCAACCGTCCCCTCACCACCATCGGCGACCGGAACGGAAACATACTGCGCATCGGGGAAAATTTCCCGAAATCCTTTTTCTATCGCCTGCGCTACCTCAGTAGCTGAAAGGCTTTCTTTATAAGAGTCTGGGGCAATTACGATTTTCATGATGATCGCCTGTTACTGCACAACGCCGGATGGCGTTTTACTTATCCGGCCTACAATCCAGGCCCGGATCGCGACGCGCCATCCGGGCACAAGGTCATTAGCGAGTGACTTCCACTTTCGCCAGTTTTTCGTAATAGCACGCCAGCGCACTGTGGTCGGCGGTTCCCAGGCCGTCAGCACGCAGCGCCTGCATCATCTCCATAACTGCCGCAGTCAGCGGAAGCTGAGCACCAACACCGTGAGACGTATCCAGCGCGTTAGCCAGATCTTTAATGTGCAAGTCGATACGGAAACCTGGCTTGAAGTTACGGTCCATCACCATCGGCGCTTTCGCATCCAGTACGGTACTACCCGCCAGGCCGCCACGGATCGCCTGATAGACCAGATCCGGATTCACACCGGCTTTGGTTGCCAGCGTCAGCGCTTCGGACATCGCCGCAATGTTCAGCGCCACAATCACCTGGTTTGCCAGCTTGGTGACGTTACCCGCACCGATGTCACCGGTATGAACAACGGAACCCGCCATGGCTTTCAGCAGGGGATAGTACTTATCGAAAATCGCCTTGTCGCCGCCAACCATCACCGACAGCGTGCCGTCGATGGCCTTTGGTTCACCGCCACTCACCGGCGCGTCCAGCATATCGATGCCTTTGGCTTTCAGCGCGTCGCTGATTTCACGGCTCGCCAGCGGCGCGATAGAACTCATATCGATCAGCACTGTGCCCGGTTTCGCCCCTTCGATAATGCCGCCTTCGCCCAGCGCTACCTCTTTCACATGCGGAGAGTTCGGCAGCATGGTGATGATGACATCACACTGCTCAGCAATCGCTTTAGCGTGAGGAGCGGTTTCTGCGCCTGCCGCGATAACGTCAGCGATCGCTTCAGGATTACGGTCAGAAACCACCAGCGAGTAACCTGCTTTCAGGAGGTTTTTACTCATTGGTTTACCCATGATACCCAGGCCAATAAAACCAACTTTCATAGTCATATCAATAATCTCTCTTGTTTCGGTGGTGGTTATTTCTTAAAGGAGTCAGCCAGCTTCTGCGTGGCGGAACGGAACACGCCCAGGTCGCTACCGACGGCAACAAACGTAGCGCCCCATTCCAGATAGCGACGTGCGTCGGCATCAACCGGTGCCAGAATGCCGCTCGGCTTGCCGTGCGCTTTCGCGCGGGCAAAGATGTGCTGAAT
Source organism: Citrobacter telavivensis (assembly GCF_041807075.1). Lineage (NCBI taxonomy): Bacteria > Pseudomonadati > Pseudomonadota > Gammaproteobacteria > Enterobacterales > Enterobacteriaceae > Citrobacter > Citrobacter telavivensis. Next base: position 28,204 of record NZ_JBGUBF010000015.1, on the reverse strand, counting down.
GGCTTTTTGCACCTCAGGATGAGACGCATTGCCGAGGTGGCCTAACGCCGCCGCCAGATCGCTTGGGCCAACGAAAATGCCGTCGACGCCTTCGGTGGCAGCGATAGCATCGACGTTATCCACGCCCTGCTGGCTCTCAATCTGCACAATGATGGTGATGTTCTTGTTGGACTGCGCGAAGTAATCCGGGACGGTGCCAAACATGTTGGCGCGATGCGATACAGACACCCCGCGGATCCCTTCTGGCGGATAGCGCGTTGATGCGACGGCATTCACCGCCTCTTCTTCCGTTTCAACAAACGGGATCAGGAAGTTGTAAAAACCGATATCCAGCAGACGCTTGATAATGACCGGCTCATTGGTTGGTACACGCACAACCGGCGCGCTGGCACTGCCTTTCAGCGCCATCAACTGCGGAATAAAGGTGGAGACATCGTTTGGCGCATGTTCGCCATCCAGCACCAGCCAGTCGAAGCCCGCCAGTCCTAAAACTTCGGTACTGATTGGGCTTGCCAGCGCTGACCAGCAGCCGATCTGAATCTGATGCGCAGCCAGCGCTGCTTTGAACTTGTTCGGGAAAATGTCGTTATTCATCACTTTTACCTTGTCACTTAACCGTTAATTATTTCTGCAGTTCCATACGTTTAATGTCACCGACAATAAACAGGTAGCACACCATTGCCATTAGCGCGGAACAACCAACGAATACCAGCGCAGCGTTGAAGGAGTGCAGTTCACTTACCAGGTAACCGATAACCAGTGGCGTTACGATGGATGCCACATTGCCAAAGACGTTAAATACTCCGCCGCACAGGCCAACAATCTCTTTCGGTGCGGTATCCGAGATAACCGGCCAGCCCAGAGCGCCAAATCCTTTACCAAAGAAGGCCAGCGCCATCAGCGTCACCACCAGCGCGGTGTTGTCGGTGTAGTTGCACAGAATGATGGTGGAGGCCAGCAGCATTCCCAGCACAATTGGCAGCTTACGTGCAACGGTGATAGAAAAACCGCGCTTAATCAGATAGTCCGAGAACACACCGCCCAGCACGCCGCCGGCGAAACCACACAGTGCCGGAATCGAAGCCACCAGACCCACTTTCAGGATCGACATCCCTTTTTCCTGCACCAGGTAAATCGGGAACCAGGTCAGGAAGAACCAGGTGATGGTGTTGATGAAATACTGTCCGAAGAACACGCCGAGCATCATGCGGTTGGTCAATAACTGCTTGATGTAATGCAGTTTCGGACCACTGGCCACTGCGTTGCCAGGCTTTTTGTGGTCCATATCCACGACCGCACCGTTTTCAGAGATGAACTTCAACTCTTCTGCGGACATCCGCGGGTGGTCAGTGGGGTTATGAATCAGTTTGACCCACAGCGCCGTCAGGACAAACCCGATGACGCCCATCACGGTAAAGACGTGCTCCCAGCCCCAGGCAAAGGTCAACCAGCCCAGCAGCGGCGAGAACAGTGCCAGTGAAAAATACTGGGCAGAGTTAAAGATGGCCGACGCGGTTCCACGCTCTTTGGTCGGGAACCAGGCCGCCACGATACGGGCGTTTGCCGGGAATGAAGGCGCTTCCGAGAAACCCAACATAAATCGCATAAAGAACATGGAGACCCCTGCCCAGGCCAGCGGGAACATGTCCACGAAGCCTTGCAGGAAGGTGAACAGCGACCAGAAGAACAGGCTGTAGGTGTAAACTTTTTTCGAACCAAACTTATCGAGCAGCCAGCCGCCGGGGATTTGCATCAGCAGGTAGGCCCAGCCAAATGCAGAGAAGATGTAGCCCATCGACACGGCGCTCAACTGCAACTCTTTGGCGACTTCGGTACCGGCAATGGATAGCGTCGCCCGGTCCGCATAGTTAACCGCAGTGACAATAAAAATTATCAACAGAATTAAATAGCGGGTATGCGTACCTTTCTTTTTTTCTTCAACTGTATCCAGGATCATTTTATTTACCTCAGGAACTTAAGCAGACGTATTTATTATTATTTATTGATGACAGACGCTATCGCTTATTAATTAATGCAGATACTCATTTCGTGATTCAGTATAATCAGGCGGGAAGCATTAAGCATTGTGCAGATGCTCATTAACAATGCTTATTACAAATAATATCTTGAGCACATGCACATAACGCTGGGCGCTGATGCACATATTTACGCTTTACTCCCCCTGATAGCAGGGCTTTCACCATAACGAGTGATCTGGATCACATTCTTAATTTTGAACTCCTGACATCCTTATTTCACGACAGGACATCCTTATTTTAATAATCAGATTCGTAGAACCCTCTATATTAATATCACCCCCGGCTGGAGAATACTGGACAATGGCCAACATCGAAATCAGACAAGAATCGCCGAGCGCATTTTATATAAAGGTCCACGAGACAGATAATGTGGCGATCATTGTTAATGACAATGGTTTGAAAGCCGGGACGCGTTTCCCGGATGGACTGGAGCTTATTGAGCATATTCCACAGGGACATAAAGTCGCGCTGGTGGATATTCCGGTTCATGGCGAAATCGTACGTTATGGTGAAGTGATCGGCTACGCCGTGCGCGACATTCCGCGTGGAAGCTGGATTGATGAATCCATGGTTGAGCTGCCGAAAGCCCCGCCGTTGAATACCCTGCCGCTGGCGACCAAAGTACCGGAACCACTGCCGCCGCTGGAAGGCTATACCTTTGAAGGGTACCGCAACGCCGATGGCAGCGTGGGCACCAAGAATCTGCTCGGCATCACCACCAGCGTGCACTGCGTGGCGGGCGTGGTGGATCACGTCGTCAAAATCATCGAGCGCGATCTGTTGCCTAAATACCCGAACGTCGATGGCGTGGTGGGACTTAACCACCTGTACGGCTGCGGCGTGGCAATTAACGCCCCTGCTGCGGTGGTACCTATCCGCACCATCCATAACATCTCACTGAACCCAAACTTTGGCGGTGAAGTGATGGTCATTGGCCTGGGCTGTGAAAAACTACAGCCGGAACGTTTGCTGGAAGGCACGGACGATGTGCAAAGTATTCCGGTAGATAGCGCCAGCATCGTCAGCCTGCAGGACGAGAAGCACGTGGGCTTTCGCTCCATGGTCGATGATATCCTGCAGGTTGCTGAGCGCCATCTGGCCAAGCTGAACCTGCGCCAGCGCGAAACCTGCCCGGCCTCTGAACTGGTCGTCGGGATGCAGTGCGGCGGCAGCGATGCGTTTTCCGGCGTGACGGCAAACCCGGCGGTGGGCTATGCCTCTGACCTGCTGGTACGCTGCGGGGCCACGGTGATGTTCTCTGAAGTCACCGAAGTCCGTGATGCGATTCATCTGCTGACGCCTCGCACCATCAACGAAGAGGTCGGTAAACGTCTGCTGGAAGAGATGGCCTGGTACGATAACTATCTCGATATGGGAAAAACTGACCGCAGCGCTAACCCCTCTCCGGGTAACAAAAAGGGCGGTCTGGCGAATGTAGTGGAAAAAGCGCTGGGCTCAATTGCGAAGTCCGGCAAAAGCGCGATTGTCGAGGTGCTCTCTCCGGGCCAGCGTCCGACCAAACGCGGTCTGATTTATGCTGCGACACCAGCCAGCGATTTTGTCTGCGGCACACAACAGGTGGCTTCCGGGATCACCGTGCAAGTGTTCACCACCGGTCGGGGCACCCCATATGGCCTGATGGCCGTGCCGGTCATTAAGATGGCGACCCGTACTGAACTGGCAAACCGCTGGTACGACTTAATGGATATCAATGCGGGCACCATCGCCACAGGCGAAGAGACCATTGAGGACGTCGGCCAGAAGCTGTTCGAGTTTATTCTTGATGTCGCCAGCGGCCGTAAAAAAACCTTCTCCGACCAATGGGGACTACACAACCAGCTGGCGGTGTTTAACCCGGCGCCAGTGACCTGATATTTTCGAAACGAAAGCAACCGGGAAAACGGGGAGTGCTCCCCGTTTTTCTTCCCGTCCCCGAAAGATAAAGTGATAGTGCTCGCAGTTTTGAAGGTTAATTTTTCACCCGACATTTTTCGATTTTCACCGGTAGAAAAATCCTAAGCTGTTGAAAGAAAGCGCAACACCTGAAGTCTCCCTTTCTGCCCTCTTTTCGTTTTGATAAAAGAGAAACCTACCGAAAGCGCCACCGGTTTTAATGCGATAATCCCCTCATTTTTCCCCCTTTGACTTTCCCCTTTGTTAAACAGAATATTCAATGGCTTCTGTAATTTACCTCACCGACATTCTGACCCGAATAAAGAGGGAAGTTATGTATACCTTAAATAAGAATAATGTCGCCCTGGCATGCCTTTTTACATGTTTACTGACGGCACCGGCTATCGCCAGTGCTGAAGGCCAGACGACAGATAAACCCGTTAAATTACGCTACACGCTGTGGGATCGAAATCAACTTCCCGGCGAACAGCAACTGGTTAATGAGTTTGAAAAAAATAACCCCGGTGTGAAAGTTGAAATCGAGTTAACGCCTTATGATCAATATTTCATAAAACTCAGTTCAGCGGTCGGGGGAAATGTTGCGCCGGATGTATTCTGGATGAATATGCCGAATTTTCAGCAGTACGTTAAAAACGGTATGCTGGAACCACTGACCCCTTATTTAAAAGATAAATCATCGCCCAACCTTGATGACTTTGTGAAAAGTTCCGTCGATGCTTATCAGTTCCAGTCAAAACAATACGCTATACCTCGTGATATCGACGCCATTGCCGTCTGGTATAACAAAAAAATGTTTGATCAGGCGGGCGTGGCTTATCCCGATAAAAACTGGACGTGGGACGATTTAAAACAGAAATCAGAACAGCTACGTAAAAAACTGGATCAACAATCTTATCCACTGGCAATGGAATTCAGCAGCGGTCAGGACAGCTATTTTAACCTGCTGTTACAGGCCGGCGATAAGATTGTCCTGCCTGAGGGTAAAACGGATGTTGCCAATGACAACGCGATCGCGGTATATCGCGACGTTCAGGGTATGCTGAAAGCGGGACTGATCCAGCCCCCAGGTGAAATGGAAGCATCCGATGTCTTCCAGTCCAGCAGAGTCGCAATGGTCTACGCGGGCTCATGGTGGGCGCTACCCTTCTCACAAAACGAACTGATCAAAGATCATATTGGCGTAGTCCCAATGCCCAAAATGGCAGAACAGGCTGGCGTCTCGCATAGCCTGGCATTCGCCATGTCGGCCAAAAGCCAACATAAAGAAGCGGCCTGGAAGTTCATTGAATTTATGAGTTCTGAACATGCCCAGCAAACGCTGGCCGCGGGTAAAGTGGTGATTCCGGCCAATCAGAAAGTCGCCAAAGCGTGGGCTGAAGGCTTTAAGGATATCGATGTCTCCGCCTATATCGATTCACTGGCGTTTTCCCATAAATATCCCACTGCCGGTTCCAATACCGCAAAATGGAATAGCATTCTTAACGATGGGCTGAAGAAAGTCTGGATGGGGAATGATCCGCAACAAGTGATGCCCGGTGTTGCAAAACGCGTTGAGCGTGAAATGCAGAAATAATATTGAGGGAGCCCGGCTCCCTCTCACCTCTCCTGCGTAAACCCATTTATTGTTTGTAAAGTGAGCATCCCGGAGTCTGTATGAGCTATTCAGATGAAGCGACATCTCCGCCGTTATCGGCCAGGGAACCCAATAAGAAATCCCTGACCCGACTGGAAAAAGAAGAACGTTTCTGGGGGTGGATAATGATTCTGCCGCTACTGGCGGGATTAGTTATTTTTTACTTTACGCCGTTCTTCCAGAACGTATTTTACAGTTTTACCGATCTGGGCGAATTTCAGATCTGGACGACAATCAGTCTGGATAATTACATTAATTTATTCAGCGATGATGAATTCCGCTCAGCCATATTTAACACGCTGGCCTACGTCTTTATTTGTGTACCGGCGATCACGGTACTGTCTTTACTGCTGGCCATTGGTTTAAACCAGGCGATTCGCGGTCAATGGTTGTTCCGCACGCTGTTATTTCTTCCGGCCGTCACAATGCCAGCCGCCATTGCGATGGTCTGGCAGTGGTTGATGAACCGTAATTTCGGTTTGCTCAATCAGATCCTGGCCTATTTCGATATCCCTGCCATCGGTTGGCTGTCCGATCCGGATATTGTCCGTCTGAGCGCGTCACTGGTCATTATCTGGTCGGCTATTGCTCTGAAGATGATCATTCTGCTCGCCGGACTGCAGGGGATCCCCAGGCAAATCTATGAAGCTATGTCTCTGGATGGCATCAGTAAACTGCGCGGCTTCTGGTCAATTACCCTGCCGTTGATGATCCCGACGCTGTTCTTTGTTCTGGTGATCTCATTTATCGAAACGCTGCAAATATTCGATGTGGTGTATCTGCTGTTTGGCAGTTCTTCCATGGTGGACGATCAGACCATGACCATCGCTTATCTCTTTTATAAATATGCCTTTATCTACCATGAAAAAGGGTACGCCTCAGCGATTGCCGTGGTGATTTTCGTTATCACGATGGTACTGACCCTGCTGCAAGTATGGATAGGCAAACGGCTTAAGGCACAGTAAGGCAACCACTATGTTCATGACAAAACGTGATAAATGGCTGATTTATGGCCTGATGATCCTGGCAACGCTGGTCACGGTGGTTCCCTTTCTCTGGATGGTGATCACCTCGTTTAAAACCCAGGCGGAAAGTATTGCCTTCCCGCCAATCCTGCTGCCCGCCAATCCGGGGTTTCAGGCGTACGATAAAATCTTGCATGAGATGCCGTTTGACAGCTTTTATTTTAACTCGATCGTTTCCACGCTGGTCATCGTCATCTTACAGACGCTGATTGCCGCGATGGCGGCGTATGGCTTCTCCCGCCTGCGTTTTAAAGGGCGCGATATCCTCTTTATGCTCTGCATTTCGATTCTGATGGTCCCCGGACAGATCTTTTTGATCCCGCAGTTTTTAACGATCGAAAAAATAGGCCTGCTGAACTCGATTCCCGGTCTGGTGCTGCCGGGGTTATTCAGTATTTATAGCGCTTTTTTATTGCGTCAGTTTTTTCTGTCCGTACCGAAAGAACTGGAAGAAGCGGCAATTATGGATGGATATAACCATTTAACGATCTTTTTCAAAATCATGCTGCCGCTGATTAAACCCGGGCTTATCGCCTGCGTCATTATTAACGGGTTGTGGAGCTGGAATAACTTAATGTGGCCGCTCATCGTCAATACGTCGATGGACAAAATGACGCTGCCAGTGGGACTGGCCTCGCTTTCCGGCCGTTCAGGGGTGGAGTACCCCATGCTCATGGCCGGGGCGTTACTCGCGATTATCCCCATGTTGTTACTTTATATTTTCTTCCAGCGCTATTTCATTCGTGGCATCGCCGGTGCCGGAATTAAAGGATAAGGGGCATTGTTATGTCAGGCATTCAATTACAGTCAGTAGGCAAAATCTATCCGAATGGCTTCCAGGCGATTCATGGCGTTGATCTTGAAATTCATGATGGCGAATTTATGGTTTTTGTCGGGCCATCCGGCTGCGCAAAATCAACGTTGCTGCGCATGATCGCCGGACTGGAAGATATTACTCAGGGTCATATTTCAATTGGCGAACGGTGCGTCAACGATCTGCTGCCAAAAGAGCGCGGCGTGGCGATGGTCTTTCAAAATTACGCCCTCTATCCCCACATGACTATCTACAAAAATATGGCGTTCAGCCTGCAGGGCAAAATGAACAAGCAGGAGATTGATGTTCGCGTACGGGATGCCGCGCGCAAACTGGAAATCGAAACGCTACTCGACAAAAAGCCCGGTCAGCTTTCAGGGGGACAATGCCAGCGCGTGGCCGTTGGCAGGGCCATTGTTCGTAAGCCTGAAGTGTTTTTGTTTGATGAGCCGCTGTCCAATCTCGACGCCAAACTGCGCGTGTCGATGCGCGTGCGCCTGACGGAACTTCATCGCCAGCTGCGTCACGAAGGCGTGAACGCGACGATGGTGTATGTCACCCACGATCAGATTGAAGCAATGACCATGGGAGACCGCATTTGTGTACTCAACGGCGGACGGATTATGCAGGTCGACACCCCGGGCAATATCTACCATCAGCCAAAAAATAAATTCGTGGCGGGTTTCATCGGTAACCCGGCAATGAATATTCATCTTCTGGCACTCGATCCCGATACGCGCGGACTCCGTCTGGATGACGCGCTGATCCTGCCCTTAACCGCACGACTCGCCTCCCAACTGGCGGATTATCCGCACGACAGCGTCTGGTTTGGCATCCGGCCAGAGGCGATTCAGTTGGCGCAGCACAACGATCCTGCGGCGTTCGACGCCCGGGTAACCAACGTGGAAAGAATGGGCAATGAAGATCTCCTGCATTTCAATATCGGCGCACAGCTAATGATCTTGCGAGTCAATTCGTCACCGGACTGGAACCCTCTCCCCGGCGAATCGATCAAAGTGAAATTCAATCTTGACGCCGCTTTTTTATTCGACAAGCAGGATGAAGAAAATTTAGCCAGGTCCTGATGTCGCGTACGTCATTGGCTGGCGCAAAAAATATCCGTTTGTTTTTTCATGCCCCACGACGCAGAACAACGCGAATTCAGGCGAGGGCAAAATGAGAGGTTTATATGTGTGCAAAGAAAGTGACCGTATTAGTGGTTGGCGCAGGCGCGCGCGGCGAAATATATTCTCGTTACGCGCTTGAACATCCGGACCGTATGCAGGTTGTCGGCGTGGCAGAGCCCAGAGAGGCGTATCGCCAACAATTTGTCGCTCAGCATAATATTGAGCAGGAAAATATCTTTAACGACTGGAAAGCGGCGGCGGCTCGTCCGCGAATGGCAGACGTCGTGCTGATCTGCACTCAGGATACAATGCACAAAGAGCCTGCCATCGCGTTTGCCGACCTCGGCTATCATATTTTGCTGGAAAAGCCTCTCGCCCCCACGCCGGAAGATTGCCGCACCATCATTGCGGCGGTGAAGCGCAACAACGTTTTATTGGGTGTCGCCCACGTTCTGCGCTACACCCGCTACACGCAGAAACTCAAGTCCCTGCTCGACAGCGGGGTGATTGGCGAGATTGTCAGCATGCAGCATCTCGAGCCGGTGGGTTACTGGCACCAGGCGCACTCTTTCGTGCGCGGTAACTGGCGTAATGAAGCGGAATCGTCGTTTATGCTGCTACAAAAATCCTGCCACGATATGGACTGGATCCGCTACATCATGGGCGACCACTGTCAGGATGTGACCTCATTTGGCAACCTGAGCCATTTCGTGAAGGAGAACCAGCCGGAGGGTGCCGCCGATCGCTGCCTGGATTGCCAGGTTGAAGCGACCTGCCCCTGGTCAGCCTGCAAAATTTATCTTGGCGAGGATCACAAATGCACGCCGCATTTCCGTCGCGTGCTGACGGCGGATCCCACAGAGGAAAATGTCCGCCAGGCGCTGCGCGAGGGGCCGTATGGCCGCTGTGTTTATCGCTGTGATAACGACGTGGTGGATCATCAGGTGGTCAACTTACGCTTTGCCCATCAACAAACCGTCACGTTCACCATGACCGCCTTTACCCGCATGGAAGATCGAAAGACGCGGCTTTTCGGTACGAAAGGCTATCTCGAGGGCAATGGCGAGCAGATCCGGGTGTTTGATTTTCTGACGGACCGCGAGACGGTCTACGCGATCGAAGAGATCGCCGCAGGCACACAAACCCAGATGGGAGGCCACGGCGGCGGTGACTACTATCTGATGGATCGCTTTATTCACGCCGTGATGGCGGGCGATCAAAGTATGATTCTCTCCGGCCCCGATGAAGCACTGGAAAGTCACTTAATGGTCTTTGCCGCAGAGCGCGCTCGCAAGGAAAACTGTCTGGTTACACTGTGAAGTTCGAGGAGATGTGGCATGTTTTACGGTGTTGATATTGGTGGCACAAAAACTGAAATTGTCGCCTTTGATAAGGAAATGCAGGTTCGCTGGCGCAAGCGCGTGGCCACGCCGGTTCAGGATTACGAACTTTTTCTCTCGACCTTTACCTCGCTTATCGATACAGCCGACTGGGCAACAGGCATGCAGGGCAAAATCGGCATTGGCATGCCCGGATTGATGGACAGGCATACCGGAAAGCTGCTGTCGTCGAATGTCCCCTGCCTGACCGGGCGTCAGGTAATGAACGATCTGGCGCATCGACTCAACCGCTCGGTGGCGCTGGATAATGACTGTTGCTGCTTCGCGCTGTCGGAAGCGCATACTCATCAGGCTCGTCAGTTCTCACGAATTTTTGGTGCGATTATCGGTACCGGCATGGGGGGAGGACTGGTGATCGACGGGCAGTTATATCGTGGGCGTAACCGGATGGCCAGCGAGTTTGGCCATCTACCGCTACCCGCCACCTTTATGCGTCGCTATAACCTGCCGGAAATCAAGTGCGGCTGCGGCCTACAGGGCTGTCTGGAGCGCTACCAGTCCGGGCCTGGTTTACTCTGGCTGCATAAGCACTTAAGCGGTGAGCCGCTCAAAATGGAGACGCTGCTGGAAAACTACCGTCATGGCAACGCCAGCGCCGTCGCCACCGTCGAGGCGTGGATTGATATGCTGGGCTGTACGCTGGCGCAACTGCAGCTCATTCTGGACGTCGACGCCTTTGTTCTGGGGGGAGGCGTCTCCAACATTGAGGAAATTTACACCCTACTGCCGGGTGCCATGTCGCGCTACCTCTTCCCCGGTCTGGCTCCCGCTAACGTCTTCCCGGCCGTGCACGGCGCGTCCAGCGGCGTACGCGGTGCTGCCCTGTTGCTGGTCGAACAGGATGCGCTGATGCACTAAGACGTCGCCGGCAAAAACGCGTTTTGCCGGCGACGTCCCTTATTCATCCACGATAACGACATCCACCCCCATCTGGCTGAGCGCCTGATGGTAATGCGCCGGGATACCGCTGTCGGTAATCACCCGATCAATACCGTTAATTTCACTGATCATGCAAAAACTCTTGCGGCCGAACTTACTGGAATCCGCCACCACCGTGACCTCCTGCGCCACCTGACACATCACCTGGTTAAGGTGCGCTTCTCCCGGATGCGGCGTGGTGATCCCGGCTTCCAGACAAAATCCATCGACGCCCAAAAAAAGCTTATCAAACCGATACTGTCTGAGCTGATGTTCCGCCGAAGGGCCATACAGCGAGTAAACGCTTTGCCTGACATTTCCCCCCAGGATCATGACATCCACACGTTCAAAATTGGCCAGTTCCCAGGCAATGTTCAGCGCGTTGGTCATCACCACCAGATCGCGGCGACTTTTCAGCAGCGGAGGAATAAGCGTGGTGGTCGAACCGGAATCAAGAATCAACGTGTCACCATCTTTCACAAAGCTGGCCGCCTTTTCCGCAATGCGCGATTTCACATCGCGGTTCAGTCGATCTTTATCCTGTAAGGGACGATCGAGGGCAAAATGTTGATTTAACACGGCTCCGCCATAGGAGCGCATGACGCAGCCTTTCTGCTCGAGATAACGTAAGTCATTGCGGATCGTGACGCTTGAGACACCGAAATGCACACTGAGGGGTTCGACACGAACGCTGCCTTGATCGCATAACAGGTCAATTATTTGCTCGCGACGTCTTAAGTTATCCAGCATTGCTTTTGCTCCATTGCATGTTGTTATGTTTTAGCGATTTATCGCTTTCGTTTTCTTTTAAATATATTAAATCAGAAGACTTAAGGCGAATTTGTGAACACGTCTACAGCGCGGATTTTGGCAAAAACACCGCTTTTTCTTTCGTTTTATCTAAACCGAAAATGGGAAAGGCGAAAGATCGAAAAGCGTGCAGGACAGGTGAGCGGGAGACTGGGACGAAAAATCAGTGAAAAAACGAAAGCGGGTTCGTAAAAAACCCGCTGACATTTTTCTTTTTGTTTAATTGAAGGACATCACAATTTTGAATTTTAACGACGCCACCTAAACGATAATGACCTCAACGCCGCTGCGATGAAACTCCTTCAGGCTCTCTTCCGGGATGCCTTCATCGACGATGATGGTATGAATACGTTGAGTATCAATAATTTTATGCAGGCTCGAGCGGTTAAATTTGCTGGAATCGGTGACCACGATAATCCGTTCCGCCACTTCACACATCCGGCGATTCAGTCGGGCTTCGTCTTCGTTGTGGGTACTGACGCCCCGCTCTAAATCAATGGCGTCGACGCCCAGAAACAGCATATCGAAGTGATAATTCTGCAACGATTGTTCGGCCTGGTCGCCGTAAAACGACTGCGACTGCCGACGCAGATGACCACCGGTCATCAGCAGCTCCACCCCATCCGCGTCCAGTAAAGCATTAGCGACGTTCATCCCGTTGGTCATCGCTATCACATCGGTATGCTGACGCATCAGGCGCGCAATCTCATACGTCGTTGTGCCGGAGTCCAGGATCACGCGGTGACCCGGTTTGATAAGCCCCACGGCCGCTTTGGCGATACTGCGTTTCACCGCCGTGTTCAATGAACTTTTATCTTCGACGGAAGGCTCCGCGCCCGGCGTATTACTGTCGCAAATCAACGCGCCGCCATAGGCGCGAACGGCGATCCCCTGCTTTTCCAGGAACGCCAGATCGTTGCGGATCGTCACCGTGGAAACGCCGAACAATCCCGAAAGATCGTTCACCTGTACGCTTCCTTGCTGCCGCAACCGCTGGATAATCTGCTCACGTCTTTCGCTGGTGCCTGACACCCGCTTTTCTCCAGAAGCATCGGTATTGCTCATAAGAAATCCTTTGGCTAATTCTTTCGTTTCATTTCGTTTTGCCTATTAACGCCTTTCTTTTGTCGGAATGCAAGCCGAAAAAAGCCGCCCGGAAGGGCGAAAACGTCGGCTGAATGCTTTCATTATGTTTCTTTTGTGAAACAGATCGGAAAACTATTATCTTTCGTTTTATTTTTATAAGACCATGATGCAGTATCAATTGAAACAAAACGAAAGATTGCAAGTCGCAGTTACCCGATCTGGAGAGGAAAGTGAAACATCTGACTGATATGGTGGAGCAGCATAAACGAGGTAAGGCAATCGGAATTTACGCCGTTTGTTCCGCGCATCCGCTGGTACTGGAATCCGCAATACGTTACGCGCAGGCAAACCACTCGCCGCTGCTGATTGAAGCAACCTCGAATCAGGTTGACCAGTTTGGCGGTTATACAGGCATGACCCCAACCGATTTTCGCCATTTTGTCTGCCAACTGGCTGACTCGCTTGGCTTCCCTCAGGAACAGTTAATTCTGGGGGGGGATCACCTCGGTCCCAACCGTTGGCAAAATCTGGCCGCAGAACCGGCAATGGCCCATGCCGATGAACTGATCAGAAGCTATGTCGCCGCTGGATTCAAAAAAATCCACCTCGACTGCAGCATGTCCTGCCAGGGCGATCCCGTACCATTGACCGATGCCATCGTCGCGGAACGCGCCGCGCGCCTGGCGAAAATAGCCGAAGAGACCTGCATCGCCCACTTTGGTGAGTCGGATCTCGTCTATGTGATTGGCACTGAAGTGCCGGTACCGGGCGGTGCCCATGAGACGTTAACCGAACTGGCGGTAACCACGCCCGAGGCCGCGCGCGCAACGCTGGAAGCCCATCGTCACGCCTTTGAAAAACAGGGACTCGACGATGTCTGGCCGCGCATCATCGCGCTGGTGGTGCAACCCGGCGTTGAGTTCGACCATACCCACATCATTGATTATCAACCGCAGAAAGCCGTCGCGTTAAGCAAGATGGTAGAGGCGTATGACACGCTGGTCTTTGAAGCGCACTCCACGGACTATCAAACGCCGCAGTCACTGCGCCAGTTAGTGAAAGATCACTTTGCCATCCTGAAAGTCGGCCCGGCCCTGACCTTCGCCCTGCGCGAAGCGCTGTTCTCGCTGGCCGCCATTGAAGAAGAGTTGCTCCCGGCAAAAGCCTGTTCCGACCTGCGTCATGTCCTTGAGAGCGTCATGCTCGATCGTCCGGAATACTGGCAGAGTCACTACCACGGCGATGGCAACACCCGTCGTCTGGCGCGCGGCTACAGCTATTCCGATCGTGTTCGTTACTACTGGCCAGACAGCCAGATTGATGACGCGTTTGAACGACTGGTGCGCAATCTGGCGGATGAGCCGATTCCACTGCCGCTCATTAGCCAGTATATGCCGTTACAGTACGTAAAAGTGCGCGAGGGAGATCTCAATGCCACACCGCGAGAACTCATCATCAACCACATTCAGGACATACTGCAGCAGTACCATGCCGCCTGCCAGGGCGTAACGTCCCAGAACAAATAACAAAAAGAGGAATACGCTATGCCAAATATTGTACTCAGCCGTATCGACGAAAGGCTCATTCATGGCCAGGTCGGGGTGCAATGGGTCGGATTTGCGGGGGCAAATCTGGTGCTGGTTGCCAACGATGAGGTGGCGGAAGACACCGTGCAGCAAAACCTGATGGAGATGGTACTGGCGGAAGGGATCGCCGTGCGTTTCTGGTCACTGCAAAAAGTGATCGACAACATTCACCGCGCCGCTGACCGACAGAAGATTTTGCTGGTCTGCAAATCACCCACCGACTTCCTCAGGCTGGTCGAAGGTGGGGTTCCTGTTACACGAGTCAACGTAGGAAATATGCACTACGCCAATGGCAAACAGCAGATTGCCAAAACGGTCTCTGTCGACACGACCGATATTACGGCGTTTAACGGCCTGAAAGCCGCCGGGGTGGAATGCTTCGTTCAGGGCGTTCCGACAGAACCCGCGCAGGATCTCTTTAAACTCATCTGAGGCCTTCACCATGGAAATTAGTCTGTTACAGGCTTTTGCATTAGGTATCCTCGCCTTTATTGCGGGCCTGGATATGTTCAACGGATTAACACACATGCACCGCCCGGTGGTGCTCGGGCCGCTGGTCGGCCTGATTCTGGGCGATCTGCATACCGGTATTTTAACCGGCGGTACGCTGGAGCTGGTGTGGATGGGGCTCGCCCCGCTGGCGGGCGCACAACCGCCAAACGTCATTATCGGCACCATCGTGGGTACGACGTTCGCCATTACGACAGGGGTGAAACCGGATGTCGCCGTGGGCGTTGCCGTGCCGTTTGCTGTGGCAGTACAGATGGGGATTACGTTCCTGTTCTCCGTGATGTCTGGGGTGATGTCCCGCTGCGATCGCATGGCGGCGAATGCCGATACTGCCGGCATTGAACGGGTGAACTATCTGGCGTTACTGGCGCTGGGGATTTTCTATTTTCTCTGCGCGTTCCTGCCGATTTACTTCGGTGCAGAGCACGCGAAAACAGCCATTGATGTCCTTCCGGAACGTCTGATTGACGGCCTCGGCGTCGCGGGCGGCATCATGCCAGCCATCGGCTTTGCCGTGCTGCTGAAAATCATGATGAAAAATGTCTATATCCCTTACTTTATCATCGGTTTCGTGGGGGCCGCCTGGCTCAAGCTGCCGGTACTGGCTATCGCCGCCGCGGCGCTGGCCATGGCGCTGATCGACCTGCTGCGTAAATCACCTGAACCGACCCAACCTGCGGCCCAGAAAGAGGAATTCGAAGATGGCATCTAATCAACAAACTCTTCCGACTGTTTCCGACAGCGAAGAAACGCTGCTTTCCGGCGTAAACGAAAACATCTATGAAGATCAGAGCATTGGCGCAGAGCTGACCAAAAAAGATATCAACCGGGTCGCCTGGCGTTCCATGCTGTTGCAGGCGTCGTTTAACTACGAACGTATGCAGGCTTCCGGTTGGCTGTATGGTCTGCTGCCTGCACTGAAAAAGATCCACACCAATAAACGCGACCTGGCGCGCGCCATGAAAGGTCACATGGGTTTCTTCAATACCCATCCCTTCCTGGTGACGTTTGTGATTGGCATCATCCTGGCGATGGAACGCTCAAAGCAGGACGTTAACAGTATTCAGAGCACCAAAATTGCCGTTGGCGCACCGCTCGGCGGGATTGGCGACGCGATGTTCTGGCTGACGCTACTGCCTATTTGCGGCGGCATCGGGGCCAGTCTGGCCTTGCAGGGCTCCATCCTCGGCGCGGTGGTCTTCATTGTGCTGTTTAACGTGGTCCATCTGGCTCTGCGTTTTGGCCTGGCGCACTATGCTTACCGTATGGGGGTCGCCGCCATTCCACTCATCAAGGCCAATACGAAGAAAGTGGGCCACGCGGCGTCTATCGTCGGGATGACGGTGATCGGCGCGCTCGTCGCGACCTATGTGCGCCTGAACACCACGCTCGAAATCAAGGCGGGTGATGCCGTCGTCAAGCTCCAGGCTGACGTTATCGACAAGCTGATGCCTGCCTTTTTACCGCTGGTCTATACCCTGACGATGTTCTGGTTGGTCCGTCGCGGCTGGAGTCCGCTGCGCCTTATCGGTATCACCGTGGTGCTGGGTGTTGTCGGCAAGTTCTGTCACTTCCTGTAAAGCAAAGAGGTCTTCGATGTTAGGTATTATTTTGACGGGGCACGGTGGGTTTGCCAGCGGTATGGAAAAAGCGATGAAACAGATCCTTGGCGAGCAGTCGCAGTTCATCGCTATCGACTTTCCGGAAACCTCCACCACCGCGCTGCTCACCTCGCAGCTTGAGCAGGCGATTGAGCAACTGGACGGTGAGGAAGATATCGTTTTCCTGACCGACCTGCTCGGCGGCACACCGTTTCGCGTCGCCTCAACGCTTGCGATGTTGAAACCCGGCCGGGAAGTGATTACTGGTACTAACCTGCAACTGCTGCTGGAAATGGTACTGGATCGTGAAGGGCTCAGCAGCGAGGCATTTCGTGTGCAGGCGCTGGAATGTGGGCATCGCGGTCTGACAAGCCTGGTAGATGAGCTGGGCCGCTGTCGCGAGGAGCACCCCATCGAGGAAGGAATATGACGCAGGTTTTGCGTGCCAGACGCCTGCTCACCGAACACGGGTGGCTGGACGATCACCAGTTGCGCGTTGAAGAAGGCGTCATCACGGCAATCGAGCCGATTCCGGCGGGCATCACCGTGCGCGATGCCGAGCTACTCTGTCCCGCCTATATCGACATCCACGTCCACGGTGGCGCGGGAATCGATGTGATGGACGACGAACCGGATGCGCTCGATAAGCTGGCGATGCACAAAGCGCGTGAAGGGGTTGCCAGTTGGCTCCCCACCACCGTTACCGCGCCGCTAAAGACGATTCATCGCGCGCTGGAGCGTATTGCCCAGCGCTATCATTGCGGCGGGCCTGGCGCACAGGTGCTGGGAAGTTACCTGGAAGGGCCGTACTTCACGCCGCAGAATAAGGGTGCCCATCCGCCGGAGCTGTTTCGGGAGCTGGACCTTGCGGAGCTGGATGAGCTGATCGCCATTTCGCGACAGACCCTGCGCGTGGTGGCGCTGGCACCGGAAAAACCGGGGGCATTGCAGGCGATTCGCCATCTCAGGCAGCAGGGTGTGCGGGTGATGTTGGGGCATAGCGCGGCAAGCTGGGCGCAAACCCGTGCCGCCTTTGACGCGGGCGCGGACGGACTCGTGCACTGCTACAACGGCATGACCGGGCTTCATCACCGGGAGCCCGGGATGGTCGGCGCAGGACTCACTGACCCGCGCGCGTGGCTGGAACTTATCGCCGATGGGCACCACGTCCATCCGGCGGCTATGACGCTCTGTTGCTGCTGTGCAAAAGAGAGGCTGGTGCTGATAACCGATGCGATGCAGGCCGCCGGTATGCCCGACGGAAACTACACGCTGTGCGGTGAAAAAGTCGAAATGCACGGAGGTATCGTGCGAACCGCATCCGGTGGCCTGGCGGGCAGTACGTTGTCGGTTGATGCGGCAGTGCGCAATATGGTCGAACTGACAGGTATCGCCCCTGAGGATGCTATCCATATGGCCTCTCTCCATCCAGCGCGTCTGTTGGGGATCGACAGCCACTCAGGATCGTTAGCCCCAGGCAAACGCGCCAGCACGATCGCCCTCGATAGCGGACTGCATTTACAACAGATTTGGATTCAGGGTCAGCTCCTCCCCCTTTGACCCTTTTTTCCTCCCTGGCCTTCGATCATGAATCGTAAGGCCTTTCTTTTCCTTTCGATTAAGAAAACCCCCATTCCTGGATGGTGGCAGAGAATCATTACAGATCAATAAGATAAAAAACCTCTCCGTACAATCGATCACACTTTTCGTTTTATTTCATTTTGCATTATTGAACTTTCGATTTCTTTCCTATAAATTTTAATCAATCGATCATGTGAACAAGTGAAACGAAACGAAAGATAGCGACATTTTGCCAGCGTCTGATGTGGAATTCACAAGACTAAGGACTTACGTTATGCCAGAAACCTATACCCCTGCTGCTGCAACAACCGGAACCTGGACTGAAGAAGAGATCCGCCAGCAGCCTGCCAGTTGGATCCGCTCGCTGACGAACATTGACGCGATTCGTACCGCGATCGACAATTTTCTCGCGCCACTGCTGCGTAAAGACGATCTGCGGATCGTCCTCACCGGGGCTGGCACCTCGGCATTCATTGGCGAGATAATCGCCCCCTGGCTTGCCAGCCACACCGGGCAAAACATCAGCGCAGTACCGACCACCGATCTGGTCACCAATCCGATGGATTATCTGAACCCGGCGCATCCGCTGCTGCTGGTCTCGTTTGCCCGTTCCGGCAACAGCCCGGAAAGCGTTGCGGCAGTGGAACTGGCAAACCAGTTCGTCCCTGAGTGCTACCACCTTTCGATCACCTGCAATGAAGCAGGCAGCCTGTACCAGAACGCCGTTGCAAGCGATAACGCCTTTGCCCTGCTGATGCCGACAGAAACTCACGATCGCGGGTTTGCGATGACCAGCAGTATTACTACTATGATGGCCAGTTGCCTGGCGGTGTTCGCACCGAAACTCATCAACAGCCGGACCTTCCGCGATGTTGCGGATCGCTGTCAGACTATCCTGTCGTCACTGGGTGATTTCAGCCACGGCGTGTTTGGCAATGGCGCCTGGAAACGGATCGTCTATCTCGGTAGCGGTGGATTACAGGGTGCTGCGCGTGAGTCAGCCCTGAAAGTACTTGAGCTGACCGCCGGTAAGCTGGCCGCGTTTTACGACTCGCCAACCGGCTTCCGTCACGGTCCGAAATCACTGGTGGATAACGAAACGCTGATCGTGGTGTACATCTCCAGCCACCCTTACACACGGCAGTACGATCTCGATCTGCTGGCGGAGCTGCGTCGCGATGGTCAGGCAATGCGCGTTGTCGCTATCGCGGCCGAAAGCGATTCCATCATCGAATCTGGCCCGCACATTCTGTTACCCTCCGCGCGTCATTTTATCGATAGCGAGCTGGCTTTCTGCTACCTGATGTATGCCCAGGTCTTTGCGCTCACCCAGTCCATTAATGTCGGTAATACGCCGGATAACCCTTCCCGCAGCGGTACGGTCAACCGCGTCGTGCAGGGCGTCGTTATTCACCCGTGGCAGGCTTAAGAGGATCCGATCATGAGTATCATTTCTACGAAGTATCTCCTGCAGGATGCTCAGGCAAAAGGCTACGCCGTACCGGCCTTCAACATTCATAACGCCGAGACTATCCAGGCGATCCTCGAAGTGTGTAGCGAAATGCAATCACCGGTGATCCTCGCCGGTACGCCAGGCACCTTTAAACATATCGCGCTGGAAGAGCTTTACGCGCTGTGCACCGCCTACTCCACCACCTACGGTATGCCGCTGGCGCTGCATCTCGATCATCATGAATCACTGGACGACATTCGCCATAAGGTGAACGCCGGAGTACGCAGCGCCATGATCGACGGTAGCCATTTCCCGTTTGAGGAAAACGTAAAGCTGGTGAAATCGGTTGTCGATTTCTGCCACGCCCGCGATTGCAGCGTAGAAGCGGAACTGGGACGCCTGGGTGGCGTCGAAGACGACATGAGCGTTGATGCAGAAAGCGCCTTTCTGACCGATCCACAAGAGGCCAAACGCTTTGTTGAGCTGACCGGCGTCGACAGCCTTGCTGTCGCCATCGGCACCGCACACGGCCTCTACACCAAAAAACCGAAAATCGATTTCCAGCGCCTGGCTGAAATCCGTGAAGTGGTGGATATTCCGCTGGTGCTGCACGGTGCGAGCGATGTGCCTGACGAGTATGTACGCCGCACGATAGAGCTGGGCGTCTGTAAGGTTAACGTCGCTACCGAACTGAAAATTGCCTTCGCCGATGCCGTGAAAGCGTGGTTTGCTGACAACCCACAGGGCAACGATCCGCGCTATTACATGCGTGTCGGTATGGATGCGATGAAAGAGGTCGTGAGAAGTAAAATCACGGTTTGCGGTTCGGCTAACAAATTAGTGGCTGATTCCGATTTAACTTAAAAAATACTGTTTCAACATCATATACAGAAGCGTTATCTGATTAATATCAGGTAGCGCTTTCTGACCAGATAGCGGGGGAGAATAAAGAGATTACATCACGCTGAATAAATTCATGAATGCGTTACGGTAACAATAATATATTTCAACAAGTTCTGTCATTCTATTATTTTATGGTGAGGATTTAAGAATGGGTAGTCCAAATATCCTGTTAACGCGTATTGATAACCGACTGGTGCATGGTCAGGTGGGCGTCACCTGGACATCGACAATCGGTGCCAATCTGCTGGTTGTCGTGGATGATGATGTCGCTCAGGATGAGATTCAGCAGAAATTAATGGGCATCACCGCAGAAACCTACGGTTTCGGCATCCGTTTCTTTTCTATAGAAAAAACCATCAATGTCATCGGTAAGGCCGCGCCGCACCAGAAGATATTCCTGATTTGCCGCACCCCGCAAACGGTCCGAAAACTGCTCGAGGGCGGTATCACGCTCAACGACGTGAACGTCGGCAATATGCACTTCTCGGAAGGTAAAAAGCAGATTAGCAGCAAGGTTTATGTCAATGAGCAGGATCTTCAGGACCTGCAGTTCATTAAGAAACACGGCGTAAACATTTTTATTCAGGATGTCCCTGGCGATCAAAAAGAAGCGATCCCGGAGTAAATAACAAGCCAATGTTTTCATATTAAAGGGACTTATTTACATGAGGTGTCAAAATGCATGAAATAACACTTTTACAAGGGATATCCCTTGCTGCATTAGTCTTCTTTCTGGGAATCGATTTTTGGCTGGAAGCCCTGTTCTTATTCAGACCGATAATTGTCTGTACGCTCACTGGCGCCATCCTTGGCGATATTCATATTGGTTTGATCACCGGCGGTCTGACCGAACTGGCCTTTGCCGGTCTGACGCCCGCCGGCGGCGTACAACCGCCAAACCCCATCATGGCGGGGCTGATGACCACGGTGATCGCCTGGTCTACCGGCGTGGATGCCAAAACCGCCATCGGCCTCGGCTTGCCGTTCAGCCTGCTGATGCAATACGTGATTCTGTTCTTCTATTCCGCCTTCTCCCTGTTCATGTCCAGGGCCGACAACTGCGCTAAAGAAGCCAATACCCGCGCATTTGCCCGTCTGAACTGGCTGACAACGCTGATTGTCGCCTGCTCATACGCCATTATCGCGTTTCTGTGTACCTATCTGGCGCAGGGTGCCATGCAGGCGCTGGTGAAAGCCATGCCAGCCTGGCTGACTCATGGTTTCGAAGTCGCGGGGGGGATTCTGCCTGCCGTCGGTTTTGGTCTGCTGCTGCGCGTGATGTTCAAAGCGCAGTACATTCCTTACCTGATCGCCGGCTTCCTCTTTGTGTGCTACATCCAGGTCAACAACCTACTCCCGGTCGCCGTCCTCGGCGCGGGCTTCGCCGTGTACGAATTTTTCAATGCCAAAGCTAAACAGCAGGCGCAACCCCAGCCTGTCGCCCGTAAAAATGATGATGAAGAGGATTACAGCAATGGGATCTGAAATCAGTAAAAAAGACATTACCCGTCTTGGCTTCCGCTCTTCCCTTCTTCAGGCGAGCTTTAACTATGAAAGGATGCAAGCGGGCGGCTTTACCTGGGCGATGCTGCCGATTCTGAAAAAAATCTATAAAGATGATAAGCCGGGTCTGAGTGCGGCCATGAAAGATCATCTGGAATTTATCAATACCCACCCGAACCTCGTCGGTTTCCTGATGGGCTTACTGATCTCAATGGAAGAGAAAGGAGAAAACCGCGACACCATCAAGGGTCTGAAAGTGGCGCTGTTTGGCCCCATCGCCGGGATTGGCGATGCCATTTTCTGGTTCACCTTGCTGCCGATTATGGCGGGGATCTGCTCCTCATTCGCCAGTCAGGGCAATTTGCTGGGGCCGATTCTGTTCTTCGCCGTCTATCTGATGATCTTTTTCCTGCGCGTCGGCTGGACTCACGTCGGCTATTCGGTCGGGGTAAAAGCCATTGATAAGGTGAGGGAAAACTCGCAGATGATCGCCCGTTCGGCGACGATCCTCGGGATCACGGTGATTGGCGGTCTGATCGCCTCCTACGTTCATATCGATGTCGTAACCTCTTTTGCCATCGACAGCACGCACAACGTGGCACTGCAAAAGGACTTCTTTGATAAGGTCTTCCCGAACATTTTACCGATGGGCTACACGCTGCTGATGTACTACCTGCTGCGGGTGAAAAAAGCGCATCCGGTATTGTTAATCGGCGTCACCTTTGTGCTTTCTATCGTCTCTTCCGCACTTGGCATTTTGTAAACCGCACGGGCGCGACGGTACGTGCGCCCCTCGTCAAAAGGATGACTGACAGATGCAATACATACAGTACTGCGACCATTATGACGCACTCAGCGATCGCGCCAGCGAACGGTTAATTCAGGTAATACAGAACAAACCTGACGCGACGATCTGCCTGGCGACCGGCGCGACGCCTGAACTGACCTATCGTTTCCTGGTCGAGAAAATACAGCAGCGTCATGTTGATATCCGCAACGTGACCTTTGTGAAGCTCGATGAGTGGGTGGGAATGCCCTTACACACGCCGGGCACCTGTGAATCCTTCCTGCAACAGCACATCGTGCAACCGCTTGGCCTGCGTCCGGAACAGCTGATCGGTTTTCAGTCAGAAAATATCGACGAGACGGAGTGCGAGCGCGTGACGGATTTGATTGCCAGCCGGGGCGGTCTCGATTTATGCGTATTGGGCATCGGCAAGAATGGTCATCTGGGGCTGAACGAACCGGGAAGCGCGCTGGAGCCGTTTTGCCATATCAGCAGGCTTGATGAACAAACGCGTCACCACGACATGCTTAAATCGGCCGGTCGTCCCGTGACGCACGGTATCACTCTGGGCCTGAAGGAGATCCTCAATGCAAAGGAAATATTGCTGCTGATTGCCGGAGAAGGAAAACAGGCCGCTGTTGAAAAATACCTGACCACTGCCGTGACGACTGCAGTTCCGGCCTCGTTTTTGTGGCTGCATGACAATACGACATGTTTACTGGATGGCTCGCATTATTCAGATCGATAACCCCCCCCTCTCATTCTGACACGCTGTAGTTTTTCTTTTGTTGCAGCGTGTTTCCCGGATTATCCCTGCTGATCCAGCGCATATTTGTACAGTGCGTTCTTTTTCACGCCGTGGATTTCTGCCGCCAGCGCTGCGGCTTTCTTCAGCGGCAACTCGGCCTGTAACAACGTGAGGGTGCGCAGGGCATCGGCAGGCAGTTCGTCTTCCTGCGCCTTGTGTCCTTCCACAATCAGCACCATCTCGCCTTTACGCCGGTTCTCGTCCTCTTTAACCCACGCCAGCAGTTCACCCACCGGTGCGCCGTGAATTGTCTCCCAGGTTTTGGTCAGCTCGCGCGCCAGCACCACGTAACGGGATTCGCCCCACACCGCGACCATATCTTCCAGGCTGTCCAGCAGGCGATGCGTGGATTCATAGAAAATCAGCGTGCGCGGTTCGGTTTCGATAGCTTTCAGCGCGTCACGACGTCCTTTTGATTTCGCGGGTAAAAAGCCTTCATAGCAGAAGCGGTCGGACGGCAATCCCGCCGCGCTTAATGCGGCAATCGCCGCACAGGGCCCCGGCAACGGCACGACACGGATGCCCTGCTCACGACAACTGCGTACCAGGTGGTAACCCGGATCGTTAATCAGCGGCGTCCCGGCATCGGAAACCAGCGCGATGTTCAGCCCTTCTTTCAACTTCGCCACCAGCGTGTCTGCTTTTTGCTGCTCGTTATGATCGTGCAGGGCGAACAGTCGGGCATTAATCGCGAAATGCTGCAATAATAATCCGGTATGGCGAGTATCTTCAGCGGCAATTAAATCAACAGCTTGTAACACTTCGAGCGCACGCTGGGTAATATCAGACAAATTCCCGATAGGAGTAGGTACAATAAAGAGTTGGCCGCGAGAATTATCCGCCGATTCGTGTTGTGTCATTGTGTCGTCCGTATTGCCGATTTAATATTGAGCATTGCGTATAAAAAATATCACTGGATACAGTATGGTACCCTTAACATTCTCTCGTTTAAAAGCCGCGCGCTGTCTGCCCATCGTTCTGGCAGCCCTGATTTTCGCCGGCTGTGGCACCCAGGCGCCCGATCAGAGCACTGCCCATATGCAGGGCACAGCGCAAGCTGATTCCGGCTTTTATCTGCAACAGATGCAGCAAAGCGCAAATGATAGCAAGACCAACTGGCAATTACTCGCCATTCGTGCACTGCTGAAAGAAGGCAAAAGCCAGCAGGCTATCGAACTGTTTAACCAACTGCCGCAGGATCTGAATGATACCCAGCGCCGGGAACAGTCGCTGTTAGCCGTTGAAATCAAACTGGCGCAGAAAGATTTTGCCGGAGCGCAGGCGCTACTGGAAAAGCTTACCCCGTCTGATTTTGAGCAAAATCAGCAGGCGCGCTACTGGCAGGCGCAGATTGACGCCAGCCAGGGCCGCCCATCACTCTCGCTGCTGCGCGCCCTGATTGCGCAGGAACCCCTGCTTGGCGAGAAGGATAAGCAGAAAAATATGGACGCCACCTGGCAAGCATTGTCTGCAATGACGCAGGAGCAGGCCCAGGCGTTAGTTATCAATGCCGATGAAAACGTGTTGCAGGGCTGGCTGGACCTACAACGTGTCTGGTTTGATAACCGCAGCGATCCGGACATGATGAAAGCGGGCATTGCCGACTGGCAAAAACGCTATCCGCAAAATCCGGGAGCAAAACTGCTGCCAACCCAACTGGTCAATGTGCAGAGCTTTAAACCCGCCTCGACCAGTAAAATCGCCCTGCTACTGCCGCTGAACGGTCAGGCAGCCGTATTTGGTCGCACCATTCAACAGGGCTTTGAAGCCGCCAAAAATCTTGGTACGCAGCCTGTCGACGCGCAGCCCGCCGCACAACCGGCTCCGGTCGCAGCCCCAACGCCGGCGGACCCGCAGCCGCAGGCGACCGATGGCGTCGCCAGTCCTGCCCAGGCTTCAGTGAGCGATTTGACCCATGACGAGCAGGCCGAACAGCCCGTGCCGGTCAGCGCACCGCAGACAACGTCTGCACAGCCAACCACCGCAAGCGCGGCGGCAAATCCTTCCGCAGAACTGAAAATTTATGACACCAGCGCCCAACCGCTCGATCAGATCCTGACGCAGGTTCAGCAGGACGGCGCGAGTATCGTGGTCGGCCCGCTGCTGAAAAACAACGTCGACGAACTGCTAAAAAGCAACACTCCGTTGAACGTGCTGGCACTTAACCAGCCGGAATCGGTGCAGAGCCGCGCAAACATCTGTTACTTCGCCCTCTCACCGGAAGATGAAGCGCGTGATGCGGCGCGCCATATCCGTGAACAGGGCAAACAGTCGCCGCTGCTGCTGATCCCGCGTAGCGCGCTTGGCGATCGTGTTGCTAACGCCTTTGCCCAGGAGTGGCAAAAACTGGGTGGCGCTACGGTGCTGCAACAGAAATTTGGCTCAACGGCGGAACTGCGTATGGGCGTCAACGGCGGTTCAGGGATAGCGTTAACCGGTAGCCCGGTCGCTGCCAGCGCACCGTCTCAACCTGGCGTCACTATTGGCAATTTAACCATTCCGGCTGCGCCAACGGATGCCCAGATTAGCGGTAACGGTGGTCGCGTGGACGCCGTGTATATTCTGGCAACACCTAATGAGATAGCCTTCATCAAGCCGATGATCGCCATGCGCAACGGTAGCCAGAGTGGTGCCACGCTGTACGCCAGTTCGCGTAGCGCGCAGGGGAATGCCGGTCCTGACTTCCGTCTGGAAATGGATGGCCTGCAGTACAGCGAGATCCCGATGCTGGCGGGCGCGAACCCGTCGCTAATGCAGCAGGCGCTCGGCGCAGTGCATAATGACTACTCGCTGGCGCGCATGTACGCAATGGGCGTGGATGCCTGGTCGCTGGCGAACCATTTCTCCCAGATGCGTCAGGTGCAGGGCTTCGAAATTAATGGCAATACCGGCGCGCTGACCGCCAGTCAGGACTGTGTGATTAACAGGAAGTTATCATGGCTCCAGTACCAACAAGGGCAGATTGTCCCCGCCAGTTAACGAGCAAACAGGCCGGTGACGCGTGGGAAACCGCCGCGCGTCGCTGGCTGGAGCGCAAGGGACTGCATTTTATCGCCGCCAACGTGCATGAACGCGGCGGCGAGATCGATCTGATCATGCGTGATGGCAAGACGACCGTCTTTATTGAGGTCCGCTACCGGCGCTCTACCACGTTCGGTGGTGCCGCTGCCAGTGTGACGCGCAGCAAGCAACGTAAATTATTACAGGCTGCCCGCTTGTGGCTCGCGCGCCACAATGGGAGTTTTGATACTGTGGATTGCCGGTTCGATGTGTTAGCCTTCACCGGAAATGATGTTGAGTGGTTCAGGAATGCCTTTACTGACTGCTCATAATTGAAGATTCAGAACAGACCCATTGGGCAAATAAAATAGCCTAATGGGTCAGCTCTTAAGGATTAGCGTGTTAGACAGAATTAAAGTCTGCTTTACCGAAAGCATTCAAACTCAAATTGCAGCGGCAGAAGCCCTCCCGGATGCTATCTCTCGCGCCGCCGTGACGCTGGTTCATTCACTGCTCAATGGCAACAAAATTCTCTGTTGTGGTAATGGGACATCCGCTGCCAACGCACAGCATTTTGCGGCCAGCATGATCAACCGCTTTGAGACAGAACGCCCCAGTTTACCTGCGATTGCACTAAATACGGATAATGTGGTCTTAACAGCGATTGCTAACGACCGTCTGCATGACGAAGTGTATGCAAAACAGGTTCGGGCGTTGGGTCATGCTGGCGACGTCTTACTGGCCATCTCGACGCGCGGCAACAGCCGCGATATCGTTAAGGCTGTGGAAGCTGCCGTCACGCGAGACATGACGATTGTGGCACTGACCGGGTATGACGGGGGTGAACTGGCTGGACTCTTAGGGCCACAGGATGTTGAGATCCGCATCCCTTCACACCACAGCGCACGCATTCAGGAAATGCATATGCTGACGGTAAACTGCCTGTGCGATCTGATCGATAACACGCTTTTCCCCCACCAGGATGATTAAGGAGTACACATGAAGGCTTTATCGCCAATCGCAGTCCTTATTTCTGCTCTGCTATTGCAAGGTTGTGTAGCCGCCGCAGTGGTCGGTACCGCCGCCGTTGGCACCAAAGCAGCAACAGATCCACGTAGCGTAGGCACTCAGGTGGACGATGGAACCCTGGAAGTGCGCGTCAACAGTGCGCTGTCGAAAGATGCACAGATCAAGAAAGAAACGCGCATTAACGTGACGGCTTATCAGGGTAAAGTGTTACTGGTCGGTCAGTCGCCGAATAGTGAACTCTCCGCACGGGCTAAACAGATTGCGATGGGCGTCGACGGCACCACCGAGGTCTATAACGAGATCCGTCAGGGCCAGCCGATTGGCATGGGCACCGCGTCAAGTGACACCTGGATCACCACCAAAGTACGCTCTCAGTTGCTGACCAGCGATCAGGTTAAATCATCCAACGTGAAAGTGACGACCGAAAACGGCGAAGTGTTCCTGTTAGGCCTGGTGACCGACCGTGAAGCGAAAGCGGCTGCGGATATCGCCAGCCGGGTCAGCGGCGTGAAGCGCGTCACCACGGCGTTTACCTTCATCAAGTAATCCCCCAGGCCTGATTAGGCGCTTTAGCGTCGACATCAGGCCATATGTGCCGGATGGCGGCGTGACCGCCTTATCCGGCCTACAGAGTGTATTATCGTAGGCCGGGCAAGCGAAGCGCCCCCGGCATTCCT
>NZ_JBGUBF010000014.1:0-40601 GCF_041807075.1 Citrobacter telavivensis | reverse complement strand
GGGGCGCTTCGCTTGCCCGGCCTACGATAATACACTCTGTAGGCCGGATAAGGCGGTCACGCCGCCATCCGGCACATATGGCCTGATGTCGACGCTAAAGCGCCTAATCAGGCCTGGGGGATTACTTGATGAAGGTAAACGCCGTGGTGACGCGCTTCACGCCGCTGACCCGGCTGGCGATATCCGCAGCCGCTTTCGCTTCACGGTCGGTCACCAGGCCTAACAGGAACACTTCGCCGTTTTCGGTCGTCACTTTCACGTTGGATGATTTAACCTGATCGCTGGTCAGCAACTGAGAGCGTACTTTGGTGGTGATCCAGGTGTCACTTGACGCGGTGCCCATGCCAATCGGCTGGCCCTGACGGATCTCGTTATAGACCTCGGTGGTGCCGTCGACGCCCATCGCAATCTGTTTAGCCCGTGCGGAGAGTTCACTATTCGGCGACTGACCGACCAGTAACACTTTACCCTGATAAGCCGTCACGTTAATGCGCGTTTCTTTCTTGATCTGTGCATCTTTCGACAGCGCACTGTTGACGCGCACTTCCAGGGTTCCATCGTCCACCTGAGTGCCTACGCTACGTGGATCTGTTGCTGCTTTGGTGCCAACGGCGGCGGTACCGACCACTGCGGCGGCTACACAACCTTGCAATAGCAGAGCAGAAATAAGGACTGCGATTGGCGATAAAGCCTTCATGTGTACTCCTTAATCATCCTGGTGGGGGAAAAGCGTGTTATCGATCAGATCGCACAGGCAGTTTACCGTCAGCATATGCATTTCCTGAATGCGTGCGCTGTGGTGTGAAGGGATGCGGATCTCAACATCCTGTGGCCCTAAGAGTCCAGCCAGTTCACCCCCGTCATACCCGGTCAGTGCCACAATCGTCATGTCTCGCGTGACGGCAGCTTCCACAGCCTTAACGATATCGCGGCTGTTGCCGCGCGTCGAGATGGCCAGTAAGACGTCGCCAGCATGACCCAACGCCCGAACCTGTTTTGCATACACTTCGTCATGCAGACGGTCGTTAGCAATCGCTGTTAAGACCACATTATCCGTATTTAGTGCAATCGCAGGTAAACTGGGGCGTTCTGTCTCAAAGCGGTTGATCATGCTGGCCGCAAAATGCTGTGCGTTGGCAGCGGATGTCCCATTACCACAACAGAGAATTTTGTTGCCATTGAGCAGTGAATGAACCAGCGTCACGGCGGCGCGAGAGATAGCATCCGGGAGGGCTTCTGCCGCTGCAATTTGAGTTTGAATGCTTTCGGTAAAGCAGACTTTAATTCTGTCTAACACGCTAATCCTTAAGAGCTGACCCATTAGGCTATTTTATTTGCCCAATGGGTCTGTTCTGAATCTTCAATTATGAGCAGTCAGTAAAGGCATTCCTGAACCACTCAACATCATTTCCGGTGAAGGCTAACACATCGAACCGGCAATCCACAGTATCAAAACTCCCATTGTGGCGCGCGAGCCACAAGCGGGCAGCCTGTAATAATTTACGTTGCTTGCTGCGCGTCACACTGGCAGCGGCACCACCGAACGTGGTAGAGCGCCGGTAGCGGACCTCAATAAAGACGGTCGTCTTGCCATCACGCATGATCAGATCGATCTCGCCGCCGCGTTCATGCACGTTGGCGGCGATAAAATGCAGTCCCTTGCGCTCCAGCCAGCGACGCGCGGCGGTTTCCCACGCGTCACCGGCCTGTTTGCTCGTTAACTGGCGGGGACAATCTGCCCTTGTTGGTACTGGAGCCATGATAACTTCCTGTTAATCACACAGTCCTGACTGGCGGTCAGCGCGCCGGTATTGCCATTAATTTCGAAGCCCTGCACCTGACGCATCTGGGAGAAATGGTTCGCCAGCGACCAGGCATCCACGCCCATTGCGTACATGCGCGCCAGCGAGTAGTCATTATGCACTGCGCCGAGCGCCTGCTGCATTAGCGACGGGTTCGCGCCCGCCAGCATCGGGATCTCGCTGTACTGCAGGCCATCCATTTCCAGACGGAAGTCAGGACCGGCATTCCCCTGCGCGCTACGCGAACTGGCGTACAGCGTGGCACCACTCTGGCTACCGTTGCGCATGGCGATCATCGGCTTGATGAAGGCTATCTCATTAGGTGTTGCCAGAATATACACGGCGTCCACGCGACCACCGTTACCGCTAATCTGGGCATCCGTTGGCGCAGCCGGAATGGTTAAATTGCCAATAGTGACGCCAGGTTGAGACGGTGCGCTGGCAGCGACCGGGCTACCGGTTAACGCTATCCCTGAACCGCCGTTGACGCCCATACGCAGTTCCGCCGTTGAGCCAAATTTCTGTTGCAGCACCGTAGCGCCACCCAGTTTTTGCCACTCCTGGGCAAAGGCGTTAGCAACACGATCGCCAAGCGCGCTACGCGGGATCAGCAGCAGCGGCGACTGTTTGCCCTGTTCACGGATATGGCGCGCCGCATCACGCGCTTCATCTTCCGGTGAGAGGGCGAAGTAACAGATGTTTGCGCGGCTCTGCACCGATTCCGGCTGGTTAAGTGCCAGCACGTTCAACGGAGTGTTGCTTTTTAGCAGTTCGTCGACGTTGTTTTTCAGCAGCGGGCCGACCACGATACTCGCGCCGTCCTGCTGAACCTGCGTCAGGATCTGATCGAGCGGTTGGGCGCTGGTGTCATAAATTTTCAGTTCTGCGGAAGGATTTGCCGCCGCGCTTGCGGTGGTTGGCTGTGCAGACGTTGTCTGCGGTGCGCTGACCGGCACGGGCTGTTCGGCCTGCTCGTCATGGGTCAAATCGCTCACTGAAGCCTGGGCAGGACTGGCGACGCCATCGGTCGCCTGCGGCTGCGGGTCCGCCGGCGTTGGGGCTGCGACCGGAGCCGGTTGTGCGGCGGGCTGCGCGTCGACAGGCTGCGTACCAAGATTTTTGGCGGCTTCAAAGCCCTGTTGAATGGTGCGACCAAATACGGCTGCCTGACCGTTCAGCGGCAGTAGCAGGGCGATTTTACTGGTCGAGGCGGGTTTAAAGCTCTGCACATTGACCAGTTGGGTTGGCAGCAGTTTTGCTCCCGGATTTTGCGGATAGCGTTTTTGCCAGTCGGCAATGCCCGCTTTCATCATGTCCGGATCGCTGCGGTTATCAAACCAGACACGTTGTAGGTCCAGCCAGCCCTGCAACACGTTTTCATCGGCATTGATAACTAACGCCTGGGCCTGCTCCTGCGTCATTGCAGACAATGCTTGCCAGGTGGCGTCCATATTTTTCTGCTTATCCTTCTCGCCAAGCAGGGGTTCCTGCGCAATCAGGGCGCGCAGCAGCGAGAGTGATGGGCGGCCCTGGCTGGCGTCAATCTGCGCCTGCCAGTAGCGCGCCTGCTGATTTTGCTCAAAATCAGACGGGGTAAGCTTTTCCAGTAGCGCCTGCGCTCCGGCAAAATCTTTCTGCGCCAGTTTGATTTCAACGGCTAACAGCGACTGTTCCCGGCGCTGGGTATCATTCAGATCCTGCGGCAGTTGGTTAAACAGTTCGATAGCCTGCTGGCTTTTGCCTTCTTTCAGCAGTGCACGAATGGCGAGTAATTGCCAGTTGGTCTTGCTATCATTTGCGCTTTGCTGCATCTGTTGCAGATAAAAGCCGGAATCAGCTTGCGCTGTGCCCTGCATATGGGCAGTGCTCTGATCGGGCGCCTGGGTGCCACAGCCGGCGAAAATCAGGGCTGCCAGAACGATGGGCAGACAGCGCGCGGCTTTTAAACGAGAGAATGTTAAGGGTACCATACTGTATCCAGTGATATTTTTTATACGCAATGCTCAATATTAAATCGGCAATACGGACGACACAATGACACAACACGAATCGGCGGATAATTCTCGCGGCCAACTCTTTATTGTACCTACTCCTATCGGGAATTTGTCTGATATTACCCAGCGTGCGCTCGAAGTGTTACAAGCTGTTGATTTAATTGCCGCTGAAGATACTCGCCATACCGGATTATTATTGCAGCATTTCGCGATTAATGCCCGACTGTTCGCCCTGCACGATCATAACGAGCAGCAAAAAGCAGACACGCTGGTGGCGAAGTTGAAAGAAGGGCTGAACATCGCGCTGGTTTCCGATGCCGGGACGCCGCTGATTAACGATCCGGGTTACCACCTGGTACGCAGTTGTCGTGAGCAGGGCATCCGTGTCGTGCCGTTGCCGGGGCCCTGTGCGGCGATTGCCGCATTAAGCGCGGCGGGATTGCCGTCCGACCGCTTCTGCTATGAAGGCTTTTTACCCGCGAAATCAAAAGGA
Organism: Citrobacter telavivensis; assembly: GCF_041807075.1. Lineage (NCBI taxonomy): Bacteria > Pseudomonadati > Pseudomonadota > Gammaproteobacteria > Enterobacterales > Enterobacteriaceae > Citrobacter > Citrobacter telavivensis. Next base: position 36,312 of record NZ_JBGUBF010000014.1, on the reverse strand, counting down.
CGTCGTGACGCGCTGAAAGCTATCGAAACCGAACCGCGCACGCTGATTTTCTATGAATCCACGCATCGCCTGCTGGACAGCCTGGAAGATATGGTCGCGGTGTGGGGCGAATCCCGTTACGTGGTGCTGGCGCGCGAGCTGACCAAAACCTGGGAGACAATTCACGGCGCACCGGTGGGTGAACTGCTGGCGTGGGTTAAAGAGGACGAGAACCGGCGTAAAGGCGAGATGGTGCTGATTGTGGAAGGACACAAGGCGCAGGAAGACGAACTGCCTGCCGATGCCCTGCGCACCCTCACGTTGTTACAGGCCGAGTTGCCGCTGAAGAAAGCCGCAGCGCTGGCGGCAGAAATCCACGGCGTGAAAAAGAACGCACTGTACAAATATGCGCTGGATCAGCAGGGATAATCCGGGAAACACGCTGCAACAAAAGAAAAACTACAGCGTGTCAGAATGAGAGGGGGGGGTTATCGATCTGAATAATGCGAGCCATCCAGTAAACATGTCGTATTGTCATGCAGCCACAAAAACGAGGCCGGAACTGCAGTCGTCACGGCAGTGGTCAGGTATTTTTCAACAGCGGCCTGTTTTCCTTCTCCGGCAATCAGCAGCAATATTTCCTTTGCATTGAGGATCTCCTTCAGGCCCAGAGTGATACCGTGCGTCACGGGACGACCGGCCGATTTAAGCATGTCGTGGTGACGCGTTTGTTCATCAAGCCTGCTGATATGGCAAAACGGCTCCAGCGCGCTTCCCGGTTCGTTCAGCCCCAGATGACCATTCTTGCCGATGCCCAATACGCATAAATCGAGACCGCCCCGGCTGGCAATCAAATCCGTCACGCGCTCGCACTCCGTCTCGTCGATATTTTCTGACTGAAAACCGATCAGCTGTTCCGGACGCAGGCCAAGCGGTTGCACGATGTGCTGTTGCAGGAAGGATTCACAGGTGCCCGGCGTGTGTAAGGGCATTCCCACCCACTCATCGAGCTTCACAAAGGTCACGTTGCGGATATCAACATGACGCTGCTGTATTTTCTCGACCAGGAAACGATAGGTCAGTTCAGGCGTCGCGCCGGTCGCCAGGCAGATCGTCGCGTCAGGTTTGTTCTGTATTACCTGAATTAACCGTTCGCTGGCGCGATCGCTGAGTGCGTCATAATGGTCGCAGTACTGTATGTATTGCATCTGTCAGTCATCCTTTTGACGAGGGGCGCACGTACCGTCGCGCCCGTGCGGTTTACAAAATGCCAAGTGCGGAAGAGACGATAGAAAGCACAAAGGTGACGCCGATTAACAATACCGGATGCGCTTTTTTCACCCGCAGCAGGTAGTACATCAGCAGCGTGTAGCCCATCGGTAAAATGTTCGGGAAGACCTTATCAAAGAAGTCCTTTTGCAGTGCCACGTTGTGCGTGCTGTCGATGGCAAAAGAGGTTACGACATCGATATGAACGTAGGAGGCGATCAGACCGCCAATCACCGTGATCCCGAGGATCGTCGCCGAACGGGCGATCATCTGCGAGTTTTCCCTCACCTTATCAATGGCTTTTACCCCGACCGAATAGCCGACGTGAGTCCAGCCGACGCGCAGGAAAAAGATCATCAGATAGACGGCGAAGAACAGAATCGGCCCCAGCAAATTGCCCTGACTGGCGAATGAGGAGCAGATCCCCGCCATAATCGGCAGCAAGGTGAACCAGAAAATGGCATCGCCAATCCCGGCGATGGGGCCAAACAGCGCCACTTTCAGACCCTTGATGGTGTCGCGGTTTTCTCCTTTCTCTTCCATTGAGATCAGTAAGCCCATCAGGAAACCGACGAGGTTCGGGTGGGTATTGATAAATTCCAGATGATCTTTCATGGCCGCACTCAGACCCGGCTTATCATCTTTATAGATTTTTTTCAGAATCGGCAGCATCGCCCAGGTAAAGCCGCCCGCTTGCATCCTTTCATAGTTAAAGCTCGCCTGAAGAAGGGAAGAGCGGAAGCCAAGACGGGTAATGTCTTTTTTACTGATTTCAGATCCCATTGCTGTAATCCTCTTCATCATCATTTTTACGGGCGACAGGCTGGGGTTGCGCCTGCTGTTTAGCTTTGGCATTGAAAAATTCGTACACGGCGAAGCCCGCGCCGAGGACGGCGACCGGGAGTAGGTTGTTGACCTGGATGTAGCACACAAAGAGGAAGCCGGCGATCAGGTAAGGAATGTACTGCGCTTTGAACATCACGCGCAGCAGCAGACCAAAACCGACGGCAGGCAGAATCCCCCCCGCGACTTCGAAACCATGAGTCAGCCAGGCTGGCATGGCTTTCACCAGCGCCTGCATGGCACCCTGCGCCAGATAGGTACACAGAAACGCGATAATGGCGTATGAGCAGGCGACAATCAGCGTTGTCAGCCAGTTCAGACGGGCAAATGCGCGGGTATTGGCTTCTTTAGCGCAGTTGTCGGCCCTGGACATGAACAGGGAGAAGGCGGAATAGAAGAACAGAATCACGTATTGCATCAGCAGGCTGAACGGCAAGCCGAGGCCGATGGCGGTTTTGGCATCCACGCCGGTAGACCAGGCGATCACCGTGGTCATCAGCCCCGCCATGATGGGGTTTGGCGGTTGTACGCCGCCGGCGGGCGTCAGACCGGCAAAGGCCAGTTCGGTCAGACCGCCGGTGATCAAACCAATATGAATATCGCCAAGGATGGCGCCAGTGAGCGTACAGACAATTATCGGTCTGAATAAGAACAGGGCTTCCAGCCAAAAATCGATTCCCAGAAAGAAGACTAATGCAGCAAGGGATATCCCTTGTAAAAGTGTTATTTCATGCATTTTGACACCTCATGTAAATAAGTCCCTTTAATATGAAAACATTGGCTTGTTATTTACTCCGGGATCGCTTCTTTTTGATCGCCAGGGACATCCTGAATAAAAATGTTTACGCCGTGTTTCTTAATGAACTGCAGGTCCTGAAGATCCTGCTCATTGACATAAACCTTGCTGCTAATCTGCTTTTTACCTTCCGAGAAGTGCATATTGCCGACGTTCACGTCGTTGAGCGTGATACCGCCCTCGAGCAGTTTTCGGACCGTTTGCGGGGTGCGGCAAATCAGGAATATCTTCTGGTGCGGCGCGGCCTTACCGATGACATTGATGGTTTTTTCTATAGAAAAGAAACGGATGCCGAAACCGTAGGTTTCTGCGGTGATGCCCATTAATTTCTGCTGAATCTCATCCTGAGCGACATCATCATCCACGACAACCAGCAGATTGGCACCGATTGTCGATGTCCAGGTGACGCCCACCTGACCATGCACCAGTCGGTTATCAATACGCGTTAACAGGATATTTGGACTACCCATTCTTAAATCCTCACCATAAAATAATAGAATGACAGAACTTGTTGAAATATATTATTGTTACCGTAACGCATTCATGAATTTATTCAGCGTGATGTAATCTCTTTATTCTCCCCCGCTATCTGGTCAGAAAGCGCTACCTGATATTAATCAGATAACGCTTCTGTATATGATGTTGAAACAGTATTTTTTAAGTTAAATCGGAATCAGCCACTAATTTGTTAGCCGAACCGCAAACCGTGATTTTACTTCTCACGACCTCTTTCATCGCATCCATACCGACACGCATGTAATAGCGCGGATCGTTGCCCTGTGGGTTGTCAGCAAACCACGCTTTCACGGCATCGGCGAAGGCAATTTTCAGTTCGGTAGCGACGTTAACCTTACAGACGCCCAGCTCTATCGTGCGGCGTACATACTCGTCAGGCACATCGCTCGCACCGTGCAGCACCAGCGGAATATCCACCACTTCACGGATTTCAGCCAGGCGCTGGAAATCGATTTTCGGTTTTTTGGTGTAGAGGCCGTGTGCGGTGCCGATGGCGACAGCAAGGCTGTCGACGCCGGTCAGCTCAACAAAGCGTTTGGCCTCTTGTGGATCGGTCAGAAAGGCGCTTTCTGCATCAACGCTCATGTCGTCTTCGACGCCACCCAGGCGTCCCAGTTCCGCTTCTACGCTGCAATCGCGGGCGTGGCAGAAATCGACAACCGATTTCACCAGCTTTACGTTTTCCTCAAACGGGAAATGGCTACCGTCGATCATGGCGCTGCGTACTCCGGCGTTCACCTTATGGCGAATGTCGTCCAGTGATTCATGATGATCGAGATGCAGCGCCAGCGGCATACCGTAGGTGGTGGAGTAGGCGGTGCACAGCGCGTAAAGCTCTTCCAGCGCGATATGTTTAAAGGTGCCTGGCGTACCGGCGAGGATCACCGGTGATTGCATTTCGCTACACACTTCGAGGATCGCCTGGATAGTCTCGGCGTTATGAATGTTGAAGGCCGGTACGGCGTAGCCTTTTGCCTGAGCATCCTGCAGGAGATACTTCGTAGAAATGATACTCATGATCGGATCCTCTTAAGCCTGCCACGGGTGAATAACGACGCCCTGCACGACGCGGTTGACCGTACCGCTGCGGGAAGGGTTATCCGGCGTATTACCGACATTAATGGACTGGGTGAGCGCAAAGACCTGGGCATACATCAGGTAGCAGAAAGCCAGCTCGCTATCGATAAAATGACGCGCGGAGGGTAACAGAATGTGCGGGCCAGATTCGATGATGGAATCGCTTTCGGCCGCGATAGCGACAACGCGCATTGCCTGACCATCGCGACGCAGCTCCGCCAGCAGATCGAGATCGTACTGCCGTGTGTAAGGGTGGCTGGAGATGTACACCACGATCAGCGTTTCGTTATCCACCAGTGATTTCGGACCGTGACGGAAGCCGGTTGGCGAGTCGTAAAACGCGGCCAGCTTACCGGCGGTCAGCTCAAGTACTTTCAGGGCTGACTCACGCGCAGCACCCTGTAATCCACCGCTACCGAGATAGACGATCCGTTTCCAGGCGCCATTGCCAAACACGCCGTGGCTGAAATCACCCAGTGACGACAGGATAGTCTGACAGCGATCCGCAACATCGCGGAAGGTCCGGCTGTTGATGAGTTTCGGTGCGAACACCGCCAGGCAACTGGCCATCATAGTAGTAATACTGCTGGTCATCGCAAACCCGCGATCGTGAGTTTCTGTCGGCATCAGCAGGGCAAAGGCGTTATCGCTTGCAACGGCGTTCTGGTACAGGCTGCCTGCTTCATTGCAGGTGATCGAAAGGTGGTAGCACTCAGGGACGAACTGGTTTGCCAGTTCCACTGCCGCAACGCTTTCCGGGCTGTTGCCGGAACGGGCAAACGAGACCAGCAGCAGCGGATGCGCCGGGTTCAGATAATCCATCGGATTGGTGACCAGATCGGTGGTCGGTACTGCGCTGATGTTTTGCCCGGTGTGGCTGGCAAGCCAGGGGGCGATTATCTCGCCAATGAATGCCGAGGTGCCAGCCCCGGTGAGGACGATCCGCAGATCGTCTTTACGCAGCAGTGGCGCGAGAAAATTGTCGATCGCGGTACGAATCGCGTCAATGTTCGTCAGCGAGCGGATCCAACTGGCAGGCTGCTGGCGGATCTCTTCTTCAGTCCAGGTTCCGGTTGTTGCAGCAGCAGGGGTATAGGTTTCTGGCATAACGTAAGTCCTTAGTCTTGTGAATTCCACATCAGACGCTGGCAAAATGTCGCTATCTTTCGTTTCGTTTCACTTGTTCACATGATCGATTGATTAAAATTTATAGGAAAGAAATCGAAAGTTCAATAATGCAAAATGAAATAAAACGAAAAGTGTGATCGATTGTACGGAGAGGTTTTTTATCTTATTGATCTGTAATGATTCTCTGCCACCATCCAGGAATGGGGGTTTTCTTAATCGAAAGGAAAAGAAAGGCCTTACGATTCATGATCGAAGGCCAGGGAGGAAAAAAGGGTCAAAGGGGGAGGAGCTGACCCTGAATCCAAATCTGTTGTAAATGCAGTCCGCTATCGAGGGCGATCGTGCTGGCGCGTTTGCCTGGGGCTAACGATCCTGAGTGGCTGTCGATCCCCAACAGACGCGCTGGATGGAGAGAGGCCATATGGATAGCATCCTCAGGGGCGATACCTGTCAGTTCGACCATATTGCGCACTGCCGCATCAACCGACAACGTACTGCCCGCCAGGCCACCGGATGCGGTTCGCACGATACCTCCGTGCATTTCGACTTTTTCACCGCACAGCGTGTAGTTTCCGTCGGGCATACCGGCGGCCTGCATCGCATCGGTTATCAGCACCAGCCTCTCTTTTGCACAGCAGCAACAGAGCGTCATAGCCGCCGGATGGACGTGGTGCCCATCGGCGATAAGTTCCAGCCACGCGCGCGGGTCAGTGAGTCCTGCGCCGACCATCCCGGGCTCCCGGTGATGAAGCCCGGTCATGCCGTTGTAGCAGTGCACGAGTCCGTCCGCGCCCGCGTCAAAGGCGGCACGGGTTTGCGCCCAGCTTGCCGCGCTATGCCCCAACATCACCCGCACACCCTGCTGCCTGAGATGGCGAATCGCCTGCAATGCCCCCGGTTTTTCCGGTGCCAGCGCCACCACGCGCAGGGTCTGTCGCGAAATGGCGATCAGCTCATCCAGCTCCGCAAGGTCCAGCTCCCGAAACAGCTCCGGCGGATGGGCACCCTTATTCTGCGGCGTGAAGTACGGCCCTTCCAGGTAACTTCCCAGCACCTGTGCGCCAGGCCCGCCGCAATGATAGCGCTGGGCAATACGCTCCAGCGCGCGATGAATCGTCTTTAGCGGCGCGGTAACGGTGGTGGGGAGCCAACTGGCAACCCCTTCACGCGCTTTGTGCATCGCCAGCTTATCGAGCGCATCCGGTTCGTCGTCCATCACATCGATTCCCGCGCCACCGTGGACGTGGATGTCGATATAGGCGGGACAGAGTAGCTCGGCATCGCGCACGGTGATGCCCGCCGGAATCGGCTCGATTGCCGTGATGACGCCTTCTTCAACGCGCAACTGGTGATCGTCCAGCCACCCGTGTTCGGTGAGCAGGCGTCTGGCACGCAAAACCTGCGTCATATTCCTTCCTCGATGGGGTGCTCCTCGCGACAGCGGCCCAGCTCATCTACCAGGCTTGTCAGACCGCGATGCCCACATTCCAGCGCCTGCACACGAAATGCCTCGCTGCTGAGCCCTTCACGATCCAGTACCATTTCCAGCAGCAGTTGCAGGTTAGTACCAGTAATCACTTCCCGGCCGGGTTTCAACATCGCAAGCGTTGAGGCGACGCGAAACGGTGTGCCGCCGAGCAGGTCGGTCAGGAAAACGATATCTTCCTCACCGTCCAGTTGCTCAATCGCCTGCTCAAGCTGCGAGGTGAGCAGCGCGGTGGTGGAGGTTTCCGGAAAGTCGATAGCGATGAACTGCGACTGCTCGCCAAGGATCTGTTTCATCGCTTTTTCCATACCGCTGGCAAACCCACCGTGCCCCGTCAAAATAATACCTAACATCGAAGACCTCTTTGCTTTACAGGAAGTGACAGAACTTGCCGACAACACCCAGCACCACGGTGATACCGATAAGGCGCAGCGGACTCCAGCCGCGACGGACCAACCAGAACATCGTCAGGGTATAGACCAGCGGTAAAAAGGCAGGCATCAGCTTGTCGATAACGTCAGCCTGGAGCTTGACGACGGCATCACCCGCCTTGATTTCGAGCGTGGTGTTCAGGCGCACATAGGTCGCGACGAGCGCGCCGATCACCGTCATCCCGACGATAGACGCCGCGTGGCCCACTTTCTTCGTATTGGCCTTGATGAGTGGAATGGCGGCGACCCCCATACGGTAAGCATAGTGCGCCAGGCCAAAACGCAGAGCCAGATGGACCACGTTAAACAGCACAATGAAGACCACCGCGCCGAGGATGGAGCCCTGCAAGGCCAGACTGGCCCCGATGCCGCCGCAAATAGGCAGTAGCGTCAGCCAGAACATCGCGTCGCCAATCCCGCCGAGCGGTGCGCCAACGGCAATTTTGGTGCTCTGAATACTGTTAACGTCCTGCTTTGAGCGTTCCATCGCCAGGATGATGCCAATCACAAACGTCACCAGGAAGGGATGGGTATTGAAGAAACCCATGTGACCTTTCATGGCGCGCGCCAGGTCGCGTTTATTGGTGTGGATCTTTTTCAGTGCAGGCAGCAGACCATACAGCCAACCGGAAGCCTGCATACGTTCGTAGTTAAACGACGCCTGCAACAGCATGGAACGCCAGGCGACCCGGTTGATATCTTTTTTGGTCAGCTCTGCGCCAATGCTCTGATCTTCATAGATGTTTTCGTTTACGCCGGAAAGCAGCGTTTCTTCGCTGTCGGAAACAGTCGGAAGAGTTTGTTGATTAGATGCCATCTTCGAATTCCTCTTTCTGGGCCGCAGGTTGGGTCGGTTCAGGTGATTTACGCAGCAGGTCGATCAGCGCCATGGCCAGCGCCGCGGCGGCGATAGCCAGTACCGGCAGCTTGAGCCAGGCGGCCCCCACGAAACCGATGATAAAGTAAGGGATATAGACATTTTTCATCATGATTTTCAGCAGCACGGCAAAGCCGATGGCTGGCATGATGCCGCCCGCGACGCCGAGGCCGTCAATCAGACGTTCCGGAAGGACATCAATGGCTGTTTTCGCGTGCTCTGCACCGAAGTAAATCGGCAGGAACGCGCAGAGAAAATAGAAAATCCCCAGCGCCAGTAACGCCAGATAGTTCACCCGTTCAATGCCGGCAGTATCGGCATTCGCCGCCATGCGATCGCAGCGGGACATCACCCCAGACATCACGGAGAACAGGAACGTAATCCCCATCTGTACTGCCACAGCAAACGGCACGGCAACGCCCACGGCGACATCCGGTTTCACCCCTGTCGTAATGGCGAACGTCGTACCCACGATGGTGCCGATAATGACGTTTGGCGGTTGTGCGCCCGCCAGCGGGGCGAGCCCCATCCACACCAGCTCCAGCGTACCGCCGGTTAAAATACCGGTATGCAGATCGCCCAGAATCAGGCCGACCAGCGGCCCGAGCACCACCGGGCGGTGCATGTGTGTTAATCCGTTGAACATATCCAGGCCCGCAATAAAGGCGAGGATACCTAATGCAAAAGCCTGTAACAGACTAATTTCCATGGTGAAGGCCTCAGATGAGTTTAAAGAGATCCTGCGCGGGTTCTGTCGGAACGCCCTGAACGAAGCATTCCACCCCGGCGGCTTTCAGGCCGTTAAACGCCGTAATATCGGTCGTGTCGACAGAGACCGTTTTGGCAATCTGCTGTTTGCCATTGGCGTAGTGCATATTTCCTACGTTGACTCGTGTAACAGGAACCCCACCTTCGACCAGCCTGAGGAAGTCGGTGGGTGATTTGCAGACCAGCAAAATCTTCTGTCGGTCAGCGGCGCGGTGAATGTTGTCGATCACTTTTTGCAGTGACCAGAAACGCACGGCGATCCCTTCCGCCAGTACCATCTCCATCAGGTTTTGCTGCACGGTGTCTTCCGCCACCTCATCGTTGGCAACCAGCACCAGATTTGCCCCCGCAAATCCGACCCATTGCACCCCGACCTGGCCATGAATGAGCCTTTCGTCGATACGGCTGAGTACAATATTTGGCATAGCGTATTCCTCTTTTTGTTATTTGTTCTGGGACGTTACGCCCTGGCAGGCGGCATGGTACTGCTGCAGTATGTCCTGAATGTGGTTGATGATGAGTTCTCGCGGTGTGGCATTGAGATCTCCCTCGCGCACTTTTACGTACTGTAACGGCATATACTGGCTAATGAGCGGCAGTGGAATCGGCTCATCCGCCAGATTGCGCACCAGTCGTTCAAACGCGTCATCAATCTGGCTGTCTGGCCAGTAGTAACGAACACGATCGGAATAGCTGTAGCCGCGCGCCAGACGACGGGTGTTGCCATCGCCGTGGTAGTGACTCTGCCAGTATTCCGGACGATCGAGCATGACGCTCTCAAGGACATGACGCAGGTCGGAACAGGCTTTTGCCGGGAGCAACTCTTCTTCAATGGCGGCCAGCGAGAACAGCGCTTCGCGCAGGGCGAAGGTCAGGGCCGGGCCGACTTTCAGGATGGCAAAGTGATCTTTCACTAACTGGCGCAGTGACTGCGGCGTTTGATAGTCCGTGGAGTGCGCTTCAAAGACCAGCGTGTCATACGCCTCTACCATCTTGCTTAACGCGACGGCTTTCTGCGGTTGATAATCAATGATGTGGGTATGGTCGAACTCAACGCCGGGTTGCACCACCAGCGCGATGATGCGCGGCCAGACATCGTCGAGTCCCTGTTTTTCAAAGGCGTGACGATGGGCTTCCAGCGTTGCGCGCGCGGCCTCGGGCGTGGTTACCGCCAGTTCGGTTAACGTCTCATGGGCACCGCCCGGTACCGGCACTTCAGTGCCAATCACATAGACGAGATCCGACTCACCAAAGTGGGCGATGCAGGTCTCTTCGGCTATTTTCGCCAGGCGCGCGGCGCGTTCCGCGACGATGGCATCGGTCAATGGTACGGGATCGCCCTGGCAGGACATGCTGCAGTCGAGGTGGATTTTTTTGAATCCAGCGGCGACATAGCTTCTGATCAGTTCATCGGCATGGGCCATTGCCGGTTCTGCGGCCAGATTTTGCCAACGGTTGGGACCGAGGTGATCCCCCCCCAGAATTAACTGTTCCTGAGGGAAGCCAAGCGAGTCAGCCAGTTGGCAGACAAAATGGCGAAAATCGGTTGGGGTCATGCCTGTATAACCGCCAAACTGGTCAACCTGATTCGAGGTTGCTTCAATCAGCAGCGGCGAGTGGTTTGCCTGCGCGTAACGTATTGCGGATTCCAGTACCAGCGGATGCGCGGAACAAACGGCGTAAATTCCGATTGCCTTACCTCGTTTATGCTGCTCCACCATATCAGTCAGATGTTTCACTTTCCTCTCCAGATCGGGTAACTGCGACTTGCAATCTTTCGTTTTGTTTCAATTGATACTGCATCATGGTCTTATAAAAATAAAACGAAAGATAATAGTTTTCCGATCTGTTTCACAAAAGAAACATAATGAAAGCATTCAGCCGACGTTTTCGCCCTTCCGGGCGGCTTTTTTCGGCTTGCATTCCGACAAAAGAAAGGCGTTAATAGGCAAAACGAAATGAAACGAAAGAATTAGCCAAAGGATTTCTTATGAGCAATACCGATGCTTCTGGAGAAAAGCGGGTGTCAGGCACCAGCGAAAGACGTGAGCAGATTATCCAGCGGTTGCGGCAGCAAGGAAGCGTACAGGTGAACGATCTTTCGGGATTGTTCGGCGTTTCCACGGTGACGATCCGCAACGATCTGGCGTTCCTGGAAAAGCAGGGGATCGCCGTTCGCGCCTATGGCGGCGCGTTGATTTGCGACAGTAATACGCCGGGCGCGGAGCCTTCCGTCGAAGATAAAAGTTCATTGAACACGGCGGTGAAACGCAGTATCGCCAAAGCGGCCGTGGGGCTTATCAAACCGGGTCACCGCGTGATCCTGGACTCCGGCACAACGACGTATGAGATTGCGCGCCTGATGCGTCAGCATACCGATGTGATAGCGATGACCAACGGGATGAACGTCGCTAATGCTTTACTGGACGCGGATGGGGTGGAGCTGCTGATGACCGGTGGTCATCTGCGTCGGCAGTCGCAGTCGTTTTACGGCGACCAGGCCGAACAATCGTTGCAGAATTATCACTTCGATATGCTGTTTCTGGGCGTCGACGCCATTGATTTAGAGCGGGGCGTCAGTACCCACAACGAAGACGAAGCCCGACTGAATCGCCGGATGTGTGAAGTGGCGGAACGGATTATCGTGGTCACCGATTCCAGCAAATTTAACCGCTCGAGCCTGCATAAAATTATTGATACTCAACGTATTCATACCATCATCGTCGATGAAGGCATCCCGGAAGAGAGCCTGAAGGAGTTTCATCGCAGCGGCGTTGAGGTCATTATCGTTTAGGTGGCGTCGTTAAAATTCAAAATTGTGATGTCCTTCAATTAAACAAAAAGAAAAATGTCAGCGGGTTTTTTACGAACCCGCTTTCGTTTTTTCACTGATTTTTCGTCCCAGTCTCCCGCTCACCTGTCCTGCACGCTTTTCGATCTTTCGCCTTTCCCATTTTCGGTTTAGATAAAACGAAAGAAAAAGCGGTGTTTTTGCCAAAATCCGCGCTGTAGACGTGTTCACAAATTCGCCTTAAGTCTTCTGATTTAATATATTTAAAAGAAAACGAAAGCGATAAATCGCTAAAACATAACAACATGCAATGGAGCAAAAGCAATGCTGGATAACTTAAGACGTCGCGAGCAAATAATTGACCTGTTATGCGATCAAGGCAGCGTTCGTGTCGAACCCCTCAGTGTGCATTTCGGTGTCTCAAGCGTCACGATCCGCAATGACTTACGTTATCTCGAGCAGAAAGGCTGCGTCATGCGCTCCTATGGCGGAGCCGTGTTAAATCAACATTTTGCCCTCGATCGTCCCTTACAGGATAAAGATCGACTGAACCGCGATGTGAAATCGCGCATTGCGGAAAAGGCGGCCAGCTTTGTGAAAGATGGTGACACGTTGATTCTTGATTCCGGTTCGACCACCACGCTTATTCCTCCGCTGCTGAAAAGTCGCCGCGATCTGGTGGTGATGACCAACGCGCTGAACATTGCCTGGGAACTGGCCAATTTTGAACGTGTGGATGTCATGATCCTGGGGGGAAATGTCAGGCAAAGCGTTTACTCGCTGTATGGCCCTTCGGCGGAACATCAGCTCAGACAGTATCGGTTTGATAAGCTTTTTTTGGGCGTCGATGGATTTTGTCTGGAAGCCGGGATCACCACGCCGCATCCGGGAGAAGCGCACCTTAACCAGGTGATGTGTCAGGTGGCGCAGGAGGTCACGGTGGTGGCGGATTCCAGTAAGTTCGGCCGCAAGAGTTTTTGCATGATCAGTGAAATTAACGGTATTGATCGGGTGATTACCGACAGCGGTATCCCGGCGCATTACCATCAGGCGCTCAGCCAGATGGGGGTGGATGTCGTTATCGTGGATGAATAAGGGACGTCGCCGGCAAAACGCGTTTTTGCCGGCGACGTCTTAGTGCATCAGCGCATCCTGTTCGACCAGCAACAGGGCAGCACCGCGTACGCCGCTGGACGCGCCGTGCACGGCCGGGAAGACGTTAGCGGGAGCCAGACCGGGGAAGAGGTAGCGCGACATGGCACCCGGCAGTAGGGTGTAAATTTCCTCAATGTTGGAGACGCCTCCCCCCAGAACAAAGGCGTCGACGTCCAGAATGAGCTGCAGTTGCGCCAGCGTACAGCCCAGCATATCAATCCACGCCTCGACGGTGGCGACGGCGCTGGCGTTGCCATGACGGTAGTTTTCCAGCAGCGTCTCCATTTTGAGCGGCTCACCGCTTAAGTGCTTATGCAGCCAGAGTAAACCAGGCCCGGACTGGTAGCGCTCCAGACAGCCCTGTAGGCCGCAGCCGCACTTGATTTCCGGCAGGTTATAGCGACGCATAAAGGTGGCGGGTAGCGGTAGATGGCCAAACTCGCTGGCCATCCGGTTACGCCCACGATATAACTGCCCGTCGATCACCAGTCCTCCCCCCATGCCGGTACCGATAATCGCACCAAAAATTCGTGAGAACTGACGAGCCTGATGAGTATGCGCTTCCGACAGCGCGAAGCAGCAACAGTCATTATCCAGCGCCACCGAGCGGTTGAGTCGATGCGCCAGATCGTTCATTACCTGACGCCCGGTCAGGCAGGGGACATTCGACGACAGCAGCTTTCCGGTATGCCTGTCCATCAATCCGGGCATGCCAATGCCGATTTTGCCCTGCATGCCTGTTGCCCAGTCGGCTGTATCGATAAGCGAGGTAAAGGTCGAGAGAAAAAGTTCGTAATCCTGAACCGGCGTGGCCACGCGCTTGCGCCAGCGAACCTGCATTTCCTTATCAAAGGCGACAATTTCAGTTTTTGTGCCACCAATATCAACACCGTAAAACATGCCACATCTCCTCGAACTTCACAGTGTAACCAGACAGTTTTCCTTGCGAGCGCGCTCTGCGGCAAAGACCATTAAGTGACTTTCCAGTGCTTCATCGGGGCCGGAGAGAATCATACTTTGATCGCCCGCCATCACGGCGTGAATAAAGCGATCCATCAGATAGTAGTCACCGCCGCCGTGGCCTCCCATCTGGGTTTGTGTGCCTGCGGCGATCTCTTCGATCGCGTAGACCGTCTCGCGGTCCGTCAGAAAATCAAACACCCGGATCTGCTCGCCATTGCCCTCGAGATAGCCTTTCGTACCGAAAAGCCGCGTCTTTCGATCTTCCATGCGGGTAAAGGCGGTCATGGTGAACGTGACGGTTTGTTGATGGGCAAAGCGTAAGTTGACCACCTGATGATCCACCACGTCGTTATCACAGCGATAAACACAGCGGCCATACGGCCCCTCGCGCAGCGCCTGGCGGACATTTTCCTCTGTGGGATCCGCCGTCAGCACGCGACGGAAATGCGGCGTGCATTTGTGATCCTCGCCAAGATAAATTTTGCAGGCTGACCAGGGGCAGGTCGCTTCAACCTGGCAATCCAGGCAGCGATCGGCGGCACCCTCCGGCTGGTTCTCCTTCACGAAATGGCTCAGGTTGCCAAATGAGGTCACATCCTGACAGTGGTCGCCCATGATGTAGCGGATCCAGTCCATATCGTGGCAGGATTTTTGTAGCAGCATAAACGACGATTCCGCTTCATTACGCCAGTTACCGCGCACGAAAGAGTGCGCCTGGTGCCAGTAACCCACCGGCTCGAGATGCTGCATGCTGACAATCTCGCCAATCACCCCGCTGTCGAGCAGGGACTTGAGTTTCTGCGTGTAGCGGGTGTAGCGCAGAACGTGGGCGACACCCAATAAAACGTTGTTGCGCTTCACCGCCGCAATGATGGTGCGGCAATCTTCCGGCGTGGGGGCGAGAGGCTTTTCCAGCAAAATATGATAGCCGAGGTCGGCAAACGCGATGGCAGGCTCTTTGTGCATTGTATCCTGAGTGCAGATCAGCACGACGTCTGCCATTCGCGGACGAGCCGCCGCCGCTTTCCAGTCGTTAAAGATATTTTCCTGCTCAATATTATGCTGAGCGACAAATTGTTGGCGATACGCCTCTCTGGGCTCTGCCACGCCGACAACCTGCATACGGTCCGGATGTTCAAGCGCGTAACGAGAATATATTTCGCCGCGCGCGCCTGCGCCAACCACTAATACGGTCACTTTCTTTGCACACATATAAACCTCTCATTTTGCCCTCGCCTGAATTCGCGTTGTTCTGCGTCGTGGGGCATGAAAAAACAAACGGATATTTTTTGCGCCAGCCAATGACGTACGCGACATCAGGACCTGGCTAAATTTTCTTCATCCTGCTTGTCGAATAAAAAAGCGGCGTCAAGATTGAATTTCACTTTGATCGATTCGCCGGGGAGAGGGTTCCAGTCCGGTGACGAATTGACTCGCAAGATCATTAGCTGTGCGCCGATATTGAAATGCAGGAGATCTTCATTGCCCATTCTTTCCACGTTGGTTACCCGGGCGTCGAACGCCGCAGGATCGTTGTGCTGCGCCAACTGAATCGCCTCTGGCCGGATGCCAAACCAGACGCTGTCGTGCGGATAATCCGCCAGTTGGGAGGCGAGTCGTGCGGTTAAGGGCAGGATCAGCGCGTCATCCAGACGGAGTCCGCGCGTATCGGGATCGAGTGCCAGAAGATGAATATTCATTGCCGGGTTACCGATGAAACCCGCCACGAATTTATTTTTTGGCTGATGGTAGATATTGCCCGGGGTGTCGACCTGCATAATCCGTCCGCCGTTGAGTACACAAATGCGGTCTCCCATGGTCATTGCTTCAATCTGATCGTGGGTGACATACACCATCGTCGCGTTCACGCCTTCGTGACGCAGCTGGCGATGAAGTTCCGTCAGGCGCACGCGCATCGACACGCGCAGTTTGGCGTCGAGATTGGACAGCGGCTCATCAAACAAAAACACTTCAGGCTTACGAACAATGGCCCTGCCAACGGCCACGCGCTGGCATTGTCCCCCTGAAAGCTGACCGGGCTTTTTGTCGAGTAGCGTTTCGATTTCCAGTTTGCGCGCGGCATCCCGTACGCGAACATCAATCTCCTGCTTGTTCATTTTGCCCTGCAGGCTGAACGCCATATTTTTGTAGATAGTCATGTGGGGATAGAGGGCGTAATTTTGAAAGACCATCGCCACGCCGCGCTCTTTTGGCAGCAGATCGTTGACGCACCGTTCGCCAATTGAAATATGACCCTGAGTAATATCTTCCAGTCCGGCGATCATGCGCAGCAACGTTGATTTTGCGCAGCCGGATGGCCCGACAAAAACCATAAATTCGCCATCATGAATTTCAAGATCAACGCCATGAATCGCCTGGAAGCCATTCGGATAGATTTTGCCTACTGACTGTAATTGAATGCCTGACATAACAATGCCCCTTATCCTTTAATTCCGGCACCGGCGATGCCACGAATGAAATAGCGCTGGAAGAAAATATAAAGTAACAACATGGGGATAATCGCGAGTAACGCCCCGGCCATGAGCATGGGGTACTCCACCCCTGAACGGCCGGAAAGCGAGGCCAGTCCCACTGGCAGCGTCATTTTGTCCATCGACGTATTGACGATGAGCGGCCACATTAAGTTATTCCAGCTCCACAACCCGTTAATAATGACGCAGGCGATAAGCCCGGGTTTAATCAGCGGCAGCATGATTTTGAAAAAGATCGTTAAATGGTTATATCCATCCATAATTGCCGCTTCTTCCAGTTCTTTCGGTACGGACAGAAAAAACTGACGCAATAAAAAAGCGCTATAAATACTGAATAACCCCGGCAGCACCAGACCGGGAATCGAGTTCAGCAGGCCTATTTTTTCGATCGTTAAAAACTGCGGGATCAAAAAGATCTGTCCGGGGACCATCAGAATCGAAATGCAGAGCATAAAGAGGATATCGCGCCCTTTAAAACGCAGGCGGGAGAAGCCATACGCCGCCATCGCGGCAATCAGCGTCTGTAAGATGACGATGACCAGCGTGGAAACGATCGAGTTAAAATAAAAGCTGTCAAACGGCATCTCATGCAAGATTTTATCGTACGCCTGAAACCCCGGATTGGCGGGCAGCAGGATTGGCGGGAAGGCAATACTTTCCGCCTGGGTTTTAAACGAGGTGATCACCATCCAGAGAAAGGGAACCACCGTGACCAGCGTTGCCAGGATCATCAGGCCATAAATCAGCCATTTATCACGTTTTGTCATGAACATAGTGGTTGCCTTACTGTGCCTTAAGCCGTTTGCCTATCCATACTTGCAGCAGGGTCAGTACCATCGTGATAACGAAAATCACCACGGCAATCGCTGAGGCGTACCCTTTTTCATGGTAGATAAAGGCATATTTATAAAAGAGATAAGCGATGGTCATGGTCTGATCGTCCACCATGGAAGAACTGCCAAACAGCAGATACACCACATCGAATATTTGCAGCGTTTCGATAAATGAGATCACCAGAACAAAGAACAGCGTCGGGATCATCAACGGCAGGGTAATTGACCAGAAGCCGCGCAGTTTACTGATGCCATCCAGAGACATAGCTTCATAGATTTGCCTGGGGATCCCCTGCAGTCCGGCGAGCAGAATGATCATCTTCAGAGCAATAGCCGACCAGATAATGACCAGTGACGCGCTCAGACGGACAATATCCGGATCGGACAGCCAACCGATGGCAGGGATATCGAAATAGGCCAGGATCTGATTGAGCAAACCGAAATTACGGTTCATCAACCACTGCCAGACCATCGCAATGGCGGCTGGCATTGTGACGGCCGGAAGAAATAACAGCGTGCGGAACAACCATTGACCGCGAATCGCCTGGTTTAAACCAATGGCCAGCAGTAAAGACAGTACCGTGATCGCCGGTACACAAATAAAGACGTAGGCCAGCGTGTTAAATATGGCTGAGCGGAATTCATCATCGCTGAATAAATTAATGTAATTATCCAGACTGATTGTCGTCCAGATCTGAAATTCGCCCAGATCGGTAAAACTGTAAAATACGTTCTGGAAGAACGGCGTAAAGTAAAAAATAACTAATCCCGCCAGTAGCGGCAGAATCATTATCCACCCCCAGAAACGTTCTTCTTTTTCCAGTCGGGTCAGGGATTTCTTATTGGGTTCCCTGGCCGATAACGGCGGAGATGTCGCTTCATCTGAATAGCTCATACAGACTCCGGGATGCTCACTTTACAAACAATAAATGGGTTTACGCAGGAGAGGTGAGAGGGAGCCGGGCTCCCTCAATATTATTTCTGCATTTCACGCTCAACGCGTTTTGCAACACCGGGCATCACTTGTTGCGGATCATTCCCCATCCAGACTTTCTTCAGCCCATCGTTAAGAATGCTATTCCATTTTGCGGTATTGGAACCGGCAGTGGGATATTTATGGGAAAACGCCAGTGAATCGATATAGGCGGAGACATCGATATCCTTAAAGCCTTCAGCCCACGCTTTGGCGACTTTCTGATTGGCCGGAATCACCACTTTACCCGCGGCCAGCGTTTGCTGGGCATGTTCAGAACTCATAAATTCAATGAACTTCCAGGCCGCTTCTTTATGTTGGCTTTTGGCCGACATGGCGAATGCCAGGCTATGCGAGACGCCAGCCTGTTCTGCCATTTTGGGCATTGGGACTACGCCAATATGATCTTTGATCAGTTCGTTTTGTGAGAAGGGTAGCGCCCACCATGAGCCCGCGTAGACCATTGCGACTCTGCTGGACTGGAAGACATCGGATGCTTCCATTTCACCTGGGGGCTGGATCAGTCCCGCTTTCAGCATACCCTGAACGTCGCGATATACCGCGATCGCGTTGTCATTGGCAACATCCGTTTTACCCTCAGGCAGGACAATCTTATCGCCGGCCTGTAACAGCAGGTTAAAATAGCTGTCCTGACCGCTGCTGAATTCCATTGCCAGTGGATAAGATTGTTGATCCAGTTTTTTACGTAGCTGTTCTGATTTCTGTTTTAAATCGTCCCACGTCCAGTTTTTATCGGGATAAGCCACGCCCGCCTGATCAAACATTTTTTTGTTATACCAGACGGCAATGGCGTCGATATCACGAGGTATAGCGTATTGTTTTGACTGGAACTGATAAGCATCGACGGAACTTTTCACAAAGTCATCAAGGTTGGGCGATGATTTATCTTTTAAATAAGGGGTCAGTGGTTCCAGCATACCGTTTTTAACGTACTGCTGAAAATTCGGCATATTCATCCAGAATACATCCGGCGCAACATTTCCCCCGACCGCTGAACTGAGTTTTATGAAATATTGATCATAAGGCGTTAACTCGATTTCAACTTTCACACCGGGGTTATTTTTTTCAAACTCATTAACCAGTTGCTGTTCGCCGGGAAGTTGATTTCGATCCCACAGCGTGTAGCGTAATTTAACGGGTTTATCTGTCGTCTGGCCTTCAGCACTGGCGATAGCCGGTGCCGTCAGTAAACATGTAAAAAGGCATGCCAGGGCGACATTATTCTTATTTAAGGTATACATAACTTCCCTCTTTATTCGGGTCAGAATGTCGGTGAGGTAAATTACAGAAGCCATTGAATATTCTGTTTAACAAAGGGGAAAGTCAAAGGGGGAAAAATGAGGGGATTATCGCATTAAAACCGGTGGCGCTTTCGGTAGGTTTCTCTTTTATCAAAACGAAAAGAGGGCAGAAAGGGAGACTTCAGGTGTTGCGCTTTCTTTCAACAGCTTAGGATTTTTCTACCGGTGAAAATCGAAAAATGTCGGGTGAAAAATTAACCTTCAAAACTGCGAGCACTATCACTTTATCTTTCGGGGACGGGAAGAAAAACGGGGAGCACTCCCCGTTTTCCCGGTTGCTTTCGTTTCGAAAATATCAGGTCACTGGCGCCGGGTTAAACACCGCCAGCTGGTTGTGTAGTCCCCATTGGTCGGAGAAGGTTTTTTTACGGCCGCTGGCGACATCAAGAATAAACTCGAACAGCTTCTGGCCGACGTCCTCAATGGTCTCTTCGCCTGTGGCGATGGTGCCCGCATTGATATCCATTAAGTCGTACCAGCGGTTTGCCAGTTCAGTACGGGTCGCCATCTTAATGACCGGCACGGCCATCAGGCCATATGGGGTGCCCCGACCGGTGGTGAACACTTGCACGGTGATCCCGGAAGCCACCTGTTGTGTGCCGCAGACAAAATCGCTGGCTGGTGTCGCAGCATAAATCAGACCGCGTTTGGTCGGACGCTGGCCCGGAGAGAGCACCTCGACAATCGCGCTTTTGCCGGACTTCGCAATTGAGCCCAGCGCTTTTTCCACTACATTCGCCAGACCGCCCTTTTTGTTACCCGGAGAGGGGTTAGCGCTGCGGTCAGTTTTTCCCATATCGAGATAGTTATCGTACCAGGCCATCTCTTCCAGCAGACGTTTACCGACCTCTTCGTTGATGGTGCGAGGCGTCAGCAGATGAATCGCATCACGGACTTCGGTGACTTCAGAGAACATCACCGTGGCCCCGCAGCGTACCAGCAGGTCAGAGGCATAGCCCACCGCCGGGTTTGCCGTCACGCCGGAAAACGCATCGCTGCCGCCGCACTGCATCCCGACGACCAGTTCAGAGGCCGGGCAGGTTTCGCGCTGGCGCAGGTTCAGCTTGGCCAGATGGCGCTCAGCAACCTGCAGGATATCATCGACCATGGAGCGAAAGCCCACGTGCTTCTCGTCCTGCAGGCTGACGATGCTGGCGCTATCTACCGGAATACTTTGCACATCGTCCGTGCCTTCCAGCAAACGTTCCGGCTGTAGTTTTTCACAGCCCAGGCCAATGACCATCACTTCACCGCCAAAGTTTGGGTTCAGTGAGATGTTATGGATGGTGCGGATAGGTACCACCGCAGCAGGGGCGTTAATTGCCACGCCGCAGCCGTACAGGTGGTTAAGTCCCACCACGCCATCGACGTTCGGGTATTTAGGCAACAGATCGCGCTCGATGATTTTGACGACGTGATCCACCACGCCCGCCACGCAGTGCACGCTGGTGGTGATGCCGAGCAGATTCTTGGTGCCCACGCTGCCATCGGCGTTGCGGTACCCTTCAAAGGTATAGCCTTCCAGCGGCGGCAGTGGTTCCGGTACTTTGGTCGCCAGCGGCAGGGTATTCAACGGCGGGGCTTTCGGCAGCTCAACCATGGATTCATCAATCCAGCTTCCACGCGGAATGTCGCGCACGGCGTAGCCGATCACTTCACCATAACGTACGATTTCGCCATGAACCGGAATATCCACCAGCGCGACTTTATGTCCCTGTGGAATATGCTCAATAAGCTCCAGTCCATCCGGGAAACGCGTCCCGGCTTTCAAACCATTGTCATTAACAATGATCGCCACATTATCTGTCTCGTGGACCTTTATATAAAATGCGCTCGGCGATTCTTGTCTGATTTCGATGTTGGCCATTGTCCAGTATTCTCCAGCCGGGGGTGATATTAATATAGAGGGTTCTACGAATCTGATTATTAAAATAAGGATGTCCTGTCGTGAAATAAGGATGTCAGGAGTTCAAAATTAAGAATGTGATCCAGATCACTCGTTATGGTGAAAGCCCTGCTATCAGGGGGAGTAAAGCGTAAATATGTGCATCAGCGCCCAGCGTTATGTGCATGTGCTCAAGATATTATTTGTAATAAGCATTGTTAATGAGCATCTGCACAATGCTTAATGCTTCCCGCCTGATTATACTGAATCACGAAATGAGTATCTGCATTAATTAATAAGCGATAGCGTCTGTCATCAATAAATAATAATAAATACGTCTGCTTAAGTTCCTGAGGTAAATAAAATGATCCTGGATACAGTTGAAGAAAAAAAGAAAGGTACGCATACCCGCTATTTAATTCTGTTGATAATTTTTATTGTCACTGCGGTTAACTATGCGGACCGGGCGACGCTATCCATTGCCGGTACCGAAGTCGCCAAAGAGTTGCAGTTGAGCGCCGTGTCGATGGGCTACATCTTCTCTGCATTTGGCTGGGCCTACCTGCTGATGCAAATCCCCGGCGGCTGGCTGCTCGATAAGTTTGGTTCGAAAAAAGTTTACACCTACAGCCTGTTCTTCTGGTCGCTGTTCACCTTCCTGCAAGGCTTCGTGGACATGTTCCCGCTGGCCTGGGCAGGGGTCTCCATGTTCTTTATGCGATTTATGTTGGGTTTCTCGGAAGCGCCTTCATTCCCGGCAAACGCCCGTATCGTGGCGGCCTGGTTCCCGACCAAAGAGCGTGGAACCGCGTCGGCCATCTTTAACTCTGCCCAGTATTTTTCACTGGCACTGTTCTCGCCGCTGCTGGGCTGGTTGACCTTTGCCTGGGGCTGGGAGCACGTCTTTACCGTGATGGGCGTCATCGGGTTTGTCCTGACGGCGCTGTGGGTCAAACTGATTCATAACCCCACTGACCACCCGCGGATGTCCGCAGAAGAGTTGAAGTTCATCTCTGAAAACGGTGCGGTCGTGGATATGGACCACAAAAAGCCTGGCAACGCAGTGGCCAGTGGTCCGAAACTGCATTACATCAAGCAGTTATTGACCAACCGCATGATGCTCGGCGTGTTCTTCGGACAGTATTTCATCAACACCATCACCTGGTTCTTCCTGACCTGGTTCCCGATTTACCTGGTGCAGGAAAAAGGGATGTCGATCCTGAAAGTGGGTCTGGTGGCTTCGATTCCGGCACTGTGTGGTTTCGCCGGCGGCGTGCTGGGCGGTGTGTTCTCGGACTATCTGATTAAGCGCGGTTTTTCTATCACCGTTGCACGTAAGCTGCCAATTGTGCTGGGAATGCTGCTGGCCTCCACCATCATTCTGTGCAACTACACCGACAACACCGCGCTGGTGGTGACGCTGATGGCGCTGGCCTTCTTTGGTAAAGGATTTGGCGCTCTGGGCTGGCCGGTTATCTCGGATACCGCACCGAAAGAGATTGTTGGCCTGTGCGGCGGAGTATTTAACGTCTTTGGCAATGTGGCATCCATCGTAACGCCACTGGTTATCGGTTACCTGGTAAGTGAACTGCACTCCTTCAACGCTGCGCTGGTATTCGTTGGTTGTTCCGCGCTAATGGCAATGGTGTGCTACCTGTTTATTGTCGGTGACATTAAACGTATGGAACTGCAGAAATAATTAACGGTTAAGTGACAAGGTAAAAGTGATGAATAACGACATTTTCCCGAACAAGTTCAAAGCAGCGCTGGCTGCGCATCAGATTCAGATCGGCTGCTGGTCAGCGCTGGCAAGCCCAATCAGTACCGAAGTTTTAGGACTGGCGGGCTTCGACTGGCTGGTGCTGGATGGCGAACATGCGCCAAACGATGTCTCCACCTTTATTCCGCAGTTGATGGCGCTGAAAGGCAGTGCCAGCGCGCCGGTTGTGCGTGTACCAACCAATGAGCCGGTCATTATCAAGCGTCTGCTGGATATCGGTTTTTACAACTTCCTGATCCCGTTTGTTGAAACGGAAGAAGAGGCGGTGAATGCCGTCGCATCAACGCGCTATCCGCCAGAAGGGATCCGCGGGGTGTCTGTATCGCATCGCGCCAACATGTTTGGCACCGTCCCGGATTACTTCGCGCAGTCCAACAAGAACATCACCATCATTGTGCAGATTGAGAGCCAGCAGGGCGTGGATAACGTCGATGCTATCGCTGCCACCGAAGGCGTCGACGGCATTTTCGTTGGCCCAAGCGATCTGGCGGCGGCGTTAGGCCACCTCGGCAATGCGTCTCATCCTGAGGTGCAAAAAGCCATTCAGCACATCTTTGCCCGCGCGAAAGCGCACGGCAAGCCGAGCGGCATTCTGGCACCGGTTGATGCCGACGCACGTCGCTATCTGGAATGGGGCGCTACGTTTGTTGCCGTCGGTAGCGACCTGGGCGTGTTCCGTTCCGCCACGCAGAAGCTGGCTGACTCCTTTAAGAAATAACCACCACCGAAACAAGAGAGATTATTGATATGACTATGAAAGTTGGTTTTATTGGCCTGGGTATCATGGGTAAACCAATGAGTAAAAACCTCCTGAAAGCAGGTTACTCGCTGGTGGTTTCTGACCGTAATCCTGAAGCGATCGCTGACGTTATCGCGGCAGGCGCAGAAACCGCTCCTCACGCTAAAGCGATTGCTGAGCAGTGTGATGTCATCATCACCA
Organism: Citrobacter telavivensis; assembly: GCF_041807075.1. NCBI lineage: Bacteria > Pseudomonadati > Pseudomonadota > Gammaproteobacteria > Enterobacterales > Enterobacteriaceae > Citrobacter > Citrobacter telavivensis. Next base: position 12,008 of record NZ_JBGUBF010000014.1, on the reverse strand, counting down.
TGCTGCCGAACTCTCCGCATGTGAAAGAGGTAGCGCTGGGCGAAGGCGGCATTATCGAAGGGGCGAAACCGGGCACAGTGCTGATCGATATGAGTTCTATCGCGCCGCTGGCGAGCCGTGAAATCAGCGACGCGCTGAAAGCCAAAGGCATCGATATGCTGGACGCGCCGGTGAGTGGCGGTGAACCAAAGGCCATCGACGGCACGCTGTCGGTGATGGTTGGCGGCGACAAGGCGATTTTCGATAAGTACTATCCCCTGCTGAAAGCCATGGCGGGTTCCGTTGTTCATACCGGTGACATCGGTGCGGGTAACGTCACCAAGCTGGCAAACCAGGTGATTGTGGCGCTGAACATTGCGGCGATGTCCGAAGCGCTGACGCTGGCAACCAAAGCCGGTGTGAATCCGGATCTGGTCTATCAGGCGATCCGTGGCGGCCTGGCGGGTAGTACCGTACTGGATGCGAAAGCGCCGATGGTGATGGACCGTAACTTCAAGCCAGGTTTCCGTATCGACTTGCACATTAAAGATCTGGCTAACGCGCTGGATACGTCTCACGGTGTTGGTGCTCAGCTTCCGCTGACTGCGGCAGTTATGGAGATGATGCAGGCGCTGCGTGCTGACGGCCTGGGAACCGCCGACCACAGTGCGCTGGCGTGCTATTACGAAAAACTGGCGAAAGTGGAAGTCACTCGCTAATGACCTTGTGCCCGGATGGCGCGTCGCGATCCGGGCCTGGATTGTAGGCCGGATAAGTAAAACGCCATCCGGCGTTGTGCAGTAACAGGCGATCATCATGAAAATCGTAATTGCCCCAGACTCTTATAAAGAAAGCCTTTCAGCTACTGAGGTAGCGCAGGCGATAGAAAAAGGATTTCGGGAAATTTTCCCCGATGCGCAGTATGTTTCCGTTCCGGTCGCCGATGGTGGTGAGGGGACGGTTGAAGCCATGATTGCCGCCACGCACGGTTCTGCACATTCCGCTTTGGTGACCGGACCGCTGGGTGAAAAAGTGAATGCCAGCTGGGGCATGTCAGGCGATGGAAAGACCGCGTTTATTGAAATGGCGGCAGCCAGCGGACTGGCGCTGGTTCCCCCCGATAAACGTAACCCACTGATTACCACTTCGCGCGGCACCGGGGAGCTTATTTTGCAGGCGCTGGACAGTGGGGCGAGCAATATTATTATCGGCATTGGCGGGAGCGCGACCAATGATGGTGGCGCCGGGATGGTTCAGGCGCTGGGGGCGAAGTTGTGTGATGCCAACGGAACTGAAATGGGCTACGGCGGCGGCAGCCTGAATAGTCTCAACACCATTGATGTGTCTGGTCTGGATCCGCGTATAAAAAACTGTGCTATCCGCGTCGCTTGTGACGTGACTAATCCGCTGGTGGGCGAGCTGGGCGCCTCGCGGATCTTTGGTCCGCAAAAAGGGGCGACGGAGGCGTTGATCCTCGAACTGGACCGCAATCTGGCTCACTACGCAGACATCATTAAAAAATCGCTGGGTGTGGATGTGAAAAACGTGCCTGGCGCAGGCGCGGCAGGTGGCATGGGGGCGGCGCTGATGGCATTCCTCGGCGCGGAGCTGAAAAGCGGGATTGAGATAGTCACTCAGGCGCTCAATCTGGAAGAACATATTCACGACTGTACGCTGGTTGTTACTGGTGAAGGGCGCATCGACAGCCAGAGTATTCACGGCAAAGTGCCGGTTGGCGTGGCGAACGTAGCGAAAAAATACCACAAGCCGGTGATTGGTATTGCGGGCAGTCTGACGCGGGATGTCGGCGTGGTGCATCAATATGGGATCGATGCCGTGTTCAGCGTATTAACCAGTATTGGTACTCTGGAAGAGGCTTTTCGCGGCGCATTTGACAACATTTACCGGGCATCGCGAAACATTGCGGCGACGCTGGCGGTGGGAATGCGCAGTGCGGGGTGACAAGGGCGTGCAAACCCTCTATACTGCGCGCCGAAGCTGACCAGACAGTCGCCGCTTCGTCGTCGTCCCTTTCGAGGGAGACAGGCGGAGGGGAGGAAAGTCCGGGCTCCATAGGGCAGGGTGCCAGGTAACGCCTGGGGGGGAAACCCACGACCAGTGCAACAGAGAGCAAACCGCCGATGGCCCACGCAAGTGGGATCAGGTAAGGGTGAAAGGGTGCGGTAAGAGCGCACCGCGCGGCTGGTAACAGTCCGTGGCACGGTAAACTCCACCCGGAGCAAGGCCAAATAGGGGTTCATAAGGTACGGCCCGTACTGAACCCGGGTAGGCTGCTTGAGCCAGTGAGCGATTGCTGGCCTAGATGAATGACTGTCCACGACAGAACCCGGCTTATCGGTCAGCTTCACCTCATAATGTATAAACCCGCTTCGGCGGGTTTTGCTTTTACAGGCTGCAACAACGCTGTTGCCTGATGGCGCTTCGCTTATCAGGCCTGCGAACGTCGACCCCGCTTCTGTAGCTCCTGTAGGCCGGATAAGATGCGATAGCATCGCCATCCGGCATGGTTTTGAGCTGCTCGCAGAATGACTGTCCACGACGCTATACCCGAAAGAAAGCGCCTTATCGGTCAGCTTCACCTCATAATGTATAAACCCGCTTCGGCGGGTTTTTGCTTTTACAGGCTGCAACAACGCTGTTGCCTGATGGCGCTTCGCTTATCAGGCCTACGAACGTCGACCCCGCTCCTGTAGCTCCTGTAGGCCGGATAAGATGCGATAGCATCGCCATCCGGCATGGTTTTGAGCTGCTCACAAATAAGAGATTTCTGGTTCTGTGAGCGGCAACACAAAACGCTGCCAGTGGTTAGTTTGTCGGGAGAAATGAAAAGCAAACGTTCTCTTAGATAAAATTACACTCTGTAAAAGTGAAAAATGTCAGTGTTAATGCATTGTTGTAAATGATAATTATTTGTATGCTTATATTTAATTAATGATAAATTCAATGTTTGTTTATAAACAAATAAGGCAAAAAAACGTGATGTATAACGTTATTTATCTCAACTTATGTCCTGAGTATAATTATATTTGATAAATTACTTATTAAATTTAATGAACAATTTGGCCATTAACTGCTCGATAATTGCTTGAAATATCGTCATTCCTCATTTTTAAACCTGAGGTGAAAATAACGTGTGTTATCGCCATAAAATATTGTTATCCCCCCCTATTTTTTTGACAAAAATCAGACTAAAGTGACATGGTATTTGTGTAATCAATTGAATTCAAACAAGTTATTTATTTTATAATAACCCCTTTAAATATAGGTGAAGGCAATTTGTGAGTAGTCGCACATATCCTGCTTCACGTAATTTGTTACACTTCACGCCGTCAACAAAGTTATTAACGCAGGTCGATATGAATACGTTTGCTCTCCCAAAAACACAGCAGTTGGTGGTCTTTCAGGAAGTAATCAGAAGCGGTTCTATCGGTTCTGCGGCAAAAGAATTAGGGTTAACTCAGCCGGCTGTCAGTAAAATCATTAACGATATTGAAGCTTATTTCGGCGTTGAGTTGGTGGTCCGCAAAAATACCGGTGTCACCTTAACCCATGCCGGGCAGGTTTTACTTTCCTGGTCCGAATCCATCACCCGTGAGATGAAAAACATGGTGAATGAGATGAACAGCATGACCGACAACACGGTGGTTGATATCTCATTCGGGTTTCCTTCGCTGATTGGTTTTACCTTTATGTCCGATATGATCCAGAAGTTTAAAGAGGTCTACCCAAAATCGCAGGTCTCCATGTATGAGGCGCAACTCTCCTCATTCCTGCCAGCGATCCGCGACGGGAGACTGGACTTCGCGATTGGTACGCTCAGCGACGAAATGAAATTGCAGGATCTGCACGTCGAGCCGCTCTTTGAGTCGGAGTTCGTGCTGGTGGCGAATAAGTCCCGAACATGCACCGGCACCACCACACTGGAATCGTTGCAGAACGAACAGTGGGTGTTGCCACAAACGAATATGGGCTACTACAGCGAACTCCTCACCACCCTGCAAAGAAATGGCATCAGCATTGAAAACATCGTTAAAACTGACTCTGTTGTGACCATTTATAATCTTGTTCTCAATGCTGATTTTCTGACAGTGATTCCGTGCGACATGGCCGCACCTTTTGGTTCAAACCAGTTTATTACTCTCCCTGTAGAAGAATCGTTACCCATTGCGCGCTATGCCGCAATATGGTCAAAAAACTATCGCATTAAAAAAGCTGCTTCTGTTTTGGTTGAATTAGCCAAAGAATATTCATCTTATAAAGGTTGCAGGCGAAAGCAATTAATTGAAATCAACTAACCGATTAAATTTAATTTAATCCTTTATTCATACCATCGATCTTAATATCAGACGTTGGTTACGGCTATCTATTACTTTACTATCAGGTAAGAGGTTACAATGCACATTACTTACGATCTCCCGGTTGCCATTGAAGATATCCTCGAAGCAAAAAAAAGACTGGCGGGGAAAATATATAAAACAGGCATGCCTCGCTCAAACTATTTTAGTGAGCGGTGCAAAGGGGAAATATTCCTTAAATTTGAAAACATGCAGCGTACCGGTTCATTTAAAATTCGTGGCGCATTTAACAAACTCAGCTCATTGACGGATGCAGAAAAACGCAAAGGCGTTGTCGCCTGTTCAGCGGGTAACCACGCACAAGGGGTTTCCCTCTCCTGCGCAATGCTGGGTATTGATGGCAAAGTGGTGATGCCAAAAGGCGCGCCGAAGTCGAAAGTGGCCGCCACCTGCGACTACTCTGCGGAAGTGGTGCTGCACGGCGACAACTTCAACGACACCATCGCCAAGGTCAGTGAGATTGTCGAAATGGAAGGGCGTATTTTTATTCCGCCGTATGACGATCCGAAAGTCATTGCCGGCCAGGGCACTATCGGTCTGGAAATTATGGAAGACCTGTATGACGTCGATAACGTGATTGTTCCTATCGGCGGCGGCGGTTTAATTGCAGGTATTGCTATCGCCATTAAATCAATTAACCCGACCATTAAAGTGATTGGCGTGCAGTCCGAAAACGTGCACGGCATGGCGGCGTCTTATCAGGCTGGAGAAATAACCACGCACCGAACGACCGGCACCCTGGCGGATGGTTGTGATGTTTCCCGCCCGGGTAATTTAACCTACGAAATTGTGCGTGAATTAGTGGATGACATTGTCCTGGTCAGCGAAGACGAAATTCGCAACAGCATGATTGCTTTAATTCAACGTAATAAAGTGGTGACCGAAGGTGCAGGTGCACTGGCATGTGCTGCTTTATTAAGTGGGAAATTAGATGGTTATATCCAGAACAGAAAAACGGTCAGCATCATTTCTGGCGGAAATATCGATCTTTCTCGTGTATCGCAAATTACGGGTTTAGCTGACGCGTAAATCCGGCTATTAATCTCTTCGTTGAGGATAGGATATGAGTACTACTGACAGCATTGTATCCAGCCAGACAAAACAGTCGTCCTGGCGTAAATCGGACACCACCTGGACACTGGGTTTATTTGGTACTGCCATCGGCGCCGGGGTGTTGTTCTTCCCCATCCGCGCAGGATTTGGCGGCTTAATCCCCATTCTTTTGATGTTGGTACTGGCGTACCCCATCGCCTTTTATTGCCACCGCGCGCTGGCGCGTCTGTGTCTGTCCGGGTCAAACCCGTCTGGCAACATCACGGAAACGGTAGAAGAGCACTTTGGTAAGACGGGCGGCGTGGTTATCACGTTCCTCTATTTCTTCGCGATTTGTCCGCTGCTGTGGATTTATGGCGTCACCATTACCAACACGTTTATGACGTTCTGGGAAAACCAGTTGCAGATGCCAGCGCTGAACCGCGGCTTTGTGGCCCTGTTCCTGCTGCTGCTGATGGCGTTCGTTATCTGGTTTGGTAAGGATCTGATGGTTAAAGTGATGAGCTACCTGGTATGGCCGTTCATTGCCAGCCTGGTGCTGATCTCGCTGTCGCTGATCCCTTACTGGAACTCTGCGGTGATCGATCAGGTCGATATCAGCAATATCGCGTTAACCGGTCACGATGGCATTCTGGTCACCGTGTGGCTGGGGATCTCCATCATGGTGTTCTCATTCAACTTCTCGCCGATCGTCTCGTCTTTCGTGGTCTCTAAACGTGAAGAGTACGAGAAAGATTTTGGTCGTGAATACACCGAGCAGAAATGTTCTCAGATCATCTCTCGCGCCAGCATGCTGATGGTGGCCGTGGTCATGTTCTTCGCCTTTAGCTGCCTGTTCACGCTCTCTCCGGCAAATATGGCGGATGCGAAAGCGCAAAACATTCCGGTACTGTCTTATCTGGCAAACCATTTCGCGTCCCTGTCCGGTACGAAATCGACTTTTGCCACTGTGCTGGAATATGGCGCGTCCATTATTGCGCTGGTTGCCATCTTTAAATCCTTCTTCGGTCACTATCTGGGAACGCTGGAAGGGCTGAACGGTCTGGTGCTGAAGTTCGGTTATAAAGGCGATAAAACGAAGGTGTCCTCTGGCAAGCTCAACACCATCAGCATGATCTTCATCATGGGTTCCACCTGGGTTGTTGCCTACGCCAACCCGAACATTCTGGACCTGATTGAAGCGATGGGTGCACCGATTATTGCTTCACTGCTGTGCCTGCTGCCGATGTATGCCATTCGTAAGGCACCGTCGCTGGCGAAATACCGTGGTCGTCTGGATAACGTGTTTGTCACCATCATTGGTCTGCTGACCATTCTGAATATCGTGTACAAACTGTTTTAATCCTTAAGCTCAGGATGAGCGGAGTAGTGAAATGAATGAGTTTCCGATAGTTCTGGTCATTAATTGTGGATCGTCTTCAATTAAGTTTTCAGTACTGGATGCAAATAACTGCGATGTATTAATGGCAGGCATTGCGGATGGTATTAATTCGGAAAATGCGTTCTTATCTGTAAATGGAGGTGAGCCAGTCACACTGGCTCACCACAGCTACGAAGGCGCATTAAAGGCGATTGCTTTTGAACTGGAAAAACGTAATTTAAATGACAGCGTGGCCTTAATTGGCCACCGCATTGCTCACGGTGGAAATATCTTTACCGAGTCAGCCATTATTACCGATGAGGTGATTGACAATATTCGCCGTGTTTCACCATTGGCACCGTTACATAATTACGCGAACCTGAGCGGGATTGAATCCGCACAGCATCTGTTCCCCGGCGTCACACAGGTGGCGGTATTTGATACCAGCTTCCACCAGACCATGCCGCCAGAGGCTTATCTGTATGGTCTGCCGTGGAAGTATTTCGAAGAACTGGGCGTGCGGCGCTATGGTTTTCACGGAACGTCGCACCGCTATGTTTCTCAACGTGCCCATGAACTGCTAACGCTGCCCGAACAGGACTCTGGTCTGGTGATTGCCCACCTCGGCAACGGTGCGTCAATTTGCGCCGTCCGTAATGGACACAGCGTCGACACCTCTATGGGGATGACGCCACTGGAAGGGCTGATGATGGGCACACGCAGCGGCGACGTGGACTTCGGCGCGATGGCGTGGGTAGCCAGTGAAACCCATCAGACTCTGAGCGATCTGGAGCGGGTAGTGAATAAAGAGTCCGGTTTGCTTGGGATTTCTGGCCTGTCGTCTGACCTGCGGGTGTTGGAAAAAGCCTGGCATGAAGGGCATGAGCGCGCACAACTGGCGATTAAAACCTTTGTTCACCGAATTGCCCGTCATATTGCCGGTCATGCTGCCTCGTTACATCGTCTGGATGGCATTATTTTTACCGGCGGTATTGGTGAGAACTCGGTATTAATTCGTCGCCTGGTGGTTGAACATCTGGCGGTACTGGGGGTGAATATCGACAGCGACCGAAATAACCTGTCGAATTCTCATGGCGAACGCATTATTTCCACCCGTGATGCCCGGGTTAATTGCGCCGTGATCCCGACGAACGAAGAAAAAATGATTGCGCTCGATGCGATTCAATTAGGCCGCATTAATGCAGCCATGGAATACGCCTAATTTATTTGTAGTTCTGTAGAGAGATTATTTTTCATGAAGGTAGATATCGATACCAGCGATATGCTGTATGCCGAAGCATGGCTTGGCTTTAAAGGTACGGACTGGAAAGAAGAAATTAATGTCCGTGATTTTATTCAGCACAACTATACGCCTTATGAAGGGGATGAATCCTTCCTCGCTGACGCAACGCCTGCAACCACCGCATTGTGGGAAAAGGTGATGGCGGGCATTCGTATCGAAAACGCGACGCATGCGCCAGTCGATTTCGATACCAATATTGCGACCACCATTACCGCACACGATGCGGGTTACATCGAGCAAGAACTGGAGAAGATAGTCGGTCTGCAAACGGATAAACCGCTGAAGCGCGCGCTGCATCCGTTTGGCGGCGTCAACATGATCAAAAGCTCGTTCGATGCTTATGGTCGTGAAATGGATCCGAACTTCGAATACCTGTTCACTGAGCTGCGTAAAACGCACAACCAGGGCGTTTTTGACGCCTATTCTCCGGACATGCTGCGCTGCCGTAAATCCGGTGTGTTGACCGGTTTGCCGGACGGCTACGGTCGTGGGCGTATTATCGGTGATTACCGTCGCGTAGCGCTGTACGGCATCCGCTATCTGGTTCGTGAGCGTGAACTGCAGTTTGCCGATCTCCAGTCGAATCTGGAGTGGGGACAGAGTCTGGAAGCCACGATTCGTCTGCGTGAAGAACTGGCGGAGCACCGTCGCGCGCTGCTGCAAATGCAGGAGATGGCGGCGAAATATGGCTGCGATATCTCTCGTCCGGCGCGTAACGCGCAAGAGGCGGTACAGTGGGTCTACTTCGCCTATCTGGCGGCGGTGAAATCACAAAACGGCGGCGCGATGTCGCTGGGCCGCACCGCATCGTTCCTCGATATTTATATCGAGCGCGACTTTAACGCCGGGATCCTCACAGAGCAACAGGCGCAGGAGTTGATCGACCACTTCATTATGAAGATCCGCATGGTGCGCTTCCTGCGTACGCCGGAGTTTGACACGCTGTTCTCCGGCGACCCGATCTGGGCGACGGAAGTGATCGGCGGGATGGGGCTGGATGGTCGCACACTGGTGACCAAAAACGCCTTCCGTTACCTGCATACGCTGCACACGATGGGACCGGCACCGGAACCCAACCTCACCGTGCTGTGGTCAGAAGCGCTGCCGATTGCGTTTAAAAAGTATGCCGCGCAGGTCTCTATCGTCACTTCGTCGCTGCAATATGAAAACGACGATCTGATGCGTACCGACTTTAACAGCGATGACTACGCGATTGCCTGCTGCGTGAGTCCGATGGTGATCGGTAAACAGATGCAGTTCTTCGGTGCGCGCGCCAACCTCGCCAAAACGCTGCTGTATGCGATCAACGGCGGTGTGGATGAGAAGCTGAAAATCCAGGTGGGGCCGAAAACCGCGCCGCTGCTGGACGACGTGCTGGATTACGACACCGTGATGGACAGTCTGGATCACTTTATGGACTGGCTGGCGGTGCAGTACATCAGCGCGCTGAACATCATCCACTACATGCACGACAAGTACAGTTACGAAGCGTCGCTGATGGCGCTTCACGATCGCGACGTTTATCGCACGATGGCATGCGGTATTGCCGGACTGTCGGTGGCGGCGGATTCGCTCTCTGCCATCAAGTATGCAACGGTGAAACCGGTTCGTGACCATAACGGGCTGGCGGTCGATTTCGTGATTGAAGGGGAATATCCGCAATACGGAAATAACGACGAGCGCGTGGACAGCATCGCCTGCGATCTGGTTGAACGCTTTATGAAGAAAATTAAAGTGTTGCCAACCTACCGGAACGCGGTACCGACGCAGTCGATTCTGACCATTACCTCCAACGTGGTGTACGGGCAGAAAACCGGGAATACCCCGGACGGACGTCGCGCCGGGACGCCATTCGCGCCGGGCGCTAACCCGATGCACGGACGCGATCGCAAAGGCGCGGTTGCCTCGCTGACTTCGGTCGCGAAACTGCCGTTTACCTACGCGAAGGACGGGATTTCGTACACCTTCTCGATTGTGCCTGCGGCACTTGGGAAAGAGGATCCGGTGCGCAAGACCAACCTGGTCGGGCTGCTGGATGGTTACTTCCACCATGAAGCACACGTGGAAGGTGGGCAGCACCTGAACGTTAACGTAATGAACAAGGAGATGTTACTGGATGCCATTGAACATCCGGAAAACTATCCGAACCTGACGATCCGCGTCTCCGGCTACGCTGTGCGCTTCAACGCACTCACCCGTGAGCAGCAGCAGGACGTCATTTCGCGTACTTTCACCCAGGCGATGTAACGTTATCGGGGCGGTCTGCGGATCGCCCCGATTCACTATGCGTATGAAAACCTGGTCTCCACTGAACGAGTCCGAGGGTGTAGAAATGATTAGCGCATTCGATATTTTCAAACCTGGCATTGGTCCTTCCAGCTCCCATACCGTAGGCCCGATGAATGCAGGAAAACGTTTTATCGATCAACTGGTCAGCAGTGGACGCTTATCGCGCACGACGCGCATGTCGGTTGATTTGTATGGTTCGCTGTCGCTGACCGGAAAAGGCCATGCGACTGATACCGCCATTATGATGGGGTTGGCCGGGAACAGTCCGCAAAGCGTCAACATTGACGCCATCCCCGCGTTTATTGGCGAGGTGACCCGTACCGGTCGATTGCCGGTTGCTGAGGGGACGCATGTCGTTGATTTCCCGGTTGCCGAGAGCATTATTTTTCATGAAGAAACGCTACCACGGCACGAGAACGGAATGCGGATCACCGCCTGGGAAAACCAGGACACGCTGTTGAGTAAAACCTACTACTCCATTGGCGGCGGGTTTATCGTGGAGGAAGAGCGCTTTGGTCAGGCGCACGACGTAGAAACGCCGGTCCCTTATGATTTCCATTCCGCCAGAGAATTGCTGAAACTGTGTGAGCACAACGGCCTTTCGGTCTCCGGACTGATGATGCAAAACGAACTGGCGCTGCGCAGTAAGGCGGAGATTGATGCCGGGTTCGCCCAGATCTGGGATGTGATGCAGGGTGGCATTGAACGCGGGATGAATACCGAAGGGGTTTTACCCGGTCCACTGAATGTGCCGCGTCGCGCGGTGGCGCTACGCCGTTTGCTGGTCTCCAATGACAGTCTCTCCAGCGATCCGATGAACGTCATCGACTGGATCAACATGTTTGCGCTCGCGGTCAGTGAGGAGAATGCGGCAGGCGGGCGCGTGGTGACTGCGCCAACCAATGGCGCATGCGGTATTATTCCTGCGGTATTGGCTTATTACGATAAATTCCGTCGCCCGCTGAATGCCAACTCCATTGCTCGCTACCTGCTGGCGGCCGGGGCCATCGGGGCGCTGTACAAAATGAATGCGTCCATTTCCGGGGCGGAAGTCGGCTGTCAGGGGGAAATCGGCGTGGCCAGTTCAATGGCCGCGGCGGGGTTGACTGAACTGCTGGGCGGCAGTCCGGCGCAGGTTTGCATCGCGGCGGAAATCGCGATGGAGCACAACCTTGGCTTAACCTGTGATCCGGTGGCCGGACAGGTACAGATTCCGTGTATTGAACGCAATGCGATCAACGCGGTTAAAGCCGTTAACGCCGCACGTATGGCACTGCGCCGCACCTCTGAGCCGCGCGTCTCGCTGGATAAAGTCATCGAGACCATGTACGAGACGGGTAAGGACATGAACGATAAGTACCGCGAAACATCGCGCGGCGGCCTGGCTATCAAAGTGGTGTGCAGTTAGCTAACGCCAGAAAGCTTGCCGGATGGCGGCTGTCGCCTTATCCGGCCTACAGGTTCATCGTTCGTAGGCCCGATAAGCTTGCGCCATCGGGCGTTTAGTTGTTTTTGCCGGATGACGGCTGTCGCCTTATCCGGCCTACACGTTCACCGTTTGTAGGCCGGATAAGCCTGCGCCATCGGGCATTTAGTTGTTTTTGCCGGATGACGGCTGTCGCCTTATCGGGCCTACACGTTCATCGTT
>NZ_JBGUBF010000013.1:0-40780 GCF_041807075.1 Citrobacter telavivensis | reverse complement strand
TTGGAGGTACTCAGGCGGCCTGATTATCAAATCACGGAGAAAGAATTGCTGGCGGCCTGGGTATTATTCGCCAATCAGTTGCTCAAATATGGCTATGCTATGGCTGATTTATGAGGGGATCCTTCAGCGTTCAGCATGACACCACGGAACAGGATTTCCTCATTCAGCGGGGCAAGGATAAAGACGGCCAGCAACGTCAGGATCACATCGGGTATGGACTTATCGGCAAAAAGTTTCGTCATAAATGGCTCAGCGGGCAGGTCCAGCACTTTACCCAGCAGAAATTCACCGACATACACCACGGCCATCGCGCCAACCAGCCACAGTGCGCCAACGTTGCTCAGCTGGCCAACGACCGGTAGCGGAGCAACCCAGCGGCGGTATACCAGGAAAACACACAGGAGGTACACCAGTACAGCACCATGACTGAAGAACAGCGTATTTTTCCCCAGCCCATAGAGCAGAACAGCCTGCCCCATGACAAACATGGCCCCCCAGGCTATGGCCCAGGCTGCCAGCAGAACCAGCATAAACTGCAGATATTTATTACGTGACTGAATCATTTTATCCCCTGTTAATTTTTAAACAGAATCGGCTTGACACTCAGGCCGGTTTTCAGACCTAATTTAAATGATACAGAAAATGATTGCCGATTTTTTTAATGGAGAAAGTGAAATGAAATTCAACACGAAGATTGCTCTTATTCTGGCTGCATCCGTAATCAGTTGCAGTGCCTTTGCTCAGAGCGTATCCGCGCCGAAAACCGATTCTTTACTGAGCAGCATTCTGGGTGAGCAGGTACAGACAAACCAACATCTTGTACAACTGCTGGCAAAGGATCAGGATGCCGGTATTACACTGACCCCGGAACAAAAGAAAACCTCTTGCCTGTATGAAAGTCATTACTACAGCAGTGGCGCACCACTTACCGTCGGAAAAGAAACACTCCGCTGCACGCTGAGTGGCGAAATCCCGACATGGGAAAATGTGAACGAGGGCAATATTGTCTCTGTCGAAGGCAAATAAAATCCCTTTGACAGCCTCTCAATTATCCGCACCAAAATGATTTAAAAAAATCTCCTTTTGATGGTATATTTTTTACTCGAAATAGAAATCATTAGGAGATTGTTATGGTTGATGCCCCGCCCTCAATCCCGCTGCCAACTTGCATGGTTGAAGCAGCACAGATTTATCACATTCCTCTCCGTGGATTCCTCGCCTTGTGGCTGACTGAAGGCGGAAAACCGGGAATGAAAAATAAAAACAAAAACGGCACTTACGATTACGGCGCATTCCAGATAAACACCATCTGGGCGAATAAGCTGGCGTCCGATTTTGGCGTGAAAGCGGAGCAGCTGCAGCATGACTTCTGCGCCTCTGCAATGGCCAGTGCCTACATCCTCAAATACAACATCATTCTCGAAGGGGGGGATTTCTGGCAGGGTGTCGGCCGCTATCACTCCAACACGCCGGCGCGTAAGGCCTGGTATATCGGGAAGGTTTACCAAAATTCTCTGAGGTTCTGATGCAAAACCAGCCACAACGGAAAGGGGGAGGGGATGATGGCCTGATGATTATCGGGGCCCTTCTCATCATGATCACAGTGATGTGGTTTGGCTTTCGTGATTATGTGATTTACGGAGTCTGTCGCCTGCTTTACTGGATCTACGGTGTACTGCCGGACGCCATTACGCCGGGTAATGCGGCCGAGCGCCGGGACATGCTGCTGTCGGCGGCGCGGTATAACCACCAGGTTTCGCTGTGGGACTTTATCAGCGTGATGAACGACACGGCCAGCGTGCTCTTTCCCCTGTTCATTTTAATCATCGGGTTGTTCGTCTGGGTTATCTCGCGCAATCCTTACTACCGTCTGACCCGTAAACTGACCATCCGGAACCTTCCCTGGGTGATGGTAAAAAACTATCCGGGGATAGCTCATATCCTCGCCCGGTTTGGCCACCTCGATCAGCTGCTGCTGAATGAAGATCCGGAAGAAGCACGCAGCGCGCAGTCACCCGTTGAGTTTGCCCAGGAACATAACCTGATTGATACCGCTAAGCGCCGCCTCCGTAAAAAAGCCGCACATAAAGTCTTCCTGTCACAGGTAAACCTGGCCCCCGAAGGGGCGGCCCTTTCCCTGGCGCCCTGGGAAAAAGCGCTCGCAGCCTCGTTTGTACATCTGCGGTTTATGGGCGACCGGCCAACGGCTAAATCCATTCTCGACGATCTCAACCGTTCCTGCCTGCGGACTAAAGACGGTTTCCCTGATTATTCGCTGGCCGCCGGGTTCTGGACCGTCGCCAGCCAGTGTGAAGCGTTCCGAGAATTTGCAAAGGGGCGCCGCAGCTCCCGTTCGCTACTCTACGCGCTGTTCGATGATGACCTGCAGCTGCCATCCGCTAATTTCCGGTGGCTTAAAGGTGTGGACCGCACGTTATGGTATGCACTTTCAAGCGCCGGCCGCGGGAAGTTCTTCATTGAGGGAGGTGGTGTTATTGCCTGGAGTCAGTGCGAAAGTTACCGGCTGACGCTCGATGAAGAAAAGGCGGCGAAATTCCCGCCGACCGTGCGGGCGGCCGTGCTGGGCCTTGAGCTGGATCTGCTCCATTACCGCCATATTGACCGCCGCGATCCCGCCATTCCGGTCGCTCACTGGCAGGAAGACGTTATACCGCCATTTGCATTTGAATCTGACGCTGAAGCGGAAGACGAGCCGGCTACGCCGCCTGCAGCTCCGCACGACACCCCGAACAACAGTCTGCGACTGACAGACGATGAACCGACGCCGGCTAAACCTCAGCCGGCAACCCGACCCGATCACCTGGAACTCTAAGCGAGGAAGTATGAAACTCACCGTAAAAACCGATCGCAACACACTTTATCTTTCCGCTGACGGAAACTACCAGGAACAAGCCCTGCACTCCTTCCCCCTGTCAGCCTGTCATTTTGGACTTGGCCATGATGCCGGCAGCGGCCACATCCTGACGCACAATACGTTTTCTGGTGAAGCGGTGCAGCTGTTCCGCTTTGAAAACGAATATCAGGCCATCGAGGCGCTGAACAATATCCGTAAAAAGCTGAAACAGCAGCGCGGACTCAATGCCGTGCGCCGGCTGTCTAACTTTATCTTCTGGCCAGTCGCCGCGCTGGGCTTTATCGTCTCCATCAACGGCGCGTTGATGAATATGCATCAGCCGGCACAGCCACTGCAGGCAAACTCGTATGCTCCCGCGCCGGGTCTGCAGCAGCCTGCCACTGCGCCGGAGCAGCTGCAGGTTCAGGCAGCACCTGAAGCCCCTAAAAAACTGGCTGATAACGACTTGCTGTCACTGAAAGATGCCGTCACCAGCGGACGCTTTACAATCTCGCTTTCAACCGGGCATAAACACACCCTGTATGTGTTTTCCGATCCGATGTGCCCGCACTGCCGCGCGCTGGAACCCCGACTGCAGGAACTGAGCAAACGCTATAACGTCGAGATTTTCCCCGTGTCCGTTTATGGCGACCTGCGCTCGATGGTCCGCGCCGCTCCTGTACTCGATACCGGGAAAGATACCCGACTGAAAAGCTGGGAAGACACGATTAACATGGGATACACCACCATGAACCCGAAAATTGACGATCCGAAAACAGCCCCGGATACCACCGGCGCCCGCCTGGTTGACGCGAACAATATGGCATTTGCGAAATTCGGGTTTATCGGTACCCCGTCCATCGTTGCCGATTCGGGTGATGTGATCCCGGTTTCCGTCGTCAAAGACGATGCCCGCCTGCAGCAGGCAATAGGAGAATAACCCGGAGCCGCTATGCAACAGGAATCTGTAGACAGTAAAAAAGTCCTCCGCCCGGATGGTTCGTTCATGGAGTGGTTCCTCACTCCGAACGTACAGTTTGGCCTGCTGGCCATACTGACCGTGCTGGGTCTGTTTCTCCCCTTTACCATGCTGCTGAGCATCCTCATCCTTCCGCCGCTGATGGTGGCATTCACGGATCGTAAATTCCGGCCACCGCTGCGAATGCCGAAAGACTGCGAAATGTTCGACGACACCCTGACCACGGAAACCCAGGCGGAATACCGTCTGGGGCCCATTCGCATCCCGCATAAGGTCCGGGAGCGAAAGAAAGCGAAGGGAATTTTATATGTCGGGTATGAGCGGGGACGCCTGTTCGGCCGCGAGCTGTGGCTGAACATGACGGACCTGCTGCGCCACATGGTATTTTTTGGTACCACCGGGTCGGGTAAAACCGAAACCTTCTATGGGTTTATCGTTAACTTCCTGCTGTGGTGCCGTGGCTACTGCCTCTCAGACGGTAAAGCAGATAACAAGCTGGCCTTCGCCACCTGGTCGCTGGCGCGCCGTTTCGGCCGTGAGGATGATTATTACGTTCTCAACCTGCTGACCGGCAGTATTGACAGGTTCGTGAACCTGGTGAAGCAGGAAAGCATCCCCGCGCAATCCAACTCAGTCAACCTCTTCAGCGTTGCCCCGCCGACCTTCATCATCCAGTTGATGGAATCCATGCTCCCCCAGGTGGGCGGGGATTCGGCACAGTGGCAGGATACGGCAAAAGCCATGATGTCGGCGCTGATCAATGCCCTGTGTTATAAGCGCGCCCGCGGCGAACTGCTTTTGTCACAGCGCACTATTCAGAAAAACATGTCGCTGCCGGCAATGGCCGCGCTGTACGTGGAGGCAAAGAAAAACGGCTGGCACAGCGAGGGTTACGCCGCGCTGGAAAGTTATCTGGAAAATACACCAGGCTTCCTGCTGGCCAACGCGGAATACCCGGAAACGTGGGAAGCCCGCGCCTTCGAACAGCATAACTACATGAGCCGTCAGTTCCTGAAGACGCTCTCCCTGTTCAATGAAACTTATGGCCATGTTTTTCCGGAAGACAGCGGCGATATCCGGATGGACGATATTTTCCACAATGACCGCATTCTCATCGTCATGATCCCGTCGCTGGAGCTGTCACGCGGTGAAGCGGCCACGCTTGGCCGTTTATATGTGACGCTGCAGCGAATGACCATCAGTAAGGACCTGGGCTACCAGCTGGAAGGGAAAAAAGAGGAAGTCCTGCTCACTCACGCGCTGAATAATCAGGCGCCATACGGGCTGATTTATGACGAGCTGGGCCAGTATTTCACCAGCGGTATGGATACGCTGAGTGCGCAGATGCGTTCACTGGAAAAAATGGGCGTATTTTCCTCCCAGGATCACCCGTCGCTCGCCCGCGGCGCGAACGGCGAGGTGGATTCGCTGATCGCCAACACCCGCGTGAAATATTTTGAGTCGATTGAAGACCGGAAAACCTTTGAAATACTGCGCGAAACCGTCGGCCAGGATTATTATTCTGAGCTCTCCGGGCAGGAAGCCGAACACGGCACGTTTTCCAAAACGGTCCGGGAAGGGGATCTGTACCAAATCCGTGAAAAGGACCGCGTGAACATTCGTGAGCTACGTAAGCAGACCGAAGGTCAGGGGGTAATTTCTTTCCAGGATGCCCTGGTACGCAGCGCCGCGTTTTACATTCCGGACAATGAGAAGTTTTCCAGCGAACTGCCGATGCGGATAAACCGCTTTATCGAGGTATTGCCGCCATCGCCGGCAACGCTGTACAGCATTTATCCGGAACGCAAGGATGATGAACTGGCGGAAACCAACCCGGATGCAATGCGATTCCCGCCGATCAAGCTGTTCGGCTACGACAAAGCGGCCAACAGCCTGCTGGAAAAAATTGAGGTCTTCTACGAGCTGCAGTGTGGCGCAATTTCACCGGAGGAAATGTCGGTGTGCCTGTTTGAACTGTTCGCTGAATGGCTTGATGGAACGGAAACGGACGACGTGCTTTACCACCAGGAAGACGATCTGTTCCCGATGATCGAGATGTAACCCTGTTAAAAGGCGGGGAGTGGTCCCCCCGCCTTTAGTTACGTTTCCGGTCAGTCAAAATACTGCCGGATCAGCTCCAGGACCGCTATCACAGCGTTAGACACTGCAACAACTGCCCGCAGAACGACGATTAACAAGTTAATCATCCGTTTGCTCCATACAGAGCAGGAACACCGCTGATCGCCCTTACATTGCCTGTCACAGCGGCTACCTCACGTCAATTGTTTAGATGTTCCCACTCCAGCCAGGGCATTGAAACAGCACCACCTGTTTTTCAACCAGGGCTTTAAACCGTTCACGCCGCGTAAGCGGGGGCTGGAGAAGAACGTCAACAGATTGACCCGCGCAGTATACCCTATTCCCGGTGGTTTGCATTTACTGCACTCATGGCGTAATATTTAACCGTCAATTGTTTAGGTGTTCCCGCCTCCATCCGGGGCAAAACATGAAAACCCGATCTCACCAGTCGGGTTTTTTTGTGCCTCCACCCTGGCAGAAATCGCATTTCCTCAAATAAGCGCCTGAAACGCTCTCTGTGGCCTTCACTGCAAAAAGAGCAACATTCCCCTGCCTTCACCCTTTTTAACGCGCCTGCGAGCGGCTGACGTGGATAACCGCGGCTAAATCGATCCTCTTTTCCCTGTTAATTTTAAAACTGACAGCAGACACTGGCGTTGATTGCCTGAAAGGCATTGCACGCCATAGCAGATGATTTTCCTGCCTGACTGCCCTGCAGGTGACGCTGTGGCCACATTACCCCCTGGCTACTGCGAGCGGGCGGTGTGACGTTAGCGGCGCACCGGGCGCGTGGGTAGTAGCGTTGACGTCAGGGGTGCGGGTCGCAGCCCTTCCGTCTTACGGGGGTGTTCTTAGTTACATCATCCATCATGCTTTTTTCTGCCGAGCCGTTGGCTCGGCGGGGAAAAGCACGGTGGGGCAAAGAAAAATCTACAGTGGTGGTTTCTGCTGGCCACCCTGCCCGGCATTTGCCGGGTGCTAACCTGGGAGCATAGCGACCATTCTGGCCGTCGTGCCGCGTAGCGGCGCTGAAAGGCCAGGCATATTCCCATAATCCACAGAAAATTGAGCCTGAATAACAGTGATCTCTTTATTGAATAAACATCTTTTTAAAGAAGTTAAGAGTGTATTGCAGCTTGCTTTGACCACGATTGCAGGTGACTTTATTTCCTCCTTTGCGGATAACT
This sequence comes from Citrobacter telavivensis, assembly GCF_041807075.1. NCBI lineage: Bacteria > Pseudomonadati > Pseudomonadota > Gammaproteobacteria > Enterobacterales > Enterobacteriaceae > Citrobacter > Citrobacter telavivensis. Next base: position 33,681 of record NZ_JBGUBF010000013.1, on the reverse strand, counting down.
GTGGATAGTGGTGATCTCGCTGCCGGTTATCCACCGGCGGCGCCAGAACGTCAAAAAATCACGATGGCCACACGTTAAAACTGGAGGAAATTTGAGCAGGTCGCGCCGGCTGGCGAGCACGAAAACCGCCAGGCGGCGGTAAGAGAATTACAGGGGGAGAAAATCAGTGATAATCAGGGGGACCGGATTCCCTCTCCAGCCCCAGATCGAGCTGATACAGGTGGCTGCGTACTCGCTGGGTAAACTGCTCAGGCGACAGCGCGTGCAGTTCGTCTTTCGGCAGCGTCCGTATCAGATGAACGGACATGGCGTAAGCCCGGTCGTCATAGGGCTGTTCTGCCAGCGCTTTCAGCTTCTTCTCGCGCTTACCCTTCAGGGCGGCTTCACGCCGGCGAACCAGCGTGGCGTGCATCATTTTTTCATACCAGCGCCGGCGCGCGGCTTTAACAGAGATTTCTTCCGCCTGGCCATGTTCATCACGGGTTATCCAGCCTGCAGCTTCAGCGGCCACCTGTTCGGCCTGCTCCGCATACAGCTTATCGAGATCAACACCGATCATCTTCCAGAGGCGTTCCGTCAGCACGACATGCTTGGGGAACCACTTGCGGTTAAACGGGTCCCATGTGACGCCTTCAGGCAGCGCCAGTAACCCGAATTCCATCATGTGCTGCAGCAGCCGGCAAACCCGCGGTACCGTCACTTTCCGGATCACGTTCCCTTCGCTGTCCTTTTCGCTGAGCTGCCACGCCATTTTACTGAGGTTGATAGTGTCGATATGGGTAGCCCGGTCAACGGTGCTGACCAGGAGCGGCACAATCGCATCGAGTAATTTCTCCCGCTCCGGGCGGAAGTCGCGCTTCCGGCCAGCCTGCTCGCGCAGCTGCACGAAGTACGGGTGGCGGCTGATCCGCATACGCAGACTTAACGCGCCCGTTTTGCGATCGCGGCGAACAAGGCGGTTGTAGGCATGGCCAAGCTGGCCAGGGAGCTTTTTGAAATTGTCCGGTCGGTACCAGCTGGGCTCCGGGCAGAGACACGCCGTTGAGTGCGTACCGCGACGACGGCGGGTTTTGCGCACGGGCTTGGTGCCTTCATCGAGAAGCAGCTGCAGGGGCGATTCTTTAGGGGACTGGCTTTCAAGCCAGGAGATGAACTCCGGCGAAAGACCTTCTACTGACTCAATGTCAGAAAGCTGTAGGTATGGATTCTTTTGATTCACCAGCCCCTGCACATATTGGCCGGGCTGTATTGCAATAGGTTACGCATTTGCTATAATCCTTTCTGCCAGTGGGCAGTTTGCACCCCCTGATTCCTGAGAGACCGGCCAAAGTTTCCAACAGGGATCAGGGGGTTTTACTTTTTGTGGCTCCTGCCACTCCTAAGCGGTACATCTCCGGGCCGCTCTTCCCGTGCTAAATTCAGTAATAACCCCGTAAGGTTATGTAAACGCCGCTTAACATATCATGCGTTTCTAAGCGGGGCAATACCTGCGAACCCGCTTTTACATAGTAAGATCACTCTTCAGAATCGTCAAATTTCAATCCGTCGTAATAGCTTTTGACAAGAAATTCAATGACTTCAGCCTGAGTGAGTTTTTTAACTTTTGTGATCTCTATCAACATTCTTTTTGCATCTTTGGGGAGATAAAGGTTTAACTGGTCGTGTGTTTCCCGGATACGGTTCCGGTACTCTCTCTGGAACTCCGGGTTACTCTTCTGTTCCTGGCGCTCAGTAACTCTGTTCACTCTTCCTCCCACAGCATACGACTATAACCACCTGAGTATACATGAAAAAACCGCCTTTTCAGGCGGTTTGGAAGTAAACATCAATACGTTCGTGGTAGCATCCAACCTTCATCAAGCATAGTCTTTCGCCACTGGAGATATTTTTCACCCCTGTATTTTTTATGTTGCTCATGCATCCTGGTTAACATTTCCAGCTGGCGATATGCTAGGCCGGCATTGAGCAAGATTATTTCAACAGTAGGCACATGTCGGTTCCGAATATTTACGACAAGTTTACTATCAGTATACTCCCAAGACTCAATTGTCTCGGCCTCAAACAAAATTCTCTTTTGCTTAATAGAGGCCTGTACAGCATAAAGGGCAGCAATACCAACAACACCGGAGTCCATATCTATACCAAAATATGTTTTCTGAGCCGGCATGTATTGTTCCTCTTTAGCCGATGGATTAAAGCATCCATAAACTCTCATGCCTGCAACGACCTTTTTGACTCCCTTACTTTTTACCTGGCGTACAACATATGTGATCAGCATGGCATCGAAAACAAGTAGAGCAACAAACCACGCCAATGCCAGGCTTCCACCTAAAGTAAGAAAGCCAGAATATACAGTCAACGGAAGACTTATTGTTAAAATAACTATACTTATGGCTACAGACAGGCGTGACAGATAGTAGCCAACACCTTTTGATTTAGCCATGTTGTTATCGACAACAGTATACGAATATCCTTTCATATCACGCCCCCGCTATACCATCTTTGTCTTTATCAACCGTATTGGTTGGGTTGAAGTTCTTCGGCCCAGAAGGACGTCCACCTGTATTTTTAGCTCCACGACCAAATGCAGCAAACAGGTCGTGAACATGATTCTGCATATCACCAAGAATTGAATCGTTATGCTTGTTACCAATCCAGCTGATGACGTAGTTAGGCATCCTTGCAGGTAATGCAAATACCCTAGCGACCATACCTGTACACATCCTTGCATAGACAAAAAGGATACCTATCATTGACCAAAGGCCAGTTGTTGAATCTGCCTGTACATTTTCCATTGCTGTTTTGAAAATATAGTTAAGCGCGGTGCCAAGAGCCACAATGGCCAATGATGCAAAAATGAACCCCATTACCATCAACAGTGGTCGAATCATCACATCTATCAGGAAAATATATCCATACGTTGACCGGTCCTCATTAGTTTGGCCAATGTTAATATGGGTAGCGGCCCACAATGAAGATGCAACGATACCAGTCAGCAAAGTAACTAACCAATCCGCCATTGCGACAAACCAATAGATAAATGGCACAAATGGAAGCCAAATTGAAAGCGTTAACCCTATACAGAACAGAGCGACTAAAATCATGTATACGATCGGAGCCGCAGTTTTAATTACACCCTTAATAATATCCTTACCTGAAGTGAAGAAATTAAGTAATCCCGCCCCCATTCCAGCAGCGTTATTACCATCTGCAACACTCATTGCGACATTAACAGCTCCCCAAGCAGCTAGACCACTCTCAGCAGTAAACATCGTGTAATCACCAATGGCTTTCATTTTCAACAAGGGATTCGTTACATCGCTGTATCCATCGCCAGTGCCGTAGTTTCTAGTGGCAAGCCATGAAGTAACATTAAAGTTGAAAATTTTGGTAATCAACGAATCTGCATCACCACTTTTTGCCGCTTCTTCGATGCCTTTATTGTCAATGTTCTGAGCTAAAGCATTATCAGCAGTACCTAAAGGGGGAGTGTAGGTACTGTTTTTCAGTTGTGAATGATATGCCTGGAACAGACCTTTATAATAGTCCGTAGAACCTACATCACCATCACCACTTATCCCTGATACAATAGGTTTCAGATTAGCAACGTCCTTCAGCTCAGTGTTAGCAGTTGCCAGGGTATGATAATAAATACCAAGATATAGCCAGCCTTTTTCCTTTATATCCGACTCCATTTTCTGGAGCATATCATTGCTTCCGGCAGCATTGTCTGCAGCTTGCTGTACTTGTTGTTGGTAATCTCTTGCTGCTGTCTGAATTGCAGTTTCAACGTCAGGCAGCTGCCCATCTCCGGAACGCATTTTAGACATATAAGCAGAGTTAAATTGCTCTGCTGTATTCTTCATCTTACTCCAAAGCGAGTCTGTAGCCTGCTGTTGAACTGCATAAACAGAATCAGCGTAACCACTGGAGAATACCGAAGTCCAACCTGTAGGTTTTTGTGGTAATTTAACAGTCCCACAAACAGCAGAACCATTGTCAACTGAAATTGAGTAACTAGAATCACCAGTATTAAACTTCATCTGGCTATTACTTTCATAATGTTGGCCTGAAGCCTCCATCTGAGCTAACCCTTGATTGACACCAAGAGCGCACAAGTTCATTTCGAACATTCCTTTAGCCACAGAAGCCATTTCTGGCATAACTGGCGTTATATAAACAGCTTTGCCACTCGCTAGTTCCGACGCTGTTTTATCTGCAATAACATTGGCAGAACCTACACCTATGATTGACCCACACCACAGGAAGAGCAGTTGTGCAACGGACCATCCAACAACAGTTGGAACCAAAAGGAGCCAGCCGAATGTTGTTTTAACAAAATTGAAGGCATTATTCCCATCACCCTCTATAAACTTCCCAAGTTGCCCTGCCTGATGTAGTTTTTTAATACTGATTATCGCCATATAAATCAGCGCTAATATGGCGATAACCTCATTCACTGTGAAAAATACGTTATTTAACAACCCATCACCTGACGGACTGAAAGGATTATTTACCACTTCACCAAAAACGGTATGCAGCATCTGACGTGACAAATCACCAGACCGTTTAGCAGCCTCTGTAATACTATCAATTCCCAGATCTGCAGAATATGCCGGGGTAATGAAAAGCGATAGCGGCAACAATGCGACCAATGAGTTTCTTGACTTATTCATGCGCCCCCCGAATCTGGCCAGCTTGTTCAAAATTAAATGTATTGCGCACACCGTTATCGTTAATAAAATGTCTCAATGTACCGAATTCTTCTTCAGAATGGGCCTCATTGCGTAATTGCCAACCTAAAAATTCATAAGTCATTGCTTTTACGAACGAGTAGATACAAACAGCAAACATTAAACCAAGTGTTAATGTCACCTTCAGAAGGCTTACATTGTATTCAGTATTAACAATCAATTTTACACAGCCAGCGATTAAAAACAGGGCAACAAAAACAGCTATAAAGAAGCAACATAACCAATATTTTTTATACTTACCGGCTTTAGCTAGATGCTGTTCTAAGGGGATAGAACTCTTTTTAACAACATCCTCAAACGACTGATTCGAAGCTGATTTTTCGTCCGGAGCTTCCAAATTTTTGATTTGCTTCTTAACGAAAGAAGCCCGCTCATTGAGCAGGCTGATAGATTCCCTTAGTGATTTCCACATAAACTGAATATCACTAATTCCGGTAATATGATAAACCGCTTTTTTCATGCGGCCGGGGGATTTTGTAACTTCTTCCCCTGTTTTATTTTCGTCTGTCATTTTCTGGATACTCCCGCGTTCACACTCTCCAGCTGTGCTGCCAGCATCGGTTTGTATGTTTGATATGCGTCGTTCGCCAGGATCTGGCCAAGCAGCACATTTTGTTTCTCCAGCTGCTGTTTGGTTTTCAACACTAACCAGTTGTTCAGATTGGCGATATTGATTTGCTCACGCATCAAATCTTCGGTGTTCTTGTTGGTCAACGTCGCCTGGTAAGCAGGGTTGCTGTAACGGCGACCTACTTCGAATTCCTCAAACTCTCTGGCAGACATACGGTTAAGCTGTTTCGCCCTGTTACTGGCCGTCGCCTGGAAATAGGATTCGACTTCCGGCACTTTGCGCGCATCTGCAAGCGCGGCATCAGTGGCCGGGTTCGGTTTAGAGTTGGCGATCATTTCCATCTGAGGTTGTGCGGCCGCGTCGGTGAGCGCCTGGTATTGCTGAATCATGCCCAGGTAAATTCGCCCGCTGGCGCCTTTAACTTCCCCACGACTCAGCTGACGACCAGCACTGCGCAACGCGGTATTTTTCATATAGCGCAGCGCCGCATCTGTCTGCTCATCTGTAAACGTCAGATCAGGTGCCTTGCCTTCTTTGCCGGCGCCATAAAGCAACGAGCTCAGCGACGTATCTGCCCGCGGCATGTCAGATACACTTGGGCAGAATGAAGTCCCGCCAAATGCAGCATAATCCGAACTGTCGCAGTACTGGCTGTGAACTTCGGCCGTTGAAGATGCATCCACGTCGGTTGCGCGTGCCGGCACTTCAAAAATAGCCTTAACATCTTTCGCAGAACTGGCGCTTCCCAGCGTTCGCTGACCGCCAGCGGCCGCAGAGGATACCCCCGCGGCGCCACCGCCAATAGACTGCGCACATATATCATCCGGAACACGGTACTTATCCTGTGCCTGCAGCAGCCGGTCATTACGTTTTTGCTCGACTTCGAACTGTCGGTTAGTTTCAGCCACCTGCTGCATTAATGCTGCCTGGCGATCGCCCTGCTGGCTGATTGCCGTACCAATGTTAATCAGCGTGGCCTGGATATTACCTAACAGGCCATTAGCTGTGCTCAACGCCGGCATAACCTGCGTTGAGATGGGAATGCTGCTGTTAACGTTGACCGTATAGGCAAATGCTGACTGTACGCTGAAGGCCAGAATTGAAACGGCCATCACTGACCGTTTTGCTTTTCCGATTTTTATCATCTGAATCCCCTTCTCACATCAGAAATGATTTCTTTAGCGAGCTTCATCGCCATAGTTTGTGATTCTTCTTCAGAATCACGCTCACCACCCTGATTGACCACCATTTCATCAATGATACTTGATGCACTTCCCATAGGGAATCTATTTGCTAATTCTTCCCTTGCTTTTTTCGTTCCAAGCTCTTCATAAAGCACATCTCTGAGCGCTCTGTCTTTTGCAGATGAGTTCAAAGCCCAAAGCAGTTTTGGACCTAATGTGTTTTTCAGAATGTGGCAAATAAGACCACGTTTTGTTTTAAAAATACCGAGGAATGCAGTACCACTTCCGTCCGGATAAACCCCTTGCGGAAGCTGTCTGAAACGACGCAGGATATCGGCCGGGATGTTGATCTCTAATTGCTTCAGATACTCTTCATCCCCTTCCGTCAGGCGCATCATAAACAGGCTGTTCATGGTTTTAAGCACACTCGAAGGCATATGGCTCAGATACTGAGACGAGAACGCAGTACGGACGTTGAATTTACGATCTTCAAGGTCAGCGGTATTCAGCGCATTTTGGATAAAGTCGATGCCGGCAAAGTTATGACACTCATCATAAAAGGTATGTTTAACTTCTTCTGAAAGCTCCCTGATGCGCGCCTGGTGATATGCCCTGTACTGCTCCGGTAAAGCAGGAATGAAGGTTTCTGCGGACTGAGGCAGGTAGTAGTTACGCACAGCCATCTGGCGCGCAAAAAGATACATAATGCCGGACTTGAGCTTACCTGCAGGTGTCGTTCTGTCACCGAGGACGTTTTGCATATCCAGGATCGCAATGCGAGTCTCCGGGCTGAAATCATAAACCGTGATCCCAGAGAAAATGGCATACTCAGCTGCTGCAGCCTGGAAACAACGTGCAACGAAGCCTACTACAGGCTCACTCCCATTAACTTTTACGTCAGCGTATTGGTTTTTAAATGATTCAGTTTGTAGTTCAGCAATAAAATCGTGAATAGTTGGCACAGCATAACGCTGAGCAACCGTCGCAGCATGAAGATATTTTTTGGCAAACAGCTTATCAACGACTTCCCACCATGTAGCTCTTTCAAACCAGTCTTCACCGAGCTCTTTATCCAGACCTGATTCTTTCAGAGCTTCATTAATCACCGGGTCGTTATACTTAAACAAGTTAGCACTTGAATGCGCTTTTGCTTTGTATACGTTTGATACAACCTTACTGACGATTTGGCCAACGCTCATTGCATCTGGCGGCTGGCCAATTGCCGGATCAATACAGAATGCGTTAAGCATCTGCTTTAAGAATACTTCCTCAAACTGCGTCAGATACCTTGAACCTAACTGCGTATCGCAGATGTTAATACAGTGCGATTCGTCATTGTTCAGGGTGATACTGGCAATCTGGTGACGTTTCTCTGACGGCAGCTCAGCGCTAATCAGATCGGCGATACCTTTTGCACTGTAGCCCTTATCAATGATAGTCAGATAAGGCAGTTTTTTATCAGCCCGGTAAATCGAACTCAGGTTAAGGCGGTTGGCCAGCACGCTTTTACCGGAACCTGGAACACCGGTGATGACATCGGTAAATTTCTCCTGCAGGGGACTGGCGATTTGATAGGGGAACAGCTTGCCATCGAGCGTGATGAAGTTGATATTGCCTTTACCATGCCAGGGACTGGCCGGACGTTCAAAAGGTAACATCCGCAAGCCTTCACTCAACGGCGGATAATGCAATGAGCCAGGTGTGGCCGTCGTCAGCCCCGGAACGGATGCAATCAGTGCGCTACCTGGATTGCCATATGTCTTGGACACACCTGATACACCCCAGCCTTCAATCGCCTTAGTTAAAGCCGCCAGGTTGCGTTTGGCTTCATCCTTAGTGTCACCCCAGGTGGCAAAGTTGATGGCCATGATAGCCGTTGGATCGGTTTCGCTCTGGGCCCCGACATAATCCATATCACGCGCGATAGTACCGAGTGAGGGAATGAAACGAAGGAAAGAGACGATCACTGATGGCCAGAACAATGCTTTTTTGCCCCCGCCCATAAAGTCATATTTTATCCGGTACGGGATTTTCCGGTTAATCGCGTTGAATAACTGCTTAAATTTGACAGGGTGAAGTGGTGGCAACTCAAGGGCAACAGAACCGTAATACTTGCCATCGCAGTAAATCAGGCCACCATCTTCTTCCAGTTCCCCTTCCATGATCTGGATATTCAGCCGCGGCGGCAGCACTGAGTCGATATTGCCTTTCCGTGGAGCGCCATAGACTCGCAGATTTTGGTCAAACGGCGTGCGAGGGTACCAGTTTTCTGATGTTGAGTTCCGGAACAGCATCTGACGCATCATTGCGCCGGCGTGTTTGACATCGAGGACATCAACCAGAAGCCCCATCCCCGACTCATCATCCCCCTGAAGCATACCAATCAGCCGCCAAAGCATCGCGTCATGCGTGATCTTCAAACCTTCAAGCTGAAATTCGATTGGGTTCTGACTGAAGCGAGTCTGCGGGATATCCTTCATAACGCCGGCAGCTTTTGCCTGCTCGTTTTTAAGTTCATCCTTCGCAATCATCCCCTTCGAGGTATACAGCACGATGTAAGCGCGTTCACGGCTGTAATGGGCAGCGATTTTTTTTGCGTCATCGGCGATCAGGTCTTTAATGTCTATCTGCAGGCGCTCTATTGCTGCTACCTGCGGTTTATAAACATTATTCAGCTCTTCCTGGTTCTTGGTAAAGTCGCGCTCAAACACCACAGACAGCTTATGGCCACTGTTAATAAAGGAATTCGACAACGAGTTTGAAAGGTGCATGATGAAGTCATTAAACGACTTCTCGTCAAACGATGATTTAGCGCCCTGAATCTCAATAACGGTAAGAAAATCGTTGTTCTTCGTGGTCAGTATGTACGGAGCCCTGATTTCAGGATGCTCAACGCGATCCTGCGACGTAAGCCCTACAACCGTTGTCAAATCACAGTATTTTAACGAGTCATTTGACGTAAGATTGCGTGAGATACCTTCGATCACATCCTCAAAGAAAGAAATCATTTAAAACCTCTCTTACCCTTGTAAATTTCATTCCAGTCACTTACATCCGGCAATTCGTCTGACTCTGCGACAGAAGTGACAAACTCATCGTCAAAATTCATGGGAAGTAACTGATGGTGTTTTTTTATCAGGTGCAGTAAATCGTATCCATCATCACTGCCGGTTTCGTTTAGAACTACGTCAGTTGTACTGAGCAATATCTGTTTAAGTTTCTGTGCCTTTTCACGGTAAGAATCGTCCGTTGACTTTTCCGCCTTTGCAATTGAACGAAACAACAGGCTGTAGAGTTTTCGGTTTGTATTTCTCTTCAGCAGAAGTCCGGTTTGAGTCTCTAGTTTCATTTTCTCCGGGTGTTCGAGCGACAGGCATACAGAGCAAAGCATTCTCTCTTTCTGTCCATCTTCTGCGAGGGAGAAAACATCTTTGCTCTTTATCCCGCACACATGGCATCTGGCAGGTTGTTCATTCCTGGTGAGCTTAAAATCTTTCATGGGGGAACTCCGGTATTGGCCCCGCAAGGCGGGGCCGAAAGGACATTACAGGGTTGCGTCAACACCAACAGTTGAACCAACAGAAGAGATCCATGCGGTCAGGCCGACCAGACAGGCTCCAACAACCATTGACCAGAAGATGAAGCCGCCACTGATATCTTTCCCGCGTTTGTTTTTGAGCCACAGAGCAACAAGACCTACGATGAAGCAGACAACACCAACCACTTTACCAGCGGTAATCAGACCAGGCTGGGTACTGGCCATACCTTCCGTGAAGGTATTGATCTTTTCCCAGATAGTCGTTTCAGCTGCAGCCTCTTTGCTCAGCAATGCCAGCGGCAATACCACTAACGATTTTGCTACCGTTCCGCGCAGCTGATACGCTGCGATGGATGCAGATAACGCCTTGTCTTTGATAAATTTAACAATTTTCATAAAGTATCCTTTTTGATTACCAGTGAATGTTTAATGTGCTCTGCAACGCATCGAGCGTTTGTGTATCGAACATCAGAAGTAGTCCACATACAATTTTCACAATGGATGCCCCTCTCGTGCCCGAAGCTGACAGCTCCGTATGGCCCTCAAGGTAAGAGTCTTTCAACCCCTTAATACCCCTGTAAAAAAAGTATGCACCGAGAATTCTAACAATCCCCAGCACTGCGTTGACTGCTGCGGCTCCCATGCCAAACGTAGATTCGCTCGCATAACTGACGGGTCCGAAACTGACATCGCCAAATCCTAAAGTGGCACCGCCTGAGTTCATCTGTGCTTTCAGCGTGATGAGGCATACACAGAAGATGATCCCGGCAAAAATTCTGCCAACTTCAACACCTTTGGTAGAATGCCTGGCCTGCTTCCGCAGGCTCATCAGATATCCAATAACACCAATGATCCCAACGATTGCAGCGACACCTATGATTAGCCTTGTCAGCGGTTCCTGACCACCGTTAGCAACCTGAATTAATACCGATTCTAAATCCATAGTTTCGCCTTTTTAGGTCCTGATTAGCGGATAAGGCCTTTACTTGTTGTAACGATTCTATTTTCAGTATCGATACCTGTAATGGTGACTCCGCCAAGTTGACTTCCGACCTTCACAGCATACGTCTGGTTTTTGTATTTTACCCAAGCAAGATCGCCAGATAAATCATTAATTGAAAAACCTCTCAACAAAGGTAATGCCTGTGACGTTGCACCGGAAATTGTTCCACTCTGATTACCAAATGAAGGCCCATAACCAGCGGCTTTCATTTTCAGTTCCTGAACCTGATTGTTCAGATTTTTAATTTGTTCATTAGCGCTTTGTAACTGACTGGAAAGGATCATCATTCCATTTTTAGAAGTTGATTCTATCGCGTCCAGCCGTTCCTTTTGCTGCAGCAGAATCCCGGAAATCTGCTCGCGGAAGTCACCAGAATCCTGCCCTGCAGGGGCAGACTGTACGCGCGGACGTTGCGCTGAAGACTGGATCGCCCCATTCCCCGTCGCTGGCGCAGTATCACTATCGGAGCCCCCAAACAACCAGACTAAAAGCAGGATAGCGATGACAGCGATACCACCAATCCATGCATAGTCACTGATATTAAGCGGCTTTTTGCTCGCTTTTGCTGCTGGCGTCACTGTCGGTTTTGGCTTTTCAGCAGGCTTAGCAGACACCGGTTCCTGGGCAGGAGCTGCTTCGTTTTTATTGTCATCTTCAAACAGATTCATTATCAATCTCCTTAACGGTAATACGGGTTATTGGTGCCATACCCGTAGCCGGGGTAGCTTGGAAAGTTTTGCTGAGGGTAATTAGGAGCCGGAGGCTGAGGCATCTGCTGAGGTTGCACACTAGATAGTGTGGGAGTTGCTTGCTGCTGCACCTGCTCTGCAGAAGCATTTTCCATATTCTCGCCACAGTCGCTTTCATACACAGGCGCGACAAACTGGATGCCTATGAGTTGGTTACGGTCAACCGTAACCTGCTTAATCGGCAGGCGGGCTGCATCGTCGGCCAGGACACGCCCTGCTTGCTCACCCATCCCGCCAATAATGGTACCGGCAACCGCTTTGCCATCAGGTGTACCAGTTGAACGATATGCATTCCCGCCGTCAGTGATAATCATCTGCGAATTGCTGTCCGCATACAGCTGACCAGTTCGGCCTAATCCGTTAGCAACAGCCGGCAGAATAATACGGCTGAACCAGCGGTTATTTACATTTGAGGAAACGGCCGCGCGCAACGAGTCGGAAGCCACGCCATACGCATCGACCTTACACTGCACTCCGTTCAGCTCCATGCCGGTGAAGTGAATTCGAATACCATCGCCGGCAAGACGGTTTTGGCCAGAATAGAATTTGGCGCCGGCCTGCGCTCCAGTTGGAACATGGGCAATAGCAATACTGTTCTGATCGTCACTGTCCATCGCCGTATCCATTACTGCCGGCACAAGCGTGTAAGCCGATACAAGCCGGGCTCCTTTATCTTTGACCTTATTCTTCGCCCCCTGTTGTTTTTCAGCATCCGGCTTTTTGTTCTGCGGATAGACCGAATCGGTCCACCCTGAGAAGGTGCCGCCGTTCTTGTCATTACCCTCTGCTCCCAGAGGGGTTGCAAGAGCAACACCCGTGACAACCGGTGTTCTGGCCTGGTCTATTTTCTGCAGTAACGTAGCCACAGCTTTAGCCTGACGCTCACGCTCTTTCTGCTCAGCATCATTAGCCTTACTGTTATCGCCCGACTGTTTTGCTGACGATTCCCACGAATATTTTGGTGGCGGTGCTTTGGTGCCGTAATCAACGGCCACCGGGTTACTGGCTGACAACGTGGATATGAAACTATCCCCCGTGAGAGCCGCTTTTTCTGAGTTATCAGCATTCCACTCATTCAGCAGCTTGTTGTATTGGGGATCATTAGCTTTTTCCCTGCCAGTTTTCCCTTCCAGCCCCTGGGCCTTCACCTGCGACCCGCCCGTTGCCGGCTCATCTGATGAGCCAAACAACCAGTACCCTCCCAGAAGCGCCACAACTGCAGCGGCGCCACCGACGTAGAGCATCATTTTTCTGGTTTCTTTACCTTTATCTGTAGCCATCGTCGTTCCCCTTAATTCAGCTCAACTTCAACGTCACGCGCCTGACCGTTAACCGAAAAAGTCAGCACTGGTGTTGCCGGCAGCACGTAAACATGTGTGCCATCGATAGCGGAAAGCGTTTTTTCAAACTCATCCTGCAGCTGCATGTTACTTCTGACGTAGAGCTCATCACCGATCTGCCAGACTTTGGTACTCCCTGGCGCGTTTTTAAGTTTCAACCGCTGAGCATCTTCAGGCGGGATGCCATCGAGCACGCTCTGCAGCTGCTTGTCATACAGTGAGATTTTTTTCTCAGGAGTAGCGGTATAAACCGGTGTGTCAGGACTGCGCTTCGGGATACGGAGATCCAGACGATAATCAACATCAACGGTTTTTGATTTAACGGAGGGTTCTGCCCCCTTCACGTTAATAATGACCGGCGTAGCCAGCCCCTTCAGAAGCACTGTGATGTTCCCGCTGGCATAGGCATTGGTCGGCTGGATTGTGAATACCGCCGATCCTGGAATATAGCCAACACACAGTTCACCACCAGATGCACAGGGACTCGAATTATATGGAGGGGCGCCTAATACCCAGGGGTGTCCGGTTGCATCTGAAAACGTCACTGTGGTTGCCTGGTTTGGAAATACCCGTACCTGCGGAATGGATGCACCAGCTGACAGTGATACCGTCTGGCTTGAAATTCGTGGGATCGGCGTTAATGGTGAGGTTTTGGCCGCCGCGCTCATATCTTCCATTGCGCTGCGGGCAGACCGCACCTGACCAGGGGTAATAGGCTGGATCTGCTGCAGAACAGGTGCAGGTAACTCTTCCAGTGTCTGCGGATTAACATGAGTAACCTGCTGCTGTGGTGGAGGAATCTGCGGCATGGGTGCAGGAGGCAGTGCAGTAGTTGGCTGCTGTTGGGCCTGTGCCTGTGGTTGTTGGCCTTGCGCCTGCTGCTGACCTTGTTCCTGTGCTGTTTGCTGTGGAGGCTGTTGCACCTGTGACTGCTGATTTACGGGCAACCCGGAACTGGCCTGCTGCCATTGAGCAATATCACCACCAGGCACAGCTGGCGCCGTTTGCTGCGGCGCTCCATTACCAGTCGGCGCATCAGCTGCAGATACAGAATTTGCCGAAAACAGTGCGGCCATAAGTACAGTTAACAGTTTAATCTTCATGATTGACCTCAGTAGTTCCGGGGTTTGAGAATGGCCTGTGCTACTTGAATACCCCGTGGATCTTCGTCTTCTTTTACGCGGCGTACCTGAACCATCAAATCGTAAGGTTGCGGTCTGTAGTCCTGAGCCTGCCCAACAAGCTGAACAGTCACCGGAATGCGGTATTGCCAGGCATAGGTTTTGGTGCCACGGATAAGACCTTCCGTGATCAGGGTTCCAGGAGTTGTGGAAAGTTTTACGTTCAGACGTTTTTCACTGATATCTTTCAGCAGCCCACTATCGGACAGCGCTTTACGGAAACTAACGTACCCTTCAGCGCTAAAATCGCCGCGGACGCTGGTTAATTGGTTTTCGTAATTCACAAAGTTCAGTGAAAGCGATTTGATCATTGTACGGTTGGCAAAGTCCATCACCTCTTCCGCCGTGTAAGCGGGTTCATCGGTTGGATGAACTTCTGTGATCATGCCCCCATTCGTTGCAATATATTTGGTTTTTTTCTGGTGAAGCCAGTAACCCTGAAGACCAATGATAATGATTGCGACTAATATGATTAGCGTTTGAATCAAAATTACTTTTAAACCATGTTTCGATACGATTTCTTGTACCGTTCGGTTACTCTCTTCAGCCAGAGCTGGAGCAAGGGCGTTGCTGTCATCATCAACGACTGAGTTTTGATCCGAGTCAGTTTGATCCATAATATTTTCACCATTTTGTGTTTTCATAGAGTTTCTCTTTTCAAAAGTTTGTGTTAGAAAATCACGCAGATCGTTAATGAACAATGAGGTATACATGAGCGAACATAATGATTACGAATCCTGTGCAGTTATCATGTGCGAACGACGAAAAGCCACCGCCGTTTTGCGCAAAATCCCGCCAGAAAACCTTGAACAACTCATTAATATGTGGTCCGACATTGCACAGGGAATGATCGAGAAATTTAAGGAAGAACAGAAGGCCACTGAAGAGAAAGCCGCAGCCACAAAGCGGTTCATGGAAGAACACAATATTACGGCTGATGAAGCTCTCCAGATCTTCGAAAATCTCTTTGGTCCGTCCACGAAAAGTAAATCCACTTTTGGAAAAGTGAAGTACCGGATCGAAGTTGATGGAAAGTCCATAACCTGGACAGGAAAAGGTCGCCGACCTGCAGCGTTTGCCGAGATGAGCGACGATGAGCTCAAAAAATATGAAATCAGCTGAAGACTGGCTGCATACTGTCAGACGTTTCATGAATGAAGATTCGCTTGATACGTATGTAGACTCAAAACGTGATGTTCTACCTGCCACAGAATTTATGCGTTTACTAACCGCGGCGGAACACCGCCGCGTTGAAATACGAACCGGCAAGCTATTCGATAAAATCCCGAAAGGACTCTTCCGGTAGTTACAAATGGAACGGGAATGCATCACTGTTTGCATCCTCACCACTTCCACTCGCAGCTGCCGGATTGTTTAATTGCACATTTTTAGAAGATGCGTTGGGCAGGATACCTGACGTATCTGGCAGTCGGGATGAAATCGTTGACCACGGGTCCAGCGTCGTATTAGTCAGGCTCCCCCACTTCTCATTAATCTTCGATTTAACCGTATTGCATACCTCATCCTTCACCTTATCAATAATGTCGCTGATAGACGGAAACTGTGGGATTTTAAGTGATACCGATAGCGACCCCAGGCACTGTCCGAGAGAATCAGACGTACTGGATTCGCTTTTTGCGGCGTTGTTAATCCTTTCCACTTCCTGCTTATAGGCAGCATCTGCACCAGCTTTTGCCAGTTCGTATGCTGCACAGGTCTGTGTTGCCGCAAATGAGCTCACAGAAATGCAGGAAAACCCTACTGCAACGAGTAGGGTTTTTGTTTTATGGCCGAGGCGCTGACTTTGCGACTGGTGCATGAGTCTGTTCTCTCCTTTCATCATCTTTTCTTTTTGCAGAATTTGAAGGATGAAAAAGCTGCTTCATTACTGTTTTGTTTTTTACCTCATCTGAGGCCGCTTGTAAATGCTGAGGCTGTTTTTCATTTGCAATTGTGTTTTTGTAAAGCAAATTTTTACCCCCCTGATCTACATGTCCATAACCATGCAAAACAATTCCACTTTCGGCATTTTTATTGATTGCTGAAAGAGTCATATACGTTTTCCAGTTTCCGTCTTTATCAATACGCTTGTTCACTTTTCCAATCACGCTATGGTACTCACCGGACTCCTTATCCTTTGCGATCCCCTGCATGAATCCTTTACGCGACTCAACAAGGAAATAATCTGGGCGTTCGCCTTTTTTATGCGGTGCGATCAGCAAAGGTGTACCCGCGGTTTTTGACTCTTGAGGGAGTTTATAGCCTGTGGGCTTTGTCATGCTTTCTGGAGCTGGCTTACCATTAGGCAAGAACCAGTACAGTTCTTTTTCAGGCACGGCCTCACGGCTGAGATCAACACCGGTAATCTGCTGAATTGTTGTGCGGAGCTTCTGGAAGGTTGCAGCATCATACGGAACCAGTTCAGAAGGCTTATAGGCCTGTTCATTCCCTGCTGTTGGCTGTGGGTATACAGGCTTTACTTCCCACTCATTACGTTTGGTCTGGATAGTTTCATAACGAACGATCTTGTTGCTTTCATCACGGACAGGTGCATTCACCTCAACATCCACAAATCCCAGCTTTCTGACTGTAACAAGACGTTCTGTGTCTACACCAGCATCTTTAACCGCTCTCTCAAGGTCTTTCCCCCAGAGTGTCTTCTCTCCATGTTCATTTTTGAGGGTGACAAAGTAGTTCATGGATTCATCTTCTTTCCACTCATACTTAGCACGTCCATGCGCGACGATAACGCCTTTCTCCCAGGGTTCACCTGCAGCTTTATCTTCCTTTTGAGTATCAGATGCATTCTGCTTCTTCGGCTGCACAGAGGCCGATTCTTCCCAGCGCATTCCATTCTGCTGAACTGATGAATTTGTCTTTTCGTTTGCCCCTTCCTGCTTATTCGCATTTGAATCAGCAACATTTTCTTTTGCCGTTTCTTTTGCTGTTTCATTTGCTTTTTTGAGTTCGAGCAATTTAACCCTTTGTTCTGGGTTAGTCAGTTTCACCTCAATGTTGTATTCACTGATAAGGTTAAACACTCGCTCTTTAAATTCGTCACTGCCGGTGATTTCAATACCACGATGATGTTGCTTATCCGCGGTTAGAACGGCCGCCAGGATCATCTCGTCACTCTGGCTGGCTTCAGGGGTAGCCATACGCAGATGTGAGCCGTAATCGTAAAACGCATCCTGTCCATCAAGCGTATACGCCGTATAGTCTTTCTCTGCTCTGTACCCAAACCGGGCAATTAACCCTTCCAGGTCTATACGTTCTTTTGGGGGCGTTTCTGCATTATCGTTGGTTGCCCAGCGTATGCCGTTTTCCAGTTCTTCGTTTGTTTTTTTCTTCTCCTCGGTTTCATTTTCAGCCGGGGCGGTATTAGCTACAGATTCGCTGGGCGCTATCCTTTCAGGCTTTTGCTGAGCGGAGTCAGTTGTTTCACCGCCAAAGGCCATCATAGCGGCATACGCCTCAAGATCACTGGCGCTATTACTCTCTTCATCATCGCCGTCTCGATCTGTTGGTGCGGTGTATTCCGGTTCAGCAGCTGCAGGGGTGCTGGACACCGGCACAGCTTCCTCCGGTTCGGCAGCTGCAGGGGCGCTGGCCACCGGCGCGGTTTCCTCCGGTTCAGCAGCTGCAGGGGCGCTGGCCACCGGCGCGGTTTCCTCCGGTTCAGCAGCTGCAGGGGCGCTGGCCACCGGCGCGACTTCCTCCGGTTCAGCAGCTGCAGGGGCGCTGGCCACCGGCGCGGTTTCCTCCGGTTCAGCAGCTGCAGGGGCGCTGGCCACCGGCGCGACTTCCTCCGGTTCATCAGCTGCAGGGGCGCTGGCCACCGGCGCGACTTCCACCGGTTCATCAGCTGCAGGGGCGCTGGCCACCTGCGCGGCTTCCACCGGTTCATCAGCTGCAGGGGCGCTGGCCACCGGCGCGGTTTCCTCCGGTTCGGCAGCTGCAGGGGCGCTGGCCACCGGCGCGGCTTTTTCAGGATCTGCAACGGCAGCGCTGTCAGTCGAGCTGTGATTAACGTCAGTAATGTTCGGGTTATCAGTCGGCATAGTGTCTACCCTGTTCATTTGATTAATGGCTCCTTCTACCTGCAATCTGACTTGCTCCAGCCCTTCAGAGACATGCAAATCGTTGTAGTCAGTAAGCCCTTCTTTCGGGTTGCTAAAGGCAGGGACCAGAACATGGCCGGCAGTCAGCTCTGCAGCTTCTGTCGCTTTTTCTAGCCCAACGTTCTCGTCTTTATAAATGTCATTGTCAGCAAGGAAGTAATGAGTGCTGTTTGGAAAGGTGTCTTTCAGGCGGCCAGCAACTTCCACCATGTTGCCGGCATTAACCGTCATGATCACAGGCTGATTGATGGCTTCGCTGATACTGGCTGCTGTCGCATATCCCTCGGCATAAAGCAGGTTGTCACCATCCTTCAGTTGACCACCCACAACGAAAAAACTCCCCCATGCCTGGCCGTCTTTTTCAAGGTGTTTACTACCGTCGGACCAGATGCGCTCAAGGGTCCTGAACTCGCCATCAGCATTAAACAGAGGGATCACAACGTTGCCCCGCTCATCAGCTTTAAGGCCGTTAGCGGCAATGACCTGTTTGTTTTTCAGGTATGCCAGATCTCCCGTGGCATCCGGAAGCCGGTTATATTCTTCCATCAACCGGTTAGCGGTCTGATCAAACTTATCCGCTTGCGCTGCAGCTCTTTGTTCACGCCTTGCCGCAGCATCAGCACGGAGCATGGCCATTTGTTCAGGGTTAGGGGCTGCGCCGGTAGATACCCATTTCTGAATTTCACCACCGTTCTTATAGTCCCTGTACCACCCTGCAGGTCGGCCATCCAGAAAGGCGGCATACACCCCCTTTCTTGAACCAGCTTTACCGTCCACGGTATCGACATAATGCTTCTGGCCATCGAACTCTATGGGGTCTTTGATAATGGCACCGCGCTCTTCAAGCCACGCCGTAAATTCATCTTCAATGGCCTGAATATCCAGGGGCGGTTCTTCGATCACTTTATTGGGGTCAAAAATCCACTCTTTCAGCCGGCTCAGGTTGGCCCCCGGCTGTGCATACCACACCTTTTCTTCCTTCACGTAGTCCAGAGCATTACTGCCATCAGCCAGTTTGCCGGCCGCACGTATTACACGTTGGCGATCGTCAAAGGGAATACTCAGACGGGTTCTTTCAGTTGCAATTTCAGGTTTCGCCATACTGTCTACCCCTGTAGTTATGTGTTATCGCTGAGAGCGCCGGTACCACCACGGCCGCCCGGTAAGTTTTTTCCCGCGGATAACCCGGAGAATGACCTGGTACAGCACCGGTAACGTGTAGCCCATCATGGCCAGCAGAAAGTAAAAGAGAACCACACAGGTGCAGATAACAAAGGTTTTTACTGACGGGAACGGAAACCAGATGAAGTACACAAGAAACGAGATAACAGGCACACCAAAAACCGTCAGTGGCCGGCCGGCATAACGCCATTTGTTAATGTCCATACTTGCCCTCTTTTAACGCCAGATAGTCCATATATCCTGCGACCTCGATGACTTCCGCTTCGTCGATCAAACCTTCCTGGTGCATTGCCCAGGCGTTCTGAATCAGACTGCGGTTTTCAGCGATCAACAGGTCGTCGATGTAGCGGCCCCACTTGCTGTAATCAACGTCATAGAGTTTGCGGCGCAGGCTGTTATCAATGACGAGATATTCACGGACAGCCTTGCGCCGGCCGTCTTTTGTTTTAAGCAAGCGTTGCACGATGATGTAAGAAAGGATACTCAGCAGGTCAAAGGCGGCAGCTTCACGCATTTCCGGCGGATAGTTCTGCAATGATCGGGAAATGGCTTCTCCGACCGTTTTGACGTGCAGTGTGCCAAGACAAAAGTGGCCGGATTTACCTGCCAGTACAGCAGCTTCAAATGACAGGCGGTTAAGGAGCTCACCAACCCCCATAATCTTCGGAGAACGACGGAGCCCGGAGAGAGTGATAAAATTGTGGAAGGAATCAATATCGCGCCCAATCTGTGACTGTGCCGGCGCCGGCGCAATCCAGTCTCGACTTCCCAGGCGATACTCGATGGGATCTTCAACCGTGATGATTTTCCGGTCCTGGTACGTTTCACCGCAATACTGGAAGATGCTGGCCATCAGGGTTGACTTGCCCGATCCCGTCTCGCCGCATATCAGTCCGAGGCCGGCAGCCGGCAACAGAGAATTAAACAGGTCCGGCTCAATACCCATTTGTTTAAGCTGAGGAATAACCTCATTCAGAACACGGAGTGTCAGAGACATTGCCGCTTCTGTTTTATAAATATCGGCCTGAGTAAAGTTCGCGCGGAACCGGCGGGTTTCGCCGCGGCCGAGTCCAATCGTGCCCGCTTCATCACCTCTTAGCTGGATAGCGGTATTAACGACCGCAGCACTTTTCAGCGTCCCTTTGATCTCCTGACCGAACACCTTATCAACGGTACGTTCCAGCTCCAGGTTGTCGAGCGGGTAAGATGTCATGGGCAACTGGCGCCCATGACGTTCTACCCAGATTTTATCTCCGCCCTGCAACAGAATATCGGACACTTCATTGTTTGAGCAGTGTACGAGAAAACGTTCCAGCGTCTGGGGCGTCAGCGTTGGACCAAAATTGAATGCTTCCATCTACTGCCCCTTAACGTATGGTCGGTTTCCAGCTGCGTTTGTTGATGTCAAACTCAGCTTGCTGCTTCATACGTTTCGTTTTATCGCCCAGCATGAGGCGGTTTTTATCCCCTGTAACTGTTTGCTGCTGCTGTGTGATGACTGGAGCCTTAATCATGCCCTGCTGCAGTAGCGTGCTGTAGCGCAACATGCCGGTGTAATCCCGTGTGAGGCGATTGAAATTAGCAGTGAATATCTCATCAGCTTTTTGGCGACCGTCAGACCAGCCCAGCGCGACAGCTTTTTTCCAGATATCACGTTGTTTCCCGTCCTTCGGCATTGCAGCCGGTTCAGGCAATTCGATCCGCTGCGCCATCAGCCCGGTCAGAAGATAGCTTTTCCAGGTCGGCGGGTTACTGACAAAGCGCGCCGGCACCACAATGTCATAGGCACGGTTGGCCGTTCGGATTTGCTCATTGGTAATGTGTGCAACGTCTTTAGCTTCAGCAATGACCGGAGGCAGGTAGCCTTCAGAAGAGATCAGCGGCTGGAACGAATACATGTAATCAAGGTTGCTGCGCTGATTTTCCAGCGCGGCGCGAATTTCTTTAGCGCGTTCTGCCTTTCCGCCGCGAAATCCAATGGTGTGCGCTGCGTCGTTTAGCATACTGCCAGTAACATCGGCCTCATCGTCACTTTGGCTTGGCGGGTCCATGTAGTAATCCAGGCCTTTAACATCGGAGTCGTCCGCGCGTGCAACGTTCGCAGCAAGCAGCGGTAACGTCAGAAGCACGATCAGTTTAAGTTTCATGGGCGGGTCCCTCTGAGGAATGAACCTTTCTTCGATGGTGTGAGGTAAAGCAGCTGCAGTTCACCGGGTTTCTGGTTGATGGTGGCACGGTACTGCGTTTGTTGTCGGATCAGGGTCAGCAACTGTTCAAACGTAACCTTCGAACCACCAACATCGATATTGAGTGGAAGCGGTAACTTGATCCCCTGACTGGTGAATTGAAGGCCACGCTGTTTAGCCAGTTGCTCCAGTAATTCGTAAGCATCACCCTGCCAGCTCACACGAACATACTGACTGTTTGCATTGATAATGGTAGGGAATTTGTAACGGGTCCTGTTAATGGCTCCAGCCTGGTAAAGCTCATCCTGTGCGAGTTTTATCTTAATGGCTTGCTCACGCAATTCCTGATCTACCAGCTGCTGTGCAGAGATTTGTTTTTCCTTTTCGCTTTGAGAGGCACACCCGGCAAGAGCTAACACAGAAACGGCCGCGAGGACCGTTTGCATTTTGATTTTCATTTCTTACTCCATTTTACTTCGGATTGAATTTGTCGTCGCTTTCACTTCTGAATTGCATTTCATTTTTACTATTATTTTGCTCACGAATCAAACGATGTTTCTCGTTTTGAGCATACGCCTGCTGAGCGGCATCTGTGAAGGTAATGCCCTGCGCGACAGGGTGATTGTGGTTCACAGCTGCATCGACGATACGATTACAGCACAGTTCCTTAAACTCGCCGTCACCATCAACACGAACAGATTTGGCTTTACCAGCAATCGTTAATGCAATTGCAAGGTCAGCCGTTTTCTCTTTGTCGATTCCATTACTTTCTGTCAGCACAATATGACCACGATCAGCCGCTACCGGTTTACCGTCGCGCTCAAAGATAACAGTACCGTCTTTCAAAAGCCGTGGCTTGACACCATGACGTGCTGAGGCCATTACGGCCACATCATCACGATCATGACTGGTGATGGCGTTAAAGGTACGGTTGAACCCGATCTGCTCAACCAGTTGCTGTTTATACTTCTCCTTCTTCCTGGAGGAATAGGCAAAGCCCCTCATTTGGCTGAGCGCTGCCTTATCACCCTTCAGTGCTTCCTGTTCGACCCACTCCCGGTAAGAAAGCCGTGGGTTAGCCGCCCTGAAGCCGTTGCGTTCTTCACGCAAGCTAAGACGCAGATTGGCAACCGCCTGCAGGCGTTTGAACTCAGCCAGGTTGTACATCAGCTTTCTGGTATGAGGATCTGAAACAGAATGCCGGACGTTATTTTTCACCAACCGGGTATGTTGGGCAATTTTCCGGTATTCATCGGCGATGCGATCCTTATCCGGAGAATATATCGGTAAATTGTTTCGGTAGGCGCGATAGCGACCCTTGAGCAGCATTCTTTCTTCTGCGCGCTCAATTTTACGCTGCAGACGTTTATTGGCATCTCGACGATAAGCACCAGGGGTATATGCGGTTTTAAATACCGATACTTTGGCCGGTTCAATATGTGAAGGCTGGTATTCACCAAAGCGCTCTTCCATCGACTTCAGGGTATATTGCGCCTTGTTAAATACCAGACTCGCCTTAACAGCCGTCTTCTGGTTTTGATGTTCGTGGGTAATGACGTAGCCCTTTTTCCCCTGTGCTTTTTCGACACGAAGACCGATGTCTGCAAATGTCTTATGCACATCATCCCAGCTTTTGGCTTCACGAAGCCCAGCTGAAACATGGATCAAGTTTTGACGACTACCGCCTACCTGTTCATCACCAACGATATAGCGATAGAGCGTTTCAACCCCCTCTTTATTCTCCATCTTGTTGATGCGATCGAGTGAGCGCCAGTTGCCCCGCTCTTTCTTGCTGTGAGGGTTCCGGACAATCTGTTGACGGTCATTAACCACATATGCACCGTTTGAATGGGACCAACCATTCTTCAATTCCAGTAAGCGGCACGCCTGATGAAGAGTGTCTTTGGTAAAGCTCGATGAGGCTGCTTTATATGTCTGGGGATTGATGCGGTTAACAGCAACATGCACATGCAGGTTATCTGTATCCCGGTGGATGGCAGCAACATACTGGTGATCGGACATGCCCATCGATGCCAGTGTAAACTTCACCGAATCGAAAACCTGATCATCATTCGGCTTTTCATAGTCAGGCCATGAGAGAACATAGTGCATAACTGGATCTTTACAGCGTGTGCTTTGCTGAGAAACTGAATTCATTTCCTGTGCTGCACCATCGAGCGAGAAGGTATTGTACTGGCAGGTAACATCACCAACCACAACACGCTGTACACCTGGCTCAACATCCACCGGTGTGCTGATCACTTTCTGCTTACGGGTCAGGTAATTGTTTAACCCTTCGAACATATCTGATTTAACAGCCAAAGCCGTCTCAGGAGTAGGCTGAACTGTATCAGTCAACTCCTGAGACGGCTTGTCTGCCATGTACTTAATCAGCTGACCAAAGCTGGACTTTTTGTCCCTTCGGCCCTCAATGATTTTAGGTATCACCATCCATCTCCTGTTGCAGTTTCTGTGCGGCCTTTTTGACCTCGATCAGAATCTCTGAATACTCCTTGCTATGAACTCCGGCACCTTCGTTAAACAGATGTTTTTGAAGGGCTGTTATCTTTACAAGAGCGGCAAGTGCATTGTAATTGCCTTTCGATTGAATGCGCTTTCCAAGCCCAGATTTGATAAGATATTGACTAAGACTAAGCCCTGCTTCATGGGCCTTTTCGGTGAGTTTAGCTTTCACTTCTGTGGAACATCTCACCTGGATTCGATCGTCTGTTTTTCTGCTCTCGCTACGGCTCATCAGATAGCTAACCTCGTTAGGGGGTGTCGGGGCTTGCCCTGACCAAGACGTTTTTGGACGGCCGCCGCGTGTCGGCGGTACTCCAAAAACACATCTTGTCCCGTACTTAAATACCTCATTGAATTCTACCATCGGCGAGGTTTGAAAGCCAGCAGCGAAGGGCCTGGCAGGCAGAGCAATTGAATCGTGCCGGGCATCATGTAAAATCACCCGAATAGCCTGGGTCGATTTTCTCCGGTTCGGCATGGCGATTTTGACATTATTGGGAGGGCATATGCCTGCAAAAAAGAAAGCATTTTATAGCAGTGAGGACATCGGAAAATTCAAAAGCATTCTCGACGACTTGCCTGATGTGACGTCGGAAAGGCTTGAGAAAAAGCACGTACTCGACGAGCTTAAGTCTGACATTAAGAAGCTGAAAGATTCGAAAGGATATGAAGATAAAGAGATACTGAAATTCCTCAACGATGCGGGTTTTTCAGACGTTACATTACGTGATATCAAGGACATTACTGCCGGACGAGTTGGAAAAAAAAGAACCAGCAACAGCCGAAAAAAAATCACTGGAGTTGACGAAGAGCAGCGCACACAAAATAGCTCTACCGCTCAGAATCCTGACGCTTCAGGTCCGCAGTATTAACCTTCACCTTTCACATATAGCATCCCACATTATGATATAGCTCCCGGCCTGTCAGGCCGGGCATGGGTGCTGCCTGTTCGTGTAATTGTGCGTGCATACTTGTCACCGTTCCGGTGACAAGGGCACTCATTGGCCGGAAAAAAATTTTCCGGTTCCGCTGCGATGCAGCGCTCAATGGTGCGCACGTTCAGGGCCACGATCCGCCCTTGATCCCGATAAATTTACAGGGAAAGGAGTCCGGGCAAGGATATTAAAAAGGGGCGCATACAGCGCCCCTGAGACAGTTACAGATTACATTGCGGCTTCTTTAATCCGCCGGAACACTGCCAACCAGAAACGGAAGTGATCCCATTGCGCTGCGTTCATCGGATGCGACTTTGTTTGCACTCCGTTTGCGACATCTTCAGCATAGTGTATAATCCACAATGGCATTTTGAACCTCACAATTTAAATTGCCTACCCAGCCGGATTGTTGGCGCAATCCGGCACCTTTTCTGGATTTCAATGATTCATCACCTCCTTCACATCCAGAACCAAAAAGTTATCGTTAGCGTGACGCTGCCCTACGATGAAAACAGCATCAAAGCGACTTACTGCAACTACGTTTAGTTTGCCTGTAACCTCCTTTCCGTTGATGTTGATGGTTTCATAGAGCACCTCGTATTCCTTCGCAGAATCGGAATACTTCTGCTCTTTCCAGTTTTCTATCTGTGCGATCAGCTCCGGGGCCAGCTGCTGACGAACACGGTTTAGTTCATAGTCACGATTGAGAATCAGGCGGTAATCTTTAATTAGCTGGTTGATAACCTTGTTCTCATCCCACTCGGATAGCAGTGGGCACTGTTCGCACTGTATAACACCATCTTCAATCAGTTTTTCTCTGATGCCATTAACTACCTGTACAGCACTTAATTCACTGTCGTAGTTCTTTTTAATTTCTTCGCTTCCCGGATATACCATAGCGACATCATTAAAATGGCTTACGATTAATTCTGACACAATAAGGGTATAAACCTCATAAGGGTATAAGGCCGCCATAATATTCTCTCCACGTTATTTACAGAGCGTTTTAATCAATATCCACTTTTAAACTTCACGATTATTATACGTCTAATGAGCCATTGCAGGCAAGAAAAAAATGCCCCTTTTCGAGGCAAATTTTTAACCGGTTTACCACTCCCAAACGGTCAGTTCTGGCACCTGTTCCGCATCCCGGTCAAACCAAATCCAGTCGAACCCGGCACCATTTAACGCGGCTATATTATCCAAAGCACTTGCACTGATCCCCGCCCTGGTTAATTCCACTCGCCATTGTTCAGTAGCAGAAATACGCAATATCCACCCATAGCGATTTTTCTCGATCCAGAACAAACCTTGACCGGACAAGTCATCGTTACAGACCTTGTCCAGTAGTTCCGCGTCTTCTTTTTTTACATGGCCGGTACTGACGACCGCCACCCGATATTGTTCACTGATATTCATACTCCCCCCTCTGGATTGGCGGCCCGCGTCCTGCGGGCCGTTCTAACTCAAATACTCACTGCGGGTAATCATTCATATCCGGGAACGGCGGTTCATCATGATTTTCAATGCCTCCCTGGCCTTCTGCACTGGTGTTACGTGGCCCAGCTCCCGGCAGCATCTGCATTTCGCCGTTATTATCGATCACAATTTCCTTATTGCTGCGCATTTTGCCGTCTGTCCCTTGCCATTTGTTATTACGAATGCGCCCGACAAAATACAGCATCATACCCTTTTTGAAGTACTTCCCAGCTGCTTCGGCTTTCTTTCCAAAAATGACAATATCATGCCATTCCGTTTCTTTTTGCTCCTTCCCTTCGTTGTCGCTGTAGCTGATTTCTGTAGCCAGCGTCAGGCTCGCAATGGCCGTTCTGTTTGGGGTGTAACGCACTTCTGCATCTTTGCCAGCACGCCCCATCAGAATCACTTTGTTTTCGCCACGTTTCCACATAATACACCTCATATATTTGATGTTTATCAGTAAAAAATGGGAGGATTAAGGGGGATTTCTCCCCCTCTTTTTCAGTAAAACTTCACGTTCGATTTCAGGGCTTTTTCAAAGTCTTTTACAAAGGAATTTGCAAAAGTGTAATCACGATGAATAAGCTGTTTTGTTTTAGGATTTCGCCACTCAACCTGCACTGATTCGGCTGAGTATTCGATCACCTCGATTTGATTTTTCACACCGAGATAATCAGCAATTGCCATTACGGCATTCACTTTTTTTTGGTCTGCTTCTTTCATTTCAACTCCTTCGCCAGTCGGGGCGCTACCGCGAAAGACTCAACTGCCTTTCGATGTAATAATTATACGTCTAATGAGCCATTTTATCAACTCATCAGACGTATTTTTTTTATTTAATTTTGTTCAAATATGAACATCAAATGATGCCAGACATCTAACCTAATGGCTTGAATTTGGCCTTGTTGTAGGTGATCCGGTAGTCTTTGCACTTCCCGTTCTGCCGCAGGAACTCCAGCGAGACAACGTTAGCAGCGGCAAAATTGATGCACATAATGCTTTCCAGCGCCTCGAACAGGTCGGCTCCATTGGCAAGCGGAAACCACAGATCGTTGTCGCTACCGCTTAATTTTTCATGCAGACAGAAATGCACAGCACGCACGCCGCCAAATTCCGTAACCAGCACCGTATTGCTGGCGCGAATATCAGTTAGTGTTAACATTTTTCCCCCTGTCAGTATTGGCCCCCTCACGGGGGCCGCCGTTTCAGTCAATCGCGCGGTAAATCAAACCGGCTTCGGCGTGCTGGTCGGCATATAATTTGAGCTTTTCCTGCTGGGTGATCAGCATGTCGCAGATGTGCTGATAGCCTTCATCATGTGCGTGCCAGATCATGTGGTTCAGGGTGAACAGGGTCAGCACGATACCGGTAGCTTCTGCGGACAGTTCCCCTTCGAACCAGTTACCGCTAACCGATACCGTGAAGCGCTCTGCGCTCAGTGGGTACATGAAGCCGCTACCGCAAGACAGTTCGACGAACTCCCAGGAACCGCCTTGATAATCGACGCAGAGAGAGCGTGCGAGGTTGTAGACACCGGCCTCACCTGTGAGATACCAGGCGCCGAACAGACGTGGCAGAAAGGCCATGCGGCGGTTATTGGGGATAATGCGTGCAGTGATGGCGGGTTGATTCAGTTCAGTAGACATTTTCTGTACTCCTGCGCCAGTCGGGGCGCTACCGTCGAAAGACCGGATTGCCTTTCGATGTGATTATTATACGTCTAATGAGCCATATTAATCAAGCAAAAAATTCCCGCCTGCCTGAATATTTTCAGGCGGGAGAACTCTTTCCCCTGTCCATTTTTGGGGGCAGGATCACGCCTGCCCCCTTCTGATTCACATGATTACTATGACTTTGTTTCAGCGTTAAAGTGTACGGCGGCGATCCTGACCAACGGGATCACCGCGCTTTCTTCATCGAGCACACGAAAATTTATCGCTTCCCCCAGGTGCATCAGGTTAGCGATAAAATCAACGATGATTTCGGAAACCGGGTGTCCGTCGCAGTCCTGCTCATTCAGGCGCGCAAACAGCGCCAGCGCCTTAGCGGCCTTGATTGCCCGCTCTTCGTTTTCTTCGTCCATACTGCCGAAACACCATTGCCCCTTTTCAATCAGGGCCAGCGTGTCGTAATAGGCTTCATTCTGGGACATGTTTTTTCCTCCTGCGCCAGTCGGGGCGCTACCGTGAAAGTTCGCTGCGTTACTGCGTGAATTAGCCGTTAATCACCTTCGTGATGCACTCCAGCGCCTCAGACTCCTGCGGATAAAGTCGGCGTGCAGCTCCTTCACCAGACTGGATTTCTTCCAGCCGGATAAACTGCGCCGCCAGCGCCACGACTTTTTGCAGCGCCTCGGCATTGACCTCTATTTTTCGATCGCGGGCGGCATCTTCGCGCACCTGCTTTGCCAGGCTCCAGACGGTATCTTTTCCGACGCCATAACGGCTGTGTGAACTGCATTCCGCGATTTCTGCCAGAACGGCTTCGGCCTCATCGTCAGTGAGGTTCATATCACTGGTGCAGTCATGGACATCTTCAGCAGTCCAGATCAGCAGGCTGATCCGCTGCTGTGGATCAAAACTATCGAGAAGCCTTGCGCAAATTTCATTTACGTTACCGTGCATTGTAAAACTCCTGCGCCAGTCGGGGCGCTGCCGCGAAAGACCGGATGCCTTTCGATGTGATAATTATACGTCTAATGAGCCATATTAATCAAGCGATTTTTCACGCTCATAGCTGCTACAGGCAACGCTGTAGCCGTTTGCATCCAGTTCTGAAGGCCAGTCGTCACGCCCGCAACCTGACAGCAGGCAGGCGCTGAGGTGCCCAGGGCGATAGTCGAGATGCTGGCATGAGGCGCAAAGGTCATCATCTGAGATTGAGCGGCCTGCACAGATAGGCGGCGCTCCATCAGTGGGAATTTCTCGAATATGCAGCGTTGTCACTTTTTTTACTCCTGCGCCAGTCGGGGCGCTGCCGGTTAGGGATGCAGGGGGCTGTCGCCCCCTGCGGCGGTTCAGTCCTTACCTTTATCCTTCATGACTTTAATCAGCCCGGTAATGGCTGTAATGAGGGCGGCCACGGCCGTGATAATCTGAGGGAGGTTATGGAGGATTTCAGAAGAGGTCATAATGCACCTGTAAGGCTGTTTAGGAAGGTACTGATTTGAATCAGTAAAAACATTATACGTCTAATGAGCCATATATGCAAGCAAAAAAACGCCCCGTGTAGGGGCGCTGTGATTATTTTACATACTGCCAGACATGCGGCGGGATCTTATCCCAGATGCGTCCCGATGCCAGCTCTGCGCGGCGATGGTCGGCGGCAGCCTCAAAAGCCTCGGTGTCCTCCGGCGGCACCTGTCCACGATCCCGCATGGATTCGTACATTTTTTCCAGTGTGTCCGGGTTACGACTGCGCCGAAAACGGAGAAGGTAAAAACGCCTCCGCGCCTGATAAACTGTTTCCGCCATGTATCTGCGTCCTGAGCGCCTTGTTATTTCGCATAGTATTCACGTTTTGGTTGAATAAGTCTTCGACTATACGCCCCTTGCGGGGCGTAGCAGGCGGTCAGCCCCAGGTGCTGTAAAAATGGCTTTCGTTAGGATCGGTCTTATAAGCCTGTTCGTACTCGTCAATGCTGACAGACGGATGCTCATGGTTTTCACAGATGCGACGGGTCACGGGTTCGCCTTTAAAGTCGTTCAATACCGGCTTTAACTCGCCAGACATTGCACTGTCTGCTTTCACCTGCTGCGCAGCGATGCGGCGCAGTACGGCGGTTTTCTTACCGCGCAGGGCGATCACCTGATAAAAACAGGTATTTGTCTGCTCATAACCCCAGCTGGAAACAAAAACATCACCAAGAGAAACGGAGCCGTTACGGAACTGAAGGGATTGAATAGCCATATTTATTACTCCTGCGCCAGTCGGGGCGCTACCGCGAAAAGCCTCATTGCCTTTCGATGTGATTATTATACGTCTAATGAGCCATATTAATCAAGCAATAAATACATGCCCGGCATGATTTTTTCAGGCCGGGGAATACTTCCTTTCCCTGTTTATATTTCAGGCCGCAAATGCGGCCTGCCGTCTGCATTACACGCGAGGGGGTAACATTCCGGGATAGTGACTGGCAACCAGATTATTGATCTTCTCAACCAGCTCCGGGCGTTTAAACGTAATGTGCGCGCTGCCCTTTTTGTAATATCGCACGCTGAAGTAATCACACTCGAACACCTTACCGTTGAACTGGTTTTCACTGAAAAAGGCATCCAGTTTGGCACCGTCAGAAACGCGGTAATCAGGCACGTTACGCCCGTCCAGCACGTAGAACGGCCGCGCCAGATCGTCAATTTTGGTGTGCCCGTCTGAGCTGAAGCGCACCCAGCTACTGCGCCAGACATCGAGCAACGGCGCGATGATGATACGCTTGCCAAACATGCAGGGGTTATTGGTTTTATAATCCCACGACAGGGATTTAAAGATATCAATCAGCCCTTGCGTGAAAGTATCGGCCTTGCTTGCGTTCAGGTGCCGGAACGTACTCATAACGTTCTCCAGCGTTATCGGCGGCATTTCCTCGCCTGCCACCTGCCGATCCCATTCCTGACGTTGTTTGTTGCTCATCAGCGTATACATGCCGGTTTCCGACATCAGCCGATCCCAGATTTTTCCGTCGATAACGCGGGAAATAGCCGTTTCGGCCTGGTCTGGTCTGGTGTCGCTCCATTTGATCGCGCTCTCTACGGCTTTGTCGTAGTCATACAGGTACTGACAGCCTCCGGCCTGCTGCATCAGATCGCGCGCTTTTCGCAGCTTGTCTATGCCGTCGAGATAGACGCGAATACCTTCATTCCGCAACGAGATAATGCGCTCAATAGCTATGGACGGGATCACTTCACCGCCATGCTGGCAGGACATCAGATCGACCGACGGGAGAGTTTTTTCAGATGACATTTCAGACTCCTGCGCCATGCGGGGCGCTACCGTAAGGGGTGAACAGGGCTGGCAATGCCAGCCCATCAATGATTATTTGCAGCGCTGAAGCAGTTTACTGACCTGCTCGGCCAGCGCATACGTGGACGCATACGGGCCACTTAAACGACGGTTAGGGATTTCGTTGAGGGCATACAGGCACGCCTTCAGCAGCGCATCTTTCTGCGTTTCCAGTTCAGCTTTAAGCTGGGAGGGGGTCAGTGCTTTACTCATAATTTGTTACTCCTGCGCCAGTCGGGGCGCTACCGCGAAAAGCCTTATTGCCTTTCGATGTGATCATTATACGTCTAATGAGCCATAACAATCAAGCGTTATCTGATTAATTTTCTTTGTTTTTTCCTGAACTCCTTTCCCTGTAAATTTTGCTTTTCAGATCCCCATCAGCCCGATGAAGGTGCTTTGCCGGCATGGTGCAGGGGTTCAGGCATCAGACACTAGCGATAGCCCGAAACCCCGCAGGGGGTTCGGCGGAGCTGCCAGGCTTTGCCTGGCTAGCGGAGTGTGGCTGACGACTGCCCGACGGGCAGGAGCCGAAGGGGCCCAGAGGTGTTTTAGTACGACAGGCCAGCCAGAAAACGCCGGCAACTGAGCAGAAATGAACAGGGAAGACACGCTGTGCGGGCGTCAAAATTAAGTTAACTTGCAGACACCAGGGCGGGATCACATCAGAAAAGGCCAGAATAGGGGGCAGGACTCGTCAAAGACATAAAAACGATGATGGGTACAGGTTTTTTAAATGCGCGCCCAGAGAGCGGCTCAGCGCGTTTCAGGGCAATACGGGTTCGATGCCCGTATTGCCCTGCAGGCGGCAACCACCGCGTCAGCCTTCAGCCCCGGCCAGATAGCGGCTTAGCCCCTCACGGGAAGCCAGCACCGACGCTCTGAACTGCGGTTCGCCGTCACCCAGCGCCTTCAGCTTCTCCACGATATTGATCATCGGCACGGCTGTGCGCTGCTTATAACTCTCGATGTCAGCAGCATATTTCAGTAATGCCGTATCACTCGCCTCTTCAACTGGCAGATAAGCACGCAACCACAGCGCATCTGCGAACGGGTCTATCAGCTTTTGCAGCGCTTCAGCCGTTGCTTCAAGCGCCCGCCGGTCAGTTTTAATGGTGCCAGTCTCCGGATCAACACACTTCCCTTCCCAGCACTCAGGTACAAACGACTCCCGATAATGAAAACCGTTGTCTCCGTTTTCCGCACAGGCCAGAAGGTTCTCGATGCTTTCAGGTGTTCTGTGCCGTAACATCCTGGCCGTTGCCATACCGATCGCATTTATCATGATGCCATGCAGTCCCAGCGCCTCCTGACGGTACTCCGCAGCGATATCATCCTGGGCAATATCATTCCAGCGCATCGCCTGTGCCCAGGCAGTCCAGAGCTTTTCTGCCATATCACGCTGTTGCGTCGAGGGAATGCTGTTGGCCCGCAGGTTGAGCATTTTTTTCGTCGCATCGTTCAGTGCTTTAAAGCTGATCAGCCGTGAGCTTTTCGCCGGGACCACGTTGTGTTCAAAATCCACTGTGCCCGCCAGCCCGGTGACGGTTCGGGCCAGATGCATTGCCAGCTGGTTGACCGGATCATTGTTGTTATATGCCATACTGATCGCCGCTGCCGGTTTGCTCGCGTTGTTATTAATATCAGCGAAAAACTGCTGGCGTAACTCAAGTGGCAGGCCAACGGTAAGCAACAAGCTGATCGTATCTTCCGTATTGGAATAATCGCGTACAAATTCAAAAATACCCAGCGCACGGTGCTGGCCATCGAATAATTTTAAATCAGCGTCCATCGGAATTTTAAGAATCCCGGTGATGCTGCCAACTTACTGATTTAGTGTATGATGGTGTTTTTGAGGTGCTCCAGTGGCTTCTGTTTCTATCAGCTGTCCCTCCTGTTCAGCTACTGACGGGGTGGTGCGTAACGGCAAAAGCACC
>NZ_JBGUBF010000012.1:0-47866 GCF_041807075.1 Citrobacter telavivensis | reverse complement strand
TGCAGGGGACACCATTCTATGGTTCGCCGCCCTCCGCAATAGTTCGCAAAATTCCTTACACAGCAAGCATCAAATAAAAGACCAGTTCGCCATAGTTCGCAATAGAACGTTGACAGCCGCATAGTCAGGCGGGTAAAAAACGAGTAAATAATTTTACCCACCGGAATTTTACCCATGCTCACCATCAAGCAGATCGACGCGGCAAAGCCGAAAGATAAACCGTACCGGCTGCTCGACAGCAATGGTCTGTACCTTTATGTGCCGGTTACCGGAAAGAAAGTCTGGCAACT
This sequence comes from Citrobacter telavivensis, assembly GCF_041807075.1. Taxonomy (NCBI): domain Bacteria; kingdom Pseudomonadati; phylum Pseudomonadota; class Gammaproteobacteria; order Enterobacterales; family Enterobacteriaceae; genus Citrobacter; species Citrobacter telavivensis. The sequence continues at coordinate 47,576 of NZ_JBGUBF010000012.1, read as the reverse complement.
GCGTTACAAGCTCGATGGTAAAGAGAAGGTTCTGACAATAGGTAAATATCCTTTCATGTCATTGCAGGAAGCAAGAGACAAGGCATGGCTTGCGAAAAAAGATGTGTCTGTCGGTGTGGATCCGGTAAAGGCTAAAAAACTGTCAGTCAAAGACAACTCGTTCGGCTCTATATACCAGGAATGGTACGAGCATAAAAAACAGGTATGGTCAGAGGTATACAGCACAGAACTGTCACGCATGTTCCAGGATGACATTCTGCCGTTGATTGGCGGGATGGAGATTAACGAGATAGAACCGATGCAGATACTGGAAGTGATCCGCAGGTTTGAAGATCGTGGGGCAATGGAGAGGGCTAATAAGGCAAGAAGGCGCTGCGGGGAAGTGTTCAGGTACGCCATTGTCACAGGCAGGGCCAAATATAACCCTGCTCCTGATCTGGCTGATGCAATGAAGGGATATCGCAAGAAGAACTATCCTTTTCTTCCTGCTGACCAGATACCGGCCTTCAACAAAGCTCTCTCTGGCTTCGCTGGTAGCATCGTATCGAAGATTGCGACACAGGTTTTACAGTACACGGTACTGAGGACTAAAGAACTCCGGTCCATGCAATGGTCGAACGTCGATTTTGAAACCAGGATGATTACGATCGGTGAAGAGGTGATGAAGGGGCGCCGAGTTCACCTTGTCCCCATGTCAGACCAGGTAATTTCTTTGCTTGAAACACTGAAGCCTGTAACTCAGCCGATATCAAGTTTCGTTTTCGCCGGACGCAATGACAAAACAAAGCCGATAAGCGAGAACGCAGTCCTTCTGGTTATTCGTCAGATCGGCTATGAAGGACTGGCGAGCGGGCACGGATTCAGGCACCAGTTCAGCACAATCATGAATGAATATGAATGGCCGGCTGATGCCATAGAAAAGCAACTGGCGCACGCAAACAGCGGATCAATACGTGGCATTTACAACCATGCTCAGTATCTCGATAAGCGTCGTGAAATGATGCAGTGGTGGGCTGACTACATAGACGGGAATGCCGGGTAATCACATTACCGGACAGTCATCAAACTCACCTGAACGTGCATCGTTGATGATGTACGTTATCACTCCGAATACCGGTGATGACACGTTGTAGTCGCCTGTTTGCCCAGGTATCTCTTCACGCTTGCCGTTCTCCAGATTCACCAGATGAGGTTTTGGGTGAATACGGTAGCGCTTTATCCTTAACTCATCATCTATCCTGCAAACGAGCAGAGAGCCATCACATGGTGTTAGTGAGCTATCCACGACCAGCAAGGCACCATTCTGGATGCCTTCACGCCAGTATGTTTGACCTGCTCTCATGAAGTATGTAGATGCTGGATGCTCAATAAATTTTTCGTCAAGCGATATGCTTCGCTCTACATAATCATCTGCCGGTGATGGAAATCCCATGTCATAGCCCTCCGTTAGGGTTATAGAGCATGAACAAACGGTCTTCGCCTTCTGTCGGGGATATGTCCCTGAACGTGCTTATGCTGGCCTCTATCCAGGCATTTGCATCACGTAGAGAAAAATCCCAGTTAACCTTCTTCAGTTCCCGCACAAAATCAACGGTTCGTAGTGTCCTGCGACCGCTGGGTTCAACAACTACAGCAGACCGGAATGCGGCCTCAATGTCATAACGACGCGGCATAAGTTACTCAAACCTCACATGCAACACTGTTTATATATACAGTATCTGCTATTCACATCAAAGATCAAGAGATTGATGTGAATCCCCCTTCTGTCTACAATGCTTGCCATCGACGCATCAATAAAATTATATAGTTACAGGTTATGGAATGATTTCTAATGGCTGAGAAAAATTTCAGGAAAGATATTAATGGGCTTCGCGCCATTGCGGTATTATCCGTTCTGGTTTTCCATTTTAGCCCATCTTTTTTACCGGGTGGTTTTGCTGGAGTTGATGTTTTCTTCGTCATCTCAGGTTTTTTAATGACATCAATAATTTTCAGAGGGGTAGAAAATAACAATTTTTCAGTTGTTAAATTCCTGATTGCAAGATGCAAAAGAATAGTTCCTGCGCTAGTTGCTGTTGTGGTTGTGCTTCTTATTGTTGGGTATTTAATTTTTGAGCCATTGACCTATCAGGTTATAGGGAATCACTCATTTAGTAGTTTATTATTCATTTCTAATTTTACTTATTTTTTTGAGTCTGGTTATTTTGATGCAGATTCAAGAAGTAAATTTTTACTGCACACATGGTCGTTATCTGTAGAGTGGCAGTTTTATATTATTTACCCTATCATTGTTTATGCTTTATCAAAAATATTATCATTATCAAAAATTAAGATAGCCGTTGTAGTCGCAGCGGTAGTATCTTTGTCGCTTTCTGTTTATGTTTCATACACAGACCCGTCAGCGGCGTACTTTATGCTTTATACCAGAGCGTGGGAGATGATGGTTGGTGGCCTCGCGTTCCTGTACCCTCTCGCTCGGTACAAAGAGCATTCCGGTAAGATTGAAATCGCTGGTATCGCGCTTATTGCTGCATCCATTGCTCTAATCAGCGATAAAACTCCGTGGCCTGGTTATGCAGCATTGTTACCTGTGGTTGGTGCATACTTTGTTATTCTTGCAAATAATGAAAACTCGATACTTTCAAATATTATTCTTCAAAAGGCTGGCTTATGGTCTTACTCAATTTACCTTGTGCATTGGCCTGTTATTGTCACATTAGGTAAATTTAATATTGATGTTGGTTTTTTAACTTACTTGTATATTGTTTTGGCAATTTCAATAATACTCTACTATACAGTTGAAAAGAGAAGAAGCTACGGCCTTGGCCTTTGCTGTATGTTTGTTATTGCTCTCTATGCATCTTATTATGTCAGTGAAGACGGAATTAAATCAAGAGTCGATGAAAAATTCGGACTGTCAGCAAAAGAGTTTCATGCAAAGTACTATGGTGGTTCTGGAACACCTCAAGGAAACGGAATTCAACTATTTAACATAAACAATAATGAGCCTGAATTCATTATAACTGGTGACAGTTTTGCAAGGCAGTATTCTACTTTTTTGAAAGAATATGGAAAGCCTTTTGCAGCAGTATTCCAGGATGGGTGTATATCAACAAATAATTACGTTAGGTTTTTTACAGACAAAATTGCCAAAGCATGTACAGATAGGTCTAAGTACTTCAATGAATCACTTATAAAATATAAATCAAAGTACGTACTCTACGCTCAAATATGGAGTAGTGACTGGAAGTTTAAAAATTTATCCACTGGTGAAGAGGTTGTTGATGATAATGCTAATATTGTCATAAATGAATTAACTGACATTGTTAATTCGGAGGCCTTTAGATCCACCAATGATAGAAAGCTATTTGTAATTGGAAAGACACAGGGCACTGAATATCTGGTTTTTGAATGTCTTGCTAAAAACCCTCTTCCTATAAATACTATTTTAAAGCTTGAATGTCCTGCAAGAGAAGAAAAAAGAGAAATTATTGAAAATAAAATATTAGAAGAATGGGCAAGCAAAACTAAAGGTGTTTATTTCATTAACCCTAATGACGCTTTATGTGACGCAAAAAATTGCATTGTGCAAAGCCCAGAGGGTGAACCAATTTATTCTGACAAAATTCACCTTACAAAATATGGCTCTGAGATTGTTGGTAAATATATATTCAATAAAATATCTGAAGTTATGAGTAAGTAAAACGGTGGCCTTGTAAGGCCACCTTAATAACCTTTAAGCTAGTTTATTGTTGTAAATGTCGTGCCATTTGAAATATATGATGGCATGGCCCTTCTGTATCTGTTTGCTGATGTGCCTGTGTTCTCTGCATTCCTCTGCAGTGTTGCCGTTCCTGTTGGTGTGCTATTTACATGGATATTTTCAATAATAGGACATACAGGCACCTGCAAAGTTTGTGTGTTGTCAATTGCCCACGTATCAGGGAACTGGAATATTATGTTTCTCACTATGGCGCTATTGGATCCTACAAGACTAATTCTACCGCAATTTGGGAATGTGAGTCTTGTCATCTCTATATTATCTATCACGCTCTTATTTCCGCCAGTTACCGTTATATCGCCACCCCAAAATGAGTTTGTGAATATAACATTACCTGATGATGACAACGTGTTTCTGTTTGCCGGGGCATACATATTATTTATCTCAATACTTCTTGCGTATGGCGCTGCTATCCCTCCTGAATTAACAAACATCCGGTCTCCGCTACTAATCCATTTTCCACCACCAACAATAGTTATATTGTTAAGTTGCGCCTGCCAAGAACAACCTTCTGTTGTTACCTGTGTGTTTACACCTGAGATCATAAGGTGCCCAAGCGAAAAACCAGACGGATTAGCATGACCTGAAATTGTGCTATCAAGCCGAGATGTTAATCCCTTGACGATAACAGACATATCACTTCCCATATCGGCGGCTACTCCATTAAATGCCAATATGCTTGTATTACAATCCTGTATCCTGCCTCCAGTAATATTAACCGCGTCCATTCTGTAGCCAATGGTTTCAATGTGAATACCGCGATCGTATCCCTTAATGAAGCAGTTTGTTACCTCACCACCAACACGATCAACACTTGTCCCTTCGAATACGATACCAGCTCTGCCACCCTGTGTTGTTTCAATGACCGGGCTCTGGATGGACACATTTTTAGCACCAACATAAATTGCATCGCCGAAGTTGTCGTAAGCGCCTGCCGGCGAAGTTACCAGCAACTGGCCATCGCAGTTATAAAACGTTGAATTGTACACGATGCTGTTATCACTACCGCCTATGAACAGGGCATATCCGTAGTTGTTCTTACCGGTAACCTTGATCATTGAGTTTTTTGCGTTCGTGTGGCGTAGAGCGGTGTATCTGATGCTCTTACCAGGGAACCGTCCCATACCAACGTTATCAAAATTATAAATAGTATGGATGGGTGTATTCCCTGACAGGTCTTCAAGTTTAAGGATGATCTCAATCACGTCATCAGTGGCACCATTAGTGAAATCATAAGCAAACTTATGTAGCCCTTCTGCAATGAAGCTAACCGCCCCGCCGGTCCAGTCAGCAGGAACCTGAAACAACAGAGGGAAAGTGAACGTCATTTCGCCTTTCTGGAAGGTTTCGTACCGGATACATCCGTTTGCAAAACCCCACGCCCAGACAGCTTCACACTGCGATTTTGTAGGCGCAACCGGCATGCCTGGAAGAATTCCGAAGTCTGACCAGCGGCATACACCATCGAGCACCCGCTTGATCCGCTGCCCTGAAGAGTTAATGAAAACAGTTCCTGAGTTATCTGTTGACGTGGTATCTGCATCATCAACATAGAACGCCCCGCCTCCTCCTCCAATACCCGAATAGTAATTAACGAGCAATACTGGAATATCTGGGATAAGGTTTTCTGAATTCCTCAATGAATTAACATCAGAGAATGTGTTGTTTAATTGCCCTCGCAATGAGGATTCCCCAACACCAACCCATTTACCATCAGGATTAAGGTCAGGGTCATATACACCACCAGTAGAAGCAGGGGTTGAGTTTTCTGGTATCGTAACTGGTAACTCTCCTTTCCATCTATAATACTCACCATCACCGTCAGGAAGTGCCCAGCGTAACGCCTGATCCGCTCTAGTAAGAGTCGCTCCATTCTGGAATGAATCCATCAGCGACCATCCCATTGATGTGAGCTTTTCCTGGTAACGCACTTCCATTCCATGCCACGTAAGGCGTGGTACTCCAAATCGATCTGGCCATTGCTCATTAACCATGTCTACAGATAGGTGATCAAAGTTCTGAGCATTATCGTACAAATCTTTTGCAGCAGCGGACCCCAGCGGATTGCCGGTGTTATAAGTCGTCATATTGGCCTCATAAACGAAAAAACCCGCCGAAGCGGGTCATTGGTAATTGGTGGTAATCAGGCTACATTGCCTGGGTAAATAGCGTTGTCGTATTGATAGAATGAGTCGCGATATTCTTTGGCTGTTACCTGGCAGGTTCCATCAGATTGTGGTGCTATTTCAGAAATAATAGCGTTATAGCCAACACGCGAAGAATCGCAGAAAATAAGGCGTGGTGGTTCAATGGCTGGGTCGTTCAGGATGATATTACCAAATTCTGGCTGTTCAGGGACTGAGATCTGATAATCCCCTGCACGGGTAGCCACCAGCAACCCGGAGGTTGTCCCATCCTGATAACGGATGAGTGCACGCGGATTATCAAAACTCCAGTCTGGCGGCTCAGTAACATTAAATGTCGTCAGACCGTCAGCCGTGGTCATACTTTCAATCAGCGCACTAACCGTCTTGCTTCCCGGTATATCATCGGTCAGTACAACCCGATCACCAACGTTGTAACAGAGCGCATCCAGTTCTGTGATGGTCGTGAACGTCAAACGCTGCCTGAGATACTTCATCAGGCGACGCATACCTATCTGATACGCGCGGTCCCGGTCGAGCACTCCATCAAGCGTGTAGTCTTCGATTTTCACGGGCGTTGGATTATCCGTCGTCCTGCACTGTACTGTTTCCTCCGCCCACGTTGTCCCATTGATATACGTAACGTCCACACCGTCATAGTCGTCGTCAGAGGGAGCCACAAACGCGGTTTGAAGGTCTTCCGTCATCTCATGTGGACTGATAACACCAGACCAGGGCTTAACGCCTTCACGCGCGACTGATGCCAGCCCGTCAGTCAGCAGAAAATAACTTTTCCCTGCGTTGGCAATCTTCTGCAAAACCTCCAGTGCCGATGTACTGTCTGTGGTCTCGAAGTCAAAAAACTCATTGTCAGGCGTCCAGTACATGCTTTCCAGACCATTAATGGCGTCAGTATCCATATCCAGACCCAGAGAGTTACCAACGTGGTACAGCGCGCCAGAGATGCTGCGCGCCGCGCCAGTGTCGTAAGTCCTTGTAGCTACAACGTTCACCCGACGATCGGACTGCGCGGCCAGTTTGCCGCCGGTTTCCACCGTGACGCCCATAGTCGTTACGCCAGCGTACGATGACGGTCTGGTCAGAAGGCGACCACGCAACGATTGCCAGTACATGTTATCGCGGCTGTTGTCCTGCCCCTGCTCGTTAGTGCGCCGGCAGCGAACTTCAACGAGGCCAGGAGAGCTTAAAGTGACGCGTTCAGTGTACCCGAGACCATTGATGTTCTGTGTATTGTACGATCCCGTTTTGCTGCTCCATCCTGATCCTGAACCATACACCCGATACTGGATCTCCCATCGAACCTCTCTATTCTGTTTTTTACCCTTTTTGTTGTAACCGCAAATTCCATTCGGGAAAAAGAAATTAACTTCGAACATGTCGATTGTTTCATTTTCCGGGCACGCCATGAATGGCCCCATCCATGTATCATTCTGGTTCACTCCAGAAGCATCGAAATCAAGAACCGTTCTGGCAACAAACCCCGGCCAGGTATTATCAACTACACCGTTGACCAGACGCCTGAGTGTTACGCTGCTGCCATCAACATTGAGAATTTTGTACTGATTGCCCGCATGGGACAGCGATAGACGAATATAACCTTCCGGAATGCCCGTAAACGGTGCTCCGACCGAACTCTCATAGGCAAGAGTTACTGATGCAGTCACTACGTCACCGCCGGGCGGAGCTGAGTGTGGAGTGTAAGATGCAATGAAGAGGTTATAGTCAACACTGTTGTACCAGAGCGCGACTGGCATTCCGACATATGGGGCTATTTCAGCCAGATTATCGCTGGTGATTCGGCTGTATGCGCCATCATTAGTGACAACAAATGAATCAGGAACGATGAGTTCAACCACTGCACCTGCAACCCACGATTCCGGTAATTCATTGGTCGCCGGATCGTCATCATCGGTACTTAGCCCGTTAAATGTGATCGTACTGCCTGAAACTGTCAAAGACTGCGCAACAACGTCTTCCGTATCTGGCGCAGTCTGGGCCATATCCAGACCGGCCCCAGAAGATGTTCCGCCCACTTCTGTAGAGTTGAACCAGTTCTCACTACGGCGATCACCTGCGACATTCTGACCGGGTAGATACAAAGTATGAGCGAATCCATCACCCAGTGATGAAACTGGTGTGGCGCCGACGCGTATATCGCCATTACCAAATGAGAACAACCCAAACCCTAAAGCGACAAACATTTCAACGGTCATCACTGTCGGGTCGTCAGGGTTAAAACGTGTTACCGGCTGCACCACGTAATCTGGGTAAATACGACGGCGGCCGAACAACTCGCGAATCGGATCGCCCAGTTTTGCCCGGTTCGCTTTCGCAGGGTTAACGTCCAGTGAATCGCCTGTCGAGGATGAAAAACCGCCAGGGTCCGCTGCACCCGGCGCAAAGAACAGAGCATAAGCAACAGATGCGACCGAAACAGCAACAGCAACCCATGCAAGCGCAACAGCCGTATAAGGGATCGGGAAAATTTTCACATCACTGTCTGGTTTAATTGCAAAATCAAACCATGCCGACGGCGGGATATTCTCACCATCAACTTCAATAGCAACCGGATGCTTCATATCAGCACGATAATTTTCAACGTTTCGCTTCATCCATTGATGAATCGTCATCGCGCCATGTTGATGTGTTTCCAGCGGTTCCCCTGGCAATCTGGAGGGGTAAAGTCTTATTGTCACGCCCAGAACTCCACTTTGACGAACCGACGCATGAAACGCGCCAATGGCAGAAATGTAACGTTTGTTTTATGGTTACACTCCGCAACGTAAAGTTGGCCATTGATATTCACTACCACGGCAACATGTGCCACTGTTGAACCTGAATAGCATGCAACACCGGCTCCCTCACACGGTTCACATCGACGAAGAGAACGCATAAGCTTTCGTGCTTCCCGATCGAGTCCGCCGTTATCCTTGGTTACCCCGGCAAAATCTGGCCATTCAGGAAGGCCGATATCACGGCGGACTTCATTCAGTACACCAAAGCAGTCAAGTTCAGGGTAAGTTCGCCCGCCCTTCAGCCATTTTACCGAAAGGTATTTATCAGGATTAAACATTGAATCCCCTTAGCTCATATAACGAAGGCCAGGATAGAACGGGAGTGTATAGCGATAGCGGGGCCATGCGGTATCCAGCACATTCATGTATCCAGCGATAATCTGCGCCTGGGTTGCCGTCCAGTACCCACTTTTCACCTTAAGAGTGAACGGGCGTTCCGCAGGAGCTGCTAAATCGTTGGAGGTGTATTTTCGATAAGTCATCGTTGCACCACGAAGATTATCCAGCGCATTACGAATTGCTGTTGATGCCTCTCCATCGATATTACTTACTGCAAACTGTAGATCCTGAGTTCCGTCACTGTTACGAGCCGGAAGCGCAACGGCGATGGCACTGGCAATAAATGTCACTTCCTCACCAGACTCCGTCACCGCCGTTACATCGTCGTAACCATCACATAGATAAAGAACGTCATCACCGATAGTGATCTGCAGAGTTTCAATAATTACCTCTTCTCCGGAAGAAGCATAGAGTCGATTCAGTATGGTCATGCCTCAGGCCACTCTCTGTTAAGAGCAATATCAATGATGCTGCTGTTGATGATGTAGTCCGGGAACTCAGCCCAGCCATCGCCAAGGACCGGACGACTCCATAACTCCAGCGTCGCGGAGAACTGCCAGTAAATCGGGGCGACCAGCGTCGGCCCCTGATAGATATCGGTGAACCGGCATTTATAGAACTCAACGCCAAGCGGGGTCTGTAGCCGCATAAAAAACCAGTCAGCACCGTCAGTGATGGTTTCCCGGTACCAGGCCTCAAATAGCTGGGCCTGAACATCCGTTTCGAAAAACCACTGCACATTTGCCTGTGTCGGCGTGGAAATGAAAGCCCGGCGCTGGCGGGCGCGGCCTGTGGTCATTTCGGTACGCTTTAACGGACTGACGGGCTGAAATGCATAACCGTCCTGGAGTGGCATGGGAAGATAATCGTGAGGGTAGTATTTTTCAGCCATCAGGTAACTCTCCTTCCGGTGTACATTCCTCGCATCGCGTTGCCCACCTTCCCATTGCCTTTCACGATCTGATTGGCGACCTGATCCAATGCATCGCTGGTAGCCTGTTTTTGAGTCTGAGCCAGCGACAGATTCATCTGGTCAGGGCTTACTCCCTGCTGAATATTGAAGTTCTGGTTGATGGGTGCGTTCAGGGTCATAGCATTACTGTTGTTATTGACATTCTGCGCCCCCGTACCGAAACCTGGCTTGCTCAGCGTTGCATCCAGAGAGCCACCATTGCGCAGCGCCTCAAGGTTCGAGACGCCGATACGGTTGGTTGCAGCCTGGTCAAAAACATACTCGCCTTTATGCACAATCCCGGCAGGCTGATACTTCCCTCCCTGCCCTGTAAAACCACCAGAGGCAAATCCAGTTCCGGCGATAGCTGACAGATTGGAAACGATGCTGGCAGTAGCTGCGGCAACGGATGCCATCGCTGCTATGTTGTACGGGAACGGGTTAGCCGCCGCCATTGCGATCCCCTGCTGAATGGAAACCAGAGACTGCGCAATCGCGAATGCCTTACTGGCGGCGAACGCTGCTTTATAAATCCCGGACTGTTCACCGAAGCCAGTCGCCAGAATCTGCAAACCACTATCGATCATGGTTTGCGTCGCACTGGTGATGATTTCGTTTTTCTGGGATTCAATAACCTGGTTGGCCTGCGCTGCCTGCTGGCGGATTGCCGTCATGCGCGCCTCGCCTTCCGTGGTAATTTGCGCAGCCTGGGCATATGCCGCTTCCTGCGCCTGCAACCACGTTTGTAGTTGCTGTTGCGCCTGATCGAGTTGCATGTATTGCTGTTGCATGCCGCCGAACGTGCCGGATAACTGGCCGCCAGTTGGCGACATGTTTCCAACAACACTCTTCACTGAGGAAGGCAGTTCTGCAGGTGTATTTTTGTAGATATTGGCGCGGGTTTGCTCGTATTCCCCCGGAGCCAGCTTACCTGTGGCTTTTGCTTTTTCCAGCAATGCCAGGCGTTCACGCAACAAATCATTCTGCTGTTCATCCTTCGCTTTGACCTGATCCTGCATTTTCCGATAATCATCGAGCGTTTTGACGGAGTTTTGCAGCGCTTCCTGCTGTTTATACGCCTGTAAAATTTCCTCAGAACGAGACAAAAGCGATTTCTGGTCAGCGGTAAGCTGGGATTTCGATTTCAGGTCAGCAATCTGCTGCTCAAACTTCACTCTCGCTTGAGTGGCGCTTGCGAGCTTATCACTGGCCTCAAGCTGGGACTGCATTGCAGCGGTCTGTTGATTGATTTGGTCAAGCAGGCGTGTGCCGGCATCTTCGCTGTATGCTTTTCCCTTCGGCGTTTTTGGCGCCTTAGGATCCTTATACATCTCGTTAATTCGGGCTGTATTTTTCGCATACTGATCCGCACTGATCGCCCCGGCATCCAGAAACTTCTTCTGTTGCTGAATCGCCTTATTTCTCTTATCAGCATTCGACAAGAACTGCTGGTTGACGCGATCCGCTTCCTGCTGGGTTTTAATGCGTTGTTGCTCAGCCTTATTTGCTTCAGACACAGCACCACTTACATCAGCTTGAGCTGTCATCGTGAGTTGCAGGATGTTTAACTCCTGCTCAAGCTCCTTACGTCGAGCACCAAAAACGACTTTCCCACCAACGGCGTTATCGATCCAGTCCAGTTCCTTACGAATTTGTGCAATGCGTTCATTACCGCCAGATTCTCTCCCAACATCAAGCATGGCATCCCATGCACCTTTCGCAGCACCGGCCAGACCATTCCACGCCTTCTCAAGTAATCCGAGATTCTGCTGAATATCAGTCGAGCGCTGCTGCATAGTGTTAGCGTATGCATCAGTAGCAACTCGCGCCGCTTCCTGCTGGTTACCTTCATCCTGAAGGGCTTTAATCTGGTTGTAAGTCGCCAGCGTCAGGAAGTGGTACTGGTCATTTAGTTTGGTGATTGCATCCAGCGGATCGGCGGCTATTTTGTTGAAGTCGTCCACCAGTTTATCGGTCGCAATACCAGTGGCTTCACTCGTTTTAACAACGGAAGTGGTCACGCGCTCCAGCGAATCACCTGCAACCTTTCCTGACTCTACCAGTTGATTCAGTACCGACGCTGCGGCACCCGTGGTTGAATTTGCCGCCACACCAGCGCGCGCGGCTATATCTGCCAGTTGACCAGATGTTTTTCCTACCAAGTTACCCGTCAGGATAAGTGATTTATTAAAAGCATCCTGTTCCTGCGTGCCTTTGTAGTACGCCACGCCCAGCACGCCGACCGCGGCAGCCGCCAACGTAAAAGGATTGATCAGGCCCATCACATAGGAGCCGACACCTTTAATCGCCGGGCCGATGCCGCCGAACATGTCCTTTAACTGGCCGCCCTGCTGCATCAGCACCATGAACGGACTTTGCCCGGTAGACAGACCCACAACGATATCTGTCATCTGAGCGGGGATCATGCGCATCGCAAAAGCGGTTTGCTTTGCCGACATGCCAGTTCTGCCTAACTGCGCCTGTGTTTTTTCTAACTCGGTACGCATTTCACCGAGCGTGCCGGAAAGTTTTGTGTATGACTCAGGGGAAAGCAGCCCTGACGATTTCGCAGAGTCGAGTTGCTTTTGCTGCTCTGCGAGTCGGCGGAATCCTTCGCCAACTGGATCAAGCTGAGCAACCAGGCGTTGCAATGCCGCGCGCTGCTCATCATGAGCTTTCGCTGCTTCTCTCTCGGCTTGTGCTTCTCCGGTAACTTCCCGACGAGTTTCCTGCAATTTTTTACTGTAGGCATCGAACTGTGAAGTGTTGAGTTTTCCGGCTGAGAGCGCAGCGTTAAGATCTTCTTGCTGTTGGTCAAGATTTCTTAGGGCAGCAGTTAGCGGATCAATTTTATCCAGCATGCGCTGTAATGCCTGCGCCTGCGCCTCTTGCTGCGCGGCTGCTAATTTTCCTGCTTTTTCCGCTTCACGCTGAGCCTGGGCTACTCCACTCAACTCTTCCGTGGTTTCGTTGAGTTTTCTCGACAGAAACTCAAACTCTTCCTTATCAATTAACCCTTTGTCGAAATATTTTTTTAATTCGGTAAAGCGGCGCCCAACGGTGTTAATGGCTGCACCAACAGGATCGATGGCGGCGCGAAGTTTACTCATCGCCTCCTTTTCTTCCTCAGTGGCTTTAGTCACCTTCCCGGCACTGGCCGCAGCCTTCATGCCCCATTCAGTCAGACCACTGAGGGCTGTCGTCAGATTTTCTGCGTTTTTCTCAGCGCCGGTGCTGTCAATAATGATGGCGAGGCGGGATGTCTGTTCTGCCATTGCGATCTCCGGGCATAAAAATACCCGGACATGCCGGGCTTATTGTTTCTGTTTGCCGTGTTTTTTTTGTTCCTGCGCCCACTGCTCACGCCATGCGTCATCGAGGGCAAATATGGCCGCGTCAAATTCATCACGATCAATGAGTACGGGACGCGCAGAAAGAAAGCGCTCAATATCATGAAGCGAGATCGGCAGCGGCGCACCAGCCATCCCGGCATACAGCCGGGAACGGGAAATAACGGAGTAAGCGTTGAGGATTTCACCTGTCACGCCGTCAATTTCAGGTTCGGGGATTGGCGGGAGTTTTAATTTCTCCCTTCGCCACTTTGCCTTTTCCCCCTGCTCCCCGCCGAACTCACTCAGCCACTTTTGCGCTTCGATGGCTTTTTTACGGTTTCCTGCTTTTGCTGCTCTTTGCCATGGGCGATGCTGGCGGCTTCAGCCAGAATTTGCCAGTAAATCGCTGGTTCCTGTTTCATAAGTGCAGCACCGCGTTCCGGTGTATATTCGATCGGCACCTCTTCGCCATCGACAAGCTCACCGACACCCTTCCAGTCTTTCAGCAGGTATCGCGCGCAGTTGTCGATGAGTAGGTCATCGGCAGAGTCAATTTCACCGACCGCTGACAAGTTAAATTCGCTGGTTCCCACCTGGTAACTGGCATCCATCTTTTCAATATGGCGGCGGATAAGCGCATTACGCGAGCGGTACTGATCGTTATCAATACTGCTGACGAGTAGTTTCAGCCCTTCAATGGGTTTCAGGTCTTTCAGTGGTGTAAACCAGCGCTCGCCACCAATATCAATTCGAGAGTTGAGGATAATCATTCGAAACTCCTGCATGAAAAAAGCCCGCGCCGCCATGCAGAGCGGAACGGGCAAGGGAAATTTTATGGTTCAGTTACGGTAATGGTTACCGTATCGGTAAAAGTGCGCGCCTTAGCAGTGATAGTTGCCGTTCCGGCCGCCACACCAGTAACGACACCTGACGCGTTAACTGTTGCCACTACAGGATCGGATGACTCCCAGGACACGGTATCCGTTGCGCCTGCGGGAGCCAGAGCTGCAGTGAGGCTGGTTGTATCTCCCACATTAACAGAAGCTGTTTCCGGGGTTACCGTGATGCCTGTTGCCGGAATGGTAACAGCGCGGGTAATCGTCGGCGACTCGTCGGCCGCAGTGATATCCAGTTGAACCTGGATAATGTCGGTATTGCCGCCATCCGGCCAGTCACCAGCGACCTGCACTTTCGGAAAGTTAAACGTGTACTGCCCTTCGTCGTTCGCCAGCGTGAAACTGAATGGCACGGTTGCGCCGGTAAGCGTTTTGCTCCAGACCTCCCACGCGGCTTTTGACCACGACAAAGTGATCGAACCTGACGGCGTAAAGGTAGTCGGGATATTAGCCCCTGCATATGGTGAACCAGTGCCGATACAGCGCTGGGTCTGAACGTTGTTGTCGAACTGGATGTTGAAGGTGTCGATACAGAAACCATCACCACCGTCGATTCCGTTCAGGTTGATTGCGGTGACTTCTTTGAACGAGTAACGCAACTCGCCAGCATTATCGGCAGGTGTACCTTCGATATAGCTCGTATCGTCTGCTTTTGAGTCCCACCCCAGCCCGGCGAATGTGACTGTCGCGGTAACGTCACCGTCGTTAGGAACTTCCAACTGGAACACGCTTACCTGGGCGCCGCGAACAATGGAGGCAATACCAACGTCCGACGCGTATGTTGCGAGTGAGAAAGAGATACGGTCATTCCCCATCGTCAGCACATTACCCGCCCACTCCGCGCCAAAACACGAAGCCAGGAAGTCATCATGCTGGCCATAGCGGAATTTTGCCCCGACATCGCCGCCAACATCGACCGTTCCCAGCGTAGCGCCCTGCGCCATTCGGGTGCCGCCGATTTCGTCGTTGTCATTGGTATTCTGGGATGGACCAACGCCCCAACTTGTGCGTTTTAAAAGGTTCCACGGAATACCCGTTGGGGTAACGCCGGGAGTGGTTTCGCGCACGAATGCGCTAAGAACTTTGGCTCCAGATGACATCTGGTTACCTCCTGTTATTTGGCGCTAAGTCGCGCGGTAAGGGATGTTGATGTTCCATTGATACCAACCATTGGCATCACCGACTTCGTATGCTGATGCAGCGAAATAGCTCAGTGCGCCGTCATCCTGGAACTCGAACAAAGAAACAATTTTGTCGGCGGCCTGAGTTATTGGTAATGAGTGAGAACCGGTGGGAACAAAAAGCTGGATAATGACAATCCCCGTTCTGTGTACAACGGGGCCCGCGCCGATTTCCGTCGCGCCTGCCTGACCGGCTATATTTGTCACGCGCGCCCAAATATCTTTTCCTTTCGGGTCGAATGTCGGGTCGTTAGGGTATGTCACGTCACTTTCAGCAATAGCCGTCTGCGCCGTCATGCGAGCAATGACAGCGTTACGAATTTCTGTGAGGGTCATTTGTAGGCCTGTGTTACACCGTGGAATGAGACAGCGTAGATACCTGCCGGAGCCTGCTGCGAGTGACCATTCTCCAGAGGTTCCGCGTATGGGAGGTTATTCTGAATGTAGATGACTGAATAAGGTTTTCCCTGCGCGATAACAGCGCTACCTTGCTGCAAAGTTACCGATCCATTTTTATCTGTTGTATCGGTGGTGCTGTATTCAGGTGAACCAATACTTACCTGATTATTCGCACGAAAACGCCCGGTATCGACCGGAGAGCGAGAGACAATTTCATTCAGCAACTGAAGCGAGATAAAACGCAATTTTTTACCAACGTCTTCCTCAACCTGATTCATAAAGACAGAGGGGTCGATACTCCACCCGTTCGCCATATCACACCCTCCGCAACTGAATGGAATATGTAGCTTTCGCCGGGTCGGTTCCTGCGGTAATGACTTTGTAGCGCTGATGTTCGCCAGTAATCAGATCTGGTGCAGTGATGATGTGATCGACCTTCGGTTCGTCAGTAACTTCATTCGTCAGCGCTGTTAATTTCAGGTCGCCGTGCAGGATATTGACGCCATCAATGCGGTTGAGGCTGTATTTCGACAGAACGCCACGGCCAGTGTAGGTCACGGTGGTTTCACCGCCTGTTTCCGTTACCGGGTCCCATCCGGTTTGGATGACGTAAGAGCCGGTGAAATCGTTGACTGCATCCGCCAGCTTGGTATCAAAGGCCTTTGCGACCTTCGTCTGAATCTTGTCACGAATCCCCACATCACCCCCTGACTAGACGAATCTGAGAAGTGTTGGCGCCGTATGGTTTGAGCATCGCCAGCGCCAGTTGCAGATCGGAATCCAGCAAAGATGTGCTGTTTGTTGCCATTTCGGCGTAGCTTTCCGACACGCTCACGCCATCGGCATCAACTGATTCGCTGGTAAGCACGCCAGAACTGGTTTTCTGCTGATACAGCCCGCCATTTGCTGCCGCCTGCGCCGCATATGCGCCAGCCTGCTTCACATCATCAGGGATAATGATTTCGTGGGTATTTTTGTCACATGGTAATTTCAGGCCAAGACCATTCATCCAGGCATTCGCCATTTTCACAGACTTCTCTTTTTTACTGGCATCGGTCCAGTCGGCACCGAGGATTTGATCAACGTCCGCGACCGTGATGTAGGTGATCATGAATCACTCCTCTGCGCGCCACCCTGCCGCCTTCCAGTTTTCCACTTCGTCCGGGTGCACGTCTGCGGTTGTCGGCGCGCCGGGGAATGCCGGGAAGTCGGTAACCATAACCACCAGCACGGCCTGCTGTTCCTGCTGCTGTTCCTGCTGCTGTTCCTGCTGCTGTTCCTGCTGCTGTTCCTGCTGCTGTTCCTGCTGGGCAGGATTGTTTTGTGCAGCCTGTTCAGTAGCAAGTTTTTCCGCTTCACGCTGCGCGCGCTGTTCTTTGGTCAGTCCGGCCATAAGCCCTCCAAAAGGAAAAGGGGCCGAAGCCCCTTATTGAGTGGTGCGTTAACCCAGCAGCAGGGAGATATGCTCGCTCTTAATTGCGCGGTAGCCCCACGCCAGACGGACATGGTAGACAACCTGCAAGAACTGACGATATACCGCGATTTCGAACGACAGGCCGGTCACCGGGTCAGTGATGATCGTGGTGTCGTCAGCAGCATCACCGCCTTCAGGTTTCGCCGGGGCGCGAGTCGCCAGAACAATCGCAGAGCGTGCAAACGCCACGTTCGGCGTGTAGCTGTTGCCGACGGTCAACGCAGCACCATCAGCAGCGTCCAGCAGCAAGCCAGGCTTACCGATGGCAATAGCGCCGCCAGCAAGCGCGGAGTTAACCACGTATTTGTTGGTATCGCCGTTCAGCGTAACGATGTCGCCTGACAGGATTGTGCCGGTGCCGGTATCAAGAGCAATACCGGTAGAGCCAGCCACCGCCGCGCCATTGGTGAGATAACCTGCGCCAGAGCCTTTAGCGACCAGGCTAATCGGGTCGGAATGACGGATTGCCATGCCCATGATGCGATCGGTCATGCCGTTACGCAGCATGTCAGAGGAGCCCGCTTCGTTGACTTTAAACAGGCCTGACTGCTTGCCGCGCAGGTTGCCGATTGCCGCATGGCCGAGAACCAGTTGCAGATCAGTTTTCGGTGCGCCGTTTTCTTCCAGAATGCGCAGAACGCCCGCGAAATCTGACATATCTGCGGCAGTACCGAACGGTGTGGTACCAGCGGTACCATATGCGCGGGAGGCGTTTTTATACGCTTCCAGCCACAGGTCGTTTTCGATTTCGTTTACCAGTGTACGCATAGCCTGGTAGAAGCGATCGGCCTGAATGGTGGAGAAGGTGCCGGCGTTCATCAGGCCCTTGGTTTCTTCACCGTTCCAGCGTACCGGGACGTGTTTCGATTTGGTGATAGCCACCTGGACATTATCGACCACCGCATCGCCGGTGTTCGGCGCGGTAACGCCCGGGGTGTTATCTGCGGATGCCGCAGAAGTTGTGACTGGAACAAGAACGTTTTGCCCGATAGCAGCGCGTTCAACATTGCTGTTTCGGCTTACTGCCGGGATAAAGCCGGTCATCTCGCGAGAGATAACGTCGAGAGCCTCGTACATATCAGGCAGGAGGCCGGTCAGCGTATTCGCCATGGTATTTCCTTTTTAACTGGTTAGGGTTTGTGTTTTGGTTGGCCTTCCAGCCTCTGCGCCGCCACCCATCCGGGAAGCGGCAAAAACGGATTATTCGACGATGGTGATCTTGTCTTTCATTGCCTGGGATTTTTCACCCGGGGAAAGCTGATCAAACGCTGCGCGTTTCATCGTTTTCTGTCCAGCCTGGTGCTGCGTGGTGCGGGAATCGCCGCCGCTGTTACCACTGGCTTTCAGGATGTGGTCTTTCTGCGGGTAATTTTCGACGAGGAACTCAAGCGCTTCATCAAAACCAGCGATTTCACCAGGCTTGGAGCGGGAGTAAATTTTGTTGCCGGTGCTGTCGTAGGCAACAATCTTGCCATCTTCAACCTTGAACGACTGACCGAAGCGCGCCTGAAGCATATCTGACGGGATGGCAATCTTATCGGCGATGAATTTCGAACCAGAGAAATTGCCGCCGATCATGGCATCGTAGAGCTGGCCTTCCAGCGTCTTACTGCGCTTATCTGCTTCTTCCAGCTTGGTCTGGAATGATTGGGTGATTTCGGCTTTCACCTGGTCAACAGCGCCAGCATCGATCAGTTTTTTCTGGTCGATTTTAGTCATCATTTCCAGTGCTTCGAGAGCTTTCACCGGGTCAGTGATACCGGAGAACTTCGCCAGATTGGTTTCAGCCGCTTCTTTAGCCAGACGATGAGATTTTGCCTCACCATTCAGCTCGGTAATTTTTCCAATGGCCTGAGCGGCATCAAAGCCGATCTCTTTTCCGTCGTCATGCACGTAAACCGGCAGGCCGTTAGCATCAATTTCTGCATACTGCTTGCCGCTTACATCAACTGTCTTCAGTTTCATGTTGTTACCTTTGATTTGGTCATCCGACCGTTGCACCGCTCACCATCCGGATTGCGGCCATAAAAAAGGCCGCCCGGAGGCAGCCTGTTGTGATTTATTGAAGATTAAAGCCCTGCATCCCTGAACGCCTGCGCATCGCGTTCACGCAACTGCGCCAGCGTCAGCCATTCGCCTTTATCGGTGTAGAACTCATCAGGAGACATGCCACCATCACGAATCAACCGGGCGCGCTTCTCGCCAACGATTTGCTTCTGGCGATCGAACGACTGACGCGAGAACCATTCCTGATAGTTGGTATCGCCGGGCACAACACCATCCATGCTGGCGCGTTCCGCTGGCGGGATATCGCGAACATTGATACCCAACTCTTTCGCCGATTTGAGGATGAATGTTTCAGTGGAACGGCAGCAGAAATGAATTTTTCCAGGCCCCTGCAAATACGGGATTTTGTGACCAATCGGCTTGTTATCCAGCGTATACTTAAGGCGGTCGCGAATCCTGCACATCTGCGTCGTTCGATTGTCCAGAGTGGAAAGCCACTGCTTACCCTTCATCAGGTCGTTATTGGCGTCAGCGAAGCTTTTACGTGCCGTCGCTGCAAGATGACCTACCGCCGTTTTCGCGATACTGGCGGCATTGGCTCGACTCATCTGTAACGCACCGTCCTGGTATCCACGATTAGCGTGGCCGCGAACCTTGCGCGCTATCTGCTCGTTCGTATCTCCCAGCAAAAAGCCCTGTCGAACTGCGTTACTGATGCGGTTGAGGCGATCCGCTTCGAGGTTTGACGCCCACTCACTGAGTAATCTCCCCTGGAATGGTTGCGCCATCGCGGCGGCATACACCGCGTCAGGAGAGATCCCCACCAACGGATGAAAGTCGGTCACGAACTCCGGCAACAACGCGTCAAAGAGACTCAACTGATACCCCGCCTCATGTTGCGCCAGGTCATTCAGTTCGGTGGACAGGCTGGAAAACATGCCGTTTATTGCAGTGCGGTTAATTTCCCGTACGCTCGCCAGCAGTGCTTCAAGACGCGTTACCGTAAAGCTATTCGGCTCGATGCCATCCATCGCCACCAGCAGGCGCGCCGTCAGTTCAGCATCACTTTCGTTGAGCAGCTTCACCATCCTGTTGGCAACGCCGGTGCTGTAACGACTAATCCAGATAGCGTGCGCTATAGATTCGTCACGCAACTGCTCGTTAACCGTTGCCATCGTTACCACCCATCAGTGTTACCTGCTGGTTTTTCAGCTCGTCGATCACGTCATCCGGCTTCGCGTCAGGATCGATGAATTTAAGCGCCTGGAGCACGCGAACGGCATCAACCTGGCGGATGTCGCCCCCTTGTCGCAGGGACTGAACGGCCATAGCAGCAGATGAATCGAACGTTTGGGTAGAAACATCCAGCTCAGTGCGCACATCAACATTGCCGCCATCAGGCAGACCAATCCATTCGGCCATGGTTTGCAGAATGTTATCGAGCGCATCCTCCAGCGAACTCGCCATTGTGTAGAGCGGTGAGTTTTCCTGCATGTGTTCTTCATGCGTCTGGTCGTCAGATTTTGTTGATGTGTTTTCTGCACGCAGCAACTTCGCGCCCGCCTGGCGCATCTGGTTTTCCAGATTTTCCAGTGATGTCTCGCCTGATTCGATAGCAGCGCCGGTGTGCTCGGTATATTCCATACCCTGTTTTGCGCGGTCGCTGAATTTAGTAGCGCTGGATGAGCCAATGACCAGTTCCTGATCGTCTTCCAGGCCAAAAACAGACAGAAGCGGCACGCGCACAACATGAAGAATGTTGTCCTGCTCACTCTGGCTTTGCCAGTGCTTGATGTTCAGCAATGCCAGATTCAGCAGTGGCGGAGAACCTCGCATAAACCCGGTTTTTTTGGTGTAGAGGGTTATAAGGGGAATGTCGTCGCGGCTGGTTTCCCACTCTTCATAAAGGGCCCAGGAGGATTCCCCACCATCACCTTTGTTACGGCGCCAGATTTCCACTTTACGCGGCATGATGTGGCGGATCTGCTCAACTTTGGTTTGCCCGAAGTCGTCACCATCCACGACAATGACTTCTTTTACGCGCAACTCAGTGAGCTCAACCTTTCCGCTGACAACCGTTGATTTCCAGCCAATCACCTGGCGAGGGTTCAACATCGTTACATATGGGCGACCACCAGCAGCCTGTTCATCTGCTTTTGTGCGAATTTTTTCAGCGTTGGTACGTGGATAATCCACCAGCGCATGGGCAAGACCGTACTGAAATGCCAGGCTGAAGAATTGTTGCGCCCAGACATCAAGGCGGCTGCCTTCCATATCGATGTTTTCGGCATAATCTTTGATTTTTTCCGGCGTTTTTTCGCTTAACACGGTTGGCTCAGCAAATACGCGCCCGGTATTTTGCTTAATGCTTTCTTCGTAGGCCGGGAGCAGCGTCGCAACAGACAGGCGTTTCTTATAGTCCTCTTTATCCTCGCGCGGCCAGCGGGGGAGGTAGGATTCGCCCTGCCGGCGCATTTCCAGCGTGCCGCCCATCAGTGCATCGTTAATGTCCCACGCCTCAACCATGTCGTTATAGTCGAGGTTGGGTGTCGAAATATCTGGCATGGTTTACATCCGAAGTTTGGTGACTTTGCCGACTTTCTTCGGCGGTGAATGCAGAACTTCATAACGAGTTCCGTCCCAGTCGTGATCTTCCTGCTGCGTGTCAACGTCATCAGGATTTTTGCTGTCGCGGACGAGCACAGGAATACGGCTTATCCAGCCACGGCAGTAATCAAAAACATAAAGCGCGGGTTTTTCTGGTATCCCGGATTCCAGTTTTTTACCTTCGACAACCGCCTCCAGCATGTCGGCAAACAATGCGGCACCATTAACGCGAGAGCCGGGCTTTTTGTTGGCCTCAACCCATTTAACGCCCTGCACTTCCATTTTCTGAGCGATTGAAAGTTCATCATCGCCAGTGTTGTAGATCGCGCTATCGGCCGGGCCGGGAACAACCTTTTTACAGATGCCCGGCATAATGTTGAGTTGTCCCTGAGTGACGCCATCGAGTTTTATCTCGTCAGGTTCGTCAACTTCCTGGCCTGTTAGCCGCTTATCAATCCACGCAACACCTTTTGCGACGTTGGTAGATGACATGTTCAGCCCTTTATTCAGTTCGTCAGGCGGGCAACCGTACCACTCGCCAATCAGAATCAGAGACCCGGCGGGCGGGCAGAATTGACGCCCATCCGGCAGCGTCGCGACAGTGCCATCCGTGCGAGCCCACCAGAGATTAGAGAACGGTTTCGACTCCCCCCAGTCATGGGAACGGTCAACGGTCCAGCTATCCGGTATGCGGAACGGCTTAATGACGTGAAGCGCCTCATTCCATAGATGGTCAAAGCGTCCGCCACTGGTAACATCCCACGACCCCTCTACCCATGCCTTGCGGCGGTTCGGGTCTTTGATGGACATCAGCGTTGCTATGTACTGCGGATCCAGATACGGGTTCTCTTTGAAAGAACCGTGTATCGCGACGCGGGTTAACGTGATCTCTTCTTCCCGCTCGGTTTGAGGGTTGAACACTAATTGTTTGTGACGCTGTACAGTTCCGCGCGGTGCCGGTTCGATAAATCGTTTTTTTACCCAGGTGTGACCGATGCCAAATGGGTTTGTCGTGCTGAATACTTCGAGTGGGATCGGTTTTAGCAACGATCCATCTTTTCGCGGATAGTCTTCAGGCCGGAACGATGAGCGGCGACACGAAAACATTGCTTCGTAGAAATCTGAGTTAGGTTGTTTGGTCAGCTCGTTAAAGCCGATAAACGGAAATTCCTGCCCGTGGAAGTTCCAGTAATCATCAGCTTCGCTTCCGAACCGGAACAGCAACTCTTCACCAGTAGGCCAAACCCATCGCAACTCGCTCGCGGACCGAAGAAAATTTGCCCCGTCGCCGAACAGGTTATACATACGCTTAGACTGCGTGATGATGTCTGCCAGGTTCTTATACTCAGTGTCAAAAATGACACCGCGCCAGAATGAACCATAACCGACACCGACATTACGGCGAAAACGCGCCAACTGCGCAGCGGTTTTGCCTGGTCCACGTGTTCCCTCGTAAAGGATCTCATTGCATGGGCAACTCAGCGAAAGAGACTGTGATCCGGGCAGAGGCTTCCATACAGCCTTGTAATTCATCCACCAAGAACCTCATTTTGTTGTTTCTGCGCAGCAGCTTCCCATTCGTCAACGTTGTCACAGGATGGAACGGGCATAACGTTGTGAGTGGATATAACGTTCTGTTCAACCTTCTGCTTGTTGGTATAAACGTCACCAACTTCTTTCGCAGCCTGTTCGAGAAGCTGGGCCGTCATGCCGAGGTTTTTCATGTTCTCGGCAGTCACAGACATTCTTTGCAGTACGCGGAGCCGATAAGCCTTATTAGCGATCGGGATTTCTGCAATTTCCGTCTGGAAGCGCTCGCGAGTTGCGTTGAACAGATCAACCCACTTTTTTGCGAGCGTCTTACCGCTGGCCTTCGTAGGGTCGTGAGATTCGGCCTGTTGCCGGGTTATATTGATCCCGAATTCTTTTTGGACAGCCTCGACCACCTGCGATGGCGTGTCATAACACGCAAGCGACTGAATGATGAAGGCTTTCACATCAGGTTTTAATGCAGCCATAAATCACCATTCGTCTTATACAGTCCAGTATTTAAGCCAGTTTCAGCATGCACGTCCCGCACGCTCTGGCTATATTGAGATGTGCAACCTCCGCAGGTTGATTGGCTGCGTCCACCAGTTCTTGCACGTCGGCGCTAGCACCGTATCGACGTACGACACCAGTGAATTCTTCGACATCATGGCCGCGCAGTGTGAGAACTGGCTGCCCGGTCTCTTTGTTGAACTTAGGCGCGCCGAAATCATCGGTGGCCTGGGCAATGTGGTAAAGCTCATGCTCTACCAGTGCGCAGAACTCAATGTCGCTGCATTGCGAGCAGTAGTCAGCTGCCAGCGTGATGATGAACTTCGGGATTCGCCCGAACCATTCATGCATCTGCTGTTCCATTCTGGCCTTCTGCCAGCCACCTGCGCGGAGCATTACCTGCTCGGCTTGGCCGAGGACATGTCGCCCTTTCTTCGCAAACGAATCGGATGCCCACATGAAGCAGAGATCAGCCTCTAACAGGTGTTCGTGGTCAGGGTTATGGATGCTGCCGGTATCGCTGATGATTTGCCGGATTATCCACTCACGCACTTCGTTGGCGGGTATCAGCCTGGTGTATGGCTGCCAGTTGTCGGAGTCGATGAAGTTAACTGGCGGGTATGGCCTGCGCTCGTCATCGTTAGCCATGGATTACTCCGTCGTTTGTTCTGCTGGCTGCTCTACAGGCTCAAACAGGAAGTCATCAATGCTGTCCTGGCTGAAGTAGCGCCATTTGCCGTTATCCATTGCCAGAGCGACAAAACCATTGACGATTTCTGGCTGGCTTCGGGTCATGAGCCCAGTAAAGGACTCTTTGGATTTTTTGGTGATTGTGATTCGGTAGACGGTAGCCATTTCGTTCTCCACGTGTCGCAGCTGTTGCCCTGCTTCTCAGAAGTGCTTAGCCACTTACGGCTTACCCGTCAGCAAGATGTGATCACCATCCTTGCGGGGTTACACAGATCATTATCGAAGCCCCTCAGTGAAGGGCTTCTGTAATGCCGCGATCAGCCAATAAGTAATTCCGGCTGCGTTACCTGCATGATGTGCTCATGTTCGAGCCTCAGCACGCGTTTTTCCTTCTTCCGTTCGTTCATCAACCGGCTGCCGATCGTTCCCTTCAGCTTTGAGCGCGTTTCTTTGATGGCGTAGCGATGCTGCAATTCTTCACCCATCGCCATGCGCCGGTTTAGCTGCTCGGCCATCCAGTTGAAGGCATTGATGTAACACTCCTTCACTGCGGCAGCTGTTTTGCCAGTGAATCCCATCACTAGCATCATGCATCCGTCGCGGGTGATGTTATACATAGGCTGAACATCGCCATTTTTATCAATGAAATCAATGGGCGCAAAATTGCGCTGGGTGAAGTCATCGGAGCATTTCAGGTTACGTATGGCACGCAAAACGTCTTTGTGTCGCTTGCCAAAGTAATCCGCCACCTTGAGTGATGTGGTGATTATCTTGTTGTCGAGGGTCGTGACCATTTCGCGGAAGTCGAAGGCCGGAATAACTGACGGATTATTCATAGCGTCTTTACCTTTTAGAAAGTGAGCCTGTCTCACAGAAAAGCCGCCCGAGAGAGGTCGCCACCTATAACGGCATTTCTCAGGCTCGCTTACTGAAAGGCTCTCGTTGATGTGCGCGTGAGATGCGCATAAAAAAGCCCCGCTATTGCGAGGCTCTTGATGATTCGATTTTCCTGATTGCTGCCTTATCCAGATTGCACTGCCCCAGCGCCGTGTAGAGCTGAGCGTTTAACTCGAGACTTGCCTGCCATGTGAACGGAACCACCATTCCGGGGATCGGTGTGTCTGCGGTCAGGTCAGCGCTTATCGGCACCACCGGGGCCGGAACGTAAACTGTCTGCGTATTCCCGCAGGCTGTCAGCAGCGGCAGAAGGAACAAGCTGGTTAGCACACGGATCGCCTTCAAGTGCCTGCCTGATGTAGACAATGCGCGTTTCGCCTTTTTGGGCCAGTTCGTTCTTTGCATTCTGGGTAGCCTGTGAGATATCGCGAATGAGGTTCATCGTGGTGATCACGTTGTTGGTGATCGCCTCTGATGTGTCTGCCATGACCGTTGCTTTATCGCGCTGGTCTTTGTAGGTGATGGCGTTGTCGCGGTAGTGGTTCACGAAGAACGCCAGCACGCCGATTAACGCCAGCGCCAGCAACTGCAGCCAGTAACGCTTAACCAGTGCGTTAATCACGACAGAAACAGAGCGCGCTCCGCCTCACGCCGACGGGTTAGCCCGTTCAGGACTTTGCCACCTGCTTTGTTCCAGCGCGGGAACTCATCAGCAGCACCAGCGTAATCACCGGCATTGAGTTTTCGCAGGAGTGTCGATGTCGACAATGACCGAGCGCCGAGGTTATACGTGAACGACACCAGGGCGTCGAATTGCCCCTGAGTCAAGCCGACTTTAACCAGGCGAGACACGTCGCTTTCGTAGCTGACCAGTCCAGTTTTCAGCAGGCGCTCTGCCGTTTCCTGCTTGATCGTCATACCGGCACGGATCGGTTTCCCGTCGACAGGCTGAGTCCAGCCATAGCCGATCGTCCATACACCGACGCTGTCCTGGTACGCGGTAAGCTTGCAGCCTTCGAACTGCTTGATCAGGGCAATGCCTTTCTCACTGGTTTGCATTCTTCATCCCCGTCAGGCGTTCCCAGAAGTAAGTAAGTGCCACGGAACCCATCGCGCCGCTAATGCCTGACGTTACCAGAATCATGTATAGGCTCAGTCCACTTTCGACGCTTATCAGGCCACCAATAAGACCGGTAAAGCCGGACACTGCAACTTGCGCCAGCGCGTTGATCCAGCTCCAGGTGGCTTTGTTCTGCTTCACATCAATAAGGTATCGGACAAGGCCTCCCCAGCATGACAGAGCAAGGACAATCAGCCATGACACTCCTGCAATGCTTTCTTTATCTTGCATACGTTTAGCCATATCACCTCCGAAGGAACGGGGTGCTGTTTGTAGTTAGGGGTCAGGCCCTCGGGCTGGATTTAACAACGAGGCATGTCGATGATGATTCCCGGGGCCTGAAATAAAAAACCCGCTCGCGGCGGGAATGTGAGGGTGTGGCAATGTCAGCTCTGCGGCTGAAGATACCCTGGCTGGGTTTTTGGTGCCGGTTAACGGATTTGAACCGCTACCCATTCGCTTACAAGGCGACCGCTCTACCATTAGAGCTAAACCGGCAGATTTGGCGGGACAGGAAGGATTCGAACCTTCGACCATTCGGTTAACAGCCGAACGCACAACCGCTGTGCTTCTGACCCTGAATGCAAAAAGCCCCGCACTTCTGCGAGGCTATTAATTTTTGGTGGTTTCATCTCAAGGCGTCTATCGACCCGGTGTGCGATGTTTACTTATTTCCTCACCACCTCGCTCTTTCGCCTTTGACGTCCGAGCATACAGTAATTATGCATCTTCAAAACTTGTTTTCAAGTCTTTTTTGCAAGTTTCTTTATTTTCGATGCCAAGTTCTGCAATTAACGTGAAGAAGACGGCAGAATTGAACAATTCAATGCACCAACGAACGCGATCTATACATTGCTTTTCAGTCAGAAAGGGAGCGTGATGGTACTGCATCCAACGCGCCATATCGTTAATGGTCTTGCGCCAGGTGTAATAATCCCTTCCGATCTCGTAGACGATGCTGTTTTTGGCGAAGGATTTTAGGATTACCCGTTCCATGAACTCAGCTTCTTCCTCATCACTGGCTTTCTCCATCAAATCAGAAAGTGACTTCTTAGGCCAAATGATAGCTTTTGCCTGAGTGATAAGTTGGTCACCGGAATATCCCATCTTGCGCAGTCCTGCCAGCACCGTAGTGATCCGCTCCTGCTGTTCGCCAGTCCAGCCGGTAAGAATCATCGACCACATTCCAGCACTGTCAGTAAGATGCTCCGTTCCGCTTCCGCCAAACTCTCGGCCCCACATGCCAAGCAGTGAGCGAACCCAGCGGTTTTGCGCAGGAGTGAGACGGCGGTATTTCCCAAGGTACGAACGGCGAGGAACCTTAGCCAATTCTGACCATGCAATATTTTTGTCTGCGCGTTTCATGCGGCTTCTCCTGCGGTCTGTTTTGTTTTTTGCTGCTGCTGGCTGTGCTTTGCTACTGGCGGCAACATGGCGCGCTTAACGCTTTCGGCCTGGTACCGGAGGAAGTCGATATGGTTCATGCGACCTCCAGTTCGGTGATA
Organism: Citrobacter telavivensis; assembly: GCF_041807075.1. Classification (NCBI taxonomy): domain Bacteria; kingdom Pseudomonadati; phylum Pseudomonadota; class Gammaproteobacteria; order Enterobacterales; family Enterobacteriaceae; genus Citrobacter; species Citrobacter telavivensis. The sequence continues at coordinate 19,396 of NZ_JBGUBF010000012.1, read as the reverse complement.
GTCAGTTCAAGCCTGCCGCCTTTGACGATCGGCATTCTCTTCACGCTGTAGTAATCAACCTGCTGGTCGTCGACCCAGAAACCGGATTTTGTCAGCGCGTCGAACGCAGCTTTTTGCAGGTTGTCTAGGTCGCGGCGGCGGCGATCCGGCATGTGGCACTCGATACGGATTTTCACCGGTGTGGACAGGCCGATATCCAGCATCGAGTCTTTGATGATTCTGGTGACACTATCGCGGTACGCCTGGCCTTCTGCGCTGATGTGCGTGCGCCCGCGATTATGCCGGTAGTAGCGGTTGTTGCTCGGAGGCCATGGCAATGAGATACGGTATTGGTTCATGCTTTCACGAGCCCCTCTTTCAGCCAGATAACCTGCGTGCGAGCCATGCCTTCCAGTGCACACTCTTTTGCGTATTCAGCATCGACAAGTCGTGTACGGCGATCAATCTCATCGTGGCAGCTGCTGCATGCGATGGTGGCGATCAGGTCAGGCGGCTTAATACCGGTGCCGCACAAACCGGCCAGGCGGATATGCGCCAGAACGGAAGTTTCAGGATTGCCATTGCACACGCCGGGAATACGCACCTGGCATTCACGACCACGAGCGGCTTTGCATAAATTAGCCACGCTGACCTCCGAAACGAGAAGCCCACTCCATAGCCAAACGTGATTCATCGCCCCATTTGACGTTGCGCTCTGCACCAAAGGCATGAATGAGTTCGATAAGGTCGCGCATTTGGCTGACGGTCATCTTACTGGTTGACTGGCCCAGAACCACGAAGCCGTCACCAGCCAGATTAGGCACCACTTCCTGCTTAACCAGCGCGGCGGTGAAGATATGTTTCCACGATTCAGATGAGAGTTTGCGACCATGCCATTCAACCTGGCGGCTGACGTCGCTCAGGCAACACCAAAGCTTCGCGTTCTGGTCGATGGAGCGCGTCATCTCTTTTATCTCAATGACGACCGGACGCTTCTCGTCAATCTGCAACTGATTAATCGCATTGATGACATTGGCGCGTATGTTGGTGTTACGGAGGAGATATTGCTGCCTCATACGCCACCTCCGCAGAGGTAAAACGCAGAATGCAGAAAATCGCAGGTGCCGCTAAGCATCTGTGACGGGTGAAGAGTTTCAGATTGTGGTCGCATTTAAGTCCCCTTAAATGCGCAGAAGTCACAACCGGGTGTTCAGGCCGACTGCGACTTAATTATGGCTGCTTGATAACAGAAAATCAAAACTACTTTTTGGCGTTTTGCTCCGCCATTTCGATGTAGCGCGGATCGGATGATTTCGGTAGCTTCAGGCTTTGCTCACGGTAGTAACGTACTCGCTCCATGAAATACTCGCGCAGGTGCTCTGGTTGCTCTCGCGCTACCTGTTCAGCGATAACCGGCATGTTCAGACGCTCTTTGTACGCCACGCCGCTTGCCGCTAAATCCACGTTGATTTTGTCCTGCTCATCTTTCGGTTTTGCTGCGATGTTCCAGTCTGACATGATGAATCCCCCTCGATGCTTTGAGAGGGATTATACATCACAGTAGGGCTGCTTTACGCTCTGCTGGGGATTTAGGCATCAGCCTTCATCCTTATCAGGTTCTTCCAGTGCGTCACGGAACTCCACCGCAACAACCTTCCCGCCGAACGCCTCCATGTGAGCATGCACAGGAGGCTCTTTGCCATCTTCAAACTCAATGACGAAAGTTAACTTAGCCATCACTTCACCTCCCGCCATGCCCGCTTATTACATCTCGGGAAGCGTTCTAGCCTCCATATCCAAATCATCCACAACATCTTATTAAATTCAGGTAGTGCCCGATAATCATCAGCACTCATTTCGAGGGCCTTGAGTCGCCACTCTGTCACCTTGACCACCCGCCACAGCATCACCATACAAAACAGAGTGCAAACAATAAGGAAACCGAAAAAAAGATAAGTACTCACCTCACTCCTCCTGCTGCGGTGCTGCTGGATATGTGCTACCAGCCTGTCCGGGTTCGTTACTTCCAGAGCAATCATTCCTGTGGTCATTTGCACGAGGGCAGCGCTTGTTGCCGCAATCAGGGCATACGACAAAACGCATATCTGTAACGGTCACTGGGCGGCAGGTTCTGCACCAGCAGTCAGTCGCCCCATTGAAGTTAAGATTTACCGGATTGGTTGACGTTTCCGATTTTTCCCGAAAATTGTTGGTTGACGAATTCCCGATTTCCCGAAAATGTGGTGCTGCTGGCAGTGGCATCCAGTGGGTTATAAAGCCCCGCCACCATTGACGAAGATACGTAACATTCCATACGCCAACCTTGAAACCTCCATCTGGCCATTTTCCATCTGCATACAGCACTAGATATCCTGTAGCGCCACCATCTGGATCGTTCGTTTCATCAGGAAGTCGCTCACTGCAAGCCACCCAACCATCCGGAATCACCGGAGAGTTGCCATCGGAGAATGGCATATCCGGGCCCTTGCGTATAGCCTTTGCAAGCTCTGTCGGGTCATCGTAAAGCCAGTCACCTGTTTGCGGATGATTGGCCTCTGCCAGTTGCGCCGCCCATTCAAGGCCGTCTTTGTGACCTTGCAGATAGCCCAGCGGCAACTCATCACGATTACTTACAGGTTGGCTACCCTGAAGCATGGCGGCGCGACAGGCGTCAATATCGCAAAAAATTTGACCTGCCAGTTTGAACCCAGCCATGCCCCAGTCAGTCGGAGAGTAAACGACGGCGCCCTGATCGGATACGAACAGATACCCAACCGGTTTTAATTCTGGCGATACCGAAGCTGGCTGCGGTAACTGTGGTGCTGCGTATAGTGGCCTTACTTCGCAGCCCTCCTTCAGCGCTTGCCTCATGCCATTTTCTGTAACGCTAACCCACAACCCATTTACGCCAAGGAATTGCCATCCTTCAGGCTCCTTCTCCATGCTGGCGAGTAGTTGGCGGGCCATTTCCTCGATAACTTCGCTATCGCATACTACCAATAAATTCGTCATGTGCATTGCACACGGCTTGTACATCGCTTTTCTTGCAAGCTCTGCGATTTCTTCCAGGCGTTCTTTGGTGAATTTGGTCATGGGTTAGTCCCTCTCCACGTTGAGCAAGTCGTCGTAGTCGTATTCAGTTTCAGAGCCGTCAGTGCCGAACAGGGTCACGATGTCATCCTCCATCCAGAACGACTTCACCGTGTAGCGCTTACCTTCATGGGTGATCACCACATCACCCGGCTCAACGTCTTCTGCTCGAATCTTGAATTTGTCAGCCATACCCTACTCCCCCGCCTTAGTGATGATGCCAGCGGATACCAGTTCTGCGGTGTTGACATCCTGCTGTCGGCAGTCGCATTCAATCTCAATAGGCTCGCCCCATGGCTGCGTACCGCCACTATCAGCCATTCCTGTTCCGTTGCATTTCGGGCATAGTTTTTCCTCAAGCGCATTCAGTAACGTACGGATCTCATGTTGTTGTGCTGCTATCATGGAATCTTTGGCTTCCAGCTCATCCAGCAGCGCCAGCACGGTGGCGGGGTTGGCTGCGGAGTTAAGCGCGTTCAAGGCAGTGATATCTGCATCAAGCTGAGTTCCTTCTGCCAGTGAGATATCGAAAATGTCATCAGGCGGCATAACACTAAGGCGCTCATGCGCGCCAACTGCTGCCTCGGCGATTTCACGTAACGCGCGTTTGTCGATGTTGCTCATTGGGCGGCCTCCTGGCGAAGCTGGGCGGCGAAGTCGTCAGCGTTTTCACCCGAGACCCACCAGGAATCCCTGGTTTCTGAAGAGTGGGCACGCTTCGACTCTTCTTTGCACTTTGAAGCGAACATAGCCACACCCTGCGCCTGAATCCTTTTTAATACCGCATCAGTTTCCGGAGTGAGCAGGTTTAAAGACTCGTCAATAGCAGTAGCAAGAGCACCATCAGTACCGGTTTCAAATACCTCTGCTACCTCTTCGATGCTCTGTTTCAGGCAGGCATTCTCCGCAGCCAGCGCCAACTTCGCTTCTCGCTCTGCATCGAGCTGCATCTGCAGATTCTCGATAGTCGCATCAGCAGCACGGAACTTGCGCTGAGACTCTGCAAGCTTCTGCTCTAACTCTGTGAAATTACGCACCAGGTATTCGGCGTTCGTTTCGTTAACCTTCATGTCGCCAGGCAAGCATTTGCCACGCAGAAAACCTTCCATCTCAAATAATTTCATACCCCTACCCTCCCCCAAACCATCAATACTCGCTTCATCGCCGGACTGTTCCGGCACTCCTGGCAGATCACGTTCACCGACTCAGCACGGCGGCCTGATTTCTTTTTTGCCTGCGCCAGCGAATAAACTCGGTGACCTTTTGGGCCTTCAAACTTCAGTTCGCCAGAGTTGACCATCACCGAAATAACGCTGGAGATACTCCGGTAACTGGTACCCATGGCCTCAGCAATTTGAGTAGCTCCCAGTTTGCTGCCATCACTCAGTACGGATGCGATCCGCGCCGGATAACTCTCATCACTCACTCTGCGTGCTGCAGCACTGCTGAATGCGCCATTCAACGCCCGGTTCTTCAGGTGGAGAGCGCCAGCGCCTTTTCGCCATTCCTGGTAGTCAGCTTCACTGGTGAAGTATCCGAAACCAGCCATGCTGAAAATCATCCCCAGGCCGCGCAGTGCAGCAATTTCCCGATCTAGACCCTTACCACTGATGCCAATCACCACGATGAGGTCAGCGCGCTTAACAGGCTGGTTAGCGGCCACGTAATCAACGATGCGTTGTTTTAAGCTGTCCATCTCATACCATCCCGTTCGACTTGTTGCGGTTGTACTTCGCCTGGAGCAGCTGTATCGGCGTCGGCCCGTGCTGGGCAGCCGGTGCTGCAATTGCCCTGCGCACTGGTGGCACTGGCTTACCCTCAGCGACACGCTTCGCCCACATGTCCAGCAGATCACCTGCCTCGCGTGCCAGCTCACCATGCGTTAACTGGCGTTCCGTGCTGCGGTGCCGCAGTTCTACGCAGATGTGGTACATGACCGGCTGCGACCAGGGGAATTGTTCGCTGGAGGTGAATTCGAACGAGCGGTTACGCCAGTCCCAGTATTCGGCGATCACCTGGTCAACTGTGATACCCAGCGCCCCGCCACTCTGCTTGCACCAGGCGACGAACTGGCCCGGCGACGGCAGGAATGGACGCTCCTGGCGGCGGGCAATGCGCATACCGGCATCAACCTGAGCCATTGAGTGGATCCCGTTCTCCTGAAACGCCAGCAGCCACTGACGGCGGAATTCGTTCAGGTCATCCTGGGTGCGGAAATTCGCCATGCTGGCCGGGAAAGCCGCTCGAAGCTGGTTGAACAGCTCGTTGAAAATCTGCGCCGTTTGTTCGACCTGCGGTCGCTCCTGGTACTGCTCTGGCAGGTTATGAGCCATGCGGCGCATCTGCTCGCGGTCGAGATTGTGCATCTGCTCTGCAAGTGTTTTCATCGAATCACCCCATAGGCCCAGTCAGTGTTGTTGAAGTCCAAATCCTGTTTAGCGGCTGGTTTAACCGCGAACTTTGGCTTGAATAGTCCCTGATATCCGTTGGCGATACTGGTGTTAATCACATCGACCGGGTTATGCCCTTCGTCCAGACACTCTCTTAGCAGCTTGAAGGCCTTGGTAACGGTCAGCTCCGTTTTGATCGGTTTGCCTGACTGCTTGCGGTAGGCTACCCATTCCTCCCAGGCTATTGGATTGAGCCACTCAGGAACCAGAATACTCAGCGGATCAAACTTGTCCTTCCCCCTTGGGGGATTAGAGGGGGTATTAGGTTTTATATTTGTCTTTGGAATAATGTCTTTGGTGTTCCCTGTTTTCAGGGATACCTCTCCCTGATTTTGGGGATGGTTATCCCTGTTTTCGGGGATGGTTTTTATGGTGAAATTGGCATCCCTGTTTTCAGGGATGGTGATAACTTGCGTTACTAATTCAGGTTGAGAGAAATTAACCGGGCACTTTGCGCATTTCGGTTTCGTATAAGCCCATTTATCCAGACAGGTATTAATCCCGATGTAACGTGTTTGCCCGATTCTGCGCATCTTGATGATGTTGCGATAGACCAGGCTGAGCACAGCTTCAGAAACGTGCTTGACCGCCAGGCTGGTTTTATCAGCAATGAGGCTGTTGGTGATCCGGTCTTCTTTTTTGGACCAGCCATATGTCAGGCGAACTATCGCATTCAGTACGCGAAACTCACGACCCGAAAGCTCTACGATACACAGGGCATCCTGAATCTGGTTGGCAAGGCGAAGATAGCCATTGTCCAGATCAGCCATGCGATTCTCCTGCTGCGCCGGTTCTGGCACAGGGAATTTGATTACTTCAGCAGTGTTTGCCATAATTACTCCTGTGAATTGATCCAGTTAATTCCACCTGAGAGCCCTTTCTGTTCCCGCAGAGGGGCTTTCGACTTTTTGATACTTCCCATCACATAACCCCTAGCATCGAAGTGACCATCGTCATCAACGGCCCTACCTGCTCCGGCATGAGGCGGAACAGCGAGGCTATACCTTCGCTTACCTCTTTCAGCTTCTGATGCTCAGGCGCGCCGAGGAGTACAGCCTGCTTAGCCTCAGCGCACTCTTTCATCGCAGAAGCAATCAGAGACATCGTGTCGTTCTGTGGAAGCAGCCGCGTACGGTATTCAAGGGGAAGGACAGCCATAATCGCTGGCGTCAGCTGGCGAACGTTCTCGCGGTACTGTTCGGAGTCGAAACGGTTATCCAGGAAGCGAAACAGCTTCTGGCGCGCCCGGCTGATGTCGTCCGGAAAGCTGATGGCAGTCCCGCCCTGCTCCCGGTATTCGTTGATGATCAGCGCCGAAACGACGTCCTGATTGTCCAGCGCCGATGACCATGCCCGGACCGCATCGCGGATCTTTTCGTGGTCTGGCGCCGCTTTAGCTTGAGCGCGGTTTATCATCGCTCCCGGGTGTATTCCGGTATTGTGTTGATACGCAAGTGAATGCATTGCTTTCCCTTTCGTGGTTAGGGCCGCCGGTCAGGCGGCTGTCGATTCATTTTTAATTCGGTCAGGGTTTGCAGCCTGTAGTAGCCACTCTGCCGTAAACTGCCCTTTTGATGCGTCAGCCAAAAGCTGTGAATAGTTGGTTTTCTCTGTGTACTCAGTGCGAGGCAACGCCGCGTTCTTTACCCACTTGTGAATAGCAACATTCGACAGACCACATAGGCGTGCCGCTGCGGTTTGTCCGCCTACAGCTTCGATTGCAAATTGCATTGGGTTCATAGTGTTTTCCGTTAACTATATTAACTACGAGTTAAGGTTATATCTTAACTGACAGTTATGTCAACTCTAATTGATAATTAACACATGGTTAAAAAAGACGATTTAAAAGAAGAATTCTCGAAGAGACTTCGCGCTGCATTGCTTGATGCTGGCGTGGGTGGGCGTGGGCAGGCTGGCAGGATCAGGGAAGCTATGAAGTCCCAAGGGATTGCTGTATCTGAGCCCGGGATCTGGAAGTGGCTTAACGCATCAGCAATACCAGACCAAACCAATATCCTTGCACTTAGCCGCTGGCTTGGGGTTCGCCCTGAGTGGCTGGAATACGGAAGGAATGATCCTGAACCTGAACTGCACAGGGTATCATCCATCCCGCCTGAATCTGAGTGGGGAACTGTCGACGCTTGGGACAAAAATACCCCCCTACCTGACGATGAGGTGGAAGTACCGTTTCTGAAGGATATCGAGTTTGCGTGTGGTGATGGGCGTGTTCATAGCGAAGATCATAACGGCTTTAAACTGAGGTTCTCCAAGGCAACGCTTCGCCGGGTAGGAGCTAACACCGATGGTTCTGGCGTTCTGTGTTTCCCGGCAACCGGTGACAGCATGGAGCCAATGATTCCAGATGGAACCACTGTGGCTGTGGATACAAATAACAAACGCGTTGTCGATGGAAAACTTTACGCTATTGGACAAGGCGATGGTGGTGAAGGGCAACTAAAAAGAATTAAGCAGCTCTACAGGAAACCAGGCGGAAAGCTAATTATCCGCAGCTACAACAATGAGGCCTACCCTGATGAAGAAGCTGACATTGATGATGTTGAGATAATCGGCCGCCTCTTCTGGTACTCGGTATTGCTGTAGCGGTGGCCTGATGAGACGTTTTGGTGAAAGCATATAAGGACTGGTGATGGAAAACACTGGCTTACACGATGTTAATTTTTCACTTAGATATGACGGTTTGGATGCTGAAAAGCATGAGATTGAACTTTCTTCGCTCGGTGAATCGCTAAAGGGATTTTCGAAGATATTAGCTACAGCTGGAACCTTCGCATTAACCCAAAAGTACTCGCGAAGCACCTCAACTCAAGAGGTTAAAATTTACGCTACCGAAGCTAGGGCCAATTGTTTTTCTCTTGATACTGTCATGAATTTTATCAGTCAGTCTCAATTGTTCTCAGGGTCTGCGGGGGCTATACTTGGCGCATTAGTGCCTTATATCTTCGCTAAAAACTCGCAGAAGAAAGAGGAAATGAAATACCTAAAAGAAGCACTTGAGAAGGCAATTGAGGCCCTCGGAAATAAAGATAAAGATACCATCTCAGGTCTAATCTCAGTGATTGACAAGATGGCTAGTGAGTTACGCCCATCAGTTAGACAGGCAGTTTCCCCCATCGGTACCACCTGTAATAAGATAAGCGTCACACCGGGGAATGGTTTCAAGCCTGCTGTAATTGATGAGCAAGATAAAGCAGTAATAGACCAGTTGGACGACGACGAAGTTCTTGGCTTAAGGGAGTATCGAATCTTCCTTACTGAATTCGACGCTCACCGAATGACCGCTAAAGTCATTATAGAAGGTGATGATTCAGATAAGCGCATCTCAGCACAAATAAGCGATCCATCTGCTTCAAAGGCAGACAACCCGTATCTCATTTCACTTAGTCGTTTTCTGTCAACGGGTCTAAGTCATGAGTCAGCGGTAAAAGTAACTGCCAAAGCAGCAGTTAGAAAAGGGGCTATTAGTAAACTTTTCATAGTTGATATTGAGCTTTAACAACCTGCCACCGCGCCGGGTTTTTTGTGCCTACTTCACAGCTTTACTACCCTTCCTGACTATCTCCGCCGCATCCCTGTTCACCCCCTTCCCTATCACGTTTCCCGTTTCCTTCCGGTACCGTTCCAGCTTGTCGATGATGTTTTGCTGGGTCATAGGTAAATCTGCCAGTGACAACTCCATGACCGCCCGCCCCATGGCGTGAACCATCATGTTCACTCTTTCTTCATCCAAGCCCATTACCCACTCCTTTTTGATGTTTTTTTCAGCATATCACATGCCAAGCAAATCCATAACCAAACTAAATTAACCAATAAATCATAACCTTAATAACCAACACAGAAATAATTAACCATTGGTTATTGACTGAAAATAACCAATGGTTAATAATCAATCCATCGAAACGAAACATCGACAGCTGAGCGAAGTTAGCCAGCGGCGGACAGCAAGTCGCCTGCTTCTTTAACAAATCAGATAAGCAACACAATCACCCGGATCGCTCCTGGCAAATTGAACAGAGCGCCCAATAGGATTGAGGCAGGTGTGTAACGCGCGGCGGGTATAGCACACGCAGAGGATGACGCTCCGGTGATGGTTGGTTGCTCAGTTCCCGAACATCGGGGAATCAACATAGAGGAGTTATTCCAATGAAGCACTAAAGCGGATAGACCGCACTTTGTTGCCTCTTCAGGCAGCGTGACGACGGCGTTCATACGGTCGGGTTCCCACGGCGGCGTAGTGAGGGAAAGGAAGCGTAAAGCATCACTGAGTGACCGGTTAGCGCCCGGTTAACGCGTAAGCAGCTTCAAATGTGACCGGGTGACCGGCGCTGGCCACTGCGAGAGTGTGGCGAAGTGCTTTGGGATTTGATGAATGCGCAGGCTGATGCGCAGGGGGACGTGACTGACTCCCGAGGATAGCTAAGCAAATAAGTCAGCTCCAGCCGCCTAAAAAGCGCCTTATGCCGGAGATCAGCACCGGCCATCCAATCGCCAAAGCATTTCTCCCGCATCAGCGGGTAACGACAGAGGGTAAGGTGATGAAAAGTGCATATCCAATGAAAAAGATTGGTCAGGTTTACGAATGCCCACTCGATGGCACTCTTCTTGAGGTCACTTATGCATGGAAAGATGGCAGCTCAATGATGAGGCACTTAAATGGAAGTCGATCTGGGATGGAAGACTGCATTAACGGTCAAAGCATTTTCAAATTGGTGAAAGATGTCGAATAGGTCGCTTAGGCGCCCTTTTTTATGTGTACATACAGAGGGTTAGGTATGGATGAATACTTCGTGCATGGCGCGATTGAGCGCGATGGTGAAGTTGAGCGGGTGAGTGATGAAGAAGCGAAGTTCTGGACGGTTTACAAGCGCATTGGCGAGTTGAGCTATGCGGTGTTCGACTGCTGCACAAGACCTGATGCAGAGTCGGCGTCGAATCTCCTCAACAAGTTGAAAGCAGCATCTGAATGACCCTCTCCGGAGGGTTTTTTAATGCCTCATACCTCAGTCGCTTCACCGAGGCGGCTTAGTTATGACAACCGGCGGCCATCCACCGCCCATTAGCGCAGAAGTCATGTTTAACGTTCGGCGGCGCGGCCTTAAGCGCGGAGATGATTATGAAAATTCAGGCAGGCGGACCAGCATTCCCATACGTACTTGTTAACAACTCCAGTGATCCAATGAACACCTTCGGTATTGAACTGGCTCCCGGAAAGACGGCTGACTTTGGCGGCATGACGCTGCGCGACTACTTCGCAGCTAAGGCTATGCAATCCGCGCTACTGGCATCAAAACAGAACCATGAAAGTTCTTTTGAAACTTTCGCTCAGTCTGTTGCAGAAGTCGCCTATGACGTTGCAGACGCAATGCTTAGCGCCCGGGAGGCATCATGACAGTCACCCACAACGGCAAGCAGTACACCGCCAAAAAGCTCAACGATAACGAGTGGCAGCTGACGTCGGTATCGAAACCACGCGAAAAGCTGACGATGAACCGCTGGCAGATGCATATCGCTGGCCTCCTGAAACAGGTTGAGGTGAAGGTATGATGCACCACTACGGCACCACCCCGCTCATTCGCCAGTGCGTCACGCCCGGCATGATGGCAATGCATGAAGGCCGAACCTATCGCGTCTCAGCAGTCATTCAGGAGCGCAAATGGGTTTACCTGCACACCGATGCAGAAATCATCCGCCTTAGTAACTGCGTGATTGACGTCCTCCTGGACGGTCACGGTAACCCTATCCAGCACTAACCACCCTATTCAACCGATCGGCCTGGCATTACGCGGGCGGGATCTGCACATCCAAATTTCAGGAGAAACCATGAGCGAAGTAACGGATTTAGTCGTCATTGAGAAACAGAGCGCAATGGCAGTATTCACCACCAAAGAGCAGCTCGACCCGATTATTGAGGCGATCGAGAAAGAAGCTCGCAGCCTGGTTCCGGATGTTTCGACCCGTAAAGGCCGCGACGCTATCGCATCCATGGCGCACAAGGTTGCCCGTTCCAAAACCTACATCGACAACGCCGGTAAAGATCTGGTTGCCGAACTTAAAGCCCTGCCGAAGCAGATCGATGAAAGCCGCCGCATTGTTCGTGAGCGACTTGACGCGCTTAAGGATGAGGTGCGCAAACCACTCACTGAATGGGAAAACGCCGAGTCGGCAAGAAAGGACGCATTGCAGCAGCGGCTTGCTGATTTGCGATCCCTGGCTGATGTGATTGATGGCGTGGGTAGCTATCTGCCGTCAGTTGAAATTCAGCAGCGCATTGAGTCAGCAAAAGCCGTTGCACTTGATGAAAGCTGGCAGGAAGCAGCAGCTGAAGCTGGCGTGGCTAAAGACGCCACCATCCAACAACTCGAAGCTGCCCTAATCGTCGCAAAGCAGCGTGAGCATGAAGCTGCAGAGCTTGAGCGCCTTCGTAAAGAAGCGGAAGAAAAAGCTCGACTGGAACGTGAGGAAAATATTCGACGGGAAGCAGCTGAACGGGCCCGCCGAGATGCCGAAGCGAAGCACAAAGCGGAGATTGAAGCCGCAGCGCGCCGTGAAGCTGAAGAGAAAGCACGTGCAGAGCTGGCTGAACGCCAGCGCGTCGAAGCCGAACAGCGTGCGGCACGCGAGAAGCAGGAAGCAGAAGCCCGGGCAGAACGCGAAAAAGCCGCGGCAGTGGAAGCTGAGCGCCTCAAGGCAAAACAGGCAGAAGAAGCCCGCCTGGCCGAAGAGAAGCGCAAAGCTGAAGAAGAAGCGCGCCGCGCCGCAGACAAAGAGCACCGCCGCACCATCAACCGTCGCGTCATCGCCGACCTTATAGCTCATGGTATCCCCGAAGAATTCGCGCAGAAAGCAATGCTGGCTATCGCTGGCGGAAAAGTGCAGGACGCGCACATCAAATATTGAGGCAACCATGAACGCATACCTCACTTACGACCGCATCGAAGATCGGCGTTGGGCTGATCAGCAGTTCACCGACGAGAAGGAGAAGTGGATCGACGACCGGGCACAGCAAATCATCGACATGATGCCAAAAGAGCCGTCCGGCCTCTTCCACTTCTCGGTCCCGATTGACTCCAGCCCATACGAAGGACTTCGCAGCGATAAAGCTGGCGAAGCCTACAACGATTTCATTTCGGCAGTTGCTTACGCCCAGGCGGAATACGACTGGGAGCACCGTACCGGCTGCCCGTTTTAACTTTGAGGGATTTAACAATGAGTACTGCACTTTCCACCATGGCCGGGAAACTGGCCGAACGCCTCGGCATGGATGCCGGTACGGACCTGATGAATACGCTGAAGAACACAGCATTCAAAGGCGGCAACGTAACGGACGAGCAGTTTACAGCCCTGCTGATCGTTGCCAACCAGTACGGTCTGAACCCATGGACCAAAGAGATTTACGCCTTCCCCGATAAAGGCGGGATTGTCCCGGTCGTCGGAGTCGATGGATGGGCGCGCATTATCAACGAGCACCCACAGTTTGACGGCATGGAGTTTTCTTACGACAAGGAAGAAGGCGCGTGCACCTGCAAGATTTACCGCAAAGATCGTAAGCACCCGACTATCGTCACCGAGTACATGGGCGAGTGCAAACGCAACACTCAACCATGGCAGTCCCACCCTACCCGTATGCTACGTCATAAAACGCTGATCCAGTGCGCTCGCCTGGCGTTCGGCTTTGCTGGCATCTTCGACCAGGACGAAGCTGAGCGCGTCATTGAAGGCACGACCGCAGAAGTTCAGGTTGGTCACGAGTCTGATACGCGCAGACCGGAACTTATTGCAAAAGGTGAATCTGCTGCGCGACTCGGTTCGGCCAAATATGAAGAGTTTTGGGTGGCCCTGACCCCTGAAGAGAAACAAATCATCGGTGCGGCAGAAAAACGCCGCATGTATGACATGAGCCTTGCTGTCAGCAACGCATCGCCGGTTGATGCCAATTGCGTGGAGGAGGAATGATGGAACAACGTACACCAGAATGGTTTGCCGCACGCTGCGGAAAAGTTACAGCCAGCCGTCTGGCTGATGTCATGGCACGCACAAAATCAGGTTATTCAGCCAGCCGGCAGAACTATATGGCCGAGCTTATTTGCCAGCGGCTTACCGGTAAACTGGAAGAAGGATTTTCCAATTCCGCGATGATGCGCGGTACAGAACTTGAGCCAGTGGCGCGCGAGATGTACGCGCTCAACGAATTCGACGCCATTATCACTGAGGTAGGACTTGTTGATCATCCGACAATATCCGGTTTCGCTGCCAGTCCTGACGGGCTGGTTAACGATGATGGGCTTATCGAAATTAAATGCCCGAATACATGGACCCATCTTGAAACGCTGAAAACTGGCGAGCCAAAGCGCCAGTACATGCTGCAAATGCATGCGCAGATGATGTGCACCGGACGGAAATGGTGTGATTTCGTTAGTTTCGATGATCGTCTGCCGCCTGACCTCGCCTATTTCAAGAAGCGCATTCACCTCGATGAAGCCTTGGCGCGCGAAATCGAATCTGAAGTTAAGAGCTTCCTTGTAGATCTGGAATCGGAGATTCAGAAAATCAGGATGCATGGTAAAGCGGCATGAACAACTCACCATGGCAACCGTGGGAAAACCTGTTCCTGCATGAAGTTGGAAGGACAATGCCGGTAGCGGTTATTGCTGAAAAGCTCGAGCGCTCAGAGAAGGCAGTCAAGAGGAAGGCGGATCGCCTTGATATAAAGCTCATCAGTCGAATGACCGGTAGACGCTGGACCAAAGCCGAATTATTCCTTCTCAGCCGGTTTACTCCTGAAGAAGTCGCCGCGGCAACCGGGCGCTCCATCTACTCCGTACGCAGTAAATTACAGTCTCTGACCAGAACGTCAGGAGGAAAAGTCATGCCTGAATGGACAGCAGAAGAAATTGCATACCTGTGGCGGCACACAAACGCAGAGGTCGCAGAGATTACCGGTCGGAGTATCGAAGAGGTCGGAGATAAACGGCTGCAGGTGAATATTGAGCGGAATGGCTGGGACGTTAAAGACCCGGAACGGGAGGTTGTATGAACATCACCACCATTCCGAAAGAAATTAGCGATTTAATTCGTACTGGCGCGTTGTTCGTATCTAACCACTCAGGCGGAAAAGACAGCCAGGCGATGCTGATCAAGTTGCTTGATGTCATCCCGGCGCGCCAGCTCGTCGTTGTACATGCGTCGCTTGGCGCAGTTGAATGGCCAGGTGCGCTCGAGTTGGCTCGTGACCAGGCGAAGGCTGCTGATCTTCCGTTCGTCGTCGCTACCGCACACAAAACTCTGTTGGAAATGGTCGCACGACGTTTTGAGAACCGTCCGGAAGTACCAAGCTGGCCATCCGCCAGCACCAGACAATGTACCAGTGACCTGAAGCGCGGTCCTATCCAGCGTGAGGTGAGAGCCTACGCAAAGGCTAACGGTTTCAAGGTGATCGTCAACTGCCTTGGTCTGCGCGCTCAGGAGTCGCCTGGCCGCGCAAAGCGTCAGGCGTTCCGCAAGAACGAGACGGATTCCAACTCGGTGCTGACCTGGTACGAGTGGTTGCCTATTCATGAGTTGAACGCAGGCGAGGTGTTTGCCTCCATCCGCGAGGCTGGTCAGGAACCACACTACGCTTACGCGCTGGGAAATGAGCGTCTTAGTTGCGTGTTCTGCATCATGGCTAGCCGCAACGACCTGAAGATCGGAGGGGCGCACCACCCTGAGTTGCTGGAGCAGTATGCGGCGTTGGAGGGGAAGACGGGTTACACGATGCACATGAATCGCATCCCGATAAAGGAGTTGGCTGCATGACATATCAATTGCATGTTGGGCGCTGCGAGGAGGTTCTGAAAGCGCTGCCAGATAACTCTGTTGACTCTATCGTGACGGATCCGCCGTACGGCCTAAATTTCATGAACCACAAATGGGATTACGACGTTCCCTCCGTTGAGCAGTGGCAGGAATGCCTGCGAGTTCTTAAGCCTGGCGGACACCTGCTGGCTTTCGGTGGTTCCCGCACCTATCACCGACTTGTAGTTAACGCGGAGGATGCTGGTTTCGAAATACGCGACCAAATCCTCTGGATTTACGGCAGTGGCTTCCCAAAATCGCATAACCTCGATGGTGATTTTGATGGCTGGGGAACGGCTCTGAAGCCTGCACACGAACCGATAGTCATGGCTCGCAAACCATTCAAAAAAACGGTGTCGGCTAACATGGCAGAGCATGGTACCGGCGCAATCAATATCGACGCCTGCAGGATACCGACCGCCGAGGCGCTTAGTGGTGGCGCTGGAGGCCTGCTTTCTCATCAGCGTGACGGTACCGAACCGGTTGGCGAATACGAACAGGCACCGGAGGGGCGCTGGCCAGCAAACATCATTCACGACGGTAGCGATGAAGTGATCGCCTGCTTCCCTGCCAATGCTGGCGCAGCAGCACCAGTAACCGGACGCGAACCGTCTGCAGCGTCAACTGGCCAGGTGCTGGGCATGCGAAAGCGCGTGGCTACCGTCCACCACGGCGACAAAGGCAATGCGGCGCGCTTCTTCTACTGCGCCAAGGTCAAACCGAAAGAGCGCGATGAAGGCCTCGAGAAATTCATTGCTACATCAGCCAGCGACATGACCGGTGGACGCAAGGAAGGAAGCGTCGGCATTAACGACCCGCGCGCCGGTGCCGGGCGCACCAATGGCGCGAGGAACAATCACCCCACCGTTAAGCCGATCGCTTTGATGAGTTATCTCTGCAGGCTGATTACTCCGCCTGGCGGTACCGTGCTTGATCCGTGGATGGGCAGCGGAAGCACAGGCCGGGCAGCCATTGAGGAAGGCTTTAACTTCATCGGTATCGACCTGAACCCGGATTACGTGACCATTGCTTCTGCTCGAATTGCTCACTCCTTCAAAAAGATGACGGAGGCAGCATGACGCCAGCAGCTTATTACAACGAAATCGATCCGTATGCGGCGCAGTGGCTGCGTAACCTGATCGCCAGCGGTCATATCGCGCCAGGCGAAGTAGACGAAAGGAGTATTGAAGATGTCACACCTGACGACCTCAGAGGATTTACCCAGTGCCACTTTTTCGCCGGGATCGGCGTCTGGTCTCATTCCCTGCGTCTCGCCGGATGGCCTGACTATAAACAAGCCTGGACTGGCTCCTGCCCGTGCCAGCCTTTCAGCGCGGCAGGCAAAGGAGATGGGTTTGCTGACGAGCGGCACCTTTGGCCCCACTTCTTCCATCTCATCAGCGAGTGCAGACCTCAGCATGTCTTTGGCGAACAGGTTGCAGCAGGTAACGCAAACGCATGGTTCGACCTTGTACAAGCAGACCTGGAAGGAATGGACTACGCCTTCGGGCTTGTGCCGTTTACGTCAGCGGGCGTCGGTGCGCCGCACATCAGAGAGCGGGCCTACTGGGTGGCCAACGCCAGTAGTGGGAGATGCGACGGGTGGACCGAGACCTGCAGACAAAAAGCGCGGACCGGCGCCGGGATTGCAATCGGCGTCGGCATTGGCGGGCTGGGTAACTCCAACGTCACGCGACTGGAAGGACTCTGCGGGAATGACAGCACAGCGGGAAGGGAAAGAGCGGCTGGATCAGTTACCACGCCAGGCTTTCATGACTGGTTGGCCTACGCCGACAACAAACAACACCCGATCGCCATCAGTGGATGCGGCCATGAACATGTATCGACAGGACGGCAGCAAGACCCAGCAGCGTTTGCAGGACTTCGCAGGGATTTCCGGGCCCTTGAGGTTAACGGTTTTTGGCGAGATGCGGACTGGCTCTTATGTCGAGATGGCAAATGGCGTCCAGTTGAACCCGGCACATTCCCGCTGGTTGATGGGGCTGCCGCACGCCTGGGACGAGTCGAGCCCGGGTTGGCAAGAGTGGCAAGCAGCAACCGCGTCGGCAGACTCAAAGGTTACGGTAACGCCATAAATGCACAGGCTGCGGCTGAATTTATCCGGGCCTATATGGAGGGGTTATGACGCCAGAACATCAAAACATCATCCGATCCCAGGCACGCAAATGCATCGTTGAATGCAAGGCTGCCATCGCCGCTAATCCGGGGAATCGCGATTCAGTGACTCGACCAATCATCCTTCGTCATTACGACAAGATAAAAACCATCTGCCAGCCATTCTCCCTATTCCTCGTCACTATCGGCCAGATTAACGGCATTCTGAAGGAACGTTCCTCATGAACAGAGCCTCACCAGTTGATTTGAGGAAAAGCCTCGAAATTGCCAATAACCTCGCTCACATCGGCATTCGCTTTGTTCCGATCCCGGTGGTGACCGAGGAAGAATTCCAGACGCTGTCTGCCGAGCTATCACGGAGGCTTGAGCAAATGGCGGTCGAAGCCGAGAAGAATGAAGGCGGTGCAGTATGAAAGAACTAATCACCAGGTCGCTATCGCGGCCTTTTTTATTACTGGCGTTCACCTTCAACCGTATTAACCGACAGTTCCGGGAGCATTGACCATGGCAGACATCATCGATACCGCAGCAGAGATTGAAGAGCTTCAGCGTAACGCTGCCCTTTCCGCTCACCACAGCAACAGAAACGCCGTATCAGCAGAGCATTGCGTTGAGTGCGGCGATGACATCCCGGCTCCGCGGCGCGCTGCCGTTCCTGGCTGCCAGACGTGCGCGGAGTGCCAATCTGTTATCGAGCTGAAGAGTAAGCAGAGGGGCCATCCATGAACAATCGACAAGCCCGACGACTGCTTGGTGCTCACATCAATAACACATATCGAATCAGCAATAGACGCTGGTTGGTATGGGGTAGCAATTGGCCTTTTGTTTGGGAGCACGCAAAGCCATCACCTCGGCAGAAAAGAAAGACTAAAGAGGTTTCTGCATACCGCGAGGAGTTAAAACGCAGTCAGGAGTCAGCCAATGTTCCAGCTAATTCAACGGGGTCAGATTTACGCTGACCAACACGGTTGGCCCGTCATCATCCATTCCGTCACATCACAGATAGTCCGCTACTGGCGACAGGGCTGGATAAACACCGCTTCAATAGACCGTTTTAACAATGATTTTGAGCACCTCGATCACCGTGAGGCGACACAGATACGCGCCGAACTGGAGACGAGCGAGCACATTAAATCGCTGCGCGCTCAACGTGCGGCATGAGGAGAGAATATGAAGGAATTACATTTTTATGGCGCAAGTGATGACCTTTTCGAATGCGAGGGTGCAATTCGCGAGGAAATTGGCTGCCTTAACAAACCTGGCATTTATCACCTGAAATCTGGCGAAGGTGAAATGCAGGTAGTCGGTTATTACCTCGACTCCGGGTTGTGGAGCGTAGGTATCAGCCAAATTGCCGAAGACGTGCCGCTGCCAGCATGGCCTGTGCAATATCAGGTGCACGAAAGTGGATATAGCTCATTACTCACCATTCAAGTTCCTGACGATACCACGTTAAAAATTGAAGACGAATGACGCAACTGATAGCCAGTTATGAGCTGGCTATTGGGTGCGAAAGCCCGTTATCCCTTTTCCCCGGCCTCGTGCCGGGTTCTTTTTGTCTGGCTTCCAGGTTCGATTCCCAAACCGGAGATAAAACCCATGCAACACCAATTACAACCCGACTCACTGGTTGATCTGAAATTCATCATGGCAGATACTGGTTTCGGAAAGACCTTCATCTATGACCGCATCAAAGATGGCACTCTGCCAAAAAGCAGACTCATCCACGGTCGAGCCCGCTGGTTATATAGTGAGCATTGCGCATTCAAAGAAAAGCTCCTGAATCGCCATGATGGGTAAAACTGCGGGTAAAATAAAATCCACTTCTGAAAAATCCCTTTCCTAACAATCCCCTGCCATGCCAATTCGATGTATGCAGGGGACACCAT
>NZ_JBGUBF010000011.1:0-95258 GCF_041807075.1 Citrobacter telavivensis | reverse complement strand
CTCCCAAACCAAGGTTTTTGAGAACCTCGGCAACCAATCCGGCGTCGGCCATTTCTTTTAGTGCGTTCGCAATCAGCGGGTATTGCGTATGCGGATTGTCAGCATTGACATGCTTTTCCATCAGGTCATCAGAATAGGCTTTTACCTCGATAACCTTATCGTCGACATACTTACGAGTTGCCAGCACAACCGACGGGTCGATTTTCAGGGTGATTGCCGATGTGCTCGACACAATCAGAATCATGCGAATGGTTTGCGTGCGGCCGCTTCCCTCCTGCAGTTGCGGCTTGTAGGTCTCCGGGCAGTTCGCCACGGCAATCAGGATGCCGTCGTCATCGTAGAGACCAATCTCGCGGATCCAGAAACCGCCCTCATTCTCGGGAATAATCTGTTCTGCGATAATCTGGCTGGTATTGTCCGGGTCAACGGTCAGCAGGTTCAGCGGCGCGATGCGCTTCTGGTTGATGAGCTTCGTCTGCGCCGGGTCTGGGGTCGGCAATGTACCATTCGCGTCACCGACCGCCATCTGCGTCAGGTTCAGCTTAGTACCGAGTGCCGCCGCGTTCGCCAGCCGTGCCGCGCCCTGATTGGTCAGAATGGCAAAATATTTTGCGGTCATGCGTTCACTCTCAGGTTATCAATCAAATGGATGGCCGAGGCCGGGTAATATTCACCGCCGACGACAATTTCCTCGGGGGTGTAGGGGTAAACGGTCAGCGCGTCGCCGTCGTAACATCCCGCGCCGACATGCAGCTCGCCGGTTGAACTCAGGCTGATAGCCAGCCCGGTCAGGTGACGACTTGCCGGTTTGGCATCTTCAATCAGGCGCTCAAGTTCCTGATACATTTCGTCAGTGATGCCACTGTCGAGCACACCGACAACGAGGCGAAATGTGCCGGGCTCCTCGTCGAGCTGCCACCACTCGCGCACCTCAATCAGAAAGCCGAGCGGCTCAACCACCCGGCGCAATGCGCTGATGGTGCCTTTGTGCTGATGGACGAAAAACGAGGATGCGCAGACGCTTCGCTTTGTCGCCTCCGGCCACTTCTCATCCCACCTGTCGACCGACAGCGCCCACGCCAGATACGGCAGCAGGTTTACCGGGCAGGTACGCCAGTTCCACAGGGTGCGCAACGGTACCGGCACGCGCTGAATCTCAGAGAGTGCGGCAGCGGCGGCAACTTCCAGCGGCGACGAGCCAACGGGTAACAGCCTGTCACTCATCCGAGCCCCCAATAGTTATCTGGTACTCGGTACAGTTCGACGCCTGCGATTTACTCAGCACTATGTCGGCCTGCGGTGATGCCAGCTCGACGCGCTGCACCCCCTCAACATGCAGCGCCGCATAAATGGCTGACAGACGGATATCACGCCCGAGGCGGTGCTGCGCACTGATGTAGCTCTGCAGCTTCTGCTCTGATGCCTGCCTGATGGGTTCAGATTCGGGACCGGGGTAAACGTAGAGCGTCGCGTCAATCTGGTACGGCACAATCTCGGCTGACTGGACGGTCACCCTGTCGGCCACCGGGCGCACATCTTCGGCATTCAGCGCTTTATCAACAATCGCCAGTAGTTCAGGGCTGGCAGTGCCGTCACCCTCGCGCGATAGCACGGTAATCGTCACGCAGGCTGGCGACGGACTTGCGACTGAGACGTCAGCGACCCGCCCGTCGGCGCTGCGACCGTGATACTCATATGCGCCGACCGGACCCGCCACGCTCAACCCCTCAAACGCCTGTTGCGTGCGCAGTCGCAGGTCAGTATCAGATTCCATAACGGCAGGTGTCGGCGGGATGGTGGTGTCATCCGCCGGGGTGATGGTCAGGCGTTCGGTATTGTTGTTCCCGGCCACGACGTCGAGGTCGTTACCGGCAGAATATGCCAGCGTTACCGCCTGCGCGGCTTCGTTCACCCGCTGACGCCAGATAACTTCACGGTAGGCGTTTTCCTGCAGCAGCTTAACAATTGGCTCCGACTCAAGTGTGAGCGTCCGGGCAATGGCCTCTTGCTGGTCTTCGGGATAGAGCGAAATCAGCGTCGCAATGCGTTCCGCAAGGATGGTTTCATAGTCCAGTTCCTCAACCACGTCGGGAACGGGTAACTGACTCAGGTCAACAGTTGCCATAGTGATTTAACTCAGTGAAACAGTGGTTGAAACTGACGCACCAGTATCGGTACGCATCCCGGTAATATCGACATACATTTCGCCAGCGTCGCCGGTCTCAAAGCTGATGGATGTAAGCCTGATGCGAGGCTCCCACTTCTGGATAGCCGAATAGCACGCCACCATAATTTGCAGCCTGAGCGCCGGGTTTTGCGGCATATCAATCAGCGCCGACAGAAGCGAGCCATATTCACGACGCATCACCCGCGAGCCGACCGGCGTCAGCAGAATATCGCGCATGCTCTGGCTGATGTGCTCGGTGTCGCTGATGCCGAGGCCGGTATTTCGGTTCATACCCTGATAACGCGCTGTCATATCGGTGCCCCCGTTTGCCCACCGCTGTCGCCGGGGTGTTCATGGGTGTGGAGCACCTTGCCATTAGATGACAGTGACCCGCCGGTATGCTCGATGTTGCCTTTCATCGTGCCGCCCTTTTGCACCTCAAGCGTCGCCGTCGTCAGCTTATTGGTGCAAATCACCTCCGGGGTGTCGAGGGTGATACTGGTCGAGGCTTTCACCTGTACCAACGGCACGGTTGCGGTGATGGACTCTGATGCCGTCACATCGGCAGTTTTGATGCCGGTGACCGTCAGCGAGCCGGTCTCTGGCTCGTACTCAATGACCGCACCATCAGGAAAAGCCACATGCCACGCATCCGCCGAGGCCGACGGGGCGGGGTTATCGTCGGAGAAAATCCCCGGCAGTACGAAAGCGGTATCAAGCTCGCCACCGATTGCCAGCAGCAGAACCTGCTCACCAACCGAGGGAGCCCACCACGTCCGCGAGCGACCAGCGCGGGTGGTCAGCCAGTTCAGCCAAGTAGTCTGGATCCCGCCGCTTTGTACGCGGCACAGCCCCTGCACGGTATCAACCTCAGTCACCACACCTGAGCGGATGAGGTTGCGAATCGCGCGCGCGAGCTCCTGTATCGTGGATAACGTATTCATAGTGCAAGGATGCCTCTGGTCTGGCGTCGCGCCAATTCGCGCGGCTCCGGTGGTGGTTCACACAATATTTATTTGCCGAGGTGCCTGATAATGACGTCTTCAATCATCTGCTCATCGTCGCGGGTGAACCCGAGCAACGGGCGCGCCTCGTACTGTACATCCCGGCTGTTGCGGTTTGGCCGGTCTTTGAGGCCGAGCTGATGCACCCACGCCATGCGCTGTACCTTGCCGGTAAACTCCACCACCGCCGCACTGTCGCTGCCTTTGGCTTTCATAAAGCGGTTGGTGCGCAGTCTGGCGAACATTTCGCGCTTAATTCGGCCTTTCTTGCTCCGCACAGGCTGGCGCTTTCGTGCCGCATACGGGGTGCCGTCGGGTGCCTGCTGGCGCTTGATGCGCTGCTGTTGACTGGTACGCAGTTTTTTCGCAATCTCAGCCGCCATTTGCCGACGCGCCGCCGGTGACAGGCTGGCAATCAGACCGGCAAGACGTTCCTGCAGCGCGGTTAATTCACTCATCCCACTGACTCACTAACTCACCGTTTGCATACATAGCAACCGGGCGCGTTACCAGCTCAGGCAGCGGCGGCTCTGGGGCATAGCTGACATGCAGCGCACCGTCGACCTCTTTGACGAGCGTGCGCTCGGTGAGCCTCAGGCTGATACTGATATCGAGCGAATCGTCGTTGTTGATATCAATAATCCAGGTGAATCCTTTTTCCCGACCGTCGTCGGTGGTCATAATGTCCGGCTGATGTTCACGCAGCCACGCCTGCACCGGCACGAATATCAAATCGAGGTCGCCGGTAAAGTCGGTCACCACCACGTTAAGCACGTACACCTTTTCAAACGACAGCGAGCTCGCCAGCCGGGAATCGGTATGGCCGTTGTCGGCAAACAGGCGCAGCATATCGGGGTTGTTTCTGAGCTGCGGCACGGCGTTAATCAGCGCTTTGCGCAGGCTTTTGTGCTTCTGCATCGAGTTCATCCTGACAGTGTTTGACGGTTTTGACCTGCAGCGCGCAGGCGGTCAGCGCGCCCTCAAGGCGGCGGATATCTGCGCTCAGGTCACCATTGGTTTTCGGGTCACTTCCCGGCATCGGGCAAAGGCTCACCCTCGGGCATCCGCTGACCACAATCACCGGCGCTGGCGCAGGCGGCGCGGGTGTGCAGCCGACGCACAACGTCAGGCAGAGCAGCGTTATACCAGCGGCGAAAGGCTTCATTTTCATTAAGTAACCTCGTTATCGTCTGTTCACGGCGGCTGGCCTCTGCGCTTGCCTTTGCGAGCTGCTCGCGTAGTTCCACCTGTGCGGATTCATTACGTCTGGCAAGCTGACCGGCAACACTGAGCTGATTTTTAAGCATGCCAATCGTCGTCTTTTGTTCGCTCGCGACGCGGTTTGCCGACTCAAAAGAGCGGGATAAATTGCCGTTCTCATGGCGCAACCACAGCAGCCCGATCACAGTCATCACCAGCGCAGAGGCCAGAAACATCACAATGACTCTGGACACAGACCAGCCCCCTCAATGCGCTGGCGGTAAGTCTCGCGAACGGCCTTAAAGGTCAGCACACAAATCAGGTAAATCAGAGCCGTAAGGATCCAGCCAGCCCCAAGCAGACAGCCCGTGGTAGCAGAAAAAATAATGAGAGACCATGCGTGGCGCGCCTGCGAGGGTTTGCGACAAAAGACGATGCGGAATACCTTCATTAGCTCGGGATTGACGGGAATACTTTTGCCCGTATTTCGCAGCCAGTGCTCATAGGCGACCACACCGGCGAGGCTCGCCGTAATGCAGACAAAACAGCCGAATAGCGCCCATGCGGCCACAAAATTAATGGCTGCGCTTTGCGGCGATACCAGCCCCCAAAGCAGGACCAGTGCCAGCAGGGCATCGAACATCAGGGAACGTAAATATTTTTTCATTGAGATACTCCTTTCATGCAATACGCCAGTTCCCGCGCGCGGCGGTTTTCCAGCCCTTTGTTTTTAGTGCCATTGACATACACCCAGCGGGTAAGCTGGTCGCATGCCTGCCACCACTGATGACGCTTGATGTAAGAAACCAGCGTCGAGCGACAGGCCGCGCCGGTGCCGACGTTAAAAGAGAAACTGACCAGTGCGTCGTAAACCGGCTGCGGCATGGTGACCGGCACGCAGACTGCGAGACGGCGCTCGGTGTTCAGCACGTCGGCGACCAGATTTGCCGCCGCTTCGCGCTCGGTGATATCGCGTTTCGGTACCACCCCGGCAGTGTGGCCGATGCCTGACGTCCACACGCCCGCGCTGCACTGGTAAGGTGTCAGGCGACACCCTTCGAGGTCGGCAATCAGCGCCAGACCGTCAGGCGAGGTATTCAGCAGACGAAAATCAGGCATCAGTGCTGCCAGCGCCAGCACTACGGCCACACTGCAACGTTTAACGATTGAGCTCACGGGTCACCCCTTTGTCGATTCCCATTTCGGTCAGATAGCGAAAGGTTTTACGCCGGTACCAGAAATTCACCGCCGCCGTAAAAATGGCGCACAGACTACCCACATACAGCGCCAGCTTTTCGGGCGACATTGCCCCGAAATACGCCAGCCCCACGGCCAGCCAGTAGGCGATAAACGTGGTGATTTTTTCCATACTCAGTCCCATAGGTTCAGGGTCTCCGCCGTGGGTGATGTTTCAACGTCTGGCAGGTCAATCGCCGTGCCATGCGGCAGAATGACACCCAGCTCAGACAGACCTGGATTAGCCTTCAGCACCGCCTCGACCACTCCCTCAGTGCGCCCGTAATACCGGGCGCAAAGCGCGTCGAGGGTGTCGCCCTGCATCGCGTAGACTTTCATCAGAGCTGACCCACGATGCAGCGCGGCTTGTCCTGCAGGCGCGAGACCGACCAGCGCATATCCCGCCACAGGTCATCAATGGTGGTTTCGACGCTGTCGGCTTTTTTGTCACCCTTTCCGGTGGCCTCAACCCCGCGATAACGCTCATACAGGGTGGCGGTCGCCATCGCCGTCACGGCGCTGAGGTAGTGGAAAATGCGCACATTCTCGCCGTCGATTTCCTCGGCGTCAGGCACGTCGGCCAGTGTCTTAAACCCTGCGGCAATCTGGCGCAGCCGGTAGTCGTAAAGCTCCGCATTGGTTTCCGCCATGCCGGTCTTGATGGCGTTGCGCAAGCGCGCATCGGAAACCGTCTGCTCAAGGCGCATCAGCTCGCGCACCCGCTTCGGATCCACATCAGGGAAAAAGAACGTGTTTTTAATCACTGCGTCGCCCGTCTCCGGTGCGGGAATCACCACGCCCAGTACGTCCTGCGGTTCGTCGGGCTGATTCAGTATTACTGTCGTCATGACAACCTCATTAGGTTGGGCGGTGGACGCCGGTCGCCGTCAGGGTCAAAACCCGCTTTGACCGGCGTGCCGCCCGGCTCGGGGAGCGTTCAGTTAACCGGCGGTTTTTGCCGCCTTTGGTGGACGCCCGCGCTTTGCCGCCGGTTTGGTGGCAGGTTTGCGCGTGCGCGGTTTAGTCGTTTTACGGGGCGCGGCATCGGGCTTAGGTTTCAATGCCCGCTCCAGTCGCTCAATCTCTTTGCGCACACCGGCATTGCGGTCGAGCTGCATTGCGCGCTGAAACTGCGCCAGCGCTTCGGCGTCCTGACCGGCATCGCGCAGGGTCAGGCCAGTCACCTTATGCAGACGAGCGCGCACCATATCGGGAACGTCAGCACCGTCGGTCAGGCTGAGGGTGGTCAGCAGTAATGCGAGGTCGACAGGCTCACCAGCATCGCGCAGGCGCAGCGCGGCAAGCGCCACCTCCTCAACCAGCATGTAAGGCGTGGTGCGGCGATGGTCAGAGGTGAGGCCGTATTTCAGCGCGTAGGGCGCAATCTCCAGCGCGCCAGCAACGTCACCGGCATCGAGTCGCCACAGCATGACGGTCATCAGAATGTCATCCTGTGCGCCACGGCCTTCAGCCAGCACACCGGCGACCCACGGCGCGTAGAACGGCAGCAGCTCGCGCTTCTTCGCGGCTTTCAGTTCGTTTGAACGGATGGTTTTCAACGTGCGACGGTCATCGGCCAGCTTTACCAGCATCTGCTCATAGGCGGTTGCGTGGCGCAGCGGGGCTTTTTCCCGCTGCGCGGCTTGAGAGGCCGAGACCCGCATCATGTGACGCTGTGCGGGGCTCGTCATAGGCTTACTCTCCGCTTTCCGGTGCTGCAGGTGCGGTGAAATCGCCCAGGGTGATGTTTTCCAGCAAACACCCGGCGGCATACGCCTCGACCACATAGTCGATGTTCATCGACTCGTAGTTTTCCACGCGGTCTTTTTTCGGGTTCTCATCAATGCTGCGGCGGTGGCTCTCATCCATGAAGTAGATAGAGAGGTTTTCCAGCGTGGTCACGAATACCGCATTCGCCGGGAAGTACGGCACGCGCACGGCTGGCAGGTTGCCGATGCGCTTCTGGCTGATGATGATATCCGCCGCGAGCGACTCGGTGTTTTCCTGCTGTTTGTTGACCAGTGGGAAATATTTGTCAGCCAGCAGCTTACGGCCAATGATGGCAACGAGTTTCGGGTCATCCTGATAAATCTCGTCAATCAGGGTGTTGGTACCGTCCATCACCAGCGCGTCGAGGTTCTCATAGTCGCCGTTTTTGCCAACACGAATCACGTCAGAAATAACGGTACCGTCCTCGGCGGTGATTTTGCTCATCACGCGCGCCGGGGCTTCGTTGCGGTACTTCTGCAGCCAGCCGACGGCCACATCCTGCAGCATCGGGTTTTTGCTGCGGTCTGAGGTATCAGCGCGTTTGGTACCGTTGAACCCGGCCATGATGAAATCCAGTGCCTGACGCTGGACAATGGCGTCGCGGATGCGGCGCTGGAAGTCCTGAAAACGCGCCCACAGGTCGAGGCGTTTATAGGTCAGGTGGAAGTCAAAGTTAATCTGATTGCACTCGTACTTGTTGGACTCAAGCGCGGTGAAATCTGCGGTCTGGCGCTCTTTGTCGCCCGAGGTGTCGGTCGTGCTGGCGATAGTGCCGGTCACACCGACGCCGATTTTCTCGCCCTTCATTTCTGCGACCGGCAGAATGTTAATCGTCTGCAAGAATGCGGATGACGCCTGCACGGTGTTCATCAGCGTTTGAGTGACGGACGGCTCAACGGTGAATTTTTTGCTGACGTCATCAACGCTGATGCCGTTCAGTTTGGCGAGCTGGGTCAGATAGGCATTGAACTTAAAACGGGTTTCCTGACGCATAGTATTTCCTGTTTGAATTAATCGGTTAGTCACAGCATCGGGCGGGGTTACCGCCCGGTTTCGGTCTGCGGTTTATCAGCAGTCGGTCAGCAGCTCATCGCCGCCACCGCCGCTGGCTTTTGTGCGTCGCGGCTGGCTGAAACTTTCGGTTTTGTCGAGGGTGGTTTTCAGGGCGGAAAATGCCTGGCTGGTTTCTTCAACCTTGCCGGTCAGTTCCTGTTTGAAAGTGGCAAACGCGGTTTCCATATCGGAAAGGCGTTTATCCTGCGCGGTCAGATTGGTCTGCACATGCTCGCTGACGGTGGTCACCGCTTCATGCACATCATTCAGGCGCGCATCGTCGCTGACCTGCTTACGGCTGAAAATGGCTTTCACCTTATCGGCCAGGCTGTTGAGCACCGTGTCGGGAACATCTTCAAACTCCAGTTCGGCCAGCGTGGCAGCGGAAAAGACGTTTTCAGGGTTGGCCTTAAAGCGCTGCAAAGGGTTGTGCTTCGCGTTGCGGCAGAATTCGAGGTATTCGGTGCCTAGGCTCGCCGGGTCATCGGTGACCGCAAGGCCGACGAGGTAGCATTTGCCGGTATTGGCAAAATTCGGCTGAATTTCCATTGAGGTGTAGACCTTCTGCAATTTTTTATTCATCGCAATCAGGTCATCGGTCGGGGTGATTCTGGCGAACAACGCCCATTTGCCGTTAAGCGCAGAATCGTCGTCAATCTTTTCGGCTTTCAGCTCAACCACATCGCCTAAGCGTTTGAAGTCACCATCGGGGAAGAGACCGCGAATATGCTCAAGGTTAATGCGGCAACCATAGACGCGGGGGTCAAACGATTCGGCCATTTCCTGAATATCGTTACCGCTGATAATGCGGCCGTCGCAGGTGTCACCCTCGACGCCGATGCGAAAGAATTTTGAGACTTTTTTTGCCATTGTCAGGAGTCCTGAGGTTGGGGTTACTGGTCAACGCCAGTTTCCAGACTCAGGACACGCCAGACCACCAATGACGACTGGATAACCGCCCACACAACAGCACTTTAGCGAATCACTGACGGCCATTAAGTAGCCTTGCCCTGAATCCACTACGGCGAGGCATCAATGACCATTTCCACCGATACAACCTTGTTGCATGACCCGCGACGGCAGGCATCGCTGCTTTACTGGCAGGGCTTTTCCGTGCCACAGATTGCCGAAATGCTGCAGGTCAAGCGCCCGACCGTGCAGAGCTGGAAGCAGCGCGACGGCTGGGACGGCATCGCACCGATTTCCCGCGTCGAAAGCAGTCTTGAGGCCAGACTGATTCAGCTCATCGCCAAGCCGCAAAAGTCAGGCGGCGACTTCAAAGAGATTGACCTGCTCGGGCGACAGATTGAGCGACTGGCGCGCGTTAACCGCTACAGCCAGACCGGCAACGAGGTCGACCTTAACCCCAATGTCGCCAACCGTAACAAGGGCGAGCGTAAGAAGCCGAAAAAGAACTTTTTCAGCGACGAGGCTATCGCAAAACTTGAAGAAATTTTCTTCGACCAGTCTTTCGAGTACCAGTTGCAGTGGTATCGCGCAGGGCTGGAGCACCGTATTCGCAATATTCTCAAATCCCGCCAGATTGGCGCGACATTCTACTTTGCGCGTGAGGCGCTGCTACGTGCGCTCAAGACCGGCCACAATCAGATTTTTTTATCAGCCAGTAAAACGCAGGCTTACGTGTTCCGCGAATACATCATTCAGTTTGCGCGACTGGTCGACGTCGACCTGACCGGTGACCCCATTGTGCTCGGTAATAACGGCGCAAAGCTGATTTATCTCGGCACCAATTCCAACACCGCGCAGAGCCACAACGGCGACCTGTTGGTCGATGAAATATTCTGGATCCCGAATTTTCTGAGGTTGCGAAAAGTTGCCTCGGGCATGGCCTCGCAAAAGCACCTGCGCTCAACCTACTTTTCGACACCTTCCACGCTGGCGCACGGCGCTTACCCCTTCTGGTCTGGCGAGCTGTTCAACAAGGGGCGCAGCCGTATTGCCGACCGCATCGAAATCGATATCAGTCACAGCGCGCTCGCCGGTGGCCAGCTCTGCGATGATGGACAATGGCGGCAGATTGTCACCATTGAGGACGCCCTTGCGGGTGGCTGCACCCTGTTCGACCTCGACCAGCTCAAACGCGAAAACAGTGATGAGGACTTTAAGAACCTGTTTATGTGCGAGTTTGTCGACGATAAAGCGTCGGTATTCCCGTTCGAGGAGTTGCAGCGCTGCATGGTCGATGTGATGGAGGAATGGGAGGACTTTGCCCCGTTCGCCGACCATCCGTTCGGCTCTCGTCCTGTCTGGATTGGCTACGACCCGTCACACACCGGCGACAGCGCCGGGTGCGTCGTGCTCGCGCCGCCGGTGGTCTCGGGTGGCAAGTTCCGCATGCTGGAGCGTCACCAGTGGAAAGGCATGGACTTTGCCGCGCAGGCCGAGGGCATCCGCAAACTGACCGAGAAATACAACGTCGAATACATCGGCATTGACGCAACCGGCCTCGGTCTCGGCGTGTTCCAGTTGGTGCGCTCATTCTACCCGGCGGCACGCGGCATCCGTTACACACCTGAGATGAAAACCGCGATGGTACTCAAGGCAAAAGACACCATTCGCCGTGGCTGTCTGGAGTACGACGCCGGGGCGACCGACGTCACGCAGTCGTTTATGTCCATCCGCAAAACCATGACCAGCAGCGGGCGCAGCGCCACCTACGAGGCCAGCCGCACCGAGGAAGCCAGTCACGCCGATATCGCATGGGCGACCATGCACGCCCTGTTAAACGAACCGCTTTCTGCCGGTAGCGGCATGCAGCCTAAATCTATTCTGGAGTTCAACTAAAATGGGTAAACAAAAATCCCGTAAAGCCGCTGCGCAGAAGGCCAGCAAGCCACAACAACTGACCGCCAGCGCACCGCCAAAAACGACAGCATTCACCTTCGGCGAGCCGGTGCCGGTACTCGATAAGCGCGACATTCTGGATTACGTCGAGTGCATCAGTAACGGCAAATGGTACGAGCCGCCGGTCAGCTTCTCCGGGCTGGCAAAGAGCCTGCGCTCTGCCGTACATCACAGCTCACCGATTTACGTTAAGCGCAACGTGCTCGCGAGCACCTACATTCCGCACCCGCTGCTGTCCCGTCAGGATTTCAGCCGCTTTGCGCTCGACTATCTGGTATTCGGCAACGCCTTTCTTGAGCAACGCCACAGCGTCACCGGCCAGTTAATCAAGCTGCTGGCCTCACCGGCCAAATACACCCGGCGCGGGGTCGACGACTCGATTTTCTGGTTTGTGGAAAACTTCACTCTGCCGCATGAGTTCGCGCCTGATACCGTGTTTCACCTGCTGGAGCCCGACATTAATCAGGAGATTTACGGTCTGCCCGAATACCTCAGCGCGCTTAATTCCGCCTGGCTGAATGAATCCGCGACGCTGTTCCGCCGCAAGTATTATCAGAACGGCGCGCACGCGGGTTACATCATGTATGTGACCGACCCGGCGCAGAGCGCGACCGACGTCGAATCGCTGCGCGAGGCGATGCGCAACTCAAAAGGGCTCGGCAACTTTAAGAACCTGTTTTTCTACGCTCCCGGCGGAAAACCGGACGGCATTAAAATCGTGCCACTGAGCGAGGTCGCCACAAAGGATGACTTTTTCAACATCAAGAAAGCCAGCGACGCCGACCTGATGGACGCGCACCGCGTACCGTTCCAGCTTATGGGAGGCAAGCCCGAGAATATCGGCTCACTCGGTGACGTCGAGAAGGTTGCAAAGGTATTTGTGCGCAATGAGCTGTCACCGCTACAGGACAGGTTCAGGGAGGTAAACGACTGGCTCGGCATTGAGGTCATCAGGTTCAAAGAGTACACCCTCGACAACCCGGAATAATCCCCCTCAAGCCGCCAGCATGGCGGCTTTTTCATACCCCGCCACCATCACGCCTCAGACTCGCCACGCGAGCACGACCACACCAGACCACCAACGAACCGACAGCGACCACGACAGCGCCATCACGACGCGCTCAGACGGTAATTTTTATTATTGCGCACCACCTCTGGCGCGCAATGCTTTCCCCGCCACGCCTGCCCGCTTTATGGGGCGGTTTTAATGCAGTTGCATGACCACTCTGGATCCGCGCCAGCTCTGGCGGCACACAATCAGAACTGGCCCCCCCGGCGCATGCAAAACCATGCACCTATAGCATGCATGGCTTTCTATGTATTTTTGTTAACCATTATTTTCGTTATTGATAGTCGTCGCTAGGTCGTTTTGAATAAAACCTATTGATGACATTTTTTTATGTTTACCCTTAAGAAACTTTAGGTTTTCATTAAAATAATCCAGTATATTCTCCTGTATTTTGTCAAATACAGGGTGATATTGCGCCGCATTAGTAACATCTGTAATAATAGATGCAGCATTTAAACCATCAACATCCAGAAGATAACTACCATCTTCATTTCTAATGAATTTGAAGCTGACCTTAAATGGTTGCTGCGGATATGTATTTGCATTTCTATAAACTGTTAATTCAATACCTAAGTGCCAAAAACCATCATCACCCAAATGAGTAGCACCAGCAGGACTGTACTTCACCCCATTTCGCACTTGCCCCTCTAAAGGAGTTAGCTTGAATGCTTCTTCATTATCAATCCCAAGATACTGCTTATAGTAAAAAGCAACCCTATTTGACATATCGAATGCGTTACTTCTCGTATCTGCCAGTTGGTCTCTGAAATCATTATATGCTGAACATAGTTCTTTAAATTTTGACATATCAGTCCTCATTTTATTTATCTAACGCCTCGCGTGGCTCGTTGTTCAACCCCGCCAGCACTGAAAGCGAGTTTCAGCACCGGCGGCGTTTGTCATGCTTAATTGTCGAGTATCGAATCAACCTCACCCGTTCGCACGTTGACGCGCGCCGCTACGGTCTGTTTGACCACGCCGCCATAGGCATTAGTGCCGCGAAACGTTGTTTTTACAACGGCATGCGGGTCTTTATTCAAAATCAGGTGGTAGACCGTTGAAACGTGTTTATAAGAGGAATCATCATTCATGCTGGCTTTTATCAGCTTCTCTAACGGGCGATAAGAGCCATCCCAACCGCTAAAATTCCCCTGAAATGCGTCAAGGTTGATTTTATTATTCAGAGATTGTGGATCCTTCTCGAAGTCGTTGAAACACCAACCCAACACATCACCGAGCTTTAACGCATCATCTTTAGTAAAAGTGTACTCACTCATACAGGCATAAAAGGCATCAGCAGAGCTGGCCGATACACCTTTGAAACCCACATAGCCTTTAACGATATCGTGCCGGGTTTCTTTTGGCTCGTTGCGATATTCTTTGAGGGTTTTATCTGCGTACTCAAACGTTGGCGTAGCCGGTTCCGCTTTAACCGCCGGCACGTCAGTTTTTGCCACAGGCTGAATTTTTTCAGTCGGCCATAAGATTGAGCCAATAACGCCCAGCGCCAGACAGCCACCAAGGTAAACCGCACTAGAGCGCTTACGGTTCGGCATTCGAACCAGCGACGGCTTGATTAACCCCACGATAAAAGCAATAAAGAGAGCCAGAGATAAAAATGCTATTAAGGTATCCATGATTTTCCTTTGTGTGTAATCCCCATACAAAACAACCCCATGCTATCAAACATGGGGTAGATGGTTGCACATTTTTCAGGGATTAACGCCAGCTCTCATCTTCCCACACTTCCTGAAGGATACTATCCAGCGCTTCGCGGTCTGAATCTTTATCGAACCCCATCAGCTCGACACCGGTCATGGTTCCCTTTTTAACCGTAACGCGCGTTGACGGGAATACAGACTGTATTCGCCTGGTCAATTCGCATTGAAAGGCATCAATTACCGGCTGGCCTATTTTTTGGTCTTTATCCAACGTGATATTTACTTTCACTTTGCCCTCCTTTGCAAATGTTTCATCAACAGGCGGTGCGGAAAAAACAACAGAAAAGTTATTGTTTTTCATTAGGT
The DNA here is from genome assembly GCF_041807075.1 of Citrobacter telavivensis. Classification (NCBI taxonomy): domain Bacteria; kingdom Pseudomonadati; phylum Pseudomonadota; class Gammaproteobacteria; order Enterobacterales; family Enterobacteriaceae; genus Citrobacter; species Citrobacter telavivensis. The sequence continues at coordinate 80,867 of NZ_JBGUBF010000011.1, read as the reverse complement.
TGCCTCTTGCTATTTCCGCTATTAGATTCAATGCTATTTCACGGTCTCTTTCCTGACAAGTACCTTCAGCCGTCAGACGCGCAATCATTTCGACCCGCTCAATCATAACGTGCTCGTTTAGCTCTCTATCCACACAACCTCCACCACGAGATACTGTATAAACATACAGTAGCACGTATTGGCAAAAGGTGTGAAGCAAAAAATCACAGTTAAATACATTGTATGTACATGATATGGATGAATATTAGCGGTTACATTTTCGTTGCCTGTTCAGCTAAAGCCGCAACACGATTAAGGATTTTCCTGGCTCTAGCCTGATGCGATGGCGCTGCGGAAAATATTGCTCCTTTGGACGTTCCGCGTAGCCATTTGCCATCAAAACAACTTTTACCACCGGCCATCAGGTGCAGCGCTTCGCCCCGGCTGATTGTGATGCCGGTTGTCAGATGTATCTCGTCAATAGTTTTCGCTATAGCTGCGTTTTGCTCATCCGTTCCGTGGATAAATTTTCGCCGTGTTGCTGGCTTTTGCTTCCTTAGTCGGTTGGTCAACTCTCGTCTTTCACGCCGACTAAGCGGTTTTGTTAAATCCAGTATCGGTGGATCGCTTTCGCTTCCCGTACAGTTATTGACAGAACTCCGAGAGGGCGCAGGAGCGCCCTTAACGTCAACGGCCAAATCAACGGCACGCTTCGGCACAATTTTCCATTGCGTGAGCCGGGTTAAAATCGGGGTGTCAGCGCCGACGGCGGAATCGTACACGCCACGAATACAGACAGTTTCCTCGCCATACTGATTAAGCTCGGTGCGAGGCTCATAAAGCGTGCGTACTTGTAAATCATCGCGACGGACAAACGGCCCACCCTGCGCATTAACATAACCAGCCCAGTCACCGGCGTCAGCGGCATCATGGACGGCTGCAAACTCAACGCTCAGACCATGTGCGGTCTCGGTGTCAGCGAGACGGCGCAATTCACGGTAGACCGTCACCGGCGCGCCGCCGATAAACTGAAACTGACGGATGTGCCAGCGTGCCGCCCATGCTGAAACGGCGGGGGCTGTCTCTTTCAGCAGCTCACCGCTTTCGTCATCGGTTTCACCATCGAGAGCATAGCCGTCGATATTTTTCGAAATGTATTTAGCAACATAGCCGGTAGCGCTGCCCTTTTCCGGGTCAATGGCCTCGGCATGAAAGCGCGCCTTTTTGGCCTTATCGCTTCTCAGTTCGTGACGGTCTTCCTCCCACGCATAATCGCGAATGATGAGGCGCACGCGCTCGACGTCTTCCGGCAACATGAACATAAGCATGTGCCAGTGAGGCGTTCCGTCGTGATGAGGCTCGGCAACACGGATGCCGAAAATGCGGATTTCTTCCCGGTGCAGCTTGGCACGGATGCGCGCCCAAAGGCCGGTGAGATAACTCTGCGAGTCCGACGGGCTGGCACCGTTCCATTTGCTGTTACGGTAGCCTGCTTTGGTGGTGGCGTGATATTTAGACGGTGCAGTCAGGGTGTAAAACTCCCCGACATAACCGAGCTCATTGCAGATATTTTCAAACCCACGGATGCGGGTCATCAGCTCGCAGCGGCGTATCGCAGGGTTAGCGACCGAGCCGTCATATTTTTCAATCAGACTGATGCGGTTGCCGTCTTCGTCTTCGAGATCCAGACCTTTGAGAAACTCACGCGTGCGGCGTTTCTGCTCGCGCCAGTCGGTGACGCAGTTTTTACTCGCGTAGGCGTGCTTTTTCTTGCTGACATTGCCGACAGCAATTTGCAGATGTTCGCGCCATGCAGCCGCAATGCGACGCAGACGACCACGCCACCACACCTCGTTAAACATGCGAGTGATAGCCGGGGCAATTTCATCCTCGCCGACATATTTCTTTGTTACTCGTTCCCAATGTGGCGGGGTAACATTGAATTGCAGGGAAATAATACCGGCGCGCATATACCAGGTGTACAGCGTTTTAAGCTCGCTAAATCCGGTGTCATCAATGTCAGCCAGTTCAGCGCGAATGAAATTAGCGATATCAGCGGCCAGCAGCTCAATATCGGCGCGCGACATATCCGGGAGGCGATTATATCTGGCGACCATATTGACCATGCGTGATGCCAGATATTGCATAAGTTCGGTATCAAAATGACCACCGAAAACAGCGGCTGATACGTTGCTGTTGATACCTGCACACTCATATTTTTTTGCCACCAGTTCAAGACGTGGCAATGCCTTTTTACAGAAGCTGATTAAAAAAGCATTGGCTCGTTGACTACCCTGATTTTGCTCCAGCACCGCAGCGGTGCGATAGACGTCAAAGCGCACGCACTCGGGCTGGAGAGAAAGAACTTTTCTCGCATGCAGCAAAGCCGCGAACATACGGTCGCGGCGATACTGTTGCTCATAGGTAAGATATGGGCTGGCGATTGCCGACCGTGGGGCATTCCACGGAAAAGCGTAAACGACGCCCGTCATTCACATACACCGGCATAAACGCTACTGCACACAGTTTTGTCGTTTGTAATAGCGAGTAAATCGAACTGAGAACCGCCGCGCGTAGTCATCGCCCAGTCACGATATGAAGCTATCCCATAATCTTCTACGGTAATGACCTCAATGCGCTTTTCTGCGCGTCTTGGGTCGTGAGTCGAAGGAAAAAATGTTGAATTCCCACGGCGGGGGCAGGCAGCAACAAGACGTTCCCACTCAGCAACGCGCGCAATCTCCTCCGGCCAGCGAGCAAAAATCTCGGCCAGCTCAGATTTTCTTGCATGAATACATGGCATGCAGCCAACGCGGCTACATCCTTGCTGATAGAGTGGGTTCGGTTTAATGCCGTGTCTTTTGGCTAAGGCAAATACGTCCTCATGTGTCCAGTTAAGAATTGGGCGGTATACATGCAAACCGGGGGTATTATCTGCATCCTCCTCCCACATAGGTAAAGCTGCGCGAGCTGGTGACTCCTGAGCACGAACCCCCTGCCAGCTTATTACCTCGTCGTATTCCTCCAGTGCAGGCAATACAATCTGAGTGCGAATGGGCTCATGCTTAAGGTCAAAGGTGCAGAATCTTGCCTTAGTGCTTGGAAATCGCCCCTTCCACATACATAAATCAAGAAAAGGATTTCCGGTCGGGTGAAGAATTTCCAGTGCGCGGGCTATACGTTCCGCCGCTTCATCGTGAGACATTCCGCACTCTTCAACTAACGACACCGGCCATTTTTCAGAAATAAACTTGCGCTTCCCTTCAATTTGTCGCGAAAAATCGGCTTTCACTCGGGTTATTTTCCCGAGTTTTGATTCCAGATATTCCAGATATTCCATTGTTTGAGGGTGCTCATGCCCGGTATCCGCAAGCGCTGGCATATGCGCAATCCCTGCCTCGATGGCGAGTAGCCAGTCAGCAAGGCTGTCTTTGCCACCTGAAACAGAAACAATATTTATCGTACTTTCGGCAAAGCAGCGGGAATCAATCATTTTTCACCGCCTTAAATGCGTTTTTACAGATAAAAGATAGTTTTTCTATTTCCGCAGCCATTTCACTAAGAGAATTAATCGTTGCAGTTTGAATGTGGTGATGAACCAGACCGGAAATAAGTTGGTTAATCTTTGGGTAATAGCCGATAGTATCGAGCCATTCCTCGCCAGCTTTATTACCTGACTTAACAACTTTCTTTTCATTCAGGATGAATTGATATTGGTCGCTTGTAATAACCCATTTGTCGCCGACTTCTATACGAATACCCATTTATACGCCCCTGTAATGTTTTGATTTGAGCTCGGCAATTTGCTGGCAGGTCACGCAAAAGGCCACGCCCGGAATCGCAATGCGGCGCGCTTCCGGGATTGGTGCGTCACATTCTTCGCAGAGGAAACGAGAGGGCGCAGCGATACGGCTGCGCGCGTTGTTGATGTGGCGCTCGCGGTCTTCCTGCTCACGCTGTTGTGCAAAATCCATTGCGTCGGCCATTAGTGCAGCTCCTGTGATTCATTCTCAAAGCGGGTTGCTTCACGGCGCAGCAGTTCGGCAGCTTCGGTGCCGCTCATGCCCTCTTTGGTGATATGGATAGCCAGCGCCTCAAGACGGATTGAAACAGCGAGCGCGCGGTCTTTACGCTCCTCTTTTTTTTGCATTGGTCAGCAATACGGCCAGCGCATCACTATCAGTGTTAAAACTACGGATTTCGGTATTACGCATAATTAACTCTCCTGATTTCGGGCAATAAGAAGCCCGGCGGGTTTACGCCATTAAATTTCTGTTTTGATTAATTCGGCATGGTTAGCCGTTTGGGAAATAAACTCACCACTGCACGAAAATGATTCATCGCTGTAATAAGCGCCTTTTTCTCGTCAGTAGTCAGCTCACTTAATTCGAGCTCATGACGAGCCGCCGGTATTTTTGCCAGAAAGAAGATAGCGGCCAGCGCCCGATTATTTTCTGCAAATTGTGGATCGCGTTTATCGCGCATATCATCGACAAAACGCTCGACCTCTTTCCAGCTATCGCCCCAATATCTCGCGCGCAATTCAGCTACATGATTGAGACCGGCCAGACGTTCACCCGCTTTCAGCGGAACAGTCGCGGAAACAGCTTCGATAGCCATGATTCCCCCTGCTTTTGAGTAGAGAGGCCAGCCAGTAAATCAGCCTGTGAGCGGCTCGGGTGCCAGCGCTTGCCGTCCTTACCTGCGATCCAGCCGTGGCCGTAGTGCATGCCGGGGCTTTGCTTGACGAGCAGAGACGCGAATGATGGTTCACTTTTCAGCATACGCACCTCAAATCAGACCGAATGACGCGCCAATACCGCTCATGGTATCGACCACGCTCGTCATAGCGGGATTAGTCTGCAGACGCGCATGCAGCGCCAGCGCCGACAACGACAACATGCGAATGCCAGCGTTAACGCTTTCAATCATGTTGTGCTTACGGGTAGAGGTCAGGCGCTCATCAGAGACCGCACCGCTCGCCAGCTCGCCGAGTTCACTCATCGCTCGCATGACATAAGACTGCAATTTGTCTTTAGCCAGCTCATTAACCGGCACGCATGGCAGGCAATGAATCTGCGCCAGAAAACCATCAACAAGGGTTGAGTCTTCGGTCAGGTCAGTCAGCAGCCACAATTCAGGCGGCGTAAACTGGTGAGGCTGTTCCGGGTTGAGCTTGTTACGTAACGTTTGAACGTTCATACCCGCACGCTCGGCCAGTTTCGCCATGTTATGACGCTGCGCGAAAGCGCGGCACGCTTCGTCATAGTGGGAATGTTTGGAAATCTGAAAATCAAACATGTTGCATCCTTATAATTCACATAAAGTGAATTAGGCACCTATGACAAGTTGAAATCGGGAATGACCCAACACCTTACGCAACTGCTCTTCTTTCCATCGTGCGTAATAAATGCGAACAGGGCCTCCCGCCTTTTTGCAGCCTTTACGGATTTTGCGAGGTTCGATTGGTACACATGGATTATCTCCAGTTGTCCAACGGTAAGCGGTACGCTCTGAAACCCCCTCAAGCTCTGCGAACTGCTGCAGAGAAACCACTGGGGCTGGAATTTTGAAGATTGCGATTTCGGAAGCCATGTTGCATCATTTCCTCTTTGCCAATATTTGCCATATGGTTGCCAACGTTTGCCAATGTTTGCCACCAATTGCCACCAATTGCCACCAACAATCGAATCCTAATGCGATTTTTCGCATTGGTCAATATGAGAATGCGATTTATGGACTTTGAAAGCCAAATTTCAAACGAGGAAGTATTAGACAGAATTTGTCAGGTCTACGGGTTCACACAGAAAATTCAGCTCGCAAACCATTTCAATATCGCAGCCAGCACGCTACAAAACCGCTATACGCGCGGTAACGTCTCTTATGATTTCGCCGCATTCTGCGCCCTTGAGACTGGCGTCAATATCCAATGGATCCTGACGGGAACGGGACCGCAAAAATCTGATGAAAGCTCAAAATCGTCTTACGAGCTCCAATCATTCACATTAAGTGAAGGAAGACTCACTAAAACTGGAGTTTTGAATATCGACCCTGAGCTTTTCGAAAAACCTTTGAAAAGTGCCATCTGTGTTAGAAGCGAGAGCAAAAGCTACATCGCTGAGAAAGATGCGCCTCTGGCTGACGGGCTCTGGATTGTTGATGTTGAGGGTGCAATCAGCCTCCGTGAATTAACGGTTCTACCCGGTAAAAGGTTGCATGTGGCAGGCGGCAAAGTACCGTTCGAATGTGGGATTGATGAGATAAAAACGATTGGCCGTGTAGTGGGTGTATACAGCGAGGTTAATTGATGACTGTCCGTAAAAATCCGGCTGGCGGCTGGATTTGTGAGCTCTACCCAAACGGTGCAAAAGGCAAACGTATCAGAAAGAAATTCGCCACTAAAGGCGAGGCACTGGCATTTGAACAGTACACCGTTCAAAACCCGTGGCAGGAAGAACAGGAAGACAGGCGTACGTTAAAAGAACTGGTTGATTCATGGTATAGCGCTCATGGCATTACGCTGAAAGACGGCTTGAAACGTCAGTTAGCCATGCACCATGCTTTTGATTGTATGGGCGAACCACTCGCACGCGATTTCGATGCGCAGATGTTTTCCCGCTACCGAGAAAAACGGTTAAAAGGTGAGTATGCCCGTTCAAACAGGGTGAAAGAGGTATCGCCTCGCACGCTTAATCTTGAGCTGGCCTACTTCCGGGCGGTATTCAATGAGCTAAATCGCCTCGGAGAATGGAAGGGTGAGAACCCACTGAAAAATATGCGCCCATTCCGCACAGAAGAAATGGAAATGGCTTGGCTAACTCACGACCAGATTTCGCAACTGCTCGGAGAGTGTAAAAGACATGACCACCCTGATTTAGAAACCGTGGTAAGAATCTGTCTCGCCACTGGCGCACGGTGGTCTGAGGCTGAGAGTCTGAGAAAAAGCCAGCTCGCGAAATACAAAATCACATACACCAACACGAAAGGCAGAAAAAACCGCACCGTCCCAATCAGCAAAGAACTCTATGAGTCTCTGCCTGATGATAAAAAAGGCCGGTTGTTTAGTGATTGTTATGGCGCGTTCCGGTCAGCTCTGGAAAGAACAGGCATCGAACTACCGGCAGGACAGCTTACCCACGTTTTGCGCCACACCTTCGCCAGCCACTTTATGATGAATGGTGGTAATATTTTGGTCTTGCAGCGCGTACTCGGCCATACCGACATAAAAATGACGATGCGATATGCTCACTTTGCCCCTGACCATTTAGAGGATGCCGTAAAACTCAATCCACTGGCGACGAGTGGCGATAAAATGGCGGTGTAAATGGCAAACATTGGCAAATGCTGGCAAACATTGGCAAACTAAGTCAATGTTTAATAACGCAAACTATTGATTTTCGGTTGTTCCGGTAGGAACTCATAATCGCTTGGTCGCTGGTTCAAGTCCAGCAGGGGCCACCAAATTTAAGCAGTAAATACATAAAGTTAGGCCACTCTCGCGAGTGGCCTTTTTGTTCTTAACTTTGCGAATGTCGCAAATGTGTCGCACTTGGTCACACCTAAATGATTAAGCCTGCGGGCAGGTGAAGTGTGTCACTTCGGAAAGTGTCTCTCAGCTTGGTCTGGATTGACGGTATGGACGTATTTAGCAATGGATTTTTTTTCATGCTTGTTACGTGTTTTAGCAAAGGCTTGTATGAAGAGAACCATCCTTTCTGACTCAACTTTTAGATGCCGATGACCTAGTTCAAGATTGAAAACAGAAATTTTTGTGGCTGGATTTTGAGTTTTTGAAAAATTAAGTTCATAGCGAGACTTTCTTAGCGCCTCGCAGAGTATCTCGAAATGCTGATTTAGGGTGGCAAGATCCTTTGAAGAAAGGATAATATCGTCCATATAGACTGAAACTGTGACAATTCCTGACTTGTAAAAAGAATCTATAACAGTCCCAGCGTAAGAGTTTTGTAAACAGAGAGTGGCTAGAACAGGGGATTGCGGATAGCCATACGGAACAGCAAATTTATGTTTAACAGAATTCGGAAGTCGAACTGTTGAAAGCTTTGCGATATGCCTCGCCTTGTCATACGGTATAATTTTCTTTAGTTCACGAGTCACTCGACTTTGCGATGTCGATTCAAAAAAACCTTTAATATCAATTAAACAGAAGAAATCATTACTCTTATGTAACTTAGCAGCAGCAACATGCCCACCATTTCTTAAATGATAATAATATAATGGAAATTTCCAATTTCTTTTTATATATTTATGCAGACTTGAACCATATTTAATCATTTCTTCAGAAGGGATATGAACCCACTTGTTTTCCTTCAGAAGGTATTTATGCTTCCATGTTTCCATCAGGAAATTTATCCCAACATAAGCAGTCGTAGTTAAGGGCTACGTGAATGTAGCTGTATACTTTCTCAACGAAAGCGATTAACTCGTTGAGAAACTCGAGAGCTAATTTAACCCTCGCGAGCCACTTCACTAAGCCAAACAGACTTTTCTTCATGTTTGTTCCCTCTGCACTATCCTGACGCATCTTAGCGCAAGCGCATAGCCCAAACTAAATAACGAATGATCCGAGAATCCAAGGATACCCAGGGATACCTAGGATATCCAGGGATACCCAAAGAGACCCAAGGATACCCACATGTCGTATACGACGAGTGTACAGAGTGGCCGGAGAACCGGCTAACGTCAGGAAAGAAGAGAATACACCGCCTTCCCAAAATCCTGAATCATTTTTTCAGCTATGCCTTTCCTATCCCGTTACGTTATATCTTAACTGTTTCGGGAATGTACTATTTATAGATTGGGTTGTAGCTATATCTAAAAATCACCTTTATTTACAACGAAACTATTTTATATTTTTCAGATAGTTATGCGATCAAATCTTAGCTACAACTTCAAGGCTGTATAAAATACAATCAAAATATCAGTGTTGAAAAAATGTCGGACATGGATTCCGTACTTCAGTTTTTAACAAAACCATTGTCTATCAAGTATATTAATTTAAAATTCCTTCTTTCTTGTCAGGATGACTAATCATGACTTCCTACGACCATCTTAAAGAATGCATCCGCCTTGAAGTCATTGGCCATGACAAAGTCTTTTCGTGGCGTAAAGCGTTACTTCGTACCCGACGCAACCAGAAGAAACACTTCCTGTTCTGGTGGCGTATTGCTTCATGGCTCTATGGCCAGAATAGTAAGTTCAAAAAGCGCATTGCCCGCAGGATTGAAAACCGCCTCAAGTACCGGCACAGCGTTGATGTTTCTCTGTCCTGCAAAATCGGCAAGGGTTTAAACATTGCTCATCTGAACGGCATTGTTATTACTGATAATTGCGTGATTGGTGATTTTGCCGATCTGAAGCAAGGCATCACCATAGGGTTACGCACCGACAGTGCCGACGCGATGATAGTCATTGGTGATCACGTTGATATTGGCTGTAACTCGTCCATTCTGGGCGGCAAGGTTACGATCGGAAACAATGTCACCATTGGGGCGCATTCACTGGTGCTTCAGAACATCCCCAGCAACACCGTTTATAAAAATAAGATCACGCCGGTGTATACATCCAAACTACCGCAGCCGGAATATCAGGAAAAGCAGCCTTTTGTCACTGGCAATGCTACAAAAGAAGCGTCCCGTTCCGCAGAAGCAGTGCTGTAATTTCGCTGAACAAATTTCAGTTGTGAAGATTTCATAAATTTACGTGCAGCCCGCGCCAGCACTTACAAGCGGGCTTCTCTCTATGATGTCAGGCTTCCTATCCAACGATCCACAAACACCGCCTAAAATATAATTTTTCCTTTATATTCTGTATGTTGCGATTTCACACCGATCCTTCACAGATCCTTTTTACTGAAAAAAAATGAAATTTCTTTCAATCATTTCAGTTTCTGTTCTCCGCAAAGCCGCCAGTAATGGCGCGGTCTGGCGCTCAGGTTTGTAGAAAAATAAAACTGAAAAAATTTCCAGATCCAGAAACCGCAGGCGGGTGCGGTGTAGCGCCGTTTTTGTCTGCGAAAGATTTATTTTGTCGGTGCATCACTGCGCCTGCGCAGCGCCATGCGCACGATCTTTTATATGTGTTGCGTTGGGTTAATTTGTTGTTTTAAGTGCTGAGAACGCGTTCTGCTGCGTCTGAGGATGGGTATAAAAAAGCCCGCATTATGCGGGCGTGTGGTCATGGTCAGGCAATTATATTCTGGTACTTGCTCCGGGTCTGCCCGGCTTTCGTCGCCGTCTGTGTGAACGCGTCGGCATTAGTTGGCGTCCCAACGGTGGGGTGCGAATGGCTCGCGCATTGCTGTGCCAGTTCTGCCAGTAAATCAATGGTATCCAACATCATGGTCAGGGCGTTGATACTCTCACTGCCAATATGGACAGTTGCCCCCATGACCTGCTGACCGCCAGCGGCCACTGATTTACGCAGTGCGGCAATTTTCTCTGTCAGGCTTTCGCCAACCTCCACGGCTACAGCACCGCCCACTTTAGTGGACTGCTGTCCTGCTATGTCCGTTTCTTCGTTTCCTTCAATACTGGCCAGCCTGTTACCTTTCACCGCCTGGCTATAATCACCGGCACTTACCTGCTGGATGGCTCCGGCCAGCAATGTGGTGGTTCCCAGTACCGTGGTTTTATCCGTGGCTTTCACCGTGGTTTCACGGCTGACCAGTTCGCGCTGTTCCGTATCGGCTTTTACGGTTCGCACCATCGATGTTTCACTGATGGTCTGATCGGTCTGTCTTACCCAGTCTCCTGCCTGAGTCACCCGCTGGGAAACTTCTTCCCGCTGCTGCTGCAATTGCTCACCGGGTTTAACGTCCGGCAGACTGGTGCCATCCGGCAGCGTCTGCCTGATAAAGGGTTTATCCGGTCGGCCTCCTGTGAATGCGACCTCAACCAGCGTCCCTTCTGGCGGGAACTGAAACATACCTGAATCATTCCCGGCCATTGGTACCGGCAGCGGCACCGCTGAATAAACAGGCGTCTGATTGTCCGGATTTCCGTCTGCGTCAAGCAGCTGCACGTCCACGGCATAACGTGGACGGAAGGGATCGGCAAAGTTACCGCTTTTTACTGGCTCTGAATGCGCCATGACTCTGGCCATCTTTGGCAAATGAAGCCCGGATGCCAGTTCCGGGTAATGGCTTTCAATCTGCCGTTGCGCCGGTGTTTTCTGTAAAGGTTTACCCGTTGCGCGGTTTCTCGGCGTCCATGTGATCGCCATCGTGTCATTAGTCAGGTGAACTTTAGTCACGCGTTCACCGTTCATCTCCACCCCTGGCCGCATAGTCTGGATCACTGGTAATGTCACAGAGTTACCGCCAGCAGCCCCCTGGCTGAACTCTGACGGGATTTCTACGGGACGACCGGCAAACAATGACTTTTCTGCGCCGCCGACGTAAAGCGAACCATCAGGCAACTGGTACCAGATGTAATCCAGGATACTGAACGCCCTGCCCAGATTGTTCAGCAACTGATAACCAGTACCGTTATGGGTAAAATGTGGGATGGGGGTATCGCTGTACTGTGCATCAGGCACACTGACCGTGATCCCGCTATTTTCTTCCAGCCAGCCCGCAATTTCACGCAAAGTCGGGTGTTGAAACGAACATGGCCACATCCTTTCAAACACACCTACCAGCTCACGAATGAACAGACGCTGAAAACCGTTTTCAGCGGGCTGCGATCGCTCCACATACCCCGTAAACCACCGCAAAAGCAGATCGGTATACCCCACATCCAGCCGCACCAGTTTTCCGGTGTAATCGGTTGTTGTCTCTGCGGTGATGAAGCCCCGGCCGCAGCTGTTCAGCTCCAGTACCAGGCTGGCATCCACCAGGTGAACTTCATCCGTTGAAAGGTAAAGGCGTTTTACTGGTTTCATCATTAACCCAAAGCATCATTGACGGGCTTCAGCACCTTGCGTTCAAACCACGTCAGTTTTTCTTCATCTTCTCCGGCAGACTGGCCACCGGACTGTCCCGCACTACCGGCAGTCTGTTTTTTTGCGGTCGTCTTACCTGTTGCCCTGGCTTCTCGCTTTTCCTGCACGCTGATATGTTCCGCCAGTGTGAATGTCACCATCCAGGACATTTTCCCGTCCTGCTGGGGTGCATCCAGCATCCCGCTGAACGTTGCTTCACGAAAATTAACAGCACGGGCAACTTCATGCGCCACGCGGTACTTCTGACGATTACCACTGGCATCGGTAGCACTGGCCAGCTCAAAAATACGCTTGAGTATTTCAGGCTGTTTAAAAGGTATTTCACCGCTGATCCGCAGTTCCTTTCCCTTTGCTCCCTGCTCTGATTTTGTTGTGGCACTGGTCTGGCCGGACTGATCTTTATCCTGAAATTGCTGTGAAACGGTCACCCGCATATTTTTCAGCTGGATGGCCTCGCCATTAAGCGCCAGTGTCGGGATCGAAGTCATGAATCATTCCCTTTATTCCATCAAGATTATCGCCAACCAGCATCATGGCAGCGGTGTAAACGGCAGACTGCTGCGGAATGTCCTTCACCAGTTCCAGTAACGTGGTACCGGTGTCTCCGCTGGCAGTAAAAACCCACACTCTGGCACTCTTCCCCTGTAAATCATTCAGGCCGCTGGCCACATCACTGATAAGCTGGTCACGCAGCTGCGTGAACTCGCCCAGCTGTTTTTTCAGCCCTTCGATATCAAACCCGGTACCCGCCGCCTTTTGTGCCTGGCTGATTGCCGCAGCAGATAAAGCTGCCCTGCTGGTTGGTACAGACAGCGGAATGGACGCCGGTAACGCAGCGGCGGTTTTCGCAGGGATCTGCATCTTTTCAATAGCCAACGCTGCGGCGGATTGCGCCAGCCGTTTGACCTGCGTGAATGCCGGGGCGGGGAAAATCCCGACCAGGTTATTCAGGCTGGCCATAAAGTTTTCCTGTGTCTGTCCGGTGACCATCATAATCACCACGTCCACATTCCCCCCTGTTCCGGCCAGGCGTTCAGCAAGATAGCGAACAGCATTAACCGGACTGAGATATGCCCCGTTTGCTGTCTGCTGTCCCAGCCCATAAATCCACGGATGCGCAGGGACGATCGAACAGTTCAGCGCAGCAACAGAATCCGTGAAGGCCAGACGTGCTTCACGCCACATTTCCAGGCACCTCCGGCCACACAATTTCCGGCGCATCTTCCGGTTGAATACGATTCAGTAAAACGCGGTATTTTTTCCATGCGGTAAGCAGCAGTGCTTCTTCTTCGGTCGCCATGTCGAAATCAACGGCATCCTGCAATGTGGCAATGGCATCATTGGCCTGTTTAAGCAGTCTTTTCTTTTCGGCGTCTGCCTCGCTGACTAATGTAATTCGCATGGCCTCCGCATCATCCACCCACGCCTTACCATTCCATTTTTGCCAGGCATTAGCCGGTGCTGACGTGGTAGTCCCTTCCGGGTAAGCGCCTGGCTCGGTTATCTCCAGCTCATTACCGTTTTCCGTATAAAACACAACCTCACCACGATGATCCTCACGGGAAATCCATCTTTGCTTCTCTGAATCAAAAATCGCCACAAATCCCGCTTTTATTGCCGGTGGTTTTATTGTGGTGCAATTAGCTGGCAGTCCGGTATGTGCAGGAATAAAAGCGTCACCCGCACCAATAAATTCATTCGTATCGGAACGCAGGTTATAAACAGTAACTGTTTGATCGGTTTCACTCATTTTAAAAGTCATTATGCGAGTCTCACTATGTAGTTAAATGCAATATTCTTAACGGTCGTTTCTGCGTTACCCGACGCGGCGACGGTAATGGTGTGATTGTGTGCGCCTATTGCTACGGTGTGAGCATGAGCGCCGATACCTACGGTGTGATTGTGCGCACCAATTCCTACTGTATGAGCATGAGCACCTGCCGATGTAACCCTGTCTGTGGCTGTGGTAGCAGCGTGAACAGCCTGGTTAATGCGATAAACGCTGCTGCTACCATTAACACCGATCACGATTCCGTGAGTATGCGCTCCTGTTGTATTGGTCGTTTTTGTACCGTAATCAAACGTACTCGCCGTTTTAGTACCATAGTCAAAGGATGATGTTGATTTCGTTCCCAGATCGGTACTGGATGCACTGGCAGTGTGAGCATGGGATTTATTGCCATCATCTTCATAGGAAAGAACTGTGCGACCGTCTGGTTTCCCTTTGATAGTCTGCCCACGCGCATCAGGAATTACGCCCGATGGATACGCGATAGCCAGTAAAGGATATGCAGCCTTATCAAAAGATTGTCCCTGCATAATTGCCCACCCTGCCGGTGGGATATCTGTTGACCACGGAAGCGGCACACCAACCGGCAGAACATCACTTCGACTTAAAATAGCCAGTTCACCCAGATCAAGGCTCTTTCTTGCCTTTACCTTGTCGTTAACATCAGAAAGATTTGCATCCTTACGCAAAAAATCGCTGCTGGCCTGCTGTTCTCCCAGGCTACCTTTTGGCCGTAAATCCGTGATGTTGCCATCCACATCAATGCTGGCCACAGCAAACACATAATGCTGAACTCCGTTCTGAACGTAATCAGCAAGATTTGCAGCCACCGTGATTTTGCTCTGCACATTCCAGACACTGGTCAGCGTCCCTGTCCAGCACACATCCAGCCAGACTTTTACCGGCTTTGTCGTCACCGTAATATTCTGGTTCGCAGCCAGTGACGCGCGAAGTCCAGCCACATAACCTGTGCCTTTCGTGACAAAAAACTGATTGCCGGTTTTGGCTACCAGATACCCGTCACCAAAAAACGCCGCCGCGCCATAAATATCCATATTTTCCAGGCGCTGGCGCTCATCCATTCCGGCCATACGCGCGGTGAAATCAATCTGCCAGGTTTCAGCAGGCGTATTAATCCCGGTTTCCGTCTGTGCGCCGTTGTACTCCATCAGAAACGAGCGGGTCAGCACGTTTCCCTGTTGCCCTTCTTTTGTTTTCAGTTTCTGCTGTGATGGTGCATGGACAATCATTGCCAGCGTACCGCTGGCCTTATTGAGCAGACCGATCCAGTTAAAACTGAAATCACCCACATCAGCGCCCAGCACTACGGAATAAACCACTCCGTTTTCATTCACCACACCCGTGCGGGTAACAGCCTGCCGGTGAACAATCTGTGCTGTCGGAGGCAACGCTTCATTGCGGTCAACAGGTGTATCCGGGTTTAAATCCGGCACACTGGCAAAAACAAATTCGTCCAGTAGTACCGGTTCACCCGTAGCGCCCTGTTGCGCTTTCCAGTTTTCAAATGCCAGTGTGATGGCTGTCTGTGACATAAAAAACTCCTTACAAGCTCGCGCTGAATGTTGCGCTGCGGGCTTCCGTCCCTGCTAACATCGCCGGATAAACCACATATTCCCCCTGATCCCATCCGGCTCTGATGGCCAGTTTTTCCGATGTGATCACCTCAAACTGATAGCGGCGGCATGTTCGCCCGTACTGACGGATTATCTGGATCATCAGTTGCGTGTTGTCTGCAATCTGGCTGTCTGTCACCCGAACAAGAATTACATCCCAGTCGATATCCGGTTGCCGTTCTAACAGCTCCACATAACCAATTCCCAGCCGTTCAAAGATATTGATAAACCCCTCTACTGAACCGGCATCCCGCGCATTCACGAAGGCAAAAGCCACGCGTTTGCGGAACAGGGTCAACGGTTCGCCATCAAAGCGGGTGATATCCCGGTCATAAGCCAGCAGATTCAGTAATGCCGGTGTACACGTCAGCGGATCAAACTGGTTCATTGGCCAGGTAACCCAGCCGTAAACCTCAGCCCAGAACCGCCGCGCCGCTTTCAGCAATTTCCCTGGTTCACCTTTATTCATCCAGGAAGGCAAGACCATCCCGGCCAGCTTTTTCATGAATTCATTCATTCTCAATATTCACCGTCAGTGATTTCAGACGCGGCACGCTCAGTTCACTGGTAATGTCTCCCAGCGAAAATGTCAGTGATTCCGTCTGCGCAAAGGTTTTATGAATTTCCCGCCCCAGTTGCGAAAATGAAAACCGTGAATATGGCCACGTCTTTCTGACGTCATAATCAGCATTTTCACGAAAGGCACAGCGGATCATGTTTTCAATGCCGCCCTTCAGCGTTTTCACTTCTTCGTCACTGAAGTTGTTCAGATTTTTGACATAAACCGTGACGGCCAGATCGTGAAGCGTTTCCGGCATGGGGTAACACTGCATATCATCACCATGCCCGTGGTGCCCCAGCGTGTTGATATAGTCATTCACTGCATCCACGAACGGCGCTGATGCCACCCCACTGTCCAGTAATAAAAAGGCGTTGGCTGTTCCTGGACCCCTCGGTGCTTCATGCTCAAAGAAAATCCGATCGATACTCAACCCGGCAACACTGGCGATCATTGAGCGATAAACCGCATCAGTGTGGTAATTCCCCACCAGATTGAACTGATTGCGGCAACGCTCGCGCAGTTCATCATCACTTTCCTCGTCAGCCCCCGGCACGGTCAGCCAGTTTTCCTCACTGGCCACATGGTTGATACCACTGACCGCCACCGGCAGAATGCGGTAATATCCGGGCGCAAGGTTATACGCGCCTCCGGTGCCGGTGGCTTTCACCGGCAGTAATGCGCTGGCCGCACCGGAAGCGATCACCACATCCTCAGTGGTGGCCAGCTCATAAACTCGCCCGTTAATGCGTTCGGTCTGGATAACCGTCCCGGCTTTCACCGTCACAACGGCCTTTGCATCTTCTTTGAAGAAGCGGATCACCCCCTGTGCAGCGCTCGCCGGTTTTGCCGTGACGTTCACCGCCCAGGCCAGCAGACGCAACATGCTCCCGCTGGCTGTGGCCACAAACATATTGGCCAGCACGGTTAACACCAGAACGTCTTTAAGCCACATCACCGGGGCGGTCACAATGGCGGTGATTAATCGCCAGAATGGTGACATTCGGGATGTATTGGTGATAATTCCCTCATCCGCTGCAATCGCATTGAAGCGTTCCCGCACTTCGGCTTCCGTTACCGGCATACCGCTGTCCTTCACCACTTCTTCAAAATCAACCTGCGGTTTTTCCGTCATAAATCCACCTGCGCAGAGATCCCGCCAAAATCGTATGTACTCGCGGTTACCCACAGCCGCTTCTGACTTTCTTCACTGATTTCCACCGTACCCGGCACAATGCGTTCATCATCTTCAATCAGTAATTCCATGCGGGTAAAAATATCCGCTCTCATTGTCGGGCTACGTTCGGCAATTAATTCCGTCGCTAACCCACTTTCAATAATGGAATGAATAATGTCCTGCCCGATACTTTTTCGGTTATTACATAATTCAGGTTCATTACCGGTATTCAGAACAAAGTCACCGCCCTGAATCAGCAAATCGATATAAAGAACATCACTCATACGCCAAGCTCCTGCCATTCCATAAGCTGGGATGGAGAAAGTGCTTCTTTGGTATGGAAATGCACTTCACCAATTTTCCGGCTGTTATCGGTTACGGATTTACTGTTGCTGCTGATTGTTTTGCTGATACCACCTTTATCCACACCTTTTAAATCACCACCCGTTGACAGTGTATTTCCGGTTAATGGCTGCGTGGTTTCACTGGCCAGTGAAATATCCACGCCGGGAATTTTATTCAGTTTCTGAACAATCCAGTTCCACGACTTAAGAAATCCCCCTTTGATTGACTTCCAGACATTATCAAACAGCGACATAATGCCGGAGGCCATCCCCTTTAACGCCTCAGACGGTGAAAATCCTGTCAGCAAAGAAATAAAGCTGTTCCATCCTTCACTGATATATTGCCAGGCTGAAGCAAAGATCCCCGCCAGCCATTTCACCACGGCGGCACATGTCTGGAAGGCTCCGGTATTCATCACCGCTGCTTTTATTGTGTCCCAGTGCTTAACCAGCAGATAACAACCGGCAACCAGCAGCGCAATGGCACCAATCACAAGCAGGATCGGCCAGCTCATCAGGTTGATACCAATTCCGGCCATTATTGCGGCCATGCGTACCGCCAGTAACGCACCGCGCAAAAACTTCAGCGTGGTATTCCAGGCGATTACCGCCATTTGCGCCAGCCAGACAGTGGCCGTGTAGATTTTCGTAACCGCCGTTAACGCCACCCAGATCCCGCGCAATCCCATCATGATGAACCTGGACACTCCCATCACGATATTGGCCACCGCACCCACGGCGGCAAAGCTCAGTAGTGCCATCGACGCATAACCAATCACACGGGCAATGTTAGGAAATAACTGCATCCAGCGGGCAAAGGTCTGCCCCATATCCGCCAGGCGATTCAGAACCGGATACAGCACCGGGATCAGCGTCAGCCCGATCACGGTCTGAATGGCTTTCAGGATTTGCACAAAGCGATCCCACGGCTTAACCATTTTTTGTGCCATTTCCTGGGTACGCTTCAGACCGTCCGCGCCGCCCAGTTCGGTGATGTTCCGCTGAAGTAACGCGACATTGCCGTAAAGATGTTTAACCACTGCCGAACTGTCACCAAAGGCTGCATCCAGCTCCGCCTGGGCTTTCAGGTTCCCTTCAAGGCTTTTGCCATATTTGCCCTGCAACTTGATCAGCATTTCAGGCATGGACAGCATTTTGCCGGTGGAGTCAGTAAAGGACAGCCCCAGCTTTTTAGCGCCATCAATCGCGCCGGTCATAAACCCTTCATAGGCGCTGCTGGCTTCCGTTCCCAGTGTCCGCTGAAGTTGCCCCAGAACGGCCAGCTGTTCATCCAGCCCCACACCGTAGTTAGTCCCAACGCCACGCGCACCTTCCATCAAATCCTTGATAGTGGCCATTTCTGTGCCAAAGGTTTTGCGCATATAAACCATCTTGCCCGCCAGCTGCTCGGCAAATTCAACCTTGCCCAGTCTGGCGGCATCGGCGGAAAAGTTACCGAACATCTGCCCCATAAATTCCGCCGTGTCCGCCGCTGTGGACTTGAGCGCAAAAGCCAGGGTATTGGCGATTTTCGTCACCTTCGGCAGTTCATTACCCGTCAGTCCGGCAATGGAAGCGTTAATATTTTCCGTGGATTTAACGAACTCCACCGCGCTGGCACCATAGGTTGTACTGAAGCGCAGGGCATCACGCTGAACTGTCTTAAGCGCGGAATCATCAATCCCTTTTGCGGCGGCATCATTCAGCGCGTCATACATTTCAATCGCCGGTGATAACGCGCCCTTGATCGCCATCCCGATACCTGCCAGCGCCACCGCGCCGCCGCCAATCTGCATAAAGGCCGCTTTTGATTTTTCCGCAAAGCCGGTGACGTTACCCTGCACCTGTTTTAACGGGCGGGATAATTTATCAATCAGGCTCAATGTAAAATCTAATTGTTTCATTCAGTGCCTTTAAATGCTTTTGCCACACCATTGGCCACGGCTATTCCGGTATATTCCCAGTGACGATTGTCCAGCCAGATAGCGGCGGCGATATCATCAACGGAATCCTGTCCATGCGGTAAATAATGACGGCGGAGAATTAAATATTGTTCGAGTCCATTCCTTTCAATTTCATGGACTCGCTTTGTCAGTTTTTTACTTCAATTTCCAGTTCAGGCGCATAAATATCATTTACTTTGCCAACCAGTTGAAGCGCTGCACCCGGACGTTTTAATACTTCTGCCAGTGCTTCTTTACTTTCCGTTGCCACAATTCGCGTCAGATAGTTATGTGCCGGGGCGACTTTATTATCCATCGCCATTTCATTAATAAATTTGTTGTAGGCGGTCTGATTTGGCTCAAAAACAATATCAACGCCACAAACACACAGTTTAATTTGTTCCATCACTCATACTCTCTCTTAAATTAATTTCGTCCACTAACTGATTATGACGCGCAGCACATTGCCCATAAATTTCAGGATAAATTGTCAGTAATTCCGCTGCGTCTTTTCCTGTCGTACCGTTCAGGCGCGGCAGCTGCGTGGTGCATTTAGTTTTCAGGTTTTCCTGATAACGCACGTTCGGTACCGGCTGCGGCGCTGTTGTACATGCTGACAAACTCATCAGACAGGCAACGATTGGTAAAAACGGGCTTAAGTATTTCCGTGCGTATCTCTCGCGGTGCCACATTTTTTAACGCCTCCAGTTTATCTTCCAGCGCTCTGGCCGAATCACTGGCAATACCCTGCATTGCTTTTCGCGATTCATTACCGGCCACCTGCGCCGCTGTATTGATTGCCAGCTCTAAGCTGTCACGCCGCCAGTCAGCGGTCAGCCAGCCCCAGACAAACGCCAGCGCCACCACAACCAGCCACTGCCCGCTGCTCATCAGCGCACCCCGTTATGTTCCAGACTGAAATGATTACCATCCGGTCTGGATTTGAAGCGTCCGCCCCAGGCACCACCCAGTGATTCCCAGTATTCCCCCAGTGGCAGATAATCTTCTGTGCGGGTTTTGTACTGACCGTTCACGAACAGATTGAAATCCACCGCCAGCCGCTGGGTGTGCAGACTGTTAGAAATGCCGCTGCCTTTCTTCGCATTCAGCGCGGCCTGTTCTGGTGTACGGTAAGCCTCACCGAACGTCAGTCTGTAGCCATGTTCTTCTGCCCAGTGGATCAGACTGGCCACCATGACTGTGAATAATTGCTGTTTTTCACTCAGGGTCATTTGTCTTGCTCCCGTTCTGCTTTCCCGCTGCACGCCTGCGCAGCCACACTTCCACCGCCTGATAACCGGCAATCCCCAGCGCCGCCCCCAGCCCCTGAATCGCCAGCGGGCTGGCATCCGGGATCTGAATCAGCACCGCCCCGGCCACCACTGAAACCAGACTGCCCAGGATCACGCGACCAGCAAACAGGCGCGGCGTGATGGGGTCATTACTGGTCAGCACATTGCCGATGGCAATCAGTGCGCCTATGATCAGCAGTGAATAAAGGCTCTTTTCATGCTCCTGCATCCCTGCCCCTTATCCGATCAGGTTTTCTGTGGCTTCCGCTTCCAGATACGGCACACCGTTGATGTTGACGAATTTCGGACTGGTCACGAAATATTTGATTTTGTGCGTGGTCACACCGCCACCTTTCGGATCAATATCCAGCAGGTTGCTGACCTGCAATTTATTGCCGAACGTCTCCACCTTCATTTCTTCGCTACTGGCTTTGGCATAGAAAAGAAAATCAAGTGGAGGAAGCCCACGCCATGAACCCGCTGCACGGGCTTTGGCTGTCAGCATCTGAAGTGTTTTTGAACTGACTTCAATCTCCCCCTCAGCGGCAACATCGCCGTCCACATACCCGTCAGGGACGCCACGCGTCTGGGCGGCAGCGCTGTTATCCGTAATATCGAGCGTGATTTTCTCGATATGGATCAGATCGCCGTCCATATAGGTGTCAAACGACATACCCGAAATACGTTTGGTCATGCTGTGGCCTCCAGACTCGCATCCAGTAACAGACTGATGGTGATTTGCAGCGGCACTTCCCAGGTGCGCACCACAATGTAAATATCCACCGCCTTTTTGTTCTTCCAGACAATGGCCACATCACCATCCTGCGGCGGCTTCACCTCTCCCGGAAATGGCACACCGTTAATGCTGGCCGCAGTGGACATTTCACGCAGTGGACGGGCGAACAGTGTCTGATGTGCGGCGATACTTCCCGGCGTGCTGTTCAGCGAGCGATCCGCGATTTTGCTGATAGCCAGCAGACGAACACGGCGGGCAGCTTTATCCGCAACGCGCAGGGTTTCAATCGACTGATAATCGCCGCCCTCAACATCCAGCGTGCGGCCATCTGCCCAGTAAAAACCGTCATAATCCGGGTACCACATCGGCACACTGAAACGCTGTGCTTCAAGCGCCTGAAGTGTGGCCAGTTCCAGCACTTCTCCGGTACCATCAACCGGCATTTCATCACTGCCCAGATTCATCAGAGCACCGGTTTTAACCCGCGCCGGACTGTCAGCAATGGTTACCGCACGGCTACACAGGCGACCAGCCAGCACACCCGGTTCATTTCCCCACAGACGGGGAACAAGCTGCACCGCTTTTTCTGCAATGCCATCCTGAAGGGTGGCCATGCGTACCAGATAATCCGCCTGGGCTTCTTCGTCCTGCATTCCCTGCGCGGCCAGAATGAACCACACCCAGCGGCCATACTTTGAAATCAGGGTGGATCGTAACGTCACGGCCTGATTTACCTGCGCTTTAGCGGTCACATCGTCAGACAGCACCACGCCTTCCACAGAGCACACCACCTGCGCGGCCAGAACCGCTTTCACCCAGGCATCTGCCTCCGCATCAGCTGGCAGGACGTGAATGAACCCCCACCAGTTCTGGCCAGCGTTCGCCAGCGCAGCCAGAACATCATTTTTCAGCGGGCTGGCTTCCTCGCCCAGCAGTGAATCAAAATCACTCTGGGCATTCACCGCCAGCGTTTTCCCCACATTTTTGGTACCCGTACCGATAAACAGCAGTGTGCGTTCCACCTCATTGGTTTCACCCAGCAGCTGATTTACCTGGTTTACGGTCACAATTGGCCAGGTCATGCTTTCCCCTTAATATCCTGCGCTTTAACGTCCCAGCCAAAGCCGATGGCCTGAAGCTGACGCGCCAGCGCCTTGTCAAATTCATCATCATTCATGCCCAGAAACACACGGGCAGGAAGATCCACTGTCCAGCTGGTTTTCACGGCTTTACCGCTGAGTTTTCGAATCAGCAGCCCCGCCTGGCTGTATGGCATCGCTTTGGTGATTTCGCCCAGTGTGGGCTTTTTCCATCGCTTACCGGTTTTCACCCGGTACCCCAGCGCCCGTAATTTTTTGGCCTGGGCAGGCGTCGCCATTTTCCCGGCCTCTGCCTTCCGTGGCTGATTACTGCGGCTGACCTTTACGCGCATTCCGTTTTGTTGCGCGTAACCCACCGTTCCGGCTGGTACCGGAGTTTCCCCGTTCCGGTATCCGCCGCCCTGTAAATAGATCCGCACAGCCTGAATTTCTGGCATTTCACGGATATGCAGCAGCTTTGGCAGGTTGCGCAGCATCTTCCCTTTGCGTTTTGTCTTACGTCCCGGCCACTTCTGGCCATCCGGGGATTCCTGATTGCGCACATGCCGTTTTGCCGCAGCAATCACGCCATATTTGGCCAGACGCCAGATCAGACGCTGCCGTTTTCTAGGCGGCAGCTCCATGCTGGCCAGTGCCTTGCGCAATTCGGCCAGCTGTTTTTTATTCAGCTCGCCACCGGCAATCATTCCCTATCCCCCACCGGCGCACCGGCCTCATCCACGCTGTAAATACTGGCGGTCAGTGCCGTCCAGATTTCAGGCTCAACCAGCGACCAGCGCTTACCCCGCCACGGAATAGCCCCGTTTTCGTCCTGCCTGATCACCAGTTCTTCCACCATCGGAACAGTCAGCACGATAGTGGCCGTTTCCTCATCCTCCACCGACACATCCCAGTCCGGTTCGGCTTCACTCAGCCCCACTTCATCCAGTAGTTCCCTGTCGGCATCATCCAGCCACGCCGCCAGTAAGGACATAAGCAGCTGTGGCGGACACAGGCGATACGGAAAACGCTCCCAGCTCAGAACCGCGTCATATCGGATCACCGCCTGGCGATATTGTCCCAGCCCGTAATCCTTCGCCGCAGGAATGAACTTCATCTCATCCAGCACACTGTCAAATGACTGCATCGCACGGGGCGGGGCGTTCTCTTTAAAAAATGCGTGCAGGCTCTGGATCTGCGTCTGACTCATACTTTTTTCACCGTTGCCCGTTTCAGCCCTTTCATACGGCGGATAACCACCGACGCTTCAGCCAGTAACCCGGCGCGGGTTTCCATGCTTTCCTGTCCCGGATGGGTATCACGCCGCCCGATGGTGGCGAACTCACCCAGCAGATCCGCTTTTGCCCTGGCAAAAACGGCCTTCATGTACTGGGCACACAGACTGTTCAGTCCGCCCATTTTTACGCCCGGCACCTCTGCCGCCAGCGTATGGCCTTTCGCTTTCCAGCTGGCCTCCACGTTTTCCAGCTCCGCATTCACCTCCGCCACTGCCGCAAGTAGCGCCTGGCTGATGGTGTCAGCGTCAATATCTGGCGGTAGTGACCGCTGCGCCTGAAAATCCTTCAGATTCAGGTCTGGCCAGAATCCGTTATTGGTCAGCGGTTCATCCTGATAATCCAGCGGCTTTCCGCTAAACATAAATCCCCCGAAAAAGGCGGACTGTCCGGTTTCCACGGCGCAATTACACACAAGATGCTCTGCCCTCCACCGCGTCCGCCTGGCTTGCGGTAGTCTTTACCCTTGTGTCAGTTTTCGGATACGGGCGGCAATTGTCTGCCGTGCCGTTCTGACGCCAATTTTTGAGTAGTGTTTTTCTGCAACAGCCAGCAACTGATCGGCCTTTTCCAGCGTTTCAATATCATCCACGCCCGCCGCCGTTTTCTGGCCATCGTCATTGCGTAGTAACTCCTGACCGGCAAACTTGAACCATTTGGCTGTCACCTGCTCATGCAGTCGCCAGGTGTTTGCCACCCGCTCAAACGTACGGGTGAAATAAGGCTCAACACTTTCCCCGCGCCCTGCGGTTTCCTGCGCCCATACCAGCATCGTATCCGCCACGAAAGTGGGAAAATTGCTGCGTAACCGATCCGGGGTTGCCTGCTGCTGGCTGATAGCAATGTCAGCCCAGTCCAGCGCCTTATCCAGATCGCCCACGTCAAACAGCCAGATAACACACCAGGCGAAAACCGGATTTGCATACACCTGGCCACTCTCCAGATAGGCTTCCACAGTGGGAACCCAGCGCGGCAACAGCACATCGCGTTTATACCCGACGCGATCGGCGATGGTAGGCAGACTTCGAACATGTTCCACATCCGTTTCCAGCGCCCTGATCAGCAGGTGCATACTTTCCGTGGTTTCCAGTGCCTGGCTGCGTTTCAGCTTTTGTTCCATCGCAATGCGCTGGCTGTGACGCTGCGCGGGGGAAAGTGCCATTTATCAGCCCTCCACCGGTTCGGAGACTTTGCCGATCGTCACTGCGGATTCATCAATGGCCGCATACAGCTCCGGCACTTCCACCGCGTAACCTTCATTGCGCAGGTATTTGTTTTCGAACTGCTTACGATCTTCAACAAACTCCGCCTTACGCATACGGGTATTGCGCTGGGTGTAGATCTGCAGGTTAGAAAGCGGCGTAACCACCATGCGTTTACCCGGCATAAACGGCGGGATAATAGCCGGACGGCCAGCAATGGTACTTCCCAGCATCTGCGCCGCGATTTTTTCAGTCGGACGGTCTGCTGCCTGATACAGTCGGTATTGTTCAGCAGCGACCAGATCGGCACCAACCAGGACAACCAGACGCGGGTCATTACGGAACTGTGCCGGGATTTTGGCGTTAATCAGATCGGACGCCATTGCATCCAGTGATTTGTAATCCCCGGCCTCATCAAGCACCACGGCATCCGTCATAATCTGATTGCCGCCCAGCAGCGTTTTCATACGCTCATGCCAGCCAACGTTCACATCCTCGCCGTTCGGGTTAGTTTCCGGATCAGTGGTTTTCGCGCGACTTTTACCGTTAAAACCAATGCGCAACATATCCAGTGCAAAAGCCTGCGTGGTGAATGCCTGCACCAGGTTGTAAAACTCGTTTTCGTCCTTACCGGCGTTTGCCCAGACAGAAAGCAGATCCCAGCGCAACGCGGCACAACTGTCTGTTTCAACCAGGGAATAGTCATTACCATCAACGCCTACCTGACGAATGAAACGGCCATTTTCGCTGCGGCCGGTATGCAGCACAGAGGAACCGACAGAGATCACCTGGCCACTCAGCTGGTCAACATCCAGACAGGTGATCATGTTCAGGAACTCGACGGACTCCAGCAGCGCAAGACGCAGCGCATTTTCCTGCGGGTCATTCAGGGAAAAATATCGACTGGTATCACGCGCACCAAACTGCTGCGCCATCCCCGCCGAATATTTATCCAGTAAATCCCGCGCACGATTATTAAGGTGCATAAAACTCCCTCGCAATTAAGCGATTTAAAAATATGTTCTGGACTAATCAGCAATAAAGCGAATTACAGGAAATTAAATTTCCCAGCTTTATCTTTAATAGTACGCCCCGGTGTACGGGTGTTTTTATTACCCAGATCGTTAAAGCGGGTTACGATTTCTTTTGCATTATCGCGAATTGCCGCGAATTCCTGCGTATCCACCACTTCAGCGATTGTGTCAACATCCCCCTGAACGTCATTCAGTTGAGTTTCAATTTTCGCCACTCGCGCTTCCAGATCGTTCACCACATTGGCAAGCGCCTGTAATTTATCTTCATCCGGGGCAGGATTATCCTGCGGCGTTTCATCTTCAAACTTTGGCTTAATACCAAACAGTTTCTGCCAGTTCTTCATTCTTGCTTCCTGTTTAATTTTTCCGTCACGGGAAATTACACAACTGTAATATCCCTGCTTTGTTAATTTATTGCGCCGACTACTAAAGCGCAGCCGTGTGGTGCCAACGCTGGCAGGTGTATCTGTTACCGCCAGCCCTTTCAGGTAAGTACGCCCGCTACCGCGCCAGTTTTCTTCCGGCTCAATGGAGAAGAACAAAAGCTGATCTTCATGATTTGCGAAAATCAGACGCATATTCGGGCAAAGGCTGACATATAACCGTGCCAGTCCATCTTCACCATCATTCCAGGTGGCTTCCAGCACTTCACCAAAATTCCCGCAATCATCCTCATGTTCTGGCCAGATTAAAGCGACATAGTGGCTATAGTCATAGGTTTCCCCCATATCAATGATCCACTGCCGTTTAATTACCCTGCCGTCAACGGTATCCCCTTCAGTAGCAACACACAGCCAGTCAGTTTTTAAATGTGACATATCCCCCCTGTTCCACTCCCTGACGCTGCATATCAATTATTGCCAAATAAAACCGCCACCGCATTACGCTTTATTCTGAACAGTTCGGTTATAACGCTTTACCGAACAGACACGAATTAACACCACCGTTTTTTCATCACAGCCACGGCATAATTATCCGCATGGCTAAATACTCTGAAGAATTAAAAGGTGTTGTTCGCGCACTTTATCTGCGCCGCTATACGCCAAAGGAAATCGCATCTGAATTAAATCTGCCGAATGCGCGGATCGTTTACTACTGGGCGGAGAAATACAGCTGGGCGGATTTGCTCAGTTTTGAAAGCACAGAGGAAGCGATTGAACGCCGTTACCAGCTACTGGCCAGCCGCGATAACAAAACCGATCTCGACCTGAAAGAAATGGACATGCTCATTGCTCATGCCACGAAACTGCGTGCGCAGAGTAATAAACACAAAGAGAAAATGGCCAGCGGTCAGAGTTCCGGGCAAGCAGCTGCGCGGGACAACAATGACGACGAACCGCGCAGCAAACGGAAGTACAAGAAAAACGATATTACCTTGCTGACGCAGGAGGACTTTGACGCATGGGCTGAGGAACATCTTTTTGAATATCAGAAACACCTGCGCAATAACATTGGCCAGCTTGTCAGGAACATCCTGAAAAGCCGCCAGATCGGTGCGACCTGGTATTTCGCGTTTGAAGCGTTTGAAAACGCGGTGATGACCGGCGATCCGCAAATCTTTCTGTCAGCGTCAAAGGCTCAGGCTGAAGTATTCCGGTCTTACATCGTGAATATTGCAGAGCAGTATTTCGGTATTACGCTGACCGGCAACCCGATCCGCTTAAGCAACGGCGCAGAACTGCGTTTTCTCTCCACCAACAAAAACACCGCCCAGTCCTACAGTGGCCACCTGTACTGTGACGAATATTTCTGGGTGCCAAACTTTGCAAAACTTAACGAAGTGGCCAGTGCAATGGCCACACATGACAAGTGGCGTACCACCTATTTTTCAACGCCATCAGCAAAAACGCACCAGGCGTACCCGTTCTGGACGGGCGATGAGTGGAAACAGGGCAGTAAAAAACGTGCGACCATTAAGTTTCCGTCCTTTAACGAAATGCGTGACGGCGGGCGACTCTGCCCGGATGGGCAATGGCGCTACGTCATTACGATGGAAGATGCCATTGCGGGCGGTTTCAACCTGGCGAACATCGAGAAACTGCGCAACCGCTACAACGACGCCACTTTTAACATGCTCTATATGTGCGTGTTCGTTGACAGTAAAGATTCCGTTTTCAGCTTTTCCGACCTGGAAGCCTGCGGCGTTGAAATCGACACCTGGCAGGATCACAACCCAGATGCAGCGCGGCCATTCGGTGACAGGCCAGTGTGGGGCGGCTTTGACCCGGCTCGCAGCGGGGATTTGTCCTGTTTTGTCATCATCGCCCCACCGATGCTCGCCGTGGAGAAGTTCCGCGTTCTGAAGGTGATTTACTGGAAAGGCATGAACTTCCGGTACCAAGCAAAACAGATCGAGCAGTTGTTCAAAAAATACAACTTCACTTATCTGGGTGTGGACGTTACCGGCATTGGCCAGGGTGTTTTTGACAACATTCAGCATTTTGCCATGCGCGTGGCCGTCCCTATTCGTTACGACCTGAACACCAAAAATAAGCTGGTACTGAAAGCGGTGGACGTGGTGGAAAGCCAGCGTATTGAGTGGGATAAAAACCTGAAAGAGATCGCCGCCAGCTTTATGTCTGTGCGCCGAACCACTACACAAAGCGGCAACGCCATGACGTTTGTCGCTGACCGCAGCCAGGATACCGGCCACGCGGAGGCGTTCTGGGCGATTACCCACGGTCTGCATAACGAACCCCTTAACTATGAAAACAAACCTAAATCCCGCTGGGGTGTAAGGAAAGAGGCAGCATGAGTAAAAAGAAACGCTTTGTTAAGCGCGACCAGCGCGGCGACAAATCAAAAAAGATGAGCATTATCACATTCGGCAAACCTGAACCGGTTCTGACTACCGGCACAGATTACCGTGATATCTGGTACGACAATGCCGCCGATCACTTCACCCAGCCGATTGACCGGCTGGCACTCGCGCAACTGATTAATCTTAACGGTCAGCACGGCGGCATCATTCACGCCCGTAAAAACATGATTGTTTCAGACTACCAGGGGGGCGGGCTTATTCACGACCAGCTGGAAGCGGCAGCGTTTGACTATATAACCTTTGGGGATATTGCGATTGCCAAAATTCGTAACGGCTGGGGTGACGTGATCGCACTTGAACCCTTGCCCGGTCTGTATATTCGCCGCCGCAAAGTCAGAGATAACGCGCTGGATAAGCCTGGTGACTACGTGGTGTTACAGGAAGGGGAACCGCAGGTATGGCCAGAAGAAGATATTATCTTCATCAAAATGTATGACCCGCAACAGCATATCTACGGACTGCCGGACTACATCGGCGGTGTGCATTCCGCGTTACTTAACAGTGAAGCGGTCATTTTCCGACGCCGTTATTACCACAACGGTGCGCACACAGGCGGTATTCTTTATACCCGCGATCCCAGCATGACGGACGAAATGGAGGAAGAAATTGAACAGCAACTGCGTGACAGCAAAGGGATCGGTAACTTCTCCACCATCCTTGTAAACATTCCCGGTGGAGACGGTGACGCCATCAAATTCATTGAAATGGGGGATATTTCCGCAAAGGATGAATTTGCCAACATCAAGAACATCAGCGCCCAGGACATTCTGAACGCTCACCGTTTCCCTGCTGGCCTCGCAGGTATTGTCCCGCAGAACACTGCCGGACTGGGGGATGTTGAAAAGGCTGAACGCATTTACAAGAAAAGCGAAATTGCCCCCATCCAGCGCCGTTTTATGCTGGCCGTTAACAATGATCCCGAAATACCGGAAAGGCTACACCTTAACTTTGATTTAAGTTACACAGAATCAACGGATAAGGGTGCGGCATGAGGCGAAACAGGCTAAAATCCAGGCATCATTTAACAGCTGGAGCATGGAATATGCGAGTTCTGAAAATCGAATGCCCGGAATGCGGCTCAAAGGCTGTTATTCGTAAAACGAACAGGAAGCACCGGCAAATTGCGGATATTTACTGCGCCTGTTCAGATGTTGAGTGTGGCCACACGTTTGTTATGAATCTGACGTTCTCCCACACTCTCAGCCCCAGCGCTAAAACGGGTGATGCGATGGTGCAAAAAATACTGAATGCACTTTCACCCGATCAGCGCCAGATGGCATTAGACCTACTGAAAGCGACTCCCGCCGCCTGAAATGCCCCCATTCTGGGGGCGTTGCCCTTCCTTTTTAACCATTTCGCGAACCTCTCCCGCAAGCTCTCCAATCCAGGCCAAAGCGATTGTTTTTTCTCTCTGGTTACTTTCGTAAACATGGGCAATTTTGGCCAATAACTCAATGCGTTCCAGCTGTGCCGACGCCTCCAAAAGATCCATTTAGCCCCCACAAGCAATAAATGACTGGATATACATACAGTACACCTTAAAGCACGAATTGTGAAATTTAATTTCCTGCCATCTACTGACAAATGAATGTGTTACACACACATGCACACCTATAACCACCCCGGCCAAAGCTCCTGCAATGGTTCGTTTCGTGTTTCCTTCAACCGCCCATTGCGGTAAATCAGTGCCCCCTGACCAAATATCAAACCACTACCCCGCAGGAGAATGGCTATTTCTTCATCGGACCCCTCAAAACCCCGACTGCGTAATTCCAGTTTTAACCGTCTGCGGGTTCCCCCCTCCGTACAGTTATTGACAGAACTCCAAGGGGCGGCGTTGCCGCCAGAAAAACCCGCCTCCGCTGGCGCTTCGGCCAACTTCGCAACCTTTTGCCACTTAACAAGACGTGTGCAAACTTCTGAATCAGGAACCAAAGGAGAATAAACACCCTGTACGCGCTGCACGTCCTCCGCGTATTCGTTGCCTTGTTCCGTAATTTCATAGGCCAGACGGACAACCAGATCACGGCGGGCAACCAGTGCACCGCCCTGCGCCTGGGTATATGCAGCCCAGTCCCCGACATCAGCAGCGGCCAGAACCGCATCCATTCTGCGATCGGTCAGTACCTGATCCCGCAAACGGCGCAGCTCACGCCAGACGGTTACCGGCGCACCACCAATCTGCTGAAACTGGCGAATACGCCAGCGTGAAGCCCACGCGGAAACGGACTTAGCCATATCACGCAGGTTTTCGCCGGTTTCTTCGTCCTGCTCACCATCCAGCGCAAAACCATCAATATTTTTTGAAATGTATTTCGCGATATAGCCCGTGGCCGAACCTTTGGCGGGATCGATAGCTTCAACATGAAAACGCGCCTTCAGCGCCTTTTCAGATTGCAGCTCTTCAGAATCGGTAATTCTGGCGTGATAGCAAAGAATATCGCGTACCGTGTCCACGTCCTGCGGACGCATAAAAAGCAACATATGCCAGTGCGGTGTCCCGTCATGGTGAGGCTCAACAACCCGAAACCCAAATACATGAATACCCGCACGCGAGATCGCTGCGCGTGCTTTTGCCCATACGCCGCATAAATAGCGCTGGGTATCCTGCGGCGTACTTCCATCCCATTGCGATACAAAGCCCCCTTTGCTGTGAACCGCATGGAAACGTGATGGCGCGGTGATAGTGTAAAACTCACCGGCCAGCCCTTCTTCATTGGCCATATCTTCAAATCCCCGCATTCTTACCATTAGTTCACATCGACGGATCGCCGGATTTGCAACGCTGCGGTGCACCATGCTGTCCAGTGCAATGCGTAGCCCCTCATCATTCAGCAGATCAAACTTTTTAAAGAACTCCAGATTCCGCTTTTTCTGGTCTATCCATTCGCCCAGTGTTTTGCGGGATACATAAGCGCTGGCCGCTTTTTGCACCTGTCCCACCGCAATGGCCATGTGCTCGCGCTGCGTATCACGCGCACGTTTAAGACGCAGGTACCACCATTCCGGCGCCATCATGCGCAGTATCCCGGATTCCGCCTTACGCATTTCTAGTTGACCTTCATTGGCCGCATGTTCAGCCCAGTACGGCGGCTGGTTATTCAGCATCAGGCAACAGGCACAAAGATGGCGGTAAGATTCCAGGGTGCGGCGATGCAGCTCTCTGGCGTCGTCAGTGCCGGAGTCAAACTGTTCGGTGAAGTCATAAAGTGACTGGGAAATCCAGCCAGATACCTGGCCGGCCAGTTTTTTAAGATCTGGACGGTCTAGTGACGGCAAGCGCTCCAGCGACTTACCGAAAGGAAGATCAGCAGCATCAGCGGCCAGCGAGTAACGCGCAGCCACTTTGCGCAGACGTGGCAATACACTCTCGCCGATAGTCTGGCGCAGGAATGTATTGGCACGGCGACGCCCGTCACGACCAGCAAAAAGCTTTTCATAGCGACGGCCAAAATACCCGGCTAACCAGTCGGGTATCTCATGCAGATACCGGGATCGCCATTCATAATCCTGTGGGTTGACAGCCCACAGGCGGCGTTCTGTAATAGTCGCGTCTGCCGGTGTGCCTGGTGCGAAAGTTTCCCGCCTCCAGGCATCAACGGCATAGCATTGTTCGTTTATTGCCAGCGTCATGCGCTGGCCTCAGAAGTCGCCGGTAAAGGCCATTTAAGAATCAGCTCTGCCGCCGTTTTCGGGCTTGCAGCTGCCGCACCGACACTACGCGGCGCATTAACCTTTACGGCGTCAAATCCTGCATACAGGTAATGCACCATTTCCAGATCGCTGTTTGACGCGACAACGGGAATCCCACGTTCCGCCAGATGGCGCAGTTTACGCGCCAGCCGCCCCTGATCCATATGCGAAAAACCGCGCTCATAGTAAGCGGTGAAATTGTCGGCATCAGTCAGATAAGGCGGATCGCAGTAAACAACGTCACTCCCGCCCCGAACCAAATCAAGCGTTTCTGAATAGTGGGCAGTAATAAACGTTGCGCGTTTTGCTTTTTCAGCAAAGGCGCGGATTTCATCAGCGGGGAAATAAGGCTTTTTGTACTTACCGAACGGGACGTTGAATTGGCCTCGACGGTTATACCGGCACAGACCATTGAAGCAGTGCCGGTTCAGGTACAGGAAACGCGCAGCATTTTCAACAGATTCAGAACCGGCCTTACCACCAGAAAGATTGAAAGCATCACGCACTGCGTAATAGAAAACGGCACGGCTTTCTACATCACCCAACGAACCGGCAGAAAACAGGATCTCCAGCTCATTCAGCAGCGCATCAGTGTGATACGCCATCGCCTTATAAAGATTAACCAGGTCAGGATTCACATCTGCGATCAGATACTCGTCATAATCCGTATTCATCATGACGGCGCAGGAACCTGCGAACGGTTCAACCAGGCGTTTACCTTCTGGAAGGTGCTGACGCAGCTTAGGCATAAGGCGGGCTTTGCTGCCCACCCATTTAAGCGGAGTTTTTATTGCCATGCCGCACCGCCTTTGCTGCAAATAGCCGCGGCTTCTTCGCGGATTAACTCAACGATTTCCGCTGCGCTTAAACCTTCATTGGCCGCATGAGTGGCCAGCTTTTCCAGACGGGTGGAACACAGATCAGCAGCTGCGGCTTTACCTTCCTGCGTGGCTTTGGTGAGCATGGCCAGCAGGTCAGTGCCTGATTTTGTTGCGGGTAAATCCTGACGTGTCATGTGCATTTTGGTTTCCTTAAGACAAAAGAATCCCCAGCCACTTGAACCGTGGCCAAAAAATTCAGGCGGTTAATTAATGAAAAGTGGGTTGTACTGTGGCGGCTGAGTAGTTCGGTGCCGGAATCAGGTGCAGCTCATAGGTTGTCCGCCACCACTCCTGGATCAGCGTTTTTATCTCGCCAACTCCCAACGCTCCGGCTGTATAGAAAATTGCACGAATCCCCGCCAACGCTTCTATCTGGGCTTCTTTGCTTTCCGCTTCGCGATACACGCAGCACCAGAAAGCGGCATTGATCGCCAGCCAGTGACGCGGATTTGTCATGTGTTCAGTGTCATTGAAGAAGAACGGATGCAAAGCGATGCGGCCATTTTTACTGGTACTTTTCGCTGCAAACGCTACAGCGTAGTTATGCGGGACACCCCACACAGCCAGTTCAGCCCCCAACGATTTACCCTCAACGGAAATAATGGTCATTAGTGATTCCCCTGTTGCTGGAACTTATGGACGATATGAGGCGCGACCACCATCTGCACCCCACTACTGCTATAAATTGGATGTGCCTTTTTGATCGGGCGGTTCGCGGTGCGCTTTGAAAAATCGCTGTCACGTAAACTGCCGAAACCTTCAAACGTTAACCGTGCCCGTGAAATGCCCTGGCGCAGTTGAATCATGTCCCGATAGCCCAGGCGCTCATAAAGCTCCCGCCAGCAGCACTTGCTTAAATGGGCTTTAAATGCCCCGGTACCAGATGTAACCGCAGCAGCATGAAGCACTACGCCGCGCCATTCCGGTGTTAAGTTGTCCCACCATTCAGCGGCCTCGCTGCTTTCGCTGAAGTATTTGCGGCGGATCTGTTTTAAATGCTCCAGCCCGCGCTTTTGCTGTTCCTGGCTAATCGCCATAACGCCCCCTATAGCCCCATCAGACGACGCCACCACGGGCGACGCTGCTGCTGGCCATTGAATTTGTACATGTGCCCAGGGTTCCAGCGCTGACCGTTCGGCAGTTCTATCCAGCCCGTTGAACCACTCGGCAACTGCATGGCTGGTGATTCTTTTTTCAGGTAAGTCACAAACGCTTTCATGGTGTTCCCTCACATCAGGCCGGTGACGTTGGTTGTGACCAGATCCACCGCAGCGGCCAGAACCGGCGCAGAGTGAATACGGCTTTCAACGGTATAAGCCAGCACGGATAAGCTACGGATTGCATCGCGGGCGCGATCCAGAATTTGAGTACGGCGGGCGGCGGTCATATGGCCAGTTGATACGGCTTCCCCAGCAATCGCGCCAACACACGCAGTGGCGCTAAGCGCACACAGTTGCATGTTGGCTTCAGTGGCATTGTTCACAGGCACGGATGGAAGGCAGTTAATTTGGCCTAACATCCCATCAAGTAAACGTGCATCTTCGGTGTAATCCGTAATAGCCAAAAGCTCATCGCAGGTCAGGCGGTGCGGTTGCGCCGGGTTCAATTTGTTGCGCAGGATCTGCGGTCTCATACCAACGGCAGCGGCCACATCTTCCAGATTGTGCTCAATTGCAAATGCTCGGCAAGCCGCATCAAAGTGCGCATGTTTAGATGTCTGGTAATCAAACATTGTTTGCCTCTCCCTAATCCGTAGGATGGATTACGCATTAAGCGAAATATTGCATTCGCTTAATGCCATCACGGTTAAGGCGGCCATGTTCACTTCAACCAACCCTCTTTTCTGTGCTCCCTTTGGTTTAATTGGCAATTTTCCGTATGAAATCAGGTTCTCCGCTGTACTCCGAGACATGCCAGTACGACGACAATACTCATCAAGCGGGATGTAAGGATCGGGGATCACGATTGTAATGTTGGGACGCATAATGCAAACTTCTCCGATTAGGGATACGCCAATATCCACTGTTATTAACCAATATTCGACTTAACCTACAACGCGGAGACTCTACTTCGACTTAGTCGAGAAATCAACATCAATTTCGACTTAATCGAAAGAGTGAGCTAATGAGCAAATTTTCCTTTGAACAGATAGGCCACAGTAGCGATGTCTTGGATCGGGTTGTGGATGCCTACGGATTTACCTCAAAACTACAACTAGCTGATCATTTCGATATGGCTTCCAGCAGCCTGTCTGCGAGGTTTAAAAGGGGGATATTTCCGGCTGATATGGTTGTCAGATGCGTTGCTGAAACTGGGGCATCACTGGAGTGGCTCGCCACTGGTCAAGGTAGAAAGTTTGACGATGAAGAGCTGGATATTTTGAAAATGCCTCGTCGCAAAATCGTTGACGGCCTGATTTATGAAGCAGGGATGTACATGCTGGATAAGGTCACTTTCTTACCTGGAGTTCCTTTGCCTACCTCCCCCATGTGTATACTGGAAGGTAACAACCAGTTTATCGTTGATACCTCATTCACAGAGGTTTATGACGATCAGTGGCTGGTAGAGATTGAGGGTAAAACGAGTATTCGCACCCTTACGCGCATTCCGATCAAGAAAGTAAGAGTAAGCGGCGTTGGTATGGCCTTTGATTGTGGCATTGACGATATCACCGTAATTGGGCGTGTAGTCCTGACGATTCATTGATATGGCCGTAAGAAAACTAAGTGATGGCCAATGGGTTGCAGACTTCTATACCGTCAACCGCAGCGATGGCAAGCAAGGGAAGAGAGTTCGCAAGAAGTTCGCGACTAAAGGCGAGGCGTTAGCATTCGAAAACTACACCCTTCAAAAAGTTGAGGACACGCCCTGGCTTGGACAAGGAAAAGATAAACGTCGCCTTTCAGACCTGATACATCTTTGGTTTGAGCGCCACGGGATAACCCTGCGAGATGGTGAAAAGCGTAAAAGCGCCATGCTATGGGCTGATGAGTGTATGGGTTCTCCTATGGCTACTGAGTTCACCGCACAGTTGTTCACCGCTTATAGAGCTAAAAGGTTGGATGGCCATTTTGCCCGGACAAAGCGTGTCACTCAGGTTTCGCCGCGCACCATGAACCTGGAACACGCGTATTTCTTGGCCGTTTTTAACGAATTAAAACGACTCGGGGAATGGGAACCTCCAAACCCGTTAGAAAATGTTCGACAGTTCAGAACTGAAGAAAGTGAGATGGCCTATCTGACCGGAGAGCAGATTGACAGGCTTTTAGAGGAATGTCGCAACAGTTCTGCCAAAGACTTAGAGATGATAGTAAAAATCTGCCTGTCTACTGGCGCTCGCTGGGGAGAGGCAGAAAAACTGAAACGCAGTCAGATCACAGCGGGAAAGGTGACATTCATAAAAACGAAAGGGAAGCGCAATCGTACAATACCACTTGCCCCCGAAATTCTATCCGAACTATCAAAAAAGAATGGCGAACTGTTTGAACCATGTTATTACGCTTTTAGATCAGCACTTGAGCGGGCGGGGATAAACCTACCTGCCGGGCAACTGACTCACGTTCTAAGGCACACTTTTGCATCTCATTTTATGATGAACGGCGGCAACATACTGGTACTGCAAAAAATCCTCGGTCACACAGATATTAAAATGACTATGCGGTACGCCCATTTTGCGCCCAGCCATTTAGAAGATGCATTAAAGTTTAATCCATTGGTGGGAAGATGAAAAAAATACCTGAACGACTCAGCGATATGGATGAGGCAAAAGAATTAAGAATTAAAGAACTAAGTAAAATGTTCTCACCTCATTTTAGCTCACTAAGTAATTATCAAGTATTCATTATGCATCTAGTAATCTTGCTTGGTAAGCATAAACCTGTTGATGACAGAGACCGAACTATCAGAAACTTACTTGCAGACTGTAATGACATGCTTGATCCGATAGCATCAAGCTTGAAAGAGGGCAAGTACAACGTTGCTTCAACGCTTACTAGGCGTTTATATGAAGATATTTCCTTAGCCAATGCTTTCATGCTAAATCCCGTGTTACATGATCGCTGGCATTCAGGTGAAGAGATAAAGAATCAAGAAGTAAGGGAAGAGCTTGATAAATCAGAACTAGGTGCTGATATTGAATCAACCAGATATCTATACGGATTACTATCTGACTTATCCCACCCGAGCAGAGTTGCAATTATGGATAGATTTCTTGGAGAAGGTGTAGAGTTTTCATTAGGAGGCTACCCAACCCCGAGCGTATATCACGTAGCGGAGACATTAGTACAATGTCTTTCCCTTGTATTTTGGCTCTGTGCGGCCACAGCCCTTTTCTACAAGCCACTTATTTATAAACATAATCCAGAATTGGTTAAATTATATAAATTCGCAGCGGAACACGCACAAAAGATCAACAGTCAATTACATAAAGAACTGGACAGACTCCTCTCTGAGGAAAACATAACATTCATTGAAAAAAAATACCCCCTACGCAAGAAGAGAAACCCTAAACAAAAGCCTTGAAAATGTCGCAAAAGTGTCGCACAAACTTTAGATTATTGGCTCTTATTGGTGGATATTGGTTTTGTAATTCATTGATTTTTATCTAAGTTATTGTTTTTACTTTCTCTCCTATGCTTCTCATAATCGCTTGGTCGCTGGTTCAAGTCCAGCAGGGGCCACCAAATTCAATGAGTTACAACAGCGCGGAAGTAAGAGAAAGGGATGCTCTTCCCCTACAGGCAAGAGCATCAAGACAGGTTGTTGACTTCACGCGCGCTCAACTTCGACCAGTTCCTGAAGCTGCTCACGCATATACAGTGAAAAATACTCAGGGTTTTTAATCAATACCCGCTCTCCGGACTCAAACTTTTCAGCCCATCCGGCTAATTTCTGCGTAAAACCGGGGTTCCACCCCTCCTGTTCCCCCCGGGCCGTGACGTCTGCTGCGCTAGCCGGGAATCCCAGTTCTTTCAGATACTTCAAAATTCCTTTCGCCGTGCTTTCATCCATAGGTTCAGGTGAAGAGGCCGAAGTGTTCATACCGTTAATGAAATCTAATGCTTTATCAATGACTGCAGGCATACTTTTATCCTTAAAATTTACCATGTAAAACACAAGACTACCCTATGACCTTAAACCGATTTCAGCGTCAAAGAAATCATTAAATTTCATTGTCCCGACGGCGCTCACTTTACTTGTTGTGCCAGTAAGCCGCTGCACGGACTAACTGCTGATCAAACGGTTCCTGCTCAAAGCGCTGGCTGAGTTTTTTCACCACTTTCCCTTCCCCGGTGATCCAGATGAAGTAATCTTCTTCCGGCACCTCAATCTGCGCCAGTCGCGCGGCAACCGCCTGCTCATCGTGTCCCAGCCATTCAATGGCAAACCCGTCCAGATGCGCGAGATAATCCTGATATGCCGGATCGGCGACGCTCACCAGCGCGGTCACCGTCGGTTTTACCGGTAAGCGACTCAACGCCTCAAGACGACGACGCAGCGCCGGCATGCCTGACTCATCGCAAACATAAACCTGATATGCGTAATCTTCCGGCACCACCAGTGAACCGCGTGGCCCACCGATCGTTAACGTATCGCCTGCGCGCGCCTGTAACGCCCAGGAACTTGCCACGCCGCCGTCGTGGATAAAGAAATCCAGCGCCAGTTCATGACGGGCTTCATCGTACAGCGGCGTATAGTCGCGAGAAACAGGACGTACGCCCTCTCCCCAGACAATGCCCTCTTCCGTCACGGTTGGCGGAACAAAATGGCTGCCGGGTTGCGGGAAAAACACCTTGCTGTGATCGTCAAAACCGCGCGAGCTAAAACCTTCCAGTGCATCGCCGCCGAGGACAATACGCTGAAAACCCGTGCCAATACGTTCTACGCGCAAAACGCTAAGTTCGCGAAAGCGCAGTTCATTGCGCACGCGCTGAGGGTAACGTGAAGTTTTATCCATCATCTTTTGACCTTAGTGTAATAATCAGATATATCGAAATAAATTTTCAAATGATAATGATTGTTAATCACCAGGATTGCAAGTCATTTTTTGATAGTTTCTGGAAGATTGCACCGCAAAATATTTATCTTTAAAATTCATATAATTAATAAAAATATCAACATTGAACTTGTCATAATTTATGATTTAGATATAAATTAGATATATCTAAATAACATCAGGAGATTATCATGCGACATCATCATGAAGGTTGCTGTAAAGGCGAAGGGCATCATCACGACGGTTGCGAACATCGTCACGGCAGAGGCGGTGGAGGTGGACGACGTCAGCGCTTTTTTGGTCATGGGGAGCTGCGTCTGGTGATTCTGGACATTCTTTCCCGTGAGGCCAGTCACGGCTATGAGCTGATCAAGGCCATCGAAAATCTGACGCAGGGCAACTATACGCCGAGCCCTGGGGTTATCTATCCAACGCTGGATTTCCTCCAGGATCAGGCCTTTATTACGATAAGCGAAGAGGATGGCGGGCGTAAAAAAATCACCCTCACCGACACTGGCGCACAGTGGCTGGAAGAGAATCGTGAACATCTCGACCACATCCAGGAACGCGTTAATGCGCGCAATGTCGGCTTTGAGTTGCGTAAGAACCCGCAGATGAAGCGAGCGCTGGAAAACTTCAAGGCGGTGCTTGATCTGAGGGTAAATCAGGGTGACATCAGCGACGCGCAGCTTAAAAAGATCATTGGCGTGATCGACCGCGCGGCGCTGGAAATCACTCAGCTTGATTAAGCAGGCAAGGCATCGCCTTCGCGAACGCGGAACACTTTCACCATCTCTTTTAAGTGTAACGCCTGCTCGTTCAGTGACGCCGCTGCCGCAACGGACTCCTCAACCAGACAGGAGTTCTGTTGCGTGGTGGCGTCAATCAGGCCAATCGCGCTGTTGATCTGCGAGATACCCTCGGTCTGCTCACGACTGGCCTGGCCGATCTCCCGTAGGATCACATCCATCTCTTCAACGTTGTTTACCATGCCGTTAATCAGGGCATTAGCCTTCTCGACCAGTTGCATCCCTTCCTGGGTCTGACCGGTGGAATCCTCAATCAGATGGCGAATCTCGCTGGCAGAAGACGCGCTCTTCTGCGCCAGTTGGCGTACCTCTCCCGCTACCACGGCAAATCCGCGGCCATGCTCACCGGCTCGCGCCGCTTCAACCGCCGCATTCAGCGCCAGAATATTAGTCTGAAAGGCAATAGAGTCAATCAGGTTGATGATGTCTGACATCCGGTTAGTCGTTTCATTAATCACGCGCATTTTCTGCGTCACCTGATTCATCATCTCGCCATTGTTCTTCACGACGGTCGCCGCCCCCGCTGAGAGTTTCGTCGCTTCTCCGGTATGTTCGGCGGTATTTTTGACCGTGGCAGTGATCTGCTCCATCGACGCTGCGGTCTGCTCGACAGAGCTCGCCTGTTCTTCGGTACGCGCAGCCAGATCCTGGTTTCCGGCGACAATCTGCGCTGCCGCGCTGGAGATATTCTCTGAGCCGTTCTGAACCTCCTGGACTATCTCCAGCAGACGAGTTTTCATTACCATCAGCGCATGCAGCAGTTCGCCGGTCTCATCTTTCTGCGTGGTAATAATATTGCGGGTCAGGTCACCCTCGGCAATCGCTTCGGCAAACTGCACCGCTTCATTCAACGGCCGGGTGATGGAACGCACGATATACCAGCCCATGATACAGCCCGCGGCAATGCCGATGAGCGCCAGTGCGCTAAGCAGCGCCCGGTTCGTGTTAAAGTCGCTTTCCACCTGTGCGCCAGCGCGCAGCATCTGCCTGTCTTCAATGGCGATCAATGCCTGAACTTTAGCTTTATAGTCCTGCTGTACATTAACCGTCGTGGTCATCATCTCCTGCATCGCCGCCTGTCGGTTATGGTTTTGCAGTTCCTGCAGAATGCGAAATCGGGAGGCGAGATACTGCTCACGCACATCGCGGATCCCTGCGATGACATTCTTCGATTCGGCATTCAACGGCGCGGCGTTCAGTTCATCCAGCAGCACCGTGATTTGCTCGCTTATGGCGTCGAGTTTTTTCTGTGACGTCTGGGCCCACCGCCCCTCTTCGTCCATCAGCATCAGTTGCTGCGTGCTGACAAAATCCTGGAAATGATCGACAAGCTTGTTGGCTTTTACCGTGATGGGATAATCATTGGTAATGATGTTTTGCATACCACTGTTGGCGCGGTCCAGGCTAAATAAGGAAAGGCCCGAACTCACCATCATCAGTACAATAA
Organism: Citrobacter telavivensis; assembly: GCF_041807075.1. Classification (NCBI taxonomy): domain Bacteria; kingdom Pseudomonadati; phylum Pseudomonadota; class Gammaproteobacteria; order Enterobacterales; family Enterobacteriaceae; genus Citrobacter; species Citrobacter telavivensis. Next base: position 39,197 of record NZ_JBGUBF010000011.1, on the reverse strand, counting down.
ACAATCCAAACGCGATAAATAATTTTGAGCGAATTTTCATGTTACGCAAAAACATATATTCTCCCTGGAGATAGTTTTCTTCAGACAGATTCCTTTATCGGTAACAATTTCACTAACTTTATGAATTTGATCGCTTTTTATTATCAATAATTGCTGGTAAATAGTTTTTAACGATGAATAGAGGCAGACCGATCGTTATATAAACGATTTTTTATAATGTCTAAATAGCCAAAATAGGGAAACTGAAAGCGGTTAATAAAATAGAGAAATAACCCGTAGGTGGTAATATTTAATATGCTGTTAACATTATTATTACAATAACGCTTGCCGTTACAGGCAAGCGTTGATGAGGATAAAGGAAAGGATTAGTGCAGCACCGTCACGGCATCTTCCAGACGGCTGGCGCGGTGTTTCACCATAGCGGACACCTGGGCGCTCTCTTCAACCAGTTCGGCGTTCTTTTGTGTAATGTGGTTAAGTTCATCCACCGCACGCGTCAGGCTGGTCAAGCCATCGGACTGTTCCAGTGTGGAATGGCTAATCTGTGCAATCAACTGGGTGACGTTCTGAACCTGAGAGACAATATCATCCATCGTGCGCCCCGCCGCATGGACCTGCTGGGAGCCAGACTGCACTTTATCCGCACTGGCATCGATCAGCTTGCGAATATCATTCGCCGCGCTGGCGCTGCGACTGGCCAGATGGCGCACTTCACCCGCCACAACGGCAAACCCTTTCCCCTGCTCACCCGCCCTGGCCGCTTCAACCGCGGCGTTTAGCGCAAGGATATTCGTCTGGAAAGCGATGTCGTTGATAAGCGTAGTGATGGTACCGATGCGCTGCGTGCTGTTGGCGATGTCATCCATGGTTTTAATCACGGTGTCCATCGCCTCGCCGCCCTGCGTCGCCGCGTTACTGGCAGCAATCGACAGCTTATCGGCTGCGGACGCGGTTTCTGAGTTTTGTTTAACCGACGCCGCCATTTGATTCATGGTGGTCACCGTCTGCTGCACGTTATCGACCGTCTGACGGGTGTGCTTATTCAGATCGTCATTACCTTTCGCCAGCGTTTCGCTGCCGTTTCTGACGCTCGACACCTGGCTTGAAACATCGTTGATTAGCCAGCGACACATCAGACCAAGCTGTCCGACAGCGCGTAGCATCAATCCCAGTTCGTCGCTGCGGTTCAGATGCGCCACGCTGTTCCGCTCACCGGTCGCCACCTTCAGCGCCTGTTTCGCTACATTCTCAATCGGGCGAACAATCTGCCACTCAAATGCAGCCGTACCCAGCAGCATCACCAGCGCGCACATCAGTTGTGCGGGCCATAACGCACCGGACAGTTGCAGCGTCGCCGCCAGCACGCCATAAATGAGCACCATCACGCTACGAACCCGCCAACGCACCGGCATTGCCGGCAGTTTCCCGAGCCATCCTTTACGCACCACCAACCCCTTGTGGATCCGGCGCGAACAACGGCCTTCATTGAGCGCCTGATATAAAGGCTCAACGGCGGCGATCTCCGCGTCGGTCGCGCGGGTACGGATCGACATGTATCCCGTCACGTTCCCCTCGCGTACCATCGGTACCGCGTTCGCCCTTACCCAGTAATGATCGCCATTTTTACGGCGGTTCTTGACGATGCCGCTCCACGGCTCGCCCTGCTGCAGGGTGTACCACATGTCGGCAAAGGCCGCTTTCGGCATATCCGGGTGACGCACCAGGTTATGAGGTTGCGCCAACAATTCATTGATCGAATAACCGCTGATATTGACGAAGGTATCGTTGGCGTGAGTGATGTAACTGTGGAGATCGGTAGTCGACATGAGGGTCGTATCGTCATCCAGCGGTGTATTTTGCTGGGTGACGTAGAGATGAGAAGACATAGTCGCGTCCTGTGCTAGTTATCTGGCTGTTAACTTTTTTGTCAGATGTTATTTCGGCGCTAACAGATTTATCTTTAGATGTTAAATTTGATTTAGATCGCAATTTGCGATTAAACCTCACGATTTGTATGAATTCTAATTGATTGATTTAAAATACTTTCAGATTGAAACTATAAAATCCCCCTGAGGGATACGCACTGTTACTGCACAATTTTTGCACTATTTCCGCGCAGTCGCCCCTTCTGAAGCCACTCTCGTACGGTCTTCATTCTGCGCAAAAACTCAGCAACTGTTAACAAATGAGATTAAATGTTGCGCAACAACTCTTCTCCCTGGTGTTTATCCCGATTTTCGTCAGCGCCGCCGGGATGGCGCAATCCCTGCAATACTTAAATCGGTATCATGTGATACGCAAGCCCCGGGAGCATATTTTGAACAGGTTACCTTCCAGCGCATCGGCTTTGGCCTGCAGCGCACACGCACTGAATCTCATTGAGAAGCGAACGCTTGATCATGAGGAGATGAAAGCACTTAACCGAGAGGTGATTGATTACTTCAAAGAGCATGTCAATCCGGGATTTTTAGAGTATCGCAAATCTGTTACCGCCGGCGGGGATTACGGAGCCGTAGAGTGGCAAGCGGGAGGTCTGAATACGCTTGTCGACACCCAGGGACAGGAGTTTGTCGACTGCCTGGGAGGTTTTGGAATTTTCAACGTGGGGCACCGTAATCCAGTTGTGGTTTCCGCCGTACAGAATCAACTCGCGAAACAACCTCTGCATAGTCAGGAGCTGCTTGACCCGCTGCGGGCCATGCTGGCAAAAACCCTTGCTGCCCTGGCACCCGGAAAACTGAAATACAGCTTCTTTTGCAACAGTGGCACGGAATCGGTCGAAGCGGCGCTGAAACTGGCGAAGGCCTACCAGTCACCACGCGGCAAATTTACCTTCATCGCCACCAGCGGCGCATTCCACGGTAAATCACTGGGCGCGCTGTCCGCCACCGCCAAATCCACTTTCCGCAAGCCGTTTATGCCGCTATTACCGGGTTTCCGTCATGTGCCGTTCGGTAATATTGAGGCTATGCGTACCACGCTCAGCGAGTGCCAAAAAACCGGAGATGATGTGGCGGCGGTGATTCTGGAACCTATCCAGGGTGAAGGCGGCGTGATCCTGCCACCACAGGGTTATCTCACCGCCGTGCGTAAACTCTGTGACGAGTTTGGCGCGCTGATGATCCTCGATGAGGTCCAGACCGGCATGGGGCGAACCGGCAAGATGTTTGCCTGTGAACATGAGAACGTGCAGCCTGACATTCTCTGCCTCGCAAAAGCGCTGGGAGGCGGCGTGATGCCGATTGGCGCAACGATCGCCACCGAAGAGGTTTTTTCAGTACTGTTCGATAACCCGTTCCTGCACACCACGACCTTTGGCGGTAACCCGCTGGCCTGTGCGGCCGCGCTGGCGACCATCAATGTCCTGCTGGAACAAAACCTGCCGGCACAAGCGGAACAGAAAGGCGATATCCTGCTGGACGGTTTCCGCCAACTGGCGCGGGAGTACCCCGATCTGGTGCAGGACGCGCGCGGGAAAGGGATGCTGATGGCAATCGAGTTTGTCGACAATGAAACGGGCTACCGTTTCGCCAGCGAGATGTTCCGCCAGCGGGTACTGGTTGCCGGGACGCTAAACAACTCGAAAACGATCCGCATCGAACCGCCGTTAACGCTGACGATCGAGCAGTGCGAACAGGTACTAAAAGCCGCACGTAAAGCGCTGGCGGCACTGCGAGTGAACCAGAATCAACTGGCGACAGAGCAGTAAACCCACGCCCCCTGCGACTGCGTAGGGGGCGTTATTTTTATCCTCCCGCAAACGGCGAGGGAATATCCCGCCACTGCACTTCGCAATCGCTGGTACCGCAAAACAGCCGCCTACCTTGCCCTTGCTCTTGCGTTTCCAGCAAACCGGCGGGAAAGACCACGTCCTGTAAATCGTCACGTTTACTCTCTCCGGGCAGAAAATCATCGCGACAGGCCACGATGTTCATCGCGCTGCTAACGCCACGCTGATAGTCAAAGGTAAAACATGCAGCATAGTAGTGTCGGTTACCCTGCTCATCGAAACGAGCCACGTGCGCCAGCGCGCCAATGTGACCCGAGGGTAACAAATGGGCTTCGTTAACGCCGCACCAGCAGAACGTATCAACATGCGGAATTAGCGTAGCCCGCGCAATGGTCTGCGTACCAAGTTCACTTAACGTGGAGAGAATCATCCAGCCAATGGTGCCCCGTCCACCGGGATCGCCCTGCGGACGGGTAAATACCAGAATTCGGCCGTCGGGCAGTTCAACCAGTCGGATATCCTTCATCCCCCATGGTCCGACGGTCAGGGGCCGCAGTGCGCGAACCGACGGGCCGACAAAGAACCGCGTTCGCCAGCGCATCCCTTTGCCCTCCTTCGCGGGTACCACTTCCACGCCGCCCAACAGCAACTCGCCGCCAATGCGGCTGACGAAAGGATCCTGGAGCCGGAACGTCGGCATCTCATCCAGCAACGTGGCATGGTTGCCGCCATCCCAGGCGAAAAAACGCACCTGCGCATCTTCGCTATCGCGCGCCTCGACGCGCGCGGCTATGCACCATCGTCCTTCATCAAGAAAGGGGGCTGTGGGGTTATAGGCATCCAGACCCGCTACGCCGTGGAAGACAATTTTTCCACGCCTTCCGCTCTGCGGCTGCGGCCGATAACGCTGATAGAGCGCCTCAACATCGTCGCGCATTATGCCAGCCCAAGATGTTGCCAGAGCGCGTCCATCGGCAGGGTCGCCAACGCGGTACACTCGTCCGCCGCGCCGTACCAGACGTGCAGCGTGTTATTACGAATCAACGCCCCACAGGTAAAGACCACATTGCCGAAAAAGCCTTCCCGCTCATAAATCGCCGTCGGCTCCAGCAGCGGCACCGGCGATTTGGCGAGAATCTTCATAGGATCGTCGAGATCGAGAAGCAACGCCCCCAGGCAGTACCGCTGCGCGGCATCCACCCCATGATAGATCTCCAGCCAGCCGCGATCGGTTTTGATCAGCGGCGCGCCGCCGCCGGACTTGCGTGAATCCCATTCGTCCCCGGAACGCCCCAGCAGATGTCGGTGATTGCCCCAGTGCAGCATATCCGGCGACTCGCAGATCCAGATCTCCGGATGACCAAAGTGACACGGTGCGGGACGCGTCAGCGCCATATAGCGTCCGCCGATCTTTTCCGGAAAGAAACAGACATCGCGGTTATCCGGGCAGAGAATTAGCCCCCGTTTTTCCACAGTGATGAAATCACGGGTGGTCGCCAGCGCGGTGGTGATCCCCAACGAAGAAACCGCCGAATAGTTGATATACCAAAGGTCATCTATCCGCGTAATACGCGCATCCTCGCAGCCAAACTCCTCGTAGCGGCTGTCGGCAATAATAAACGGCTGCGAATCAATGGTGTAATGCATGCCGTCGACGCTGCGCGCCAGGCGCAAATGGGACATTGAGGTTAACCAGACCTGCGCCGGATCGCTTTTGAGCACGATGGTGCGCGGATCGCTAAAATCGAAGCGATCGTCGCCGCGATCGAAGGTTTTGGTGGTTTGCCGCCAGCCTTCTGCCTGCGGCTTCAGCAGCGGAACCACAATCTGCTGCGGATTATCGTTAATCACGCTTTCCGCGACGCGCAGCAGCAGAATAATTTCGCCGTTACATTCGGTGACCCCGGTATTAAAGACACATTCAACCTTGCGCCCCGGCAGTGAAGGCACCACGTCTTTCGGGGTAATAAGCGGATTACTGCTGTGTCTGTTCATGAACGCTCCTTTTCATCACAATTTGATTTTTGTCCAGCCACTGGCCGTCGATGCCGTACAGCACTCCGGCAGGAATATCCCGCCAGGGATTCCGTACCGGCGCGCCAAAGTTGATTGCTACCCACACGCACTCCTGCTCCGTTTCGCGGGTGAACCATACGCAACTCTCCGTCAACCCAAGTTCACTGGACGCCCCTTCACAGAGGGCCGGCGTGGCCGCCCGCAGCGCAATCAGCGCCTGATATTGTCGCCATAGCGACGCTGGCGTCTGCCGCTGACGCTCAGCGTTGATGAGTGGGTAGTCCTCGCAAACGGGCATCCACGGGGCGACGGTAGAAAAACCGGCAAACGGTGCGTCGGACCACAGCAGCGGCGCACGCGAACCGTCGCGGGAGTGTTTCACCGCCAGCGCCAGCGCCTGAGCCTCATTCGCCCCCTGCTGTAACGCGGTTTGGTAATGGGTTTTGCCCTGAATATCGAAGAGTTGCTCTACGGAGAGAGAAGAATAATTCGGCATGCCCAGCTCTTCGCCCTGATAAATAAACGGCACTCCGCGCGCGGTAAGCTGTAATGCCAGCACTGCCAACGCGCGCGCGGTATCACGCGGGCCTTCGCCAAAGCGACCGATCATGCGCGGCATATCGTGGCTGGAGAAAAACAGCGTAGGCGGCCCGGACTGCTGCGCCTGCGTGGCGTTAATCGCTTCGCACAATCGAGCGATATCAAAGGTTTTTTGGCTGCCGATATTGAAGTTAAACACCACGTTCATCAGCTCAGGGCTTTGATAACGCGCCAGAACATCCAGCGCCTCGCTGCCAATTTCGCCAATTAAAAATGTCTCCCCCTGCTGGCGCACATAACGACATAGCCGACGCAACGTCTCGAGAATGCCCGGCTGGTTGATATCGAAATGGTGCTGCTGCTCGCCATTCTCCTGCGGGTTATCCGGGCCAATGCCGTCGGTGGTCAGGAAGTTGATAACGTCAAAACGGAAACCGTCGACGCCCTGCGCTTTCCAGAAATCAACAACCCGGTAAATTTCACGCTCCACGTCAGGGTTCGCCCAGTTGAGATCGACCTGCTCGGGGGCAAACTTGTGATAGTAGAACTCCCCGGTATCCGGCTCGGCGGTCCAGGCGCTGCCGGAGAAAAATGACTGCCAGTTATTCGGCTGCCTGCTGAACAGGAAGTAGTCGCGATAGCGGCTGGCCGGGTTGTTCCACGCGTCGCGAAACCACGGATGCGCCGACGAAACGTGGTTAACCACCAGATCGATAATCACGCGAATTCCGCAGGCATGGCAACGCGCCACCACCTTACGAAAATCCTCAAGCGTGCCAAAACGCGCGTCGACCGCGCAGTAATCGCTGATGTCGTAGCCGTTGTCCACCAGCGGCGAGGGATAAAACGGCGTGATCCAGATGGCGCCGACGCCCAGTTCGTACAGGTAGTCCACCTTCGACAGCAGGCCAGGAAAATCACCCATGCCGTCACCGTTACCATCGCAGAACGAGGGCAGATAGATTTGGTAGCAGGTACACGCCAGCCACCAGGGTTGCTTGTTCACCGGTTCATTCCTTATTTCAGTGATAACGACATGCCCTGCAGGAAGTATTTGCGAAAGAGGACAAACAGCACCACCACCGGCAGCATCTGCACCACTGCCCCGGCCATTACCGGGCCAAGATAGACGCCGTAAGATTTGCTGAAGGTTGCCAGCAGCACCGAGAACGGCATCTTTTCAACGTCGCGCATGACGATCAGCGGCCAGAGGAAGTTGTCCCACGAGCTTGAGAAGGTAAACAGCGCGACGATTGCCAGAATGGATTTGTTCAACGGCATCATCACGTGGCGCAAAATGCCCCACAGGCTGGCGTGGTCGAGGCGCGCGGCATACAGATAGTCGTTTGGCGTGCCTTTAAAGCTCTGCGAGACCATAAAGATCCCCCATGCGCTCATGGCGTATGGCAGGATCATCGCGCTGTAGCGGTTCACCATCCCCAGTTCACGCATCAGCACAAACTGCGGAATGATGAACATAAAGACCGGGAAAACCATCTGGACGATCAGCAGGTTACGAAACGCATTTTTGCCGCGGAACTCGGTTTTCGCCAGCGCGTAGCCCACCAGCATGGAGGTGACGGTGACGCAGAAGGTTATGGCGAAAGAGACAAACAGCGAGTTAAACAGCGTGCGTAAGAAAGGCTTGTCGGCCCGGTTGCTGTTATCAAACAGGAAGATGTAGTTTTCCAGCGTCAGATGACCGGAGAACAGACCGGTAGTGTAGATCTCCGCCGTCGGTTTCAACGACGAAACGGTCATCCAGATAAACGGATAGAGCCAGCTTAACGCCAGAATAAACATTACCGCGTGAATCACCAGGCTCAGGGGAGTGAGTTTTTTCATTCACACAATCTCGATATTTTTTTCAAACAGTTTACGGAACAGCCAAATCGCTACGAAACTGCAGCCCGCGACAATAATGGACATGGTCGCCGCCCACGTCGGCTTCATATTCTGGAAAGCGGCTTCATACATCACCACCATCGGGCTGGTGGTGCTATTCAGCGGGCCGCCGCCGGTAATTAAATAGGGCTCGGTGAAGATACTGAAAGCCACGGTAATCGCCAGCACCATGACCATGACAATTTGCGGATTCATCATCGGCAGCGTTATTGCCCAACCCAGTTTAAAACGCCCGGTTTTATCGAGCATTGCCGCGCTGTAAATATCGCCAGGAATCGCCTGCATCCCTGAATAAAGAATTAATCCGTAATAGCCGACAAATTTCCAGGTCACAATCAACGCGATGGAAAGCATCGCACAATCCGGATTAGTAAACCACGGAACGGAAATACCGAAATGCGCGCGTAAAAATTGGTTCACTGGGCCATATTCGCTAAACAATTTAGAAAAGACGATGGAATAGGCCACCCCGGAAGAGATATTGGCGAGTAAAAAACTCAGCGCAATAAATCCCTTGCCATAGTTAATGCGTCGTAATCCCGCCGCAAATAAGAGTGAAGCAGCAAAAACAATCGGTACGTACCACATTAAAAAGCGACAAATATTCCACATCGACGTCCAGAATAGTTTATCGTTCACGACGCCAGTCAGGTTTTGCAGCCCCGAGAACCGGGGCGTTCCAATAAACTGCCACTGGGTGACGCTCAGCACCGCCAGCCAGGCCAGCGGATAAAACCAGAACAGCAATGAATAACCTATCCAGGTGGAGGCCAGCAGGCCTCCGGTACGGGAATCATATCCAGCCATCACGCCCCCTTATTGCGCCAGCAGAGCGTTAACTTCCTGCTGTGACTGGTCCAGCGCTTTTTCCGGGGCTTCGTTGTTGAAAATCACCCGTTCAAGCATCTGCGTCATACTGCGTTGAATTTCTGTGGTTTGCGTGGTCGCCACCGGAGGCAGGGCCACGTCAACGTAAGAGGCAATATCTTTCTCCAGCGGATTTTTCGCAAAATAGTCAGTAAACAGCGGATTACTCATCAAGTCGGCGCGTGCAGGCGGCATACCGGTCAGTTCAAGCCAGGTGCGATCATGCCCGGCGTTGCCAAAGACCCATTGCATAAACGCCCAGGCCTCGGTTTTGTGCGTGCTGGAGCTGAACATCACCATGCCCTTGCTGTCGCCGAAGGTGTGCGGATGGGCGGCGCCGTTTTCGGTCAGCATCGGGCCAATCTGAATGGTTTTCAGCACCTCCGGGTACTGTTTCCGGTAGCGGGCAAGATCCCACGGGCCGCGGGCAGAGGCCAGAACCTGGCCGGTCGCCAGCGGATCGTCAGCGGAGGTGAAGTCGTAGCTGCTCCACTTGCTGTTAAACACTTTCCCCATAAATGTCAGCACCGACTGACCGTCCGGGTTATTAAAGGCCGCTTTTTTATCAGCAATATAGGTTTTCCCACCGCTCTGCGCGTAATACAGGGGAATAAAGTCGAACCAGCGTTCCCACCAGTTCTTACCGGCAGTAAGCTGCATCACGTAGCCGTGGTTGTCCGCCGCCCGGCGTTCTGCCAGTTGATAAAGCTCGTCATAGCGGGTCGGTGCATGGTCGAAACCGTACTTTTTCAGCAGGTCGCCGCGCCACCACCAGACGATAGGATTAACGTATATCGGCAGGACGTTCTGCTGGCCGTTGAGCTTCCACGCCGGGAGAAGCGATGCCATCTGGCGCGTTTTCACCAGGTCATCAAAGCCTGGCATTTTGGACAGGTCCTCAATTTGCCCGACATCCACCAGTTGGCTTGCGAAGCCAATAAAAATATTGCTGGAAATATCTGGTTCGGTACCCGAAGCCAACGCGTTCATAATCGCTTCTTCCGAACTGTTGGCGGCAGGAATAGTAGTAAATTGTACGGGGGTATGGGCAGGGTCTTTATTCCACTCCGTTACCATTTTATTCCAGAAGGCTTCTTCATTTTCGTTAGGTGCCACCCACATTTTTATCGCTGTTTTCGCCCCGGCCTGTTCATCTTTTTTCTCATCCGGTCCACAACCAGAAATATATAGACTAAGTAATATTGATGCCATCAATTTAGCAACCGCTGCAACTTTCACGATATATCTCCCTAACTCTCAATAAGTGTTATTGGCTTACCGCTACCCTGCTTTTGAATATTGCGTACGCTAACACCCCTTATTTATGTTTAACGTTAAACAAATCACAAAACTATTTTTGTTTAACGATAAACTCAGCCACCAATATCAGGAAAGAATAAATATAAACATCATGAATATTAAAAATAAAAACACACCATCAGACAAATATAATAAAAGGCAAACAGCAAAAATAACCATTAAATCATTAGCGAAGGAAATGGGAATATCCCATACCACAATCTCAAACGCATGGAATAACCCAGAAAAACTCTCCGTCGAACTGCGTGAACGCATTTTATGTTATGCCCGGGAAGTGGGCTTTCAGGGGCCGGACCGGTTGGCCCGCGCGCTGCGTACCGGCAAGTCAGACACCATTGGCGTCATCTTCAACGATTCGATGAGTTACGTGTTTATCGACCCGCACGATATCAAACTGATGCGCGGCATTGCCGTTCGCTGTGAAGAGCAAAATATTAATCTCGTGCTGGTCCCGTTGCAAAAAGGGGCCGCTAACGCAACGCCGTCGCTTACTACGCTGGTCGATGGTTATATTCTGAATGCCACCCACAATAGCGCCGCCATTATTCAGCAGACGCTGGCTCGCCATCTTCCGGTGGTCACCCTCGATTTCGAATTACCAGAATACAGCAGCGTATCGATTGATAACGCCAGCGCGATGCGGGATATCACCCGCTATTTGCTCGACAAAGGACACCGCCATTTCGGCATTATCGCCTTCTCCTCGCGTCCCGGCGCGCAAGGTATGCGCCATCTGGCACGCGCGGTTACTGGTGATAACACGCTGATGCTAACGCGCGTCAACGCCTGCCGCGCCGTCTTTCGTGAGCAGGGCATTCCGCTTTCTACCTGCTGGCTGTATGAAACGCAGCATGATGAACAGCACGGCGAACTGGCCGCCGAGGCGCTGCTGAGCGCCCATCCCGATATCAGCGCGCTCATTTGCTTATCCGATCGCTTCGCGCTGGGCGCCGTTAACTACTGCCAGCGCCAGCGTCTCGCTATTCCACAGCAGGTGGCGATCAGCGGTTTCGACAACATCATTCCCGACGCCAACGGTATTGGCCTCACCACCATTGATCAGAACGCGGAACGTAAAGGCGAAATCGCCGTGGAATTACTCCTCAACCGCGGGCCCGTCATCCATCACGCACTGGAATACCAGTTGATCGTGCGAGAGACGGCCTGAGTGCATTTTGCTTAACAGAAGAGTGGATTATGGATGAACTGACCTGTTTTAAAGCTTATGACATTCGTGGTGAAGTGGGCGTCTCTCTCACGCCGGATATCACCTTTCGCATTGGCCGCGCCTACGCCGCCTGGCTGCATCCCAGACGCGTGGTGGTCGGCGGTGATATCCGCCTGAGCTCCGAAACGTTGAAGGTGGCGTTGGCCGAAGGGCTAACCGCCAGCGGCGTCGACGTTATCGACATTGGGCTGTCGGGTACTGAGGAGGTCTACTTCGCCACCCGCGAGCTACGGGCTGATGGCGGTATCCAGGTCACCGCCAGTCATAACCCCGCGCAATACAACGGCATGAAACTGGTGCGCGAAGAGGCGCGCCCTGTCAGCAACGACAACGGGTTGCTGGCAATCAAAGCGCTGGCTGAACAAAATATTTTTCCCCCTGTCGTGCATCGCGGTGTGGTGATCCGTTACGACAATCGTCCCGCCTGGGTTCACTGCCTGACGCGCTTCCTTCATCGCCCTCCAGCTCGCCCGCTGCGGATCGTGACCAATGCCGGGCACGGTACCGCGGGCCCGGCGCTGGATGCGCTGGCGGAAGGTCTGGCGCAGGCAGGCGTGCAGGCAGATTTTATTCGTCTGCACCATCAGCCGGACGGTCATTTCCCGGCTGGCGTGCCGAACCCGATGCTGCCCGAAAATCGGCAGGCGACACGCCAGGCGGTGATTGCGCATCAGGCCGATTTCGGGATCGCCTGGGAGGTGATTTCGACCGCTGCTTTTTCTTTGATGAACAGGGGACATTTATCGAGAGCTACTATCTGGTCGGGCTGTTCGCGCACCACTTCCTGCAGCGTTTTCCCACCAGTCCGGTGATCCTCGACCCGCGACTGACGTGGAACACACTGGAAATGGTGACCCGCTGCGGCGGACATCCCATCATCAGTAAAACCGGCCATGCCTTTATCAAAGCGCGGATGCGCGAAGAGGACGCCATCTACGGCGGAGAAATGAGCGGGCACCACTACTTTCGCGAGTTCGGCTACTGCGATAGCGGAATGATCCCGCTGGTGCTGATGCTGCAAATTATCGGTAACAGCAGTCAACCGCTTTCCCGGTGGATTGCCGACGCCCGGTCGCACTTCCCGGTCTCTGGCGAGATCAATCTGACCGTTGGCGATCCGGCGGCGATCCAGAAAGCGGTTATTGCACACTATCAATCCGCCGCCCCTGAACGCGACGACTGCGATGGCATAAGCCTCGCCTTCGCCGACTGGCGCTTCAATTTACGCGCCTCCAATACAGAACCCCTGCTGCGGCTCAACGTGGAGACTCGGGGCGATACCGCCCTGCTCGCGCAAAAAACCGATGAAGTATTGACGTTGATTGCCGCCCAATCCGGCGCTAAGGAGACGCTATGACCGCCCTTTCCCTCAGGAATATTCATAAAAAATATGACAAGACCACCATCATTGAAAATCTCTCGCTGGAGATCGCCTCCGGGGAATTTATCGTTCTGGTCGGACCGTCAGGCTGCGGTAAATCCACGCTGCTGCGCATGATTGCCGGGCTAGAAACCCCCGACGGCGGCACGCTGATGATGGGTGATATCGACGTCACCCACCTGGCGGCAGGTAAACGCAACCTCTCAATGGTGTTTCAGTCTTACGCTCTTTATCCGCACATGACGGTGCGGGAAAATCTCTCCTTTGGCCTGCGAAATATCCGCACACCGGCGGATGAAATCGCCCGACGGATAGAGCATGCCGCCGCGATGCTCAGGCTAGACGAGATGCTGGACCGGCTTCCGCAGAATCTCTCCGGCGGCCAGCGCCAGCGCGTGGCGATTGGGCGCACTATCGTTCAGCAGCCGGAGCTGTTTCTGTTCGACGAACCACTGTCGAACCTGGACGCCGCGCTGCGCGTGGAAATGCGCCAGGAGATCCTGCAGCTCCACCACACGCTGAAAAACACCATGATCTACGTCACCCACGATCAGGTGGAGGCAATGACGCTTGCGGACCGCATCGTAGTGCTCTATAAGGGAAAAATTGAGCAGGTAGGGACGCCGCTCGAACTGTATAACACGCCGGCGAATCTCTTTGTCGCCGAATTTATCGGCACGCCTAAAATCAATATCCTGCCCGCCGTCTGGCGACAGGGCGCGCTGCATCTTGCCGATGATCTTCGCTTTCTGCTTTCGCGCCAGCCGGTAGGTGCACGCGACGGCGACAAGATGTTCGTGGCTATCCGCCCGGAGCATCTGCAGTACCAACAACCGGGCGACTTTAGCCTTAACGGGCGAACCCGTCTTTGCGAACTGCAGGGTGACTCTACGCTGGTATGGCTGGAGGTGGCAGGGCAATCGCTATGTCTGAAATCCTTCCAGCAGTTGAGTTTCCCGGCGCAAACCGCATTAACCCTGACCATGCAGGAGCAACATCTTCATCTTTTTGATTCGATTGGTAAACGCGTGGCTTTCGTCTGATGAGCGCCCCCGGCAACCGGGGGCTTTTTTTGAATCCCATCACAATCATTGCATTCCCCTTTTCCCTTTTACCCGTCGACGGCTAAATTAGTAACTCATCCGACCACATAACAATAATTTTACATACTGGACAATCTTATGAGCTATCCGTCGCTGTTCGCCCCGCTTGATCTCGGCTTTACTCAGCTTAAAAACCGCGTACTGATGGGCTCAATGCACACCGGGCTGGAAGAGTATCCTGATGGTGCTGAACGACTGGCGGCCTTCTATGCCGAACGCGCCCGGCATGGCGTCGCGCTGATTGTCACCGGCGGTATTGCGCCTGCGCCGTCTGGCGTCACGATGGAGGGCGGCGCTACGCTCAACGATGCCCGGCAGGTGCCACATCACCGCATCATTACCGATGCCGTTCATAACGAAGGCGGGAAAATCGCGTTACAGATCCTGCACACCGGGCGCTACAGCTATCAGCCACAACTGGTGGCGCCTTCAGCGATTCAGGCCCCCATCAACCGGTTTACTCCGCACGCCCTGAGCCACGAAGAAATTCTGCAACTGATTGAGGACTTCGCCCACTGCGCTCAACTGGCGCGGGAAGCCGGTTACGACGGCGTCGAAATCATGGGTTCAGAAGGCTATTTGATTAACGAGTTTCTCACCCTGCGCACCAATCAGCGCGACGACGATTGGGGTGGCGATTACACCAACCGCATGCGCTTTGCCGTTGAGGTGGTACGCGCAGTCCGCCAGCGGGTGGGGAATGACTTTATTATTATCTACCGCCTGTCGATGCTCGACCTGGTGGAAAACGGCGGCACCTTTGCAGAAACCGTGCAACTGGCGCAGGCCGTCGAAACCGCAGGCGCGACCCTTATCAACACCGGAATTGGCTGGCATGAAGCGCGCATTCCCACCATCGCTACGCCGGTGCCGCGCGGTGCCTTTAGCTGGGTCACGCGTAAACTGAAAGGCCACGTTTCGCTGCCGCTGGTCACCACCAATCGCATTAACGATCCGCAGGTTGCCGATGAGATTCTGGCGCGCGGTGATGCCGACATGGTGTCGATGGCGCGCCCGTTCCTCGCGGATGCCGAGCTGTTATCGAAAGCCCAATCGGGGCGTGCCGATGAGATTAACACCTGCATCGGCTGTAATCAGGCGTGTCTGGATCAGATCTTCGTCGGTAAAGTGACCTCATGCCTGGTGAATCCACGCGCCTGTCACGAAACCAAAATGCCCATTGTTGCAGCCACCGCGCTTAAAAATCTGGCCGTCGTCGGTGCGGGTCCGGCGGGCCTCGCCTTTGCCATCAATGCGGCGGCACGTGGCCATCACGTCACCCTCTTTGATGCGCAGGGCGAAATCGGCGGACAGTTCAATATCGCCAAACAGATCCCCGGTAAAGAGGAGTTTTATGAAACGCTCCGCTATTATCGCCGGATGATCGACGTCACTGGCGTCACCCTGAAACTGAATCATTATGCGGTGGCAGACGATCTGCTGGCATTCGATGAGGTGATCCTCGCCAGCGGGATCGAGCCACGCAGGCCACCGATAGACGGCATTGATCATCCGAAAGTCTTAACCTATCTCGACGTGTTGCGCGACAAACCCCCGGTGGGGAGTCGGGTAGCCATCGTTGGCTGCGGAGGGATCGGCTTTGATACCGCAATGTACCTGAGCCAGCCCGGTGAACCGACCAGTCAGAGCATTGCCGATTTCTGTGTGGAATGGGGCATCGACACCAGCCTGCAACAGGCCGGTGGATTACGTCCGGAAGGCCCGCATCTGGCTCGCAGCCCGCGTCAGATAGTGATGCTCCAGCGTAAGGCCAGCAAACCCGGAGAGGGACTGGGGAAAACCACCGGCTGGATCCATCGCACTACGCTGCTTTCACGCGGCGTGAAGATGATCCCGGCAGTCAGCTATCAGAAGATCGACGACGCCGGTCTGCACGTGTTGATCGGTAACGAAGCACGAACGCTGGAGGTCGATAATGTCATTATTTGTGCCGGTCAGGAGCCACGCCGCGAACTGGCCGAACCGTTGCATGCGGCGGGAAAAACCGTGCACGTCATCGGCGGCTGTGATGTGGCGATGGAACTGGATGCTCGTCGGGCCATTGCCCAGGGCACCCGTCTGGCGCTGGGAATTTAATGTGCCTGATGGCGCTACGCTTATCAGGCCTACGCAATAGTAATATGTTGTAGGCCGGATAAGGCACAGCCGCCATCCGGCAATACGTTAGCGACGGCGGCCGACTTTCACCGCTTTGAGCACCACAAACTTATTGTTGGTGGCGACGGTGGTGCAGTTGCCGAAGATCTTCTTCAGCTTGTGGAAGTAGTCGAGATGGCGGTTGGCGACGATATACAGCTCGCCATTGATCTTCAGGCAACGACGGGCGTGGTGGAACATTTCCCAGGCAATGTTATCCGTCAGCGCATGCTTCTGATGGAACGGCGGATTGCACAGTACGGCATTAAAGCGGAAAGGCTCAACCCCGGACAGCGCGTTGTTAATCATAAACTCGCAGCGATCGATGGCCTCAGGGAGGTTGGTTTCCACATTCAGACGGCTGGAAGCGACCGCCATCGGAGATTCATCAACAAAGACCACGTTAGCCTGTGGATTTTTTTCCAGCAGCGTCAGGCCAATCACCCCGTTGCCGCAGCCGAGATCGACAATCTCCCCTTCCAGATTCTCTGGCAGGTTCTGCATAAAGAAGCGCGCACCAATATCCAGCCCGGTGCGGGAGAAAACGTTGGCATGGTTGTGGATGGTCCAGTCGGTGCCTTCCAGTTTCCAGCTCAGCGTCTCCGGCGCTTCGGCCAGCGCCGGTTCGTTGAAAGTGCAGTTGATGAGACGCGCCTTTTTCCACGCCAGCGTGGTGGTCGTTGGCCCCAGCACTTTCTCAAACAGCTCCAGCGTGGAGTTATGGATGTCACGCGCCTTCGCGCCAGCAATGATGCGGGTTTGCGGGGTCACCACTTTTCGCAGCGCACGCAGCTGTTGCTCAAGCAGCGCCAGCGTTTTTGGCACTTTGATGAGTACCACGCCCGGCGCCTGCGGATACTCCGCCGTGCTGTCGAGAAACTTGACGCTGGACTCCGCGATATCGTTATGGCGCAAATTTTCCCGCGTTGCCAGTTCGCTTAAATAAGAATCACCAATGCTGTACGGCGACTGCTCCGCCAGCGCACAGCTCAGCGCACCAAAGGTATCATTCAGGATCAGCACCGGGCCGCGAATCTCCGTATCGTCCAACTGTTGCAGCAGATACTCATCCGCCGCTTCCCACGCCAGCAGTGGGTTAACGTCGTCCGTTTCCGGGAAACGTTTTAGTGTCAGTGAACGGAAACCGTTGTCTGTGTGGCTCATCGGCCCTCCTGAATGGTAAAATTTCGGCGTATCCCTTAAAAGGGTGCGTGAGTATACAACAATTTTGTTAATTGGCGTGGACTGAGATGAACGAACTGAACTACCTCCAGGGCTACCCGGAGAACCTGCTTTCACAGGTGCGCACGCTGATTGCCGAACAGCGGCTGGGCACGGTGCTGGAAAAGCGCTATCCGGGAACGCATGATTTCGCGACGGATAAAGCGCTGTGGCAATACACCCAGGATCTGAAAAGTCAGTTTCTGCGTAATGCCCCGCCGATCAACAAAGTGATGTATGACAATAAGATCCACGTACTGAAAAATGCGCTTGGGCTGCACACGGCAGTCTCTCGCGTGCAGGGCGGCAAGCTAAAAGCGAAAGCCGAGATCCGCGTCGCCACCGTGTTTCGCAACGCGCCAGAACCCTTTTTACGGATGATCGTCGTACACGAACTGGCGCATCTGAAGGAAAAAGAGCACAACAAAGCGTTTTATCAGCTTTGCTGCCACATGGAACCACAGTATCACCAGTTGGAATTTGATACGCGCCTCTGGTTGACGCAGTTGTCGTTAAAGGAAACTGCGCAGTAGCGCACTGGCTTTGTCATAAAGGCGTGCTAAATTGACGAAAGAATCCCTTTATGGAGCCTGAAGGCATTTATGATACGTTTCGCAGTGATTGGCACAAACTGGATCACCCGTCAGTTTGTGGATGCCGCCCATGAGACCGGCAAATATAAATTAACCGCAGTTTATTCCCGCAGCCTCGAACAGGCGCAAACTTTCGCTAATGATTACCTCGTCGAGCATCTGTTTACCTCGCTGGATGCAATGGCGCAGAGCGATGCGATTGATGCGGTGTACATTGCCAGTCCGAACTCGCTGCACTTTCCCCAGACCCAACTGTTTCTGAGCCATAAAAAGCATGTGATCTGCGAAAAACCGCTGGCGTCGAATCTGACCGAAGCGGAAGCCGCTATCGCCTGTGCGCGGGAAAATCAGGTGGTGCTCTATGAAGCCTTTAAAACCGCCAGTCTGCCTAATTTCCTGCTACTACAGCAGTCGCTGCCGAAAGTCGGTAAGGTGCGCAAAGCGTTCCTCAATTACTGCCAGTACTCTTCGCGCTATCAGCGCTATCTCGACGGCGAAAACCCGAACACCTTTAACCCTGCCTTCTCCAACGGATCGATCATGGACATCGGTTTCTACTGTCTGGCCTCCGCCGTGGCGCTGTGGGGAGAACCACACAGCGTACAGGCCTGCGCCAGTTTGTTGGAAAGCGGCGTCGATGCCCATGGCGTCGTGGTGATGGACTACGGTGATTTCAGCGTCACTCTCCAGCATTCCAAAGTGAGCGACTCCATTATCGACAGCGAAATCCAGGGCGAAGCCGGATCGCTGGTGATCGAAAAAATCTCCGAATGCCAGAAGGTCTGCTTTGTTCCACGCGGCGGGAAAACCCAGGACCTTACCCAACCACAGCACATCAATACTATGCTGTATGAGGCACAGGCGTTTGCAGAACTGGTGGACGCCAATGAAGTGAATCATCCTGGATTGTCGAACAGTCGCATCACGGCAAAACTGCTGACCGAGATTCGTCGCCAGACCGACGTCATCTTCCCGGCAGATGACGTCAGCCGTGCGGCCACTGCGTAAAACATTGTAAAACAGATGTTACAGGCCATTGACGGAATGCGTGGCCTGTCATATTTTGTTACCTGCAAAGGGGAGTAACTTCATTGTCGGTCGATCGTCATTACGATGTGTGAGAAACCACATCCGGTCACCGGGCAACGAAAAAGGAATGCGTTAACGCATTCTTTTTTTGTTGTAAGTGAGACCTTGCCGGAAGGCGAGGTCTATGCATAAAAAAGCAGCGGCTGACGTCTTCCGACGTTGGCCTTTTTTATGCGTAAGGAATATTTATGAATACTGTCGGCACACCGTTGTTATGGGGCGGATTCGCTGTTGTTGTGGTGATTATGCTGGCTATCGACCTCTTTTTGCAGGGGCGTCGTGGCGTACATACGATGACCATGAAACAAGCGGCCGCCTGGTCCCTGGTCTGGGTTACGCTCTCGCTGTTGTTCAACGCGGCGTTCTGGTGGTACCTGGTACAAACCGAAGGCCGCGCCGTCGCCGATCCGCAGGCGCTGGCGTTCCTCACCGGTTATCTGATTGAAAAATCTCTCGCCGTCGATAACGTCTTTGTCTGGCTGATGCTGTTCAGCTACTTCTCGGTGCCGCCTGCACTGCAGCGTCGGGTACTGGTGTATGGCGTGTTGGGCGCAATCATCCTGCGTACGGTCATGATTTTTGCGGGTACATGGCTTATCACCCAGTTCGACTGGATCCTGTACCTGTTTGGCGCGTTCCTCCTGTTTACCGGGGTGAAGATGGCGCTGGCGAAAGAGGACGATTCCGGAATCGGCGACAAACCGCTGGTACGCTGGCTGCGCGGACATCTGCGTATGACCGATACCATCGAAAACGAACATTTCTTCGTGCGTAAAAATGGTCTGCTGTATGTCACGCCGCTGATGCTGGTGCTGATTCTGGTGGAACTGAGCGACGTTATTTTTGCGGTCGACAGTATTCCCGCCATCTTCGCCGTCACCACCGACCCGTTCATCGTGCTGACCTCAAACCTGTTCGCGATCCTCGGTCTGCGTGCAATGTACTTCCTGCTGTCAGGGGTTGCAGAGCGGTTCTCAATGCTGAAATACGGTCTGGCGGTGATCCTGGTATTTATCGGCATTAAGATGCTGATCGTCGACTTCTACCATATCCCGATTGCGATTTCGCTGGGCGTGGTATTTGGCATCCTGGTCGTGACGTTACTGATCAATGCCTGGGTCAACTATCAGCATGATAAGAAACAGCAGGCGTAATTCTGTCGAGCCGGGCGGCGCTAGCGCGTCCCCGGCCAATAGACAATCCGCTGTCTACATTTTGCAGAACATGTCACATCATTGTTAATGTTAAGTTATAAAATATGATCACAGCATAAAATCCAGCATATTTCGCTTCCAGAAGCTTTATCTTTCCTTATACTCAACCAGGCAAACACTTTGTTACATCCGGAAAGAGGCGTCCATAGAACGCGCAAAGGATGAGCAACAACACAATGAAAGGATGATGAAATGACTACGCAACGTTCTCCGGGGCTGCTGCAGCGTTTGGCTCAAGGAAGCCTGGTAAAACAAATTTTGGTCGGTCTCGTACTGGGGATCCTACTGGCATGGATTTCAAAACCGGCGGCTATTGCCGTGGGTTTGCTCGGCACACTGTTCGTCGGCGCGTTAAAAGCCGTTGCCCCGGTGCTGGTTCTGATGCTGGTGATGGCGTCTATCGCTAACCATCAGCACGGGCAAAAAACCAGCATTCGCCCGATTCTGTTTCTCTATCTGCTGGGGACATTTTCTGCCGCGCTTGCCGCGGTGGTCTTCAGTTTTGCCTTCCCTTCAACGCTGCATCTGACCACCAGCGCAAATGATATTGTGCCGCCGTCGGGCATCGTGGAAGTCCTGCGCGGTCTGCTGATGAGCATGGTCTCCAACCCTATTGATGCACTGCTGAATGCCAACTATATCGGCATCCTGGTGTGGGCGGTCGGCCTCGGTTTTGCCCTGCGTCACGGCAACGACACCACCAAAAATCTGGTCAATGACATGTCGGATGCCGTCACCTTTATGGTGAAACTGGTGATCCGTTTTGCACCGATCGGTATTTTTGGCCTGGTCTCTTCCACGCTGGCAACCACCGGTTTCGCTACGCTGTGGGGCTACGCGCAACTGCTGGTCGTGCTGGTAGGCTGTATGGCGCTGGTTGCGCTGGTCATCAACCCGCTGCTGGTGTTCTGGAAAATTCGTCGCAACCCGTATCCGCTGGTCTTTGCCTGCCTGCGTGAAAGCGGTGTCTACGCCTTCTTCACCCGCAGTTCTGCGGCGAATATTCCGGTGAATATGGCGCTGTGTGAAAAACTGAATCTGGATCGCGATACCTATTCCGTTTCTATCCCACTGGGCGCAACCATCAATATGGCGGGCGCGGCGATCACCATTACGGTGTTAACGCTGGCGGCGGTGAATACGTTGGGGATCCCGGTGGATCTGCCCACCGCGCTGCTGCTGAGCGTCGTCGCCTCTCTATGTGCCTGTGGCGCATCGGGCGTCGCGGGCGGTTCGCTGCTGCTGATACCGCTGGCGTGTAATATGTTTGGTATCCCTAACGATATCGCCATGCAGGTTGTTGCCGTTGGCTTTATCATCGGCGTGTTGCAGGATTCCTGTGAAACCGCGCTGAACTCGTCAACTGACGTCCTGTTTACCGCTGCGGCCTGTCAGGCTGAAGACGAACGTCTGGCAAATAATCCTCTGCGCAGCTAAGCGCCTGCCCCTTCCGTCATCTGGCGGAAGGGTTCTCTTCCTGCACGCTTTTCTCAATTTTGAACGGATCGATTCCCCGGCGTTTCATGCGCCAGAAGCGGATAATGTTCAGCCCGTTCATCACCAGAAAACTGCCTTCAATCAGCGTACCGCCAATCGATCCCAGCCAGAAGTTATGCACCACCCAGCAGGCTGTCGCACACCACATCACGCAGCGCACCGTTAATCCCTTACAGCGGAACAGCGCCCAGGTACTGGCGAGCGTACCGATGATGGGCAGAATTTCCATCGCGTGCTGTAGCTTCGCCAGCCCAAGCACCAGTGTGAGGATAATAAACAGCGCCATCACCCACAGTTTACGGGTGCGCATGGACACCAGGGTACGCACGGTGTTGAGTTCTGCGCTCATCCCGGCGGGCCAGGCGCCCATCAGAAAGAAGTGTACGCCTATTGTGGCGCTATAGACGGCAAGCTGGAGTCGGAAACGGCGCTCATCGCGGTTGAAAAACGTGGTAATGCCAATCAGAAACGCGAGTACACCTACGCCCTGAGCCAGCCAATACGCGGTCATGGGGGATCCTTGTCAGGAAATACAAAAACAAACGACGCTTCATCATATGAAACGTCGTTTTTAAAATCCAGACTCACGTGATTACCCGAAAGATTCCGTGCCACAGCAAGGCAAGACGGCCAGTTCGGTCATTCCCGCTGCGAGGCGAAAGATACTGGGTAATTACAATGTTACGCCGCTTTTAAAGATAGCCAGTTCGCGGAAATCATTGCGTTCGTTGCAGGTCTGCTTGCCGTTGGCAAAATCGACGATGGTATCAACGAACTCATTCAGCAGTTGCGGCATCGCTTTGCCGTGGATCAGTTGGCCAGCATCAAAGTCGATCCAGTGCTTTTTCTTCGCGGCCAGTTCGCTGTTGGTGGCGATTTTCACCGTCGGCACAAACCCGCCGTAAGGAGTACCGCGACCGGTGCTGAATAACACCATATGGCAACCGGCACCCGCCAGCACACTGGTAGCAACCGCATCATTACCCGGCGCGCTCAGCAGATTCAGTCCGTGAGTTTTCAGACGCTCGCCGTAGCGTAGTACGTCAACCACCTGACTGGAGCCCGCTTTCTGCGTGCAGCCCAGCGACTTATCTTCCAGCGTGGTGATCCCACCGGCTTTGTTACCCGGCGAGGGGTTCTCGTAAATCGGCTGGTTATGGGCAATAAAATACTGCTTGAAGTCATTGACCATGGTGACCAGTTTGCCGAACGTCTCTTCGTCACGACAGTGACTCATCAGCAGTTGCTCCGCTCCGAACATCTCCGGCACTTCGGTCAGAACGGTGGTACCGCCGTTGGCGATCATATAGTCAGAGAAACGGCCAAGCATCGGGTTTGCGGTGATCCCGGAAAGCCCGTCAGAACCGCCACACTCCAGACCAAACTTCAGCTCGCTCAGTTTCCCTGGCTCGCGCCTGTCGTGACGCATCACTTCGTAAAGCTGATGGAGGTGTTCAAGCCCGGCCTCCACTTCATCGTCCTGATGCTGACAAATCATAAAGTGCACGCGCTCAGGATCGAACTCGCCGAGCGTTTCGCGGAAGGCATCCACCTGGTTATTTTCACACCCCAGGCCAATCACCAGCACTGCGCCCGCATTCGGGTGACGGACCATGTTTTGCAGCATGGTACGGGTATTGATGTGATCGTCGCCAAGTTGCGAGCAGCCGTAGGTGTGGCTGAACAGGAAGACACCGTCGGTACCCTCGGCATCGTTGGTCTCTTTCAGGAAACGGTTCTGGATCTGGCGTGCAATCCCGTTGACGCAGCCAACGGTAGGCAGGATCCAGAGTTCGTTTCGTACCCCGACCTCCCCACTGGCGCGACGATAAATCTGCACGTCGCGATCCGCAGGTTGGGCAGGAAGATCCTGAAAATCAGGTTGATAGCTATACTCATCCAAATCGCTCAGATTGGTGCGAGTATTGTGGGCGTGAATATGTTCACCCGCCGCAATGTCCGCCAGAGCATGGCCGATAGGCTGGCCATACTTAATCACGTACGTTCCTTTCTTGATGTCACTCAAGGCAAATTTATGTCCGCGAGTGACATCCTGGCGAAGCGTTACGGTGTGGTTATCCACAGTGACTTCAGTTCCCTGCGCCAAATCAGCCAGCGCGACCGCAACGTTATCCTGCACATGGATTTTGATGTATTGCATATCAACCCCGGACCTTAGTTCAGTTCAATGGCGAAGTAATCACGCGCATTGTTAAAGCAAATATTTTTCACCATCTCACCCAGCAGTTGACTATCCGCCGGGGCTTCACCGGCCTGCACCCAGCGACCAATCATCTGGCACAGAATGCGGCGGAAGTACTCATGACGGGTGTACGAGAGGAAGCTGCGACTGTCGGTTAACATGCCGACAAAGCGGCTCAACAGACCCAGTTGCGCCAGTTGCGTCATCTGACGTTCCATACCGTCTTTCTGATCGTTGAACCACCAGCCGGAACCGAACTGCATTTTTCCTGGCATCCCTTCCCCCTGGAAGTTGCCGATCATCGTGCCCAACACTTCGTTATCGCGTGGGTTCAGGCAGTAAAGGATGGTTTTCGGCAACAGGTTCTCTTCATTCTGCTTGCTGAGCAGTTTTGACAGCTCTTCAGCCATCGGACGGTCGTTGATAGAGTCAAAACCCACATCCGGCCCCAGCAGTTTGAACTGACGCAGGTTGTTATTGCGCAGAGCACCGATGTGGTACTGCTGTACCCAACCACGACGTGCATATTCCGCGCCCAGGAACACCAGCACTGCGGTTTTGAACTGTGCCACTTCATGCTCGCTCAGCGTCTCGCCCGCCAGACGGCGTGCCAGAATACTATCCAGTTCCGCTTCGCTGGACTCGGCGAACAGCACCACGTCCAGCGCATGGTCGGAGACTTTACAACCGTGCGCAGCGAAGTGGTCAAGACGTTTGGTCAGCGCGCTTTGCAGATCGGTAAAGCGACGGATGTCGGTGTCAGAAACTTCACCCAGTTTTGCCATGTAATCGTTGAAGGTCGCCTGTTCAATATTGAAGGCTTTATCCGGACGCCAGCTCGGCAAGACTTTCACCGAGAAACTGCTGTCTTTTGCGACCGTTGCATGATGCTCCAGCGAATCAATTGGATCGTCAGTGGTACCAACCATTTTCACGTTCATCTGCTGCATGATACCGCGGGCGGAGAACGCATCCTGCGCCAGCAGTTCATTGCACTGATTCCAGATCTCGTCCGCCGTTGATGGAGAGAGCAATTTGCCGGTCACGCCAAACGGACGACGCAGTTCAAGGTGTGTCCAGTGGTATAACGGGTTGCCGATAGTATGCGGAACCGTCGCCGCCCACGCGTCAAACTTCTCGCGATCCGAGGCGTCGCCGGTACACAGGCGCTCAGCGACACCGTTGGTGCGCATGGCTCGCCATTTGTAATGGTCACCTTTCAGCCAGATGTCATACAGGTTATTGAATCGGTAGTCTTCGGCGATTTGCTGCGGCGGCAGATGGCAATGGTAATCGAAGATAGGCTGGTCTTTGGCGTAATCATGATACAGACGGCGGGCAAATTCAGTATCAAGTAGAAAATCTTCTGTCATAAACGGGGTCATTTTCGTCTTCCTCTCAACGAGTGCGTCTGATTGCTTATAGCGCGATGCTGACAAAGTTATCACACCAATTTCCATAGCCTGTAGATATTTTCGTGAGATAGATCAATAAATGCTGACAAATTATTTACCCTCAAAGAGGTAAACACCGTTCCAGGCCGCGCCAGCTCTGGTGTCGCCTAATCGAAATAATAACCATGCTAAGATTCACACTTTTGTGATGGCACTCACCTTTTAAAGTTGTATGACAAGTTATCTTTCTGCCGTCGCGATACATAAGCAGACGGAATGCAAAATTACCGATGATTCATCATCGGATTCACCGGTACGGAAACCGAATTAGCAAAATTTATTTATGGCAACGTTCGGGCGTACCGGCTTTTTTGGGTTACCCCGTCGTAAACAGCATCCTCTGCCCCAGGCAGGAAGATGACCGCGCTCCTTGCGGAAATAACAAAACGATGAGGTTTTACATGCGTAAAATTAAAGGGTTACGTTGGTACATGATTGCACTGGTGACGCTTGGCACCGTGCTGGGTTACCTGACGCGTAACACTGTGGCGGCAGCTGCGCCAACTCTGATGGAAGAGTTGCACATCTCCACCCAACAGTACTCCTATATCATCGCAGCCTATTCTGCTGCTTACACTGTCATGCAACCTGTTGCCGGCTATGTGCTGGACATACTGGGCACCAAAATAGGCTATGCGATGTTTGCCGTGCTATGGGCCGTTTTCTGTGGCGCAACCGCGCTGGCAGGAAGCTGGGGTGGCCTGGCGCTGGCGCGTGGCGCGGTCGGTGCGGCAGAAGCCGCGATGATCCCGGCGGGTCTGAAAGCCAGTTCCGAATGGTTCCCGGCGAAAGAGCGCTCCATTGCGGTCGGCTACTTTAACGTCGGCTCCTCTATCGGCGCGATGATTGCTCCACCGCTGGTTGTCTGGGCGATTGTGATGCACAGCTGGCAGATGGCTTTCATCATCTCTGGCGTCCTGAGCTTCATCTGGGCAATGTCCTGGCTTATCTTCTATAAGCACCCGCGTGACCAGAAAAAACTAACGGACGAAGAGCGCGACTACATTATTAATGGTCAGGAAGCGCAGCACAAAAACAGCACCCAAAAGAAAATGTCGCTCGTGCAGATCCTGCGTAACCGCCAGTTCTGGGGTATCGCCCTGCCGCGTTTCCTTGCTGAGCCAGCCTGGGGGACATTTAACGCCTGGATCCCGCTGTTCATGTTTAAAGTCTATGGCTTTAACCTGAAAGAAATTGCGATGTTCGCCTGGATGCCGATGCTGTTTGCCGACCTGGGTTGCATCGTGGGCGGTTACCTGCCGCCGCTGTTCCAGCGCTGGTTTGGCGTCAACCTGATTGTCTCACGTAAAATGGTCGTTACATTGGGCGCCGTGCTGATGATTGGCCCAGGGATGATCGGTCTTTTCACCAGCCCATACATTGCCATCATGCTGCTGTGTATTGGTGGTTTTGCTCACCAGGCACTGTCCGGGGCGCTGATTACACTCTCATCTGACGTCTTTGGTCGTAACGAAGTGGCAACGGCGAACGGTCTGACCGGGATGTCTGCCTGGCTGGCAAGCACGCTGTTTGCCCTGGTGGTCGGCGCGCTGGCGGACACCATCGGCTTCAGCCCGCTGTTTGCGGTCCTGGCCGTGTTCGACCTGCTCGGTGCGCTGGTTATCTGGACCGTGCTGCAAAATAAACCGGCCAGTGACGTAGATTCCGACACGCAGTTCGATAAACCGGCGGCGCAGAGTTAGCCTGCCGACGGATAACACGTAAGCAAACCAGGCCGCCTGCTGGCACTCGCAGGCGGCTTTTTCGTTTCTGCGTGTGGAGCCAACCTCGCGAAAGTGGTATAACAAATACAGTCTGCCGTATCATGCCTGGAGTGCATATGGAAATCACCGAACCACGACGTTTGTATCAACAACTTGCTGCTGATTTAAAAGAGCGCATCGAACAGGGCGTTTACCTGGTGGGTGATAAATTGCCTGCAGAGCGTTTTATTGCCGATGAAAAAAACGTCAGCCGTACCGTGGTTCGTGAAGCCATCATCATGCTGGAAGTCGAAGGATTTGTTGAAGTCCGTAAAGGTTCCGGGATTCACGTGATTTCTAATCAGCCGCGCCACCAGCAGGCCACTGACGAGTCGCTGGAGTTTGCCAACTACGGTCCTTTTGAATTGCTACAGGCGCGCCAGCTTATCGAAAGCAACATTGCGGAGTTTGCTGCCACGCAGGTCACCAAGCAGGACATCATGAAACTGATGGCAATCCAGGAACAGGCGCGCAACGAGAAATGTTTCCGCGACTCCGAATGGGATCTGCAATTCCACATTCAGGTGGCGTTAGCCACGCAGAACTCAGCGCTGGCCGCTATCGTGGAAAAAATGTGGACTCAGCGCAGTCACAACCCGTACTGGAAGAAACTGCACGAACACATTGATGCACGTACCGTGGATAACTGGTGTGACGACCACGATCAAATCCTTAAAGCGTTGATCCGTAAAGACCCGCATGCGGCAAAACTGGCGATGTGGCAGCATCTCGAAAACACAAAAATCATGCTGTTTAATGAAACCAGCGACGATTTTGAATTTAATGCCGACCGTTACCTGTTTGCCGAAAATCCGGTGGTTCATCTCGATACGGCGGCTAACGCAACAAAATAAAATTTCTTGATTCGACAGGCGCGCCGCTGCGCCTGTCAGTAAGCGAAAGGTATAAAGTGTCAGCCTGTGTAAATCCTCTCGCCACCCTCTCCTGCGATCAGCAGAATCACACTTCACGGACGTGTAATTTCTATAACGGACTACGTTGACCTTTGTTACAATTAGATGCAATTCGAATTTATGTTTGTTAGTGCTTGCTTAATTCACAACTTTTAACAGGGAATAGTTCAGGCCGCGGCTTTGCGCCGTCCGCACACCATGCAAAACATTAACAATGATGCGGCGTAGCAAACTTCTGAACCCGGCGTGACGTTAACCAATTCGACCTGGAATACTGAATGGAACTTTTGACTCAATTACTGCATGCCCTGTGGGCGCAGGATTTTGAAACACTGGCCAATCCTTCCATGATTGGCATGCTGTATTTTGTTTTATTTATGATTCTGTTTCTGGAGAACGGGTTGCTGCCAGCCGCCTTTTTGCCCGGCGACAGCCTGCTGGTTTTAGTGGGCGTTTTGATTGCTAAAGGCGCAATGGGCTTTCCGCAAACCATTTTGTTGCTGACCGCAGCGGCAAGCCTCGGTTGCTGGCTGAGCTATATTCAGGGCCGATGGCTGGGCAATACCCGCATCGTACAAAACTGGTTATCGCACCTGCCCGCCCACTATCACCAACGCGCCCACCATTTATTCCATAAGCATGGTCTTTCCGCCCTGCTTATTGGTCGTTTTATCGCGTTTGTTCGTACCTTGTTGCCTACCATCGCGGGTTTGTCCGGCCTGAATAATGCCCGTTTTCAATTTTTCAACTGGATGAGCGGGTTGCTGTGGGTGCTGATTTTAACCAGTCTGGGTTATCTGTTGGGTAAAACGCCGGTATTCCTGAAGTATGAAGATCAGTTAATGTCTTGCCTGATGCTGTTACCCGTGGTGCTGCTGGTTTTTGGCCTGGGTGGTTCGCTGGTCGTCCTGTGGAAAAAGAAATACGGGAATCGAGGGTAAGGGATGCTGAAACCGCGCATAACGCTTAAACAACTGGCCTGGAGTACCGCCTTTCTGCTGGCGATAAGCGCCACGCTGTTGGTCTGGTCTGCGATTCGTCAGCAAGAATCAACGCTTGCGATCCGTGCCGTTCACCAGGGAGCCAGCATGCCGGACGGTTTCTCGATCTGGCATCACCTCGACGCTAACGGTATTCGTTTCAAAAGTATTACACCGAAGAATGACACTCTGCTCATCACTTTCGATTCCAGCGCCCAGAGTGCCGCAGCCAAAGCGGTTCTCGACAAAACGCTGCCCAACGGCTACATCATTGCCCAACAGGATGATAACAATCAGGCCGTCCAGTGGTTGTCACGTTTACGAGAGCCCCCGCATCGGGTAGGGTAATCTCCAGGAATCCGAATCATATCACCCACTTTGGTGATTTCAGCGATTAATGTCTATGATTAATGAGGCGATGGGGTCACCCTGTCGCTTTATCACTGGATCATCGTTTCTGAATTCATGGGGACGAGTCACAATGGAAGGTTCAAGAATGAAATACCGCATCGCTTTCGCAATTTCCCTTTTCGCTCTCAGTGCCGGCAGCTATGCCAACACCCTCTGTCAGGAGAAAGAGCAGGATATTCAACGGGAAATCAGCTACGCCGAAAAGCACAATAACCAAAACCGTATCAATGGGTTGAAAAAAGCGCTCAGCGAAGTCAGGGCCAACTGTACTGACAGCAAGCTGCGTGCCGATCATCAGGAAAAAATTGCCGAACAGAAAGAAGAGATTGCCGAACGTCAGCGCGATCTCGCTGAAGCGAAGCAAAAAGGCGATGCGGACAAAATTGCCAAACGCGAGCGCAAGCTGGCGGAAGCCCGGGCTGAACTCAAAGAGCTTGAGGCTCGCGACTACTAAGCATCAGACCACTTACTCACCTGGAGAATACTATGTCGAAAGAAAACACATCGGAACATCTGCGCGCTGAGTTGAAATCCCTGGCCGATACGCTGGAAGAGGTGCTGAACTCCTCTGGGGATAAATCGAAAGAAGAGTTGAGTAAGATCCGCAGCAAAGCCGAGCGCGCGCTGAAAGAGAGCCGCTATCGCCTCGGTGAAACGGGCGATGCCATTGCCAAACAGACCCGTGAAGCCGCTGCGCGTGCTGACGACTATGTGCGCGAAAATCCGTGGACCGGCGTCGGGATTGGCGCGGCAGTGGGCGTCGTGCTGGGCGTTCTGCTGTCGCGTCGTTAATGATGGCGGATCCTCATCACGCACAAGGGCCCGGGAAAAGCGTTCTGGGTATCGGGCAGCGGATTGTCACTATCCTCGTTGAGATGGTGGAAACCCGGTTGCGTCTGGCAGTGGTCGAGCTGGAAGAAGAAAAGGCTAACCTCTTTCAGCTCCTGCTGATGCTGGGACTCACCATGCTCTTCGCTGCATTTGGTTTGATGAGCCTGATGGTGTTAATCATCTGGGCTGTCGACCCGCAGTATCGGCTCAATGCGATGATCGCCACCACGGTCGTTCTGCTGGCTCTGGCGCTGATTGGCGGAATATGGACGCTGCGCAAAGCGCGGCGCTCCACCTTGTTACGTCATACCCGCCATGAACTGGCGAATGACCGGCAATTGCTCGAGGAGGAGAGTCGTGAGCGGTAAAGGTGAACGTGCACAACGTAAGGCCCGGCTGCTTCGTGAGATCCAACAGCAACGGCTGGATCTTTCAGCCAGTCGTCGTGACTGGCTGGAAGCCACGGGCGCTTACGATCGCGGCTGGAACACGCTGCTGAGTCTGCGCTCGTGGGCGCTGGTTGGCAGCAGCGTGATGGCGGTCTGGACGATTCGCCACCCTAACCTGCTCGTGCGTTGGGCAAGGCGTGGGGTCGGCCTCTGGAGCGCATGGCGGCTGGTCAAAAAGACGCTGCGCTCGCCTGTCGCCTGATGGCGCTTCGCTTATCAGGCCTACGCACTCGACCTCTCCCTACTTCGCCTGATGGCGCTTCTCTTACCCGACTCTCGCACTCAATATGTAGGCCGGATAAGGCGTAGCCGCCATCCGGCTTACGCACTCGACCTCTCCCTACTTCGCCTGATGGCGCTTCTCTTATCCGACTCTCGCACTCAATATGTAGGCCAGATAAGGCGTAGCCGCCATCTGGCCTACGCACTCGACCTCTCCCTACTTCGCCTGATGGCGCTTCTCTTATCCGACTCTCGCACTCAATATGTAGGCCAGATAAGGCGTAGCCGCCATCTGGCCTACGCACTCGACCTCTCCCTACTTCGCCTGATGGCGCTTCTCTTATCCGACTCTCGCACTCAATATGTAGGCCGGATAAGGCGTAGCCGCCATCCGGCAACTGCAATATCGCGCCACTACAAAATCAAAATTTTTGAAGATTACTGACAGTTTTCCTTGCTAACAATTCTCATTCTTCACGCTTATGATTCTCTCCATCGACAGCAATGACGCGGAACACCGCGAAATTGCACTAAAAAACAAAATCAGCAGTTGTGTGGTTTCCTGGAGAGAAGAATGAAAAAATTAGAAGATGTTGGTGTACTGGTAGCGCGTATTCTGATGCCAATCCTGTTTATTACCGCAGGTTGGGGAAAAATCACCGGTTACGCCGGTACTCAACAGTATATGGAAGCGATGGGCGTTCCGGGATTCCTGCTGCCACTGACCATTTTGCTCGAGTTTGGCGGCGGTCTGGCGATTCTGTTCGGTTTCCTGACCCGTACCACCGCGCTGTTTACCGCAGGCTTCACGCTGCTGACCGCGTTTATCTTCCACAGTAACTTTGCTGAAGGCGTTAACTCGCTGATGTTCATGAAAAACCTGACCATCGCTGGCGGTTTCCTGCTGCTGGGTATTACCGGTCCGGGCGCATTCAGTATCGACCGCGTACTGAACAAAAAGTGGTAAACGCTCTATAATGAATGAAAAGAACGAGGGGATTTTCTCCTCGTTTTTGCTATCTGAGGGAAAGAAATCATGGGACAACTGATCGACGGCGTCTGGCATGACACCTGGTATGATACCAAATCCACCGGGGGAAAATTTCAACGTTCTGTATCGGCATTCCGTAACTGGCTCACCGCGGATGGCGCGCCTGGTCCTTCCGGCGAAGGCGGTTTTGCTGCGGAAAAAGATCGCTATCACCTGTATGTTTCACTCGCCTGTCCATGGGCGCACCGTACGTTAATCCTGCGTAAGCTCAAGGGACTGGAGCCGTTTATCTCGGTCTCGGTGGTGAATCCATTGATGCTGGAAAACGGCTGGACTTTTGACGATGATTTCCCGGCGGCCACGGGTGATACCTTATATCAGCACGAATTTCTGTATCAGCTTTACCTGCACGCCGATCCCCATTACAGCGGTCGCGTGACCGTGCCAGTGCTGTGGGATAAAAAGAACCATACAATTGTCAGCAATGAATCCGCTGAAATTATTCGCATGTTCAATACGGCGTTTGATGCGCTGGGCGCAAAAGCCGGGGACTACTATCCCCCTGAACTGCGCAATAAAATCGACGAACTGAACAGCTGGATTTATGACAACGTTAACAATGGCGTCTATAAAGCGGGTTTTGCCACCAGCCAGCAAGCCTATGACGATGCCGTAGAAAACGTCTTTACCGCGCTGGCGCGACTGGAGCAGATCCTCGGTCAGCATCGCTATCTGACGGGCAATCGGCTCACAGAGGCGGATATTCGCTTGTGGACAACGCTCGTCCGCTTTGATCCGGTTTACGTCACGCATTTCAAATGCGACAAGCATCGCATTAGCGACTATCTCAACCTGTACGGTTTCCTGCGCGATATTTACCAGTTGCCGGGCATCGCGGAAACGGTCAATTTTGACCATATTCGCAACCACTATTTCCGCAGCCATAAGACCATTAATCCGACGGGCATTATTTCCATTGGCCCGTGGCAGGATCTCAACGAACCACACGGGCGTGACGGCCGTTTCGCTGAGTGAATCCAGGTACCCTTCAGGGTGCCTTATTAATTCATTATTCAAATATTTACCATCTAATCATTCGCAACTACTCTTATTTTGATTGCTTTTAAAACAAGTGATTGTCATAAAGTTGAGGCGAAAATGGACTGGTATATAAACGTTTTACGCAATTATGTCGGTTTCGGCGGTCGGGCCCGCCGCAAAGAGTTCTGGATGTTTATTCTGGTCAACATCATCTTCGCGTTCGTACTGGGCGTTCTGGATAAGATGTTTGGCTGGCAGCGAGCCGGAGGAGAAGGGGTACTGACGACGATTTACGCGATCCTCGTCTTTTTACCCAGTTGGGCCGTTCAGTTCCGGCGTCTGCACGATACCGATCGAACCGCCTGGTGGCTGTTATTGTTAGTGATTCCTGTCATCGGCTGGCTGGTGATCATCATCTTTAGCTGTCAGGACGGCACGCCCGGCGAAAACCGCTTCGGACCTGACCCTAAACAAAACGACATGCGTTGAGTGGCTTCGGGGCAATCGGTTTGCCCCGAATATGATAATCCTGAAGAAAAGCGTCGTTTATTTCCTGGCAAACAGTTTTGGAATTTCACGCAGACACCAGGCTTTAGCTTCACCCATACTGTCTCGCCGCCAGGCCATAATGATGTCAATCTCGCTGGTCGATTCCGGACTGACCACGCGCAGTCGCCCTTCGGCAATATCCTGTTCCACCAGCGGATAAGGCATCGTCGCCACCCCTAATCCTGCCAGCAACGCCTGACGCTTATCTTCGATGGTACTGACGGTGAGACGCGCTTGTTTATCCAACAGTTGTACCGTTAATACCGGACGTTCACGCGCGGTATCCGCGACCGCGACGCCGCGATACTTCACGCGCGTTACTTCCGACAGCGGTTCCGGCTCCTGATGAATCGGGTGATCCGGTGCGGCAACATAGACGTTCATCAGGGTATAAAGCTTGCGGGAGTTAATTTCAGACGACGAGCGAAAGTGCATGTCCGGAGCCACCACGATATCCGCCCTGCCCTGTTCCAGCCGCTCCCATGCCCCTGCCAGCACTTCGGTGATCACCGAAAGCTGCGTATTGGCTTTGAGGGCCAGTTTATCGATGAGCGGGAAAAAGGCCGGGGTTGGCACCAGCGCCTCGGTCACAATCGTCAGATGCGTCTCCCACCCTCGCGCCAGCGCCTCAGCGTCCGTGGTGAGCTTATCAGCCGCCTCCAGCAGCACGCGCCCTCTTTCCAGCAGCATGCGCCCAACGTTAGTAAATTTTGTACGATGTCCGGAGCGGTCAAACAGCACGACATCCAACTCGTCTTCCAGCTTCTGCATGGTGTAGCTGAGCGCAGACGGCACGCGTCCCAGTTCATCTGCCGCTGCAGCAAAGCTACCGCGGCGATCTATCGCGTCCATTACGCGTAATGCCTCAAGCGTTAATGCCCTTTCTTTGGCCATATCGTTCTCATTCAGGAAATTTGAACATACCGGGCAGAATATCTGGCTAACAATGCAGCGTCCAGCCCCTTAACATAAAAGGAAGTAAAGAGAGGTCAAGAACTATGATTACTACCCGAACAGCCAAACAATGCGGACAAGCAGACTACGGATGGCTGCAGGCCCGTTACACCTTCTCCTTTGGACACTATTTCGACCCGAAATTGCTGGGCTACGCGTCGCTGCGCGTGCTCAATCAGGAAGTGCTGGCGCCCGGCGCGTCTTTCCAGCCGCGCACCTGGCCAAAGGTGGACGTGCTCAATCTGATTCTCGAGGGCGTTGCTGAGTACCGTGACAGTGAAGGCAACCATGTGCAGGCCCAGGCGGGTGAAGCATTACTGCTCGCGGCCCAGCCAGGCATCAGCTACAGCGAGCATAATGTCAGCAAAGACAAGCCGCTTACGCGTATGCAGCTGTGGCTCGACGCCTGTCCTGAGCGCGAGAATGCCCTAGTGCAAAAGATGAAACTGACAAAGGCTAAACAGCAGTTGATCGCGTCACCCGACGGCGAGAACGGTAGCCTGCAGCTGCGCCAGCAGGCGTGGGTACACCAGATCGAGCTGAATCAGGGCGAGTCGCTGAGTTTTCAGCTCCACGGCCCGCGCGCCTACCTGCAGTCGATTCACGGCACCTTTCACGCCGTTACTCACGATGAAGTGCGCGAAGCGCTGACCTGTGGCGACGGCGCCTTTATTCGTGATGAAGATAACATAACGCTCGTTGCCGATACGCCGTTGCGGGCTTTGCTGATAGATTTGCCGGTGTAATGGGTAATGGAGTTACGTATGAGTAAGAAAGCGAAAAAACAGGCCCCGACCGTCAAATCCGACGTTGCACAGACGCCTCCCGCCCCTCGTGCTTTTGGCTACGAGGAAATGTTGACCGAGCTGGAAGCGATTGTTTCCGATGCCGAAGTTCGGTTAGCTGAAGAGGACGAAATCGCCTGAGGCCCGTTGCCGGATGACGGCGCAAGCGCCTTATCCGGCCTACAAACGTGTTTTACCGTAGGCCCGATAAGCGAAGCGCCATCGGGCACTCAAACATCCGGTTAATGCGCTTTACGCGCCATGATCTCGATAATCTGTTTGTCCGTCTGCTGCATTGAATGACATGCCAGCGCGCACAGGTTAGCAATAGACTGTTCCACGTTGTGCGCCACAATCCCCTCGTTACCCGTGACCGCCGTATTGTCCAGCGCCATCAGCACCGCCTTCCACGCCGCAGAGGCACTGGTAGAGACTTTCATCGCGCAACTGTTGGATGCCCCATCGCAAATCATTCCACTTACATCGCCAATCATGCTGCTGATCGCCATCGAAATCGTGCTGTAGCGTCCTTCATCGACCAGCCAGGCCATCCCTGCCGCAGCGCCCATCGCGGCGGTTGTTGCCGCACACAGCGCCGACAGACGCGGGAGCTGATGGTGTATATAGATAGCACTCAGATGAGAAAGCATCAGCGCACGCGCCAGTTTCTCGTCGTCCGCGCCAAAGTGCTCGGCGACAACCATCACCGGTACCGTGGCGGTGATCCCCTGATTGCCTGAGCCGGAGTTGCTCATGGCAGGCAGCGTCGCCCCGCCCATGCGCGCATCTGACGCCGCGCTGGTTCGAATGAGGATCGCCGTCGAGAGATCGTTTGCCAACAGACCGCGCGCGCACTGCTTTTCCATCGTCGCGCCAATGTGCAGTCCCCAGTTTCCCCGCAGCCCTTCCTGCGACAACGCGCCGTTGAGTCTGGCGGCGTCGAGAATAAAACGGATGGCGTCAAACGGCACTGTATTCACAAACGCCAGAATCTCTTCCAGCGAGGTCTCAGAAAGCACCGCTAACGGTGATTCCTGCGCCTCGCTGTTGGCATTCGCTTGTTGAGAAAACTTCACGCCGGTGTGGGTTTCGATACGCACAATATGGGTATGACCGCCAACAATAGTGACGCACGCCCAGCCGTCCTGGCTATAGACCTTCGCCCGGGAAAACAGGATGTCGTCACAGGGCTGCTGCAACATCACCGATACCTTGCCGGCTTTCAGCATCGCCTTCGCATCGTCAATCGCCTGTGCAGAGGCATCTTTCAACACCTCCAGTCCGGCGCTGGGGTCTCCCCCCAGCGCCCCCAGCGCAGCGGCAATGGGCAGCCCAACCATGCCGGTTCCCGGCACCGTCACCCCCAATCCGTTTTTCATCAGATTGGGCGAGACCCAGGCATCGATTCGCTCCACCGCACCATTCAGTTCAGAGGCCGCCACCGCCGCAGCCAGCGCAAGGGAAACGGGTTCCGTACAGCCCAGCGCCGGTTTCACCTCCTCCTGTACTGCGCGGATGAAACGCGACCACAACGGATTTTTTATCGTCTCAGACATAACAACAACCTTCAGGATAAATCAGGAAAAAGCCAGGAACGGAGATACGC
The DNA here is from genome assembly GCF_041807075.1 of Citrobacter telavivensis. Taxonomy (NCBI): domain Bacteria; kingdom Pseudomonadati; phylum Pseudomonadota; class Gammaproteobacteria; order Enterobacterales; family Enterobacteriaceae; genus Citrobacter; species Citrobacter telavivensis. The sequence goes on along the minus strand of NZ_JBGUBF010000011.1, from coordinate 2,183 downwards.
ACAGCAGCAAACCGGTGACGATAATCAGATACAGCGACGCCCCTTTGTATTTGTGCAATGCAGGCACTTTGTAGACCAGCCAGGCGGGGATCAAACATCCCACCATGCCGAAAATAGGGCTACAAATCGACGTAAAACTCAGAACCGGCGCGTTAAGCACAATAGCGCTCCAGGCCAGTAAAATGGCAAACAGCATGATGCCGCGCTGCACCAGCGTTTCATTAATCTTCTCAGCGGGCAGTTTGCGGCGCAGGATGTTCATCGCAATCCCCTGCGTGGCTTCGCGGAAACCTAAGTAGACGCCAAAGAACGCAGTCATCACGGCGAAAATGTTCAGGATGACACTCACGACTTTCACCCAACCGGCGCCTGCGCCGCTGATGAACTGTGCGGCAATCGCCAGAGCGGAAATATTCTGCTCATAGGCTTTAACCGCTTCATCGTGTCCCATTGCCAGCGTAAAGGAGACGGCGTAGAAGAAGACGGTGACAAACAAAATGCCGAAGGCAATGTTCATGGCACGTAGCGCTTTATGACGTGCTACCTCGACGGATTTCTCACGGGAGCGGTAGGAGATCACCATCGGGCTCAGGGTCTGGATAAACAGGATCGACGTCAGGGTAAACGGCAGCGTGATAATCGCGTTCTTCACCAGCAATCCCATCGGTGGCAATGCGCCAATATTGTACAGATGCCACATGCCAACCATCGACACACCCAGTGCCGCCACGACCAGCAGTTTGGTCAGCACCATACCGGTAGAGATTTTGAACAGCAGTTTCTCACCGCGCGAGGAGATAGCAACGAGAATGCAGATCAGCACCAGGCCATAGAAGGGATTATCGGACAGAAGCCCTTCTGTCACGCCAAAGGTATGCAGATAGGAAGCGCTGTCGTTGGTGATGGCCGTGGAATAGACGAACATCCAGATGACCAGCATCACGAAGTACAGCGCGCCTAACAGGATGCCCCAGTTTTTCCCCAGATACCCGCTGATGACGCTGGGATAGTCTTTACATTCCGGGGATTCCGCCAGCGTATTGATAAACAAACGCTGAAACAGATACATGGCGGGATAACCAATAATCGATGAGAGCAAGAAGACCCACAGTCCCATCAAACCGACCTGAACCGGGAGAAAAACAATCCCCGCGCCAATCGCCATCCCGATACTCATAATTACCCAACCGGTGTCGGTGCTGTCGAATTTAATCGCTTCCCGCCACTCACTCTCTGTCATGCCAGCCCGGCGCGCTGGGGCGCTGGCGTCGAGAATGACACTACTGTTCGTTGCCGTTTCCATAAAACTCTCGCTCATTATGTAGGGTACATTTTTATTTTTTGTCGTGCCGCATCAAGGCGATACGCGGTACGGGATATGCAGGCGAGTCATTAGAATGGAAAAAAGCATACGCTCAGATTCAGAGAAAAACGTCACAAAATAACCCTGATATTTTCGATAAGTTAAGAAATATTTTCTCTTAAAAGGCACCACTATGTTATTTTTTTCTAATATTGAAGAAGATTACAACAAAAAAGCACAACAAAGTGTGCTTTTAGATGACTGACAATGGATGAAATGCCCGATGGCGCAAGCTTATCGGGCCTACGAACGATGAACCTGTAGGCCGGATAAGGCGACAGCCATCATCCGGCAAAAACAACTAAATGCCCGATGGCGCAGGCTTATCGGGCCTACGAACGATGAACCTGTAGGCCCGATAAGGCGACAGCCGTCATCCGGCAAAAACAACTAAATGCCCGATGGCGCAAGCTTATCGGGCCTACAAACGGTGAACGTGTAGGCCCGATAAGGCGACAGCCATCATCCGGCAAAAACAACTAAATACCCGATGGCGCAAGCTTATCGGGCCTACAAACGATGAACGTGTAGGCCCGATAAGGCGACAGCCGTCATCCGGCAAAAACAACTAAATGCCCGATGGCGCAGGCTTATCCGGCCTACAAACGGTGAACGTGTAGGCCGGATAAGGCGACAGCCGTCATCCGGCAAAAACAACTAAATGCCCGATGGCGCAAGCTTATCGGGCCTACGAACGATGAACGTGTAGGCCCGATAAGGCGACAGCCGTCATCCGGCAAAAACAACTAAATGCCCGATGGCGCAGGCTTATCCGGCCTACAAACGGTGAACGTGTAGGCCGGATAAGGCGACAGCCGTC
>NZ_JBGUBF010000010.1:0-96273 GCF_041807075.1 Citrobacter telavivensis | reverse complement strand
GTGGACGCATCACTGGTGTTCGGGTTGTCATGCCAATGGCACTGCCCGGTAGCTAAATGCGGAAAAGATAAGTGCTGAAAGCATCTAAGCACGAAACTTGCCCCGAGATGAGTTCTCCCTGACCCTTAAAGGGTCCTGAAGGAACGTTGAAGACGACGACGTTGATAGGCCGGGTGTGTAAGCGCAGCGATGCGTTGAGCTAACCGGTACTAATGAACCGTGAGGCTTAACCTTACAACGCCGAAGCTGTTTTGGCGGATTTGAGAGAATTTTCAGTTCAGCTTGATAACAGATTATGTCACTTCGAGGAAACGGGGTGATAAAACAGAATTTGCCTGGCGGCTGTAGCGCGGTGGTCCCACCTGACCCCATGCCGAACTCAGAAGTGAAACGCCGTAGCGCCGATGGTAGTGTGGGGTCTCCCCATGTGAGAGTAGGGAACTGCCAGGCATCAAATTAAGCAGTAAACTGGTGTAAAAATCAGTGGTTGTAGAAAAATTCGGTGGAGCGGTAGTTCAGTTGGTTAGAATACCTGCCTGTCACGCAGGGGGTCGCGGGTTCGAGTCCCGTCCGTTCCGCCACCCTAATTAGGGGCGTAGTTCAATTGGTAGAGCACCGGTCTCCAAAACCGGGTGTTGGGAGTTCGAGTCTCTCCGCCCCTGCCAGAAAATAATCCTTAGCATTTGCTAAGGATTTTTTTTATCTATAGAACGCGCCTCCAGATACCGATCTCTTCCTTTAATGGCATCCTTGCCAACGTCATTTACACTTACTCTTCCAGTACCTCTACCTTTAGAAGATCTTTGATCAGCGCATGTTTATCGCTATTTTGCAGCCAAATAGCGTACAACGGACGCGAAAGTGTTGCGCTGTCTGCAACGGTATGCAACTCGCCTTTTTCTTTGGCCCAACGCGTGGGTAACCAGGTGCAACCATTCAGAGCGTGAAGTTGCTGTCTGGCCAGTTCAGCAGAACTGGTGGTAAGTACCGGAATTTCATCGGCGGCTATTAATCCCACTTCATTCTGTTGAAAATCCGGCCCCCACTCCAGACGCAGATAATTAAGCGCCTCTTTCATCGTCGAGGGGCTGGTGCAATATAACGCCAGGGTGAAATACCCCAGTAACTGGCTGCTAAATTCATCCATTTTTGGGGCTTCTGTGGTGATAAGCAGATCAAGCTGGCGTTCATGTAACTGTTTTACCAGTGACTGACGCTGTGCGATGCGCGCCTCGAATTGCAGACCGTTCTGGGGCTCTTGTGACTGGTACAAGCGCCCTAACCAGCCGTTAAGCATACACTCCCACAGCGACGCACTGGCACCGATTGAAAACTCATTATGCCTTGATGTATGGGCGACCTCTTTACGTGCCGCCTGCCATGTATTCATCAGCGTTTCTGCATAAGGCAGAAGCTTCTCGCCGGCCGCCGTTAAGCGGATATTATTTCTGTGACGGGTAAAAAGATTCACACCGAGTTGGTTTTCCAACTGTCTGATACGAAAGCTAACCGCCGACTGAGTCAGGTAGAGCGCTTCCGCAGCCCGGCCAAAGTGGCGCGTTCGGCTAACTTCCAGGAAAGTTTTTAACAATTCCGTATCCACAGTGCTCTCCGCAAAATTATTTGTCGTTATGATTTAAATGTTTTGTTTTACACTCTGTCAAGCGTAACTAATACTCCGCGCCATAAATAGCTCGGCCAAAAGAATTAGGAGCGTGCAGGATGGCGGAAAGCTTTACGACGACTAATCGATATTTCGACAATAAATATTATCCACGCGGTTTCTCTCGTCATGGTGATTTCACCATCAAAGAGGCGCAACTGCTTGAACGTCATGGTTATGCCTTCAATGAGCTGGATCTGGGCAAACGTGAGCCGGTTACCGAAGAAGAGAGGCTCTTTGTTGCGGTATGTCGTGGTGAACGTGAGCCAGTGACCGAAGCGGAACGTGTCTGGTCTAAATACATGACGCGTATCAAGCGTCCAAAACGTTTCCACACCCTGTCCGGCGGTAAACCGCAGATGGAAGGTGCTGAGGATTACACAGAGTCTGATGACTAGTAAAAAAAAGGGCCCAGGCCCTTTTTTTATGTCAGTTGTTTCTGCAAGTGAGCAAGCAGTCGATCTATCGCCCGGTAGCTGACCGCTTCCTGCAAGTGTCGCCGCGAAATATGTTCGGCTTGCGCAAGGTCGGCAATGGTCCTTGAGACCTTTAATAAACGCTGCCAGGCCCGTATGGACAACCCAAGATGGATGAGGGTCTCCTCAAGCCACAGAGCATCTTCATCCGATAACGAACAGTGTTCGCGTATCTCCCTGTTTTGCAGGAGCGCATTCAGTTTGCCCTGGCGTTTATGCTGACGTTCCTGCGCGACAATGACCCGCTGTTTAACCGTAAGGCTGTTTTCTCCTTTTACACCGGGCTGGCTGAGTATCCCTGGCGGTGGCAAAGGGATTTCGAGAGAAAGATCAAAGCGGTCCAGAAAGGGACCTGAGAGCCGACTGAGATAACGTAATGTCTGTTCTGGTGTACTCCGGTTATGGTTACCCTGATAGTGTCCTGTGGGACTGGGATTCATTGCAGCCACCAGTTGAAAGCGCGCAGGATAGGTGATCTTAGCGCGCGTACGTGAAAGGTGGATCTGGCCAGACTCTATGGGTTCACGTAGGGCATCTAATGTCCGTCGTTCAAACTCAGGCAATTCATCAAGAAACAGTATGCCGTTGTGTGCCAACGAAATTTCGCCGGGAACGGGGATGGAACCGCCACCTACCATCGCGGTCAGGGATGCGCTGTGGTGCGGCGCGCGAAAAGGTCGCTGCTTCCACAGTTTTTGCACGCTGGTTGAGTTGACCAGGCTGAGGATGGCGGCGCTTTCCAGGGCCTCCTCATTACTCAACGCCGGTAACAGGCCATTAAGGCGGCTGGCAAGCATCGTTTTCCCTGTACCCGGTGGGCCAACTAACAGCAGGTTATGCCCGCCTGCGGCGGTGATCTCAAGGCTGCGCTTTCCTTGCTCCTGACCAATAACATCGCTGAGATCGTCAGATGACGCGCAGCTCATCCCGTCGCTAACTCCGGGATGGCTAAGATCATGCTTTCCTTCCAGGAATGCACAGACGTCTTGTAAATGATCGGCAATCAGACATCCCTCGCCATCAATCAGTCCAACCTCTTCTTCATTCTCTTTTGCCACGATAATGCCTCTTCCCGCTCGTATCGCTTCGGTTGCACTGGATATGGCGCCGGGAACGCCGCGTAATGCGCCTGTAAGCGCTAATTCACCCACTAACTCATATTGGTTGAGTTTATGTGTTGTAAGCTGCTCAGAGGCAACCAGAAGCGCCACAGCAATAGGTAAATCATATCGCCCGCCCTCTTTAGGAAGATCGGCAGGGGCAAGATTGATGGTGATTTTCTTTGCGGGAAAGTCATATCCGCTATTAATGATCGCGCTGCGTACCCGGTCGCGCGCCTCTTTGACGGTTGTTTCTGGTAACCCCACCAGTGTTAAACCGGGCAGACCGTTACTGATATGTACTTCGATGGTAATCGCCGGCGCATTCACCCCCAGCGCAGCGCGTGTATGAACAATTGACAGTGACATAATCCCTCCAGGTGCCACTATTATGTCTGAACTCTTCTCTGCAATATCATTGCAGAATGGCGTTTATTCGCTGTGGTTTCCGCACTTTTGATGCAATTTGTCTGAGCTTTCTGTTTTACTGGAAGGGGGCTCACAGTCAGTTTTCCCCCTTCTCTGGCGTTTTGAAAAAGTGGTTTACTTCCGCCCTGGAAGTGAAATTTTTTCAATTCCTGGTTTTTTCATAAAAAACAATGGGTTTTCGCTAATCTGTTAGCTGAGTCAGAAAAATGAAAAGAAAAAAATCTTGTGCTATTGGCGAAATCTATGGTAACTCTTTAGGTATTCCTTCGAACAAGATGCAAGAATAGACAAAAATGACAGCCCTTCTACGAGTGATTAGCCTGGTCGTGATTAGCGTGGTGGTGATTATTATCCCATCGTGCGGGGCTGCACTTGGACGAGGAAAGGCTTAAAAATCAAGCCTTAACGAACTAAGACCCCCGCACCGAAAGGTCCGGGGGTTTTTTTTGACCTTAAAAACACAACAGAGGAACAGAAAATGAATAACAGCATAAAATTCTGTTTCTTAAGATTTACGACGGGGAACTAACTATGAATGGAGCACAGTGGGTGGTACATGCGTTGCGTGCACAGGGTGTCGAGACAGTATTCGGCTATCCCGGTGGCGCAATTATGCCGGTCTACGATGCGTTGTACGACGGTGGCGTGGAACACCTGCTGTGCCGACACGAACAGGGAGCGGCGATCGCTGCCATCGGTTATGCCCGTTCTACCGGTAAAACCGGAGTCTGCATTGCCACCTCTGGTCCCGGGGCAACCAACCTGATCACCGGACTTGCAGATGCACTGTTAGATTCGGTCCCTGTTGTGGCGATCACCGGGCAGGTTGCTGCGCCGCTTATCGGTACCGATGCGTTTCAGGAAGTGGACGTATTGGGGCTGTCCCTGGCCTGTACCAAGCACAGTTTTCTGGTGCAGTCGCTGGAAGAGCTGCCGCGCATCATGGCTGAGGCGTTTGAAGTCGCTAACTCTGGTCGTCCCGGCCCGGTTCTGGTGGATATCCCAAAAGATATCCAACTAGCCCGAGGGGAGTTGGAGCCGTACTTCACGACTGTCGAAAACGCGGCCGTTTTCCCTCACACCGACGTTGAGCGGGCGCGAAAAATGCTGGCCCTGGCGCAAAAACCGATGCTGTACGTGGGGGGCGGTGTCGGGATGGCGCAGGCGGTTCCAGCGCTGCGCGAGTTTATTGCGGTAACGCAAATGCCGGTTGCCTGTACGCTGAAAGGATTGGGTGCTGTCGAGGCGGACTATCCCTACTATCAGGGGATGCTGGGCATGCATGGCACCAAAGCCGCGAACTTCGCCGTGCAGGAGTGTGATTTGCTGATTGCGGTAGGCGCTCGTTTTGATGACCGGGTGACCGGCAAACTGGATACCTTCGCGCCGCACGCCAGTGTGATTCATATGGATATCGACCCGGCTGAACTGAACAAACTGCGCCGGGCGCATGTCACCTTGCAGGGCGATTTGAATGCGTTGCTGCCAGCTCTGCAACAGACGCTCAACATCAATGAATGGCGTCAGCGTAATGCGGAACTGCGTACTGACCACACCTGGCGCTACGATCATCCAGGGGAAGCCATCTATGCGCCGCTGCTGTTGAAACAGCTGTCGGATCGTAAACCAGCCAACTGTGTGGTGACGACAGATGTCGGTCAGCATCAGATGTGGTCCGCGCAACATATGACGTACACTCGCCCGGAGAATTTCATCACCTCCAGCGGTTTAGGTACGATGGGCTTTGGTTTACCGGCTGCCGTTGGGGCGCAGGTTGCGCGACCGGACGACACCGTTATCTGTATCTCCGGTGACGGCTCCTTCATGATGAATGTTCAGGAGCTGGGCACCGTAAAACGTAAGCAGTTACCGTTGAAGATAGTCTTACTGGATAACCAACGGTTAGGTATGGTTCGACAATGGCAGCAGCTGTTTTTCCAGGAACGATATAGCGAAACCACCCTGACCGATAACCCCGATTTCCTCACGTTAGCCAGCGCCTTCGGCATCCCTGGCCAACACATCACCCGAAAAGACCAGGTTGAAGCGGCACTCGATACCCTGCTGAACAGCGACGGGCCATACCTGCTTCATGTCTCAATCGACGAACTTGAGAATGTCTGGCCACTGGTGCCGCCCGGCGCCAGCAATTCTGAAATGCTGGAGAAATTATCATGATGCAACATCAGGTCGCCGTAGAAGCTCGCTTTAATCCGGAAACACTGGAACGCGTATTACGTGTGGTACGCCATCGTGGTTTTCAGGTGTGCGCCATGAATATGGGCTCCGCTCGGGACGCGCAGAATATAAATATTGAATTGACCGTTGCCAGTCCGCTGTCGGTCGACTTACTGTTTAGTCAGTTAAGTAAGCTGGTCGATGTGGCACATGTTGCCATCTGCCAGAGCACAACCACATCACAACAAATCCGCGCGTAAGCGCAACAGGAAGAAGAAATGACGACGAAAAAAGCTGATTACATTTGGTTCAATGGCGAGATGGTTCGTTGGGAAGAGGCGAAAGTTCACGTGATGTCCCACGCGCTGCACTACGGTACGTCTGTATTTGAAGGCATCCGTTGCTATGACTCGCACAAAGGCCCGGTGGTGTTCCGTCATCGCGAACATATGCAGCGCCTGCATGATTCAGCCAAAATTTATCGTTTCCCGGTCTCCCAGAGTGTGGATGAGCTGATGGAAGCCTGCCGTGAGGTGATCCGTAAAAACAACCTGACCAGCGCCTATATTCGTCCATTGGTGTTTGTTGGCGATGTGGGGATGGGCGTGAATCCACCTCCGGGATACACCACTGACGTCATTATCGCCGCGTTCCCGTGGGGTGCGTACCTGGGTGCCGAAGCGCTGGAACAAGGGATCGATGCGATGGTTTCCTCGTGGAACCGTGCCGCGCCAAACACAATCCCGACTGCGGCAAAAGCGGGGGGGAACTACCTCTCATCACTGCTGGTAGGTAGCGAAGCACGTCGTCATGGCTATCAGGAAGGCATCGCGCTGGATGTGAATGGCTACATTTCTGAAGGCGCCGGTGAAAACCTGTTTGAGGTGAAAGACGGTGTGCTGTTTACCCCGCCATTTACCTCTTCCGCGCTGCCGGGGATCACCCGTGACGCTATCATCAAACTGGCGAAAGAACTGGGTATTGAAGTCCGCGAGCAGGTTCTGTCCCGCGAATCCCTGTATCTGGCGGATGAAGTGTTCATGTCCGGTACAGCGGCGGAAATCACCCCGGTTCGCAGCGTTGACGGCATCCAGGTAGGCGAAGGCCGTTGTGGACCTGTCACCAAACGTGTCCAGCAAGCTTTCTTCGGTCTGTTTACTGGCGAAACCGAGGACAAATGGGGCTGGTTGGATCAGGTTAATTCATAATTAAAGAAAAATGGGACGGCACGCACCGTCCCGTTTTACAGACAGACACCAGGAGTAAATAACGCATGCCTAAGTACCGTTCCGCCACCACTACTCATGGCCGCAATATGGCAGGAGCCCGCGCGCTGTGGCGCGCAACCGGAATGACCGATGCCGATTTCGGCAAACCGATCATTGCCGTCGTGAACTCATTCACCCAGTTTGTGCCAGGGCACGTGCATTTGCGCGATCTCGGTAAACTGGTCGCTGAACAGATTGAAGCATCAGGCGGCGTGGCTAAAGAGTTCAACACCATTGCAGTGGATGATGGTATCGCCATGGGCCACGGGGGCATGCTTTATTCACTGCCGTCGCGCGAACTGATCGCTGATTCGGTGGAGTACATGGTGAATGCCCATTGCGCCGATGCAATGGTCTGTATTTCCAACTGCGACAAAATCACCCCGGGGATGCTGATGGCCTCTCTGCGCCTGAACATTCCGGTGATCTTTGTTTCCGGTGGTCCGATGGAGGCCGGGAAAACCAAGCTTTCTGACAAAATTATCAAGCTCGATCTGGTTGATGCCATGATTCAGGGAGCGGACCCGAAAGTCTCTGACGATCAGAGCAATCAGGTTGAACGCTCTGCCTGCCCGACCTGCGGCTCCTGTTCCGGGATGTTTACCGCGAACTCGATGAACTGCCTGACCGAAGCGCTGGGCCTGTCGCAGCCGGGTAACGGCTCGCTGCTGGCGACCCATGCCGACCGTAAGCAGTTGTTCCTCAATGCCGGTAAACGCATTGTTGAACTGACCAAACGTTATTACGAGCAGGATGACGCCTCTGCGCTACCGCGCAATATTGCCTGCAAGGCGGCGTTTGAAAATGCGATGACGCTGGATATCGCGATGGGCGGCTCCACCAATACTGTTCTGCACCTGCTGGCAGCGGCGCAGGAAGCGGAGATCGACTTCACGATGAGTGATATCGACAAGCTTTCCCGTAAAGTGCCGCAGCTGTGCAAAGTGGCGCCGAGTACGCAGAAATACCACATGGAAGATGTTCACCGTGCGGGCGGCGTGTTGGGGATTCTGGGCGAACTGGATCGTGCGAGCCTGTTGAACCGGGACGTGAAAAACGTGTTGGGGCTGACGCTGCCGCAAACCCTTGAGCAGTACGACATCACGGTGACGCAAGATGATGCCGTGAAGCAGATGTTCCGCGCGGGTCCGGCGGGTATTCGCACCACAGAAGCGTTCTCACAGGATTGCCGCTGGGACTCGCTGGATGACGATCGCGCCGAAGGCTGTATCCGCTCGCTGGAACATGCTTACAGCAAAGACGGTGGCCTGGCGGTACTTTACGGTAACTTCGCGGAAAATGGCTGCATTGTCAAAACTGCCGGCGTGGATGACAGCATTCTGAAATTCACTGGCCCGGCCAAAGTGTATGAAAGCCAGGATGAGGCGGTTGACGCGATCCTCGGCGGCAAAGTGGTGGCAGGCGACGTGGTCGTAATCCGCTACGAAGGGCCAAAAGGCGGGCCGGGGATGCAGGAAATGCTCTACCCGACGACTTTCCTTAAATCGATGGGCCTCGGCAAAGCGTGTGCGCTGGTCACCGACGGTCGTTTCTCTGGCGGCACCTCCGGCCTCTCCATTGGTCACGTTTCACCGGAAGCGGCCAGCGGCGGTAATATTGCGATCATTGAAGACGGCGACATGATTGCTATTGATATTCCAAACCGTGGCATTCAGCTGCAGTTGAGCGATGCGGAAATTGCTGCGCGTCGTGAAGCGCAGGAAGCACGCGGCGACAAAGCCTGGACACCGAAAAATCGTCAGCGCCAGGTGTCGTTTGCGCTGCGCGCCTATGCCAGCCTGGCGACTAGCGCCGATAAAGGCGCGGTACGCGATAAATCGAAACTGGGAGGCTGATGATGGCCGAATCACAACCTCTGTCAGCTGCCCCGGAAGGGGCAGAATATCTGCGCGCGGTGCTCCGTGCGCCGGTATACGAAGCAGCGCAGGTGACACCGCTGCAAAAAATGGAAAAGCTTTCGTCGCGCCTTGATAACGTGATTCTTGTGAAGCGTGAAGACCGACAGCCGGTTCACAGCTTCAAGCTTCGCGGTGCTTACGCGATGATGGCGGGGCTGACCGAGGCGCAAAAAGCTCACGGGGTGATCACCGCGTCTGCGGGCAACCATGCCCAGGGCGTGGCGTTCTCTTCCGCTCGTCTGGGTGTAAAGGCACTGATCGTGATGCCTGTTGCGACGGCGGATATCAAAGTCGATGCCGTTCGTGGTTTCGGCGGCGAAGTGCTGCTGCATGGTGCAAACTTTGATGAAGCAAAAGCGAAAGCGATTGAACTGTCGCAGCAGCAGGGTTTTACCTGGGTTCCACCGTTCGATCATCCAATGGTGATCGCCGGTCAGGGGACGCTGGCGCTGGAATTGCTCCAACAGGATGCTCATCTCGATCGCGTGTTTGTGCCGGTTGGCGGCGGCGGTCTGGCGGCGGGCGTCGCGGTACTGATCAAACAGCTGATGCCGCAAATCAAAGTCATTGCGGTGGAGGCGGAAGACTCCGCCTGTCTGAAAGCGGCGCTGGAGGCGGGTCATCCGGTCGATCTTCCCCGCGTCGGCCTGTTTGCAGAAGGCGTTGCGGTGAAGCGCATTGGGGATGAAACCTTTCGTCTGTGTCAGGAATATCTCGACGACATCATCACCGTGGATAGCGATGCGATTTGCGCGGCGATGAAAGACCTGTTTGAAGATGTGCGCGCAGTGGCAGAGCCTTCCGGCGCGCTGGCGCTGGCGGGAATGAAAAAGTACGTTGCCCAGCACAACATTCGCGGCGAACGTCTGGCGCATATCCTTTCCGGCGCTAACGTCAATTTCCACGGCCTGCGCTATGTTTCTGAGCGTTGCGAACTGGGTGAACAGCGCGAAGCGCTACTGGCGGTAACCATTCCGGAAGAAAAAGGTAGCTTCCTGAAGTTTTGCCAGTTGCTGGGCGGTCGCTCGGTTACCGAGTTTAACTATCGCTTTGCCGATGATAAGAACGCCTGCATTTTTGTCGGCGTTCGGCTGAGCAGGGGCATGGAAGAACGCACCGAGATCCTGAATCTGCTGCGCGACGGCGGCTATAGCGTGGTCGATCTCTCCGATGACGAAATGGCGAAACTGCACGTGCGCTACATGGTTGGTGGGCGTCCCTCTAAGCCGCTACAGGAGCGCTTATTCAGCTTCGAGTTTCCGGAATCTCCAGGCGCGCTGCTCAAGTTTTTGCATACGCTGGGCACCCACTGGAATATCTCATTATTCCATTACCGCAGTCACGGCACGGATTATGGTCGTGTACTGGCTGCGTTTGAACTGGGCGAGCACGAACCGGATTTCGAAACGCGACTGCAAGAACTGGGTTATGAGTGTCACGACGAAACAAATAACCCGGCATTCCGCTTTTTCCTCGCGGGTTAAGTGCTGCAGAACGAGGGATAACCTGAGTGGTTATCCCTCGCCATTTATTTTTCCCCTCCCTTTACCTTCTGCGTTGAATATTTTTGTTGTTAATGAATCTCTACCATAAAAATGTGATGTAATTCATAATAAAAAGCTCACCATGTTGCGCCAGACTTAGCTCATCTTTTGGGGGCAATACTCATCGCTTAACCATCGTTCCTGAATTAATATTGTCCTCAGTTAATTTTTAGCAGTTAGAGAGGATATTCGGATGAAAACGGATATAGTGAATGAGAATGAGCAGGAATGTGAATATTTTATGCCTCAACTCACGTTTCTCAATAAGCATTACAGTAATGCCACTGATTTTTTTTCTTCTATATTTTTATTGTTGAAAGAGAAAGGTTACGTCCGCGACTCTTTCCTTGACGCCATTCTTACGCGCGAGCAATTGTATCCTACAGGTCTACCTACGTCGCCAGTGGCTATTGCGCTCCCTCATACTGACCCGCAACATATTCTTCATCCCTTTATCTCTGTGACACGTTTATCGCACCCCATCGCCTGGCAGGAAATGGGGAATGACGATAACACGCTCTATATTCAATTTATTGTCCTTCTGGGTTTTATTGACCACAGCAGTCACTTGACTGCGCTGCAAAAGTTGATGGATTGCCTTGCTGATGAAGAGGTCGTCCAGGCGCTATGTGAAATAGACGATGTAGAGACCTTTCTCTGTACTCTCACATCAAGACTGCAATTAAATAAGGATTTATGAGATGAAAAAAGTCATTGTTGCATGTGGAAGCGGCGTTGCGACCTCACAGACAGTTGCCAGTAAAGTGATGCGCTTATTGAATGAACGCAATCAGTCGCACATTAAAGTTGAAGTTGTTGATCTTAAATCTCTCGAGAGCCATATCAAAGATAGTGCTGCTTATATCGCTATTACTAAAGTCGATAAACAATATCCTATCCCCGTGATTAACGGTATTGCATTTTTGACCGGTATGGGTATGGAGCAAGAATTACAAAAGATCATAGATGCCTGTAAATAAGGCGTAGCTCTTTAATCCGTATAATTATTTTTAGTGGGGAAGTGCTATGGACTTTCTTGGTGTAGTCATAAATTACATTCTGAATTTAGGTGCGCCGGTTTTTGTGCCCTTTATTATGCTGTTAGCCGGGTTGGTGGTACGGATGAAATTCCGTGATGCTGCTTCGGCAGCGATTACGCTGGGCGTGGCGTTTGTGGGAATGAGTATGCTGATCGGTTTTATGGTCGATGCTATCGGCGTTGCCGCACAAACAATGATGAATCGTACTGGTCTGGAACTGAGTATCGTTGATGGCGGCTGGACGACGATGGCGAATATTTCCTGGGCCTGGCCTTACGCTTTCGCCATGTTCCCGCTTCAGGTTGGCGTGAACATTGTGATGCTGATGCTGAACAAGACCAATACGTTTAACGCGGATCTCTGGAACGTCTGGGGAAAAATTTTCACCGCCTTTATCGTCGTCAGCGTCACCACCCCGCTGTTCGGCGCTGCCTGGAGCCTGGCATTAGCATTCCTCATTGCCGCCTTCCAGATTATCGTTGAACTTAACGCCGGGGACATTCACCAACACCGTATAGAAAAACTAACGGGTATACCCGGAGTGACCTGTACTCACCGTATGGTGTTCTTTGGCGCGATTTACTATCCGTTCGATCTGTTGCTGCGTAAAATCCCGGTATGTAATAAACCTATGGACGCCACGGCACTGCGCACCAAAGTAGGGGTGTTCGCGGAAAACCACATTATCGGTTTTATTCTGGGGATCTTGTTCGGGATTATTGCGGGCTACAGTGTAGCGAAAACGCTGACGCTGGGCGTCCAGGCTGCCACGGCACTTGTACTGTTCCCGATGATTTCTAAGCTCTTTATGCAAGCGCTGTCACCGATCTCAGAAGCGATCAGTGATTACATGAACAAGAAATTCTCTGGGCGTAAGTTGTTTGTCGGAATTGACTGGCCGTTTATGGGAGGGGCCAGTGAAATCTGGTTCGCCATTATTGTTGCCATTCCTTTCACACTCATCTGGGCGTTAATTCTGCCCGGCAATAAGATTTTACCCTTCGCCGGTATTATCAACATTTCCCTGATCGTCCCGGCCTATCTGGTGACGAGGGGTAATACCTTGCGCATGGTGATCCTGAGTATTATTGGCGTACCGTTCTTCTTGTTTGTCGGGACGCAGTTCGCCCCAATGATCACCGAACTGGGACAAGCAACAAAGGCGATTACTATTCCGGCGGGTCAACTTATTTCAAACAGCTCAATTGATGCACCGGTCTTTACCTACGCCTTTTCTTTCTTGTTTAAATTCCTTGAAGGCAACCTTGTTCCGCTGATTTTCGCCATCTGGTGGGGATGCGGCTACTTCTTCTACTCCCGCGAATTACGCCGTGAAAGCAGCCTGGCGCAGCAGGAAGCCGAGCAGCAGGAGAAGATTCAACAAGCGTAACACGGGATTTTATCTCCCTGTCCGGCGGCAAAATCCGTTGCCGGACTTTCTCATCTCAGGAGAGTCGATATGGCTATGGATAAACGCGTCGTAGCGGTTCTGGACGCCATCGTGAACGAGCCCGGCATTACGGGGACGAAACTTGAAGAGCAGTTTCGCCTGACGCGAAAACAATTAAGCTATACGTTGAAGAAGGTGAATGACTATCTGGAATCAAACCATTTTGATCGTATCAATCGTCTGAAAACCGGGAAGTTGCATATCCCGCGCCATGTGATTGAGCATTTTCGACAGAATCAGACCGCGCAAACCGATCATCGTTATCTCTTTTCAGAAGAGGAACGCGGGCAAATGATCATTTTCATGCTGCTGACGCGTAGCGAAAGACTGTCGCTACTGCATCTCTCTTCATCGCTGGGGGTGAGTCAGAACACCATCATTACTGACCTGAAAAAGGTGCGCCTGGAGGTGATGACGCACAGTCTGGAGATTAGCTATGACCGGGGTAATGGTTACCATATTCTTGGTGAGGAACTGGAGAAACGCTATCTTCTGCTGAACTGCCTGCGTCGGGTGCTGGAAATTCCAGTCGCGAAAAATATCATTGCGCAATACAACAATGTGATGAGTGAGCATCTGGAAAAGGTGGGGCAAATTTTTAGTGAAATTGAGAAACGATTTAAAATTCAATTTACCGATCGTCAACTTCAGGAATTGATCTATTTTATCAGTTTTGTCCTACACCGAATTAAATCCGGTAAGCACCTGGTCACAATTCCAGGCAGTTATGCTGATATCATTCGCAGCAGAGAATTTACCCTGATGCAAAGTGTTGTTAGTAAAATAAATATTAACAGTGATAATGAACTTATTTTTCTTACAGCATTGATCCAAAGCTCTAATATTCAGAGTATCGCCGATAAATACTTTCATCTTGATACTATCTTGCTGGAAAGTGTAGTTGCAGTGGTTGATAGCTTTGAAAAAATAAGCTGTGTCACGATTAAAGAGAAAAATGAACTCATTGAAAAAATCTATCAGCACTGGAAGCCTGCCTATTATCGCATCCGTTATCATTTGCCTAATACCAGCAGTGTTTATGATCTGGTCGTAAAAGAATTTAGCCATCTGCACGAGATGGTGCGCCGTGCGGCAGTTCCGTTTGAGAAGCTATTACACTGCGTCATTCCCGATGAGGAGATGGCTTTTCTGACGGTGCTGTTTGGTGGTTGGCTGACGCGTGAAGGTGTTATCCACCAAATTAATTTACAGAAAACAGCGGTGGTGATGTGTGAAAATAGCGCGACCATCTCAACTTATCTGTTTTTGACGTTGCAGGTACTGTTCCCGGAACTGCACTTTACCCATGTGTTGTCCCGACGCGAGTTTGAGCGCTACACCGGGCATTATGATGTGGTCTTCTCCACCACTCATCTGAATACCAGCAAAATCGTTTTTGTGGTAAATCCATCCATCAGCAACATCCATAAAAGCGCCTTTCGCAACCACGTGATCAGTGCGCTACAGGGCGTAGACCCAAACATTATCCAGATTGAACAGCTACTGCTGATTTTCGAGCGCTTTGGCAACATCATCGATCACAAAGGACTGCAGAGGGCGCTTGCCAGCTATATCTACGATGAGAATAACACCGCCAACGCGGTAGGCAGCATGGAGCCACCAACGCCGTCGCTGACCGATTTGCTCACGAAAGAACACGTCCAGTTTGTCGCTGAACTACCCGACTCCTGGCAGATGGCAATAACTCTTGCTTCGGAATCTTTGTTGCGCTCTGGAGTGATTGAGTCACGCTACGTGCAGATCATGCTGCGCAAAATTACCGAGGAGCAACCCTGGATCATGCTGGCCGACGGGGTAATTATTGCCCACGCAGGCGTTGATGATGGCGCGCTGGATACCGGCATGGCGCTATTACGCCTGCCCTATAAGATTGCTATTGCCGATTATATGCAGGCCGATATTATCATCGTCCTCGCCACCCATAATCCGCAAAAGCACCTTAAGGCGCTTGCGCAATTAAATGAATTTCTTGAGTTCTATGATGGCGGAAATGTTATTCGCCGTGCGTTGGATGAATATGCGCTAATTAATGAATTAGTCCACCATCATTAAATATTAAAACTCTGCTGCAGTTTCTCGCTGCAGCGATATATCACGGCAATGGTTGTCGCGATAGCGCTCGCCCTTACCATCTGACACAGGATAAATATTATGTTAGAGATTCAGAAAAAACACGTCGTTGAAATGGCCAGAACCGCTCAACAGTGGGGATTATGTAAACATAAAGCGGGTAATTCCAGCGTAAGAGATAAAGACTCAGGGCTTATTCTGGTGACCCCGACTACCCTCGATAAAATGCAGCTAACCCCCAGAGATATTGTCGTGATGGACGTTGAGGCGAATGTGATTGAAAGTGAAGCCGGTTTACGCCCAACCAGTGAATGTCTGATGCATATTGAGATCTATAAGGCGCGACCAGACATTTTCGCCATTTCCCATACACACTCCCTCTATGCTACCTCATTTGCCGTGCTGAATAAGCCTATCCCGGCAGTGGTGTATGAATGTGCAATCCTCAATCTGAAAGATGGGATGATCCCTGTGGCGCCATATGGTCGCCCGGGCACGCCCGCATTGTCGACCAGTGTGATTGAACCGATTAAACGTGCCGACGCTATTCTGATGGAAAAACATGGCGCTATTGGCGTGGACAAAGATCCCTATGAGGCCGTGCTGAAATCTGCCTACCTCGAAGAGATGGCGCAGATTTATTACCACGCGCTGGTTATTAACGGGGGTAAAGAGCCGGAGTCCTTCGCTGCGGAAGAGTTGCAGCGCTGGGCGTACCCGTCACAGATTAAATTTGTCCGCTAATGACGTCCCCGCCCGCCGGGCGGGAAATTCATGGAGAGAACGCATGAAAAAATTTATCAATCAGGCAGAGGATTTTATTCCGGAGATGCTGGAAGGTATTTATCTGGCGCACCCTGATCGCTTTGGTTTCGTTAATGACGATCGGCACTGTCTGGTGACCGCGCGCCCGGTACCGGGAAAGGTCGGCATCATCACCGGTGGAGGTTCCGGACACTTGCCGTTGTTTCTGGGGTATGTCGGTCGGGGGATGCTGGACGGTTGCGCGATTGGCGATGTGTTCCAGTCACCCTCACCGGAGCAGATTCTGGCCGTCACTCAGGCGGTGGATAGCGGCGCGGGCGTGCTTTACCTTTACGGCAACTACAATGGCGATATTTTTAATTTTGACATCGCGGCGGAAATGGCCGACATGGAGAGCGATATTCGTACCCGTACCGTGGTCGCTGCTGACGACTCGGCTGGTGCGACGTCGGGCAGCGAAGGGGTGATAACGCGACGCGGTGTGGCAGGGATTTTCTTTGTCTACAAATGCGCAGGGGCGGCGGCGGCCAGAATGGATGACCTCGATACGGTACAGCGTATCGCCCAAAAAGCCGGGGATCGCGTGCGTACGCTAGGCGTGGCGCTGTCGCCATGTATCGTCCCGCGAATAGGTAAACCGGGTTTTCACATTGGCGACAATGAGATGGAAATCGGTATGGGTATTCACGGTGAAAGTGGGATCCGTCGTGGACCGCTACTGAGCGCCGGGAAGGTTGCCGAAGAGATGATGTCCTGGTTGCTGACCGATTCGCCTTGCCAGCAGGGTGATGAAGTGGCGGTCCTGATTAACGGTCTTGGCGCGACGCCGCTGGAAGAGCTGTATCTGATGTACCGCCATGTGCATCAGATTCTGGCACAGAGCAATATTCGTGTCTTCCGAGTCTGGGTTGGTGAGTTTGCTACGGCAATGGAGATGGCCGGGATGTCCATTAGTCTAATGCCGGTGGATGACGAGCTGAAGTCGCTACTGAATGCCGAAGCCGATACGCCGATGTTCCGGCAGTTATCGGCTTAAGGGGGCGAGATGGTGTTAGATGCTGAGAGCCTGCGCCCGCTTTTTGCCGAGTGGGCCCACGTGATGCAGAGTAACAAACAGGTGCTGACAGAACTGGATAGCGTGGTCGGCGACGGAGATCTGGGGCTGACCATGAGCGATGGTTTTGCGGCGGCGTATGCCTGTGCGCAGCAGAGTGACGAGTGCGATTTGGGGCGCTTTTTTTATAAGGTGGGCAAGGCAATGGCGTCAGCGGTGCCCTCTACGATGGGCACGCTGATGGCCTCTGGCCTGATGCAGGTGGGCAAAGTGCTAAAGGGGCGAGAGACCCTGACTCTGTCAGACGCTGGCGTGTTATTTCAGGCCTGGTTTGACGGCGTACAGCAGCGTGGTAAGGCGCAGCCGGGCGAAAAGACTTTTCTTGACGGTATGGTTCCGGCGCTGGCAGCGCTGCGTTCACCTGCTGCGCCACTGAAACAGGCACGAGAAGCGTTGTGGTTGGCGCAGCAGGGCGTGCAGCAGACCACCACGATGGTGGCTAAGCATGGTCGTGCGGCTATCCACGGTGAGCGTTCCCGATCGTTTGTCGACCCGGGCGCGATGGTCGCCCAGCTTTTGATACAGGGTTATTTTAACTTTGTTCAGGCTATTTGCCCGGCTGACGGGCGGTGAAAAAGGAATTGCTACTATGTTGAAAGAGGTTGTGAGGATCAGTAATCAGCACGGTATTCACGCGCGCCCGGCAGGCGTTCTGGCTAAAGCCTGTGCTCAGTATCAATCACGGATTGAGATGATCTACGACGGCAAAACCATTAAGGGGAAAAGTATCATGAGCATCCTGGGGGCGGGGATCAAAGGAAAAGGTTCGCTGGAGATCATTTGCAGCGGTAGCGATGAAGAAGAAGCGATGGAGAAGCTGAAGATATTGTTTGCTGAAGGTTTTGGTTTTGACTAATGCGTCTCCAGAAACAACCTTAAAAACCGGCATACAGCGCCGGTTTTTTGTTTTCTGTTAACCAGACTAATTGGCGAATTCGGCCATAAACTGCAGAATCAACGCCATCGACACAGCGCCAGGATCGCAATGACCAATGGACCGCTCGCCGAGATTTTTTGCGCGACCAAAACGTGCGACCATTGCGGAAGTGCTCTCTGCACCTGCCATCGCTGCCTGGGCGCAGTGTGATAACGCTTGCGGTAGCGGCAGGGCAATGTCGATTTCAGCCTGTTCTGATGCAGCAGCCAGAGCATCGACCATGGTTTTATCCCCTGGCTTCGCACCACCACGCTGATGGATAGCGTTACTACCCGCGTTCAGCCACTTTGCCAACGTGGCGGTGTCAAACTCAACACAACCCGTTAATTCTTTCCCTCCCGCGCGGAACAAGGTGCCGAAGATGGCACCGGAAGCGCCACCCATACTGGTCATCAGTCGTGTGCCACTTTTCAGCAGGCATTCCCCGATATCCGTTGGAGAAAAATCTGGAGATGCGAGTTGCTTATGCAGGGCTGTGAAGCCGCGCTTGATACCAATGCCGTGATCGCCGTCGCCAATTGCCTGATCGAGCGTGGTCAAGCGAGGCTCGCTGGCGATCATGCCTTCTGATACGTGTCGCAGGCAGGCGATAAATTGTGTGGTATTCATCTTATTTTCTCCAGCCAGGGGTGTTGATGGGATAGTCGTACAGTCGCTGCATTTCGTCATCCAGACGCAGCATACTGAGCGAAAAACCGGACATCTCCAGTGAGGTACAGAAGTGGCCAACCTGTACGTCATAGGTTGTGATACCTCGCTCATTCAGCGCCATACCAACCTTACGGGTTATCACCATCAGTTCGGTGTTGCTTAAGGAGCCCAGATTATTGACGCTGATACAAATCTTATCGCCGCGGGTGAAGGGCAGGTCGGCGCACAACCGTGCGATCATCATCTCGACCAGTTCATCAGTATGTGGCATGGGAATACGGCACAATCCCGGTTCACCATGAATGCCGATACCCAGCTCGATCTCGTTATCCGCCAGCGTAAAGTTAAACGTGTCGGACTGAGGTAGCGCACAGCCGCTGAGCGCCACACCGAGAGTACGTGTATTGTGGTTGGCTTTCTGCGCCAGCGCTTCCAGCGCAGGCAACGAGTAGTGCTCAAACTGCGCCGCCGCCCCTGCCAGTTTGTACAAAAACGCCAGCCCACCGACACCTCTACGGTCGGATATTCTTTCTGGCGGCGCAGAGGCGATATCATCAGTGGCGCGAACAGTACGGCACTCAATGCCCTCTTCCGCCAGAATTTCAGCGGCGATGTCAAAGTTCATGCCATCACCTGAATAGTTGCCGTAGAGGAAAAGCACGCCGTTGCCCTGATGGACGGCGCGGCTGGCTTCGATAATCTGGTCGGGAGAGGGCGAGGTAAAGACCTCGCCCAGCGCGCAGGCATCGATACCACCTTCGCCAACAAATCCAGCAAATGTCGGCTCGTGGCCGCTGCCACCGCCGCTGACAATCACTACCTGCTCATCCTGCGGCATGGTGCGATAAACTGCGCAGTACTCCGGCAAGGTGTGAATTTTTCCCATCCCGACGTACTCCAGCCCCTGCAGGATTTCACTGCGGATATTATCGGTATTATTGAACAGCTTTTTCGGTTTTTGCATCGTCTCACCCTCTCGTAAGGTACTGTTTCTTTAGTGACGATTTTACCTGTGACGCGCGCTCAGCCCTGGTTCCTTTGATACCAATTAATCTCCTGCCTGAGGGGCATGATTTCAGGTTGCTATTTGAGGATTTTCTGGATAGTTATGAGGGAGGTAATAGACATCGTTAAGCGAGGCAAGCAGATGGCTGGACGCTTTCAGGGATTTGCACAGGAAGGGCTGACGTTTCTTCAGCAGGTAAAAATTGAAAACGATAAAACGTGGTTCGAGGAGCACCGTTTTATTTACGATCGCAGCATACTCACGCCGTTTCGGGCACTGGTGGATGACTTAGCGCCGGTGATGTCAGAGATTGATTCGCTACTGGAAACCCGTTCCGCTATCGGCAAAACGCTATCGCGTATTCACCGTGATACCCGTTTTTCCCATGACAAATCGCTTTACCGCAGCCGGATGTGGCTGACCTTCAAACGTTCAGCCAGGAACTGGACCGATGCCCCCGCGTATTTTTTTGAAATCAGCCCGGATACATTGCGTTACGGACTGGGTTATTACAGCGCCAGTAAGCCGACGATGGATCTGTTTCGTCATACGCTGAAACAGCGGCCCACGCAGTTTCTGGAAGTGGCTGACTGTTGTCGGGCGCCGTTTGAGCTGGTGGGGGAGCGCTATAAGCGACTGCTGGTAAAGGATCTTGATCCGACGATTTCCGACTGGTATCACCGTAAATCCTTTGCGGCAATGGCAACGGATACTGATGTGGAAAAACTCTTCCGCGCCGATCTGGTGACGCTGCTGGCTGACGGTTTCCGCCAACTGGAACCGCTGTACCAATGGTTAATGCAGGTAGAAACCCTGAAGCAAATAGACCCGGCGGATCTGTAACCGTTACCGGCCTTCGTCGATTTTCCTCTCGAGGACAATTTTCCAGAATGCATCGATGAGCGGCTCATGCAGCCGCTTTTTCGGTGCGCAGACGCCCAGCTCAAACGGCGTTTTCTCATCGCTACGTTCCAGAATCATCACGCGATTGCGCACCGGTTCGGGGCTGTTTTCCAGTACCACTTCGGGCAACAACGCCACGCCGCAGCCAAGCGCGACCATCGACACCATCGCTTCATGACCGCCCACGGTAGCGTAAATTTGCGGATTGCTGATTTTATGGCGACGGAACCACAGTTCAATGCGGCGGCGCACCGGTCCCTGATCGGCCATGATGAAGGGCACTGTAGACCAGTCGGGTTTCTCCACCGACACCTGATTGCGTACCGGGCAGGGCAGCGCCGGGGCAATAAGCACCACTGCCAGATTTTCCAGCATCGAAAACGCCACCGCGCCGGGCAGTGTCTCCGGCTTTCCGGCAATCGCCAGATCCGCTTCGCCGGTCACTACCTTTTCCATTGCATCGGCGGCGTCGCCGGTGGTGAGCTTTATTTCTACCGAGGGATGTTCAGCGCGAAATCTGTCGAGGATCGGTGGCAGATGGCTATAGGCTGCGGTAACCGAACAGAAGATATGCAATTCTCCCGACAACGACGGGCCTTGCTGATCGAGGGTGTGGCGCAGCTGCTGATACTGCAATAGCGTCTGTTGGGCAAACGTTCGCAGCTCTTCACCCGCTTCGGTCAGCGTGACCGTGCGGTTATCGCGGACAAACAGCGGTTGGCCGAGGTCTTCCTCAAGGCGTTGGATCTGCCGTGATAACGTCGAAGGGCTGACGTGCATGGCCCGCGCGCTGCGGCCAAAGTGGCGGCTTTCCGCCAGATGCAGGAACATTTTCAGATCGCGTAAATCCACGGACTCCACTCCACCTTTTGACATTGCAAATATTGCAACGTGACGTTGTGAATATATCAATTTCCGCAATAAATTTCCTGTTGTAAGGTGGTTTCAATCTCGCAAAACGCGAACCGAACAATAAGACAGTACAACATCACGAGGAATCACCATGGCTAACTACTTCAACACACTGAATTTGCGTCAGCAACTGGCGCAACTGGGTAAATGTCGCTTTATGGGCCGCGACGAATTTGCCGATGGCGCAAGCTACCTTCAGGGTAAAAAAGTGGTCATCGTCGGCTGTGGCGCGCAGGGCCTGAACCAGGGCCTGAACATGCGTGATTCCGGGCTGGATATCTCCTATGCGCTGCGTAAAGAGGCGATTGCTGAGAAGCGCGCGTCCTGGCGTAAAGCGACGGAAAACGGCTTCAAAGTGGGCACTTACGAGGAGCTGATCCCGCAGGCGGATCTGGTGGTTAACCTGACGCCAGACAAACAGCACTCCGACGTGGTGCGCTCTGTACAGCCGCTGATGAAAGACGGCGCGGCGCTGGGTTACTCTCACGGCTTCAACATTGTTGAAGTGGGCGAGCAGATCCGTAAAGACATCACCGTGGTGATGGTAGCGCCGAAGTGTCCGGGTACCGAAGTGCGTGAAGAGTACAAACGTGGTTTCGGCGTGCCGACGCTTATCGCGGTTCACCCGGAAAACGATCCGAAAGGCGAAGGCATGGCGATTGCGAAAGCCTGGGCTGCGGCGACCGGTGGTCATCGTGCGGGTGTACTGGAATCCTCTTTCGTTGCGGAAGTGAAATCGGACCTGATGGGCGAGCAGACCATTCTGTGCGGTATGCTGCAGGCCGGTTCTCTGTTGTGCTTCGATAAGCTGGTGGAAGAAGGCACCGATCCGGCCTATGCCGAAAAACTGATTCAGTTCGGCTGGGAAACCATCACCGAAGCGCTGAAGCAGGGCGGTATCACGCTGATGATGGACCGCCTGTCCAACCCGGCGAAACTGCGCGCTTACGCACTCTCCGAACAGCTGAAAGCGATTATGGCACCGCTGTTCCAGAAACATATGGACGACATCATCTCCGGTGAGTTCTCTTCCGGCATGATGGCGGACTGGGCCAACGACGATAAGAAACTGCTGACCTGGCGTGAAGAGACCGGTAAAACCGCGTTTGAAACCGCCCCGCAGTTTGACGGAAAAATCGGCGAGCAGGAGTACTTCGATAAAGGCGTACTGATGATCGCCATGGTGAAAGCGGGCGTTGAGCTGGCGTTTGAAACGATGGTGGATTCCGGCATCATTGAAGAATCTGCGTACTACGAATCACTGCACGAGCTGCCGCTGATTGCGAACACCATCGCGCGTAAGCGTCTGTACGAAATGAACGTGGTCATTTCTGATACCGCAGAATACGGTAACTACCTGTTCTCTTACGCTTGCGTACCGCTGCTCAAAGAGTTCATGACCACGCTGCAGGCAGGCGATTTGGGTAAAGCGATCGCCGAAGGCGCGGTGGATAACGCGCAGTTGCGTGATGTGAACGAAGCCATCCGCAGCCATGCTATCGAGCAGGTAGGTAAGAAACTGCGTGGGTATATGACGGATATGAAGCGCATTGCTGTTGCGGGTTAAGGCCTGACAAGAATTGCCGGATGGCGCTACGCTTATCCGGCCTACGAAACGGTCATTTTTTTGTAGGCCGGATAAGGCGTTTACGCCGTCATCCGGCAAAAAAAGCCCAGAGTCTGAACGCTCTGGGCTTTTGCTTAGTTACGGTACAGCACTTTAATGATGTGGTAACCGAACTGGGTGTGCAGCGGGCCGGTAGGCTCCAGCACCGGGCAGGAAAAGACCACTTTATCGAACGCCGGAACCATCTGGCCCTGACGGAATTCGCCTAAGTCACCGCCTCTTTTGCCTGACGGGCAGATAGAGTGTTTCTTCGCCAGTTTGCCGAAGTCGGCGCCGTTTTTAATCTGTTCCAGAAGATCCTGTGCCAGTTTCTCTTCTTTAACCAGGATATGCAGTGCTGCTGCGGTTTTTGCCATTATTACGTTCTCATGTCTCAAAGGTTGCCCGCCACTTTATCATTCCTCTGGGCGTCAGACATATACTCTTCGCCAGCGCAGGACAGATGTCTCATCGGGTGTATTGAATCGGGAGACAGACAGCACTTTCGTCGGGTGTATTCCTGAGAGGCGGGACAGCGGTCCTGTCTTTCCGTCAGTGGAGAGAGATAACATGGACACAATGAAAAAAGCAGATTTTTCAGGCGACTGGCTTATCGGGTTAACTCAGGTTGTACATGACCCTCTGTTGTATGAACTCCTCAAATACTGCCCGCTGGAGGTCATGCAGCGCTGGCGTTTTGACGATATCCCATGCGGCGCGCTGATTTGTCGTCAGGGTGAGGTCTGTCGACAGTTTTCACTGATTGTATCAGGTGAAGTGGATGTCTTTTACGAGGCTGAAGATGGTCGTCGTTATCGACAGGCGCATTACTGCAAAGGTGACATGCTGGGAGAGCTGGAGATATTTGAGTCGCGGCATTACATCTGCTCGGTGGTGGCTGTGGATCATGTCCAGCTGCTAAGTCTGTCGCAGGAACATTTTAGTCACTGGCTGGCTCTGGATAATCATTTCAACCAGCGAATGTTGCGCTTCTTTAGTCAGCAATATTATCAGCTGTCGAAAAAGGCCAGTAGCGACAATTTATATTCACTGCACCAGCGGGTATGCCAGGCATTATGGCTGCGATATCAACACAATAAATCGACGTCTATTTTGTTGGATAAACAAAATCTGAGTCAGGAATTTGCAGCAACTACACGCAGTATTAACCGTATTTTGCACGATCTTAAATCATTGAAAATTATTGATAGCGATGGGGATCGTATTGTTCTGCTGGCTCCTGAAAAACTGAAGCAGGAGGCGGAGAGTTAAACGCCCTGGGGCGTAAGGAGACGAGAGATGCAACCCCATATTCGATTAAGCAAAAGCATGACGAGGGCAAAGTATGCGCTATTGCCTGGCGATCCTGAACGGGTGGATCGGATAGTCCGTTTCCTTGATAACCCCGAAATGCTGGGACAAAACCGGGAGTTTCGCGCGGCGCGTGGTGAATATAAGGGCGTTGAAATTCTGGTGCTATCGACGGGAATAGGCGGACCCTCGACCGCTATCGCGGTTGAGGAGTTACGCCAGATTGGCATCGACACGCTGATCCGGATCGGAAGTTGCGGAGCATTGCAGGATACGCTGGCGATGGGCGAGGTGATTATCGCCCACGGCGCGGTCGCGGATGATGGCACCAGTAAAACCTATGCGCCAGCCAGCTATCCGGCATGTGCGGATCCGCAACTTACGGCAACGCTGATGCAGTTGGCGTTGCAAATGAACATTCCCGCGAGTTGTGGACTGGTGCGCAGCCACGACAGTTTTTACACCGACCGCGAGGCTGAACTGGATGCCGAATGGTCCGCCCGCGGTATCCTTGGCGCCGATATGGAGACGGCCGCACTGATGGTGGTCGGTGCATTACGCGGGTTACGTACGGCGTCGTTGCTCAATGTGGTTGTCGCCCATAACGGCTGTCTGGACAGCAGCATCAACAATTATGTGCAACAAGAAACGCGGTGTCAGCAGGGTGAAGTTCATCAGATTTCCCTGGCACTACAGGCCATTTACTTCGACAGTCAGCAAGGAGAGCAATGATGGACTTTTTCAGTATTAACAACGTAATGGTCAACATTCCTCTCGGAGAGGGTGGGTACGCACTCTCGTGGATTGAGGCTATCGGTACCGTTTTTGGTTTACTGTGTATCTGGTGTGCCAGCAGGGAAAAAATTATTAATTACCTGTTCGGCCTGATAAACGTCACCCTGTTTGCCGCTATCTTTTTCCAGATCCAACTGTATGCCAGTTTGCTGCTTCAGGTGTTCTTCTTTGCGGCGAATATCTACGGCTGGTATGCGTGGAGTCGCCAGAATGAGGAACAGGAGGCGGCGTTGAAGGTTCGCTGGCTTTCCCGGCAGCAAACGCTGGTGCTGGGCAGTGTCTGCATTGTCGCTATCCTGTTGATGACGTTGTTTATTGATCCGGTATTTGCGACGCTCACCCGGATCATGATTGCGCTGTTGCACACCGTGGGGATGTCAGTGGCAATGCCTGAACTACAGCCGGATGCTTTCCCGTTCTGGGATTCTACTATGCTGGTGCTGTCGATTGCCGCAATGGTGTTAATGACCCGCAAGTATGTGGAAAACTGGTTACTGTGGGTGCTCATTGATGTCATTAGCGTGGTGATTTATGCGGTTCAGGGCGTTTATGCCATGTCGCTGGAGTATGTTCTGCTGACAGCCATTGCGGTGATGGGTTCTTACAGCTGGATTCTGAGCGCGAAACGCAACGGCTATACGCCACTCGCTGCCAGCGCATCCTGATTGATATTTTTCAGGCTGCCTGACAGGCAGCCTCAGACCGCTGACAAAGAAGGATAAAACGTGGTTTTCCTTCTTTGTGGTTAGCAGCCGAAAATCAATACATTGATTTTCCTGGTTTATAATTAGGTTATCTCTGCTTACCCGGTATCGGGATGAGGTTTGTCAT
The DNA here is from genome assembly GCF_041807075.1 of Citrobacter telavivensis. Classification (NCBI taxonomy): domain Bacteria; kingdom Pseudomonadati; phylum Pseudomonadota; class Gammaproteobacteria; order Enterobacterales; family Enterobacteriaceae; genus Citrobacter; species Citrobacter telavivensis. Next base: position 70,284 of record NZ_JBGUBF010000010.1, on the reverse strand, counting down.
CACTCTCAGGCTGCCTGACAGGCAGCCTGTTACTCCCTTGGCCTCGCTTTCTGCTACAATTCGTCCCCCGTTCGAAGATTGAGCACTTTTTCCTATGCGTTTAAATCCCGGCCAACAACAAGCTGTCGAATTCGTCACCGGACCTTGCCTGGTGCTGGCGGGTGCGGGTTCCGGTAAGACTCGCGTTATCACCAATAAGATTGCTCACCTGATCCGTGGCTGCGGCTATCAGGCGCGGCACATTGCGGCTGTGACTTTTACCAACAAAGCGGCGCGTGAGATGAAAGAGCGTGTCGGACAGACGTTGGGGCGCAAAGAAGCGCGCGGGTTAATGATCTCCACTTTCCATACGCTGGGGCTGGAGGTGATTAAACGCGAATACGCCGCGCTGGGGATGAAATCGAATTTCTCGCTGTTTGACGATACGGACCAGGTTGCGCTGCTAAAAGACCTGACGGAAGGGCTGATTGAAGACGACAAAGTCGTGCTGCAACAGCTGATATCGACAATCTCAAACTGGAAGAACGATCTCAAAACGCCGGCGCAGGCGGCAGCCGGTGCGAAAGGCGAACGCGATCGTATCTTCGCGCACTGCTACGGTCTGTACGATGCGCATATGAAAGCCTGTAACGTCCTCGACTTTGACGATCTGATTTTGCTGCCGACGTTGCTGCTACAGCGCAATGAAGAAGTGCGCGAGCGCTGGCAGAACAAGATTCGCTACCTGCTGGTGGATGAATATCAGGATACCAACACCAGCCAGTACGAACTGGTGAAACTGCTGGTGGGAAACCGGGCGCGATTCACCGTCGTGGGTGATGACGATCAGTCGATCTACTCCTGGCGCGGTGCGCGCCCGCAAAACCTGGTGCTGTTAAGTCAGGATTTCCCGGCGTTACAGGTGATCAAACTGGAGCAAAACTACCGCTCTTCCGGGCGGATCCTGAAGGCGGCGAACATCCTCATTGCCAACAACCCTCACGTTTTTGAAAAGCGTCTCTTTTCCGAACTGGGATACGGCGCAGAGCTCAAAGTCCTGAGTGCGAATAATGAGGAACACGAAGCCGAGCGGGTGACCGGGGAGCTGATCGCCCATCACTTTGTGAATAAAACGGAATATAAAGATTACGCCATTCTGTATCGTGGCAATCACCAGGCGCGGGTGTTTGAAAAATTCCTCATGCAGAACCGTATTCCATACAAAATCTCCGGCGGGACGTCGTTCTTCTCACGTCCGGAGATTAAAGATTTGCTGGCTTATCTACGGGTGTTGACCAACCCGGATGATGACAGCGCGTTCCTGCGGATTGTGAATACGCCAAAACGTGAAATCGGCCCCGCCACGCTGCAAAAGCTGGGCGAATGGGCGATGACACGTAACAAAAGCCTGTTTACCGCCAGTTTTGATTTGGGATTGAGCCAGACGCTCACCGGGCGCGGCTATGACTCGCTCACCCGTTTTACCCACTGGCTGGGCGATGTTCAAAGGCTGGCTGAACGTGAGCCGATCGCCGCCGTCCGCGATCTCATCCACGGAATAGATTACGAATCCTGGCTTTATGAAACCTCGCCCAGCCCAAAAGCGGCTGAAATGCGTATGAAAAACGTCAACCAGCTGTTTAGCTGGATGACCGAAATGCTGGAAGGAAGCGAACTGGATGAGCCTATGACGCTCACTCAGGTTGTCACGCGTTTCACGCTGCGCGACATGATGGAGCGCGGCGAGAGTGAGGAAGAGCTGGACCAGGTGCAACTGATGACGCTGCATGCCTCGAAAGGGCTGGAGTTCCCGTATGTGTTTATGGTGGGAATGGAAGAAGGATTCCTGCCACACCAGAGCAGTATCGATGAAGACAACATCGACGAAGAGCGACGCCTGGCCTATGTTGGGATCACCCGTGCGCAGAAAGAGCTGATTTTTACGCTGTGTAAAGAGCGGCGTCAGTATGGTGAACTGGTGCGCCCGGAGCCGAGCCGCTTCCTGCTGGAGTTACCGCAGGACGATCTGATCTGGGAGCAGGAGCGTAAAGTGGTGAGCGCCGAAGAGCGAATGCAGAAAGGGCAAAGCCATCTGGCGAATCTGAAAGCCATGATGGCGGCAAAGCGCGGCCAATAAAATAATGCCGGGTGGCGGCTTCGCCTTACCCGGCCTACAATTTATTTACATATCAACGAATTGAAAAACTCTCTGTAGGTCGGATAAGCGTAGCGCCATCCGACATCAGGTTTACCAGCCGCTTTCTTACTGTACTTCTAAAGGCCAGTGGACATAGCTCTGCCACTGGCTTTCTTGTTCAATCAACTCTTTCCCCAGCGGATGCTGTTCCAGCCAGTCCGGCGGCAGCGTTAAGGCGAGAATTTCATTCGACGCCTGCAGCGTAATGGCCGGCACCAGATCGTCACGACGGCGGCTGGCAAAGATAATCGCCAGTCTGAGCAGACGGCAGAGATGCTCCGCCACGCGCGGCGGTACGGCGTTTTGCTGATGCAACGACGAGAGATCGACCGGGTTGGTCTGATTTAACAACAGCGTGGCGAGCAGTTTTTTCTGTGCAGGTGTGAAGCCCGGCAAATCCAGATTGCGGACCAGATAGGCGGCATGCGAAGGCGCTTGCTTGAAATCAACGCTCAGGCCTATCTCGTGCAGTTGGCAGGCGCTGATCAGCAGTTCGCGACTGATCGGCTCAAGATGCCACTCATTTTCTACCTGATCGAGAAAACTCACCGCCAGATTCGCGACGCGATGCGCCTGTTCGGTATCTACCATAAACCGGCGTTGAATGTTACGCAGCGTGCGGCTGCGAATATCCTGATCCACTGCGAGATGCAGCATTCCGTAGACCAGTCCTTCGCGCAACGCCCCACCGGCCAGGGTCATGCATTGAATATTAAGTTCGGTGAAGATCGCGATCAGAATGGCCAGCCCGCTGGGGAACACCAGCGCGCGTTCCAGAGTTAACCCTTCAATTTCCAGCTCTTCCAGACGGCCACAGTGAATGGCTCGCTGTTTCAACTGCTGCAATTTTGCCAGCGTGATGCGCTCATCCATCCCCTGCGCCATCATGATTTCCTGCAACGCCTGAACGGTACCGGAGGCACCGACGCAGACTTTCCAACCATGATAGCGAAGTTCATCGGCAACCGGACGCAGCACATCTCGCGCGGCTTTTTCCGCTTCGTCGAAATTTTCTTGCGCCAGATTGCGATCGGTAAAGTAGCGTTCAAGCCAGGTGACACAGCCCATCGACAGGCTGAACAACGAGGTGGTTTGTGCGCCTGTTCCGGTGACCAGTTCGGTGCTGGCGCCGCCAATATCGACGACCAGACGCTGATCCGCTCCGCCAGTGGTGTGCGCCACGCCCTGATAAATCAGGCGCGCTTCTTCTTCACCGCTGATGACCTGAACCGAACAACCGAGGATTTCCTGCGCTTTAGCGATAAACTCGCTGGCATTCACTGCGATACGCAAGGTTGCCGTGGCGACCACGCGGATTTGAGGCTGCGGAATATCCTGAAGGCGCTCGGCGAACAGACGCAGGCATTGCCAACCGCGCTCCATTGCATCAGCAGAAAGGACATTGTTACTGTTCAGACCGGCGGCCAGACGCACTTTGCGTTTAATGCGCGTGAGCGTCTGGATACTGCCCGCTACCTCGCGTACTACCAGCATATGAAAACTATTGGAACCGAGATCAATGGCTGCGTACAACGAGGTAGAGTTCATACACTTCATCCTTCAACCTGTATCTGTGTTGGCTGCATTCTCTCACCCGAATCACTGACTAAAGTAAGCTCATCGTGATGCGTTTTCTTGCCGCCTTGATACAGGCTGAATAATTTTGTGTATGGCATAACTTTTCTTAACCTGAGCGACGACGATTACGCGGGGCACCGCCAGAGCGACGCGGGCCATTGCCAGGACGCGTGCGCGTCAGGCGCAGCGGCTTCGGCAGGTTGTTCATCAACGCATCCGGATTATATTTACTCACCGGAATTGAGTGACCAATGTAGGTTTCAATGGCGGGCAGGTTCAGGGCGTACTCTTCACAGGCCAGGCTGATGGAGTGACCGCTTGCGCCAGCACGGCCCGTACGACCAATACGGTGTACGTAGTCTTCGCAATCGTCCGGCAGATCGTAGTTAAAGACGTGCGTGACGGCAGGAATGTGCAGGCCGCGCGCGGCGACGTCGGTCGCTACCAGGATATCCAGATCGCCACGGGTGAATTCGTCGAGGATACGCAGACGTTTTTTCTGCGCTACGTCGCCCGTCAGCAAGCCGACGCGATGACCGTCAGCGGCAAGGCTACCCCAGATATCTTCGCAACGGTGTTTGGTGTTCGCGAAGACGATGGCGCGATCCGGCCACTCTTCTTCGATCAGCGTTTGCAGTAAGCGCATTTTCTCTTCGTTAGACGGATAGAAAAGCTCTTCTTTAATACGGTGACCCGTTTTTTGTTCCGGCTCGACTTCAACGTATTCGGCGTTGTTCATTTGTTCGAACGCCAGTTCACGCACGCGGTAAGAAAGGGTGGCAGAGAACAACATGTTCAGGCGCTGGTTGGCCGGCGGCATGCGGCGGAACAGCCAGCGGATATCTTTAATAAAGCCCAGATCGTACATGCGATCGGCTTCATCGAGGACCACCACCTGGATGGCACCCAGATTGATGTGATTCTGTTTCGCGTAGTCGATCAGACGACCCGTGGTGCCGATTAAAATATCGACGCCGCTTTCCAGCACTTTCAGCTGTTTGTCGTAACCGTCACCGCCGTAAGCGAGGCCCAGCTTCAGACCGGTCGTCTGTGCCAGCGGCTCGGCATCGGCGTGGATCTGCACGGCTAACTCACGCGTCGGCGCCATAATTAAGGCACGTGGCTGGTTCACCTTGCGATCGTCAATCGCGGGATGAGAGAGAAGATAATGAAACGTTGACGTCAGGAACGCCATCGTTTTTCCGGTACCGGTTTGCGCCTGCCCTGCAACATCGCGACCAGCCAGCGTAAGCGGCAGTGCGAGGGCCTGAATGGGCGTGCAGTTATGAAAGCCTTTATTTTCAAGGGCTTCAATAACCTTTGGGTGCAGGGCGAAGTCGGAAAACTTCTGTTCTGTTAAATGTGTTTTGCTCATAGTGTGGTAGAATATCAGCTTACTATTGCTTTACGAAAGCGTATCCGGTGAAATAAAGTCAACCTTTAGTTGGTTAATGCTATACACAAATCATTCATGATGCGTCGAGGCGGCAAGCAAATGCGTCCACAGGAGCGTACAGAGTACGTGACTGGGGCGATGAGCGAAGCCAACAAAGAGGCCGCTTGAAGGATGATGTTGTATAGACCAACACACCAGGCTTTTTCCTGTGGAGTTTATATGAGCGATAAAATTATTCACCTGACTGACGACAGTTTTGACACGGATGTACTCAAAGCGGACGGGGCGATCCTCGTTGATTTCTGGGCAGAGTGGTGCGGACCGTGCAAAATGATCGCCCCGATTCTGGATGAAATCGCTGACGAATATCAGGGTAAATTGACGGTTGCTAAACTGAACATTGACCAAAACCCAGGCACCGCGCCGAAGTATGGTATCCGTGGCATCCCGACCCTGCTGCTGTTTAAAAACGGTGAAGTTGCAGCAACCAAAGTGGGCGCACTGTCCAAAGGTCAGTTGAAAGAGTTCCTCGACGCTAACCTGGCGTAAGCCGGACGTCTCATGTTCGGGCGACCAGGATCCTAAATGATTCGGATGACTGGACGCCCGACGTGAGTCGTGCTAAGTTAGTGTTGACTTCGAATTAAACATACCTTATTTAAGTTTGAATCTTGATAACTCCAATACTTCCCGTTTTTTCTCGCACGAGAAGTGGACAGATTCCTGGCTTATCATTCAATCCGTCTTGTCGTTTCAGTTCTGCGTACTTTCCTGTGACCAGACAGCGAACAGACATGAGTTGATGGCCGCAAACAGGCATGGATGACCCTGCCATACCATTCACAACATTAAGTTCGAGATTTACCCCAAGTTTAAGAACTCACACCACTATGAATCTTACCGAATTAAAGAATACGCCGGTTTCTGAGCTGATCACTCTCGGCGAAAATATGGGGCTGGAAAACCTGGCTCGTATGCGTAAGCAGGACATTATTTTTGCCATCCTGAAGCAGCACGCAAAGAGTGGCGAAGATATCTTTGGTGACGGTGTGCTGGAGATATTGCAGGATGGATTTGGTTTCCTCCGTTCTGCAGACAGCTCCTATCTCGCCGGTCCTGATGACATCTACGTTTCCCCCAGCCAAATCCGCCGTTTCAACCTCCGCACTGGTGATACCATTTCTGGTAAGATTCGCCCGCCAAAAGAAGGCGAACGCTACTTTGCGCTGCTGAAAGTTAACGAAGTTAACTATGACAAACCGGAAAACGCCCGTAACAAAATTCTCTTCGAAAACTTAACCCCGCTGCACGCAAACTCTCGTCTGCGTATGGAACGTGGTAACGGTTCTACCGAAGACTTAACGGCGCGCGTTCTGGATCTGGCTTCGCCAATCGGTCGTGGTCAGCGTGGTCTGATCGTCGCACCGCCGAAAGCCGGTAAAACCATGCTGCTGCAAAACATTGCGCAGAGCATCGCTTACAACCATCCAGACTGTGTGCTGATGGTGCTGCTTATCGACGAACGTCCAGAAGAAGTGACCGAGATGCAGCGTCTGGTGAAAGGTGAAGTTGTTGCTTCTACCTTTGACGAACCGGCATCCCGTCACGTTCAGGTTGCGGAAATGGTTATCGAGAAAGCGAAACGTCTGGTTGAACATAAAAAAGACGTTATCATTCTGCTCGACTCCATCACCCGTCTGGCGCGCGCTTACAACACCGTGGTTCCGGCTTCCGGTAAAGTGCTGACCGGTGGTGTGGACGCTAACGCCCTGCATCGTCCGAAGCGTTTCTTCGGTGCGGCACGTAACGTGGAAGAGGGCGGCAGCCTGACCATCATCGCAACGGCGCTGATCGATACCGGTTCTAAGATGGATGAAGTTATCTACGAAGAGTTTAAGGGCACCGGTAACATGGAGCTGCACCTCTCTCGTAAGATTGCTGAAAAACGCGTCTTCCCGGCTATCGACTACAACCGTTCCGGTACCCGTAAAGAAGAGCTGCTCACCACTCAGGAAGAGCTGCAGAAAATGTGGATCCTGCGTAAGATTATTCACCCGATGGGCGAAATCGACGCAATGGAATTCCTCATTAATAAACTGGCGATGACCAAGACTAACGACGACTTCTTCGACATGATGAAGCGCTCGTAAACTCGCTCTCAGCCGAAAACGCCACGTTTTTACGTGGCGTTTTGCTTTTATGTCTGTAATCTTAACGACAAGCAAACAAATAATGGGTTATCACTCCCCGTCGCGTGCACGTCAGTCATCAAGTGCGACGAATGGTTAATAATTATACAAAACAGACGGTTCGGGATGGAGTTTCCCTTCTGAATACAGACCGTCGTGGTTATACTTCTGCTAATAATTTTCTCTGAGAGCACGCATTGTGAATTTACTGACAGTCAGTACTGATCTCATCAGTATTTTTTTATTCACGACACTGTTCCTGTTTTTTGCACGCAAGGTCGCAAAAAAGGTCGGTTTAGTGGATAAACCCAACTTCCGTAAACGCCACCAGGGATTGATACCGTTGGTTGGGGGCATCTCAGTTTATGCGGGGATTTGTTTCACATTCAGCATTGTGAATGTTTATATTCCCCATGCGGCTCTCTATCTGGCTTGTGCCGGTGTACTGGTCTTTATCGGCGCACTGGACGATCGCTTTGATATTAGCGTAAAAATTCGTGCCACCATTCAGGCCGCTATCGGCGTGATCATGATGGTGGTGGGCAAGCTTTACCTCAGTAGCCTCGGCTATATCTTTGGTCCGTGGGAGATGGTGCTCGGGCCATTTGGTTATTTCCTCACACTCTTCGCCGTATGGGCTGCGATCAACGCATTCAACATGGTGGATGGTATCGACGGCTTATTAGGCGGACTCTCAAGCGTCTCATTTGCCGCGATGGGACTTATCCTGTGGTTTGATGGACAGACAAGTCTGGCTATCTGGTGCTTTGCCATGATCGCCGCCATCCTGCCATATATTCTGCTGAACCTCGGTGCACTCGGCCGTCGCTATAAAGTGTTTATGGGCGACGCTGGCAGCACGCTGATTGGTTTTACCGTTATCTGGATCCTGCTAGAAACTACCCAGGGGAAAACGCACCCGATAAGCCCGGTTACCGCGCTGTGGATCATCGCCATTCCGCTGATGGATATGGTGGCCATCATGTACCGTCGTTTGCGTAAAGGGATGAGCCCGTTCTCGCCAGACCGTCAGCATATTCATCATTTGATCATGCGCGCAGGGTTTACTTCACGTCAGGCGTTTGTCCTGATCACGCTTGCCGCCGCGATACTGGCCTCGATTGGCGTGCTTGCGGAATATTCTCATTTTGTCCCGGAATGGGCCATGTTGGTGCTCTTTTTGCTAGCATTCTTCCTCTACGGTTACTGCATTAAACGTGCCTGGAAGGTGGCGAGGTTCATCAAACGCATGAAGCGCAGATTACGAAGAAACCGTGATAACAATCCGAAATTAACCAAGTAAATGAGGGTGCGATGACTCAACCATTACCGGGGGCACACGCTGTGAGCGCTGAGAATGAACTGGATATACGTGGGTTGTTTCGTACCTTGTGGGCCGGGAAGGTGTGGATTGTCGGTATCGCGCTGTTATTCGCGCTGATCGCGCTGGCGTATACTTTTTTTGCTCGTCAGGAGTGGAGTGCGACCGCAATCTCCGATCGCCCCACGGTGAATATGCTGGGCGGTTACTATTCCCAGCAGCAGTTTTTGCGGAATCTGGACATAAAAGCCGATAACGCGTCAGGCGATCAACCTTCGGTCATGGATGAAGCTTATAAAGAGTTCGTGATGCAACTGGCCTCCTGGGATACGCGCCGCGACTTCTGGTTGCAAACCGACTACTACAAGCAGCGAATGGTCGGCAACAGCAAAGCCGATGCCGCCATGCTTGACGAGATGATCAATAACATTCAGTTCACCCCCGGTGATTTCGCCCGCGCCATTAACGACAGCGTCAAACTCATTGCCGAAACCGCGCCTGATGCGAACAATTTGCTGCGTCAGTATGTGGCGTTCTCCAGCCAGCGCGCGGCAAGCCATCTCAACGAAGAACTAAAAGGCGCGTGGGCCGCACGGACCGTGCAAATGAAGGCGCAGGTCAAACGTCAGGAAGAGGTGGCGAAAGCTATTTTCTCTCGCCGCGTGAGCAGTATTGAGCAGGCGCTTAAGATCGCTGAACAGCACAATATCTCCCGCAGTGCGACCGATGTGCCGGCAGATGAATTACCGGATTCTGAGCTGTTTCTGCTCGGACGTCCGATGCTCCAGGCACGCCTTGAAAATTTACGGGCGGTTGGTCCCTCATTCGACCTGGACTACTTCCAGAATCGAGCCATGCTAAATACATTGAATGTGGGGCCAACTCTGGACCCGCGTTTTCAGACCTATCGCTATTTGCGTACGCCGGAAGAACCGGTAAAACGCGATAGCCCGCGCCGTGCCTTCCTGATGGTGATGTGGGGCATCGTGGGGGGGCTTATCGGCGCAGGTGTTGCGTTAACCCGCCGCCGCACGATTTAGCACGACTGCCGCAGTGAGGGGCTGGGCCCTCACTGACTATTCGAAGAGAATCGATGTGAAAGTACTGACTGTATTTGGCACGCGACCGGAAGCCATAAAAATGGCACCTCTGGTGCATGCGCTGGCAAAGGATCCTGATTTCGACGCAAAAGTCTGCGTCACCGCGCAGCACCGGGAGATGCTCGATCAGGTATTGAACCTCTTTTCTATTGTCCCTGACTACGATCTCAACATCATGCAGCCAGGTCAGGGGTTGACAGAAATTACCTGTCGGATACTGGAAGGGCTGAAACCTATCCTCGCTGACTTCAAGCCGGATGTGGTGTTGGTTCACGGAGATACCACTACCACTATTGCGACCAGTCTGGCCGCGTTTTACCAGCGCATACCGGTAGGTCATGTCGAAGCCGGGCTACGCACTGGCGATCTCTATTCCCCGTGGCCGGAAGAAGCAAACCGTACGCTAACCGGGCATCTGGCGATGTATCACTTTGCGCCGACGGAGAACTCACGGCAAAACCTGCTGCGCGAGAACATCGCCGACAGTCGTATCTTTGTCACCGGCAATACGGTGATTGATGCGCTGATCTGGGTGCGCGACCGCGTTCTGGCGAGCGATACGCTACGTTCAGAACTGGCTGAACAGTATCCGTTCCTCAGTTCTGATAAGAAGCTGATCCTGGTGACCGGTCATCGCCGTGAAAGCTTTGGTCGCGGGTTTGAGCAGATTTGCCATGCCCTGGCGGAGATTGCGGCCGCCAATCAGGATGTGCAGATTGTCTACCCAGTGCACCTGAACCCGAACGTCAGCGAGCCGGTCAACCGTATTCTCGGCCATGTTAAAAACGTGACGCTGATTGAACCGCAGGACTATCTGCCCTTTGTCTGGCTGATGAATCACGCCTGGCTGATTCTGACGGACTCCGGCGGGATTCAGGAAGAGGCCCCGTCACTGGGTAAACCGGTGCTGGTGATGCGCGAAACGACCGAACGCCCCGAGGCCATTACCGCGGGTACTGTGCGTCTGGTGGGGACAGACCCACAGCGCATTGTTGAAGAAGTCACGCGTTTGCTGCATGACGAAAACGAATATCAGACCATGAGCCGCGCCCATAACCCTTACGGCGACGGGCAGGCCTGTGGCCGTATTTTACACGCGTTAAAAAACAATCGGGTATCGCTATGAGTTTTTCTACCATTTCTGTTATTGGGCTGGGATATATCGGTTTGCCGACGGCGGCTGCCTTTGCTTCGCGCCAAAAGCAGGTGATTGGGGTGGACGTTAACCCGCATGCGGTGGAGACCATCAATCGCGGTGAAATCCATATTGTTGAGCCGGATCTGGATAACGTGGTGAAAACGGCGGTGGAAGGCGGCTTCCTGCGCGCCACCACCACGCCCGTTGACGCTGATGCGTATCTGATTGCCGTGCCGACGCCGTTTAAAGGCGAACATGAGCCGGACATGACCTATGTCGAAGCGGCGGCGAAATCCGTTGCGCCGGTGCTGAAAAAGGGCGCGCTGGTGATCCTCGAGTCGACCTCTCCGGTCGGTGCGACCGAACAGATGGCGGCGTGGCTGGCAGAAATGCGCCCGGATCTCACTTTCCCGCAACAGGCTGGAGAGCAGGCGGATGTGAATATCGCCTATTGTCCTGAACGTGTGCTACCGGGGCAGGTGATGGTGGAACTGATCAAGAATGACCGGGTGATCGGCGGCATGACGCCGGTGTGCTCGGCGCGCGCCAGTGAACTGTACAAGATATTCCTTGAAGGCGAGTGCGTGGTGACGAATTCCCGTACGGCAGAAATGTGCAAGCTGACGGAAAACAGCTTCCGCGACGTCAATATCGCCTTTGCCAACGAACTGTCGCTGATTTGCGCCGAGCAGGGGATTAACGTCTGGGAGCTGATTCGCCTGGCGAACCGCCATCCGCGTGTCAACATTCTCCAGCCGGGACCGGGCGTCGGCGGGCACTGTATTGCTGTCGATCCGTGGTTTATTGTGGCACAGAATCCGCAGCAGTCGCGGCTGATTCGTACCGCGCGTGAAGTGAACGACAGCAAACCGCACTGGGTTGTCGCTCAGGTCAAAGCCGCCGTTGCGGACTGCCTGGCGGCGACGGACAAGCGCGCCAGCGAAGTGAAAATCGCCTGCTTCGGTCTTGCATTCAAACCCAATATCGACGATCTGCGTGAAAGCCCGGCGATGGGGATCGCGAAAAGTATCGCCCAGTGGCACAGCGGTGAAACGCTGGTGGTGGAACCGAATATCCACCAACTGCCGAAAAAGCTGGATGGTCTTTGCACACTGGCAGAACTTAACGACGCGCTGGCCACTGCCGACGTGCTGGTGATGTTGGTTGATCACAGCCCGTTTAAAGCCATCCCGGGTGATGCCGTGCATCAGCAGTACATCGTGGATACCAAAGGAGTGTGGCGTTAATGAAACGGATTCTGGTGACCGGTGGCGCAGGTTTCATCGGTTCAGCGGTGGTACGGCATATCATTAATGAGACGGCGGATGCGGTGGTGGTGGTGGATAAACTCACCTACGCCGGCAATCTGATGTCGCTGGCGCCGGTAGCGCAGAGCGAGCGCTTTGCCTTCGAGAAAGTGGATATTTGCGATCGCGCCTCGCTGGATCGGGTTTTTCAACAGTATCAGCCAGACTGCGTGATGCATCTGGCTGCCGAAAGCCATGTCGATCGCTCTATCGACGGCCCGGCGGCGTTTATCGAAACCAACATTGTTGGTACCTACACGCTGCTGGAAGCGGCGCGGGCGTACTGGGGTGAACGGGCTGATGAGAAAAAATCGGCGTTTCGCTTCCATCATATCTCGACGGATGAAGTGTATGGCGATTTGCACTCGACGGATGATTTCTTTACTGAGACGACGCCGTACGCCCCAAGCAGCCCCTATTCCGCGTCAAAAGCCAGTAGCGATCACCTGGTGCGCGCCTGGCTGCGTACCTACGGCTTCCCGACGCTTATCACCAACTGCTCTAACAACTATGGCCCATACCACTTCCCGGAAAAACTGATCCCGTTGATGACGCTCAATGCGCTGGCAGGTAAACCGCTGCCCGTGTATGGCAACGGACAGCAGATCCGCGACTGGCTCTATGTGGACGATCACGCCAGAGCGCTGTACTGCGTGGCGACCACCGGGGAAATCGGTGAAACGTATAACATCGGCGGTCATAACGAGCGTAAGAATCTGGACGTGGTTGAGACGATTTGCGACCTGCTGGAAGAACTGGCACCGAACAAACCGCAGGGTATCGCGCACTACCGCGACCTGATTACCTTTGTGGACGATCGTCCTGGTCACGACTTACGTTACGCCATTGACGCGTCGAAAATCGCCCGTGAGCTTGGCTGGACGCCGCAGGAAACCTTTGAAAGCGGTATGCGTAAAACCGTGCAGTGGTATCTGGCGAATGAGGCCTGGTGGAAGCCCGTGCAGGATGGCAGCTATCAGGGCCAACGTTTGGGTCTGAAGGGGTGATTACCCGGAGGAAGAAGGCATGAAAGGTATCATTCTGGCGGGAGGGTCCGGCACCCGTCTGCATCCTATCACGCGCGGCGTGTCTAAACAGCTGCTGCCCATTTACGATAAACCGATGATCTATTATCCGTTATCGGTGCTCATGCTGGCAGGCATTCGCGAGATCCTGATTATTACCACGCCGGAAGATAAAGGGTATTTTCAGCGCCTGTTGGGTGACGGTTCTGAATTCGGCATTCATCTGCAGTATGCCGAACAACCGAGTCCGGATGGTCTGGCGCAAGCGTTTATCATCGGTGAGACGTTCCTTAACGGTGAACCTTCCTGCCTGGTGTTAGGCGATAATATCTTCTTCGGTCAGGGGTTTAGCCCCAAATTGCGTCATGTGGCTGCGCGTACCGAAGGGGCAACCGTGTTTGGCTATCAGGTGATGGATCCGGAACGGTTTGGCGTGGTGGAGTTTGATGACAATTTCCGTGCCGTCTCGTTAGAAGAGAAACCGAAACAGCCTAAATCTAACTGGGCGGTGACCGGACTTTATTTCTACGACCGCAACGTGGTGGAGTACGCAAAGCGCGTGAAACCGTCTGAACGCGGCGAACTGGAGATCACCTCTATCAACCAGATGTACCTTGAAGCGGGCGATCTGACAGTTGAGTTGCTGGGGCGCGGTTTTGCCTGGCTCGATACCGGGACGCATGACAGCCTGATTGAGGCGAGTACCTTTGTGCAGACGGTTGAAAAGCGTCAGGGATTCAAAATTGCCTGTCTGGAAGAGATTGCCTGGCGCAATGGCTGGCTGGATGATGACGGCGTGAGACGTGCCGCCAGCGCCTTAGCGAAAACGGGCTACGGCCAATATTTGCTGGAGCTGCTTCGTGCACGTCCGCGCCAGTATTGAACCGCTGGGTTGGGAAAACCGCTTCTTTGGCGTGAACAGTGCGATTGTCCGGCTGGATCCCGTGGCGCCGTTTTTAACCGCTGAAGTCTTACAGCCCTGGTCACGGGTGCAGGCTAAAATTCCGGCGGCCAATACCGCCGCGCTGGATGCCTTACAACAGCTTGGCTTTGCGCTGGTGGAAGGGGAAGTGGATCTTGCCGTCAGCGTCGGGAAAACCTGCGGGCAAACTGGCGCAGAAATTGCACAACTGACGGACATTCCGGCATTGCGTCAACTCGCTGCGGCGGCCTTTGCGCAAAGTCGCTTTCGTGCGCCGTGGTACGCGCCTGACGCCAGCGCCCGCTTTTATGCGCAGTGGATTGAAAACGCGGTACACGGCACGTTTGATCATCAGTGTCTGGTGCTTCGTACCTTAAACGGCGATATTCGCGGCTATGTTTCACTGCGCGAACTTGATGACCGTGAGGCGCGCATCGGCTTACTCGCCGGGCATGGCGCAGGAGCCGAGCTGATGCAGGCGGCGCTGGGCTGGGCGCAGGCGCGCGGCAAAACAACATTGCGGGTGGCGACCCAGATGGGCAACACCGCCGCGCTTAAACGTTATATACAAAGCGGTGCGAATGTAGAAAGCACCGCGTACTGGTTATACAGGTGACAACATGATTCCGTTTAACGCACCGCCGGTGGTGGGAACCGAACTCGACTATATGCAGTCTGCGATGGGCAGCGGCAAACTGTGCGGCGATGGCGGCTTTACTCGTCGTTGTCAGCAGTGGCTGGAGCAGCGTTTTGGCAGTGCGAAGGTGTTGCTGACGCCTTCCTGTACCGCCTCCCTGGAGATGGCGGCACTGCTGCTGGATATTCAGCCGGGTGATGAAGTGATCATGCCGAGTTACACCTTCGTGTCGACCGCGAATGCGTTTGTGCTGCGCGGTGCCAAAATCATCTTTGTGGATATCCGTCCGGATACCATGAACATCGACGAAACACGTATTGAAGCCGCGATCGGCGAAAAAACGCGGGCGATTGTGCCTGTTCATTACGCGGGCGTGGCCTGTGAGATGGACACCATCATGGCGTTGGCGGATAAGTACAACCTGTTTGTCGTGGAAGATGCCGCGCAGGGCGTCATGTCGACTTACAAAGGCCGTGCGCTGGGAACGATAGGCCACATCGGCTGCTTCAGCTTCCACGAAACGAAAAACTACACGGCGGGTGGCGAAGGCGGCGCAACGCTGATTAACGATCGCAGCCTTATCGAGCGTGCGGAAATCATTCGCGAAAAAGGCACTAACCGCAGCCAGTTCTTCCGCGGTCAGGTCGACAAATATACCTGGCGCGATATTGGTTCCAGCTATTTGATGTCCGATCTACAGGCCGCCTATCTCTGGGCACAACTGGAAGCGGCGGACCGTATTAATCAGCAGCGTCTGGCGCTGTGGCAGACCTACTACGATGCCCTCGCACCGCTGGCGCGTGCCGGCAGAATTGAACTGCCGTCCATTCCGGATGACTGTAAACAGAACGCCCATATGTTTTATATCAAGCTGCGCGACATTGACGATCGTAATGCGCTGATTAACTTCCTGAAAGAAGCTGAAATTATGGCGGTGTTCCATTACATTCCGCTGCATGACAGCCCGGCGGGCGACAAGTTTGGTGAATTTTCCGGCGAGGATCGCTACACCACCAAAGAGAGTGAGCGCCTGCTGCGCCTGCCGCTGTTTTATAACCTGTCGGCAGTGAATCAGCGTACGGTGATGACGACATTGCTTAACTATTTCGCCTGATATGTCGCTTGCGAAAGCGTCCTTGTGGACGGCGGCCAGCACGCTGGTCAAAATTGGCGCGGGGTTACTGGTCGTTAAGTTGCTGGCGGTGTCTTTCGGTCCGGCTGGCGTCGGCCAGGCAGGAAACTTCCGTCAGATGGTCACCGTCCTCGGTGTCCTGGCGGGGGCCGGGATTTTCAATGGCGTCACCAAATACGTCGCGCAGTCCCATGATAATCCGGAACAACTGCGGCGGGTTGTCGGTACGTCCTCGGCCATGGTGCTGGGTTTTTCGACGCTGCTGGCGCTGGTGTTTCTGCTCGCGGCGGCACCGATTAGCCAGGCGCTATTCGGCCATACTCAGTATCAGGGGCTGGTGCGCTTAGTGGCGCTGGTGCAGATGGGGATTGCCTGGGCCAACCTGCTGCTGGCGTTGATGAAAGGATTTCGTGATGCGGCCGGAAATGCGCTGTCACTGATGGTCGGCAGCCTGGTGGGCGTCGTTGCCTACTATGGCTGTTACCGGTTGGGCGGCTATGAAGGCGCGCTCCTCGGTCTGGCGCTGGTGCCCGCGCTGGTGGTGATCCCTGCGGCTGCCATGCTGATGAAACGCGGGACGATCCCGCTGCGCTATCTGCGGCCGTCCTGGGACAAGGGGCTGGCGGGGCAACTCAGCAAGTTTACCCTGATGGCGCTGATCACCTCCGTCACGCTGCCCGTGGCCTATGTGATGATGCGAAACCTGCTGGCTGCGCACTACAGCTGGGACGACGTCGGGATCTGGCAAGGGGTGAGCAGTATTTCGGATGCTTACCTACAATTTATTACCGCTTCGTTCAGCGTCTACCTGTTGCCGACGCTGTCGCGCCTCACCGAAAAACGGGATATCACGCGAGAAGTGGTGAAGTCGCTGAAGTTTGTTCTGCCTGCGGTGGCCGCCGCGAGTTTCACCGTCTGGCTGCTGCGTGATTTTGCTATCTGGCTGCTGTTCTCTGAGAAATTCACCGCCATGCGCGATCTGTTTGCCTGGCAGTTAATCGGAGATGTGTTGAAGGTCGGGGCGTATGTCTTCGGTTATCTGGTGATCGCCAAAGCATCACTGCGATTTTATATTTTGGCTGAAATCAGCCAGTTCATTTTACTGACGGCATTTGCGCACTGGCTGATCCCGGCACACGGCGCGCTGGGTGCGGCACAGGCCTACATGGCCACGTACGTCGTCTATTTCTCTCTGTGTTGTTGCGTATTTTTACTCTGGCGTAGGCGGGCATGACAGTATTGATTCACGTACTGGGATCGGATATCCCTCACCATAATCAAACCGTGCTGCGGTTTTTCAACGATACGCTGGCATCGACCAGCGAGCATGCCCGTGTCTTCATGGTTGCGGGTCAGGATGCCGGGCTGACGGAAAGCTGCCCGGCGCTGTCCATTCGTTTCTTCAGCGGTAAAAAATCGCTGGCGGAGGCGGTGATTGCGCAAGCCAAAGCGAACAGACAACAGCGCTTCTTCTTCCACGGTCAGTTTAATACGACGCTGTGGCTGGCATTACTGAGCGGGGGAATCAAGCCCAGCCAGTTTTACTGGCATATCTGGGGCGCAGATCTGTATGAAGTCTCCAGCGGACTGAAATTCAAACTGTTTTACCCGATTCGCCGCCTGGCGCAAAGCCGTGTCGGGGGCATTTTTGCCACCCGTGGCGATCTGAACTATTTCGCTCAACAGCACCCGCGCGTGCCGGGTGAGCTGCTCTATTTCCCGACGCGAATGGATCCCTCGCTCAACAATATGGTGAACTTTCGCCAACGCAGCGGAAAAATGACCATTCTGGTGGGTAACTCTGGCGATCGCAGTAACGAACATATTGCTGCGCTGCGGGCGGTGCATCAGCAGTTTGGCGACACGGTAAACGTGGTGGTCCCGATGGGCTATCCGCCGAACAACGACGCGTATATTGCGCAAGTCCGCCAGGCGGGACTGAGCTTGTTCAGCGCAGATAACCTGCAGATCCTCAGCGACAAGCTGGCGTTTGAGGACTATCTGGCGCTGCTTCGGCAGTGCGATCTCGGGTACTTTATTTTTGCCCGTCAGCAGGGAATTGGCACCTTATGCTTGCTAATTCAGGCGGGTGTACCGTGCGTGCTGAACCGCGAGAATCCGTTCTGGCAGGATATGGTGGAACAGCATCTTCCGGTGCTTTTCACGAGCGACGAGCTGAACGAACAGGTGGTGCGCGAGGCGCAGCGCCAACTGGCATCCGTGGATAAAAACGCCATTACCTTCTTTAGCCCGAACTATTTGCAGCCCTGGCATCACGCATTGCAGGTCGCCGCAGGGGAGGCACTATGAGCCTGATGCAGTTCAGCGGCCTGTTTGTCGTCTGGCTCCTCTCCACGTTGTTTATCGCTACGCTGACCTGGTTTGAATTCCGCCGCGTGCGCTTCAACTTCAACGTGTTTTTCTCGCTGCTGTTTTTACTGACCTTCTTTTTTGGCTTTCCGCTGACCAGCGTGCTGGCGTTCCGCTTTGACGTCGCCGTCGCGCCGCCGGAAATCCTGCTACAGGCGCTGCTTTCCGCCGCCTGTTTCTACGCGATCTACTATGTGACCTACAAGACCCGCTTACGCAAACGGGTGGCAGATGTGCCGCGCAAACCGCTGTTCACTATGAACCGGGTAGAAACCCATCTTACCTGGGTGATTCTGATGGGGATTGCGCTCATCAGCGTGGGCATCTTCTTCATGCACAATGGATTTTTGCTGTTCCGTCTACAGTCGTACAGCCAGATTTTCTCCAGTGAAGTCTCCGGAGTGGCGCTAAAGCGCTTCTTTTACTTTTTTATCCCGGCGATGCTGGTGGTCTATTTCCTGCGTCAGGACAGCAAAGCGTGGCTGTTCTTCCTGGTCAGCACGGTCGCATTTGGCTTACTGACGTATATGATCGTCGGCGGTACCCGCGCCAATATCATCATCGCCTTCGCCATTTTCCTGTTCATCGGCATTATTCGCGGCTGGATCTCGTTGTGGATGCTGGTGGCGGCGGGTGTGCTGGGGATTGTCGGCATGTTCTGGCTGGCGCTGAAGCGCTACGGACTGAACGTCAGCGGTGACGAAGCGTTCTACACGTTTCTCTATCTCACCCGCGACACGTTTTCTCCGTGGGAGAACCTGGCGCTGCTGCTGCAAAACTACGACAAGATTGAGTTCCAGGGGCTGGCGCCGATTGTCCGCGATTTCTACGTCTTTATTCCCTCCTGGCTGTGGCCGGGGCGACCGAGCGTGGTGCTGAATACCGCGAACTATTTTACGTGGGAAGTGCTGAACAACCATTCCGGTCTGGCGATCTCGCCGACGCTGATTGGTTCGCTGGTGGTGATGGGCGGTGCGTTGTTTATCCCGCTGGGAGCGATTGTGGTGGGATTGATCATCAAATGGTTCGACTGGCTGTATGCGCTGGGTAATCGTGAGACAAACCGCTACAAGGCCGCGATTTTGCATAGTTTCTGCTTTGGCGCGATTTTTAATATGATCGTGCTGGCGCGAGAGGGGCTGGACTCGTTTGTCTCGCGTGTTGTTTTTTTCCTGGTGGTTTTTGGTGCCTGTTTGCTGGTGGCAAAACTTCTGTTCTGGCTGTTTGACCAGGCCGGACTGATCCATAAACGTTTGCGAGCCCTGCCAGACAAACAGGTTGAAGGATAGTAATGACTGATAATACAACGGCACCGATTTACGATCTGCGCGGGCTCCAGCTGATTGGCTGGCGAGATATGCACCATGCGCTGGATTATCTCTACGCTGGCGGCCAGCTTAAGCAAGGTACGCTGGTGGCGATCAACGCAGAAAAGGTTCTGACGGCGGAAGATAACCCGGAAGTCCGCGCCCTGATTGAGGCGGCAGAGTATAAATATGCCGACGGGATTAGCGTCGTGCGCTCGGTACGCAAAAAATTTCCGGATGCCCAGGTTTCTCGCGTGGCGGGTGCCGATCTCTGGGAAGCGTTGATGGCCCGCGCGGGCGAGGAAGGCACGCCGGTATTCCTGGTGGGCGGCAAACCAGACGTGCTGGCGCAAACGCAAGCGAAACTGCGCGCCCAGTGGAATGTGAACATTGTGGGTAGCCAGGACGGCTATTTTACGTCAGAGCAGCGTCCTGCGCTGTTTGAGCAGATCCATGCCAGCGGGGCGAAGATCGTTACCGTGGCGATGGGATCGCCAAAACAGGAAATCTTTATGCGCGATTGTCGACAGGTGCATCCGCATGCGCTCTATATGGGCGTCGGCGGCACCTATGACGTCTTCACCGGTCACGTAAAACGCGCGCCGAAAGTGTGGCAGAACCTGGGGCTGGAGTGGCTGTATCGCCTGCTGTCGCAGCCAAGCCGCATTACTCGTCAACTCCGTTTACTGCGTTACCTGCGCTGGCACTACAGCGGAAATATCTGAAACCCCTTCCTCGTGCGGGTAGCGTATTCTGCTACATGCGTTACCTCACTGCCGCATTTTTGCTCCGTTATTACACAAAATATGCATTTTTTTAATGCTTCGTTTGCCATTTTGCCAAATTTGCGAAAACATGCGCCCCCAGCGATGTACCCATAACAATAACCGGCAATGCCGGGAAGCAAGCAAACACGACAAGAGGATTTATGGCAGAGAAAAAACCTGAGCTACAGCGTGGGCTGGAGGCTCGTCATATCGAATTGATTGCCCTGGGGGGCACCATTGGCGTCGGTCTGTTTATGGGGGCGGCAAGCACCCTGAAATGGGCAGGACCATCGGTGTTGCTGGCGTATATCGTCGCTGGCCTGTTCGTCTTTTTCATTATGCGCTCAATGGGCGAGATGCTGTTCCTGGAGCCGGTTGCCGGTTCTTTCGCCGTTTATGCTCACCGCTACATGAGCCCATTCTTCGGTTATCTCACCGCGTGGTCATACTGGTTTATGTGGATGGCGGTCGGTATCTCGGAAATCACCGCGATCGGCGTTTATGTCCAGTTCTGGTTCCCGGAGATGGCGCAATGGATACCGGCGCTGATAGCCGTCGGACTGGTGGCACTGGCAAACCTGGCGGCCGTTCGTCTGTATGGCGAAATTGAGTTCTGGTTTGCGATGATTAAAGTCACCACCATCATCGTGATGATTGTGGTGGGGTTGGGCGTGATTTTCTTCGGCCTGGGCAACGGCGGTCAGCCGATTGGCTTTGGCAACCTGACTGAGCACGGCGGCTTCTTTGCTGGCGGCTGGAAAGGCTTCCTCACCGCGCTGTGTATTGTGGTCGCCTCTTATCAGGGGGTGGAGCTGATCGGGATTACGGCGGGTGAAGCCAAGAACCCGCAGGTTACGTTGCGTAGCGCGGTTGGCAAGGTGTTATGGCGCATTCTGATCTTCTACGTGGGCGCGATATTCGTGATCGTCACCATCTTCCCGTGGAACGAAATTGGCAGCAACGGCAGTCCGTTCGTCCTGACCTTTGCCAAAATTGGTATCACCACCGCCGCGGCGATTATCAATTTTGTCGTGCTGACCGCTGCGCTGTCTGGCTGTAACAGCGGAATGTACAGCTGTGGGCGTATGCTCTACGCGCTGGCGAAGAACCGTCAACTGCCGGCGGCGATGGCGAAAGTCTCTCGTCATGGCGTTCCGGTGGCGGGCGTGGCGCTATCGATTCTGATTCTGCTGGTCGGTTCGTGCCTGAACTACATCATTCCTAATCCGCAGCGCGTCTTCGTCTATGTTTATAGTGCAAGCGTGCTGCCGGGGATGGTGCCGTGGTTTGTGATTCTGATTAGCCAACTGCGTTTTCGCCGGGCGCATAAAGCGGCGATGGCCAGCCATCCGTTCCGTTCGATTTTGTTCCCGTGGGCAAACTATTTGACGATGGCGTTCCTGGTTTGCGTTCTGATCGGTATGTACTTTAATGAAGATACCCGTATGTCGCTGTTTGTCGGTATCATCTTCCTGTGCGCCGTGACGCTTGTTTACAAGGTTTTTGGCCTCAACCGTCAGGGTATCGCCCAGAAAACGGGGGAATAAGCGGCAAAACGCGCAAAGCGTAACCAAACGCGCATTTTATTTAAAAAGGCACTAGACAGCGGGGTGTGAAGTCCGTATTATCCACCCCCGCAACGGCGCTAAGCGCCCGTAGCTCAGCTGGATAGAGCGCTGCCCTCCGGAGGCAGAGGTCTCAGGTTCGAATCCTGTCGGGCGCACCATTCACCCGGTGCTGGAGCTGCGGTGGTTTCGATACCGCGTAAAAAGATTTGTAGTGGTGGCTATAGCTCAGTTGGTAGAGCCCTGGATTGTGATTCCAGTTGTCGTGGGTTCGAATCCCATTAGCCACCCCATTATTAAAAGTTGTGAAATGCGAAGGTGGCGGAATTGGTAGACGCGCTAGCTTCAGGTGTTAGTGTCCTTACGGACGTGGGGGTTCAAGTCCCCCCCCTCGCACCACGACTTAATGAATTGAACTAAAAATTCAAAAAAGCAGTACATCGGCGAGTAGCGCAGCTTGGTAGCGCAACTGGTTTGGGACCAGTGGGTCGGAGGTTCGAATCCTCTCTCGCCGACCAATTTTGAACCCCGCTTCGGCGGGGTTTTTCTTTTTCTGCACCACTTAATTTCTCCTTCTTTTCTGCTGTTGCTTCTCAGAGACAACCCTGTTTGCCATTGTCGCCATTTGGTGACGATTAACTTTCTGATATTTCAGCGCTTTCGTGTATCGGGTGAGATCTGTCTCTGCTGAGCGACAATTCATCGCGTGTCCGGCAGGCAGAAATAGGGAAAGCTGCCGACAACCCGCGCCAGCACAGGGATCGTGAATTGTCTTAATCCTTATTTTTAGCGGTGCAATCCTGGCATGCTATGTGCAATAATATACGGGTAGATGCTCATTCCATCTCTTATGCTCGCCATAGTGCCTCATAAACTCAGGAATGATGCAGAGCCGTTTACGGTGCTTATCGTCCACAGACAGATGTCGCTTCGGCCTCATCAAACACCATGGACATAACGTTGAGTGAAGCACCCATTTATGTTGTCATACAGACCTGTTTAACGCCTGCTCCAAAAGAGCAGGCGTTTTTTTATTTCTGCGGTGGGGAAATTTGTAGGCCCGGTAAGCGAAGCGCTACCGGGCGTTAGGGCGTTACTGCGGGGGCGTGTTTTGTAACGTCAGCATCAGGCCGTCACGGCGCATGGTGGCCGCTTCTTCCGGTTGATGCAGGCGGTCGAGCGCGTCAGCAAGCCAGGCGTAATCGTACGCATCCGGGCGTTGCTTGAGCGCCGCGCGGAAGGCAACGGTCGCTTCCTGCCATTCGCCATGCTTCATCAGCGACTGGCCCAGCGTGCTCCATAGCAGCGGACGATCGCCGACGGTCTTGATCTGCTGACGCAGCACTTTTTCCAGCAGTTCCGGGTTATTGGTTTTCAGACGCGGAATTGGCAGCACCAGGCGATCGTCATATTGACGCTTCAGACCGTCGATAATAATCTGCTGCGCCATATCGTGATCGTCGCATTCAATCAGATGCTCAGCCATTGCCACCTGCAGGGCGACCTGATGGCGGGTTTTACGGCTCTGGTTTTTCCACCATTCGCGTAGACCATCGCTGCCCTGATCGGCACGCGCCTGATCCATCAAACCAATCCACGCCTGCTGTTCCAGCATCGCACGATGTTCTTCATCACCGACGTTAGCTTTTGCCATCGACGGGATGATATCGAGCAGAGAACTCCAGGCACCGGTACGGATGTAGGCCTGTTCCGCCAGACGTAATACTTCCGGATGACGCGGAGTCACCTCCAGCAGTTTGTCCACGCCGTGGCGCGCGGCATGATTCTCGTTGCGCGCCAGTTGCAGGCGGACACGTGAAATCTCAACCGGGATCGTGTCGTTACCGGCGAGTTCTGCCGCGCGTTCCAGATGCTGGTTCGCACGGGCTTCATCGCCGCGCTGTTGCGCCGCTTCTGCGGCGAGCAGGTAGTTCACCACCGGCTGCTCAGCATGATCGGCATTTTTCGCCATCAGCTTCTCAACCTGCTGATAGTCACCTTCCGCCAGTTTCAACAGCGCCTGTTCGGTCTGTTTGCGGGCGCGACGACGTTTACGGCCAACAAACCAACCGCGCGTATGTGCGCCGGTACGGAAGATGCGGCGTAACAACCACTCAATGGCAAACAGGACGACCATCGCCAGGATCAGGATGATGACCAGTCCTGTTACGCTGGTTTCAATGTTGTACGTGTCGGTCTGGATCAGGACGTAACCCTGATGACCGGCAATCATCGGGCCGATCACGATACCCGCGATCAGCAGCACAAAGAGCAATAATACTTTTAGCATCATTATTCTCCTTGCGGCGCGGCTGCCGGGGCTTCTGCCTGCGGTGCTTCAGGCGCAGGGACGGGAGCCACTTCAGACGGTGCGGCAGCCGGTTGTGCCAGCAGGTTGCGTACGCGGGTTTGCATCAGTTTTTCGAGGATCGCCTGGCTTTGCAGCGTTTCCGGTACGTTCATCGTGATGCTCTGCTGGCTTAGCTTGTCCACTTCCTCAAGGAACGCTTTCGTCGTGGCGTCGTCGGTATCGTAGTAAGCACGTACCCAGGTGGAGACGTTATCCAGCGCCTGACGGTAGGTCTCTTCCTGATGGCGCGGCACTGCCTGTGCGGCAACCAGCAGACGAGAGCGGATATTTTCCCGCAGATAAACATCCTGATTCGGCGCTAACAGCGGGACGGCGGTATCATCGCGACGGCGGATGGTGATAAAGCTGTCCATAAAGTTCTGCCAGCTTTTTTGCAGATTGACGCGCCACTCGCTGATCGAACTGGAAAGCTCAGGGCTGTCGGAGTCCATCGGCGAACCGTCGCTGTCGTTGTCTGCCAGACGCAGGTTATCTATCTGGTTAGAGAGCTGGTTAATTTTCAGGATGATGCCGTCGTAATCGACCTGAGCCACAGAGGAAAGGCTGGCGATATCATCGGTGATTGCCCGGCGCGCGGTAATCAGGCTGGGATCGTTCATGTCCGCGAGGCTCGCATCAGCACTCTTGAGCAGCGCGGCCGCCGTCGTGACATCCTGATCGCTCCACAGCTTACGCCCGGCCAGTTTGACCAGGAAATCGGCCTGCGCGAGCAGCCAGGTTTTGGCATCGCTGCCGGAGATGGTGGCGACTTTCTGTTGGACTTCATCCAACTGTTTCGCCAGCTCAGTTTGCTGACGGTTAGCCTGCTCCAGTTGTGCTGCCTGCTGTTTAATGACGCCTTCCAGTTCCGCTTTTTGGCTTTCCTGCGCTTTTTGCAGCGCGGTCAGTTGATTAGCCAGCGCATCGCTGGTTGCGGTCTGCGTGGTCGCCTGTTGTTTTCCCCAGCCATAGAGCCCAACACCTGCGGCCAGCGCAATGGCAATCGCCACCGCACTCAGTATCAGCGCAGTGCCGTTTTTACTCTTTTTTTCAGCAGTAGCTGGCTGTGGCTGAGTCTCCACGGCCTCCCTGGTCTCTTCAACCACGGCGGAGGATTTTTCTTGTTCCGTCATTATGGCTTCCCATTATGAGAGTTATTGTAATGCGCGCAGTAGCGCATCGTTGTCGGCGTTATCAGCGACCTTAATATCTTGCCAGCCCAGTTCCCGGGCGAGGTGCGCCAGACGCTCGCTGACGACGATAAGCCGACAGCGTAGTAACCAGTTTTCACGATACCACTGCGGGATCAGCGCGTTGAGCTGTTGCAGCATTTCCCCGCTGGTGACCACTACCGTTGTCACGCCGCGCGACTGCCAGCGCATCGCTTCTTGTGCTCCATCGTAATGTTTAGCACTACGTTGATAACATTCATAAAACGTGACATCAGCGCCGCGTGCCGTTAGGGTTTCACCTAACAGCTCGCGACCGCCGTTGCCGCGTAAAATCAGCGCACGTTTGCCCGCAATATTTTGTAATTCAGGTAATTGTAGCAAGACTTCGCTGATTTCCCGATCCAGCGGATAGCGAATGTCGTATCCGCTGACGGTATGCAGTGCCAGAGCGGTCGTGCGACCAATGGCAAAATAGCGCGCGGCGGCGGGCCACTTCAGCCCTTCACGTTCCAGTTGCGCATGGGCAAAAGAGACCGCGTGCTGTGATAACACAAAGAGCAGATCGTTATCGGTGATCGCCGAAAACGCCCCGGCCAGCCGCGATAAATCCCGACCCGGGGTAAATTCGATGAGCGGAAAACTCCAGGCCTCCTGCCCCAGTGTGCGCAGACGGCTCACTAACGCTTCCCCTGCGGGAGACGGGCGGGTGACCAGGATACTCATGCGGGGGATTCTCCGTTATAGACCTCGGTCAGAATGGCGCGGGCACCGTTATCCAGCAGCTCTTCGGCCAGTGAAATGCCCATCTGTTCCGCCTGTTCGGGCGAGCCACGGCGCTCTCCGCGTACCATTTGCGAACCGTCTGGCGAACCGACCAGCGCACGTAGCCAAATCTCACCGTTATTGAATTCAGCATAGCTGCCAATTGGCACCTGACAGCCTCCTTCCAGGCGGGTATTCATCGCGCGCTCGGCTTTGACGCGCAGTGCAGTGATTTCATCATTCAGCGGCGCCAGCAACGCCTGAGTCCGGCTGTCGTCGAGGCGGCATTCGATACCCACCGCGCCTTGTCCCACGGCTGGCAACGACACTTCTGGCGGTAGCGCAGTGCGAATACGGGATTCCAGCCCTAAGCGTTTTAAACCGGCAACGGCCAGGATAATGGCATCGTAGTCGCCGTTATCCAGCTTGCTCAGGCGGGTTCCAACGTTGCCGCGCAGAGAACGGATGACGAGATCCGGACGGCGTTCAGCCAGTTGACACTGACGGCGTAAACTGGAGGTTCCCACGATGCTGCCAGCAGGCAGTTCATCAAGGGTGTTGTAAGTGTTCGAGACAAAGGCGTCGCGCGGATCTTCGCGTTCGCAGATGGTGACCAGTCCCAGACCTTCCGGGAATTCGACCGGAACATCTTTCATCGAGTGCACCGCGATGTCGGCACGTTTTTCGAGCAGCGCAACTTCCAGCTCTTTTACGAACAAGCCTTTACCGCCTACTTTCGCCAGTGGGGTATCAAGAATTACGTCGCCACGCGTCACCATAGGCACCAGTTCCACGACCAGGCCGGGGTGGTTCGCCATCAGGGCGTCTTTGACATAATGTGCCTGCCAGAGCGCAAGGGGGCTTTGGCGTGTGGCAATTCTTAAAACATTGTCTAACATGCTTGTTACCGTCATTATCGTCCGTGGTTCATCCTAACATCCTTACAAGTGGGATGTCAGTGTTACGGTCAAAGGTAAGTCAAGGATAAGGCGCTGCGTTGCGGCTGGCACTATTTAATGACGAGGAACCGTCCGATCGTACCTCAGAATTTACGCGAAGCGATTAGTGCTACACTTGTATGTAGCGCATCTTTCTTTACGGTCAATGAGCAAGGTGTTAAATTGATCACGTTTTAGACCATTTTTTCGACTGAACGCACAAAAAAAAGGTCGTAAAAGGTAACGGTTATTTTTGTCATTTGGTTTATCCCGAATGGTGGAGGTTGTTGGTAAGCGGATCGCGCTGCGGCAATCGACAGCATGACGGGTAGCAACATCAGGCGATACGTCTTGTACCTCTATATTGAGACTCTGAAACAGAGGCTGGATGCCATTAATCAACTGCGTGTAGATCGCGCGCTTGCTGCCATGGGCCCTGCTTTCCAGCAGGTATACAGTCTTCTGCCGACATTATTGCACTATCACCATCCGCTGATGCCAGGGTACCTTGATGGTAACGTTCCCAGAGGCATTTGCTTCTACACGCCTGATGAAACCCAACGCCACTATCTGAACGAACTGGAACTGTATCGCGGTCTGGCACCGCAGGATCCGCCAAAAGGTGAACTGCCGATCACCGGCGTTTACTCTATGGGCAGCACCTCCTCTGTGGGACAAAGCTGTTCGTCGGATCTCGATATCTGGGTGTGCCACCAGTCCTGGCTCGACAGCGACGAACGGCAACTGCTGCAGCGTAAATGCAGCCTGCTGGAAAGCTGGGCTGCCTCGCTGGGAGTGGAAGTCAGCTTCTTCCTGATTGATGAAAACCGTTTCCGCCATAATGAAAGCGGCAGTCTGGGGGGTGAAGACTGTGGCTCGACGCAGCACATTCTGCTGCTGGATGAATTCTATCGTACCGCGGTGCGTCTTGCCGGTAAGCGTATTCTGTGGAATATGGTGCCGGGTGATGAAGAAGAGCATTACGACGACTACGTCATGACGCTCTACGCCCAGGGCGTGCTCACGCCGAACGAATGGTTGGATCTGGGCGGCTTAAGCTCGCTCTCCGCTGAAGAGTACTTTGGCGCAAGCCTCTGGCAGCTGTATAAAAGTATCGATTCACCGTACAAAGCGGTGCTGAAAACGCTGCTGCTGGAAGCCTACTCCTGGGAATATCCCAATCCACGCCTGTTGGCGAAAGACATTAAACAGCGCCTGCATGATGGTGAGATCGTCTCGTTTGGTCTTGACCCATATTGCATGATGCTGGAACGCGTGACCGAATACCTCACGGCGATTGAAGACCCGACGCGCCTGGATTTGGTGCGCCGATGTTTCTATTTAAAAGTGTGTGAGAAACTGAGCCGCGAACGCGCCTGCGTGGGCTGGCGTCGTGAAGTGCTCAGTCAGTTAGTGAGCGAGTGGGG
The DNA here is from genome assembly GCF_041807075.1 of Citrobacter telavivensis. Lineage (NCBI taxonomy): Bacteria > Pseudomonadati > Pseudomonadota > Gammaproteobacteria > Enterobacterales > Enterobacteriaceae > Citrobacter > Citrobacter telavivensis. The sequence goes on along the minus strand of NZ_JBGUBF010000010.1, from coordinate 41,705 downwards.
ATGGGACGACGCCCGTCTGTCTATGCTCGACAACCGGGCGAACTGGAAGATCGATCAGGTGCGTGAAGCGCACAACGAACTGCTCGATGCGATGATGCAGAGCTACCGTAATCTGATCCGCTTTGCGCGTCGTAATAATCTCAGCGTCAGCGCCAGCCCGCAGGATATTGGCGTTCTGACCCGTAAGCTGTATGCCGCGTTTGAAGCGTTGCCGGGTAAAGTCACGCTGGTAAACCCGCAGATTTCACCGGACCTCTCCGAACCGAATTTAACGTTTATCCACGTTCCGCCGGGTCGTGCCAACCGTTCAGGTTGGTATCTCTACAACCGTGCGCCAAACATGGATTCCATCATCAGCCATCAGCCGCTGGAATATAACCGCTATCTGAATAAGCTGGTGGCCTGGGCGTGGTTTAACGGTCTGCTGACGTCGCGTACGCATCTGTTTATTAAGGGCAATGGCATTGTCGATCTGCCGAAGTTGCAGGAGATGGTGGCCGATGTGTCGCACCACTTCCCGCTGCGCCTGCCTGCGCCGACGCCGAAAGCGCTCTACAGCCCGTGTGAAATTCGCCATCTGGCGATTATCGTCAATCTCGAATATGACCCGACGGCGGCGTTCCGCAATCAGGTGGTCCATTTTGACTTCCGTAAGCTGGATGTCTTCAGTTTTGGCGAAGAGCAGAATTGCCTGGTGGGCAGCGTAGATCTGCTGTATCGCAACTCGTGGAACGAAGTGCGAACGCTGCATTTCAACGGCGAACAGGCGATGATAGAAGCGCTGAAAACGATTCTGGGCAAAATGCACCAGGACGCCGCGCCACCCGATAGCGTAGAAGTGTTTTGCTACAGCCAGCATCTGCGCGGTTTGATTCGTACCCGCGTGCAGCAGTTGGTTTCAGAGTGCATTGAGCTGCGTCTCTCCAGTACCCGTCAGGAGACAGGACGCTTTAAGGCGCTGCGCGTTTCCGGTCAAACCTGGGGTCTGTTCTTTGAACGCCTGAACGTGTCGGTACAGAAGCTGGAAAACGCCATCGAATTCTACGGCGCGATATCGCATAACAAACTGCATGGTCTGTCCGTTCAGGTGGAGACCAATCAGGTGAAACTGCCGTCGGTCGTGGATGGTTTCGCCAGCGAGGGAATCATTCAGTTCTTCTTTGAAGAGACTGGCGATGAGAAGGGCTTTAACATCTACATTCTGGACGAGAGTAATCGTGCGGAAGTGTATCACCACTGCGAAGGCAGCAAAGAGGAGCTGGTGCGTGATGTCAGCCGTTTCTACTCCTCATCGCATGACCGCTTTACCTATGGCTCCAGCTTCATCAACTTCAACCTGCCGCAGTTCTATCAGATTGTGAACACGGAAGGGCGCGCACAGGTGATCCCGTTCCGCGCGCAGTCGCTTGGCAACGTTCCGCCAGCCAATCAGGATAACGACACGCCGCAGTTGCAGCAGTATTTCTCGTAATGGTTTTGCCGGATGCCATCCGGCAAATAAGACTTAACGAAAGCTGACGTCTTCGCCCGCCTGGTACGTAGCCGCCTGTTCCAGCAGATCCCAGAAGGTTTCCCCGCTTCGGTCACAAACCCATTCGTCGCCTTTCAGGTCGAAATGGTAGCCGCCCTGTTTGGTCGCCAGCCACACCTGGTGCAGCGGCTCCTGACGGTTGATAATGATTTTGCTGCCGTTTTCAAAGCTAATGGTCAGCACGCCGCCGTTGATTTCACAGTCGATATCGCTGTCGCCATCCCAGTCGTCAAGACGCTCTTCGATGGTCATCCACAGGGTATCGGCCAGGCGATGAAATTCACTGTCGTTCATTGTCGTTTCCCGTTTTTTCGTGATGGCGGCAGTATAACCTGAAACAAATCGCGTTGCAGATTACAGGCAAACTCTTGCTTTTACGCCTTCTCCTGCGATGATAGAAAACAGAAAGTATGAACTTACAGGCAATCCATAATGAAAAACGTGTTTCAGGCACTCGCTGTTCTTCTCACTCTGTTCAGCCTGACGGGCTGTGGCCTCAAAGGGCCACTCTACTTCCCACCGGCTGATAAAACCGCACCGCCACCGACTAAACCGGTTGATACACAAACGCAATCAACTCAGCCCGATCAAAACGATCGTGCTACGGGAGATGGGCCTTCCCAGGTGAACTACTGACGGTGTGTTTCTGTACCCGCGTGAACGGAGTGAACAATGCAATTCTCTAAAATGCATGGCCTTGGCAACGATTTTATGGTCGTCGACGCGGTAACGCAGAATGTCTTTTTTTCGCCAGAATTGATCCGTCGCTTATCAGACAGACATCTGGGGGTGGGATTTGATCAACTGCTGGTGGTTGAACCTCCGTACGATCCTGAGCTGGATTTTCATTACCGCATTTTTAATGCCGACGGCAGCGAAGTGTCGCAATGCGGGAATGGCGCGCGCTGCTTTGCCCGTTTTGTGCGCCTCAAAGGGTTAACCAACAAACGTGACATTCGCGTCAGCACGGCGAATGGGCGGATGGTGCTGAGCGTGACGGACGATGAACTGGTGCGTGTCAACATGGGCGAACCCAACTTTGAACCGTCGCAGGTGCCTTTTCGCGCTAACAAAGCGGAAAAGACCTATATTATGCGAGCAGCGGAACAAACAATATTGTGCGGTGTGGTTTCAATGGGCAACCCGCACTGCGTGATTCAGGTCGATGATGTCGACACGGCGACCGTGGAAACGCTGGGACCGGTTCTGGAAAGCCACGAACGTTTTCCTGAACGGGCAAATATTGGTTTTATGCAGGTCGTGAAGCGCGAGCATATTCGTTTACGCGTTTATGAGCGCGGTGCGGGAGAGACGCAGGCTTGTGGGAGCGGCGCATGCGCGGCCGTCGCCGTCGGCATCCAACAAGGTTTGCTGGCGGAAGAAGTCCGCGTGGAATTACCTGGCGGTCGCCTTGATATCGCCTGGAAAGGCCCGGGTCATCCGTTATACATGACTGGCCCGGCGGCACATGTCTATGACGGGTTTATCCATCTATGAAGCAACCAGGGGAAGAACTACAGGAAACGCTTACGGAACTCGATGACCGGGCGGTCGTCGACTATCTGCAGAAAAACCCTGAGTTTTTTATCCGCAACGCGCATGCTGTGGAAGCCATGCGGGTGCCGCACCCGGTGCGGGGCACCGTCTCGCTCGTCGAGTGGCATATGGCCCGCGCGCGCAACCACATCAACGTCCTTGAAGAAAACATGTCGTTGTTGATGGCGCAGGCGAATGCGAACGAAAGCCTGTTTTATCGCCTGCTGCATTTGCAGGGACGTCTGGTCGCAGCCACCAGCCTTGATGATATGCTGATGCGCTTTCATCGCTGGGCGCGTGAACTGGGCCTTGCCGGTGCGACGGTGCGTCTGTTTCCCGATCGCTGGCGTCTCGGCGCGCCGTCGAGCTATACCCATCTGGCGTTAAGCCGTCAGGCCTTCGAACCGCTGCGGATACAGCGGCTGGGGCAGGAACAGCACTATCTGGGCACCCTGAATGGTCCGGAACTGCTGGTGGTGCTTCCCGAGGCGAAGGCGATTGGTTCGGTGGCGATGTCGATGCTGGGACGTGACGGCGATCTGGGCGTCATTCTGTTCAGCAGTCGCGATATGCATCACTATCAGGCGGGCCAGGGAACGCAACTCTTGCATGAAATTGCGCTGATGATGCCGGATCTGCTGGAGCGCTGGATTGAACGTGTATGACGGACTTCACCACCGATGTTACCCGCTTTCTGCGCTATCTGGGCGTAGAACGCCAGCTTAGCCCCATCACGCTGAAGAACTATCAGCGTCAGCTTGATGCCATCATCGCCTTAGCCGGAGAAGCCGGGCTGCAAAGTTGGCAACAATGTGACGCTGCAATGGTGCGCAGTTTTGCGGTGCGCAGTCGCCGCAAAGGCCTTGGGCCCGCGAGCCTCGCGCTACGTCTTTCTGCTCTGCGCAGTTTCTTCGACTGGATGGTCAGCGAAGGTAAGCTGAAAGCCAATCCGGCGAAAGGGGTACAGGCACCCAAAGCACCGCGCCATTTGCCGAAAAATATCGACGTTGATGACGTTAACCGTCTGCTGGATATCGATCTTAACGATCCGCTCGCCGTGCGCGACCGCGCGATGCTCGAGGTGATGTACGGCGCGGGTCTGCGTTTGTCGGAACTGGTGGGACTGGATATCAAACATCTGGATCTCGACACCGGCGAAGTGTGGGTGATGGGGAAAGGCAGCAAAGAGCGTCGCCTGCCTATTGGTCGCAATGCGGTCGCGTGGATTGAGCACTGGCTGGATCTGCGCGGGCTGTTTGGCAGTGATGAAGACGCGCTGTTTTTGTCAAAGCTGGGCAACCGTATATCCGCGCGCAACGTGCAAAAGCGTTTTGCCGAATGGGGCATTAAGCAGGGGTTAAACAGCCACGTGCATCCACATAAGCTGCGTCACTCCTTTGCCACGCATATGCTGGAGTCGAGCGGCGACCTGCGAGGCGTACAGGAACTGTTGGGGCACGCCAACCTCTCGACCACGCAAATCTATACTCATCTTGATTTTCAACACCTGGCCTCGGTGTACGATGCGGCGCATCCACGCGCCAAACGGGGGAAATAATGCGTTTTTACCGGTCTCCAGGACCCATCTCAGCGATCACTTTCGATCTCGATGACACCCTTTACGATAACCGTCCGGTTATCCAGCGCACCGAGCAGGAAGCGCTCGCCTTTGTGCAAAGCTACCATCCGGCACTCCGTACGCTACAAAATGCCGACCTGCAACGTTTGCGTCAGGCGGTGCGTGAAGCCGAGCCGGAAATTTATCACGACGTGACCCGCTGGCGGCATCGCGCTGTTGAGCGGGCGATGCTGAACGCCGGGCTTTCCGCGGAAGAGGCGGTGGCTGGCGCGAACGCCGCGATGATGAACTTTGCGAAGTGGCGCAGTCGGGTCGATGTCCCGCAAGACACACACGATACGCTGAAAGCCTTAGCGAAAAAGTGGCCGCTGGTGGCGATCACCAACGGTAACGCGCAGCCGGAACTGTTTGGCCTCGGCGATTACTTCGAATTTGTACTGCGTGCCGGTCCGGACGGACGCTCAAAACCGTTCAGTGATATGTACTTCCTGGCGGCGGAAAAGCTGAATGTACCGATCGGCGAGATCCTGCACGTGGGCGACGATCTGACGACCGACGTTGCCGGGGCGATCCGCAGCGGATTGCAGGCCTGCTGGATCAAGCCAGAAAATGCTGACCTGATGCACACCGTTGACAGCCGTTTACTGCCGCATATCGAAATTTCACAGTTGGCATCTCTGACCTCGCTGATATAATCACCCGCAGTTCTGTATAAAATTCCAGGGTTTTGGCGGATGGCGCTACGCTTATCCGCCCTACGTTGACTGCGATCATGTAGGCCCGATGGCGCTACGCTTATCCGCCCTACGCTGACTGCGATCACGTAGGCCCGATAAGCGAAGCGCCATCGGGCATTTCGCAGTTTATCTATTCCTAACGCGGCGGTGCCAATGGACGTTTCTTACCTGCTCGACAGCCTCAATGATAAACAGCGCGAAGCGGTGGCCGCGCCACGTAGCAACATGCTGGTTCTCGCGGGGGCGGGGAGTGGTAAAACACGCGTGCTGGTACACCGTATCGCCTGGCTGTTGACGGTAGAAAATAACTCGCCGTACTCGATTATGGCGGTCACCTTTACCAACAAAGCGGCGGCGGAGATGCGTCACCGCATCGGCCAGATTATGGGCACCAGCCAGGGCGGCATGTGGGTGGGCACCTTCCACGGTCTGGCGCACCGACTGCTGCGCGCGCATCACATGGATGCGAATTTGCCGCAGGACTTCCAAATCCTCGACAGTGAAGACCAGCTGCGCCTGCTTAAGCGTCTGATCAAGGCGATGAACCTCGACGAGAAGCAGTGGCCGGCGCGTCAGGCGATGTGGTACATCAACGGGCAGAAAGACGAAGGTCTGCGCCCGCATCATATTCAGAGCTTTGGTAACCCGATTGAGCAAACCTGGCAAAAGGTTTATCAGGCCTATCAGGAAGCGTGCGATCGTGCGGGACTGGTGGATTTCGCCGAACTGCTGCTGCGCGCGCATGAGTTGTGGCTCAATAAGCCGCATATTCTTCAGCACTACCGCGAGCGTTTCACCAATATCCTGGTGGATGAATTCCAGGATACCAACAACATTCAGTATGCCTGGATTCGTCTGCTGGCTGGCGATACCGGCAAAGTGATGATTGTCGGCGATGACGACCAGTCTATCTATGGCTGGCGCGGCGCGCAGGTAGAGAACATCCAGCGCTTCCTGAACGACTTCCCCGGCGCACAAACGATCCGCCTTGAGCAGAACTACCGCTCAACCAGCAATATCCTCAGCGCGGCTAACGCCCTGATCGAGAACAACAACGGGCGTCTGGGTAAAAAACTGTGGACTGATGGCGTCGAAGGCGAGCCGATTTCGCTCTACTGCGCGTTTAACGAACTGGATGAAGCGCGTTTTGTCGTCAACCGGATCAAAACCTGGCAGGACAACGGCGGTGCGCTTGAGCAGTGCGCCATTCTCTATCGCAGTAACGCCCAGTCGCGTGTGCTGGAAGAGGCATTGTTACAGGCCAGCATGCCGTACCGTATCTACGGTGGCATGCGCTTCTTCGAACGTCAGGAAATCAAAGACGCCCTCTCTTATCTGCGTTTGATTGCAAACCGCAATGATGACGCTGCCTTTGAACGCGTGGTGAATACCCCAACGCGCGGGATTGGCGATCGGACGCTGGACGTGGTGCGCCAGGCTTCGCGCGATCGCCAGCTCACGCTGTGGCAGGCGTGTCGTGAACTGTTGCAGGAAAAAGCGCTGGCCGGTCGTGCCGCCAGTGCGCTGCAACGTTTTATGGAACTGATCGACGCGCTGGCGCAGGAAACCGCCGACATGCCGCTGCATGTGCAGACCGACCGGGTGATTAAAGACTCAGGCCTGCGCATGATGTATGAGCAGGAGAAAGGCGAGAAAGGCCAGACGCGCATCGAGAACTTAGAGGAACTGGTGACGGCGACGCGTCAGTTCAGCTACAACGAAGAAGACGAAGACCTGATGCCGTTGCAGGCATTTCTCTCCCATGCGGCGCTGGAAGCGGGCGAAGGGCAGGCGGATACCTGGCAGGACGCGGTACAGCTCATGACGCTGCACTCGGCGAAGGGGCTGGAGTTCCCGCAGGTGTTTATCGTCGGGATGGAAGAGGGGATGTTCCCCAGCCAGATGTCGCTGGATGAGGGCGGACGACTTGAAGAAGAGCGTCGTCTGGCCTACGTCGGCGTGACCCGTGCGATGCAAAAACTGACGTTAACCTATGCCGAAACGCGCCGGCTGTATGGCAAAGAGGTGTATCACCGTCCATCACGCTTCATCGGCGAGTTGCCGGAAGAGTGCGTTGAAGAGGTGCGCCTGCGTGCAACGATCAGCCGTCCGGTGAGCCATCAACGGATGGGGACGCCGATGGCGGAGAACGACACCGGCTACAAGCTGGGCCAGCGTGTGCGTCATGCTAAGTTCGGCGAGGGCACCATTGTGAATCTGGAAGGCAGCGGCGAACACAGCCGGTTGCAGGTGGCTTTCCAGGGACAGGGAATCAAATGGCTCGTCGCCGCGTATGCGAAGCTGGAAACGGTCTAACTTATAGATAAATATCACTTAAATTTCCCTCTCTGCTAACCTTTCTGCATAAGGGGAAATTATTACTTTTTCGCGTTTCGTTGCGTGTTGACGGCAAATTTTTGCTGGCGTAACATGCGCGCACGATTACGCTAAGAGGACATTCGCCTTGGACACACCCAGTAGATACTGGCTCATTATCCTGTCATCCAGGATCAACTCCTAAGGCTATCCCTTTTTGCTGATAGCCTTAGCGGTTGTCAGCGACCTTCTCTCTTTTCCCGTCGCGCTGAGTCAGGCTGTTTAATGGTCTGAAACCCAATTGTTTCTGTGTGCCCACCGAACTGTCCGATATTTTTAAGCATTGGGAGTCCCGGTCATGTTGAGCGCATTTCAACTGGAAAATAACCGACTCATCCGGCTGGAAGTCGAAGAGTCACAAACCCTGATTGATGCCGTATGGGTCGACCTGGTCGAGCCGGACGACGACGAGCGACTGCGCGTACAATCTGAGCTGGGCCAAAGCCTGGCGACACGTCCTGAACTGGAAGACATCGAAGCATCCGCCCGTTTCTTCGAAGACGAAGACGGTCTGCACATCCACTCCTTTTTCTTCTTCGAAGATGCGGAAGACCACGCGGGTAACTCCACCGTGGCATTCACCATTCGCGATGGCCGCCTGTTTACTCTGCGTGAACGTGAGCTGCCCGCGTTTCGTCTGTATCGTATGCGTGCTCGTAGCCAGGCCATGGTTGACGGTAACGCCTATGAACTGCTGCTGGATCTGTTCGAAACCAAAATTGAGCAATTGGCGGATGAAATTGAAAATATCTACAGCGATCTGGAAGAGCTGAGTCGGGTGATTATGGAAGGTCATCAGGGTGATGAGTACGATGAGGCGCTCTCGACGCTGGCGGAACTGGAAGATATCGGCTGGAAAGTTCGCCTGTGTCTGATGGATACCCAGCGCGCACTGAACTTCCTGGTTCGCAAAGCGCGTTTGCCGGGCGGACAACTGGAACAGGCGCGCGAGATCCTGCGAGATATCGAATCCCTGCTGCCGCACAACGAATCCCTGTTCCAGAAAGTGAACTTCCTGATGCAGGCGGCGATGGGCTTTATCAACATCGAGCAGAACCGGATCATCAAGATCTTCTCGGTGGTTTCCGTGGTTTTCCTGCCGCCGACGCTGGTGGCATCCAGCTATGGGATGAACTTCGAGTTTATGCCTGAGCTGCGCTGGAGCTTTGGTTATCCGGGCGCGATTATCTTCATGCTGCTCGCAGGTCTGGCGCCGTATCTGTACTTTAAGCGCAAGAACTGGCTGTAGTATCACGCCCGGTGGCGCTACGCTTACCGGGCTTACAAACCCCAGGTTTGCTCATTCTTAACCTTCAGCAGATAGAACCAGATATTCGCTTTGAAACCGACTAATGCGGAAATTGCGTATCCGATGATACTTATGTCATAGGCCATGGAGATAGCACCTACCGCCAGAAAGAGGAGTAATACGGTAATGCCTTTCTTCCACAGGCCTAAATAAAAAAGGTAAATGAAAGAAAACACTAACGCCCAAATATTTAACCCCATACTCATTTTCTGGCTGAAAGAGAGGGTTTTGTAGCCTGAAGCGTAAAGCGGAGGTGTCTTCCAGAAACCAGGAAGACCGTACTGGTCATAGAATGCAAATCTGGCCCGCCACTTTTCGCTAAGTTCTCCGATCGTATCCTCGTTCTTTTCCATAACATTCCCTTCTTCGCGACATAATAAACATGCTAAGCATCTGTCAGTGAAAAAAAGAACGAAACAAGATTATAGGGAAGTGGCGTTATTTCAGAATTTATAAAGATTCTTCCGACAGAAGAACGCTGCCGGATGGCGGCTACGCCTTATCAGGCCTACAGGTAGCGTAGGCCTGATAAGCGAAGCGCCATCAGGCATATCACGACTACATTCCCTTGCGCGTTCTGCGCTGGGTATAAATCGCATCCGTCACGAAGATCGCCAGTGCGACCCAGATAAAGGCGAACGTCACCATTTTATCCGATCCTGGAACCTCCCCGTAGAACGTCACGGCCAGCAGGAACATTAGCGTCGGGCCGATGTACTGGAAAAAGCCCAGCGTAGAAAGCCGCAGACGCGTCGCCGCACCGGTGAAGCACAGCAGCGGTACTGTGGTCACCACCCCGGCGGCAATCAGCAGCAGGTTGAGCGACATCGGGTTCTGTCCCATATGGCTGGTTGAGCTGTCGGCAATGCCGAACAGGTAGATTGCGGCAATGGGCAGCAGCCACAGGGTTTCCACCAGCATCCCGGTTTGCGCTTCAACGGCGATTTTCTTGCGCACCAGACCGTAAAAAGCAAAACTGAACGCCAGTCCCAGCGCGATAATGGGCAATGAGCCGAAGGTCCAGAGCTGCACCAGAACGCCACAGGTCGCCAGAATCACCGCCAGCCACTGCATCCGGCGAAAGCGTTCGCCGAGAAAAAGCATCCCCAACACAATATTCACCAGCGGGTTGATAAAGTAACCCAGGCTGGCTTCCAGCATATGGTGGTTGTTTACCGCCCAGATAAACAGCAGCCAGTTACCCCCCACGAGTACCGCAGAGAGCGCCAGCAGGACGATCTTTTTCGGCGTTTGCAGCAGCGCCTTCACGCTTGACCACTGACGGCTGATGCTGATCAGCGCCACCATAAAGAAAAACGACCAGATCACGCGATGGGTCAGGATTTCATCTGCGGGGACGTAATAAATTAGCTTGAAGTACGCCGGAGCGATCCCCCAAATAAAATAGGCGGCAAGAGCGAGTAACACGCCCAGCCGCGTTTGTTTTGCATCCATCGGGAAAACTCATGTCTGAAATGTAACAGCAGTTTACCTGTTTTTACCCCACCATATAAGTGGCGGTAGCGCTGGCAATATAAAGCCGGTCTTCGTTATGCAGTTCCACACGTGCCACGGCGACTTTGTTCCCCGCGCGCAGCAGACTGCTGGTGGCGGTAAAGCGATTGCCCCGACCCGGACGCAGGTAGTCCACGCGCAGATCGATGGTCCCCATGCGGGACAGACGCTGACGCAGTTCGTCTTCACTGATGGTTTCATGGCGCGTCAGGGTACTGCCGACACACACCAGTCCGGCTGCCACGTCCAGAGCAGAGGCGATCACTCCGCCATGCAGGATGCTCTGCGCCCAGTTCCCGACCATCATTGGCTGATTATTAAAGGCCAGTTGGGCAAATTCTTTTTCGTAGCGCTCCAGTTCCAGTCCCAGCGCCCGGTTAAACGGCATGTGATAGACAAACATTTCGCCCACGAGCTTCAGGGCTTGCTCAGCAGTCAGTACGGCAGACATACGATTTCGACACTCCGATAGTTAATGAAATGTTGATGTTATGCTTCTTAAATGTTGTTTTCCACTTTAAGACGGGATAACTAACGAGGTGGTGTGTAAATATGTAAAATGGTTGGCAGAATAATAAACAAATCAAAAATCTTTCGTTCAGGAGAACAACAAGAATGCGGGCGATTCTGGCTTGGTTGCTACCAGCAGCAATGCTGCCGCTGACGGCGTATGCGCAAGAGGCGACGGTGAAAGAGGTTCATGATGCACCGGCGGTGCGAGGCAGTATTATCGCCAATATGCTGCAGGAGCATGATAATCCTTTTACGCTTTACCCCTACGATACGAACTACCTGATCTACACCAATACCAGCGACATGAACAAAGAAGCGATTAGTTCCTACAACTGGTCCGAAAACGCCCGCAAAGATGAAGTGAAGTTCCAACTGAGTCTGGCGTTTCCGATCTGGCGTGGGATTGCGGGGCCAAACTCGGTTCTGGGCGCCTCGTATACGCAGAAGTCCTGGTGGCAGCTATCCAACACAGAAGAGTCGTCGCCCTTTCGTGAAACCAACTACGAACCGCAGCTGTTCCTGGGCTTTGCGACGGATTATCGCGTTGCCGGATGGACGCTGCGCGACGTGGAAATGGGTTACAACCATGATTCGAACGGGCGTTCCGATCCGACATCACGTAGCTGGAACCGACTTTACACGCGCCTGATGGCGGAAAACGGCAACTGGCTGGTGGAGGTCAAACCGTGGTACGTCATCGGCAGTACCGACGATAACCCGGATATCACCAAATACATGGGCTATTATCAGCTTAAGGTCGGCTATCATCTGGGTGAGGCGGTGCTGAGCGCGAAGGGCCAGTACAACTGGAATACCGGTTATGGCGGTGCGGAGCTGGGGCTGAGTTATCCGATGACGAAGCATATTCGTCTCTATACCCAGGTGTATAGCGGGTACGGCGAATCGCTGATCGACTATAACTTTAATCAGACGCGTGTCGGTGTGGGCGTGATGCTCAACGATATCTTCTGATCGATGATTGTGTTTTAAACATTGCAGTTTCTCCCTCAGGCGCTGAAAATAGCGCCTGTTTTGATTTAAGCGAACGGGGTTAATGTGGCGCAGGCGGAAGTGTTGAATCTGGAATCAGGTGCTAAACAGGTTTTGCAAGAAACCTTTGGCTACCAACAGTTTCGCCCGGGTCAGGAAGCGATCATCGACACCGTCGTTTCGGGGCGCGACTGCCTGGTCGTGATGCCGACCGGGGGCGGAAAATCCCTCTGCTATCAAATCCCTGCCTTATTGCTCAACGGTCTGACCGTAGTCGTTTCGCCGCTGATCTCCCTGATGAAAGATCAGGTCGACCAACTGTTGGCGAACGGCGTGGCGGCCGCCTGTCTGAACTCGACGCAAACCCGCGAGCAGCAGCTTGAGGTGATGACGGGGTGTCGCACCGGGCAAATCCGTCTGCTCTATATCGCCCCTGAACGCCTGATGCTGGATAACTTCCTTGAGCATCTGGCGCACTGGAATCCGGTGTTACTGGCCGTGGACGAAGCGCACTGCATCTCGCAGTGGGGGCATGACTTCCGCCCGGAATATGCCGCACTCGGGCAGCTCAGACAGCGTTTTCCTGCACTGCCGTTCGTCGCGCTGACCGCGACAGCTGATGAAACCACGCGGCTGGACATTGTTCGCCTGCTGGGGCTGAACGATCCCTTAATTCAGATCAGCAGTTTTGACCGGCCAAACATTCGCTACATGCTGATGGAGAAGTTTAAACCGCTCGATCAGTTGATGCGCTATGTGCAGGAACAGCGCGGTAAATCCGGGATTATTTACTGCAACAGCCGTGCGAAGGTGGAAGACACCGCCGCGCGTCTACAAAGCCGGGGTATTAGCGCCGCCGCGTACCATGCGGGGCTGGAAAATCACATCCGTGCCGACGTGCAGGAGAAATTCCAGCGCGACGATCTGCAAATCGTGGTGGCGACCGTCGCCTTTGGCATGGGCATCAACAAACCCAACGTGCGTTTTGTGGTGCATTTCGATATTCCCCGCAACATTGAATCTTACTACCAGGAAACCGGTCGCGCCGGGCGTGACGGCCTGCCTGCGGAGGCAATGCTGTTTTACGATCCGGCGGATATGGCGTGGCTGCGCCGTTGCCTGGAAGAAAAACCGCAGGGGCAGCTACAGGATATTGAACGGCATAAGCTAAACGCGATGGGCGCGTTTGCCGAGGCGCAAACCTGCCGTCGTCTGGTGCTGCTTAACTACTTCGGCGAAGGGCGTCAGGAGCCGTGCGGCAACTGCGATATCTGTCTCGATCCGCCAAAACAGTACGACGGTCTGATGGATGCGCGCAAAGCGCTGTCGACGATTTATCGCGTTAACCAGCGCTTCGGGATGGGCTACGTCGTGGAGGTGCTGCGCGGCGCGAATAGTCAGCGTATCCGCGAACTGGCACACGATAAACTGCCGGTGTATGGCATTGGTCGTGAGCAGAGCCACGAACACTGGGTGAGCGTGATCCGCCAGTTGATTCATCTGGGGCTGGTGACGCAGAACATTGCTCACCATTCGGCGCTCCAGCTCACCGAAGCCGCGCGTCCAGTGCTGCGCGGCGAGGTCGTGCTGCAACTCGCGGTGCCGCGTATTGTCGCCCTGAAACCACGCGTGATGCAGAAATCCTTTGGCGGCAATTACGATCGCAAACTGTTCGCCAAACTGCGCAAGCTGCGTAAAGCCATTGCCGATGAAGAGAACATCCCGCCATACGTCGTCTTTAACGATGCCACGCTGATTGAGATGGCGGAACAGATGCCGGTTTCCGCGAGCGAAATGCTCAGCGTCAACGGGGTGGGAATGCGTAAACTGGAGCGCTTCGGTAAAGAGTTTATGGCGCTGATCCGCGCCCACGTCGATGGTGATGACGAAGAGTAGTCAGCCGGGCAAAAAAGTGCCAGGATGGTGACTCACTGAACTGTTTCCCCCGCGAGTATTTTCGATCATGCTAATGTTATTTCTCACCGTGGCGATGGTGCACATTGTGGCACTGATGAGCCCAGGGCCGGATTTCTTTTTTGTCTCGCAGACGGCGGTCAGCCGCTCGCGCAAAGAAGCGATGATGGGCGTGCTGGGCATTACCTGTGGCGTCATGGTCTGGGCGGGCATCGCGCTGCTCGGTCTGCATCTGATCATCGAAAAAATGGCCTGGCTACACACTATTATCATGGTGGGCGGCGGCCTGTATCTGTGCTGGATGGGTTACCAGATGCTGCGAGGGGCGTTGAAAAAGCAGGATGTTGCCGCCCCCACGCCGCAGGTTGAGCTGGCGCAAAGCGGCCGCAGTTTCCTGAAGGGGTTACTGACGAATCTGGCTAACCCGAAAGCCATCATCTACTTCGGTTCGGTCTTTTCTCTGTTCGTCGGCGACAGCGTCGGTACCGCCGCGCGCTGGGGGATTTTCGTGCTGATTATCGTTGAGACCTTCGCGTGGTTTACCGTGGTCGCCAGCCTGTTTGCGCTACCGAAAATGCGCCGCGGCTATCAGCGCATGGCGAAATGGATCGACGGTTTTGCCGGGGCGTTGTTCGCTGGATTTGGTATCCACCTGATCATTTCGCGATAAGGCTTCGTGCCGGATACGCGCCAGCCGCTATCCGGCAACCTGTCAGGCATGGCGAGCCGACGCCAGTAGTGCACCCACCAGCATAAACAGCGAACCGAACACTTTGTTTAACGCTTTCATCTGCTTCGGCCCTTTGATCCACAAGGCGATACGCTGCGCCAGCGTGGCGTAACCGATCATCACCACGATATCGACCACAATGGTGGTCACGCCAAGCACGATGTACTGCATCAGCTGCGGTTCTTTTGGCATCACGAACTGCGGGAAAAGGGCTGCCAGAAAGACGATGCTTTTGGGGTTCGTCAGATTCACGAATACCGCGCGTTTGAACAGGCGACCGCGTGACTGGGTCTGGGCCATTGTATTCAGGTCAATGGCCCCGGCGGCGCGCCATTGCTGAATACCTAACCAAATCAGATAGGCGGCGCCCGCCCATTTCAACACCTCAAAGGCGATGACGGAGCGCGAAAACAGGGTACCCAGACCCACGCCGACCAGCACGATATGAATGCCCAGCCCGGCCTGTAACCCGGCAATCGACGCCGCTGCGCCGCGATAGCCGTGATTAATGGAAGTCGTCATGGTGTTGATGGCGCCGGAACCGGGTGAAAGGCTCAAAATTATGGATGTCAGCAGGTAGGCGAACCACCATTCGAAGGTCATGAGAAACTCCCTGATTGTCGGTTTTTATGCCACAATACGCTACTGTCACAGTAAAGTGTTACGCGCTACTGAAAAAACGATTTTTACCTGGTAAACGAGGCTGGATACCCGATGTTTCAGCAGCAAAAAGACTGGGAAACGAGAGAAAACGCGTTTGCGGCTTTTTCCATGGGGCCGTTAACAGACTTCTGGCGTCAGCGCGAGGAAGCGGAATTGACCGGTGTGGGCCGGGTGCCGGTGCGCTTTGTCCGGTTTCGCGCTGAGCATAACGATCGTGTCATCGTCATCTGCCCGGGGCGAATAGAAAGCTATGTGAAGTACGCCGAACTGGCGTATGACCTGTTTCATCTGGGCTTTGATATCCTCATTATTGACCATCGCGGCCAGGGACGTTCAGGGCGTATGCTATCGGATCCCAATCGCGGTCATGTCGACAATTTCAACGACTATGTTGATGATTTATCGGCGTTCTGGGAACAAGAAGTTCAGCCGGGGCCGTGGCGTAAACGTTATATTCTGGCGCATTCGATGGGCGGGGCGATTGCGACGCTGTTTTTGCAGCGTCATCCGCATCAGTGCGATGCTATCGCGCTCTGTGCGCCGATGTTTGGTATTGTAATGCGGCTGCCGGACTGGATGGTCCGCCATATTCTGGACTGGGCTGAAGGGCATCAGCGTATCCGGGAAGGGTATGCGATAGGCACCGGACGCTGGCGGGCATTGCCTTTTAGCATGAATGTATTAACCCACAGTCGACAGCGCTATCGGCGTAATTTACGTTTTTATGCGGATGAGCCGCAGCTGCGTGTCGGCGGTCCGACCTATCACTGGGTACGGGAAGGCATCCTGGCTGCTGAACAAGCGCTGGCAGGTGCGGGCGATGACGCCACGCCAACTCTGCTGATTCAGGCCGAAGAAGAGCGTGTGGTGGATAACCGCATGCACGAACGTTTTTGTGAACGCCGCGCCGCAGCGGGCCATCCTGTCGAAGGGGGTCATCCGCTGGTCATTAAAGGCGCTTACCATGAGATCCTTTTTGAAAAGGACGCTATGCGCTCAGTTGCGCTTCAGGCTATTGTTGGTTTTTTCAACAAGCATAACTCATCAGCGGAAACCGCTTTGCTCAGAGGTTGAATTTTTATATGTATCAGGTTGTTGCGTCTGATTTAGATGGCACACTGCTTTCTCCCGACCATACCCTATCTCCCTACGCGAAAGAAACGCTGAAGCTATTGACCGCGCGCGGCGTTAATTTTGTCTTTGCGACGGGTCGTCACCATGTCGACGTGGGACAGATCCGCGATAACCTGGGGATTAAGTCCTGGATGATCACCTCCAACGGTGCGCGTGTACATGACATGGACGGAAATCTGGTGTTTACCCATAACCTGGATCGCGATATTGCCAGCGATCTGTTTGGGGTGGTGAACACTAACCCGGATATCATTACCAACGTCTATCGTGATGACGAATGGTTTATGAACCGCCATCGTCCGGATGAGATGCGCTTTTTCAAAGAGGCGGTGTTCCATTACACGCTGTTTGAACCCGGTTTACTGGAGCCGGAAGGCGTCAGCAAAGTGTTCTTTACCAGCCATTCTCATGACGTTCTGTTGCCGCTGGAACAGGCTATTAATGCGCGCTGGGGCGATCGCGTCAACGTGAGTTTCTCCACGCTCACCTGCCTGGAAGTGATGGCGGGCGGCGTGTCGAAAGGTCATGCGCTGGAAGCGGTTGCCAAAGCGATGGGTTACAGCCTTAAAGACTGCATCGCCTTTGGCGACGGCATGAACGACGCTGAAATGCTGTCGATGGCGGGTAAAGGCTGCATTATGGGCAATGCGCACCAGCGTCTGAAGGATTTGCATCCGGAACTGGAAGTGATTGGCATCAACGTCGATGACGCGGTACCGCACTACCTGCGCGATCTTTTCTTGCGCTAAAATGAATGCTTATTAATTAACCAGTCGTCAACTTAACTCTCCGCTACAATGGATACTCCTTATTCTCAGAGATATCCATTGTGGCGTTACTGATCATTACTACGATCCTGTGGGCGTTCTCCTTCAGTTTGTTTGGGGAGTACCTTGCCGGACACGTCGATAGCTACTTTGCGGTGCTGGTTCGGGTCGGTCTGGCAGCGCTGGTATTCCTGCCTTTCCTGCGTACCCGCGGGCACAGCCTGAAAACTATCGGCCTGTATATGCTGGTGGGCGCCATGCAGCTTGGCATCATGTATATGCTGAGTTTCCACGCCTATCTCTACCTGACCGTTTCTGAGCTACTGCTGTTTACCGTGTTGACGCCGCTCTATATCACGCTGATTTACGATCTAATGAGCAAGCGTCGCCTGCGCTGGGGCTATGCTTTCAGCGCGCTGCTGGCGGTGATTGGCGCAGGGATTATTCGCTATGACCAGGTGACCGATCACTTCTGGACGGGCCTGCTGCTGGTCCAACTTTCCAACATTAGCTTTGCCATCGGGATGGTGGGCTATAAGCGCCTGATGGAGACGCGCCCGATGCCGCAGCATAATGCATTTGCGTGGTTTTACCTCGGCGCGTTTCTGGTGGCCGTGGTCGCCTGGTTCATGCTGGGCAATGCGCAGAAAATGCCGGAGACGACACTCCAGTGGGGCATTCTGGTGTTCCTCGGCGTGGCGGCTTCAGGGATCGGCTACTTTATGTGGAACTACGGTGCCACACAGGTCGATGCGGGCACGCTGGGTATTATGAACAACATGCATGTGCCCGCAGGACTGCTGGTCAATCTGGCGATTTGGCACCAACAGCCTCACTGGCCGAGCTTTATTACGGGTGCGGCTGTGATACTGGCGTCACTGTGGGTGCATCGAAAATGGGTCGCTCCGCGCTCCGTACAAATGGCAGATGATCGCAGGCGTGATTGCGCGCCGATCGAATAAACGCCTCAGTCACCGGCTGACGCTGCTCTCCGTCACGCACGGCGGCGTACAGACGGCTCCACAAGCCATCCCCCAGGGTTCTGGTCACCACCAGACCCTGGCGTTCAAAACTTTCCACGACCCAGTGCGGCAGGGCGGCAATGCCCATGTTTGCTGCCACCATCTGAATCAACAGCAGGGTGTTATCCACACTTTTCAGTGACGGGCTGACCCCTGCGGGCTGAAGAAAATGGCGCCAGACGTCCAGTCGACTGCGCTGTACCGGATAGATCAGCAGCGTTTCGCTGGCTAAATCTTCCGGCGTTACCTGTGTCTTGCTGGTCAGCGGATGATCGGGGGCCAGCACCAGGCGAACTTCAAAATCGAACATTGGCGAATAGTGCAGCCCGCTGCGCGGCAGAATGTCAGAGGTCATTACCAGATCCAGTTCGTCCTGCTGGAGCGCGGGCTGGGGGTCAAACGTCACGCCGGATTTAAAATCCATCTCCACCTGCGGCCATTTAGCGCGGAAGTTTTCCAGCGCCGGGGTCAGCCACTGAATACAGCTATGACACTCAATAGCGATGCGCAGACGAGTCTGCTGCGGTTCGTTGCAGGCCTGCAACGCGCGGTTAATTTGCGGCAGGACCTGACCGGCCAGCTGTAGCAGGATCTCACCCTGAGGGGTGAAACGTAGCGGCTGGCTTTTACGAATAAATAGCCGAAAGCCAAGGCGCTGCTCCAGATCGCTGAACTGGTGAGACAAGGCGGATTGGGTTTGATGCAGCGTCGCCGCGGCGGCTGCCAGCGACCCGGTATTCCGCAACGCCTGGAGCGTTTTCAGGTGTTTAATCTCGATCATGAAAGTCCTTCACTTCGGCATGAACAAATTGCGCTTGAGGAATATACAGTAACTGTCAAATATGGATGTGTAAACATCTGGACGTCCAAAATCCTTCGTCTTTTAAATTTATGGTGCGTTGGCTGCGTTTACTCACCCCGGTCACTTACTTCAGTAAGCTCCCGGGGATGAGCAAACTTGCCGCCTTCCCTAAATTCAAAATCCATAGGATTTACATATAATTAGAGGCAGTAAAATGACAATATTGAATCACACCCTCGGTTTCCCTCGCGTTGGCCTGCGTCGCGAGCTGAAAAAAGCGCAAGAAAGCTACTGGGCGGGTAATGCGACCCGTGAAGAGCTACTGGCGGTGGGCCGCGAGCTGCGAGCGCGCCACTGGGATCAACAAAAGCAAGCGGGTATCGATCTTCTGCCGGTGGGTGACTTCGCCTGGTATGACCATGTTCTGACCACCAGCCTGCTGCTCGGCAATGTGCCGGCTCGTCATCAGAGCAAAGACGGTTGTGTCGATATCGACACGCTGTTCCGCATTGGTCGTGGTCGTGCGCCGACCGGTGAACCTGCGGCAGCGGCGGAAATGACCAAGTGGTTTAACACCAACTATCACTACATGGTGCCGGAGTTCGTTAAAGGTCAGCAGTTCAAACTGACCTGGACACAGCTGCTGGATGAAGTGGACGAGGCGCTGGCGCTGGGTCACAAGGTGAAACCCGTGCTGCTGGGGCCGGTGACGTACCTGTGGCTGGGGAAAGTGAAAGGCGAATCGTTCGACCGCCTGAGCCTGTTGAATGACATTCTGCCGGTGTACAAACAGGTGCTGGCTGAGCTGGCAAAACGCGGTATCGAGTGGGTGCAGATTGACGAACCGGCGTTAGTGCTGGAGCTGCCGCAGGCGTGGCTGAACGCCTTCAAACCGGCCTACGATGCACTTTCCGGGCAGGTGAAACTGCTGTTGACCACTTACTTTGAAGGCGTGACGCCGAACCTTGATACCATTACCGCGCTGCCGGTACAGGGGCTGCACGTTGACCTGGTCCACGGTAAAGATGACGTGGCGGCGCTGCACAAACGCCTGCCGTCTGACTGGCTGCTGTCTGCTGGTCTGGTCAATGGACGTAACGTCTGGCGTGCCGATCTGACAGAAAAATATGCCCAGATTAACGATATCGTAGGCCTTCGTGCGCTGTGGGTGGCTTCTTCCTGCTCGCTGCTGCATAGCCCGATCGACCTGAGCGTCGAAACGCGTCTGGATGAGGAAGTGAAGAGCTGGTTTGCCTTTGCTCTGCAAAAATGTGGCGAACTGACGCTGCTGCGCGATGCGCTGAACAGCGGCGATACCGCCGCCATCGCCGAATGGAGCGCACCGATTCAGGCGCGTCGCCACTCAACCCGTGTACACAATGCGGCAGTGGAAAAACGTCTGGCGGCCATCACCGCACAGGACAGCCAGCGTGCGAACCCGTACGAGGTGCGTGCTGAAGCCCAGCGTGCGCGCTTCAACCTGCCGGCCTGGCCAACGACCACTATCGGTTCTTTCCCGCAGACCACTGAAATCCGCGGCCTGCGTCTGGACTTCAAAAAGGGCAATCTCGATGCCAACCACTACCGCACCGGCATCGCGGAGCATATCAAGCAGGCGATTGTTGAGCAGGAGCGACTGGGGCTGGACGTGCTGGTTCACGGTGAAGCCGAGCGTAATGACATGGTCGAATATTTTGGTGAACATCTGGACGGTTTCGTCTTCACCCAGAACGGTTGGGTGCAGAGCTACGGTTCCCGCTGTGTTAAACCGCCGGTGGTGATCGGTGACGTTAGTCGTCCGGAAGCGATTACCGTCGAGTGGGCGAAATACGCCCAGTCTCTGACCGACAAACCGGTGAAAGGGATGCTGACCGGCCCGGTGACGATTCTTTGCTGGTCGTTCCCGCGTGAAGATGTCAGCCGTGAAACGATTGCCAAACAGATCGCGCTGGCGCTACGTGACGAGGTGGCAGATCTTGAAGCGGCAGGCATTGGCATCATCCAGATTGATGAACCCGCACTACGTGAAGGGCTTCCGCTGCGCCGTAGCGACTGGGCCGCCTATCTGGCGTGGGGCGTGGAGGCATTTCGTATCAATGCAGCGGTGGCGAAGGATGATACCCAGATCCACACCCACATGTGTTACTGCGAGTTTAACGACATCATGGATTCTATCGCCGCGCTGGATGCCGACGTGATAACCATTGAGACCTCACGTTCCGACATGGAGTTGCTGGAGTCATTTGAAGAGTTCGACTATCCAAACGAAATTGGACCGGGCGTGTATGACATTCACTCACCGAACGTCCCGAGCGTAGAGTGGATTGAGGCGCTGTTGCAAAAAGCGGCGCAGCGTATCCCGGCTGAACGCCTGTGGGTGAACCCGGACTGCGGCCTGAAAACCCGCGGTTGGGCAGAAACCCGCGCCGCGCTGGCAAACATGGTCCAGGCAGCACAGAATCTGCGTCAGGCGTGATCCTGAAAAATCTGGCCCGGTTGTTTCCGGGCCAGAACTTATTTCTTACTTCCGTACTGCGCAAACCATGCCAGCATTCTTTGCCAGCCGTCTTTGGCGGATTCTTCGTGATAGCTCGAGCGATAGTCGGCATTGAAGGCATGACCGGCATCGGGATAGACGATAATCTCCGTGTTGGCGTTAGCGGCGCGTAGCGCCTGGCGCATGGTCTCCACGCTTTCCTGCGAAATACTGTTATCCTGACCGCCGTACAGACCCAGCACCGGGGCGTTCAGATCGGTCGCCACATCGACAGGATGCTTCGGCGAATTCAACGACTTATCACCCACCAGCTTTCCATACCAGGCCACTGCGGCTTTCAACTGCGGGTTATGCGCCGCGTACAGCCAGGCAATACGTCCGCCCCAACAAAAGCCGGTGATCATCAGGCGATGAACATCCCCACCGTTACGGGACGCCCAACTGGCAACGTGATCCAGATCGGCCAGTACCTGAGAATCCGGCACTTTCGCCACCAGACCGCTGAGCAGGGTGGGAATATCGGCGAAATCATTCGGATCGCCCTCGCGGAAATAGAGTTCTGGCGCGATAGCCAGATACCCGTCCAGCGCCAGGCGACGGCAGACGTCGCGGATATGTTCATGCACGCCAAAGATTTCCTGCACTACAATGACCACAGGCAGAGGGCCATCGCTCTTTTTCGGGCGCGCGTGATACGCCGGCATGTCGTCACCCTGGGAAGGGATCGACGTAATGCCCGCGACAATAGTGTCGTCCGGGGTATGAACTGAGGTAGAGGCAATCGGGGATGCTGCAGGTGCAAAACCGGTTTGTTGTGTTGATGTCATGGTATTCTCCGTACCCTTAGAAAAATAGCGCACTATTAACTATAGACAGCCTTTAACCATTCACACTGCCTCAAACGGCTCGCTTTTTGTGCGGAGAAAGAAAAAATCGGGCCGTTAATGTGATTTGAATCACTATTTATCGGTAAGTTTATGCAACTGATTTGTTTCATGGTGATGAGGGTCACGAAAATATCTTAAGTCCTTCGGTAAAGTGTCTTTTTGCTTCTTCTGACAAAAACCGAATCACAGAGGAGTTTTATATGTCCAGGTCTGACGTTTTTCATCTCGGCCTCACCAAGAACGATTTACAAGGGGCTACGCTGGCTATCGTCCCTGGCGATCCGGAACGTGTGGAAAAGATCGCCGCGCTGATGGAGAAGCCGGTTAAGCTGGCATCTCACCGTGAATTCACCACCTGGCGTGCAGAACTGGACGGTAAAGCCGTCATTGTCTGCTCGACCGGTATCGGCGGCCCGTCTACCTCTATTGCGGTGGAAGAACTGGCTCAGTTGGGCATTCGTACCTTCCTGCGAATTGGCACCACCGGCGCCATTCAGCCGCATATTAATGTCGGCGATGTGCTGGTCACCACGGCGTCCGTTCGTCTGGATGGCGCGAGCCTGCATTTTGCGCCGATGGAGTACCCGGCAGTCGCTGACTTTGAATGCACCACCGCGCTGGTTGAAGCGGCAAAATCCATCGGTGCCACCACTCATGTGGGCGTGACCGCTTCTTCAGACACCTTCTACCCAGGCCAGGAACGCTACGACACCTTCTCCGGTCGTGTGGTGCGTCGTTTCAAAGGTTCTATGGAAGAGTGGCAGTCAATGGGCGTAATGAACTACGAAATGGAGTCCGCCACGCTGCTGACCATGTGCGCAAGCCAGGGCCTGCGCGCCGGGATGGTTGCGGGCGTGATCGTTAACCGTACTCAGCAGGAGATCCCGAATGCTGAGACGATGAAACAGACCGAAAGCCATGCGGTGAAAATCGTGGTGGAAGCGGCGCGTCGTCTGATCTAATCCTCTTCCCTTCCATAAAAGGCCGACGCGTTCGGCCTTTTGCTTTTACGCGATTATTTGCGTAGCGCCTCGCAGGAAAGTTCTTTAAAACTGGACGTTTATACAGCACAATTCTATTTTGTGCGGGTGATGTATGGCGTCAGGAGGCATTTTGGATATCTCAATCATCATTTATGCGGTTATTGCGCTGGTGGGTATTGCGCTTGGCTGGCTGCTGGCCAGCTATCAGCATGCCCAACAGAAAGCCGAGCAATTCGCTGAACGTGAAGAGATGGTTGCGGCATTAAGCGCAGCAAAACAACAAATAGCCCAAAGCGAACACTGGCGCGATGAGTGCGAGTTGCTCAATAACGAATTACGTAGCCTGCGCAGTATTAACACCTCGCTGGAAGCGGATCTGCGTGAAGTGACTACGCGGATGGAAGCGACGCAGCAGCATGCGGAAGATAAAATCCGCCAGATGATCAACAGCGAGCAGCGTCTGAGCGAACAGTTTGAAAACCTGGCGAACCGAATCTTTGAACAGAGCAATCGCCGGGTTGATGAGCAAAACCGACAGAGCCTGAACGGTCTGCTGACGCCGCTGCGAGAACAACTGGACGGTTTCCGTCGCCAGGTCCAGGAGAGCTTTGGTCAGGAAGCGCGCGAGCGTCACACCCTGGCGCATGAAATCCGTAATCTCCAACAGCTTAATGCGCAAATGACCCAGGAAGCGGTCAACCTGACGCGTGCGCTAAAAGGCGACAACAAAACGCAGGGGAACTGGGGCGAGGTGGTGCTCACCCGTGTGCTGGAGGCGTCCGGACTGCGCGAAGGGTACGAGTACGAAACGCAGGTCAGCATCGAAAATGACGTCCGTTCCCGTATGCAGCCTGACGTGATCGTGCGTTTGCCGCAGGGCAAAGATGTGGTGATCGACGCCAAAATGACGCTGGTGGCCTATGAGCGCTATTTTAACGCGCAAGATGACGACACCCGCGAAAACGCGCTCCAGGAGCACATTGCCTCGGTGCGTAACCATATTCGTCTGCTGGGACGTAAGGATTACCAGCAACTTCCGGGGCTGCGCACCCTGGATTACGTGCTGATGTTTATCCCTGTGGAGCCTGCTTTTCTGTTGGCGCTTGACCGACAGCCTGAACTGATTACCGAGGCGCTTAAAAATAATATTATGCTGGTCAGCCCAACGACATTACTGGTGGCGTTGCGGACCATTGCGAATCTGTGGCGCTACGAACATCAAAGTCGTAATGCGCAACAGATTGCAGACCGTGCGAGCAAGCTCTATGACAAAATGCGCCTCTTTGTCGATGATATGTCCGCCATCGGGCAGAGCCTGGATAAAGCGCAAGATAACTATCGTCAGGCGATGAAAAAACTCTCGTCGGGACGTGGTAACGTGCTGGCGCAGGCCGAAGCGTTTCGCGGCTTAGGAGTCGAAATTAAGCGCGAGATTAATCCTGAACTGGCGGAACAGGCCACGACGCAGGATGAAGAGTATCGGTTGCGATCGGTACCCGAAGAGCAGGAAAACACGTCTTATTCCGACGATGACGGGATAAAGCAGCAATCGAATTAGTCCGTTCGGGGCAGCCGGGACGGGCAGAAGGGTAGGGCAATGCGCCCCAATCTGTTACACTTCTCGAACAATTTTTAGATGAGCAGGCACTGAGATGGTGGATAATTCACAAGAAACGACGCACTTT
Organism: Citrobacter telavivensis; assembly: GCF_041807075.1. Lineage (NCBI taxonomy): Bacteria > Pseudomonadati > Pseudomonadota > Gammaproteobacteria > Enterobacterales > Enterobacteriaceae > Citrobacter > Citrobacter telavivensis. The sequence continues at coordinate 16,535 of NZ_JBGUBF010000010.1, read as the reverse complement.
GGTTTTCAGACTGTCGCTAAAGAGCATAAAGCGGACATGGTGGCCCACGTTTTTCATTCTGTGGCATCAAAATATGATGTCATGAATGATTTGATGTCTTTTGGCATTCATCGTTTGTGGAAACGCTTCACCATCGACTGTAGCGGCGTTCGCCGTGGTCAGACAGTGCTGGATTTAGCCGGGGGGACCGGCGATCTCACGGCCAAATTCTCTCGCCTGGTCGGTGAGACCGGCAAGGTTATTCTGGCGGACATCAATGACTCAATGCTCAAAATGGGTCGCGAGAAGCTGCGCAATATCGGCGTGATTGGCAACGTGGAATACGTTCAGGCCAATGCGGAAGCGCTGCCGTTCCCGGACAATACCTTTGACTGCATTACCATTTCCTTCGGTTTGCGTAACGTCACGGACAAAGACAAAGCCTTGCGCTCCATGTACCGAGTCCTGAAACCGGGCGGCCGTCTGCTGGTGCTGGAATTTTCTAAACCGATTATCGAACCGCTGAGCAAAGCGTACGATGCCTACTCTTTCCATATCTTGCCGCGTATTGGTTCTATGGTCGCCAATGATGCCGACAGCTATCGCTATCTGGCGGAATCCATCCGTATGCATCCCGATCAGGACACATTGAAAGCGATGATGCAGGACGCCGGGTTCGAAAGCGTCGACTATTACAACCTGACAGCGGGTGTGGTTGCGCTGCATCGTGGCTATAAGTTCTGACAGGAGAACGGGGATGCCTTTTAAACCCTTAGTGACTGCAGGAATGGAAAGTCTGCTTAATTCATTCCTGTATCGTTCGCCGGCGTTGAAAACGGCGCGAGCGCGTCTGCTGGGAAAAGTGCTGCGTGTGGAGCTAAAAGGCTTTTCGACATCATTAATTCTGCTGTTCAGCGAGCGTCAGGTTGACGTGCTGGGCGAGTGGGCTGGCGAGGCCGACTGCACGGTAATCACCCATGCCAGCGTGTTGCCAAAATTACGCGACCGCCAGCAACTGACCGCACTGATCCGCAGTGGCGAACTGGAAGTGCAGGGTGATATTCAGGTTGTACAGAATTTCGTTGCCCTTGCCGATCTGGCGGAATTCGATCCTGCTGAACTGCTGGCACCTTATACCGGCGACATCGCAGCAGAAGGGATCAGCAAAGCGCTACGCGGCGGGGTCAAATTTCTCCGACACGGGATCCAACGTCAGCAACGCTATGTTGCCGAAGCCATTACGGAAGAGTGGCGAATGGCACCCGGACCGCTTGAGGTTGCCTGGTTTGCGGAAGAAACGGCAGCCGTGGAGCGTGCTGTCGATGCGCTGACCCGGCGGCTGGAAAAACTGGAGGCTAAATGACGCCAGGTGAAGTACGGCGCCTATATTTCATCATTCGCACTTTCTTAAGTTACGGACTTGATGAGCTCATCCCAAAAATGCGGATCACGCTGCCGCTGCGGTTATGGCGTTATTGCCTGTTCTGGATGCCAAACCGACATAAAGAAAAACTACTGGGAGAGAGACTGAGACTGGCTCTGCAGGAGTTAGGGCCGGTGTGGATCAAGTTTGGTCAAATGCTCTCGACCCGACGCGATCTCTTTCCCCCGCATATTGCCGATCAGCTGGCGTTGTTACAGGACAAAGTCGCTCCCTTCGATGGAAAACTTGCGAAAGCGCAAATCGAAGAAGCCATGGGCGGACTGCCTGTTGAAGCCTGGTTTGATGAATTTGATATTCAACCGCTGGCGTCGGCGTCGGTTGCCCAGGTGCATACGGCGAGACTGAAATCGAACGGCAAAGAGGTTGTCATCAAAGTCATCCGCCCGGACATTCTGCCGGTTATCAAAGCGGATCTGAGACTGATCTATCGTCTTGCTCGCTGGGTGCCACGCTTGCTGCCAGATGGCCGCCGCCTGCGTCCGACGGAAGTCGTGCGGGAATATGAAAAGACATTGATTGATGAGCTGAATCTGCTGCGTGAATCCGCCAACGCTATCCAACTGCGGCGAAACTTTGAAGACAGCCCAATGCTCTACATCCCGGAAGTGTATTCTGACTACTGTAGTGAGAATATGATGGTGATGGAACGCATTTACGGTATCCCGGTTTCCGATGTGGTGACGCTGGAGAAAAACGGCACCAACATGAAGTTGCTGGCGGAGCGCGGCGTACAGGTATTCTTCACTCAGGTCTTTCGTGACAGCTTCTTCCACGCGGATATGCACCCCGGTAACATCTTTGTCAGCTATGAACACCCGGAAAACCCGAAATATATTGGCATTGATTGCGGCATTGTCGGCTCCTTAAATAAGGAAGATAAGCGTTACCTTGCGGAGAACTTCATCGCGTTTTTTAATCGTGATTACCGCAAAGTTGCGGAACTGCACGTCGATTCTGGCTGGGTACCACCGGATACCAACGTTGAAGAGTTTGAATTTGCGATTCGTACGGTGTGCGAGCCGATATTCGAGAAGCCGCTGGCGGAAATCTCGTTTGGCCACGTTTTGTTAAACCTTTTCAATACGGCGCGTCGGTTTAACATGGAAGTGCAGCCGCAGCTGGTATTGTTGCAGAAGACATTATTGTATGTTGAGGGCGTAGGCCGCCAACTCTATCCGCAGTTGGATCTCTGGAAAACGGCGAAGCCTTTTCTGGAGTCATGGATCAAAGATCAGGTCGGTATTCCAGCGCTGATCAGAGCATTTAAGGAAAAAGCGCCGTTCTGGGTCGAAAAAATGCCAGAACTCCCTGAACTGGTGTACGACAGTTTGCGCCAGGGCAAATATTTACAGCACAGTGTTGATAAGATTGCGCGCGAGCTTCAGGAGAATCATGTCCGTCAGGGGCAATCCCGTTACTTATTGGGAATTGGCGCAACGTTGCTGTTAAGTGGGACGTTCTTGCTGATTAATCGCCCTGAATGGGGCTATATGCCCGGTTGGTTAATGGCGGGCGGCCTGGTTGCCTGGATTGTCGGCTGGCGCAAAACTCGCTGATTTTTTCATCGCTCAAGGCAGGCCGGGTAACGTATACTACGGCCTTATTAATTCATCATCTATCACAGAGGAACATGTATGGGTGGTATCAGTATTTGGCAGTTGGTGATCATTGCCGTCATCGTTGTACTGTTGTTTGGCACCAAGAAGCTCGGCTCCATCGGTTCCGATCTTGGCGCATCCATCAAAGGCTTCAAAAAAGCCATGAGTGATGATGATGCTAAACAGGATAAAGCCAGTCAGGACGCTGACTTTACCGCGAAATCTATTACTGACAAACCGGCAGACGCTGATAAAGAAACTGCGAAAAAAGAAGACGCGAAAAGCCACGATAAAGAGCAGGTGTAATTCGTGTTTGATATCGGTTTTAGCGAACTGTTACTGGTGTTTATTATCGGCCTCGTTGTTCTGGGGCCGCAGCGATTGCCGGTAGCCGTCAAAACGATAGCTGGCTGGGTACGCGCACTGCGATCCCTTGCGACAACCGTTCAGAATGAACTGACCCAGGAGCTTAAGCTCCAGGAGTTTCAGGACAGCCTGAAAAAGGTTGAGAAAGCGAGCCTGGAAAATCTGACTCCCGAGCTAAAAGCCTCGATGGATGAACTGCGTCAGGCGGCGGAGTCAATGAAACGTTCCTATAGCGTGAACGAGCCCGAAAAAGCGAGCGACGAAGCGCATACCATCCATAACCCGGTGGTGAAAGGGAATGAAGAACAGCATGAAGGGGTCACGCCCGCCACTGCTGAAGTCCAGGCCAGCGCACCGGAACAGGCTCCAGAGATTGCCGGGGAAACTCCCCCTGCCGTCAACGTGAAGGACGCTGAACCGAAAACCGCTGCTCCTGTTGCTGGCTCCTCCCCTACGTCGAGTGATAAACCGTAAACATGGCTGTAGAAGATACTCAACCGCTTATCACGCACCTGATTGAGCTGCGTAAACGTCTGCTTAACTGCATTATTGCGGTTATCGTGATCTTTCTGGCATTGGTCTATTTTGCCAATGACATCTATCACCTGGTCTCCTCGCCGCTCATCAAACAGTTGCCGCAGGGTGCGACCATGATCGCGACGGATGTCGCATCACCGTTCTTCACCCCGATCAAATTGACCTTCATGGTGTCGCTGATCCTGTCAGCGCCGGTGATCCTTTATCAGGTCTGGGCGTTTATCGCGCCAGCGCTGTACAAGCATGAACGGCGCATGGTGGTACCGCTGCTGGTCTCCAGTTCTTTACTGTTCTATATCGGTATGGCGTTTGCCTACTTTGTCGTGTTCCCGCTGGCGTTTGGCTTCCTTGCCAATACTGCGCCGGAAGGTGTGCAGGTCTCGACGGATATTGCCAGCTATCTGAGCTTTGTTATGGCACTGTTTATGGCGTTCGGCGTCTCGTTTGAGGTGCCTGTTGCCATCGTGCTGCTTTGCTGGATGGGTGTGACGACACCGGATGACTTGCGTAAAAAACGGCCTTACGTGCTGGTTGGTGCGTTTGTGGTAGGGATGCTGCTGACGCCGCCGGATGTTTTTTCGCAGACGTTACTGGCGATTCCGATGTACTGCCTGTTTGAGGTCGGCGTTTTCTTCTCACGTTTCTACGTCGGCAAGCGACAGACGCGGGATGAAGATAACGAGGCGGAATCAGAAGCCGAAGCTGAGAAAGCCGAGAAGACAGAAGAGTAAATTCAACCGCCCGTCAGGGCGGTTGTTATATGGAGCAAAGCATGTTTGATATCGGCGTTAATTTAACCAGTTCGCAGTTTTTGAAAGACCGTGATGAGGTCGTCGCACGCGCGACTGCTGCTGGCGTGAAGGGGCTGCTTCTTACCGGAACCAATCTACATGAAAGCCAGCAGGCGCAACGGCTGGCGCAGACTTATCCTCACTGTTGGTCGACGGCCGGTGTTCACCCGCATGACAGCAGCCAGTGGCAACCTGAAACAAAGGATGCGATTGTGGCACTGGCGAACCAGCCGGAGGTCGTGGCGATTGGCGAATGTGGCCTCGATTTCAATCGCAATTTTTCCACTCCGCAGGAACAAGAGCGGGCGTTTGACGCGCAGTTGCGTATTGCCGCTGAGTTACAAATGCCGGTCTTTATGCATTGTCGTGATGCGCACGTGCGATTCATGACGCTGCTGGAACCGTGGCTGGACAAACTCCCGGGCGCGGTGCTGCACTGCTTTACCGGTACGCGCGAGGAGATGCAGGAGTGTGTCGACAGGGGCATGTACATCGGTATTACGGGCTGGGTATGTGATGAACGTCGTGGGCTTGAGCTGCGCGAATTGCTACCGTTTATTCCAGCCGAACAACTGCTGATTGAAACCGACGCGCCGTATCTGTTGCCGCGCGATCTTTCGCCGAAGCCCGCGTCGCGGCGTAACGAACCGGCGCATTTGCCACATATTCTTGAGCGTATTGCTCACTGGCGTGGAGACGATCCGCAATGGCTTTCCGCCACAACGGATGCGAATGTCAGGAAGCTGTTTGGAATTTCGTTCTGAGTCGCCGTTAAAGCTTACGGAAACCGGTATTTATCACGCTCTGCTTCACCTCTTTATTTAGCAGGTTGAGCAGTAGCATGGAGCGCGCCTCGCCGTCCGGTTCAGTGAAAATCGCCTGCAGGCCTTCAAAAGCCCCTTCCGTGATGACCACGCGGTCGCCGGGGTAAGGCGTTTCGGGATCGACAATGCCTTCCGGTTTATAAACGGAGAGCTGGTGAATCACCGTGGAAGGGACTATCGCGGGTGATGCGCCAAAGCGGACAAAATGGCTGACGCCGCGCGTGGCATTGATCGTCGTGGTATGAATCACTTCCGGATCAAATTCCACGAACAGATAGTTTGGGAACAGCGGTTCGCTGACTGCAGTACGTTTTCCTCGCACCATTTTTTCCAGGGTGATCATCGGCGTCAGGCAGCTCACTGCCTGTCTTTCGAGGTGTTCCTGGGCACGCTGAAGTTGCCCGCGCTTGCAGTACAGTAAATACCAGGATTGCATAATAACTCTTATCCGCTTGTCCGGGGCGCAAGCATAGCAAAAGCAAAGCGTGAAGTTAATTATAATCCCGGGGGAGCCGGTGGGCTGCCAGAGTTCACGCTAATTTAACAAAAATACAGCATCACGATGGTGAACGCCGTATAATGAGGCGCTTACGAAGAGGCCATAATGGACGCCATGAAATATCACGATTTACGCGACTTCCTGACGCTGCTTGAACAACAGGGTGAACTCAAACGCATCACGCTTGAAGTGGATCCGCACCTGGAAATCACCGAGATTGCCGACCGCACGCTACGTGCTGGTGGCCCTGCACTGCTGTTTGAAAACCCCAAAGGCTATTCGATGCCGGTGTTGTGCAACCTGTTTGGTACGCCAAAACGTGTCGCGATGGGCATGGGGCAGGATGATGTCTCCGCGCTGCGGGAAGTGGGTAAATTACTAGCATTTTTGAAAGAGCCGGAGCCGCCGAAAGGCTTTCGCGATCTGTTTGATAAGCTGCCGCAGTTCAAGCAGGTGCTGAATATGCCGACGAAGCGACTGCGTGGTGCGCCTTGTCAGCAAAAAATCATCTCTGGCGATGACGTCGACTTAAACCGTATTCCAATCATGACCTGCTGGCCTGAAGACGCCGCACCGCTCATCACCTGGGGGCTGACCGTGACGCGTGGCCCGCATAAAGAGCGGCAGAATCTGGGCATTTATCGCCAGCAGTTGATTGGCAAAAATAAACTGATCATGCGCTGGCTGTCCCATCGTGGCGGCGCGCTTGATTATCAGGAGTGGTGTGCGGCGCATCCGGGTGAACGTTTCCCGGTCTCCGTTGCGCTGGGTGCCGACCCTGCCACCATTCTTGGCGCGGTGACGCCGGTACCGGATACGCTCTCAGAGTACGCGTTTGCCGGTCTGCTGCGTGGCACAAAAACCGAAGTGGTCAAATGCCTGTCTAACGATCTTGAAGTGCCCGCCAGTGCGGAGATTGTGCTGGAAGGGTATATCGACCCGGGTGAAATGGCGCCGGAAGGCCCGTATGGCGACCATACGGGGTATTACAATGAAGTGGATAGCTTCCCGGTTTTTACCGTCACGCATATTACCCAGCGTGAGGACGCGATTTACCATTCGACCTACACCGGTCGTCCACCGGACGAACCCGCCGTGCTCGGCGTCGCGCTAAACGAAGTGTTTGTGCCGATTCTGCAAAAACAGTTCCCGGAAATCGTCGATTTTTATCTGCCGCCGGAAGGATGCTCTTATCGTCTGGCCGTCGTCACGATCAAAAAACAGTACGCCGGTCATGCGAAACGCGTCATGATGGGTGTCTGGTCATTTTTACGCCAGTTTATGTACACCAAATTTGTTATCGTTTGTGATGATGACGTCAATGCACGCGACTGGAATGATGTGATTTGGGCGATTACCACCCGAATGGATCCGGCCAGGGACACGGTGCTGGTAGAAAACACGCCAATTGATTATCTGGATTTTGCCTCGCCGGTTTCCGGCCTGGGTTCAAAAATGGGGCTGGATGCCACGAACAAATGGCCAGGTGAAACCCAACGCGAGTGGGGACGTCCAATTAAAAAAGATCCTGACGTTACCGCCCGTATCGATGCGATTTGGGATGAACTGGCCATCTTTAATGACGGTAAAGGCGCCTGAGGCGCTCGTTTTGCCCTACAGACCCATAGAGGGAGCGCATGACAACCTTAAGCTGTAAAGTGACCTCGGTAGAAGCTATCACTGATACCGTATACCGTGTTCGTTTAGTACCCGATGCGGCATTTTCCTTTCGCGCCGGTCAATATTTGATGGTCGTGATGGATGAGCGGGATAAACGTCCGTTCTCGATGGCCTCTACGCCGAATGATCAGGGTTTTATTGAGCTCCACATTGGCGCATCAGAAATTAACCTCTATGCCAAAGCGGTGATGGATCGCATCCTGAAGGACCATGAAATTACGGTGGATATTCCACACGGCGACGCGTGGCTGCGTGATGATGAAGAGCGTCCGCTGATCCTGATCGCCGGGGGCACAGGCTTTTCCTACGCCCGTTCCATTCTGCTGACGGCGCTGGCGCGTAATCCCAATCGTCAGGTCACGATTTACTGGGGCGGCCGTGAAGAGAAGCACCTCTACGATCTCTCTGAACTTGAAGCGCTCTCTGTCAACCATCCTAACCTGCGCGTTGAAGCGGTGGTGGAACAGCCTGAAACCGGCTGGCGTGGGCGTACGGGAACGGTCTTAACGGCGGTGATGCAGGATCACGGAACGCTGGCTGAGCATGACATCTACATTGCGGGCCGCTTTGAGATGGCGAAAATCGCGCGTGACCTGTTCTGTAATGAGCGCAGTGCGCGGGAAGATCGCCTGTTTGGCGATGCGTTTGCATTTATCTAAGAAGAAAAATGAAGCAGAAAAAACCCGCCCCTGACAGGCGGGAAGAACGGCAACTAAACTCTCTCTTCGCCATTGTCACCATAACTGCGTTGGCTACGCTCACTCACCCGAATCACTTACTTATGTAAGCTCATCGGGATTCGTTCGCTTGCCGCCTTGTTCTGGCACCAATGGCTTTGAGATAACACTGTTGTAGGCCGGGCAAGCGAAGCGCCCCCGGCAAACATGCCGGATGACGACGCTGGCGCGTCTTATCCGGCCTACATGAACTTAAACCCGCTCAAACACCGTCGCGATACCCTGACCCAATCCGATACACATCGTCGCCAGACCGAACTGGACATCTTTGCGTTCCATCAGATTCAGCAGCGTGGTGCTGATACGCGCACCGGAGCAGCCCAGCGGGTGACCGAGCGCGATCGCACCGCCGTTAAGGTTGATCTTCTCGTCGATCTGCTCCATCAAGCCCAGATCTTTAATGCACGGCAGGATCTGCGCGGCAAACGCTTCGTTCATCTCAAACAAACCGATATCGCTGGCGGACAGTCCCGCTTTTTTCAGCGCCAGTTTTGATGCCGGAACCGGACCGTATCCCATGATGGAAGGATCGCAGCCCACCACCGCCATTGAGCGCACGCGGGCGCGCGGTTTCAGACCCAGCTCACGTGCACGACTTTCGCTCATCACCAGCATGGCGGCCGCGCCATCGGAGAGTGCGGAAGAAGTACCTGCCGTAACCGTACCGCTGACCGGATCAAACGCCGGACGCAAGGTGGACAGCGTTTCAATCGTGGTTTCCGGACGAATCACTTCGTCATAGGTAAACTGCTTCAGCACGCCATCGGCGTCATGCCCGCCGGTTGGGATAATTTCATTCTTAAACGCGCCAGACTGCGTTGCAGCCCAGGCACGGGCGTGTGAACGTGCGGCAAAGACATCCTGCATTTCTCGACTGATACCGTGCATGCGGGAGAGCATCTCTGCTGTCAGTCCCATCATGCCCGCCGCTTTGGCGACATTGCGGCTCAGGCCCGGGTGGAAATCAACACCGTGGCTCATCGGCACATGGCCCATATGCTCCACACCGCCCACCAGACAGGCCTGCGCATCACCGGTCATGATCATCCGCGCCGCGTCATGCAATGCCTGCATGGAGGAACCGCACAGCCGGTTGACGGTCACCGCCGGAACGGAATGCGGGACTTCCGCCAGCAGCGCCGCGTTACGGGCGATGTTAAAGCCCTGCTCCAGCGTCTGCTGCACGCAGCCCCAGTAGATATCGTCAAGTGCTGCCGCTTCCAGCGCCGGATTTCGCGCCAGCAGGCTACGCATCAAATGCGCGGAGAGATCTTCCGCGCGCACGTGGCGAAATGCGCCCCCTTTCGAACGGCCCATCGGGGTACGGATCGCATCAACAATTACAACCTGTTCCATTGTGACTCCTTAAGCCGTTTTCAGGTCGCCAACCGGACGGGCAGGCTCAACCGGGGGATAATACGGTTCATTATGACGCGCTTTATTACGCAGACCTTCCGGAACGTCGTATAACGGACCGAGGTGCTGATACTGTTGTGCCATATCGAGATATTTCGCGCTGCCGATCGTATCCAGCCAGCGGAACGCCCCGCCGTGGAACGGAGGGAAGCCCAGACCGTAAACCAGCGCCATGTCGGCCTCTGCCGGACTGGCGATAATGCCTTCTTCGAGACAGCGCACCACTTCGTTGACCATCGGGATCATCATGCGGGCGATAATCTCTTCGTCGCTGAAATCCCGCTTCGCTTTACTGACGTCAGCCAACAGGCCGTCAACGGTGGCATCCTCTTCTTTCTTCGGCTTACCTTTGTTGTCTTCTTTATAGCGCCAGAAGCCCAGACCGTTCTTCTGACCAAAACGACTGGCGTCAAACAGCGCATCAATCGCGTCGCGATAATCTTTTTGCATTCGCTGCGGGAAACCTGCGGACATCACGGCCTGTGCGTGATGCGCGGTATCAATGCCCACGACGTCAAGCAGGTACGCCGGGCCCATCGGCCAACCGAACTGTTTTTCCATCACTTTGTCGACTTTGCGGAAGTCCGCACCGTCGCGCAGTAACTGACTGAATCCGGCGAAGTAAGGGAACAGCACGCGGTTAACAAAGAAGCCAGGGCAGTCGTTGACCACGATCGGCGTTTTGCCCATTTTGCTGGCCCAGGCGACCACTTTCGCGATGGTTTCATCGGCGCTTTTTTCGCCACGAATGATCTCAACCAGCGGCATCCGGTGAACCGGGTTAAAGAAGTGCATCCCGCAGAAGTTTTCCGGGCGCTTCAGCACGCTTGCCAGCTCGCTGATGGGAATAGTGGAGGTGTTCGATGCCAGCACGGTGTCCGGGCGAACTTTATCTTCCGTCTCCGCCAGTACCGCTTTTTTCACTTTTGGATTTTCAACGACGGCTTCGACGACGACGTCTACGCGCTCAAAACCGGCGTAGTCCAGCGTAGGATGAATGGTCGAAATCACGCCAGCCATCTTCAGACCGTCAATTTTGTTGCGCTCAAGCTGTTTGTTCAGCAGTTTCGCGGCTTCGGTCATCCCGAGGGTCAGGGATTTGTCGTTGATATCTTTCATGATAACCGGCACGCCTTTCCATGCCGACTGATACGCGATGCCGCCGCCCATAATGCCCGCGCCCAGCACTGCAGCCTGCTTCGGCGTCTCAACGTTTTTGGTCAGCGTCTTCGCTTTGCCTTTCACATACTGATCGTTTAGGAAAATACCGACCAGCGCGCGGGCTTCATTGGTGTGCGCCAGCGGGACAAAACTTTTGTTTTCCAGATTCAGTGCTTCTTCACGACCAAAGCGCGCGGCGGCTTCAATGGTTTTCACCGCTGTCATCGGTGCCGGGTAGTGTTTACCTGCCGTTTGCGCGACCATGCCTTTAGCAATGGTGAAGCTCATGGTGGCTTCAATTTTGCTGAGCTTCAGCGGTTCCAGCTTCGGCTGGCGCTTCGCTTTCCAGTCCAGATCGCCGTTGATGGCCTGACGTAATACCGCTTTTGCGCCCTCAATCAGCTTTTCTGCTTTCACAACGCCATCGACCAGGCCGATTTTCAGCGCCTGCTCGGCCCCAACGTCTTTACCGGCTGCAATGATCTCCAGCGCGCTGTCCGCGCCTAACATGCGCGGCATACGTACGGAGCCGCCAAAGCCTGGCATGATACCCAGCTTTGTTTCTGGCAGACCGATACGCAGATCCGGTGTCGCCAGACGGTAATCAGTCGCCAGCACGCATTCGCAGCCGCCGCCCAGCGCATAGCCGTTAACGGCAGAAAGGGTCGGGACCGGCAGATCTTCCAGACGGTTAAAGACGCTGTTGGCAAAATGCAGCCACTGGCTGAGCTGTTCTTCGGGAACGAGAAACAGCGACAGGAATTCGGTGATATCCGCACCGACGATAAAGGCCGCTTTGTTCGAACGCAGCAGCAGCCCTTTTAAATCTGTTTGTTTTTCCAGTACGTCCAGCGCCTGGCCGAGGCTGGCGACGGTTGCCGTGTCGAGTTTGTTCACTGAGCCTGGGGCATCGAACACCAGTTCGGCGATGCCATCTTCCAGCCAGTCGAGGTACAGGTTGTCGCCTTTGTAAAGCATGTCAGTCTCCTGAATCCGCAAGGTGATCTGGTCATACCAGATGAAGCGAAGTGTGTATTTTATGTTAATAAAATGCAAATGACTGATTAAAGAAATGCCGATCCGATCACACCTGGCAGAAATCACGCTCTCTCGAATCGATGTGCTAAGATGCGGAGACTTGAGGTCGAAAAACAGAAGGATAGAAAATGGAATCACTGGCCGCACTCTATAAAAATCATATCGTTACCCTACAAGAACGGACGCGTGATGCGCTGGAACGCTTTAAGCTTGATGCGCTACTTATTCACTCCGGCGAGCTGTTTAATGTTTTCCTCGACGATCATCCTTACCCGTTTAAGGTCAATCCGCAGTTTAAAGCCTGGGTACCGGTGACTCAGGTGCCAAATTGCTGGCTGCTGGTTGATGGGGTGAACAAACCCAAACTGTGGTTCTACTTGCCGGTCGACTACTGGCACAACGTTGAGCCGCTGCCGACCTCCTTCTGGACTGAAGAAGTTGAGGTGATTGCCCTGCCGAAAGCGGATGGTATTGGCAGTCAACTGCCAGCCGCTCGTGGCAATATTGGCTATATTGGCCCGGTTCCGGAGCGTGCACTGCAACTGGAGATTGCGGCCAACAACATCAACCCGAAAGGGGTGATCGACTATCTGCATTATTACCGTGCCTACAAAACGGATTACGAACTGGCCTGCATGCGTGAAGCGCAGAAAATGGCGGTGAATGGGCACCGTGCGGCGGAAGAAGCCTTCCGTTCAGGGATGAGTGAGTTCGACATCAACCTGGCTTATCTGACCGCAACCGGTCATCGCGACACCGATGTGCCGTACAGCAATATCGTGGCGCTGAACGAGCATGCGTCGGTTCTGCATTACACGAAACTGGATCATCAGGCACCGTCTGAAATCCGCAGCTTCCTGCTGGATGCCGGTGCGGAATATAACGGCTATGCCGCAGACCTGACCCGTACCTGGTCGGCGAAAAGCGACAATGAGTATGCGCAGTTAGTGAAAGATGTGAATGACGAACAGCTGGCGCTGATCGCCACTATGAAAGCGGGCGTCAGCTATGTGGACTATCACGTTCAGTTCCATCAGCGTATTGCGAAACTGCTGCGTAAGCACCAGATCGTCACCGATCTGAGCGAAGAAGCTATGGTCGAAAACGATCTCACCGGACCGTTTATGCCGCACGGTATCGGCCATCCTCTGGGTTTGCAGGTTCATGATGTTGCTGGCTTTATGCAGGATGACTCCGGTACGCATCTTGCCGCGCCGTCTAAATATCCGTATCTGCGCTGCACCCGTGTGCTCCAGCCGGGTATGGTGCTGACCATTGAACCAGGCTTTTACTTCATCGAATCGCTGCTCGCGCCGTGGCGTGAAGGGCCGTTCAGCAAACACTTCAACTGGCAAAAAATTGAAGCACTGAAACCGTTTGGCGGTATTCGTATTGAAGACAACGTGGTGATCCACGAAAACAACGTTGAGAACATGACGCGGGATCTGAAACTGGCGTAATGGACAGTTGGTTAATCCCTGCGGCGCCGGTCACCGTTGTTGAAGAGATCAAAAAAAGCCGCTTCATTACGCTGCTGTCGCATACCGAGGGCGTAGAGGCGGCAAAAGCGTTTGTGGAGTCAGTGAAAGCGGAGCACCCGAGCGCCCGCCACCATTGCGTGGCGTGGGTGGCGGGCGCGCCGGATGATTCACAGCAACTGGGCTTTTCTGATGACGGTGAACCGGCGGGAACGGCAGGTAAGCCGATGCTCGCGCAGTTGATGGGCAGCGGCGTTGGGGAAATCACCGCCGTTGTGGTGCGCTACTACGGCGGAGTCTTGCTCGGCACCGGCGGACTGGTTAAAGCCTACGGCGGTGGCGTAAACCAGGCATTGCGTCAGTTAACGACGCAGCGCAAGACGCCATTAACCGAATATACTTTGCAGTGTGAGTACGCGCAGTTGGCTGGCGTTGAAGCACTTCTGGGTCAACATGACGGCAAAATCGTCACCAGTGATTACCAGGCATTCATTCGGTTACGGGTAGCGCTTCCTTATGCGAAAGTGGATGAATTTTCAGCAAAGCTGGCGGATTTTAGTCGTGGTTCATTGCAATTGTTAGCGATTGAAGAATAATCCCCACCTCATTTTGAAGAACTAAGGAAGCGGCAGAGATGCATTTTCGCGCCATTACCCGAATCGTAGGACTACTGGTCATCTTATTTTCGGGCACGATGATCCTCCCGGGGCTGGTAGCGCTTATCTATCGTGATGGGGCGGGACGCGCATTTACGCAAACCTTTTTTGTCGCGCTGGTGATTGGCTCCATGTTGTGGTGGCCGAACCGTCGTGAGAAAGGCGAACTGAAATCCCGCGAAGGGTTTTTGATCGTCGTGCTGTTCTGGACTGTGCTGGGCAGCGTGGGTGCGTTGCCCTTCATCTTTTCTGAAAGCCCGAACCTCACGATTACCGATGCGTTCTTCGAATCATTCTCCGGACTGACCACGACCGGTGCTACTACGCTGGTGGGGCTGGATTCGCTACCACATGCGATCCTCTTTTATCGCCAGATGCTGCAATGGTTTGGCGGGATGGGGATCATTGTGCTGGCCGTCGCGATTCTGCCAATACTCGGTGTCGGTGGGATGCAGCTCTATCGTGCGGAAATGCCCGGACCGCTGAAAGATAACAAGATGCGCCCGCGTATTGCCGAGACGGCAAAAACGCTGTGGCTGATCTACGTCCTGCTGACGGTGGCCTGCGCACTGGCGCTATGGTTTGCCGGCATGCCGGCGTTTGATGCCATCGGACACAGTTTTGCCACTATCGCGATCGGCGGGTTTTCCACCCATGATGCCAGCGTGGGCTACTTTGACAGCCCAACGATTAACACCATTATTGCTATCTTCTTATTAATCTCCGGCTGTAACTACGGTCTGCACTTCTCGTTACTGAGTGGCCGCAGCCTGAAGGTTTACTGGCGTGACCCCGAATTTCGTATGTTCATTGGTGTCCAACTGACGCTGGTGGTCATCTGCACATTAGTGCTCTGGTTCCATAACATCTATAGCTCCGCGCTGACGACGCTCAACCAGGCCTTTTTCCAGGTAGTGTCGATGGCCACCACGGCCGGATTTACGACCGACAGTATTGCGCGCTGGCCGCTTTTCCTACCGGTACTGCTGCTATGTTCCGCGTTTATAGGTGGCTGTGCGGGCTCAACGGGCGGGGGATTGAAGGTTATCCGTATCCTCTTGCTGTTCAAACAGGGGAACCGCGAACTGAAGCGTCTGGTGCATCCCAATGCGGTCTATAGCATCAAGCTGGGGAACCGCGCGCTGCCGGAACGTATTCTTGAAGCCGTCTGGGGATTTTTCTCGGCGTATGCGCTGGTCTTCATTATCAGTATGTTGGCGATTATCGCGACCGGAGTGGACGATTTCTCCGCTTTCGCTTCCGTGGTGGCGACGCTGAACAACCTTGGGCCTGGGCTGGGCGTCGTGGCGGACAACTTTGCCAGTATGAATCCGGTGGCGAAATGGATCCTGATTGCCAACATGCTGTTCGGTCGTCTGGAAGTCTTCACTCTGCTGGTACTTTTTACCCCGACTTTCTGGCGTGAATAATGGAGTAACACGTGAAAACACTGATTCTTTTCTCATCCCGTGACGGGCAGACCCAGGAAATCGCCGCTTATCTGGCGTCAGAACTCAAAGAACTTGGCATCAGCACGGATGTGGTCAATCTGCATCGTACCGATGAACCTGACTGGGAACGCTATGACCGGGTAGTCATTGGCGCATCGATTCGTTATGGGCACTATCATTCTGCCTTCCTCGCGTTTGTGAAGAAACATGCAACACGCTTGAATCGCATGCCAAGTGCGTTTTACTCCGTCAACCTGGTGGCGCGGAAACCGGAAAAGCGGACGCCGCAAACCAACAGCTACGCGCGCAAGTTTTTAATGAACTCGCAGTGGCGGCCAGACCGTTCTGCGGTTATCGCCGGGGCGCTACTTTATCCGCGCTATCGCTGGTATGACCGAATGATGATTAAACTCATTATGAAAATGTCGGGCGGCGAAACGGATACGCGTAAAGAAGTTATTTATACCGACTGGGAACAAGTCGCGAGTTTTGCCCGAGAAATCGCTCAGTTAACCCCCGATTCGTTGGTTAAATAAACGTAAAGAATAAAAAATGCGCACTCGGAAAATTATTTTAAATTTCCCCTTGTCAGCCCGAAATAACTCCCTATAATGCGCCTCCACTGACACGGAACAACGGCACGCAAGCCGCCGGGTCAGCGGGGTTCAGAGATGAATACCCACAGAGAAAAGCGAAATAAATGCTTGACTCTGAAGCGGGAAAGCGTATTATGCACACCCCGCGCCGCTGAGAAAAAAGCGAAGCGGCACTGCTCTTTAACAATTTATCAGACAATCTGTGTGGGCACTCAAAGTGACATGGATTCTTAATGTCTTCGGACAATAAATGAATACCAAGTCTCAAAGAGTGAACACGTAAT
>NZ_JBGUBF010000009.1:0-104036 GCF_041807075.1 Citrobacter telavivensis | reverse complement strand
TCACCCTGACCGGACATCCCTCTGACACGCTGAACCGGGAATGGCAGGTGGTGAGCAGCGTCCTGACGGGCGACCAGCCGCAGGCGCTGCACGGCAGTCAGGGTAAAGGCACCACGCTGTCTAACCACTTCAGCGTCATTCCGGCGGACAGAACCTGGCGCGTCCCTCCCCTGCCCAAACCCTGCGTGGACGGCCCGCAGAGCGCCATCGTCACCGGCCCGGCGGGGGAAGAAATCTTCTGCGACGAGCATGGCCGGGTGCGGGTACGCTTTCACTGGGACCGTTACTGTCCAGGGAACGAGGACAGCTCCTGCTGGGTGCGGGTGTCGCAGGCGTGGGCCGGAACCGGCTTCGGTAACCTCGCGATACCGCGCGTGGGCCAGGAGGTGATAGTCGACTTCCTCAACGGCGACCCGGACCAGCCGATAGTCATGGGCCGCACCTACCACCAGGATAACCGTTCACCGGGGAATCTGCCGGGGACAAAAACACAAATGACCATCCGGTCGAAGACCTACAAGGGCAGCGGGTTTAATGAGCTGATGTTTGAGGATGCAACCGGGAAGGAACAGGTTTATATCCACGCGCAGAAGAACATGGATACGGAAGTGCTGAACAACCGCACCACCGATGTGAAAGTGGACCATACGGAAACCATCGGTAACAACCAGAGTGTCAGTGTCGGCAATGATCAGACGATGGCAATCACACACGATCGCAGCAAGAACGTGGGCAACGACCAGAAAACCAGGATCACGGGAAATGACTCTGAGGCTGTCGAACAATCCCAAAATATCACCGTTGGTAAGGACTACACCCTGACAGTGACTGACAGTCTAACCATACAAGTCGGTGAATGTGTACTGAGAATGAACAAAGACGGTACCATCCTGCTCAATGGCGTAAAAGTCCAGATTAAGGCGGAAGACTATATCAAAGGAGTCGCCAGTGACATTCACTTCAACTAAGCATGATGAGGTGAAATCATGCTGACCCGGACGATACGGCCTTTGCTTGCGGAACAATATGCAGATCTGTTGGCGCAGGATCACCGTTCCCGGCGGGTTCTGCTCTCTTCTTACTGCCACACCCTCAGCGATCTTGTCCGGCTTGATCAGAGAATTCTTACCTGCCTGGAAGGTATGGTGCAGTTAAAAGAAGAGACGGAGGATTACTTCCGGGGGCAACTTCAGGAGCCGCTGACGGCGGGAGAGCTATTTTCCGTTGCGCTGTTTGCTGTCAGTACCGATAACGAATCTTTGCTGTCCGGTTGCCTGGGGTTGGCGCAGGCCATGCCACGCCTGTTCCCGGTGCTACTGTCGGTCATGGACTGGATGCCGATGCAATCCCGATTGTGGCCGCTGATGCTGTCTCTTCCGGCGAGCAGGGCATATGCGGCAACGCTCAGGCACCGTCCGTTTCCCCCTGTTGTATTCAGTCAGCAGGACGTCAGGATACTTATTGAACAGGGGCGGTGTGTCGACTATCTGCTGCATTATCTATATCGCAGCGGCTCCTCGTTGTTTATCCCTGCGATGGAAAGCGTGTTTTCTTCAGGCCATGAGGAACTTATCCTCCAGGGCTGCCGCGCAATATTATGCCTGCGTTCTGTGGCAGGAAACTATACCGATACCGCCCTCAAACAACTTTACCTGCTGGCCCAAAGCAAAAAAGAAGGAATTCGCTCTTCTGCTGTCAGATATCTGTTAACGCACCCAGCATGTAACCCCCATGCTCTGCTGAGTGGTCTGTCCGAAGAAGCCACGGATACCCGCTTACTGATACAGGCGATGGGTTGGTCCGGGCTGGCAGATTATATTCCGTCCCTGCTGACATATTTTGACACCCCGGACTGTGCACGGCTTAGCGTGCTGTCCGTTATTGCCATTACCGGTTCGCTCCCAGAACAGGATGGCTGGCGACGCAAAAATGATGAGGATGCCCCTGTCACAGTGACAACTGAATCAGCAGTAATCCCTGAACGCGATCCTGAACAGGGCGTGGTCTGGCCGGAGAGCAAAGCATTTGAGATCTGGTGGCAAGCACGGCAGGAATATTTTGCGGCGGGTTTACCTTATCTGTGCGGACAACCTGCCACACCGGATGGTCTGAGTTCTGTTCTCAGGAGGGGCTATCTGAATCTGCGCCCACTGGCACTGATGCGGATGGGGCAGTTTTCTGAACTGGCTGCTTTTCCAGCAACAGATCCCGGTACAACGAATCAATGAGATAACCAAAATGCAACAGACACTAATAAAAGCCATATCGCAGGATGAGCAGGAAAACGTAGCTGATGAAATCACCACTGTGCCGGACGAACTGATCTTCACGGCTAACCAGAAAATCACTCTGAGCTGCGGTAAGTCCCGCATAACGCTTTATCCAAACGGTAAGGTGGTGATCAAGGGCGAATATATTCTCAGCGATGCCGAGGGAGTAAACCGCCTGTCTGGCGGGCGTATTGAGGTGAACTGAACCACCTTCCGAATTTATTCGGGGCACAATCCTCGCCGGAGAGTTATTCCGGGCATGAATACAGGCAGGCTATTTCTGCCAACAGGGACAGCAAAATGTGGCAGGTAGATAATCAAACCCCGTATGAGGTTAAAGGAAGCTGGATCAGAAACCGTCAGGGTGAAGAGGTTCGCATCACCGTACTCAAGGCAACATGGGATATCTTTCCTGACGGTACCACGGCATTGTCTACCCGTCAGTCGCCAGTGAATACCGGACCGGTTTTGCAGGATGATGGCAAAACGCTGCTTTATGATACCGACTGTGGTCCGGCAAAAAGCGCAACCGATATTGTGCTGAATGGTCACGCATACTCCCCTGACGGAAAAGCCGTTCGTAATTTACCCATCGGGCTGAAAGTCGGGAGTGTTATCCGGCTTGCTCGCGTATATGGTGAGCGCCAGTGGGACGGCAAACAATATAATCCGCCATCGCTTTTCACCCGTACGCAGCTTAGTTACGACAAAATGAACCGGGGCGAATTTTTCTCATTCTACGCCAGCCACTATAACCCGGACGGTATTCCGGTTGACGCAGTTCCTGAAACAGAAATACCCGCATTACCCCAGATTGAATTTTATGGTGATGAGACAACACCAGGGTTTGGCGTACAGCCACGATACTGGCCTGGCCGGATGCAGTTTGCCGGAACATATGATGACAACTGGCGGAAGTACCGTGCGCCATTACCGCCGGACAATATGGATGAACGTTACTGGCAGAGCGCACCCGCCCCGCTGTATGCCGGAGGATGGCTGAATGGTGGTGAAACGGTTTGTCTGGGAAATCTGACGCCACCGGGTTACGGTCAACATGGGTTACTCGTGTTTACACTTCCACGCATCATCCCCGCATTCAGAACACTGTTTTATGACGGCAGTGTCCGTCGACACCGGGCAAAACTGCATACCGTGATTATCGAACCTGATTTTCCCCGTGTCAGCCTGGTCTGGCACAGTGCCTTACCCTGCCACCGTCTGGTTAACCAGCTTGAATCCACCACCATTTACGAAAAACGGCGTTTATTCGTCAGAGAAAAAGCTCTTCCTGGAAATTTTCCGGAGTGGGAGACGTTACTGTGACCGCCATTATTGCTGCATCCTGTATTTTTCCTTCTGGCCCCACGCTGGCACTGGCTGGTATTGCCCATCGTCTTCAGTTTTCTCTGGTTCGCAAACATCCGCAATGGACCGACAGATGCAGGTATCCCGTCAGAGCCTGCTATTTTCCAGAAATAGCGTCAGCACCTTTAGCTGAACGCTTCCGGCAGTTGCTCCGGCAGGTGCTGACAGAACTGACAACAACCCTGCCGGAGCTGAAACAAATACCACCAGCTCACGTGGCAATATTGTTTCCACCGCTGAACAGGCCAGGAATGGCATCCGAACTGGCAGCGATGGCAGAAGAAGCGATATCCGAATACACAGGATGGTCTCACTCCCCGGTTTATATCCGGCATGGCGGGCGCGCAGAGGCGGTTGCCATGCTGGCTAAACTCACTGCTTTCCCGTTGCAGGAAGGCGCAGTCAGCGTTCTGCTGGCAGCGGATTCATGGCTGTCGCCAGACACACTGGCATGGCTGGAGGATGAAGGGTTGCTACACAACAGCCATCGCTCGCACAAAGGATATATAAGGATAAATCCTTACGGGCGGATACCGTCCGAAGGCGCGGCGGCGCTGGTTCTGGCGTCAGCTACCACAGAACACAGGCCGTGGTGCCATATTCGCGGCACCGGCATGGCAGTTGGAGAAGTGACGTATTCAGATGAAGGCGTTTGTCTGGGCAGAGGCCTGCGCCAGGCTGCAATACAGGCGCTGGAAACGGCAAAGGTGACTTCATTGCTCCATGTGGTGAGTGACGTTAACGGCGAGCCGTACCGCGCAGATGAGCTGGGATTTACCCTGCCTGCGCTGGATGCTTATACAGACCATGAACTGGCAGAGGAAAAACCCGTGCTGGCTTCCGGCGACCTGGGGTGCGCGAGTTTAGTGGCGCATATGGCGCTGACCGCATGGCGAATGCATTCGTCTGCACTCCCCGGCGATACGCTGCTGCTTTCCTCTTCAGACGACGGACAACGTGGCGCTGCTGTCTTATCAAAACATGAGGGACCAGATAAATGATCACCATTAACATTAACGGACTAACCCTGTGCCACAAAGGCAGCGGCGGCGTCAGCCACAATACCCTCCCAGATGTGTGTAAAACGCCGGGAGAAGGCATACCGGTTCCCTATGAAAACGAAGCCTACTCTGCCGACCTGGTGAAAGGCACGGTCAGCGTGTTTGCCGATGGCGGCAATATGATAGCCAACCTGGGGTCGCAGTTTGCGCGCAGCGTGTTCGATGAACAGGGCAGCATGGGCGGGGTGAAATCAGGAACGAATAAGGCCGAGGCCGAGTGGATAAGCCACTCATTTGATGTATTTTTTGAGGGGAAACCGGCCTGCCGCCTGACGGATAAAATGTATATGAATCACCGCAATACGGTGAATATGGCGGGATTGCAGCAGGACTTTCTGCCGCCAAGGCCGGAACTGGACGATGAGTCATATATCCCGCCGGCAGAAGATGACGATAAATCATACCTCTCCCCGGCAGAAAATAGTGATAAATCAGAGACTCCCCCGTCAGAAAATAACGATAAATCAGACGCCCCGCCGCCAGAAGATAAAGACAAGGTCATGCCCTGCATCGTGATACTGGTACATGGTGTGAACGACGTCGGGGAAGCCTATCAGAATCAGGACACCGGAATTTGCAGAGGACTGAATACGCGACTGGGGCGGAAGGATTTTCAGCCACATACATGGCAGCCGGAACAATTTATGATTTCGGATGTGGAGGGGGAAGTCGCCAATTCTCCAGTTATTCCTTTTTACTGGGGATATAAGCCAGTGGAGCATTCGGCATGGGTGGAAGATCAGAAACGCTACCGGGATGACCTGACGAAGAAACATGATGAAGCGGATCTGCCTTACGATACTTATCAGGAGTTTAATGAGGAAAATATTGCTGCCCATGCAGGAGAACATATCGACAGTCGGAACAACTGGCTGGATAAGCAACATGCAAATGCAAGAGGCGGCGGCACCTTTGCCAATGCCACCACCAGCATTCCGGATATCTTTGGTCCCGGAGCAAACGGCCTGTCTGTGTGGATGGTTGGAGAAGCATCCCGATCCTGGCTGAACGGCGGCGACTGGACGCACCCTGTATACAGCAACCCTCATCGTATCTATATTGCGTATGCTGCCCGTCGCCTTGCTGACTTGATTTTAAAGATCCGGAGAGATTCGGGTGCAAAAAATGACACCATCAATGTTGTGGCCCACAGCCAGGGGACGATTATCACCATGCTGGCGAACATGTGGGTAAAAGCGGAAAAACAAAACCCCGCAGACTGCGTTATCCTGTGCCATTCACCCTATTCACTGGAAAACCGCTGGCAGGAAAATGGTCAGCCAGGCAATCAGCAGACGGATGACGCACGGCAACAAACCCTGGCGCACTTCTGTAATATGATGAAGAAAAATGGATTGCATGATGGCAGTACGTCTCATAATGCTGATTATATTAGCCAGTTGCATGCTAACAATTGCCTGACGGATGAAGGACAAACCGCCTGGGCTACGGAAACGTACAACCGTAATAACTTTGGGCTGGTCTACAACTATTTCTGCCCGGAAGATCAGGTAGTATCGATGATGCCGATACAGGGAATGGGCTGGCGTGGTATTCCGGATCCGTTATCCAGGAGCATGGGCGATAATATCCGTCAGCGCGTGTTTTGCAAGGATGAAGCGGTTGGAAATAAAACAGGGTATCGTTATGTTGCGAAGGATATCCGGAAATTAGACAGGAACAGGGTTCCTGTGCCAGAACCAGAAATCAAGGACCCGGATAAACCCATTCAGGATGTGATTTATTTATATAATGATGTCATCATTAATGCACCATTACTCCCTGCTTCATTTAACTTTACACTTAATGGCCAGGATAATAACTACAGATCAGCGATAGACGGCAATGATGTAAATATATCCCGCGCAGCCATGATGGCAGAAGCATTTGTAACGGAAAATATAGATATCCCGAATACGGCTGAATTCCATACGCTACCACTTTATCAGTTCCTGAATAATGAGCAACTGTCTGAAGTAAGCGCTCTGCATAATATCGTGGCGATTAGCGGTCAGAAGGTAGACGTTTATGATGTGGATTATTACGCCCGACATGAAAAACTGAAAATACAGCGCCGTATGAAGGAAGATGAAATTGAGTCGGCACTTCTGAAAGGAACCACCTACAGTCAGCATTCATCCATTGTCAGCAATGACGACGTACCGGAAAAGGCCATGACCTACGATCTGGCTATCGGGCAGTGTAAGGCGTATGAGAAGACAGAATTCTGGCGAGATTTATTATTACAGGCAGACTGGCGTCGGCCGGATAATCCAGATACATATACGAGGAGATATTATTCAGAAGGTAAATTGCCTGATGAGTTCAAGAAAATGATGAATAAACCCGAAACAGGTGAAAAACCGATGCCCACCGGGGAAAATGGCGTGGTCAATGATTATGGCCCACGCAGAGAAATAGACTGGCGTAATGGGAAGTGGGTGTCCGTAACTCAGTGGGATCAGCCAGATCCCGTACCGCCGGAGTTACTATGAAAATGAGAGCGTTTTTACTGGCGTGTGGCTGTTTATGTGCCGGCTGCGATCAGCATGATCCCCGTCCGCGTGAATTACCGAAACAGGTAATTTACCGTTTTGACGATCATCGCTATCTGGAGCTGGAAGGCTTTCGTTGTGAAGGCGCACTCTGGTATGTCGATACAAAAAGGGCTATTCGTTCCGAAGTGGTGGCACGGGATACACCCATCTTCAGGATCTCGTTTTTTAAATATATTCATCCCTCGGAGCGATATATTTCTATTCCGTGGGGCGATTTCTCGGGTTTTATCGTTTCCAAAGATTATGGGCAAACCTGGGGGGATGGTCGATTCAGTCCTGGAGGGGGGGCCGATCCGCATGCTTATGGCAGTAAAGGTAAACGGATCCCTGCAAGGGAGGATGATTATGGAATGACAGCTATACCAGGTGAAGATACCAGTCCGATACGAAAGGACGTAGTGTCCATGACGGTGGTAAATGACCAGGCGTTTATTCTTACCCGCTGGGGCGATCTGTATATCAGTTCAAAACCCTTTGACGATCCTCGGCTTAATCCTGGAGGTAAAGGTATCCCCTATACCTATAAGGATTATAACGGTGTGTTACAGCATGACCGTCTGAAGCCCGGAAGTTCAGGTATGGACTGGGGCTGGGAATATACTTCCTGGAATTCAGTAGATGGCCCTGATCGCTGGATAACCGATGCGTATAAACCTAACTGGCAAAATATCCCCAATAAAGTTCCGGAAGTGAAGAATTATACCGGCTGGGATCATATGTCTTGCGATATGAGCGCAGGATTGCCTGAGAAAGAAAAACAGAAACGGTGATGGACCGGATAATGAATATCTGACGAAGACTGGCGGAACTGAAACAAACACCACCGGCCAGCGTGGGAATATTGTTTCCACCGCTGAACAGGCCTGGAATGGCACCTGAACTGGCAGCGATGGCAGAAGAAGCAATATCTGGCAGCACAAGGCATTTAGAAAGACAGAATTCTGGCGAGATTTATTATTACAGGCAGACTGGCGTCGGCCGGATAATCCAGATACATATACGAGGCAATATTATTCAGAAGGTAAATTGCCTGATGAGTTCAAGAAAATGATGAATAAACCAGAAACAGGTGAAAAACCGATGCCCACCGGGGAAAATGGCGTGGTCAATGATTATGGCCCACGCACGGAAATAGACTGGCGTAATGGGAAGTGGGTGCCAGTAACTCAGTGGGATCAGCCAGATCCCGTACCGCCGGAGCTACTATGAAAATGAGAGCGTTTTTACTGGCGTGTGGCTGTTTGTGTGCCGGCTGCGATCAGCATGATCCCCGTCCGCGTGAATTACCTAAACAGGTGATCTACCGTTTTGACGATCATCGCTATCTGGAGCTGGAAGGCTTTCGCTGTGAAGGCGCACTCTGGTATGTCGATACAAAAAGGGCTATTCGTTCCGAAGTGGTGGCACGGGATACGCCCATCTTCAGGATCTCGTTTTTTAAATATATTCATCCCTCGGAGCGATATATTTCTATTCCGTGGGGCGATTTCTCGGGATTTATCGTTTCCAAAGATTATGGACAAACCTGGGGTGATGGTCGATTCAGTCCTGGAGGAGGGGCCGATCCGTACGGTAAATATATTCCTGCCAGAATGATGGATGGCAGGATAAAGATAGTTGCAGGTGAAGATACTCGTCCGATAAAAGAAGATGTGGTGTCCATGACGGTGGTAAATGACCAGGCGTTTATTCTTACCCACTGGGGCGATCTGTATATCAGTTCAAAACCCTTTGACGATCCTCGGCTTAATCCTGGAGGTAAAGGTATCCCCTACACCTATAAGGATTATAACGGTGTGTTACAGCATGACCGTCTGAAGCCCGGAAGTTCAGGCATGGACTGGGGCTGGGAATATACCTCCTGGAATTCAGTAGATGGTCCTGAACACTGGATAACCGATGCGCATAAACCGAACTGGCAAAATATCCCCAATAAAGTTCCGGAAGTGAAGAATTATACCGGCTGGGATCATATGCGCTGCGATCCGGATTTGGGCCTACCGGAGGAGAAAAATAATAACTGACAGAGGAAAAACCGGTGCTGGCTTCCACCAAGGCCAGAAATGGACGATGACTCATATATCCCCCCGTCAGAAGATAACGATAAATCAGATGCCCCTCCGTCAGAGGATAAAGACAAGGTTATGCCCTGTATCGTGATACTGGTGCACGGTGTGAATGACGTCGGGGAAGCATAACAGAATCAGGACACCGGAATTTGCAGAACACTTAATACGCGCCTGTTATCCCTTTTTACTGGGGATATAAGCCGGTGGATCATTCGGTATGGGTGGATGATCAGAAAAAATACACCAAAGTTGTTAATGACCTCCACGATGCCGGAAAGAAAAATGACGCGTCTCTCCTCTACGATATCTATCAGGAGTTTGATACGGAAAATATCGCATCCCACGCGGGAGAACATATCGACAGTCAGAATAACTGGCTGGATAAAAAACATGCAAATGCAAGAGGTGACGGTACCTTTGCCAATGCCGTCACCAGCATTCCGGATATCTTTGATCCCGGAGCAAACGGCATGGTCGTATGGATGGCAGGAGAAGCATGCCGTTCCTGGCTGAACGGTGGCGACTGCCGGGCGAGCGCGAAATCATGCTGGCATCATCACGGTAAACAGTACCTGCGTTAGAGATATTCAGCTCACCAAAACTGCCCAGTGTTGTGGTCAACCCTCACCGTACCACCGGTATTAATGTTAAAAATCGCCTCAGCGTGATACCGTCGGGCACTGATCAACGCGGACAGAGTCGTCATAATCATGAAAGAAAGCAAACTTATTTTCCCGACCAAAGAGAGGGAAATAAATAGCGACAATAACGCAGAAGATCGGGATGATTTGTTCGTTGATAAGGTAATACGACTTTTTCTGCCTGAAAGTTCAGAGCAGGCCTGAAATGCTTTCAATGCACAATTCCAGACAGCCTCCCTGAAGGAGGGAGATGATTAATAATAAAATAAGGAACCGAAAGAACCGCCACCTGTTTTCAGCACGATAATTTACCCGCTATATTTCACTTCCAGTATTCCCTGGGTATCGCTGTAACCCTTATCTCCCTTCTGCACACCCTCGTTACATTCACTTTACCTCCTCCCGATGCGGATTTCGCCCCGGTTGCCCTGAAGTGCTCTGGTAAAACCGATAATGTCTCGTTCAGTTTCCTGGATATAGGTGCTAATCCTGACCCACGAGTCCTTTCTTTGAAAGCCTCAACAAAAGCAATACTGCAAGCGCAATAGGAATAAAAGTGAGCCAATTGAGGTTTATCCAACCGAGGGAGTGATACAACTGTCCGGATATCAGCGAGGCGATAGCAGAGGCACCAAAAACCAATAGGTCATTCAATGATTGTACTTTACTGCGCTCACTTGCATGGTAACACTCTGTCACCAACGCGGTCGCGCCAATAAAACTGAAGTTCCAGCCCAGCCCCAGTAACGCAAATCCACTCCAAAAAATGAATACGCTGTTGCCGATAAAATAACAAACGCTTGAGAGAGCAATAATTAGAAAACCCAGTATGGTGACAGGCAACTTACCATAGCGGGTCATGATCTTACCGGTAAAAAAGCTGGGGAGATACATCGCTAAAATATGCCACTGTACGCCCAACGTTGCATGATTGATTGAATGACCGGCGTCGACTATAGCCATCGACGTTACCGTCATCATAAACATCATCAAACCATAAGATGTTAATCCGGCAGTCACGGCGACAATAAAGCGGAAACTTTTTATAATCTGCAGAATTGTTCTTGGTTGCCTGGGAACGTTATTTTCCTGTCTTTCGCTTTGCTCCGTGATTTTATCCTCTTCAGGTACAACAAGCCCTGTCGTCAACCGGCCCACAGATAAAATCAAAATTATAGCGATGAGTGCCAGCACGGACTGGCTGAGAAAACTGCCGACCAAAGGAACGTCCAAAATGTCCTGTCCCAAAATAACCAGCTGCGGCCCTAATACAGCAGCAACCAGTCCCCCCTGCATCACCCGAGAAATCGCTTTTGGATGTGCCCATCCAGGAAGATAATCAATAGCTGCAAAACGGTAATTTTGTACGCAGGCGCCGTAGCCTCCCGCCAGGACTGCACCAATACAGAAATTCAGAAAAGAAGCGCTGTAAACGCCATAGGCTGCAAAAAGCCCTCCAATAGCAGCAATCAGCGCCCCCATCAGGTAAGTAGATTGCCGGCCAAAACGAGCAATTAAGTAGCCAACAGGCAAGGTTGCTAGCGCCATCCCTATGCTATAAAGTGAAACGGGCAATGTCGCTAAAGAAGGCGTGCTTGAAAGCTTTGCGCCAACCATGCCTCCTAAAGAAATGATAATTGGGGAAGAGGATGCGCCCACTATCTGCATCAGGAATATCAGATTCACATAGTGCCATGCGCGTTGATCTATTTTCTCAGTATTATCCATGACCGTTTACTTAAAGTTAACAACTTTAGACTATTCCAGATGAAAGTTAACCACAGACAACCGTTTTCAAGAAGTACCAGTTTGAGCAAATTTTAATGGAACCAGTTGGGGAAAGTTCGAATGCTATACATTAAGTTTGATAGAATTCATGGTCATTCTTATTCAAAAAATATTTACAAGGATATACGCGAAAAGATACTTTCTGGTAACTTACGTACTGAAGAAAAACTTCCATCAACACGTGAGTGTTCTAAAAATTTGTCTGTTTCACGAAATACAATATTGACGGCTTATGAAATGTTAATTTCAGAAGGTCTTGTCGTGAGTAAGCCCGGGGCTGGTTTTTTTGTCAGTTCAGACATTATTGCTAAGAAACACCCCTTACAGGTTAGTGATAGTTGTGCCGCCTCGTTGTCAGATATATCAATACCCACGAATGCGATTAACTTTGACAGTGGGCTTCCTGCTTTAGATTTATTTCCCAAAAGAAAATGGAGTAAAGCGGCAACAAAAGCGCTAAAAGAGGCGCCGATATCTGCATTAGGTTACGATGATCCTCAAGGTAGGTCAGAGTTTAGAGAAGTACTCAGAAAATATCTTCAACGCACACGCGGCATCGTCTGTGGTGCGGACCAGATTATTGTTACCAACGGAACGAAACAAGGTTTAACATTGGTGGCAAAATGTCTGCTTGATGCACAAAGTGAAATCTGGATTGAAAATCCGACTAACGACAATGTCAGGCAGATATTTTCTTATCACACGAATAATATCACGCCTTTTGAAGTCGATAAGGATGGTATACAACCTTGCTTATTTTTCAAGAACAATAGCCCTACATTGATATTTATGACACCATCTCACCAATTTCCAATGGGGGGGAGGTTACCCATCAAAAGACGTCTGGAAGTGATTAAATTCGCCAGAGAGAATGACTGTTTGATACTAGAAGATGACTATGATAGTGAATTCACTTATGAGGGTTCACCTGCCAATTCATTATTTGAACTTGATCCACAGCATGTGATTTACTCTGGCACGTTTAGTAAAGTGTTGTTCCCTTCTATACGCCTCGGTTATCTTGTAGTCCCGCGTCATCTTGTAAGCAGAATTCGGGAAATTAAACGACTAGCGGATCATCATTCAAATTCAATAACCCAACTAACGCTGATGCATTTCATCGAAAGTAAAGAACTTGAACGTCATATCCGACGAATGAAAAAAGAGTATGGGAAACGACGAGAACAGTTACTTTTTCTCTTACATAAATATTTTGGAGAAAATATTAAAATACACGGCGATCGGGCCGGGATGCATGTTGTGGCAGAATTTAATGGTGTTATTTTTACGCAAAAAACCCTTCAACGATTGCAAGAAAAAGGTGTCTATGTTGTTCCTGTGGAAAAACACTCCATGTTAAAGGGGAAACATCAAAGTAAAATAATTTTGGGTTATGCACATCTTTCCTGTGAGATCATGGAAACCGGATTGAATATAATCAAAGCGGAATTAAACCTCAGCGAGAGTTTATAAATTGCGGATTAAACACTTACTGTTTCAGAGATAATCGTTAGGATTATTCACCTCAAACCCTTCAGGATACATTGATGCAAATCCACTCTCCGGATCAGACAAAATCGATATAGATAAATGAGCCTTATTGCAATTAATTACTCTTTCATTAATTTCTCTTTTATCTATTTATTTTCCATCTAGTTGTCTTTCATTTAGCATGACAACATTGGCAATCGCTATTTTAGTGACTGTGATCATTTACTATGTCTTATAATAATATGATATTCATCTGTACTGTATGGACAGAAAAATTAATATCACTGGAAGCGCAACTTTAATCAGGAGAAAGATAAATGGACGAAAAAATATTATTTATCGCGATCGGGAAACATCGAAGCGAATATCCAGACCCTATCACATTCAAAAGAGGAACCCCGCTTATTGTTGGGGAAAGATATGAGGGTAATGAAGGATGGGATAACTGGTGCTTTTGTATAGCGTCGGGTCATGCGGGCGGGTGGGTTCCTGAACAACTGATTGAACGACGTGCCGAGTCGGATCATGGGGTGGCAAAAGAGGACTATTCTGCGAAAGAGCTTGACGTGAATGAGGGCGATGAGTTTCAGGCAATAAAAGCGCTGAATGGCTGGCTATGGTGTCGACGGCTTGCAGATAATGATATTGGATGGGTGCCGATGAATATTCTGCGGAAAATAGCATGAATTGCATCAGGTAAAAGACGTCGTGAGCGAAACTGCCATCGCTTAGGTCATGTCCGGACACCACGGTAAAAAGAAACCGCAACGCTACGCATTGCGGTCTTTAGTTCCTTACGCGAAATAGCCGAAGGGATCACCCCTTCAGTACAATCAGCGGTTCGATATCGCTCTCTTTTTTGATAACCAGCGATTCGTCGCCGCGCAGACAGGTGCCGCCGTAGTTTCCACCGACGGTAAAGGTGCACACCTGAATATACTTACCGGCAACGTTTGGCAGACACCATAGCTGCTGATAAATGTTTTTCTGTTCAGCAAATTTCCCGCTGGTTTTATCCAGCAATTCTTCCTGATGGCTGACCAGGTCGATATTGCTACCACAGCGACCGGCAATCGGTTTCACCGCATACCCGGTTTGCGCCAGTTCATCATTGACGATGAAATCGGTATCCAACAGGTAACGATGATGCGGGAAAAGTTGCCAGAGGATCGGCAGAATCGCTTTGTTACCCGGGATCACCGTCCACAGAGGCTCAAAGACCAGCACTTCCGGGCGCAGCAGCACATCAATCAGCCGTACGTCCTGATCGGTATGCCCGGTACGAATCGGCACAGCGGCATACTCGGTTTCGCTGACTTCACGCACCTGCTCAATGGCCGTTTCCCATGCCCAGGTTTTCCAGACGCAGTTCACCAGGCGTCCTTCGCCGTCAATCAACTGACCAGCATCATCCCAGCGTAGTTCATCCAGCCCACGCAGGATCTTACTTTCAAACCCGGCCTGATGCAGCGCCTGCTGCATAAACTGCGCGTGGTAGTTCTCCTCAATATCCTTATCCTGCATGATGTGCACAAAAGGACGCGCGTGGCTGTGTTTCCAGGCTCCTGCCAGCTCGTTAATCAGCCCTTCTGCCGGATTGTGCCCCTGCCCTTTATAGCCCTGCTCCGCCCAGCGCTCGAGGATTAGCCCCGCTTCGGTATGACACGAAGCGGAATCGGCGTTGTATTCGTACACCTTCAGCCCACGCTCATCCATACAGAAATCCATACGACCGGTGATCATATGGTGGCGACGACGCTGCCAGGAGAGACGCAAACGCGGCCAGAGGATTTTGGGAATGTCGAACAGCGCCAGCAGGTTATCATCCTTCAGCACCTTGTCTGTGGCGTGCAGATACATCAGATGCAGCTCGTTGGTCGCTTTGATCAACTCCTGCTCGGCACTCTCTGTCATCGTGAAATACTGGTATGGATCCTGATTGATCACGTGACCGTTTGCCGTTACATAGGCTTTTTGCAGCGGATCCTGTTCGTCCAGCCACTTGCCGTCAAACTGACCCTTTTCTTCCAGTCTTGCCGTGCCAATCTTCAGCGAATCATTGGCGATCCCCGGCTGCGGCAGGCTGTGCCTGGTATCGTCGGTCTGGATCATCCAGCCCAGAATGGTGGTGTCGTCAAAAGTGTCTTTCAGGGTATAGCAGCCATTTTCCACCACCATCTCCAGCTCACGCGTCCACTGCTGTCCGGGAGGAAGCGGAGTGTGAATGACATTCTGCTCGGCAATACGGATTTTGTTATCCAGCAGCTGAGTAATGATCGCGACGTGGCCGGTGTCTTTAAATTCACCGCCTTTCTGCCAGATGAGCAACGCCCCGGCGACCGGCGCGCGGGGCGATCCGTTAGGAAACGCCTGCAACGGCAAAATGTTGTCGTTCACCACTTCGCGCAGGAAACGCAGCGAGAAGATCTCCCACGCCATACCGACATCAGTGAACACCGCACCATAATTCAGGAAGAGGAAACGGCGCGCGAATTCAACGCACTGCCATTTGTGGCCCATATATTCATTGTCGATATAGCTGCGAAATGCAGCATCATCGTCATAGTCCCGTGGGTCGAGGGAGCTGTAATCTGAAGAGTAGATCGCTACACCACCGGGGGCATAGCCCAATAATGTCCCGAACGGGGCATCCTGACTGGTCGTTCCTTTGCTCATGCACCTTACCTCAAAACTATACAGCTGAGCAGCTTCTGCTTGCCTGCTCTACACCGCCGACCATCATACACCTCAACGCAGCGGGAGCGCGCGCAACAACAAAAAATAGCCAGGCGTAAATGTGCCAATCTGTTAAATGCGCGGGTGGTGACCTGCTACACTGCTTCAACACAACCACTCAGAAGGCAGGTCAACATGTCAGATAACACTTATCAGCCCGCGAAAGTCTGGACGTGGGAAAAATCCAGCGGCGGTGCGTTCGCCAACATCAACCGTCCGATCTCCGGTTCAACTCACGACAAAGTGCTGCCCGTCGGTAAGCACCCGCTTCAGCTCTATTCACTGGGCACGCCGAACGGCCAGAAAGTCACCATCATGCTGGAAGAACTGCTGGCGCAGGGAGTGAGCGGCGCGGAATACGATGCGTGGCTGATTCGCATTGGCGAAGGCGATCAGTTCTCCAGCGGCTTTGTGGAGGTTAACCCGAACTCGAAGATCCCGGCATTGCGCGATCATTCGCAGAATCCACCGGTGCGCGTGTTTGAGTCGGGATCGATCCTGCTGTATCTGGCGGAAAAGTTTGGCTATTTCCTGCCGCAGGATCGCGCAAAACGTCCGGAAACCCTGAACTGGCTGTTCTGGCTCCAGGGCGCAGCCCCCTTCCTCGGCGGCGGTTTCGGCCACTTCTATCACTACGCACCGGTGAAGATTGAGTACGCGATCAACCGCTTTACGATGGAAGCCAAACGCCTGCTGGACGTGCTGGATAAGCAGCTGGCGAATAACGCTTTCGTGGCGGGCGATGAGTACACCATTGCCGATATGGCTATCTGGCCGTGGTTTGGCAATGTCGTGCTGGGTAATGTGTACGACGCGGCGGAATTCCTTGACGCAGGCAGCTACAAAAATGTGCAGCGCTGGGCGAAAGAGGTCGCTGAACGTCCGGCCGTTAAACGCGGGCGGATTGTGAATCGTACCAACGGGCCGCTGAATGAGCAGCTTCATGAGCGTCATGACGCTGGTGATTTCGACACAAACACCGAAGATAAACGCCATCCGGCATAATGCTGCCTGATGGCGCTGCGCTTATCAGGCCTACCACATTCCAACCGTAGGCCGGATAAGACGTTTACGTCGCCATCCGGCTGGATGCTTGCCTGATGGCGCTACGCTTATCAGGCCTACCATACTCCAACCGTGGGCCGGATAAGACGTTTACGTCGCCATCCGGCTGGACGCTGGCCTGATGGCGCTGCGCTTATCAGGCCTACCCTATTCCAGCCGTAGGCCGGATAAGACGTTTTCGCCATCCGGCTGGATGTTCGCCTGATGGCGCTGCGCTTATCAGGCCTACCCTATTCTAACCGTAGGCCGGATAAGACGTTTACGTCGCCATCCGGCTGGATGCTTGCCTGATGGCGCTGCGCTTATCAGACCTACCATGCTCCAACCGTAGGCCGGATAAGACGTTTACGTCGCCATCCGGCTGGATGCTTGCCTGATGGCGCTACGCTTATCAGGCCTACTACATTCCAACCACAGGCCGGATAAGACGTTTACGTCGCCATCCGGCTGGATGCTTGCCTGATGGCGCTGCGCTTATCAGGTAAACCATACTCCAGCCGTAGGCCGGATAAGACGTTTACGTCGCCATCCGGTTGGATGCTTGCCTGATGGCGCTGCGCTTATCAGGCCTACCCTATTCCAACCGTGGGCCGGATAAGACGTTTACGCCGCCATCCGGCTGGATGCTTGCCTGATGGCGCTGCGCTTATCAGGCCTACCCTATTCCAGCCGTAGGCCGGATAAGACGTTTACGTCGCCATCCGGCTGGATGTTCGCCTGATGCCGCCCTCTGACAGTCAGGCGAATCCATGCTGACAGAGAATTAATCTCGCCTCATGTGATAACAAAAAATCGGCGAACGGCTTTCCCTTGTCACTCAGGCAGGCAAATCCATACTCCGCGACCGGATTATAAGGCTCCGGTATTTCTACCACCGTCAGCGTCTCAATCAGTCTGAGCCTCGGCGCATAGCTGGCATATCCAATGAAGACATCGGTGTCATCATTGCTGATTAACCACTCGACTGCCAGACTTCCCGCCGGAAGGGGAAGCGTATCTCTGCCGCCGACCAGCGCCACCGCCCGTTCCCGGGCGCGCGTTCCCGCATCGCCCATCCGTGAAAAAAGCTGCTGCGTATAATCACCGGACGGATCGCATCCCGCTGTCGACGTGCCAATCCGCAGGTCCGGACGCGTTAACAGCGATAACCAGTCATCGCCTTCTCGCACTGCATCCGCCCGCACGGTAAGACACAGGCGATTGGTCGCGAAGGGAGCCACGGATTGTGCACGACCGGCGTCCAGCAGCGCTTGTGGATGCGCCATATTCGCCGAGGCAAAAAAGTCACAGGGCTCGCCAGCTTCAATCCGTTCGCGCAGCAACCCCGCCGGACCAAAATCACAAAGCACATCCTTCTCCTGAAAATAGGCCATCAGCGACTGCCATACCGCACGCAGACTCCCCGCAGCGAGGATGCGCATCAGTCAACGCCCTGATAGTCGGTGCGATAAAAACGCTGATACCACTCATTAGCCA
Source organism: Citrobacter telavivensis (assembly GCF_041807075.1). Classification (NCBI taxonomy): domain Bacteria; kingdom Pseudomonadati; phylum Pseudomonadota; class Gammaproteobacteria; order Enterobacterales; family Enterobacteriaceae; genus Citrobacter; species Citrobacter telavivensis. Next base: position 85,513 of record NZ_JBGUBF010000009.1, on the reverse strand, counting down.
CGTTGCGCATATCAATGTCCGTGAACTTCTGGGGGTACAACTTTTTCGCCATCCACAGTTCACCAATCCCCATCGCTTCCGGCATCGGATAACCCCAGGCTTTCGCGTAATCAGGCATCAGATAAACACGATGATTTTTCACTGCATCAATCACCTGCCATTGCGGGCTTTGCAGGATCTCATCAACCACTTTTGGATAGCGATCCTGCACAAAAATGACCTGCGGATTCCAGGCAATCACCTGTTCCATCGCCACCGGTTTGAAGCCCTTAACGGTTGAGGCCGCAACGTTCAGCGCCCCGGCGTGCGCCATCATCAGGCCGGTATATTTTCCTGAACCGTAGGTAGTCAGATCCGGGTTGGCCATATAGGCGCGAACGCGTTGATCTTCAGGGATCGCCTGCAAACGATCGCTCACCAGCTTGCGTCCTTTATCGGTGGCGTCAATCAGCGCTTTCGCCTCTTGCGGTTTATTAACAATATCGCCGATAAGCGTGATTCCTTCCCGCAAGCCCCGGTCGTAAGCCTGTTCCTCATCCGCCATGGTCGGATTCAGTTTGGCTTGTTCCCCTGCCGCGTCATGGCGCAGAGAGACTGCCACCACCGGAATGCCGAGACTGCTGATTTTGTCGATCATCTCCTGCGGCGCGTAGTTTGTGACAAACACCACCTGCGGGTGCAGCGCCACCAGCTGCTCCGGATCAACGTGGGTTAAATCGCCCAGCGCGGTTTTCTGGGCCAGTTCCGGCGCCAGTCGCGCGTAGCCATCACCCAGTTGTTGCTTCCAGTTCGCCATCACGCCGACAATTTTGTCGGTCGCATTCATCTGCACCAACAGATTGAGCGTCTGATGCTGGAGCACCACAACGCGATCCACCTTATCCGGCACGGTGACCTGGCGGCCAATTTGATCGGTAAAGGTACGGTCGGCTTGCGCCATGAAGGGGAGAGGGAAAAGTAACGCCAGCAGGGAGAGCTGGCGTAAGAATTTAAGCATGAGTGTATCCTCGCATTCGGTGTATAATTGATTATACAGCGATGAAGGAACACTTAACAGACTGTCATCAGGGGTTATCAGGCGCTGGTCACGTCGTACTCCATACGGCGTAGCGCATCCAGCGTGGCTTTGGCTTCTTCTTCATCAATGATGCTCATCGCAAACCCCACATGCACTAACACCCACTGCCCGACCAGTTGTGCAGAACTGTCTTCACAGATTAGCGCAATATTCACATCACGTTTGATGCCGCACACTTCCACCTGCGCAAGCTGGTGAATATCTTCACCGACGGCCAGAACCTGGCCCGGAACGCCTATACACATATCTGACTCCGCCCCATGTCACATCACGGGTTATTCAACTTCAATACTTTTCACTTTCAGCGAATCGCCGGTATCAACACGCAGACGATCGCCATGACAACGCGGACACTGTGCATCGTGCTGAGTGATTTCAACTGCCTGACTGCAATCCCAGCACCATGCCTGTGCCGGTTTGTAGTCGATGTGCAATTCACAGCCTTGCGCCACCGTCCCCTGGCAGACAATGTCAAAACTAAAACGAACCGCGCTCTCTTCAACACAGGACAGCGCGCCAATCTCCAGCCACACGCCGGTGACGCGCTTTACGCCATGCTGTTCAGCCTGCTGTTGAATGATTTCAACCGCACTCTGACAAAGAGACAGCTCATGCATTCTGTAAACCCCGACGCCCGAACAGCAATGCGCGACGGCTTGTCTGCGGCGCATCCGGATCGCTGACCGGCAGCGACAACAGCATTCGCGCGCAGTCATCGGCCAGACGCACACCTTCCTGTGCCGACAAACTGTGATTGAGCGGCGACATCAGGGAACAGCCGAGGTATTGCGATACGCCGTCCAGCTCGCCCACGGTGAACGTCATCGTGCCATACGGCAGACGCAACCCGAGCTTTTCACTGACTTTACGCACTGGCCAGAGCTGGTCTGGCCCGGGGAAAATCAGCGCACTCAGCATCCACGGCGTAATCACGCATCCCGTCCACTGCCCTTCAAACAGGGTAAAGTCAGAGACATACACCGGCATATCAGGATGCAGGAAGGACAGATCGTGCATTGAACGCTGCGCAATCGCTTCAAACGCGGCCTGAACCTGTGCCTTTGGAGCCGTCTGGAACCCGGAGATCTCCTCAGACATGCGTTACCTCCCGTGGGATCGCTTCAACGCCCGACTCACGCAGCGCGGCCAGAACCTGCGCAAGCGCAGGTTCAATCATCGCTTCAACCGTTGGCGTTAAGCCAATGTTCGGCTCCAGCGATTCCGGAATGACGCCAATCAACGTCAGTTTTTTCGGGAACTCACCGGTGAAGCGAAGGGCCGACAGAACGTCGGCCAGGCCCAGTTGATGCGGGGAGATCTTGTTGGTAAACAGCGCCGGCACCTCATCATCCCGCAGGATCATCAGCGTACCCGGGGCGTTTTTTCTCGAGACAATGGCATCCGCAATGATCAGATGATCCCGGTTTGCCATGTCGCCGAGCAACTCCATGCCCGCCGTACCGCCATCAAGGATTTCAACGAAATCCGGCAATTCATATCGCTGCTCTAAGGCTTCAACGATACGAACGCCGATGGCTTCATCGGTCAGCAAAATATTGCCGACCCCTAAAACTAAAATCCGCATCACAGAACCTTTACAGAGACAACTTCGTTCCCGTCAGCGTCAACAACGTGCACTGCACACGCCATGCAAGGATCGAAAGAGTGAATAGTACGTACCACTTCCAACGGTTTTTCCGGATCGGCAATCGGCGTGCCTACCAGCGACTGTTCGTACGGACCGACGTCATCGTTGAAGTTACGCGGACCGGAGTTCCAGGTTGACGGTACTACCGCTTGGTAGTTGCTGATAATGCCGTCTTTAATCACCATCCAGTGAGAGAGCATCCCGCGCGGCGCTTCAAGGAAACCGACGCCTCTAAATTCGCCCGTCGCCGGAATATTCGGTTTCACGAACGTGGTGTGGTCACCTTTACCGATGTTGGCAATCAGCGCACTGTACTGGCTCTGCAGGATACCCTGTAGTTCACAGCAGTGAACGGTACGACCAATAATACGCCCCAGCGTGGAGTGCAACTGCGCCACTTCCAGCGTTTTACCGGTCAGCGCCTGATAAATCGCAATGATTTCATTCAGTTTCGCCTTCGTGGACTCACGTCCGGAGGCCAGTTTCACCAGCATATTCGCCAGCGGTCCCACTTCGACGGTTTTACCGTAGAACGTTGGGGATTTCACCCATGAATATTTGCCGTCATCTGACCAGCCGTTATAGTCCGGAATGGTCGTCCCTTCCCACGGCGCCTGCGGGGCTTCGTCTTTATACCAGGCGTGTTTGGCGCTCTCCTGAATCCCTTTGATCAGGTACTCGTCGGAGTGAGAGGAGATCGGGCGATAGCTCGACAGATCCGCATTTTCGATATAGCCACCCGGGAACAGGAAGCTGCCGTTCTTACCGTCGGTCGGGAATTCCGGCGCAGCCAGATAGTTAACCGCCCCTTTACCATGTTCCAGCCAGTCCGGATAGAACGCGGCAATCACCGCCGTATCCACCTTGTAGACCTGTTCAACGAAGTCGCTCAGTTTGTCGATGAAGGACTTGATGTACATCAGGCGTTCCAGGTTCAGTACGCCCAGGCCGTCGAGGTTGATCGGGTTGGCAACGCCACCCACCGCCAGGTTCTGGATGTGCGGTGTTTTACCGCCCAGCAACGCCACCACGCGGTTGGCATCACGCTGACATTCCAGCGCCTGCAGGTAGTGAGCAACGGCGATCAGGTTCACTTCCGGCGGCAGTTTCATCGCCGGGTGTCCCCAGTAACCGTTGGCGAAAATCCCCAACTGGCCGCTGGCAACCAGGTCCTTGATCTTATTCTGAACTTTCGTGAACTCTTCCGCGCTGTTCAGATGCCAGGTCGACACGCCGTTCAGCATCGCTGACGCTTTTGCCGGATCGGCTTTCAGCGCAGAGGTGATATCCACCCAGTCCAGCGCCGAGAGCTGATAGAAGTGCACAATGTGGTCATGAGTGGTATGCGCCGACAGAATGATGTTACGGATATACTGGGCGTTAACCGGAACGTCAATGTTCAGCGCGCTTTCTGCCGCACGAACGGAGGCAATCGCGTGCGTTGTCGTACAAACGCCGCAAATACGCTGCACAATCATCCACGCGTCACGAGGATCGCGATTCTTCACGATCTCTTCCATACCGCGCCACATGGTGCCGGAAGCCCATGCTTTTGAAACAACGCCGTTTTCGATTTCGCAATCGATACGTAAGTGCCCCTCAATACGGGTTACAGGATCAATAGTAATTCTCTGGCTCATGCTTTGCTCGCCTCATGACGATTGTGATCGTTTTGTTTTAAAGGAGGAAGTATCGGCAGTAGACGAATGAGTACGATGTAAGCGCAAATCTCAATAGCCACAAAACCAATAGAAATCAACAGTTCTTCCCAGGTCGGGAAGTAGTGGTAGCCACCACCTGGATTAAATGCCACCAGCGAATAGGACAGACGCCATGCAGCACAACCCAGCAGCGCACTGAGCGCAGACAGGTACAGCATACGAGAGTCATTGCGCAGTTTCGCCACGCGCAGCACCACTATCGGGAAGACCATCAGTACGACTTCAAGCCAGAACATTGCTGAGTAGAAATCGCCGGCAAAGGCATATGACAGCTTGTCCCGGTAAATCAGCTCACCAAAGCGCAGAACGACAAAGATCGCCAACATCACGCTGATGGTGTTCGTCAACTTGATAAACAGGTTCTTCTCATCCGGACCGTTTCCTCTCAGGCCAGCCTGAACCAGCGAACCTTCAAAGATGACGATCGAGAAGCCCATAATAAAGGCGGTCAATACCGAGAACAGCGGCAGCATTTCATAGCTTTGCCACAGCGGATGCACCTTGTAGCCCGCCGAGATCATCAGCGAGCCCATGGAGGACTGGTGCATGGTTGGCAGCAGCGCGCCGAGGGCGATGATGAAGAACATCAGCTTGTTCAGACGCTTCAGCGACACCTTCCAGCCCAGACGTTCAAACAGCGCAGGGGCAAACTCAAGCGCCATCACCCCAATGTAGATGGTCATACAGACCGCCGTCTCGAACAGAACCGAGTTCACGTTGAAGTGACCCGGAATGTAGAAGTACGGCAGGTTCCAGTAACGACCCACGTCAATGGTGATAGACAAGCCACCCAGAGAATAACCAAACAGGCTCGCCAGCAGCGCCGGACGCACCAGCGGATGGTACTGTCCCCGGTTGAAGACATATACCGCCCACGCCAGCGCCCAACCGCCACAGGCAAAGCCGGTGCCGATTAACAGGTCAAAGGCAATCCAGACGCCCCACGGGAAACCGCCGTTCAGATCGGAGACAGACCCCAATCCAAATACCAGACGCTTCACGATAAGGAGCATGCAGAGGATGATTAACGGCCCGAAGATGATGACCGGTTTGCTGATAATTTTGCCGCCCAGCGGTTTAGGATCATGACTCATGATCGTCTCCTCCGTCGTGATGGTCGTTTTTGGTATTACGACGAACCAGCACGGTCAAGCCCGCCAGCACGGCCAGTGGTAGCATCATGCCTTTATACAGGGTGTGTTGAACATGTTCGGAACGCGCGCCGGTTGAAATCTCATCCAGCTTCGGCATATCCAGATTCTCGTAAGGCACCCCGGTCAGTACCAACACCTGCGTTCCGCCGCCCTCTTTCTCACCGTAAAGATGCGGATAGTACTTCGGCACGGTATGCACATAGGTATCGCCCGTTTTCACGGTTTGACGCGGATAGTGGTATTCACTGCCAGGCTTCAGCGCCAGGCGTTTTTGCGCCTCGGCCATCAACTCTTCGCGGGTACCAAAAATGACCGCACCGGCAGGACAAACCTCAACACAGCCTGGCAAGCCGCCCTTATCGAGACGCTCAACGCCTTTCTGGTTACACAGTTCACATTTGTGAAGCGCACCAAACGGGTTGTTGTAGTCGTACTTCGGCACGTTGTACGGACAGGCAACCATGCAGTAACGGCAGCCAGTGCAGACGTCTTTGTTGTAATGAACGATGCCGGTTTTCGGATCTTTTTTCAGTGCGGAAACCGGGCAGACGGAAACGCAGTTGGGATCGACGCAGTGCATACATTGTTTTTTGATGTATGCATAGCCATTCTCTTCCTGATCTTTATTCACGCCTGTACCGCTACGCCACACCTGAATGATGTTGTTGGTATACGGTGACAGTTTGTCGTTGTTCGACCAGGTCTGCGCCCCTTCAGGGTTACGCATCGGGAAGTTGATATCCTGACACTTGGTCACACAGGCCTGACAGCCCACGCACAGCGTCGAGTCATACAACATACCCAGAGAACCGGGGATGGGCGGGCGATTTTCTGCAGCCGCGTGGCTGATAGACGGCGCAGCGCCTAACAGCAACGCCCCGCCGGAGGCTGCTTTGATAAAATTACGTCTGTTCACGGTTATTCTCCCCGTGAGTCAGCGTTATCTTTCTTTTGCTGACGCCCCAGTTCACGTACCGCCATCACGCTGACACCGGCCACCAGACCGACAACGCCGCCAAGCAACCCGATAGCGCCGGCAGAGATGTTGCCGCCCTCTTTCATGTTCACATCAGGTTTTTCGGAGCGCGGTGTCTGATTTTCCACATGGGCAAGTTGGTGAATGCCCTTATGGAAACCAACGCCTTCTTCGTTACAGCCATAGCAAGGATGACCAATCGCCACTGGCCATACACCGCCAACGTCGCAGAATTGCAGCGTGGAGCAGTTGCCCCAGGTTTCGGGTCCTTTACAGCCGAGGTGGTAAAGGCACCAGCCTTCACGGTGACCTTCATCGCCGAATTCTTTCGCAAAACGACCGGCATCGAAGTGTGGACGCCGTTCGCAGTGTTCGTGAATCAGGCGACCATAGGCAAAGGTTGGACGGTTTTTCGCATCCAGTTTCGGCGGTTTGCCCCAGGTGATGATATGGGCGACGGTCGCCAGGAAGTTATGCGGGTTCGGCGGGCAGCCTGGAATGTTGATAATGGTTTTACCCGGCAGAACCTCCTGCAGGCCAACTGCACCGGTCGGGTTCACGCCGGCAGCGGCGACGCCGCCCCACGCTGCACAGGAACCGATAGCGATAATCGCTGCTGCGCCTTCTGCCGCTTTGCGGATATGGTCCACAATCGGCTCACCGGCAACCATACAGTAAATACCGTTATCTTTTAGTGGGATAGAACCATCAACGACCAACACATACTGCCCTTTATACTTCTCAAGCGCATTGTGTTTGTTCTCTTCAACCTGGTGGCCGAAGGCGGCGGAAAGTACCTCATGATATTCCAGAGAGATGGTCTCCAGAACGAGGTTTTCTACCGTAGGGTGGGTCGCGCGAAGGAGGGATTCGGTACACCCTGTGCACTCCTGAGCACCAATCCAGACAACCGGTGGGCGCTGCGGACGGGATACCGATTCAGCCATTTCGGCGGCGGCTTTGCTACTGAGCCCCATCGTGGCGGCGAGTGCTGCACAAAGCTTCATGAAATCACGACGGTTTACGCCATGGGAATTAATGAGAGTGTTATCTCCAGTCATTTTATAGTTATTCCGTTACGAAGACCTGGCTCTTATTTTGCATCAATCGCAAAACCGTAACTGCGATCGGTGCGCCATTTACCACACTTTTGTTATGGTTATGTAGCCTATAATACTGCGCGGGAATAATAAAACGAAGGGAGTAGCGGCTAGTGTAAGTAATTAAAGCAAGATAATACCCCCTTTGGATCAACCTTCGAGTCGATAACCGGCCATGAAAAAGCGAATTGTGGTGCTGGACTGATTTTCCCGAAAGAAATCCATCACCATCTCTTTATCCAGGCCGTAACGGCGCGTCAGGATCCCCGCTTCCCAGGCGCTAAGTTGCCTGTCGCCGGTTTTTTCAAACATGCGATGTGAGAATCCTAATACGAAGCCGCGTTTATAATCCGAACAAAAATCCGCGACATTGCGCGCGCTGTCAGCCTGCGTGGCGCTTAATCCGGCCATCAGGCCCTTGCCAAAATGATTGTTCATGACCCCTCCTTGATCACTATATAATAAATTATATAGCGATCTTTTAAGCAAAGGCCAGAGGGTTCAGAGACTTTTTTACTGTTCGTTAGAACGCCACCCACTCATCACCTGGCGCAGCGGGTGCCTGGCGTCGCTGAGCGACGGGGGCGGCACTTTTGGCGGGGTGATTGGGCGTGTCATTTTGCGATAACCGGAACTGTTGCACAGAACGCTGTAAATCTTCCGTTTGTCTTTCCAGCGCCGCAGCGGCGGCAGAAACCTGTTCCACCAGCGCGGCGTTTTGCTGCGTGACGCCATCCATCTGGGTAATCGCAACACCCACCTGAGAAATCCCTTTGCTCTGTTCTTCCGACGCCGAGGCTATTTGTTTCATGATGGTATTGACCTCCGTCACGCCGCTCAGGATCGCCTCCATCGTTGAACCGGTATCCTTCACCAGTGCCGCTCCGTGGTCGACACGGCGAGCGGATTCGGCAATCAGCGTTTCAATTTCTTTTGCCGCGTTCGCGCTGCGGCTCGCCAGATTACGCACCTCGCCGGCGACAACGGCAAATCCACGCCCTTGTTCACCCGCACGCGCAGCTTCAACCGCCGCGTTTAATGCAAGAATATTGGTCTGAAAGGCAATGCTATTAATGACGGTCGTAATTTCAGCAATCTGCTTCGAGCTGGCGGAAATACCGTCCATTGTCTCGACCACTTCAGACACCAGCGAACCGCCTTTACCTGCTGTGCGTGATGCAGACTCAGCCAGAAGGCTGGCCTGACGCGCGTTATCCGCATTCAGCTTCACCGTGGCGGTAAGCTGCTCCATGCTCGCGGCCGTCTCTTCCAGCGCAGCGGCCTGCTCTTCCGTTCGCGATGAAAGATCGTTGTTGCCGCTGGAGATTTCAGTGGCCCCGCGCCAGATGTTGTCGCTACCGGAACGGATCGTGTTGACCGCATCGCGCAGGCTGTCCTGCATCGCGCGCAATAAAGGCACCAGTTGACCGACACAGTTGCGGCCTATGTCGTCAATCGGCTGACTGAGGTCGCCCTGGGCTATCTGGCGAAACTGTTGGCGAATTCGCGCCAGCGGTTTCACCAGCATGGTCACCAGATAGCGATCGGTAAAGAAGAGGATCGCAATGCCCAGGATCACTGCGCCGATGATCAGAGTACGGATGATCGACGTTTTGCTATCCACCATCACGCGGGTTTGATCAAGCATCACACCCGCGGCTTTATTAAAGCGTTCCGCACTGGCACCAAACGCCCGGCTCAATACTGGCGTCACGTTGTTTGCCTGTTCGCTCCAGGCGCTCTGAGTCCCCTGTTGCGCCAGCTGCATTTGCGGCGTGACGCCTTTGTCGAGGAGATCCTGCCAGCTCGCCAGCACCGCGGCGGAGACGTCGGGATCCATCGGGCCTGGCGAAAGGGTTTTCATCTCTTGCAGATTTTTGCTCATGTTATCCAGCGCCTGCTGGACGGGAGCGAAATCCGGCGTGCCGCCGCTGGCTTTCAACTCCATCGCGCGGCTGAGTCGGGTGACAAAACGGAAATACTGATCGTTGCCCTGGCTGAGCACCGTCATCTGACGAACAAGATGGCGATCGACGTCGTTACCATCAGCGACACGAGAAAGAGACCAGGTGCTGTACAAACCCACACCCATCCACATTAAACAGAAAATACCAAGGATCGTCAGCATGACGGCCCGGATGGTGAAATTACGCAGTATGTACATATATGTTCCTTGCCGTTAGGGAAAAGTCGCCCAGAGGCGAGTCTTAATCTCGTTATCGGCAAGGAATGAAGAATATATACTGACTTTTGTTTTTTTTACTTTCATAAACAATATCCCCGTTTCTTGTATTCCTATAATTAACAATGAAAAACACCGGGAATATTACCTGGCTAATGATTATCCTGTTATTTATGATAAATATTTTTCGAACCATGCCAGCGTTCTTTGCCAGGCCAGCTCAGCCGCGGCCTGGTCATACCGCGGCGTAGAGTCATTATGAAAGCCATGATTCACGCCGGGATAAATATAAGCTTCATAAACTTTATTATTCTCTTTCAACGCAGCTTCATACGCCGGCCAGCCCTCATTGATATTTTTATCCAGCGCCGCGTAATGCAGCAATATCGGCGCCTTTATCTTCGGCACATCCGCCGCGGCAGGCTGGCGGCCATAAAACGGTACCGCGCACTCCAGTTCCGGATAGGCTACGGCCGCCGCATTCGAGACACCGCCACCGTAGCAAAATCCGGTGATCCCCACTTTCCCGCTGGCTTCAGGGTGTTGTTTCATAAACTCGACGGCGGCGAAAAAGTCATTCATCAACTTCGTCGGATCCACTTTCTGCTGCAAAACTTTCCCTTCTTCATCGTTTCCAGGATAGCCGCCCACCGAGCTTAAACCGTCGGGTGCCAGCGCAAGGTAGCCCGCTTTCGCGACCCGCCTTGCGACATCTTCAATATAGGGATTCAGGCCCCGGTTCTCATGCACCACTACCACCGCAGGCACGTTGCCCGCCGCGTTGGCCGGTTTCACCAGATAACCGCGCACGTTGCCATGACCGTTTGGCGACGGATAGTGAATATACTCAGGCAAAATATCGGGATCGGTGAATTTCACCTGTTCCGCCAGCGCATAGTTGGGCTTGAGCATATTGAACAGCGCCAGCGCCGTCACCCCGCCAACGGCGTACTTTGCCGCGAGATTGAGGAACTCTCGTTTCGAGATTTTCCCGTGTGCGTAGTAGTCGTAATAGTCGAGCAACTCCTGCGGAAAATCTTTGGCTGTCAGACGCGTCATCGCATATCTCCGGAATTTGTGATTTTATAAGCATAGAATGAAAACGCTGTTTCGAAAATTCATCACCAGAAAGGAGACATCATGTCCTGGAACGCCTCCCCTGACCGCTATGAGAATATGCAGTACCGCTACTGCGGTAAAAGCGGCCTCCGACTGCCCGCGCTATCACTCGGTCTGTGGCACAGCTTCGGTCACGTTCAAGCCCTCGACTCGCAGCGCGCGCTGATGCGAAAAGCCTTTGATCTCGGCATTACCCACTTTGACTTAGCCAACAACTACGGGCCGCCTCCGGGCAGTGCGGAAGAAAACTTCGGCCGCCTGCTGCGCGAAGACTTTGCCGCCTTGCGCGATGAGCTGATCGTCTCGACCAAAGCCGGTTACGATATGTGGCCAGGCCCCTATGGTTCCGGCGGCTCGCGGAAATACCTCCTCGCCAGCCTCGATCAGAGCCTGAAGCGTATGGGACTGGATTACGTCGATATTTTCTATTCTCACCGCGTAGATGAGAACACACCGATGGAAGAAACGGCGGCCGCGCTGGCTCACGCCGTACAAAGTGGTAAAGCGCTGTATGTCGGCATTTCGTCTTACTCGCCGGAGCGAACGCAAAAAATGGCTGAGCTTTTGCGCGAGTGGAAGATCCCGCTGCTGATCCATCAGCCTTCTTACAATCTGCTGAACCGCTGGGTAGATAAAAGCGGTTTGCTGGATACGTTAAAAGCCAACGGTGTCGGCTGTATCGCCTTTACGCCACTGGCACAGGGGTTGCTCACCGGTAAGTATTTGAACGGCATCCCGGACGGCTCACGTATGCAGCGCGAAGGAAAGAAAGTACGTGGTCTGACGGAGAATATGCTGACGGAAGCGAACCTCAGCAGTCTGCGTCTGCTTAATGAGATGGCGCAGCAGCGCGGTCAGTCAATGGCGCAAATGGCGCTCAGTTGGCTGTTGAAAGACGATCGCGTCACCTCGGTATTGATTGGCGCAAGCCGCCCGGAACAGCTGGAAGAAAACGCTCAGGCGCTGAAAAATCTGTCGTTCACTGCTGAAGAGCTGGCGCAGATTGATAAGCATGTCGCTGACGGTGAACTGAACCTCTGGCAGGCGTCGTCCGATAAGTAACGCGCAGTGCCGGGTAGCGACAGCGGCTACCCGGCCTGTTCAGTCAGTGCTTATGGCGGGTTAACCTGTCGAGATAGCCCATCACAAACGCCGACAAGACGAAGGTGAGATGGATAATGACGTACCACATCAGCTTGTTATCCGGCACGTTCTTCGCGTCCATAAATACGCGCAGCAGATGAATGGAAGAGATAGCGACAATCGAGGCCGCGACTTTGTTTTTCAGTGAGGTCGCATCCATCTTCCCCAGCCAGTTCAGCTTTTCTCGCCCTTCGGAGATATCCAGTTGCGAGACGAAATTCTCATAGCCGGAAAACATCACCATCACCAGCAGTCCGCCGACCAGGGTCATATCCACCAGCGACAGCAGCACCAGAATCAGGTCAGCTTCTGCCATCGAAAAGATATTGGGCAGCACATGAAAAATCTCCTGAAAGAATTTCAGCGCCAGCGCAACCAGTGCCAGTGACAAACCAAAGTAGACCGGGGCCAGCAGCCAACGAGACGCGTACATGGCGTTTTCGAGAAAGCGTTCCATAATTTCCTGTGATGTAGCAAAAACCGGGCGACAGTATATCCCAACTGTGCAACAACAGATCAACATCCCCGTCAAACTTCGTCGGGATTGATCCACGGGCGCTGATACTCAGGCCACACCAGCGCTACCAGTGACGGATACGCCTCGATGCTAAACTCCCGGAAACACTGGCGTAAGTTGAGCACGTCGAGATCGGAATGGGGAACTTTTTCACCGTTGAGACAGCGCTTTTTTATCGTGTCGTAGTATTTATACACCGCTGAATTGAGATCGCTGCAACGCCGTTGGGCATCAAACAGTCCTGGGGTGTCATTCAACTGCGCCATCGTCATGCGTTTTATCGTTGCGTGAAGGAAATCAATATATTCGTGATTGACGCGCCAGTACCATATCGGTGTAATAGCATTCATCAGCGTGGAAAAATGATCCTCTCCCTCTTCTTTGGTCAGAGGTGTTGATTGAGTCGCAGAGGCCAGTTCTTCAGCGTTGTGCGGTTTATTAAACTCACGCATTAATAAAAGCACGCCGCCGGTCAGCAATAACAAGGTAATGACAGAATAAAAAATACTGTTCATAGCATGACTCCATTTTTTTTGATTCTAAAATTACCCCATGTTATTGTCAACGCGACCTGCCAAATAAAAACAACTATACTTTTGATATTAAAGGAAATTGCGACATGCTTCCTGAGCACCTTGTGCCACCGCGTTTTCATCTGTCACCCGCAGGTCAGGCGGAAGGAACAGCAGAAAACGATGAGAATTTAACTCAGAGCAAAACAACCCTCAGCGATTATGAAGCCGATATCTTAATTAGCGCAACGCCCACAGGGCAATCTAAAAATATTCTGCTCGAAGAACGCGATCGTCATTTTAAAGAACGCCTTGAGCGGGTGGCAAAAATTGAGACTTTCGCCCGGGTTATTAATGCGTTACAGGCTGAAGGCGATATTGACGCCCAGACCTTAAGTAAAATAATCGCTGAAATGACCGCGCATATAAATGAAAATGGTAATGAAATTTGGCTTAATTTAATTACCCGGGAGAAAGACTCGCCCCTTTTCTATTCTCTGGATGACGAACAATGATTAAAGATGTTGAAGATAATAATGTCTATTTGGCCCTGGATGATAATAAAAGCGATCAATTTATCTTAAAGCAGAATATTGCCGCGCTTATCGCCAATAAAAATGCCGTCCTCGAAAGTGTGGCGCAAGAAGTGACCTCTATCCCGGCGGCGCTGGTTCGTCTGAAATGGCAAAACCGACGGGAAATTTACGCGCTTCAGGTGAAGGAAGAGATTTATGGCGCGGCGATCAACGCCATTATCAGACAGACCCCGGAGCTGCATGACAAAATCATGGCGCGGCTGGAGAGCACCTGGCAGTATTTGCTGGCTCGGGAGACAGCCACGCTGCGACTGACGCGCAAACTTGCCGACGGGAACTACCGCACGATCGCGATCACCACCGTCGCGCTCAATGAACGCCTGGTACAGACCCGGAGCGACAGGCAATAAAAAAGCCGGGTAGCGATAACGCCTTACCCGACCTTTTCTCTCATCGTGCCCGAGGCGACAACGATTATTTCGCTTTCGCGACCTCTTCGCCGACCAGGCCAATCTTCAGATACCCCGCCTGATGCAGCGTGTCCATCACCTTCATCAGGGTCTCATAGTCGACGGTTTTATCCGCGCGGAAGAAGATCGTGGTGTCTTTCTTCCCTTCAGTCAGTGCCGTCAGTTCTGCCACCATGGTCTCGTCCGTCACCGGATCGTTACCAATAAACATGCTGTTGTCCGCTTTGACCGACAGGTAAACGGGTTTTTCCGGGCGCGGTTGTGGCGTACTGGAGGAAGCAGGCAGGTTTACCTTTACATCCACCGTTGCCAACGGCGCGGCCACCATAAAGATGATCAGCAGTACCAGCATGACGTCGATAAACGGCGTCACGTTGATTTCATGCATTTCACCGTTATCGTCCAGATTTTCATTAAGACGCATTGCCATGAAACATTACCCTACACGTAATTTCTGCGCGGTGCGTACCGGATGAGCGGATGCGCTTGCATCCAGATCCAGGTCGCGGCTTTGCAGTAACAGCACCTGTGCTGCCACATCGCCCAGCATCGCTTTAAGACCGCCAATCTGACGGGCAAAGATATTATAGATAACCACGGCTGGGATGGCGGCAACCAGACCGATGGCCGTCGCCAGCAGTGCTTCTGCGATACCCGGCGCTACGACGGCGAGGTTAGTGGTCTGCGTTTGCGCAATCCCGATGAAGCTATTCATGATGCCCCAGACCGTACCGAACAAACCGACAAACGGTGAAATCGCCCCGATGGTCGCCAGGTAGCCATTTCCGCGCCCCATATGACGTCCCGCCGCCGCAACGCGACGCTCCAGACGAAAACCAGTACGCTCTTTAATCCCTTCGTTGTCTTCACTGCCCTGAGACAGTTCCAGTTCGTTCTGCGCTTCATTGAGCAATTGGACGCTTAAGCTTTTAGCGCCAAAGTTTGCAGCGATATCGCTTGCCTGATCCAGAGAGCGGGCTTCCGCCAACAGCTGCTGTTCGCGCTTAAGCCGACGCTTCTGAGAGAAGAACTCAACACTCTTACTGAAGAAGATAGCCCAGGTGACCACTGACGCCAGAATCAGACCAATCATCACGCACTTAACCACGATGTCGGCGTGCTGATACATACCCCAGACGGAAAGATCCGTCTGCATCAAATTATTACCCACTCTGTATCTCCAGGACGCAAATCACAAATTCTGAGCGTAATAATATCAAAACGACGTCGAATTGATAGTCGTTCTCATTACTATTTACATAGTGCCGCACCTTTGGTTTCTTTTCCTTGCGCTTACGCAGTAAAACGTTACGGGAGGGAATTTTAAGAAAATATTGTGCTTTATCCTGTTCCCCGGGATGCGCATTTTGCCATTCGTGGTAGTTTAGACATCCAGACGTATAAAAACAGGAAACACAACATGGCAGATAAGCAACTGGACACCAAACTGGTCGGTGCAGGACGCAGTAAAAAATACACGCTGGGTTCGGTGAATAGTGTGATTCAACGCGCTTCTTCGCTGGTTTTTGAAACGGTCGAAGACAAAAAGCACGCCACCCGCAACCGCGCCAACGGCGAACTCTTTTACGGACGCCGCGGCACGTTGACCCATTTCTCGCTGCAGGAAGCGATGTGCGAGCTTGAAGGCGGTGCCGGCTGCGCGCTCTTCCCCTGCGGCGCTGCGGCTGTCGCCAACACCATTCTGGCCTTTGTCGAACAGGGCGACCACGTGCTGATGACTAACACAGCCTATGAGCCGAGCCAGGATTTCTGCACCAAAATCCTCGGCAAGCTGGGGGTGACCACCGGCTGGTTCGATCCGTTGGTCGGCGCTGACATTGTTAAGCATCTTCAACCCAACACCAAAGTCGTTTTCCTCGAGTCTCCGGGTTCCGTCACCATGGAAGTCCACGACGTACCGGCGATTGTCGCCGCCGTCAGACGCGTTGCGCCAGACGCCATCATTATGATCGACAACACCTGGGCTGCGGGCGTGCTGTTTAAAGCCCTCGATTTCGGCATTGATATCTCGATTCAGGCCGGGACCAAGTACCTGATTGGTCACTCCGACGCAATGGTTGGTACTGCCGTTTCGAACGCCCGCTGCTGGGATCGGTTGCGTGAGAATGCCTATCTGATGGGGCAAATGGTCGATGCGGATACGGCCTATATGACCAGCCGCGGGCTGCGTACCCTGGGTGTGCGCCTGCGTCAGCATCACGAAAGCAGTCTGAAGGTTGCCGAATGGCTGGCTGCCCATCCGCAGGTCGCACGAGTGAATCATCCGGCATTGCCGGGCAGTAAAGGACACGAATTCTGGAAACGTGACTTTACGGGGAGCAGCGGTCTGTTCTCATTTGTGCTGAATAAAAAGCTCAATAATGACGAGCTGTCCGCTTATCTGGATCACTTCAGCCTGTTCAGCATGGCCTATTCGTGGGGCGGGTTTGAGTCGCTGATTCTGGCCAATCAGCCTGAACAGATTGCGGAAATTCGCCCGGAAGGGGGCGTGGATTTCAGCGGCACGCTGATTCGTCTCCACATTGGTTTAGAAAATGTTGACGATCTGATTGCAGATTTAGCCGCCGGATTTTCTCGCCTCGTGTAAAATTGACGCTAATGGACAGCTATGCAGACACGTCGAGCGAAATTGTCTGCATTTGTTGCGCCCGGGATCAAGTCATCCGGGCCCGTTCAGGAGTACAATAGGGTCATTAAGGCGTAAACGCTGTTCCACAGGAAAGTCCATGGCTGTCATTCAAGATATTATCGCTGCGCTCTGGCAACATGATTTTGCCGCGCTGGCGGACCCACATG
The DNA here is from genome assembly GCF_041807075.1 of Citrobacter telavivensis. Lineage (NCBI taxonomy): Bacteria > Pseudomonadati > Pseudomonadota > Gammaproteobacteria > Enterobacterales > Enterobacteriaceae > Citrobacter > Citrobacter telavivensis. Next base: position 68,540 of record NZ_JBGUBF010000009.1, on the reverse strand, counting down.
TTGTTAGCGTCGTCTACTTTGTGATGTTCGCCACGCTGTTTTTAGAGAATGGCCTGTTACCGGCCTCATTTTTACCCGGTGATAGCCTCCTGCTATTAGCGGGCGCATTAGTCGCGCAGGGCGTCATGAGCTTTGTCCCTACTCTGGTGATCCTGACGACGGCGGCCAGCCTCGGTTGTTGGCTCAGCTATATTCAGGGACGCTGGCTGGGCAATACGCGAACGGTAAAAGGCTGGCTGGCGCAACTTCCGGCGAAATACCACCAGCGCGCGACCTGCATGTTTGACCGCCACGGTCTGCTGGCACTGCTGGCGGGACGCTTTCTGGCGTTCGTACGGACCCTGCTGCCAACCATGGCGGGGATTTCCGGCCTCTCTAACCGCCGTTTCCAGTTCTTCAACTGGCTGAGCGGTCTGCTGTGGGTCGGCGTGGTCACCAGCTTTGGCTATGCCCTCAGCATGATCCCGTTTGTGAAGCGCCATGAAGATCAGGTTATGACCTTCCTGATGATCCTGCCACTCTTCCTGCTGGCGGCGGGTTTGATCGGCACGGTTGTGGTCGTTATCAAGAAGAAATACTGTAGCGCCTGATAGGTTGATTGCCGGATAGCGCTCTGCTTATCCGGCCTGCGCCGTCCGTCAACTCCCCTGCATGGTGCGGATCCGCGCCGCATCCTCTCCCGGCGTCACGCCGAAATAGCGCTTAAATTCGCGACTGAATTGCGACGCACTTTCATAACCCACCCGCATTGCCGCCGCACTGGCCTTCATGCCGTCGTGAATCATCATCATCCGCGCCTTATGTAACCGATACGTTTTCAGGTACTGCAACGGCGATGTGCTGGTGACTGACTTAAAATTATGGTGGAACGCAGAGACGCTCATGTTGGCTTCTGCCGCCAGTTGCTCGACGTTGAGGTTTTCGGTGTACTTATTTTCAATACGCTTGAGCACGCGGCTAATCAGGCTGAAGTGGGTCTGACGGCTCACCAGCGCCAGCAGCGCGCCACCGCGTGGCCCGGTCAGAACGTGATAGAGGATCTCGCGGATAATCTGTTTACCGAGAATTCGCGCGTCCAGCGGTCTCTCCATGACGTCGAGCAGACGTTCTGCCGCGCAGAGGATCTCCTCAGAGAGCGTCGCGGAGTTGATCCCGCTTGCCGCCATCGACGGCTGAAAGCGTTCGTCTTCGCCGATGTCCATCAGCAGTTCCTGCAATTGCAGAATATCGACATTGATGCGAAATCCGGCGAGCGGCACGTCAGGTGTCGCATAGGTTTCACATTCGAAGGGTAAAGGTACTGTCAGCAGCAGGTATTCATTGGCGTCGTAACGGAAAACCCGCTCATTGATGTAACCGATTTTATGACCGGAAAAGAGAAATATGATGCCGGGGTCGTACATGACGGGTGTACGTAAACCCGGTTCAGTACCGTACAGCAGACGGATGTCTGGCAGCAGATCACCGGGCTTATGTTCTTTGTATTTCAACTGCTTAACTTTATCCGTCAGCAGTAAACAGATCTCTTCGCGGTTCATGGCAGAAATTTTTCTCAACGTATGACGACGCCTTGATTGTGCGCAAGTTTATCGTTTTTCTCCAGTACTCTGGAGAAATGGGCAAGACATTGGCAGAAATGAGCATTGAGAGGATAGCCGCGCACGACCACAATGTTCTCCATCCGGCAGACCCCGCCTGCCCTCTTTTTTTACCCACATAAGGGAACGAGCAATGAACAACTTTAATCTGCATACCCCGACTCGCATTCTGTTTGGTAAAGGTGCGATTGCTGAACTGCGCGCACAAATCCCTCAGGACGCACGCGTGCTGATCACTTATGGCGGCGGCAGCGTGAAAAAAACCGGCGTGCTGGCGCAGGTACAGGACGCACTGAAAGGTCTGGACGTCCGTGAATTTGGCGGCATCGAACCTAACCCGTCGTATGAAACACTGATGAACGCCGTAAAAATCGCCCGTGAAGAGAACATAACCTTCCTGCTGGCCGTCGGCGGTGGTTCGGTCCTTGATGGCACGAAATTCATCGCCGCTGCCGCTCACTATGCGGATGGCGTTGACCCGTGGCACATCCTGCAGACCAGCGGTAGCGACATCAAAAGCGCGATCCCGATGGGGTCCGTGTTAACGCTGCCAGCAACCGGTTCTGAGTCCAACAAAGGCGCGGTCATCTCGCGTAAAACCACGGGCGACAAGCAGGCCTTCCATTCCGCACATGTGCAGCCGGTCTTTGCGGTACTGGATCCGGTTTACACCTACACCCTGCCGCCGCGTCAGGTGGCCAACGGCGTGGTTGATGCATTTGTGCATACCGTTGAGCAGTACGTTACGTATCCGGTTGATGCCAAAATTCAGGATCGCTTCGCGGAAGGCATTCTGCTGACCCTGATCGAAGACGGTCCGAAAGCGCTGAAAGATCCGGAAAACTACGATGTTCGCGCGAACGTGATGTGGGCAGCGACTCAGGCGCTGAACGGCCTGATTGGCGCGGGCGTGCCGCAGGACTGGGCAACCCATATGCTGGGCCACGAACTGACGGCGATGCACGGTCTGGATCACGCCCAGACGCTGGCGGTGGTTCTGCCTGCATTGTGGAATGAAAAACGCGATACCAAACGTGGCAAACTGCTGCAATATGCTGAGCGCGTATGGAACATCACCGACGGTTCTGACGATGAGCGTATTGATGCAGCGATTGCGGCCACCCGTAATTTCTTCGAACAACTGGGCGTCCCGACTCGCCTGTCAGGCTACGGCCTTGACGGCAGTTCTATCCCGGCCCTGCTGGCGAAACTGGAAGAACACGGCATGACGCAACTGGGTGAACATAAAGACATCACCCTGGATGTCAGCCGCCGTATTTACGAGGCCGCCCGCTAAGCTTTTTTCACCTCTGGCTTTCGTTTTTGGGCATTTCGTCCAGACTTAAGTCACCCTACATCACCGGAGCGCCCCTCCGGTGATGAGCACATGAAGGAGGAAAAATGGCAAACCAAACCGTAATTAAGCTTCAGGATGGCAACGTAATGCCCCAACTGGGGTTAGGCGTATGGAAAGCCGGTAACGACGAGGTCGTCTCCGCCATTCATAAAGCACTGGACGTCGGCTATCGGTCCATAGACACCGCCGCCGCATACAAAAATGAAGACGGCGTCGGCAAAGCGTTAGCCAGCGCAGGTCTCCCCCGCGATGAGTTATTCATCACCACCAAGCTGTGGAATGACGATCAGAAACGCCCCCGCGAAGCGTTGATGGAGAGTCTGGAAAAACTCCAGCTCGATTATCTCGATCTGTATCTGATGCACTGGCCGGTTCCGGCAATCGATCACTATGTTGCCGCCTGGCAGGGCATGATCGAGCTGCAAAAAGAGGGGCTGATTAAGAGCATCGGCGTGTGTAACTTTCAGGTCAACCACCTCCAGCGACTGATTGACGAAACGGGCGTCACGCCGGTGATTAACCAGATAGAACTGCATCCGCTAATGCAACAGCGTCAGCTGCACGCGTGGAATGCGACGCATAAAATTCAGACGGAATCCTGGAGCCCGCTGGCGCAGGGCGGCGAAGGCGTTTTCGATCAAAAAATCATTCGTTCCCTGGCGGATAAATACGGTAAAACCCCGGCGCAGATAGTCATCCGCTGGCATCTGGATAACGGTCTGGTGGTTATCCCGAAATCCGTCACGCCGTCGCGTATCGCCGAGAACTTCGACGTCTGGGATTTCCGTCTCGACAAAGACGAACTGGGCGAGATTGCGAAGCTCGATCAGGGCAAACGCCTGGGTCCCGACCCGGATCAGTTCGGCGGTTGATTCCCTTTTTTCAGGCCCGGCTTAGCGTCGGGCTTTCATGTTGTTCGCTACAGGCATGACACCTCGCCGGGTTTGTCCGGCAACGTACAGGTCACGTTGAACTTTCTGCCCTCAAGCGCGTGCGGCCCACCAAAAGCGCCGCCCAGACCGGTTTCATAGTCCTTGCCATTCGCACTCATGTGTAGTGCAGAGCGAAAATACCAGTCCACCGGGCCTATTGGCACAAAGAAGGTCCATTTATAGGCAGCCGGGAAGGTAAAACGTCCATCACCATCAGAGCGTGTCTGAACGGACTCCCCACTGCTCACCTGGGTCAGTTGCGCCCCCTGTACCGGTTTGCCGGTACTATCGACAAGCTGTCCTGCCACTTCAGGCTGTATCTGGTGATGTACCACGCAACCGCTTTGCAGCAGAGCGATCGCCATCACCCCTGCCATCATCCCTGCTTTCATCTCCGTCTCCTGATTCAGATACTGTTTGCCCGCTACAGATGAAAAAATGGCTGCATCAGCAGCCACATTTATCAAACGGTGTAACCGACCCGGTAAGCTTGACGTTACCGGGCAATCGCATTATCGCCCGGCGACTTTTGCCCGCTTTTTGTTGGCGGCCGGCGTCTGACGCTGATGCGCTACCGGCGTGTGCTTGGTCAACGCCGGACGGGTATTACGGTTCTGGCGACGCGCTTCGCGCATCTCTTCCAGCGTTGGCGCAGGCACCAGGCACTCGCGGCGTCCGCCAATCAGATGCTTTTTACCCATCTCTTCCAGCGCCTGACGGATCGTTGGCCAGTTTGCCGGATCGTGGTAACGCAGCAGCGCTTTATGCAGACGACGCTGCTTATCGCCCTTCGGCACCACCACATCTTCACTCTTATAGCCAATTTTACCCAGCGGGTTTTTGCCGGTGTAATACATGGTGGTCGAGTTTGCCAGCGGCGACGGATAGAAGTTCTGCACCTGATCGAGACGGAAGCGATGCTTCTTCAGCCATAGCGCCAGATTCACCATATCTTCGTCACGCGTCCCCGGGTGCGCGGAGATGAAATACGGGATCAGATACTGCTCTTTCCCTGCCTGCTTCGAGTAGAGATCGAACAGTTCCTTAAAGCGGTCATAGCTGCCCATGCCCGGCTTCATCATCTTCGACAGCGGCCCTTCTTCGGTATGCTCAGGCGCAATCTTCAGATACCCCCCGACGTGATGACTCGCCAGCTCTTTGATATAGCGCGGGTCTTCGACCGCGATGTCGTAACGCACACCGGAAGCGATCAGGATCTTCTTGATGCCTTTCAGGTCACGCGCACGGCGATAAAGGTTGATCGTCGGCTCGTGATTGGTATCCATATGCGGACAGATATCCGGATAGACGCACGACAGGCGACGGCAGGTCTGTTCCGCACGCGGCGACTTGCAGCGCAGCATGTACATGTTGGCCGTCGGACCACCGAGATCGGAGATCACGCCGGTGAAGCCCGGGACGGTATCGCGGATCGCTTCGATCTCATTAATGATCGAGTCTTCAGAGCGGCTCTGAATAATGCGCCCTTCATGCTCGGTGATCGAACAGAACGAGCACCCGCCAAAGCAGCCGCGCATAATGTTGACAGAGAAGCGAATCATCTCATAGGCGGGAATGCGGCTGTTGCCATATGCCGGGTGCGGCACGCGCTTATACGGCAGGGCAAAGACGCTGTCCATCTCTTCGGTTGACAGCGGGATCGCCGGCGGGTTGATCCAGATGTAGCGATCGCCATGCTTTTGCATCAGCGCACGCGCGCAGCCTGGGTTGGTTTCATGGTGCAGGATCCGCGAGGCGTGCGCATACAGCACTTTGTCGCCCTTCACTTTTTCAAAGGACGGCAGCAGAACGTAGGTCTTTTCCCACGGCTTCGGACGCGCAGGCTGCACGGTAACGGCTTTCGCTTCCTGCTTTTTCGGCGCGACCGGTTTGTTGTCGGCGCACGGCAAATCTTCGCCATACGGATGCGGGATCGGGTCGATTTTCCCCGGCGTATCCAGACGCGTAGAATCGACGCCGCTCCAGCCTGGCAGCGCGTCTTTCACCATAATCGCGGTGTTACGCACGTCGCGGATCTGGTTGATGGTTTCGCCCATCGCCAGACGGTGCGCCACTTCCACCAGCGGACGCTCGCCGTTGCCGAACATCAGCATGTCGGCTTTGGAATCCACCAGCACGGAACGGCGCACGGTATCGGACCAGTAATCATAATGCGCGGTACGGCGCAGGCTCGCTTCAATGCCGCCAAGGATCACCGGCACATCTTTCCACGCCTCTTTGCAGCGCTGGGTATAAACCAGCGTGGCACGATCCGGGCGCTTGCCCGCTACGTTATCCGGGGTATAAGCATCGTCATGGCGCAGGCGGCGATCGGCAGTGTAGCGGTTGATCATCGAGTCCATATTGCCAGCGGTTACGCCGAAGAACAGGTTCGGTTTGCCCAGACGCATGAAATCGTCTTTGCTGTTCCAGTCCGGCTGCGCAATGATGCCAACGCGGAAGCCCTGCGATTCCAGCATACGACCGCAAATCGCCATACCGAAACTCGGGTGATCGACATAGGCGTCACCGGTAACCAAAATAATGTCGCAGCTATCCCAGCCAAGTTGATCCATTTCGTCGCGTGACATCGGCAAAAAAGGAGCGGGACCAAAACAGGCCGCCCAGTACTGAGGCCAGGAGAAGAGATCTCTGTCTGGCTGGATCAGGGATATTGCGCTCATAGTGCTTCCAAAAATGGTAAAAAAATAATCAAAGGCCGGCGATTATATGCCGGAACGAAAGAGAAATCGAAGGATAATCTCTCTCGCGTATCAGCGAGAGAGAGGAGGATTACGCCGCTGGATTCACCAGAATCTGCCCAATAGAACCGCGGTCCGCCATTTCCAGCGTCTGGCTGTTGAAGTAGAACGGGAAATGCGCCCAGGACGGCTGTCCGTACCAGACCAGCAGCTCTACCTGCCCATCCACCCAGACGGTATCTTTCCAGCCCCTGTCTTCCGGGAACGGCATCGCACCGTTGACGTTACGCACGAGGAACGACACCCCTTCGATGTGGAACGACTGCGGCATATCGGCACGCACCGTCCAGCGTTCCCAGGAGCCCTGCTGCGCGGTGATATCAATGCGGTTGACGTCCCATAACTGGCCGTTGATACCCGGATCGTCGCCCAGGCTGATATCGCGACTGCGAATCGGCGTACCGCTCATGATCTCGGTCGGCAGCAGACGCATCGGCAGGCTGTCGGTCACCAACGGCAGCAGGCCGGTTGGGCGCAGCGTTAACACCAGCGTGGAAACCAGAATGCTCGACGGTTCAAAGAAACCGCGGATCCGGTCAACGATGCTCGCCGCTTCACCGCAGGTAATCGACACTTCATCACCATTGGTCATATCGACCAGAATTTCACGGCGCTCGCCGGGCGCCAGCGACAGTTGTTTTACCGACACCGGCGCGGGCAAAAAGCCCTGATCGCCGGAGATGACATGCAGCGCGCGACCGTCGCTCATTTGCAGCTGGTAACGCCGGGAGTTAGAGGCATTCAGCAGACGCAGGCGCACCCAGCCGCGGGATACCTCGACATAAGGACTTTGCACCCCGTTGACCAACAGCGTATCACCGACAAAACCACCGCTGCCGGGTTCGCTGTACTCCGGCGTGCCAAAGTTATCCAGTCGCTTGTCCTGAATAATGATAGGGAAGTCGTCGACGCCGTAATGATTCGGGATCGGCAGCGATTTACTCACCTCATCTTCGACCAGCCACATCCCGGCCAGGCCGTTGTAAACCTGCTGAGCGGTACGGTTCGGCGTATTGGCGTGATACCACAGCGTGGCGGCGTTCTGACGGATGGGCAGCACGGGTGCCCAGTCTGCGTTTGGCGACATCATGCGAGCCGGACCGCCCATCAGCGGACCCGGAACCTGCAAACCGGCGATAGTCATAGAGACATTTTCCGCCAGACGGTTACTGTAGATAAGCTTAACGTCATCCCCTTTCCAGACGCGGATCGTCGGTCCGAGGTAACGCCCGTTAATGCCCCAGACCGGCGCACGCGTGCCCTGGGTAAATGACCAGTGCGAACGCTGCAGCGTCATAAACAGCGGCTGGCCCCGGCGGGATTCCAGTAGCGGCGGAACGGGCAGCGGCTGTTGCTGACCGGCAGCATTGGCCCTCAGCGGAACAGCACCGGCACACAGCGCGATCCCCGATGCCTGAATGAACTGACGCCGACTGAATGACATATAAGCTCCATGTAAAACTGGCTAAATTACGGGCAGGAACTCGTTTCCTGCAAAAACTCGTCATACTCCAGGCTGCATGTGCGTTAGCTTGCAGCGCGAATGAGTAAGCATTTATCGCTGAATCAAACTTTCCCGGCGGCTTCGCGCTCGGCGACTTCTTGATCAAGTTCAGCAATCTTTTGTTCCATCAACGAGCGGCAGTGCGCGGCCAGTTCACGAACCTGATCTTTACCATACTGACTGGTATCCACCGGCGGCAGCATTTCCACAATCACCAGACCATTCTTCAGGCGATTCAGGTTAATTTTATTCGAGGTATTGGAAACGCACACCGGAATAATCGGGACGCCAGCAGCAATCGCGGCATGAAAAGCCCCGGTTTTAAACGGCAGCAGACCACGGCCCCGGCTGCGAGTGCCTTCCGGGAACATCCAGATGGAGATACGACGCTTTTTAAAATGGTTCACCACTTCGGCAATCGTGCCGTGCGCTTTTGCACGGTTATTACGGTCGATCAACAGGTTTCCCGTCAGCCAGTACAGTTGACCAAAAAATGGGATCCACAGCAGGCTTTTCTTCCCGACGGTCACGGTTGGCGGCTGCACGATATTCGCGGCGGTCACCATATCGTAGTTATTCTGATGGTTAGCGATGTAGATAGCGTTACCGTAGCTTTCCGCATCCGCGGGTTTACGGCACTCAACTTTCAAGCCGAACACCGGCGACAGACGACCAAACATGTGCCCGAATGTCGCGACGTGTTTTGGGTTACGCGGGCTGAGTAAGCAGTAAAGAGAACCGAAAACACAAACCAGAATGGAATAGATAACGGTAATAATAAGTCGAAAAATAAATAGCATAACAACCTCTGAAGGCCTAAGAGCCCGGGATTCTACGTCACCTGCTATCAGGTTAGGGTATTGTTAATGTGGCTCTCTGGAAAACTGTATTGTTAATCGCGACTCACGAATAAACAACGGTTTTACGGGAAATTTTACTGTAATCCGGCAGGAACGAATGGCACGTCCCTTGTGGACCGGATAACGACGCACACGTTTTATCCGGTCCACAAGGGGCATCTGCGTAGGCCGGAGAAGGCAAAGCCACCATCCGGCATTTCACGCAAATTACTCTTCGCTGTCACCACTGCCGGCACGACGCGGCGAATCAATCTCAATGTGATCGATGCGCTGCAAACCGCGCATCAACGTCCCGCGACGACCACGTTCGCCGGCCACTTTCTGCAACTCTTCAGGACGCAGCTTAATTTTGCGTTTCCCGACGTGAATGGTCAGCGTGCTTTGCGGCGGCAGCACATAGAGCAGTGCCAGCGCGTCATCACCCCGCGCCGCTTCTGCGGACGGAATGTTGATTATCTTGTTCCCTTTACCTTTCGACAACTGCGGCAGATCGCTGACCGGGAACATCAGCATACGTCCAGCCTGGGTAATCGCCAGCAGCATGTCCGTTTCATCTTCAATCACCACCGGCGGCATAACGCGGGCATTTTCCGGAAGCGTAATGAGCGTCTTACCGGCACGGTTACGCGCCACCAGATCGTTGAACGTACAGACGAAACCGTAACCCGCATTTGATGCCATCAGCAGTTTCTGCTCATCGCCTTCCATCAGCATATGCTCAACGGTCGCGCCCGGCGGTAGCGTCAGTTTACCGGTCAACGGTTCACCCTGACCGCGCGCCGACGGCAGCGTGATCGGGTCAATGGCGTAACTGCGCCCGGTGGTATCGATAAACACCACCGGCTGGTTGCTCTTGCCTTTCACTGCCGCTTTAAAGCTGTCGCCCGCTTTGTAGTTCAGCCCCTGCGCGTCGATGTCGTGACCTTTGGCGCTACGCACCCAGCCCATCTGCGACAGCACGATCGTCACCGGCTCAGACGGCAGCATGTCGTGTTCGCTCATCGCTTTCGCTTCTTCGCGCTCGCGCAGCGGTGAGCGACGATCGTCACCATAGGCGTCGGCATCCGCCTGCAGTTCTTTCTTCAGCAGGGTATTCATTTTGCGTTCAGAGGCGAGAATCGCCTGCAACTGATCGCGCTCTTTCGCCAGCTCATCCTGCTCACCGCGAATCTTTATCTCTTCCAGTTTGGCGAGATGACGCAATTTCAGTTCGAGGATTGCTTCGGCCTGCGTTTCGGTGATACCAAAACGCGACATCAGCGCTGGCTTCGGCTCATCTTCCGTACGGATGATCTCAATAACTTCGTCGATATTGAGAAACGCCACCAGCAAACCTTCCAGGATATGCAGGCGTTTGAGGACTTTCTCCAGACGATAGTTCAGGCGGCGACGCACGGTATCACGACGGAACGCCAGCCATTCGGTGAGGATCTCCAGCAGGTTTTTCACCGCCGGACGCCCGTCAAGACCGATCATATTGAGGTTAATGCGGTAGCTCTTTTCCAGATCGGTGGTGGCAAACAGGTGGTTCATCACCTGATCCATGTCCACACGATTGGAACGCGGCACCACCACCAGACGAGTCGGGTTTTCGTGATCTGACTCATCGCGCAAATCGTCAACCATCGGCAGCTTTTTATTGCGCATCTGGGCCGCGATTTGCTCCAGCACGCGCGCGCCGGAAACCTGGTGCGGCAGCGCAGTAATCACCACCGCGCCGTCTTCTTTCTTCCACACCGCGCGCATGCGCACGGAGCCGCGTCCATTCTCATAAATCTTACGAATTTCAGCGCGTGGGGTAATGATTTCCGCTTCAGTCGGGTAGTCCGGGCCGTGGACAATATCCAGCAGCTCGTCCAGCGTCGTTTTCGGCTGTTCAATCAGGGTGATCGCAGCTTTTGCTACTTCGCGCAGGTTGTGCGGCGGAATATCCGTCGCCATGCCGACCGCGATACCGGTTGTGCCGTTAAGCAGGATATTCGGCAGACGCGCGGGCAGCATTTTCGGCTCCTGCATCGTCCCGTCGAAGTTTGGCACCCAGTCAGCGGTTCCCTGTCCGAGTTCGCTCAGCAGCAGCTCAGCGTATTTTGAGAGGCGGGATTCGGTATAACGCATCGCGGCGAAGGACTTCGGATCGTCAGGCGCCCCCCAGTTCCCCTGACCATCGACCAGCGGATAACGGTAAGAGAACGGCTGCGCCATCAGCACCATGGCCTCATAGCAGGCGCTGTCCCCGTGCGGGTGGTATTTACCCAACACGTCGCCAACGGTACGGGCGGATTTTTTAAATTTAGCGCTGGCGTTCAACCCCAGCTCTGACATCGCATAGACGATGCGGCGCTGAACGGGTTTCAGACCATCACCAATAAACGGCAACGCCCTGTCCATGATGACGTACATGGAGTAATTCAGATAGGCGTTTTCCGTGAATTCATGCAGCGCAAGGCGCTCTGCCATATCGCTCATTAATCGTGATTCCTCAACTGTAAGCCCGCCAGATACCCGGTATCTTTTCAGGCAATATTGCCGCAGATACTACCTTATCTGACGCGTTGAGTCACAAAGAAAAGGGCCGCGAACGCGGCCCTGACGGGGATTATTTGCTGACTTTACTGATTTGCTTCACGTCAATTTCAACGGAATTCCAGTCTTTGTCCACTTCACCCTGAATTTCAACGGTATCCTGCGGGGTGACCGTCACGCCGTTCCAGCGTTTGTGGTCGATATCGACATTGATGGTGCCTGTCGCGTCTTTAAACAGATAGAGGTCATCGGAAATGCGTTCAACGATGTTGCCACGCAGCGTCACCCAGGTGTCATCACGCAAGGATTTCGCACTTTCTACCGTCGTGCTACTGCCGTTTGGTCCCTGGAAGCCGCCGCTCTGCGTTTGTGTCGCGGACGGGCCAGAAAAACCACCCTGCTGCGCCGCCAGAACCGGTGCAGAGCAGAGCGCCATAACGGCAACAATTGTAGCCAGTTTTTTCATGATCATTTCTCCCTTTGATGTCACTTGATATCCATTAAACAGGCTAATCCTTAACGAGTTCTTAAGGCAAAAAAAAGTCTCATTTTTACTGTACATCGCGTGCGACATCGCGGTTTACTTGCCGCTATGGCGACGGGCGCAAGGATGAAACGATGCGAATTTTACTGATTGAAGATGATGCGTTAATTGGCGACGGCATTAAAACCGGGTTGAGTAAAATGGGCTTTAGCGTCGACTGGTTTACGGAAGGTCGTCAGGGAAAAGAAGCGCTCTACAGCGCACCTTATGATGCGGTGATCCTCGACCTCACGCTGCCGGGGATGGACGGACGCGATATTCTGCGCGACTGGCGTGAACAGGGAAAGCGTGAACCGGTGCTGATCCTCACCGCACGCGACGCACTGGCCGAGCGTGTGGAAGGACTTCGCCTCGGGGCAGATGATTATCTGTGTAAGCCCTTTGCGCTGATTGAGGTTGCCGCCAGGCTGGATGCGCTGATGCGCCGTGCCAGCGGTCAGGCCAGCAGCGAACTGCGCCACGGGCTGGTGACCTTAACGCCCGGCGATCGGGTCGCGACGCTGGCGGGTGAGCCACTCATACTCAAGCCAAAAGAGTTCGCGCTGCTGGAGTTGCTGATGCGCAATGCCGGGCGCGTGTTGCCGCGCAAGCTCATCGAAGAGAAGCTGTATAACTGGGACGAAGAGGTCACCAGCAATGCCGTTGAAGTGCATGTTCACCATCTGCGGCGCAAACTGGGCAGCAATTTTATTCGGACCGTTCACGGTATTGGCTATACGCTTGGTGAGGCATCATCGTGACCCGGCAACTCAGCCTGCGCGTCAGGCTTACCCTCATCTTTCTGATTCTGGCAGCCATTACCTGGGCGGCATCGAGTTTTGTCGCCTGGAAGAAGACGACCGATAACGTCGATGAACTGTTTGATACTCAGTTGATGCTCTTCGCCAAGCGCCTGATTACGCTTGATATCAATGAACTGCACGCCACCGAACGGATGGCGCATACGCCGAAGAAATTCAAGCACGGCCACGTTGATGATGACGTGCTGACCTTTGCCGTCTATACCACGGACGGCAAGATGGTGCTGCACGATGGCGACAATGGTCAGAACATCCCCTATAGCTACCGTCGGGAAGGGTTTGATGACGGCCAACTCAACGGCGATGACGACAAATGGCGTTTTATCTGGCTGACCTCCGCCGATGGTAAGTACCGCATCGTGGTGGGCCAGGAGTGGGAATATCGTGAAGATATGGCGCTGGAGATTGTGACGGCGCAACTGGTCCCCTGGCTTATCGCCCTGCCGCTGATGCTGTTGATGCTGATTATGTTGTTGCATCGGGAGCTCATGCCGCTGAAAAAGCTGGCACAGGCGTTGCGACTGCGCGATCCGCAATCCAGCGAACCGCTCAGTTCACATGGCGTTCCGAGTGAGGTGCGCCCGCTGGTCGAATCGCTCAACCAGCTTTTTACCCGCACCCATAATATGATGGTGCGCGAGCGACGCTTTACGTCAGATGCCGCTCACGAACTGCGCAGTCCGTTAACGGCGCTGAAAGTCCAGACGGAGGTGGCGCAACTTTCTGATGACGATCCGCTGGCGCGGCAGAAAGCCCTGATGCAACTCCATACGGGTATCGATCGCGCCACGCGTCTGGTCGACCAACTCCTGACGCTTTCTCGTCTCGACTCGCTGGATAACCTACAGGATGTCGCCACGCTTTCTCTTGAAGAGCTCCTTCAGTCCGCGGTGATGGACATCTGGCAACCCGCGCAGCAGGCGCATATTGATGTGCGTTTGCAGATCAATGCTCACAATGTGACGCGCACTGGACAACCGCTGCTGCTCAGTCTGCTGGTGCGAAATCTGCTGGATAACGCCATCCGCTACAGCCCGAAAGGCAGCGTGGTTGATGTTACGCTTGACGCCAGACAGTTTACCGTCAGAGATAACGGCCCCGGCGTCACAGCGGAAGTCCTGCCCCATATTGGCGAGCGCTTTTATCGCCCGCCGGGCCAACACGCTACCGGCAGCGGCCTGGGCCTGTCGATTGTCCGCCGCATTGCCGCCCTGCACGCAATGACGGTGTCGTTTGGCAATGCGCCAGACGGTGGTTTTACCGCGACAGTACGGTGGTGATCGTCAATTATTGCGCCGAACGCAAAAGACTTTGCACATTTTGCTAATTTCACCGAATCGCCTGTTGACGTAAAATTAGCGTCAAACGCATTCCCGAGAGGCTAAAAAATGAGCAACATCCTGATTATCAATGGCGCAAAAAAATTCGCGCACTCTAACGGTCAACTGAATGACACGTTGACGGAAGTCGCTGACGGCACCCTGCGTGACCTCGGGCATAGCGTCAAAATCGTCCGTGCTGACAGCAATTACGACGTGAAAGAAGAAGTGCAGAACTTCGTCTGGGCTGACGTGGTTATCTGGCAGATGCCGGGTTGGTGGATGGGTGCGCCGTGGACTGTGAAAAAATACATTGATGACGTGTTCACCGAAGGTCACGGCACACTGTATGCCAGCGATGGTCGTACTCGCTCAGATGACTCAAAAAAATACGGTTCCGGCGGTCTGATTCAGGGGAAAAAATACATGCTCTCCCTGACCTGGAACGCGCCGATGGAAGCCTTCACCGATAAAGATCAGTTCTTCCACGGCGTGGGCGTCGATGGCGTTTATCTGCCATTCCATAAGGCGAATCAATTCCTTGGAATGGAAGCGCTGCCGACCTTTATTACCAATGACGTCATTAAAATGCCGGATGTACCACGTTATGTTGCAGAATATCGCGAGCATCTGCAGGCGATTTTTGGTTAACTAGTAACCTGGAATTAGAAGGAGTTAACCATGCTTACAGTTATTGCTGAAATCCGTACCCGTCCGGGACAACATCACCGTCAGGCCGTCCTGGATCAGTTTGCGAAAATCGTTCCTGTCGTACTGAAGGAAGAGGGCTGCCACGGCTACGCGCCGATGGTTGATCATGCGGCAAACGTGAGTTTCCAGACCACGGCGCCTGACTCAATCATCATGATTGAGCAGTGGGAAAGCATCGCGCATCTTGAAGCGCACCTGCAAACCCCGCACATGAAAGCCTACAGCGAAGCCGTTAAGGGCGACGTGCTGGATATGAATATTCGTATTCTGGAATCCGGTATTTAAACATACCGCGTTGTGCCGGGTCCGCCATCAATGTCAGACCCGGCAAAAGCGGCCTCAGGGCAGCGCTTTTTTCAGTCTCCGCACCGCTTCTTCCAGTTCATCCGCCGTTGGCGTAGCAAAAGACATACGTAACGTACGTTTATCCGGATTATTGCAGAAGAAAAACTCTCCCGGCACGAACACCACTTTTTCCTGCAAAGTGCGGGAAAGCCACGCCGTGGTATCGAAATCGTAACGGAACGTCCCCCACAGGAACATCCCCCCCTGCGGCATATGGAATGAGATATGCTCACCCAGTTCGCTGCGAATCGCATCCGCCAGCACATTGCACTTCTCACGATACGCCTGACGAATGATCTGGATTTGATCTTCCAGACGGCCTAACGTCAAATAGCTGGCCGCCATCGCCTGCGAATGCGCACTGGTATGCAGATCGGTTGCCTGTTTAACAATGGTCGCTTTTTGTCTGATCCATTCCGGCAGCACCACCCAACCCACGCGCAGGCCAGGGGCCAGAATCTTGGAAAAGGTCGAGGTATAAATCACCTGCTCAGAGCACCCGCTCTCCTGGGCATGCTGGAACAACGTTTTATAGATCTCATTGGTGAAATTGATTTCGCCGTAGGGATCATCCTCGATGATGGCAAAGTCATGCTGTTTCGCCAGTTGAACCAACTTCTGGCGACGGGAATCACTCAGAACCACGCCGCCGGGGTTACCGAACGTCGGCACGATATACACGAACTTGATCGTGTTGCTCTGTAGCAACACTTCCAGTTCGTCCACGATCATGCCGTCTTTATCGGTGCCAACAGACAGCATATCCGCCTGTGACAGTTGCAGAACCTGCAATGCGGCAAGATACGTCGGGCGTTCGAGCACCACTTTATCGCCCGGATTGATCAGCGTTCTCGCCAGAATATCCAGCGACTGTTGTGAACCATTGGTCACCAGAATCGCGTCAGGCGTCGCCTGAATACCGCGCTTCTGGCACAACTGAGCGATCGCTTCCCGCAGCGGCGGATAGCCTTCGCTCAGGCCGTACTGGAACGCATTCAGAAACTGGCTTTCCATCATGTTGCGTGTGGCCATTTCCAGCCCCGTTTTATCAAACAGTTCCGGGCTGGGAATGCCGCCGCCTAGCGAGATCAGGCCTGGCATTTTGCTATGTTTGAGTAATTCCCTGATAGCGGAGGGTTTAAGGGCGTCGACGCTCTTAGACAGATGTGTGTTGTTCATCCTGTTTCCTTATTATGTATTTTTGGCGTCCATCCCCGGTTGTTGCCTTATCCTAAATCCGCGTTCTCGCCTCGATTGAGCCTAATAGACCTCTCTGGCAAGATCAATCAGATATCATAATGACAAAAGGGTAAGCTCCCGTGGCTTACCCTTTTGATCGACAGTGAAATTCACGCTTACCAGTACAGCTTCCAGCACTGGGTAAATCGCACCAGCGCCTCCACGTAGAAGTAATCTCCCCAACTGGCACACTCATCCACCCCTTTATTGCTTGAGAGGTGATACACCGAGTGTTTCAGCAAACCGTTACCCTTTTCCTCTTTCGCCATCAAATAGTGTTTCGTCAGCGACGACATGATCGCCATCGCCCACTGCTGGTAACATTCGCGATCCGGGTCGGTAACGGGTAGATGTTTAATCAATTCCAACAGACCGCAGACCGCAATGGCCGCCGAGGAGGAATCACGCAGCGCATCGGTTCCGACCAGCGCCAGATCCCAATGGCAGACGGCGTCTTCCGGCAGGCGATTGAGGAAGTAGTTGGCCAGTTTTTTCGACAGCGCCACCTTCTGCGGGTCGCCGGTGTAGATATAGCTCAACAGGAAACCATAAATACCCCACGCCTGACCGCGCGACCAGCACGAGTCGTCGGCATAGCCTTGCTGTGTGTTTCCGTAGCGCGGCGCACCGCTGTGCACATCCATGTAGTAGGTATGGAAGGTGGACGCGTCTTCACGAATTAAATACGTCTGCGCCTGGGCGACGTGCGCCTTCGCCGCGTCCGCAAACCGCGGATCGCCAGTCTGCTCGCTCGCCCAGTACAACAGGGGCAAATTCATGTTGCAGTCAATGATCATCCGCCCGGCCTGTTCCGGGTCGCTCAGATCGCCCCACGCCTGAATGATCTGCGCTTTCTCGTGAAAACGTTCCAGCAGCGCTTCTGCTGCCAGCAGCGAAAACCCGCGCGCCTCGCGATTTCCCGTCAGGCGCCAGGCCGCCACGCAGGAAAGGGTGTACAGGAAGCCCAGGTCGTGGGTGTTGGTGTCGTGACGTCCGGCAATTCGCAGACCAAAAGAGCGGACGTGCTTTTCCGCCATGTCCCGGAACACCGCTTCGCCACTCATCTCCCAGGCCAGCCATAGCTGCCCGGTCCAGAAACTGGTCGTCCACTCGACATTATCCGTTAATGGGTAATATCCCTTCACACAGGTTTCGGCAGGAAAGTGGTCACCGAATTCCGTTAAATGACGACGAATCAGTTCGAGGACATGTTCACGCGCGCTGCGCATTTCATCCTGAAATGCCCCGGCATCGATCGGCCGGCCAGGAAAAGCGCACAGGCGTTCCTCAACGATGTGATTTAACATATTTCGGTTCCTTATGACGTAAATTATCTTGTCGCGTTATTTTCAGCGATATCAAGGGCAGTATTATTTTTTCGTTTACTCTGGCATGCCGATAAGGTAAATGCCGAAATAAGCGTAAAGGCCAGGGCGATAATCCCCATGATGATGTAGGTTTTCTCAAAACCAATACGGTCATACATTAATCCGGCAGGTGAAGAGACCACCACATTGCCGACATACAGCATCGCCTGATATCCCAGTAAATACATGGTTGCATTGACGCGTTTATCAAAATGCTCTGCGATATATTTAAAGACCGAGACCAGTAATAAACAGATCTCCAGGCCATATAACGGTTTGAGCACAGAAATTAACAGGTGAGAATCGCAGAGACCGGAAATCACCAGTCGCGCGCCTACCAGTGCGCCGACAATCAGCAGTCCGCGTTTGGCACCGATAGCATTAACAAATAAAGGGATCACCATGTACATGACGAATTCCATACCCGACTGCACGGTGCCCAGATAGCCAAAGACCGCATTGCCTTCGTGGATGTCAGAGAAGAAAGTCACAAAGTAGCGGGAGAACTGCTGCTCGGCGATAAACATCATCCACGCAACGCCCGCCACATACAGGCAGAATGCCCAGAACTTACGGTTTCGCAGCAGAGCGTAGACATCTGCCGGGACGATTTTCTCTTTGGTCAGCACATCAGCGGCATTGGCGGCATTGACGTTCACCTTCAGACTCAGCAGAACCATCAGCATCACCACCGACGTCACGCTGCCCATAATGAAGTTATAAGCCGGAGAAAGGTTAAACAGCAGTCCCGAGAACGATGATGCCACCGCCCAACCGAGTGAACCCCACATCCGAATCTGCCCAAATTCCATACCGTTAAGGCGGCTGTAGCGATCGGAATACGATTCACAGGCCGCCACGCCGGCATACCAGGCAAAACTCAGGTAAATCGCGCCAACAATAATCCCCAACAAAGTTTGAGAAAGTAATAATGGCTGGTAAACATAAATAAAGAAGGGTGCCATTAATGCCGACATGCCCACGACAAAATAGAGCAGATATTTACTCATCCCAATTTTATCGAGAATATAGCCGTAAATAGGTTTCAGGATAACCGAGAAAATACCATTCACGGCAAAGACAGTGCCTATTACCGTACCGCTAAGCTGTGCTTTCTGCCCCAGCCAGATCGCTAACAAACCGATACTTGCCGACCAGGTAAAGAAATAGAGAAAGATAAAACTACTGATTTTATAGTATTCCGTTCTGTAACCCGGTGAACGTATATTCATACCACCCTCGCTATAAAGAGAACGACAACTGGCGTGCAGATTCAGGTTCGCGAATCACGACCCGGTGAGTATTAATGTGCAATTGCGGAATGGCGGCGTATTCTTTGTGTTGCCCGGATGCACTGACCGCACAGCAGAGCCAGCTTTCTCCGGGCGCAATCTCTGTTGAGAGCACCGGGATCGCGGCACATTCGGCAAACATAATGCTGCTGTTTGGCGGCGTGATGATGCTGTCCGGTCGACGCGACATCACCGGTGACAGATCCACAATCGTGCTGCTGCCGTTGCTGGCGGCAATCACACATCCACGCCCGTTCAACTGGTGCTCCGCTTTCATCACCGCAAAGCCCCCTTCCACCGTTTGCAGTACCCGCGCGCTGTTGATGCGGTGCAAACGGATGTGCCATTCACCGAACGGCACCAGCCAGGTCTCTATCGTCACGTCATGCCAGGGCGACCAGCGCGAGAAAATGAAGCGCTCATCGACGCGGACTTCGTCGCAGTCGCGGCGACCCCGGAAGTAGTTATCGCCGTCGGCCAACAGCAGCATGGAATCGCACGCCGCATGCTTGATACCAAAACGCCCGCGCTCAATGGTAAAACCAAAACGGCTGGAATAGGCAAACTTCGTGTATTTCGCCTCGGTATTAACGTAGTTATTCAACTCCAGCTGGCCGGATGTCAGCATGGTGACAAGCCCGGAATGCTCACTGTGCTGAAGAATTTGTCCAGCGTGCGGGATCGCGCGCGTTTGCGCCAGTGGTGGCAGGGGTTGCTCCTCTGCCAGCCAGAACGGGTGACTTTCCGGCAGCGCGAGGATCAGAAAGACCTTCAGCGCCCAGTAAGGAGAACCGGGCGAATTGTAGTCCTCGCACATCGCCAGATTCGGGTAAGCGAAGCCTAACGTCAGGATCCCGTCACGATCAAAAATAGGCCGTTGCTGCCACCAGCGTAAATGTCGCAGGATCACCCCTTTAATGACGCCCGGCGAGAGGACATCCAGCTCAGCAAACGCCACCGCACTCCAGAACACGACCATCGCAAATCGATAGGTCAGGCTGCGGCCGAAAGGCACCGAAGCCCCGTCGGCCGCCGACATATAGATAAAGTCTTCGGCAAACCGCCGGGCACGTTCGCGCAACGTGGCGGCGCGAGCGGTATCTTCCGGATTCAGCGTGGCATACAGCAAGCCATAAAAATGGAAGGCCATCGAGATGTAGTAATCCTGGGGTCGTCCGGGACCATCGGAATACCAGCCGTCACCCAGATAGTAGGTCTCCATCAGCGCAAAGCGACGATCGATAGCCGTCTGATCGAACGGCAGTCCGGCACGTTTAAAACCGAGCTGAACGATGATGGCAAAGTAGTTCCAGTTGCTGTCCGGCATCTGGGCATCGGTTATCTGATTCAGCCAGCGATGCAGGTTTTCTTGTTCCGAGGGGCTGAACGCCGCCGTTAACCGGGTCTGTAGTAGCGCCAGACCCAGCCCATACGCTGCCATCTCCACCAGACGCTGATCGTAAGGCCCGGTGTCGCCCCAGTAGTGTGGACTCTGCGGATCGGTCCCCAGCCTGATCGCCTGAATGTACTTGTCGGCAAACGGGGCCTCAGCACCTCCTGCCATCAGCGGGAAGAGCCCCCACAGCGCTCTCGAAAGCCCTTCCATACAGGCAATATCCGCACTGTAATGCGCACAGGTATCGCCCAGCGAAAACTGGGCCTGCCCTGCGGGAAACTGCTTATCCAGCGCCCCCAAAATGACGTTAACCGCACGCGTAACCTCTTCACGGGATGACAATGGATTTGATTTTTCTTCAGTTGCCGACCACATACTCTGCCCCTCTGAATAAAGTGGCTAAAGCATAGTGAATCGCGCATTGGCAGAAATGTTACCTCAATCACACCCGACACATTCTTTTGAAACGGCGATTGAGAAAATTTAAAAATAGAGTTTATAAAGGTAATCAGCCGGGTAAAAATTTAATTCTGTTGCACTATGAGCATGAACGCACCGCTGTATTCAGAACGTCTGGAGCTTATCACCCTAAACGATGCTATCGCGTCGTTTAGTCGCCTGTTTGCCAACACGGTCCGCTACCACCACTGGCATCAATGTCTGGAAATGCTGTACGTGGAAGAAGGTTTCGGCGTGGTCACGGTCGATCATAAGCAGTACACCATGCGGCCAGGGCGGATGTTCTTTTTCCCACCGTTTACCCTGCACAAAATCATGGTTGATGAGCAGGCGCAGAATAGCTACCGACGCACCATTATTCATCTCGACCCGCATGCGGTATTGAAGGTGCTGCGTGATTTCCCGCTCAATCAGCAACGCCTGCAAAACCTGACGATTCGCGGCGGTGAAGCCTGGGTGATCGACGCTAGTGAGATCCATGCGCACATCGATTTCCTCTTTAGTCGTTACGAGAAAATAGCGGCGTTGAAGCCGCTCAACACCGAGCACGTTGCCTGCCTGTTATTAAGCTTATTCAGCCTGTTACCTGAAGATAAGTGCAGTATGCAGGAAATCGCCACCGGCATCGCCAGCCAGGTGATGTTCTGGCTCGATGAAAATTACACGCACAAATTCAGCCTGAGCGTGCTGGCAGATGAACTGGGAAAATCGAAAAGCTACGTGTCGCGGCGCTTCCATGTTGAGACCGGGGAAAGCATTCTCGACTATCTCAATACATTACGTTTGAGAAAAGCCTGCGAAGCGCTACTTCACAGTGAAGCGAGCGTGCGGGAGATTGCGAACAAGGTAGGATTTTCAGAGGTGACGTACTTTATCAGCGCGTTTGGTAAGGGAATCGGTGAAACGCCGTTGCAGTACCGTAAACGGCATAAATGACAGTGCCGGAGGGCGCGCGAATGACGCCACCCGGCACAACAACACCATTAGCCGTCAAGATCCGCAAGGTCGCCTTTTTCCTGCAACCAGTTACGGCGGTCTTCGGAGCGTTTCTTCGCCAGCAGCATATCCATCATGGCGTTGGTGCGCTGATCGTCCTCATCATCAATGATGAGCTGGACCAGACGCCGGGTGTTGGGATCCAGCGTGGTTTCGCGCAACTGCATCGGGTTCATTTCACCCAGCCCTTTAAAGCGCTGTACGTTCGGCTTGCCTTTCTTGCGCTTCAACTGCTCCAGTACGCCCGCTTTTTCTTCTTCCGTCAGCGCGTAATAGACCTCTTTGCCGAGGTCGATACGGTACAACGGCGGCAGCGCGACATAGACATGTCCGTGTTTCACCAGCGTACGGAAATGCCGCACAAACAGCGCGCAGAGCAGCGTGGCGATGTGCAGCCCATCGGAGTCCGCATCTGCCAGGATACAGATCTTGCCGTAACGTAATTGGCTCAGATCGTCGCTGTCCGGATCGATACCGATCGCGACAGAAATATCGTGTACTTCCTGCGAGGCCAGCACTTCATCAGAAGAGACTTCCCAGGTGTTCAGGATCTTACCCTTAAGCGGCATGATCGCCTGATATTCACGATCGCGCGCCTGCTTGGCGGAACCGCCCGCCGAGTCCCCTTCCACCAGGAACAGCTCAGTACGATTCAGATCCTGCGCGGTGCAGTCCGCCAGTTTCCCCGGCAGTGCCGGACCGCTGGTCAGTTTTTTACGCACCACTTTCTTCGCCGCGCGCAGTCGACGCTGGGCGCTGGAAATAACCATCTCCGCCAGCAGTTCGGCTGACTGGACGTTCTGGTTCAGCCACAGGCTGAAGGCATCTTTCACCACGCCGGAAACAAATGCCGCGCACTGACGCGACGACAGACGCTCTTTGGTCTGTCCGGCAAACTGCGGATCCTGCATTTTCACCGACAGCACGTAGGCGCAGCGATCCCAGATATCTTCTGCCGAAAGCTTCACGCCGCGCGGCAGAATGTTGCGGTATTCGCAGAACTCACGCATCGCATCGAGCAACCCCTGGCGCAGACCGTTCACGTGCGTCCCGCCCTGCATGGTCGGGATCAGGTTCACGTAGCTTTCGGTCAACAGTTCGCCGCCTTCCGGTAGCCACAGCAGCGCCCAGTCGACCGTTTCCGTGTCACCGGAAAAATTGCCGATGAACGGTTTTTCCGGCAGCGTAGGCAGGCCGTTTACCGCTTCGCCCAGATAGTCGTTCAGACCATCCTGATAGCACCAGCGCTGTTCGCTGTTATTGACTTCATCTTTAAAGGTGATTTCAACGCCAGGGCACAGCACGGCTTTGGCTTTCAGTACGTGCGTTAAGCGAGAGACGGAAAAGCGCGGACTGTCGAAAAAGGTTTCGTCAGGCCAAAAGTGGACGCTGGTGCCGGTATTGCGCTTACCGCAAGTGCCAACGACCTGCAAATCCTGAACCTTATCACCGTTCTCAAACGCAATGTTATACACCTGGCCATCACGACGCACGTTCACTTCCACGCGCTTCGACAGGGCGTTAACCACGGAGATCCCTACGCCGTGCAGGCCGCCGGAGAACTGGTAGTTCTTGTTCGAGAACTTCCCACCTGCGTGTAGCCGACAGAGGATCAGTTCAACGGCCGGAACGCCCTCTTCCGGATGAATGTCCACGGGCATGCCGCGACCGTCATCGATAACTTCCAGAGATTGATCGGCATGTAAAATCACATCCACGCGTTTCGCGTGGCCCGCCAGTGCTTCATCCACACTGTTATCAATCACTTCCTGCCCAAGATGGTTGGGGCGGGTCGTATCGGTATACATCCCTGGGCGACGGCGTACCGGCTCAAGCCCAGTGAGTACCTCAATGGCATCAGCGTTATAAGTTTGCGTCATGGTTTTAATAGCAATTCGAAATGATTGTCAGCAACTGTGCAGTCCAAGGAAATCGACAATCGGGTTGAAATAATCTTCGAAGCCCGTGAATGCATGGTTTCCACCTTCAATAACAGTCTGGCGGCAAGAGGCGTAATACGCCACTGCCTGGCGGTAGTCCAGCACTTCATCTCCCGTCTGTTGCAGCAGCCAGATTAAGTCCGACGCTTCCAGCGGGTCGATCTGCATGACTTTAAGATCGTAAATATGGCGTGACTCTAGCACATATTGCTGCCCCGTGTAGGGGTTCTCGTTCTGACCGAGGTAGTCGATCAACAGTTCAAATGGCCGGACCGCCGGGTTGACGACAACCGCGGGCAACATAAAACACTGCGATAGCCAGGTGGCGTAATAACCGCCTAACGACGATCCCACCACGCCCAATGCCTCACCGCCGTGTTCCAGCACGATAGATTCCAGCATCTCTGCGGCATCAGCCGGATACGGCGGCAACTGAGGCACAATCATCTCAACATGGGGATACTGTTCACGCAGCCAGTTTTTCAGCAGGCAGGCCTTCGCGGAACGGGGCGAGCTATTGAAGCCGTGCAGATAAAGAAGCGTAGACATCAGTAGCCTTCAGAAGCGGTATCAGGTCGGAACTCAGCACCCTGCAAACGACAGACGTCCGTTTTCAACGTACCGTCGGCAAAGAGCTCCAGCGTACGCCAGCCCGGAGCGATGTTATCAAGGGTAAAGTTCGCGCAATGAGGTTTAAACTGGACGCAGGTAGAAGGCGTCGCCAGCAGACGGCGGCCATTCCAGTCGAGATCCAGTTCCTGATGAATATGCCCACACAGCAGATACTTCACGCGCGGGTAATTCACCAGCACGTTGTCCAGTTCTGCCGCGTTACGCAGGCTGTGTTGATCCAGCCAACTGCATCCCGCAGGCAATGGATGATGATGCAGAAGCAGCAGAGTGTGGCGCTCAGGAGCCTCAGCCAGTTTGCGCTCCAGCCACTCGAGCTGAAATTCACTCAGTTCGCCGTGAGGCACGCCAAAAACCTGACTGTCCAGCAGCAGGATTTGCCACTGGTCGCCAATCATGACGCACTTTGCCGGGGAGATCCCCGCCTCTTGTAACGCGCTGTACATCGCGGGCTGAAAGTCATGGTTACCGGGCAACCAAACGCAAGGCGCGCGAAAGCTTGCGATGCCTTCAGCAAAATGCTGATAGGCCGCAGCGGTTTGATCCTGAGCTAAATCACCTGTTGCCACAATCAGATCGTATTCCTGCCTGTCGGCATGGATGGCATCCAACACGGCCTGGTAGCTTTCCCAGGTGTTTACGCCCAACAGCGTTTCGTGCTTTTCGGCAAACAGGTGAGTATCAGTAATTTGTAAGATCCTGACCCTGGCCTCACCAGCCAGAGAAAGGTTTAACAGGCTTTCCAAATGGTGTCCTTAGGTTTCACGACGCTAGTAAACCGGAATCGCCATCGCTCCATGTGCTAAACAGTATCGCAGCCAGTCGGCCAGAAACTGATTAATTTGATGCTTTTCGTCGCGTTGATGCAACTTTTTATTTGGATAATCATACCGTGCTTTGAAGCGAAAGATCTGCTGACTTGAACACACTTCGGCGACCATGGCGTCATGGTAAAGCCGCACTGTCAGTGACGGCAGGCTCCAGTAAGTGATGGTCGGCGCCGTCTGCTCGATGGTCACCAGCGTGGTGTATCGGGTCGATTCAACAATCGTTAACCGATATTGTGCGTTGCCCACCTGGTAACTTACCGTTTCGCCAGGCGCATCATTGCGCGGCAGCAGGCGTCGCAGCTGCGAAAAGTTCGTTTCGCAAAGACGCATCATTTCAGGGAAGTCAGGTGTATAGCGCTTCATTTTTTCCACTCGTTTATTAACTCTTTATAGTGCAGTTGCAGCCATTGCAGGGCGATGACCGCAGACGCGTTATCAATTTTCCCCTCTTCAACCCAACGGTAGGCCTGTTCCCGGCTTACCACATGAACCCGAATGTCTTCGTTTTCATCAGCCAGACCGTGAATCCCGTTTGCGGTCGTGGCGTCCACTTCACCCACTATAATTGACGAGCGCTCACTGGTGCCACCAGGGCTTGCCAGAAAACTGAGTACCGGTTTCGTCCGTTTCACCTCGATGCCAGCCTCTTCCATCGCTTCACGGCGGGCCACATCGTCAACGCTTTCACCCTCTTCGATCATCCCTGCCACCATTTCCAGTAGCCACGGCGTTTCACTGGTGTCATACGCCGCGATGCGCACCTGTTCGACCAGCACTACTTCGTCCCGCTCAGGGTCAAAGGGTAGCAAGACCGCCGCATGACCGCGCTCAAAAATTTCTCTACGCACTTCCTGGCTCATTTCACCGTTGAACAAGCGGTGGCGGAAGCGATAAAGATCCAGCGAAAAAAAACCGCGATATAGCGTTTCTCGTGCAATAATTTCTACATCGTTTTTGGAGAAAGTTACTGGCGAGTTGCCTGATTTACGCATTGTGCCGTCCTGTACCAATAATGATTTAAATGTGAATATCATAGGCGTTTGACTGCCGTTTCATCGACCTTGTGGTAAATTGGTGCAAATTAACGCCTGATGGCACATAACGCCAACTTTTTGCAGTGGCGGATTCTGCTAGAATCAGCAATTATTTTTTAAAATTTGATCAGCGCTAAATACTGCTTCACAACAAGGAATGCAAATGAAGAAATTGCTCCCCATCCTTATCGGCCTGAGCCTGTCGGGGTTCAGCACACTGAGCCAGGCAGAGAACCTGATGCAAGTTTATCAGCAAGCACGCCTGAGCAACCCGGAATTGCGTAAGTCCGCCGCCGATCGCGATGCTGCATTCGAAAAAATTAACGAAGCACGTAGTCCCTTACTGCCTCAACTGGGCTTAGGTGCCGATTACACCTACAGCAACGGCTACCGCGATGCTAATGGCGTGAACTCGAACGCCACCAGCGCGTCCCTGCAATTAACGCAGACCCTTTTCGATATGTCGAAATGGCGTGCGCTGACCCAGCAAGAAAAATCAGCGGGTATTCAGGACGTGACCTTCCAGACGGACCAGCAAACGCTGATCCTCAACACCGCGAGCGCCTATTTTAAAGTGCTGAACGCCATTGACGTTCTCTCTTACACCCAGGCGCAGAAAGAGGCGATTTATCGTCAGTTGGATCAAACCACCCAGCGTTTCAACGTGGGTCTGGTGGCAATCACCGACGTGCAAAACGCCCGTTCGCAATACGATACCGTGCTGGCGAACGAAGTGACTGCCCGTAACGATCTCGACAATGCGGTAGAAGAACTGCGTCAGGTCACCGGCAACTACTACCCGGAACTGGCATCGCTGAACGTTGACAGCTTCAAGACCGACAAACCGCAGGCGGTGAACGCCCTGCTGAAAGAAGCAGAAAACCGCAACCTGACGCTGTTGCAGGCCCGTCTGAGCCAGGATCTGGCGCGTGAGCAGATTCGCCAGGCGCAGGATGGCCACCTGCCAACGCTGGATTTAACCGCCTCTACCGGCGTGTCTGACACCTCGTACAGCGGCTCTAAAACGCGTGGCGCGACAGGCTCCCAGTATGACGACAGCAACATGGGCCAGAACAAAATCGGCCTGAGCTTCTCGCTGCCGATTTATCAGGGTGGAATGGTTAACTCGCAGGTGAAACAGGCGCAATACAACTTCGTTGGTGCCAGCGAGCAACTGGAAAGCGCCCACCGCAGCGTGGTGCAGACCGTACGTTCATCCTTCAATAACATCAATGCGTCAATCAGCAGTATTAACGCGTACAAACAAGCGGTTGTTTCCGCCCAGAGCTCATTGGATGCGATGGAAGCGGGCTACTCCGTGGGTACACGTACCATCGTTGATGTGCTGGATGCGACCACCACGCTGTACAACGCTAAGCAACAACTGGCGAATGCGCGTTATAACTACCTGATCAACCAGCTGAATATTAAGTCAGCGCTGGGTACGTTGAACGAGCAGGATCTGGTGGCGCTGAACAACACGCTGGGCAAACCGATTTCCACCTCGCCGGAACACGTCGCGCCCGAAACCCCGCAGATGGACGCTAACGCCGACGGCTATGCCGCTAACGCAGCAGCGCCCGCCGCGCAACCGGCGTCAGCACGTTCTTCCAGCAGCAACGGTAGCAATCCGTTCCGTAATTAAACGCGATGACGGGGCTTCGGCCCCGTCTGAACGTAAGGCAACGTAAAGATCTCACCATTGAGCCGCATTCCAGCCTCTTCTCGCTTCATTTTCAACCACTCATCCTCTATCCTGAGCAGTATTAACCACTGGGTCCAGGAAAGACGAAAATGAAACGGACAAAATCCATCCATCACGCCTCGTTCCGCAAAAGCTGGAGCGCGCGCCATCTGACGCCTGTCGCGTTAGCCGTTACCGCTGTGTTTATGCTGGCGGGTTGTGAGAAAAGCGATGAAACCGTGTCGCTGTATCAGAATGCGGATGACTGCTCGGCAGCCAATCCGGGCAAAAGCGCGGAATGTACCACGGCGTTCAATAACGCACTGAAAGAAGCGGAACGTACCGCACCGAAATATGCCACTCGCGAAGATTGTGTCGCCGAGTTCGGTGAGGGCCAGTGCCAGCAAGCCCCTGCTCAGGCAGGCATGGCGCCAGAAGCGCAGGCCCAGCAGTCCAGCGGTAGTTTCTGGATGCCGCTGATGGCGGGCTATATGATGGGCCGCATGATGGGCGGCGGCGCGGGCTTTGCGCAGCAGCCGCTGTTCAGCTCGAAAAACCCGGCCAGCCCGGCTTACGGTAAATACACCGATGCAGGCGGTAAAAACTACGGCGCAGCGCAGCCTGGCCGTACGATGACGGTGCCTAAAACCGCCATGGCACCGAAACCTGCGACCACCTCTACCGTGACGCGCGGCGGCTTTGGCGAATCGGTTGCCAAACAGAGCACCATGCAACGTAGCGCAAGCGGCACCTCCACGCGTTCAATGGGTGGCTGATACGCATGGAAAGAGTGAGTATTACCGAGCGTCCGGACTGGCGCGATAAAGCCACTGAATACGGTTTCAATTTTCACACCATGTACGGCGAACCGTACTGGTGTGAGGACGCCTATTACAAGCTAACGCTGGCCCAGGTTGAAAAGCTGGAAGATGTGACCGCCGAGTTGCACCAGATGTGTCTCAAGGTGGTCGAGAAAGTGATTGCCAGCGACGAGCTGATGACCAAATTCCGTATTCCTAAGCACACCTGGGGCTTTGTTCGTCAGTCCTGGCAAACGCATCAGCCGTCACTCTACTCGCGTCTCGATCTGGCGTGGGATGGCACTGGTGAACCGAAGCTGCTGGAGAACAACGCCGATACCCCGACCTCGCTGTATGAAGCGGCGTTTTTCCAGTGGATCTGGCTTGAAGATCAGATCAATGCGGGCAATCTGGCGGAAGGTAGCGACCAGTTTAACAGCCTGCAGGAAAAGCTCATCGAGCGCTTCGCCGAATTGCGTGAGCAGTACGGCTTCCAGCTTCTGCATCTAACCTGCTGTCGCGATACCGTTGAGGATCGCGGTACCATTCAGTATCTGCAGGATTGCGCAGCAGAGGCGGAGATAGCCACTGAATTCCTCTATATCGAAGATATTGGACTCGGTGAAAAAGGTCAGTTCACGGATCTACAGGATCAGGTGATTGCCAACCTGTTCAAGCTCTATCCGTGGGAGTTTATGCTGCGCGAGATGTTCTCCACCAAGCTCGAAGACGCTGGCGTGCGCTGGCTGGAGCCGGCCTGGAAGAGCCTTATCTCCAATAAGGCGCTGTTGCCGCTGCTGTGGGAAATGTTTCCAAACCATCCGAACCTGCTTCCCGCGTATTTCGCCGAAGACGACTATCCGCAGATGGAAAAATTCGTCGTGAAACCGATCTTCTCGCGTGAAGGCGCAAACGTCTCCATCATCGAGAACGGTAAAACGATCGAAGCGGTGGAAGGGCCGTATGGTGAAGAAGGCATGATCGTGCAGCAGTTCCATCAGCTGCCGAAGTTTGGCGACAGCTATGTGCTGATCGGCAGTTGGTTAGTCAACGATCAGCCTGCCGGGATCGGCATCCGCGAAGACAGAGCGCTGATCACCCAGGATCTGTCCCGCTTCTACCCGCATATTTTTGTTGAGTGATCGCTGAGGCCCGGTTGTGACCGGGCCTGCATTGCTATCCTATCTGTACCGACAGCATACTCAGGCTGCCCATCTCTATACCATCAACGGGGATCGTCACCGGCTCTTTGCCATCCCACGCGCCAAGCGTATACAGTAGCGGCAGATAGTGATCCGGCATCGGGTTCGACAGTGAACCGCCTTCGTGATCGAGGTAATTCACCAGTGGATGCTGCTCAACCGGTCCTTGCCAGCTCAGGTTCGCTTTGACAAAATCATTGAACGAGGTTGCCCACGGATACGGAGTATTATCGCCGTGCCAGCGCGCCGTACGAAGGTTATGCACTACGTTACCACTGGCCACCAGCATGATGCCTTCATCACGCAGCGTCGCCAGTTTGCGTCCAATCTCAAAATGCCAGGCCGCCGGTTTGGTACTGTCGATGCTCAACTGCACCATCGGAATATCAGCATCCGGGTACATCTTGATCAACACGCCCCAGGAACCGTGGTCAAACCCCCAGGCCTCTTTGTCGAGCGCGACCGGCACCGGGGAAAGCAAATCAACCAGCTGCTGTGCCAGCTCAGGGGAGCCAGGCGCCGGGTAATGCGTGTCGTACAAGGCCTGCGGGAAACCGCCAAAATCATGAATGGTCTTTGGTGCTTCCATTGCAGTGACGCCCGTACCACGGGTGTACCAGTGAGCAGACACCACCACAATCGCTTTTGGACGCGGCAATGTCTCCCCAAGCCGCTGCCAGGCACGGGTATACAGGTTATCTTCCAGAACGTTCATCGGGCTGCCGTGTCCCAAAAACAATGCTGGCATACGAATTGAAGACATGATGATATCCTTACTCAGGGAGTCATTTTGATGGTCTTACCATACCCTCTTTCGGTGAATGAAGAACTCTGATAACCATGATGATCATCATCAGTTATTTTGAAGGTCAGTGAGATGTATAAGGAGTCATTGATGTCGGTACCTTTAATTCTGACCTTACTGGCGGGGGCCGCCACGTTTATTGGCGCGTTTCTTGGCGTACTGGGGCAAAAGCCCTCCAATCGCCTGCTGGCGTTTTCACTCGGGTTTGCCGCCGGAATCATGTTGCTGATCTCCTTAATGGAGATGCTGCCCGCCGCGCTGGGTACAAAGGGAATGCCACCGGTTCTGGGCTACGGCATGTTTATCATCGGCTTGCTGGGTTACTTTGGGCTGGATCGTCTTCTTCCGCACGCTCACCCGCAGGATCTGGTGCAAAAAAGGACGCAGCCAATTCCGGGATCGATCAAACGCACGGCCATTCTGCTCACGCTCGGGATCAGTTTGCACAACTTCCCGGAAGGGATTGCCACCTACGTGACCGCAAGCAGCAACCTGGAGTTGGGATTCGGCATCGCGCTGGCGGTTGCCCTGCATAATATCCCGGAAGGTCTGGCCGTCGCCGGGCCAGTCTATGCAGCCACCGGTTCTAAACGCACCGCTATTTTCTGGGCGGGCATTTCCGGGATGGCGGAAATACTGGGCGGCGTGCTGGCATGGCTGATTCTTGGCAACCTGGTATCGCCCGTCGTCATGGCCGCCATAATGGCCGCCGTCGCGGGCATCATGGTTGCGTTGTCGGTGGATGAACTGATGCCGCTGGCAAAAGAGATCGACCCCAATAACAACCCCAGCTATGGCGTTCTGTGTGGAATGTCAGTCATGGGGCTGAGTCTGGTCGTACTTCAGGCGATGGGGATCGGGTAACGGAGAAGGCAGGAAGCGATTATTCCTGCTCTTTCGTCATAACGCGTTTTTCATCATCATGACGCAGTAATTTATTGCGGATTTCCAGTAGCGCATCGCGATCCTGCCGAAACGCTTTACAGTAGCGCTTCATGTGGCAAAAATACCCCACGACCACCAGAACAATTAAGACAATCCAGTACCAGGCGATAAACATCCTTTTACCCTTTAAATTTAACATTAACAAATATTTAGCGTTAAAATTTAACATACCTATTAGTAGGTAGGATTATATACTGGCACAGTATGAAATCGAAAAGATGATTTCGATCATAGAGAAAAAGATTGGATGTTTATTAACCGGCAGGATGTTTGAAAAAGCGAAATTTGCCGGATAAGGTGCTTGCACCGCTATCCGGCAAGGCTGAATTAACTGGCTTTGCGTTCGTGCGCCTGACGGTAAGCCACCAGGTCTTCGATCGTCACTACAGCCATATTGTGTTTGCCCGCAAATTCGATGCATTCCGGCGCACGCGCCATGCTGCCATCATCATTGGTCAGTTCACACAGTACACCTGCAGGTTTGTAGCCAGCCAGCGTCACCAGATCGATGGTCGCTTCGGTGTGGCCACCGCGAGTCAATACGCCGCCCGGCTGAGCGCGCAGCGGGAAGACGTGTCCCGGACGGTTCAGATCGGAAGGTTTTGCGCCATCGGCAATTGCCGCGCGAACGGTGGTCACGCGATCGGCCGCCGAAACGCCGGTCGTGACACCGGTCGCTGCTTCAATGGTCACGGTAAAACCGGTGCCATAAGCGCTGGTGTTATTTTCCACCATCATCGGCAGATCGAGTTGTTTACGACGATCTTCGGTGATGCACAGGCACACAATACCGCTACCGTGACGGATGGTCAGCGCCATCTGCTCAACGGTCATGGTCTCTGCCGGGAAAATCATATCGCCTTCGTTTTCACGATCTTCGTCGTCCAGCACCATCACACCGCGGCCTTCGCGCAGCGCAGACAGAGCGTGTTCGACACGTTCAAAAGGCGTACCAAAAGAGGAAAGTAGCGTCTGATTCATGGTAAAAAAACCTCACTAAAATTATGGTTACCAGAATCAGGGCAGTCTTAGGAGTACCGACAAGCGGCAAAAAAATAACGTGAGCGGGTCCATGCCCGACTGGATCGTTACTCTCTCCCATCCGGACTCTAACCGTCGGCCCCGGAATTACACCGGATCTGCTGACCTTTTCACCGTGGTGAAAAGCGCTCGCGGGCTTTCAACCTGTCCTTCATCTTTCACGCTGCTGCTGCGTTGGCTGTCTTCGCTCATCCCAGTCACATAGTTATCTATGTTCGTGGGAATTCGCTCAGTTGCCGCCTTGCCGCAACGCGAAATCTTTTGGATACTGTTGATTTACCGCCGGTGGGGAATTTCGCCCCGCCCTGAGAATAAGCGGGTTAACTATAACGCTATTGATTACCTTCATCAACGCCTTTACCCGCATTAACATCACACAATTCTGGTTTATGCCTCACGCAGATCGCACTACAATGGGCGGTAACACTTACCAGTTCAGGGAAACCACTATGATTGACCCGAAAAAAATTGAGCAGATTGCTCGCCAGGTTCACGAATCGATGCCAAAAGGGATCCGGGAGTTCGGGGACGATGTCGAGAAGAAGATCCGTCAAGCACTGCAATCTCAGCTGACGCGTCTCGATCTGGTGAGCCGAGAAGAGTTTGATGTTCAGACTCAGGTGCTGTTGCGCACCCGTGAAAAGCTGGCGCTGCTGGAGCAACGTTTGAGTGAGCTGGAAGCGCGTCAGACCACTGAAGAAGTCAAACCTGCGCCCGCCATCCCGCCGGTAGAACCGCAAGCGTAAAAACAGCAACGGGCCGCAAGGCCCGTTGACATATCAATGTTCCACTTCTAACTTTCTGGCGTTCATGGCCTGCTGACAGTAGTGCGCGTAGCGTTTGCAAAACCAGCTGCGGTGCTCCTCATCCATATTGCCGGTAACGGCCTGGATATCAACAGGGCGACCTTCAGCCTGCATTCTGGCAAAACTCCGCGCCAGGAAATCGAAATTGTTCATCGAATAAACACTGTTGTTCATTAGCATATCCTCCAGTCGGTGAATCTCTGTTAAGGTCATATGCTTTTTTCTGATACCAGTATTTACCGGGAAGCGTAGCAGGTTTGTACATATTGTGCGCAAATCAGTTGCCTGAGTTCACACTTTAGGAACACAGGTGATGCCGAATTTCCAGGCATCACCTTCAGCCATTATTTATCGCTGTCTTTCTGGATTTTCTTGATGATATTGGTGGTTGAGCAACCGTCTTCAAAGTTGAGCACCAGCACTTCACCGCCGTTGGCCCACACCTCTTTACTGCCCGCAATGTCTTCCGGCTTATAGTCACCGCCTTTGACCAGCAGATCCGGCAATACGCCCGCGATCAGGCGCTGCGGCGTGTCTTCTTCAAAAGAGACCACCCAGTCAACGGCTTCCAGCGCGCCCAGCACGATCATCCGCTGCTCAAGCGGATTCACCGGACGCGTTTCCCCTTTCAGGCGTTTCGTCGAGGCATCGCTATTGACCGCGACGATTAACCGATCGCCCAGCTTACGCGCGTTTGCGAGATAGGAGACGTGGCCTGCGTGCAGAATGTCAAACACCCCGTTAGTCATCACCACTTTCTCACCGCGCTTACGCGCGCTGGCAACGGCCTGTTTCAGTTCTTCTTCGGTCATCACGCCAAAGCCGGTTTCCGCACGGCCGCGTACCGCGTTTTCCAGTTCGATAGGCGAAACGGTGGACGTTCCCAGTTTGCCAACCACCACCCCCGCCGCCGCATTGGCAAAGAAGCAGGCTTCTTCCAGCGAATTGCCCGCCGCCAGCGTCGCCGCCAGCACGCCAATGACGGTGTCGCCCGCACCGGTCACGTCATACACTTCCTGCGCCTGCGTCGGCATATGCAGCGGGGCTTTCCCCGGTTGCAGCAGCGTCATTCCCTGCTCAGAACGGGTGACCAGCAAAGCGGAAAGCTCGAAATCGGCAATCAGCTTCATGCCGCGTTCAACAATCTCTTCTTCGCTTTTGCATTTTCCCGCTACCGCCTCG
This sequence comes from Citrobacter telavivensis, assembly GCF_041807075.1. Taxonomy (NCBI): domain Bacteria; kingdom Pseudomonadati; phylum Pseudomonadota; class Gammaproteobacteria; order Enterobacterales; family Enterobacteriaceae; genus Citrobacter; species Citrobacter telavivensis. Next base: position 33,637 of record NZ_JBGUBF010000009.1, on the reverse strand, counting down.
AATTCAGACAAGTTAGGCGTCAGCAGCGTCGCACCGCGATAACGCGCAAAATCGGTCCCTTTCGGGTCGATCAGCACCGGCACACCGGCTTTACGCGCCAGGGCAATCATCTGCTGTACGCTGGCCAGTGCGCCTTTCGCGTAGTCAGACAGCACCAGCGCCCCAATTGAGCTGAGTGCCTGATTGATGCGCTCATGCAGCGGCTGCGGATCCACGCCTTCGAAGCCTTCTTCGAAATCCAGGCGAATCAGCTGCTGGTTACGCGAAAGCACACGCAGTTTGGTGATGGTCGGATGGGTCGGCACAGAAACGAAGTCGCATTTCACGTTCACGTCCGCCAGCGTTTTGCTGAGCGCACGCGCGGCATCGTCGATACCGGTCAGTCCGACCAGACGCGAATTCGCTCCCAGAGAGGCAATGTTCATCGCCACGTTCGCCGCACCGCCCGGACGTTCTTCGATGGTATCCACTTTCACCACCGGTACCGGCGCTTCGGGTGAAATACGGCTGGTGGGACCGTACCAGTAGCGATCCAGCATCACATCACCGACAACCAAGACTCCTGCACGTTCAAACTCTGGCAGCGTTACTTTCATTCCTGTCTCCTGAGAGATTCAAAATTTTGCGCGCGATAATAGCACACTTCGTCAGGCAACCAGCCACTTCTGCCAGCTTGCCCGTACCAGTGAACGTTCCGCCTCAAAACACGTTTGCGCCACATGGCCCGGCTGTTCCTGTAAAGCCAGATGATGCAGTTCATCGCGCAGCGTGGTATAGGCGTGGGTCAATGCCATCGCCTCCTGCTCGTCCATGATGTCGTTTTGCGCTAACAGCTCCAGAATGCGCACATTATCCGACCAGCGGGTGAGTTTGGGTTTGTCATGGGCATAACGTAGCACCAGATATTGCGTGATAAATTCGATATCCGTAATACCGCCTTCATCGGCTTTAATATCAAAGCGATCGCGATGCTTATTGCCCAGATGTGCGCGCATTTTTTCGCGCATCTCACGCACCTCGGTCTGCAACGTTTTACCGTCGCGAGGCAGCGTCATGATATCGCGGCGCACCGTGTCAAACTGCGAGGTCAGTTGCGGGTCGCCATAAACAACACGTGCGCGCACCAGCGCCTGATGCTCCCACGTCCAGGCCTCATTCTTCTGATAATCCGCAAAGGATTCGGCGGAGGTCACCAGCATCCCCGCCGCCCCTGACGGCCGTAGTCGGGCATCGACTTCATACAGGATGCCTGAAGAGGTGCGGGTACTGAAGAGGTGCATAATGCGCTGCGCCAGCCGCAGGTAGAACTGCCGTCCGTCAATTTCGCGCTCGCCGTCGGTCATCACGTCAATGGGGCAGTCATGCAGGAAGATCAAATCGAGATCGGAGCTGTAGCCCAGCTCCCAGCCGCCCAGTTTGCCGTAGCCCACCACCGCAAAGCCGCGCCCTTCCCGCTCGGCAAGATGCGTCGGTTGCCCGTAGCGCGACACCATTTGCAGCCACGCCTGCTGCACAACGGCATCAATCATCGCTTCCGCCAGCCAGGTCAAGTGATCGCTGACTTTCATCACCGGCAGCGTACCGGCGATATCCGCGGCGGCAATACGCAACAATTGCGTTTGCTTGAACTGACGCAACGCTTCCAGCTGTTGCTCTTCGTCATCCTCCGGGACGCGCAGTAAATACTGGCGCAGCTCGTCGCGATAAGCGTCGGTTGCCGTTGGCTGATAGAGCGTATTCGGGTCGAGTAGTTCATCGAGCAGCAGCGGATAACGCGCAAGTTGGCTGGCGACCATCGGCGACGCCGCGCAGAGCGAAATCAGATGCTTCAGTGCGCCGGGGAATTCACTCAGCAACTCGAGATAGGTGGTGCGGGTAACAATCCCCACCAGCAGCGGCGTAATGCGCGACAGCGGGAGGGAAGCATCCTGGCGCGTGCAGACATCGCTAAGCAGGTGCGGCATCAGGTGGTCGAGCACCTGACGCCCACGTGGGCCAATGGTGCGTTTATCCAGCTCTTTACGAAAATCGGCAATCAACGCCAGCACGCGCATACGATCGTCATCCGTGAGATGCGACAGCACCGGTGGCGTATCATCCTCCTGCAAGGCGTCCTGCCACAGCTCGCGCCACTGTTCCGAGAGCGCGTCTTCCTGCGTTTCGGTTTCGTCATCGCCGATCAGCTCGTTAAACACGCGGCGGACGTTCGCCATATGCCCCTCAAGCGTTTCGGTCAGTTGCTGCCAGTCATCAGCATTCATTCCCCAGGCCAGTCGCGCCCGGTTAAGTTCATCGCCCGGCAGCGTCTGGGTTTGTTCATCGTTAATGCTTTGCAGCAGGTTTTCCAGACGACGCAGGAAGAGATAGGCCTGTCGCAGTTGCTCAGCATCGTTCTCCGACAGCAGATGCAGTGCGGCGATCGCGCTTAAAGTCGGCAGCAGTGAACGGGATTGCAGCGACGGCTCGCGCCCGCCGCGAATCAACTGGAACACCTGCACGATAAACTCGATTTCGCGAATGCCGCCCGCGCCGAGCTTGATGTTATCTTTCAACCCCCGGCGACGGACTTCACGTGCAATCATCCCCTTCATATTGCGCAGCGACTGAATCACGCTGAAGTCGATGTAGCGACGGAAGACGAACGGGCGCAGCATAGCGCGCAGTTCCTCGACATAGCGCCCATCGGTATCGCCCATAATCCGCGCCTTGACCATTGCGTAGCGCTCCCAGTCGCGCCCCTGCTCCTGGTAGTAATCTTCCAGCGCCGCAAAGCTCAACACCAGCGGGCCGCTGTCGCCAAACGGACGCAGCCGCATATCTACCCGATAGACAAAGCCATCCTGGGTGGGCTGATCCAGCACCTTGATCAGCCGCTGCCCCATACGGGTAAAAAACTGCGCGTTATCCAGTTCACGGCGTCCGCCCTGGGTGGAGCCGTGCTCTGGCCAGGCAAAGATCAGATCGATATCCGAAGAAAAATTCAGCTCGCCACCGCCCAGTTTGCCCATGCCTAATATCAGCAGCGGTTGCGGGATGCCTTCCTGACTGCATGGCGTTCCCCATTCGCGACAGCAAGCGTCGTACAGCCAGTCGCGCGCACTGACAATCAGCGTTTCGGCAAGATGGCTTAGCTGTTGCAGAATGTCGGTATCATCCACCAGCGACAGCGCCTGTACCCAGGCAATGCGCACCATCACACGGCGGCGAAACAGACGCAGCTCATGCATCAACGCCGCTTCATCGTTCACCGTTGCCAGCGCCGCCTGTAACCATTCGCCGTACCGTTGCCATTCATCGGACTGCGGCGGGGCGCTTTCCAGCTCCGCCAGCCAGTGTGGATGCGCAATCACGCTGTCCTGCACAAAATCACTCAATGTAAGTACTGACTTCGCCTGAGCGCTAAGCTCAGTCTCAGGTAAGGACGCTGGCAGCCGCTCGACAACGGTCGGCCAGTACTGCTGTAACGGGGAAGAAAGCGGCTTCATTTAAGGGGTATCCTTTGAATGATGCCGGATAGCGGCATTTTGCCTTATCCGGCCTACAAAACATGTCGATCCGTAGGCCTGATAAGCGCAGCGCCATCAGGCACTCCAGTTATCGTTTTCCGCTGTGCAGCCAGAACGGTTCCTGGTTGTTCGCCTCATTGCGGAAATGTTCAATTTCAATATGTTGACCGGTGGCAATCGCGTGAAGCAATCCTTGCCAGTTCTCCAGCCAGGCCTGAACCACCGCCGCGTCGTAATACCCCGCCAGCAGCAAAACGGTATCAATATCGCGGCGTAAACGCGGCAACTGATCGCGATACTGGTCGCCCAGCGGTTGCCCAAATACGCTTTTCAGCTCAGCGGCGGTACGCGAAAGATGGATATCCGCGAAGCGCTTGAAAGAGTCCGCCATTTTAGCCTGCGCCTTTGCGTCCAGAAACGGCTGCCAGGCTTTGGTCACCAGCCACTCGGTTAGCGCCAGTTTCGCCATTGCCGTTTCGGTGGTGTAAACCGCCGTCACAGCAGAAACGGCCGACGCGATAGTAGCTTCCGACTGGGTTAACAGATCACGTAAGTGAGCGCTCGCTTTACGCGGAACCATACCGCCAAATAGCATCAGGGTGTGACGAACCAGGCCCATCGCGGCCAACACGTCCGCCTTCGCCGCCTTATTGCCGCGAACCCAGAGTTCTTCATGGTACTGCCATTGTGCCAGCGCCAGCTCCAGAGAGGCTTCCAGCCCGTGTTCCACGCTGGCTTTCGCGGGCACTTTCAGCACCGCTGTCGGTTTACTCTCGCGTGGGGGATTCCCCTGCGCCAGATGATAACCGCGCGCCGCTTTACTCAGGCTACCCTGGCGCAGGCCCGTCTGGCTCACCAGCTGATTTGCCAGCTTCAGCACCGCTCGGGTGTCGCCGCTCAGTAGTTCAAGCTCCAGCTCGCAAATCGGCTCAGCCAGTTCACCCGCTTTCACTTCGCCTAAATCGAGGGCAATTTCAATCTGGCTGCCATCCACCGTCAGCAGCCATTTTTCACGTTCAAAATCGGTGCTGAACAGCGGCTGCACGCGGGAGACGAGATCGACAGGTAGCTCACCGTTTGGCCACACTTGCGGCGGAAATTGCGTTAAATCCAGCGCAGGTTCGTTCAGGGGGACATTGTATTCCGGTCGCTGGTGTAAACCGCCGGTCACTCGCCCGGCAATTTTCATGGTCATCTCGTAGCGCCCCTTCTCCCCACGAATACGCAGCCCCATGTCGTGACCGCGCAGCCACTTATCCTCGGTCTCATAGTAAATATTCAACAATGGGCTGGGAGCATGATGCTCGCCTCCGAGCGTATTCAGATGGTCACGCAGCGCGTTCACTGCCTCGTGATTAACGATAAATTTTAATTCAATTTCCTGAGCCATGGCCTTGTACTTACCGGTTATGTCACATAAGAGAGAATCACGACGAACTTACGGTGATCTTTTTTGTCAGTAGATAGTATTTTGCGCCAAATTGCCATGCAACGGGCAATTTGACGGGCGTAAAAGTTTTGAAGTAGCGGTAAAGCGGACACAGATGATTCCGATTGATGTCGAATGCTTTGCGTAGAGACACTGATACCACTACTATCGTTCCACTTTCTATGACAATAACGACAGCCTGATGCCAAAATTACGCCTGATTGGATTTATGTTACTCGCACTTAGCGCTACTGCCGTGTCACACGCCGAAGAAAAGCGCTATGTCTCTGATGAACTGAACACCTGGGTCCGCAGTGGTCCGGGGGATAATTATCGCCTCGTCGGCACGGTCAATGCGGGCGAAGAAGTCATACTGTTACAAACTGACGCCAGCACGAACTACGCACAGGTCAAAGACAGCACCGGGCGGACAGCCTGGATCCCGATGAAAGAGCTGAACAGTACGCCAAGCCTGCGCACCCGCGTGCCGGATCTGGAAAATCAGGTCAAAACGCTGACCGATAAGCTCAACAATATCGACACCACCTGGAATCAACGCACGGCTGACATGCAGCAGAAGGTGTCGCAGAGCGACAGCGTGATCAACGGACTGAAAGAAGAGAACCAGAAGCTGAAGAACGAGCTGATTGTGGCGCAGAAGAAGGTCAGCGCCGCAAATCTGCAGCTTGATGATAAGCAACGTACCATCATCATGCAGTGGTTTATGTATGGCGGCGGCGTGCTGGGGCTCGGCCTGCTTCTTGGTTTGATCCTGCCGCACATGATCCCAAGCCGGAAACGCAAAGACCGCTGGATGAACTAAATCGCCTTCTCCGCCGCACTGTCATATGATTAAGGGATTGTATTTCCCTGGAGAGGTGGTGTGGCGTGAAGATTTATCTGGTCGGTGGTGCGGTTCGGGATACGCTGTTAGGGCTACCGGTTAAAGATAAAGATTGGGTGGTGGTTGGCGCTACACCGCAACAAATGCTCGACGCGGGCTACCAGCAGGTAGGTCGCGATTTTCCTGTTTTTCTCCATCCGCAAACCCACGAAGAGTATGCCCTTGCGCGTACCGAGCGTAAGTCCGGCTCGGGGTATACCGGATTCACCTGTTATGCCGCACCCGACGTCACACTGGAAGACGACCTCCAGCGACGTGACCTGACGATTAACGCCCTGGCGCAAGATGATGACGGCCAGATTGTCGATCCCTATCAGGGGCGTCGCGATCTGGATAAACGCCTGTTGCGCCATGTCTCACCCGCCTTTAGTGAAGATCCGCTGCGCGTACTGCGCGTGGCGCGCTTTGCCGCTCGCTATGCACATCTTAGCTTCCGTATTGCTGACGAAACCATGGCGCTGATGCGCGAAATGACGCACGCCGGTGAGCTGGAGCAGCTGACGGCAGAACGCGTCTGGAAAGAGACTGAAAACGCGTTAACCACGCGCAACCCACAGGTCTATTTCCAGGTCTTACGCGACTGCGGCGCGCTGCGTGTGTTGTTCCCGGAAGTCGATGCGCTGTTTGGCGTCCCGGCCCCGGCGAAGTGGCATCCGGAAATCGATACCGGAATTCATACTCTGATGACGCTGTCGATGGCGGCGCTGCTCAGCCCAGCGGTTGACGTGCGTTTCGCTACGCTGTGTCACGACCTCGGTAAAGGTCTGACGCCGCCGGAGCTCTGGCCGCGTCACCACGGACACGGCCCGGCGGGCGTCAGGCTGGTCGAGCAGTTGTGCCAGCGCCTGCGCGTACCGAATGAAATTCGTGATTTAGCCAAACTGGTGGCGGAGTTCCACGATCTCATCCACACCTTCCCGATACTGCAACCTAAAATCATCGTGAAGCTGTTTGATTCGATCGACGCCTGGCGTAAACCGCAGCGCGTGGAACAGATTGCGCTCACCAGCGAAGCCGACGTACGCGGACGGACGGGGTTTGAAGCCGCGGATTATCCGCAGGGACGTTTACTGCGCGAAGCGTGGGAAGTCGCGCAGTCTGTCCCCACCAAAGACGTTGTCGAGGCCGGATTTAAAGGCATTGAGATTCGTGAAGAGCTGACCCGACGTCGGATTGCGGCGCTGGCCCACTGGAAAGAGACCCGTTTCCCGAAGGCGGTCAGTTAAGGCGTGAATGCCGGATGGCGATGCGCTTATCCGGCCTACGGTATCGCATCTCAACGCGTAGGCCGGAAAAGGCGTTTACGCCGTCATCCGGCATGAGAGATCCGTCAGAAGAACACTACGTAAACCGCCGCGGCGACGATAAAGCGGTAGATAGCAAATGGAATGAACGAGATCCGCTTAATCAGTTGCAGGAAGGTCTTGATGGCAACCAGTGCGACCACAAAGGCGGTAACAAAACCGACGGCAAACATTGGGATATCGGCCGCCGTCAGGAACGACCAGCTTTTGTAGAGATCCAATACGGTGGCGCCCATCATCATCGGTACTGCCAGCAGGAATGAAAACTCAGACGCCGCGTAACGGCTCACGCCCATCAGCATCCCGCCGGAAATGGTCGCCCCGGAGCGGGAGAACCCCGGCCACAGCGCCAGACACTGGAAGCAGCCAATCATGAATGCCTGACGGTAAGTCATATCATCCAGACCCGGCGCGCGCGGTTCTTTCGGCTTCAGACACTCTGCGGCGATCAGCAGTAAACCGCCCACCACCAGCGCATACATCACATTCACCGGGTTAAACAGCGATTTGATCGTATCGTGGAAGACCAGTCCCAGCACCACGGCCGGGATCATCCCCAGCAGAATGTGGATCAGCGTTAAACGACCTTTACTTTCCCCTTCACGCTGTAGCGGACGACCAAAGTGAATGCCGATCAGGCCAAACAGACGCCGCCAGAACATCACCACCACCGCAAGAATGGATCCCAACTGGATCACCACCTCAAACGTCTTTGCCGTGTCGCCCTCAAATCCCAACAGATGGCCCACAATGATCATGTGCCCGGTACTGGAAACTGGCAAAAACTCCGTCAATCCTTCGACCACACCCAAAATTGCCGCAATCAGCAGCGAGTGCATATCGCTCATCAATAAACCCCTAAATAGAAAAATCTACTGCACAAAAAGATCGCGTTTTATACCTAAATAATTCGAGTTGCGGGACAAAGCCCAAAGGGCTTTGAACAGCGCTAGCGCTGGCCCCGAAGGGGCGAGTCTCAGGATGAGACGAGTAACTCAGTAGCCAACGCACATGCAACTTGATGTATGACGGGTATAGGACTCTTTTATATCCGTTTGGTTTAACAAATATGAAGATAATTATTTTTCTTTCAGATTATTGCTACGCTCAATGATTACGCCCACATTGGCCGCGCGCGCCACCGCGCCTGGCTTACTCAGCTTGATGCGCACCCACGGCGAGTTAAAGCGCGTAAGCAGTAGCTCGGCCACCTCTTCGGCAACACGTTCCACCAGCGCAAAACGCCCACCTTCAACATGGCTAACGATCGTCTCGGCGATATCCGCATAGCTCAGGCAGTCGGCGACGTCGTCACTTTTTGCTGATTTTCGGTTATCCCACGCCATTTCGATATCGAACACCAGTTTCTGTTCAATCGTCTGTTCCCAGTCGTAAACACCAATAGTGGTGATTACCGAAAGTTGCTCTATAAATACAATATCCATCACGACCTGCCTGCTTTTTGGCTAACCCGGATACCACTTCCGGCGAAATATGCGTATTATCCACAGAAGTAGCGTTTTACACGACATTTTCAAAACGGAACAGCTTATGAGTGCAATCGCGCCTGGAATGATCCTCTTCGCGTACCTCTGCGGCTCCATTTCCAGTGCCATTCTGGTCTGCCGCATTGCTGGCTTGCCCGACCCGCGTAGCAGCGGATCCGGTAACCCTGGCGCGACCAACGTGTTACGAATCGGTGGCAAGGGAGCAGCCGTAGCGGTCCTGATTTTCGACGTCCTGAAAGGGATGTTGCCCGTCTGGGGCGCGTATGCGCTGGGCGTCAGCCCGTTCTGGCTTGGCCTTATCGCCATCGCCGCCTGTCTGGGGCATATCTGGCCAGTATTCTTCGGTTTCAAAGGTGGGAAAGGCGTGGCGACGGCCTTTGGCGCTATCGCACCTATCGGTTGGGATCTCACCGGCGTGATGGCGGGCACCTGGTTGCTCACCGTTCTGTTGAGCGGCTATTCATCGCTGGGGGCAATTGTCAGCGCGCTGATTGCACCGTTCTATGTCTGGTGGTTCAAACCGCAGTTCACCTTCCCGGTCTCCATGCTGTCGTGCCTGATTTTGCTGCGTCATCATGACAACATCCAGCGTCTGTGGCGCCGCCAGGAGACAAAAATCTGGACCAAACTGCGCAAGAGACGCGAGAAAGATCCCGAATAAGGTTGGCCGGAAAATGGCGTTGTCCAGCCCGGCCTACAGCACCTGATAGCCTTCGTCCGGCTTGCCTAATCGCTGCTGGCACCATGCCGCCAGAAACTCCACGCAGACCCTGAGCTTCACGCTGCGATACAGCGGCTCCTGATAAACCGCCCAGATGTTGGCGCTCTGCGCGTACTCCGGCAACACTCGCACCAGTTTGCCGCTCGTCAGAAACGGTTGCACATCCCACTCTGAACGCAACATGATGCCCTTGCCTTCCAGCGCCCATTGCAGAACGACTTCACCGCTGTTGGAAGAGAGATGCCCGCTCACTTTGATCGATTTTTTCGTCGTGCCATTTCCCAGTTCCCATATTCCGTGAGTCATGTCACGCTCTTTTGTCACCAGACAATCGTGGTGACTTAATTCCTGCAAGGTTTTTGGCTCAGGATATTTCTGTAAATATCCGGGGGAGGCACACAATATTCTTTTATTCTTTGTTAACAAATGCGCAATATAATAATCAGGGATCTCATCGTTAATGCGAATATCAAGATCGATATTATCCTGAACCAAATCAATTTGCCGATCGAAGAGTTCAAAATGGACCTGTAACTCAGGATAATTGCGCATCAGTTCGGTAATGGCAGGCGCAATGTGACTGCGGCCAAACCCGAAGCTACAACCAATACGAATCATCCCTTCCGGGCGCGTTTTGATTTGCGTCACTTCATCTATCAGGCGCTGATATTGCGTGAGGATCGCCAGCGCCTGTTCATAACAGCGTTGACCACTTTCCGTCAGCGCCACACCGCGCGCAGAGCGGTTAAGCAGCGTGGTGTCGAGCGTGGTTTCCAGGATCTGAATCCGCTTCGTCACAAAGGCAGGCGTTTGTCCGAGGGTGCATGCCGCTGCGCTAAAGCTGCCCGTATGGACAATTTCCACCAGCACCTGAAGGTCTTTGGCTAAGGGCCAGTTTTTGAGCATTTTTCGGGTTATCCATGAAGTTGATACCTCAAGTGTAATTCGCAATCTACGGTTAATCTCTGCCTTTGCTCAATTTTCATCATCTTTCTTCAGCATCATTCACGAACTGTTAATTGCATATACACAGTGGCAAATAATATAAAACCACACATTTAATGGTAGTTTGTGAAAGAGAATTTATTTCCAGAAAAATAAAAGAACTGGAGTTGACATGATGAGCAATCAAAATAATCAAAATGCGGTTAATACGCTGACGGAAATAGTCGCCAACTTTACCGCCATGATATCCACCCGTATGCCCGACGATGTGGTGGACAAATTAAAACAGCTGCGGGACGCCGAAACATCAAAGATGGGGCAAATCATCTACCACACGATGTTCGACAACATGCAAAAAGCGATTGATCTTAACCGTCCTGCCTGCCAGGACACCGGTGAGATCATGTTCTTCGTGAAGGTCGGTTCCCGTTTCCCGCTGCTGGGTGAGTTGCAAAGCATTCTCAAGCAAGCGGTGGAAGATGCCACGGTGAAAGCGCCGCTGCGCCACAACGCCGTAGAAATTTTTGACGAAGTGAATACCGGTAAAAACACCGGTAGCGGCGTACCGTGGGTAACCTGGGATATTGTGCCCGACGGCGATGACGCGGAAATTGAAGTCTACATGGCCGGTGGTGGTTGCACGCTGCCGGGGCGCTCCAAAGTACTGATGCCTTCCGAAGGTTATGAAGGCGTCGTGAAATTCGTCTTTGAAAACATCTCGACGCTGGCCGTCAACGCCTGTCCGCCGGTACTGGTCGGCGTGGGTATCGCCACCTCCGTTGAAACCGCCGCCGTACTGTCGCGCAAAGCGGTACTGCGCCCAATCGGCTCCCGCCATCCGAATCCAAAGGCGGCAGAGCTTGAGCTGCGTCTGGAAGAGGGGCTGAACCGGCTGGGCATTGGTCCGCAAGGGCTCACCGGCAACAGTTCCGTGATGGGCGTACATATCGAATCCGCCGCGCGTCACCCGTCAACCATCGGCGTTGCCGTCTCCACCGGCTGCTGGGCGCACCGCCGCGGCACGCTGCTGGTCCATTCTGACCTCTCCTTCGAAAACCTGTCTCACACCCGGAGCGCGTTATGAAAAAGATCCTCACAACCCCGATCAAAGCCGAAGACCTGGAAGACATCCGCGTTGGCGATGTGATCTATCTGACCGGTACGCTGGTGACCTGCCGCGACGTCTGCCACCGCCGACTGATCGAACTGAAGCGCCCGATCCCCTACGACCTCAATGGCAAAGCGATTTTCCATGCCGGGCCCATCGTGCGTAAGAACGGTGAAAAATGGGAGATGGTCTCCGTCGGCCCGACCACCAGTATGCGTATGGAAGCCTTTGAAAAAGAGTTCATTGAGCAAACGGGCGTCAAACTGGTGGTGGGTAAAGGCGGCATGGGGCCGCTGACGGAAGAAGGCTGCCAGAAATTCAAGGCGCTGCACGTAATCTTCCCGGCAGGTTGTGCGGTGCTGGCCGCCACCCAGGTGGAAGAGATCGAAGAGGTGCACTGGATAGAGCTCGGTATGCCGGAATCGCTGTGGGTTTGTCGGGTGAAAGAGTTCGGTCCGCTGATTGTCTCTATCGACACCCACGGCAACAACCTGATCGCCGAAAACAAAAAACAGTTCGCCGAACGTCGCGGTCCCATCGTCGACGAAATCTGCGAACACGTGCATTACATCAAATAACCCTTCCGGAGAGGCCTGCGCCTCTCCCCCTTTCGCAGGGATACGACAATGGCACCTTTATCTGGTTGGTGGCGATATCTGGCTCCGCTGGTGGTCATCGCCATTATTGCTGTTTTGCCCGTCCCCACCGGTCTTGAGAGCCACACCTGGCTCTACTTTGCAGTCTTTACCGGCGTCATCGTGGGACTCATTCTGGAACCTGTACCCGGCGCAGTCGTGGCGATGATTGGGATATCGATTATCGCGGTCCTCTCGCCGTGGCTGTTGTTCAGCCCGGAACAGCTCGCCCAGGACGGCTTCAAATTTACCTCCAAAGCGCTCTCGTGGGCGGTTTCTGGTTTTTCTAACTCGGTTATCTGGCTGATTTTCGCCGCCTTTATGTTTGGCACCGGGTATGAAAAAACCGGTCTCGGTCGGCGTATCGCGCTGATGCTGGTGAAAAAAATGGGGCATCGCACGCTGTTTCTCGGCTATGCGGTGATGTTCTCAGAACTGATCCTTGCCCCTGTTACCCCCTCTAACTCCGCACGCGGCGCAGGGATCATCTACCCGATTATCCGCAACCTGCCGCCGCTCTATAACTCACAACCCAACGATCCCAGCGCCCGTTCCATTGGCTCTTACATTATGTGGATGGGGATCACCGCCGACTGTGTGACCAGCGCCATTTTCCTGACGGCAATGGCACCAAACCTGCTGCTGATTGGCCTGATGAAGACCGCTTCCCATACGGCACTCAGTTGGGGCGACTGGTTCTTAGGCATGCTGCCGCTGAGCATTTTGCTGGTTCTGCTGGTGCCGTGGCTCGCCTATGTGCTGTATCCGCCCGTGCTGAAGTCAGGCGATCAGGTACCGCGCTGGGCGGAATCGGAACTGAAGGAGATGGGGCCGCTCTGTTCGCGTGAGAAAAAGATGCTGGTGCTGATGGTCGGCGCACTGGTGCTGTGGATCTTCGGCGGAGACTATATCGACGCGGCAATGGTCGGTTACAGCGTCGTCGCTCTGATGCTGGTGCTGCGCATCATCTCCTGGGATGACATTGTCAGTAATAAATCGGCGTGGAACGTCTTCTTCTGGCTGGCCTCGCTCATCACCCTCGCAACCGGACTGAACAACACCGGCTTTATCACCTGGTTTGGCAAGCTGCTGGCCAGCGGGTTGAGCGGCTACTCACCGGTACTGGTGATGATCGCGCTGATCGTGGTGTTCTGGCTGTTACGTTACTTCTTTGCCAGTGCAACGGCCTACACTTCCGCGCTGGCGCCCATGATGATCGCTGCCGCGCTGGCGATGCCGGAAATTCCATTACCGGTATTCTGCCTGATGGTCGGTGCGGCTATTGGTCTGGGCAGCATTCTCACCCCGTATGCGACCGGTCCAAGCCCTATCTACTATGGTAGCGGTTATCTGCCGACGGTTGATTACTGGCGGCTGGGGGCAATTTTCGGCCTGATTTTCCTGGTGCTGCTGCTGGCGACCGGGTTGCTCTGGATGCCTCTCGTTTTGCTTTAACCTCGTTGGGGCGGCAGGGCTGTCGCCCCCTTTTTCCATAAGCGTCTCATATGACCGTTTTCCCCCTCTGCTGAGGCATACTTTTTACTATGCAAACACCCTCACGCTGATAAGGGAAACGCTCTGGATACCGTTGCGCACAAGACACCAACACGGGGCTGGCAGGCCGAACTCGACCTGCGGTTTAGCCATACCGCGCATAAAACGGTGCTCACTCGCGCACACCACGTCGGTCCCCTGACGGTTCAACGGCCGTTTTATCCGCAAGACGATGTTTGCCATCTCTATTTACTCCATCCTCCCGGCGGAATTGTCGGCGGTGATGAACTCCAGATTTCCGTCACGCTGGACGAAAACAGCCATGTATTAATCACCATGCCCGGTGCGGGCAAGTTTTATCGCAGCGCAGGTCCGCTGGCACGACTGCACCAGACGTTTACGCTGGCCCCGAACGCGACGCTGGAATGGCTGCCGCAGGATACGATCCTGTTCCCGGGCGCTAACGCCAGCCTCTGCTCCATATTTCATCTCACCGCCGAAAGCCGCCTGCTGGGCTGGGATCTGCTCTGCTTCGGACGACCGGTCATGCAAGAGACGTTCAGCCACGGCGCATTGCACAACCGCCTGGAAGTCTGGCGTGACGGGCAGCCGCTGCTCATTGAGCGCCTGACGCTGCGTGATGGGGATCTCGCGGCCATCGCCAGTCAACCGTGGTGCGGCACCCTGCTCTGTTATCCGGCCACGGAACAGATGCTGGACGGCGTGCGCGAACGTCTGGCTCCGCTCGGTGATTATGCCGGGGCAACGCTCGCCGACCGGCTGCTGACGGTCCGTTTTCTGGCAGACGACAACCTGATCGTTCAGCGCGTCATGCGTGAAATCTGGCAGTTTTTGCGCCCGCTGTTAACCCAAAAGCCACCGCACCCGCCGCGCATCTGGCAAACCTAAGAGACTCCCTATGGAACTGACTCCCAGAGAAAAAGACAAGCTGTTGCTCTTTACCGCTGCGCTGGTCGCGGAGCGCCGACTGGCGCGCGGGCTGAAGCTGAATTACCCGGAATCGGTGGCGCTCATCAGCGCATTCATCATGGAAGGGGCGCGCGACGGCAAAAGCGTCGCTGCGCTGATGGAGGATGGCCGCCACGTTCTTAACCGTGAACAGGTGATGGAAGGCGTTCCGGAGATGATCCCGGACATCCAGGTTGAAGCGACCTTTCCGGACGGTTCGAAGCTGGTCACCGTTCACAGTCCGATCGTCTAAGGAGCAATCATGATTCCAGGTGAATACCGGATCGCGACAGGAAACATTGCGATCAACGCAGGGCGTGAAACGCGCACGATCGTGGTGGAGAATCATGGCGATCGTCCTATTCAGGTGGGATCGCACTACCACTTTTACGAGGTCAACCCGGCGCTCCGCTTTGCCCGTGAATCCGCGCTGGGTTTTCGTCTGAATATTCCGGCGGGGACAGCGGTACGTTTTGAGCCGGGGCAAAAGCGAGAGGTCGAGCTGGTACGCGTGGCGGGCGCACAGCGTATTTTTGGCTTTCGCGGCGACGTCATGGGTGCACTGGAGGTGAAACATGGCTGAAATTTCCCGACAGGCTTACGCCGACATGTTCGGCCCAACCACCGGCGATAAAGTACGTCTGGCGGACACCGATCTGTGGATCGAAGTGGAAAACGATCTCACCACCTATGGCGAAGAGGTGAAATTCGGGGGCGGCAAAGTGATCCGCGACGGCATGGGCCAGGGGCAGATGCCGTCTCAGGATTGCGTGGATTTGGTGATCACCAATGCGCTGATCGTCGATCACTGGGGGATCGTCAAAGCGGATATCGGCATTAAAGACGGCAGGATCTTTGCGATTGGCAAAGCCGGAAATCCGGATATTCAGCCTGACGTGACGATCCCAATCGGCGTCGCCACCGAAGCGATCGCCGGCGAAGGCAAGATCGTGACGGCGGGTGGCGTGGATACCCATATTCACTGGATCTGTCCGCAGCAGGCGGAAGAAGCGCTGGTCTCCGGTGTGACGACAATGATTGGTGGCGGCACCGGACCGGCTGCCGGCACCAATGCCACCACCTGCACGCCGGGGCCGTGGTATATCGCCCGAATGCTACAGGCGGCGGACACGCTGCCCGTCAATATCGGCCTGCTGGGCAAAGGCAATGGTTCCCATCCCGATGCGCTGCGCGAGCAGGTTGCCGCTGGCGCCATCGGCCTGAAAATCCACGAAGACTGGGGTGCGACGCCTGCGGCTATCGACTGCGCGCTGACCGTAGCCGATGAGATGGACATTCAGGTGGCCCTGCACAGCGATACATTAAACGAGTCGGGCTTTGTCGAAGATACGCTGGCAGCGATTGGCGATCGCACCATCCACACGTTTCACACCGAAGGGGCCGGCGGCGGGCATGCTCCGGATATCATCACTGCCTGCGCGCATGCCAACATTCTTCCCTCTTCCACCAACCCGACACTGCCCTACACCGTCAACACCATTGATGAGCATCTCGACATGCTGATGGTTTGTCACCACCTGGATCCGGATATCGCCGAGGATGTCGCCTTTGCCGAATCCCGGATCCGTCGGGAGACCATTGCCGCCGAAGACGTGTTGCATGACATTGGCGCGTTTTCGCTGACCTCATCGGATTCTCAGGCAATGGGACGCGTGGGGGAAGTGATCCTGCGCACCTGGCAAGTGGCGCACCGGATGAAAGTGCAACGTGGCCCGTTAGCAGAAGAAACGGGTGATAACGATAATCTGCGCGTGAAGCGCTACATTGCCAAGTACACCATTAACCCGGCGCTGACGCACGGCATCGCCCACGAAGTCGGTTCGATTGAGGCCGGGAAGCTGGCGGACCTAGTGCTCTGGTCCCCTGCCTTTTTCGGCGTGAAGCCAGCCACCATCGTGAAGGGCGGCATGATCGCCTGCGCGCCGATGGGTGACATCAATGCCTCCATCCCCACGCCGCAACCGGTGCATTACCGCATGATGTTTGGCGCGCTCGGCGCGGCACGTCATCATTCCCGGCTGACCTTTCTGTCACAGGCGGCGGTGGAAAACGGCGTCGCGCAGCAACTCAATTTGCAAAGCCAAACCGCCGTGGTGAAAGGCTGCCGGACGGTGAAAAAAGCCGACATGATCCACAACAGCCTGCAACCCAATATCACCGTGGATGCCCAGACCTATGAGGTTCGTATCGACGGTGAACTCATCACCAGCGAACCCGCTGACGTTCTGCCAATGGCGCAGCGTTACTTTTTATTTTGAGGAGCCGAGATGCTGTTATTGACGCAACGCGTTGACACCCCAGCGCACGTCACCGCCACGCTGACGCTGCCGATTGATATCCGCGTGAAGAGTCGGGCGAAAGTACAACTCAATGACGGGCGCGAAGCGGGGCTGATGCTGCCCCGTGGCCTGCTGCTGCGCGGCGGCGACTGCCTGAGCACTGAAGACGGCACGGAAGTGGTGGAAATCATCGCCGCCAGCGAGGCGGTGTCGGTGGTGCGCTGTGCCGATCCGTTCCTGCTTGCGAAAGCCTGTTATCACCTCGGTAACCGCCACGTCCCATTACAAATTCTGCCGGACGAACTGCGCTATCACCACGATCACGTGCTGGATACGATGCTGCGCCAGTTCAAACTGCAGGTGACGTTTGCGCACTTGCCGTTTGAACCTGAGGCCGGGGCGTATGCCAGTGAATCTCATGGTCATCACCACAGCCATGCGCACTGATGCGTGATGCACTGCAGCAGTTGCGTCTACTGCAACTCGCCAGCAGCAGTCTGCCGGTGGGATCGTTTACCTGGTCACAGGGGTTGGAGTGGGTAGTTGAGACCGGCTGGGTGAACAGCGTGGACACCTTCGCGCACTGGCAAACCCGGCAGATGGAAAACAGCGTTTTCACCGTCGACCTGCCGCTGTTCGCCCGGCTGTATCGGGCTTGCGAGCAGGATGATATTGACGCTGCACGACGCTGGACGGCGTATCTGCTGGCCTGTCGGGAAACCCGCGAGCTACAGGAAGAAGAGCGCAGCCGGGGCGCGGCGTTCACCCGACTGGTCGTCGACTGGCAGCCAGAATGCCCGCAGCCATGGCGCACGCTATTTGCCGACAGTCAGCTCTGCGGTATGGCCTGGCTGGGCGTGCAGTGGCGCATTCCACTGCCCGACCTGGCCTTAACGTTCGGATACAGTTGGATTGAGAGTGCGGTGATGGCCGGTGTCAAACTGGTGCCGTTTGGTCAGCAGGCGGCCCAGCGGCTGATTATTACGCTTTGCTCGCAGTATGCCGAGGGCATGGCGCAGGCGCTGGCGTGTCCGGATGACGGTCTGGGTTCCGCCACGCCGCTGGCAGCCATCGCCTCTGCACGCCATGAAACGCAATATTGCCGTTTATTTCGCTCCTGAGGAGAGACAATGAGTGAGTACAAACATCCCCTGCGCGTTGGCGTAGGCGGCCCGGTGGGTTCCGGTAAAACCGCCCTGCTGGAAGCGTTATGCAAAGCGATGCGCGACCGCTGGCAACTGGCGGTGGTCACCAACGATATCTATACCAAAGAGGATCAGCGCATTCTCACCGAAGCTGGCGCGCTGGCACCGGAACGCATTGTCGGTGTGGAAACCGGCGGCTGTCCGCACACCGCCATCCGCGAAGATGCCTCGATGAATCTGGCCGCGGTGGACGCGTTAAGCGAAAAATTCGGCAATCTGGATCTGATTTTTGTTGAGAGCGGCGGCGACAACCTGAGCGCCACCTTCAGCCCGGAACTGGCGGATCTCACTATCTACGTGATCGATGTGGCCGAAGGGGAAAAGATCCCGCGAAAAGGCGGACCGGGGATCACCAAATCGGATTTTCTGGTGATCAACAAAACCGATCTCGCTCCCTATGTAGGCGCGTCGCTGGAGGTCATGGAACGCGACACGCTGCGCATGCGTGGCGAGCGCCCATGGACGTTTACCAATTTAAAATCGGGTGACGGTCTGGCGACAATTATTGCGTTTCTGGAAGACAGAGGAATGCTGCGGGTGTAGTGCGGGTGTATGCGGTGTATTGCCGGGTGGCGGCTTCGCCTGACCCGGCCTACGGTCTTGTCGAGCCGGTAAACGCAGAGAATAGATTCGTAGGCCCGGTAAGCGCAGCGCCACCGGGCAGGACAGAAAGCGCTTATGCCGCAGGCAGTTCCGCCAGCGGCCAGCGCGGACGTACAGTCACGCCGAGATCCGCCGTGGCACCCGCTTTAAAGCGCACCATACCGGCATAGGCAATCATCGCCCCGTTATCGGTACAAAATTCCGGGCGGGCATAGAACACGTCGCCACGACGTTTTTGCATCATCTCCGCCAGCTTCGCCCGCAGCGTACGGTTGGCGCTGACGCCGCCTGCCATCACCAGACGCGTAAAGCCGGTCTGATCCAGCGCCCGCTTGCACTTGATCATTAGCGTATCCACCACCGCGTCTTCAAACGCCCGGGCGATATCGGCACGAGTTTGATCATCATCGCCGTTATTGCGAATCGTATTCGCCGCAAAGGTTTTCAACCCGGAGAAGCTGAAATCCAGCCCCGGACGATCGGTCATGGGCCGCGGGAAAACAAAACGTCCGGCGGTGCCCTGCGACGCCATTTTCGACAGCATCGGGCCGCCAGGGTAGTCGAGTCCCAGCAGCTTGGCGGTTTTATCGAACGCTTCACCGGCAGCGTCGTCAATCGATTCACCGAGCAACGCATACTGCCCAACGCCCGTCACGCTGATAAGCTGGGTATGCCCTCCCGAGACCAACAGCGCCACAAAGGGGAATTCTGGCGGGTTATCTTCCAGCATGGGTGCCAGCAGATGTCCTTCCATATGGTGTACAGGGATGGCGGGCACATTCCATGCAAACGCCAGCGAACGTCCGACGGTTGCGCCGACCAGCAGCGCGCCAACCAGACCCGGTCCTGCGGTATACGCCACCGCATCAATCTCTTTCGCATTCAGTCCCGCCTCTTTCAGCGCCGCCTGAATCAGCGGCACCGTTTTGCGGACATGATCGCGGGAGGCCAGTTCAGGCACGACCCCGCCGTAGTCAGCATGTAATTTCACCTGACTATACAATTGGTTGGCTAACAGACCTTTTTCGTCGTCGTAAATGGCGATGCCGGTTTCATCGCAGGATGTTTCAATTCCCAGTACACGCATGACTTGTTTCTACCTCACGTTATTACCGCGCAGTGTAGGTCGAATGCGGGTAGATGTATACCCTCACTCCCGATTTCGTGTATACTCTTCCCCCTTATAAAAGTCCCTTTCAAAATCGCATCGGTGCTTTACAAAGCAGCAGCAATTGCAGTAAAATTCCGCACCATTTTGAAATAAGCTGGCGCTGATGCCAGCGGCAAACCGAATTTATCAAAGGTGAGAGTTACATGCCGGTAATTAAAGTACGTGAAAACGAGCCGTTCGACGTAGCACTGCGTCGCTTCAAGCGTTCCTGCGAGAAAGCAGGCGTTCTGGCGGAAGTTCGTCGTCGTGAGTTCTATGAAAAACCGACTACCGAACGCAAACGCGCCAAAGCTTCTGCTGTGAAACGTCACGCGAAGAAACTGGCTCGCGAAAACGCACGCCGCACTCGTCTGTACTAATCTCTGTCGGGGGCTGAGGCTCTCGATTCAGACCGAGTTGTAGTTGTAAGGCCGTGCTTCCGAAAGGAATGCGCGGCTTATTTTCGTTTATGCATTAGCATATACACAAAATCATTCATGATGCGTCAAGGCGGCAAGGGAGTGAATCCCCGGAGCTTACTTAAGTAAGTGACAGGGGTGAACGAGCGTAGCCAACGCCGAGGCAGCTTGAAGGATGAAGTGTATAAAAGGGGCATATGGCTGGACGAATCCCACGTGTATTCATCAATGACCTGCTGGCAAGAACCGACATCGTCGATCTCATCGACGCGCGGGTAAAGCTGAAAAAACAGGGCAAAAATTATCACGCGTGTTGTCCGTTCCATAACGAAAAGACCCCCTCTTTCACCGTAAACGGTGAAAAACAGTTTTATCACTGCTTTGGATGCGGCGCGCACGGCAACGCTATCGACTTCCTGATGAACTACGACAAGCTCGAGTTCGTGGAAACCGTCGAAGAACTGGCGGCTATGCATAACCTTGACGTCCCGTTTGAAGCAGGCACAGGCCCCAGTCAGATAGAGCGCCATCAACGGCAAAGCCTGTATCAACTGATGGATGGCCTGAACACGTTTTATCAGCAATCTCTGATGCAACCCGCCGCTACCCCTGCGCGCCAGTATCTGGAAAAGCGAGGACTCAGTAGTGAAGTGATCGCGCGTTTTGCTATTGGCTTTGCGCCCCCCGGTTGGGACAACGTCCTGAAACGGTTTGGCGGCAATAGCGAAAATCGCCAGTCACTGGTGGATGCGGGTATGTTGGTCACCAACGATCAGGGACGCAGTTACGATCGCTTCCGCGAACGGGTGATGTTCCCCATCCGCGATAAGCGTGGTCGGGTGATAGGTTTTGGCGGTCGTGTGCTGGGTGATGCGCTACCGAAGTACCTCAACTCCCCGGAAACCGATATTTTCCATAAGGGCCGCCAACTGTATGGCCTTTATGAAGCGCAGCAGGATAACGCCGATCCGCAACGTTTGTTAGTGGTGGAAGGCTATATGGATGTGGTGGCGCTGGCGCAGTATGGTATTAACTATGCCGTGGCTTCGCTGGGCACCTCAACCACCGCCGATCATATTCAGCTCCTGTTCCGCGCCACGAACAACGTTATTTGCTGTTATGACGGTGACCGTGCAGGACGAGACGCCGCCTGGCGCGCGCTGGAAACCGCACTGCCGTACATGACGGATGGTCGTCAGCTACGCTTTATGTTTTTACCTGATGGCGAAGACCCCGATACGCTGGTGCGTAAAGAGGGAAAAGCGGCATTCGAAGCCCGGATGGAGCAGGCCCTGCCGCTCTCCGCGTTTTTGTTTAATAGCCTGCTGCCGCAGGTGGACCTGAGCACGCCGGACGGTCGAGCGCAGTTGAGTACGCTGGCGCTACCGCTTATCACTCAGGTACCGGGTGAAACGTTACGCATTTATCTGCGACAGGAATTGGGCAACAAGCTTGGCATTCTGGATGACAGCCAGCTTGAACGATTAATGCCAAAATTGTCCGAAAGTGGGACTTCCCGACCCGCTCCGCAGCTAAAACGCACGACCATGCGTATACTGATAGGACTGCTGGTGCAAAATCCGGAACTGGCGCCGCTGGTGCCACCGTTAAGCGGTCTGGACCAGAATAAGCTGCCTGGGCTTGGCTTATTCGCAGAACTGGTCAACACTTGTTTGTCCCAGCCAGGGCTAACCACCGGACAGCTTTTAGAACACTATCGTGGCACAAATGATGCGGCCACCCTTGAAAAATTGTCGATGTGGGACGATATAGCAGATAAGGATATTGCTGAAAAAACCTTCACCGACTCACTCAACCATATGTTTGATTCGATGCTTGAGCTGCGCCAGGAAGAGCTAATCGCCCGCGAGCGCACACACGGTTTAAGCAGCGAAGAACGCCGGGAGCTCTGGACACTGAACCAGGAACTGGCGAAGAAATGAATTGAAACAGACAAAAGTATTTAACGGCTTAAGTGCCGAATAGCGATCGGGAAGCCCCCGACAGCCGCACTGAGAGGCAGCGGCCACAAATATAAGTACGCCCTCGCTTTAAATGTTGGCAGCAACGGCTTGCTGACTCTAATCAAACGAATTAAGTGTGGATACCGTCTTATGGAGCAAAACCCGCAGTCACAGCTGAAGCTTCTTGTCACCCGTGGTAAGGAGCAAGGCTATCTGACCTATGCCGAGGTCAATGACCATCTGCCGGAAGATATCGTCGATTCAGATCAAATTGAAGATATCATCCAAATGATCAACGACATGGGTATTCAGGTGATGGAAGAAGCACCGGATGCCGATGATCTGCTGCTTGCTGAAAATACCACCAGTACCGACGAAGACGCGGAAGAAGCGGCTGCGCAAGTTCTGTCCAGCGTAGAGTCTGAAATCGGTCGTACCACTGACCCGGTTCGCATGTACATGCGTGAAATGGGTACCGTTGAACTGTTGACCCGCGAAGGCGAAATCGATATTGCGAAACGCATCGAAGACGGGATCAACCAGGTTCAGTGCTCCGTTGCCGAATATCCAGAAGCTATTACCTATCTGCTTGAGCAGTACGATCGCGTTGAAGCTGAAGAAGCCCGTCTGTCCGATCTGATCACCGGCTTTGTCGATCCAAACGCGGAAGAAGATCTGGCCCCTACCGCCACTCACGTCGGATCTGAGTTATCTCAGGAAGACATGGATGACGATGAGGACGAAGACGAAGAAGACAGCGACGACGACAGCAGCGATGACGACAACAGCATCGATCCTGAGCTGGCGCGCGAGAAGTTCGGCGAACTGCGTACGCAGTACGAAGTCACGCGTGACACCATCAAAGCGAAAGGTCGTAGCCACGCCGATGCCCAGACTGAGATCCTGAAGCTGTCTGAAGTATTCAAGCAGTTCCGTCTGGTACCAAAGCAGTTTGACTACCTCGTGAACAGCATGCGCGTCATGATGGACAGGGTTCGTACCCAGGAACGTCTGATCATGAAGCTCTGCGTTGAGCAGTGCAAAATGCCGAAGAAGAACTTCATCACCCTGTTCACCGGCAATGAAACCAGCGAAACCTGGTTCAATGCGGCTATCGCGATGAACAAGCCGTGGTCCGAAAAACTGCACGATGTGGCCGATGACGTTCATCGTGGTCTGCAGAAACTGCGTCAGATTGAAGAAGAAACCGGCCTGACCATCGAGCAGGTCAAAGACATCAACCGTCGCATGTCCATTGGCGAAGCGAAAGCGCGTCGTGCGAAGAAAGAGATGGTTGAAGCAAACTTACGTCTGGTTATCTCTATCGCCAAGAAATACACCAACCGTGGTCTGCAGTTCCTGGATCTGATTCAGGAAGGCAACATCGGTCTGATGAAAGCGGTCGATAAGTTTGAATACCGTCGTGGTTACAAGTTCTCCACCTATGCAACCTGGTGGATCCGTCAGGCGATCACCCGCTCTATCGCGGATCAGGCGCGCACCATCCGTATTCCGGTGCACATGATTGAGACCATCAACAAACTCAACCGTATCTCCCGCCAGATGCTGCAAGAGATGGGTCGCGAGCCGACGCCGGAAGAGCTGGCTGAACGTATGCTGATGCCGGAAGACAAGATCCGTAAAGTGCTGAAGATCGCCAAAGAGCCGATCTCCATGGAAACCCCTATCGGTGACGATGAAGATTCGCATCTGGGTGATTTCATCGAGGATACCACCCTCGAGCTGCCGCTGGATTCTGCCACAACCGAGAGCCTGCGTGCGGCAACGCATGACGTGCTGGCTGGCCTGACCGCGCGTGAAGCGAAAGTCCTGCGTATGCGTTTTGGTATCGATATGAACACCGACCACACGCTGGAAGAAGTGGGTAAACAGTTTGACGTTACCCGCGAACGTATTCGTCAGATCGAAGCGAAGGCGCTGCGTAAACTGCGTCACCCGAGCCGTTCTGAAGTGCTGCGTAGCTTCCTGGACGACTAATCGTTCATCGCGCTGGATTAATATTTAAGGCCACAGCTTGCTGTGGCCTTTTTTTTGCCTATGGAAAACCCCCTGCCAGGCTGGGGGTTCCGGAAAGCTTTCAGCTTTAAGTCAGTTATTAAAACCCCTTTTGATTTGTTAAAACATCTTGCGGTCTGGCAACTGCAAAAGTTCAACAAGGAATCAAAAGGGGGTCCCAATGAGGGACGAAAAGAGCTTAGCGCACACCCGATGGAACTGTAAATATCACATAGTTTTTGCGCCAAAATACCGAAGACAAGCGTTCTACGGAGAGAAACGCAGGGCGATAGGCGGCATCTTAAGAAAGCTGTGCGAGTGGAAAAACGTACGGACCCTGGAAGCTGAATGTTGCGCAGATCACATCCATATACTTGTGGAAATCCCGCCCAAAATGAGCGTATCTGGCTTCATAGGATATCTTAAAGGGAAAAGCAGTCTGATGCTTTATGAGCAGTTATCGCTCCCTTATCCGGGCAGCCCGTTTACGGGCCGTAAGTAACGAAGTCTGATGCAAATGTCAGATCGTATACGCCTGTTAGGACGCGGCTGGTAACAGAGTCTTATAGGCGCATCAGAAAAACCCCCGACTATGCCGGAGGATATTTATTTATCCTCTGAATTCCAGCGTGTGAAAATCATCCCAATCCCAACAGTAATAAACTCGCATTGCTATTGTTCCGTTTCCTCTTATAATCAATACCTAAGATAATTCTCAAGCAAATAAATGAGTATGCCCTACTCTTCTGCAGGAACTGATAATAAAATGAAAAACACATGGCTTCTGATGGTATGCATCGTGCTGACTGCTTGTGTCAATAAACAGCAAAACGCGCCTAAATCGCTGGTCACTCCCGTAGCAGAGCCGGTTGTACAACAACCTCAGGCTACGGCGAATGAAGACAGGATGAAAAGCAGTTCTTTGACAGCCAACGAAACCTGCATACGCTCATTAAACGCCCTTCGCTCCTACAGCCCGAAAAACTGGGATAAATACAGCGGCGCGATGGCGGAGCTGAACAAGAAAAATAGTCTGTTCCTTTCAGTGAAGGAGGACCTGAACCCTCAGTTGAATGATCTTGTCATTAACGCCTACGAATCCAGAATGAAAACACTGTGCTACCGCATTGAGAGCGCGCTGGGTCAGGCGATGATTGCCCAGGTTGACCCGATGTAATGGAATAGAGGATCCGGACAGCCACTGTCGGGATCATCTCCCCCGCACGATCAGCGCTTCATCCAGTTCCCTGAATGCTTCCACCAGTTTATCCAGCGTAATGCGGCTCAACCCGCTGGTATTCGGCAACACCCACACCTGCGTTGCGCCAATGGTTATGCTCTGTTTTCCCCACTGTACGCCACGCTGGCTGAAGCCTTGCTCAAATGCCTGCTTACCCAGAATCGCCAGGGCATGCGGTTGGTACTGCTCAATTTTGGCAATCAGGCTACGTCCACCGTCGTGCAACTCCTGACGCGAGACTTCATTGGCCTGCACCGTTGGTCTGTCAACCAGTTTGGTGACACCGCAGCGAAAATCCAGCAGGTGTTCTGCCTCTTCGGGTTTGAGCTGGCGCTCGGTAAAACCGGCCTGATGAATCACCTTCCAGAAACGGTTCGCCGGATGTGCAAACGGAAATCCCGTCCCGGCAGAAGAAAGCCCCGGATTGATGCCGCAGAACACGACCCGCAACCCCGGCGCTAAAATGTCCTTAACCATAACGACTCCACTACATAACATCGTAAGAAAAGTATAACGGATTGAAAATACGTTGTTTAATAAAACAGCATACGTACGGTTATGGCTGGATTGCACGCCGGAGTTACTTTATAATTCACCGCCACGGCCCCTTAGCTCAGTGGTTAGAGCAGGCGACTCATAATCGCTTGGTCGCTGGTTCAAGTCCAGCAGGGGCCACCAAATTTTAGCTTTTAAATCATATAATTAAGCCACTCAAAAGAGTGGCTTTTTTGTTACCTCATTTTTGAGTGGCGATAGAATGGCGGTGAATTTTTTACCGTCACTTTACTGAAGGCATAAAAAAACCCGCACGCGGCGGGCATTTAGCGAAAATTTATCAGAGCCACAATGGCCGCTGACCACCGACAGCCGGGTGCGGCGGTGCCGGGTCGATGGATCCCGGAGTAACAATAAAGCGTTCTATCGTTTCCATTGTCATAAATGTACAACTACAGTTGATGTTCTGGCACTGGTGGTAGCGCTCTTTCGTATTTTCAGTTAGATAGCGGCTTGTTCGCGCATGTGCAGCATGATGGCACTTCGGACAATGAAACATAACCCACCTCTCATTCTCAATTAGTGAATCAATGATAATCATCAATTCACTTTTTGTGAATATATTTTATTCATCATTTGATTCTGCACTGTACTCCACATCAGATAGCTTAACCTCAAGCTCTAAGCCCGTCGTGAAGCCGCTATTATTTAGATTGTGAGTTACCTTACTGATTAACCATGATTGCTCGTCTATGACACGCTTAAAGCCCGACACGCGCACCGGTGTTTCAGGGAATAAATCAGCCCTACCAAGCGCCAGCGTAATTGAAAACTCCGCGACGCCTCGCTGCAGCTTATCCCACTTAGCCTGAGCGGCACGCATAGCCTGCGCCTTTGAAGCGTAGACCGTCGTCAATGCCAGCACGTTATCGGCCTCACCGGCCATGTACTCACCCTCGCGCGCTTCCTGCTCTTTTTTGGCCTTTGTCTTTTTGCTGACCGGTTTTGCTTTCGGGTGTTCCAGTGCTCGCAGGTGTTTCTCTTTTGGCTGGCGTTTCAGCGTTACTTTCTGCTTTTGCGGCTTCGGGTCTTTTGTGTGCAACCATTTCGCTGTTACGCCGGTATAAGCCCCGCGGTCGGCAATGGCAAACTGATGACGGTCACCATCGTTGCGGGTAAGGGTCATTTGCGGGACGGGTTTACCGCTGGCCGTCATCGCACTACCGGCTTTAAGGAAGAGCAGTTTCCCCGCTTTCACTGACACCGTCGCCCCGTTGCGGTCAGCCAGTCGGGTCAGGAATACCGCGTCGGATTCCTGCGACTGGTCGATATGCGGTACCGGGATTTTTTTCAGCGAATCTGCGACGTTGGCCGTCAGTTTATTGCGCTTTGCGATGGTACTGACCAGCTCACCGAGGGTGGTGTCGTGCCATGATTCTTCACGCCGTGAATTGAGCGTTCCGCGAAAGTCTGCACTACGCGCGCGAATGGTCAGGGTATCAGGCGCGCCCCGGTGCTCAATCTCATCGACCGTGAAATCGCCCTTATTCAGAAGCGCCGAATCCTGCCAGCCAAGCCACAGCGTCAGCACCGCCCCGCGCAGGGGTAGCTCGACTTTTCCATCGGAGTCGTCGAGCTCAATGTCGAGCTGGTCAGCCTCAAAACCCCGGTTGTCGGTCATGGTGAGAGAAATCAGCCGATCACTAAAATTGCTGGTAATGTCCTGGCTGTTCAGTGTCAGCATAAACGCCGGTGAAAGGCTGGTACCGGCATCAATAGTCATACCCGTAATCATGCTGTCAGCCCCCCGAGCGCACCCTGCAGCTTATCAGTGAGATTACCGGCAGAGCCTAGAAGCTCGCTGGCCTGCTTATTCAGGTCGCCAAACATTGCGGTCAGTGATTCGTCGACCCGTTTCAGCGAAAGGGTGAAATCAATCTTTCTGGCCGCGCCGTCGCTGAAAAACTCGGTATGCGTAGTCGACACCTTATCGACGATATACATCCCGAAGATATTGCCGGTTCCCTCAATCAGCGGCCACGCTCTGCCCTCGTCGGCCATCAACTCAACAGCCAGCAGTGATATACGACCGCCGGTAATAGCAGGGTAAAGCGTACCGGCAAGCTGGATCGCGTTTTCGCCCTCGCCGAGAAACTGATACGCAGGCGGTTTACCTACCCGGTCATTGGACGCCCAGCGGTAATCCTTCGAGTGTTGCATCGACTGATAAGGCATGGTGCGGCGTTCAAACACGAACATTCCAAGCGCAAGCATCATCGTTTTATTCCTCCTCAGTAGTCGTGGGTCATACTGGCACGCTGACGGGCGCGTTTATCACGCTCAACCTGTTCGAGCGTGTCACGTAACTGTCGGTCGAGTTGATGCCCCGGCGCAACGCCACCCGGCAGATTGATGTTGTATTCGCTTTTACTCTGGTCGATATAAGAGCGTCCCGCCGGTGCGGTAACGGGCTGGTAAGCCTGATAACCGCCATAGGTGCTGGTAGCCGGAATGTAGGAATTACCCTGCGTGGCGGCGTTGGTTTTGGCGGCGGTCTGGTCGAGACTGTCCGACTCTTTGTTGATGATGCCGAGCTTTTCGAGAAGCCAGTTGACACCGCTGCGCAGCTTGTTAAAAACATTGAGCGGAGCCATCAAGGCCGAGGCCAGTGCCTGACCAAAAATAACGCCGACATTTTTGCAGCTATCAAGCGTCTCCTGCGTGGCCTTGACCGGTGCAATCAGGTCTTTAAACCATTGCCAGACTCCGCGCAGCTTCTCACCGATGCCGTCAAAAATGGGTGCCAGTGGAGCGAACATTTCCCCGACAGGTGCAAAGGCACTCATGATGCCCTCAATCACCCCTGAGAAAAATGCGCTAATGGGTTCCCAGTATTTGCGGATGAGTAGCGCCCCAGCCACAATCGCCGCACCGACGGCCAGAATCGGCCAGGTAATCGCGCCCAGTGCCGTCACAATGGCACCACCTGTGACAGTAAAGACCGTCCCCAACAAGCCAGCAGCGGCAATAATGGCATTAATACCCATAACAACCGGCCACGCAACGAGGCCAATGCCGCCGATGACACCAATCAGTGCCAGCGCGCCACCGGCAATAATGCCGATAGTTGTCGCCAGACCTTTGTTTTTCTGGATCCAGCCGTCGAGCTTTAACACGTATTGTGTGGCGGTTTGGGTGAGTTTACGCAGCGAGCCCTCTTGCTGGTCAAAAAGGTCGGTACCGACTGCCTCATAAGCAGACTGGAACTCTTTAAAGTCGCCGCCGAGGTTATCCTGCATAACCTTAACCAGCTCCCCGGTTTTGCCGTCTGACGCTTTCAGCGCGGCGGTTAGCTGGTCGAGCTTGCCGCTGGCCGCTGCAGCCATCAGCACATTAGCTGATGAGCTGGCTTCCTCGCCGAATATCGTTTTCATATATTCGGCTTGCTGTCCGGTTCCAAGATTGTTGCGCTTAAAGCTGGCCTGCATTTCTTTCAGGATGGTAAATATCGGGCGCGTATTGCCTTTGCTGTCTGAGGTTTTGACACCCAGCTCTTTGAGGGCGTCCCATGCCTTGCCGGTCGGAGCCTGCAGGCGACTTAATACTGCACGGCTCCCGGTACCAGCCATCGAGCCTGTGATTTTTGCATCATGCAGAGCACCCACCATTGCGGCGGTTTCTTCAATGCTGACACCGGCATTTTTTGCCACCGGCGCGGCATATGTCATCGCATCACTGAGGCCGTCAAAGTCGGCGGCTGTTTTGTTCATCACCGTAGACAGTACATCGCCAATATGCGAAACCTTGTCATTGGAAAGCTGAAACGCGGAGCGCATCCCCATCAGTAACGCGGCGTTTTCTTCCATTGTACGACGGTTAGCAAGCGCCATATTCAGAGTAACTGGCGTTGTTGCCTGAATCGCGGCGGCATCACCACCACCTTTTGCGATAATAATCTGCGCACTGGCAGCATCGTCGGCAGAGGCTGCAGTATTGTCGCCGAGCTGGCGAGCCTGTTTGCGTAGCGCCTCCATTTCTGGCGATTGCTTATCGACCCCGAGCACGGCCTGCAGTTCGGAATTTTTCTGCGCAAAGTCATAACCGGGCATCAGTAATTTAACCCCGGCCATCGTTCCCGCTGTCGCGATACCGACCCCGGCAGCACCTGCTGCGGCCATGTTACCGGCAAGCTCTTTACCTGATTTATATCGCTCTTTCACCCGGCTTAATTTCGCCTGCTGCGCACTGACGCGCGCCAGTGCCTCGCGCTGGCGGTTAAGCTGCGCCGTCGTTTCGCTGATGGAGGTTTTGAGCCGACGCTCATCGGCAGACAGGGTGCGGGTATTTATACCGGCCTGCATCAGCTCGGAGCGCTGGCGCTGTACCGACGTTCTCAGGCTGTTGTATTTCGTCTGCAGCTCAGAAGCGGCACGCTTTGCCGCTTCGAGTGCCTGTGCCTGCGCGCGGGTCGGACTGGTGGTGTTTTTAAACTGCACGGCCAGCTCACCGGCCTCGCGTTTCGCTTTCTCAAGCGACTGACTGGTCACGGCCAGTTGCGCGCTTGCCTTACGAAAGCCGTCGATTTTTGACGCCTGCCCATTCAGGTCACGCAGCCCTTTTTGCGTGTCGCGAATATCACCCGACAGGGATTTACTCGCGGTCTGGATGGATTTAAGCGGTCGGGTCGCCTGGTCGACCGCTTTCAGCAATACCTCAAGCCTCAGGTTATTACTCATTGTGGTTTCCGCTACGCTGCAGCGCCTTTTCGCGCCATGTGATGAGCTCGGTCAGGCTCAGGGAATAGAGCTCTGATGGCGACCAGTGAAATATCACTGCAATATCCGCCATCAGGTCATCGGTCGACAGGTCGGGTGGAAAATCTATTCCGCCGAAGCCGGTGACAAAAAACCAATCACCTTAGCGGCCAGCGACAGCATATCGGGCAGGTTCATTGCGGTAAGCTCCTGCGCGGTGAGCGCGGGATAGGTCATGCGGGGCAGTACCTTAATCAGCGCATCGACTTCGGACTGCGCCACCGCTGCCAGACTGACACCGCGCAGGGTACCGGCGTTCGGCTCAATCAGGGTGACTTTATCAATCGTCTGACCGGCGCGCTTAATCGGCTTGTCGAGGGTCACGACGTTCGGGTTTACGGTGTCAATTTCATTGCCAGCCGTATCAACAAATTCAGCGGTTTTGCGTGGTGCTTTTGCCATGATGTTTTTCTCTGCTCTGAAAGGGAGTTAATAACCGGCCAGCAATGCTGACCGGTCAGGGAATTACAGCCCGATTGCGCGGCGGTGCTGTTCCAGACGGTCGACGCCGTTCACCTTCTCGACCATGTTGACGGTGTCGATTTCGATGATGTCGCTACCATCAATCGTGAGGCGGTAATAGGTGCAAACGGTCGACAGTTTGGTCGAGGTGTTTTCACCCTGCTTATTCTCGCCGCCGTCGATTTCTTTATGACGGCCACGCATGACCACCTCGACCGCCACGATTTCGCCGGTGTCGTCGCGCTGGTAAGAGCCAGCAAAGCGCAGCGGCACGGCATCAGCACCCGGCGCGGCGTACTGCGCCCACAGCGCCACATCAGGCAGACCACCGACAGCCCACTCGACGGTTAGTGCATCGTCGTCGAGGCCGAGGTCAATCGGTGCCGCGCCATTCATGCCGCCACCGCGATAGTTTTCGAGCTTGCGGGTCAGCTTCGGCAGCGTCACGGATTCAACAACGCCCATGTAGCTGAGGCCATCGTTGAACATGTTCAGATATTTGAGTTTGCGGGGTAGTGCCATGTTGTTTCAGGCTCCTTAGCTGTTGACCGATTCGGCCAGATTCACCAGATATTTATCGGTGATACGCTGGCGCAGGGTCAGGCTTTCCAGTGGTGGAACCGGCGTATAGTCGTAGTCGATATACAGTTTCCCGGCCTTAAGGGTTTCCTTATCGTTCGATTCCTCGTCGAACCAGCATTCACCGTCCACGATGTAGCCATTTGATTTCAGCTCGCGGAATTTGGCGTTAATGCCGTCGACAATGTCACGAATGAGCGTGGGGGTGATGGGCTTATCGACCGCCCACATGTGCGCCTCAGCCATTGTGTCGGCCAGCACCTGCGCGGTGCGGGTGTAGTTCTCAAACAGAAAAAGCGGGTCATCAGAGCAGGTGCGGTTACCCCAGAAGCGGAAACCATCCTTACGCACCAGAGTTGTGACCCCTGCCTCGTTGAGCAGGTCAGCATCGGTGCCGGATGCCTGCAAATCCCAGAAGACTGACGCACTGATGCCGGTGACACCCTGCACGCCGACGTTAGACAGCGTTTTGTGCCAGCCGATAGTCTGGTCGATGTAAGCACGCAGACCGAGTGCGCGAGCGGTGGCATATGCCGTCGCGGTGGCGTTCGCGGTGGTATCCCATGCGAGGAAGTCAGGCCAGATGACCATCAGTTCGCGCTGGCTGAAATTCTCGCGATAGGCCATCGCCTCGGAAATGGTTTTACAACCCCACGCACTGACATAGCAAAATGCGCGTAGTTTGATAGCGACTGACACAAGTGCGACCGCCACCTCTTGCGTATCGAGACCCGGCACACCGAGAATGCGCGGCTTAACGCCGGTAACCGCTTCGGCAGTCAACAGCGCTTTAATGCCAGTGTATTTACCATTCTCATCCGTACCGCCGATGATGTTGGAAATGGTCTGCGCTTCCGCGTCTTCTCCGGTACCTTCGGCAACGCGTACGACAACAGTGACGGGTTTTGACTGGTCGGCGATAGCCTGCAGGGAAGCAGACAGCGTGCCTTTTTTACCGGCTTTCGCAATGGCGCTCTGCACATTGGTAATCAGTACCGGCTCATTGAGGGGAAATGTCGCGGCATCCGCATCGCTGGCCGTACAAACCATGCCGACAATTGCGGTTGCAACAGTGGAAATGACGCGGGTGCCGTCGTTAATTTCGAGCACCTGCACGCCGTGGTGAAAATCACTCATCCGGTTAACTCCGTGGTTAGTGGGCGAGTGTTATTGTCCTGGCTGGTCTGGTGATGGGCTATTTGTCATCGTTCGCTAAGGGTTGGCACAACGACAGTCAGTTCGTCGACGCGGGAAATTTCTTGTACAGCGTAGATACGCCAACATCAAAAATCAGTGCTACACGTTTGCGTGATTCTCCGGCAGCAATCAACCGACCAGCCTGAGCCCACTCATCCATCGTTAACTTTGGTCGTCTTCCTCCAATTCGCCCCTGAGCGCGAGCTGCAGCCAGCCCGGCGCGAGTCCTCTCGACAATCAGTTCGCGTTCCATTTCTGCGAGAGCCCCCATGATATGAAAGAAAAAACGCCCCATCGGTGTCGAAGTGTCAATACTGTCGGTAAGGCTTCGAAAATTAACACCTCGCTGGCGAAGCTCCTCAGTCATTGAAACAAGGTGCCGCATGCTACGTCCAAGCCTGTCGAGCTTCCATACAACGAGTGTGTCGCCCTGATTAAGTCGCCTGAGCGCCCGGTTCAGTCCTGGTCTGTTTGTTGATTTTCCGCTGATTTTATCTTCAAAAATAAGCTCACATCCTGAGCGCTCAAGCGCATCACGTTGCAAAGCCGTGTTCTGGTCATTTGTTGATACGCGCACATACCCAATAAGCATGGTTTTTCATTCCGTTAAAATGAGAAATCATGCCATCAGACTGATAAATATGCATTTTCAAAAACGTTGGTTTGGGAG
>NZ_JBGUBF010000008.1:0-146083 GCF_041807075.1 Citrobacter telavivensis | reverse complement strand
CCAGGCCTGATTAGGCGCTTTAGCGTCGACATCAGGCCATATGTGCCGGATGGCGGCGTGACCGCCTTATCCGGCCTACAGAGTGTATTATCGTAGGCCGGGCAAGCGAAGCGCCCCCGGCATTCCTGTTTATATCAACGCAATACTTCCCACTATCACGCCAGAGATCACCACCAGCGCCGCCGTTAACCACAGCGCTTTTGCCGGGAATGCTTTACGCAGCATAATCAGCGACGGCAGGCTGACGGCGGGTAATGTCATCAGCAGCGCAAGCGCTGGCGCAGTCCCCATCCCTGCCAGCATCATCGTCTGTACAATCGGAATTTCTGCCGCGGTCGGGATCACAAACAGACAGCCGGCCACCGCCAGCGCAATCACCCACAGCAGGCTGTTATCGATAGCCCCATCCGCATGTGGAAACAGCCAGACGCGCGCAGCACCCAGCACCAGCACCGCCAGGATGTAGACAGGAATAGTGCTCCAGAACAGCGTCCACAGCGCGCGGCCCCAGCGGACAAAGAACCCGTCCTGTGCGTCCGGTTGCGTGATTTCCACCGGCAACTCAGCCTGCGCAGGCTCTTTCACCCATTTCTGCACCAGCGTTGCCACCACCAGCACCATTGCCAGTCCGGCAACCAGGCGGATAGCCGCAAAATGCCAGCCGAGGACGAAGCCCATAAACACCAGCGTCGCCGGGTTTAACAGCGGATTCCCCATCCAGAATGCCAGCGCCCCGCCCATCGAAACCTGCTGGCGACGCATCCCCGCCGCCACCGGTGCAGCACAGCAGGTGCACATCATGCCGGGCAGAGAGAAAAGCGTCCCGAACAGCGTGCCGCGAAAACGCGTTTGCCCGAGCGTACGTAACAGCCAGTCACGCGGGATCAGAACCTGAATCAGCGAACCAAGGATCACCCCC
This sequence comes from Citrobacter telavivensis, assembly GCF_041807075.1. Taxonomy (NCBI): domain Bacteria; kingdom Pseudomonadati; phylum Pseudomonadota; class Gammaproteobacteria; order Enterobacterales; family Enterobacteriaceae; genus Citrobacter; species Citrobacter telavivensis. Next base: position 145,164 of record NZ_JBGUBF010000008.1, on the reverse strand, counting down.
AATACCGCTGCCTTCCAGACCGCAATGAAATAGACCATCGCATAGTCCCAGGCCGCCTGCCACGGGTTCGCATCAGCCTGCGCCAGAATGGATTTACCGATACTGTGAGTTTCTGCGGCAGTGAAGGCTTTCCCGTAATAAGGCTGCCATTTCACATACCAGAGACCGACGATGACGACGAGAAAGAAAAGAGCGGGCTTCCACCATTGAAACGGTGTTGCCGCCTGAGATGAAGACTGACCAGCCATAGCATTCCCCAGGGCGTGTGAGAGTAATTAGCCGGGAATATACGCCTTTGGGAAATGTTTGGAAATGTTAAATTGACCGGGTGAATTGTCCGGCCTGCACCTCACGCGTCAGGCGGCCCTCTCCCGCAACTGGGACGAGGTCAGGATCGTCACCCCCTCGTGTTCAGGTGCCAGCGCGTCTGCCAGCATTGCGCGCGCCACGTCCCGCGCGTCAATCGACTTCCAGTTGCCGGGCAGCAACCGGAATAATGGCGCAAAAAGGGTTTCGCTGAATCGCTGTCTGGTGCGGTCGCCGAGCAGCATCGACGGGCGCGCAATCGTCAGCTTCGGCCACGCCTGCGCAATCAGCGCCTCTTCCATCTCCCCTTTTACGCGGTTGTAGAAAAACGGCGAACGGGCGTTGGCCCCCATCGAACTCACCACCAGCATATGCTGCGCACCCAGACGGCGACCGGTCAAGGCGGTGTCGACCACCAGTGTATAGTCGGCATGAATAAATGCCTCTTTGCTGCCGGCTTCGCGCCGGGTCGTGCCCAGACAGCAAAAAACGATATCGACAGGATCGGAAACCTGCGCCAGCGCATCGCTCAGTTGCGGATCGTGGGGATTATAGACGCCAGGCATGTCCGCCAGCGGGCGTCGCGTCGGTGCGGCTATCGAATGGATCTTCGGTTCATTCAGCAGCATCCGCAGTAAATGCCCGCCAACCAACCCGGTCGCCCCGGTAATCAGTACCTGACTCATCCTCACTCCTTTCCAGAATAGTCCGCCTTGCGCCCTCAGTCTCATCGACCAGGCTTATTAGTTCACAGTGTAATTATCCATCATCATGGAAAAATTGCCTTATCCAATGCCACTATCGCGGAGGACGCATGAGTAAGAAGATTGCCGTTTTGATCACTGATGAGTTTGAGGATTCAGAATTCACCTCACCTGCGGCAGAATTTCGCCAGGCCGGGCATGAGGTCATTACGATTGAAAAACAGGCGGGGAAAACGGTGAAAGGTAAAAAAGGCGAGGCCAGCGTCACCATTGATAAAGCGATTGATGAAGTCCGGCCTGCTGATTTTGATGCTCTGCTGTTACCTGGCGGTCATTCACCGGATTACCTGCGAGGTGACGATCGCTTCGTCACCTTTACGCGCGATTTCGTAAACACCGGTAAACCGGTCTTCGCCATCTGCCACGGGCCACAGTTACTGATCAGCGCCGATGTTATTCGTGGTCGTAAACTCACAGCGGTGAAGCCAATCATTATCGATGTGAAAAACGCGGGGGCGGAATTTTACGATCAGGAAGTGGTGGTTGATAAAGACCAACTGGTCACCAGCCGTACTCCTGACGATCTGCCTGCGTTCAATCGTGAAGCATTACGTATCCTCGGTGCCTGACTGACGTAACCAAATCAACTTTTTACCAAAGCCCAGGGTGTTGTCGGTGAATTTGAGTTCATCCAGGCGGATTTCCCATACCGGCGCAGACAGCATTCTGGCGACCGGGAAGCGGCGAAGATAGGCCTGTCGTGCCGCGTCGCTTTCTTCTCCTGCCAGTTGACGGATCTCGCCTTTAAACTGTACGCCGCGAATCAAGGCGACCGTTTTCGGTTGACCATTGACGGTCCCGGCAACGGGGGCTCGCGGGCCTGACATCTGCGCATGACGCGTTTTCTCTTCCGTCAGCAGATAAAAAACCACCTTTTTGGCGTCGAAGAGATAAAACGCATTGGCACACCACAGTTCACCTTCGTGATGTACGCACCAGGTCACAACATGTTGTTTTGTCAGCCAACGACCGATCGCAGTGAGTGTTTCCATCTCGGTTCTCTTTTATACTGGATGCCAGAAACGTAACACGCCGAAGGCTATGATGACACCCTGGTATCTTTATCTGATCCGCACCGCCGACAATGCCCTGTATACCGGGATCACGACCGACGTGGCGCGCCGCTACCAGCAACATCAACGTGGCAAAGGCGCGAAGGCGCTACGGGGAAAAGGGGAGTTGACGCTGGCGTTTTCCGCACCGGTTGGCGATCGTTCACTGGCGCTACGCGCAGAATACCGGGTCAAAAAACTCACCAAGCAACAGAAAGAACGGCTTGTCGCAGAAGGCGAAGGGTTTGCAGCGTTACTGAACGACCTGCAAACCCCGACGCTTAAAAACGATTAAAGTGATCGTGATACTCGACCAGTCCCGTGACGCCGCTTAGCGCGTCTTCCGCTAAACGATGTACCTGAAACGCGCTTTCGGTGCCCGGCCAGCGGCAATGCAGATCGTAATGGGCGGCCAGTTCGAAACCAAAGCGGCTATACAGTGCCGGTTCACCCAGGGTGACCACGGCGGCGTAGCCAAATTCGTTGAGTGAATCCAGCCCTTCATAGACCAGTTGGCGCGCCAGCCCCTGCCCACGGTAGTTTTCATCGACTGCCAGCGGTGCCATGCCGACCCACTGCAGATCTTCGCCCTGTACATCGACGGGGCTGAATGCCACGTAACCCACCACCTGGCCTTCATCGTCTGTGGCGACCAGACCGAGCGTCAGAAAACCATCTTCACGCAGGGAGTGTACCAGTTCCGCTTCCGCATCGCTTTCGAATGAACGACGCAGCAGGGCATCAATGCCGGGGGCGTCAATGGGAATTTCTACTCGAATCAGCATGGTTCACCTACCGATGTCTGTTTGGTTTCTGGCGAGTATTTCATGCCCGCCTCAACAAAATCCGCCAGTTGCAGCAGCATAACGCGCAACGCTTTGGGCATCTGCTCCAGCTCAATGGCATCCATCAGGTTCTTAACATACAACCCTAACTCCGTATCCCCTTCAATCACCAGCCGGCGCTGGAAGAAGAGCGTATCCGGATCCTGCTTACGCGCAGCGATCATCAACAGATCGCTGGCATCAGCGCTAAAACTCACGTCGGCTTGCGCATCCTCGCTGACGATCAGTTTGTCATTCTCGACCGAGGTATACCATTTCAGGCCGATATCGCGAACCGTAATGCTTAACCAACGGCCTTCAAGGAACGCCAGCTCCCCGTCAGCCAGGGCCTGGCGAAACTGCCAGCTTAGGACCTGTTCCAGAACCTGGCGCTGCAGTGCAAAGGGCGTCAGTTTAACTGGCACACTCATCAGAGACGGACCGAAATGTACTAAGCGTGAACGCAGCTTATCTAACACGAGCTTTACTCCCTGTTTCAATTATCCTGCTATTCTGCCATATCAGATAAACGACATAGCGGCGTAAATCAACAATTGCGTGCGAAATCCCTAACTCTTTATTGCTGATATCAATACGACTTTAACTGCCTTAAATCAAAAATTGTCGCAGCAAGGTTAACTAAAATCCTTGTTCGTTAACAATTATGCGTCCCAGGCGGCGCAATCTTCAGGATAAATTATGGAGCTGCTCTGCCCTGCCGGAAATCTCCCGGCGCTTAAGGCGGCCATCGAAAACGGCGCGGATGCCGTTTATATCGGGCTTAAAGATGATACCAACGCCCGCCACTTCGCCGGCCTTAACTTTACCGAGAAGAAATTGCAGGAAGCGGTGAGCTTTGTCCATCAACACCGCCGCAAATTACACATCGCCATTAACACGTTTGCGCATCCGGACGGCTATGCCCGCTGGCAGCGTGCGGTGGATATGGCTGCGCAACTGGGGGCGGATGCGCTGATCCTCGCGGATCTCGCTATGCTCGAGTATGCCGCAGTTCGTTACCCGCATATTGAGCGCCATGTCTCTGTTCAGGCCTCGGCTACCAATGAAGAAGCGATCAACTTTTATCACCGCAATTTTGATGTTGATCGCGTCGTCCTGCCGCGCGTGCTCTCTATCCATCAGGTGAAACAGCTTGCCCGCGTGACGCCGGTGCCGCTGGAGGTTTTTGCTTTCGGCAGTCTGTGCATTATGGCCGAAGGCCGCTGTTACCTCTCATCCTATTTGACCGGTGAATCCCCCAATACTGTAGGGGCCTGTTCCCCTGCCCGCTTTGTGCGCTGGCAGCAGACGCCCCAGGGGCTGGAATCACGGCTGAATGAAGTGCTGATCGACCGCTATCAGGACGGGGAGAACGCCGGCTATCCGACGCTGTGTAAAGGTCGCTATCTGGTCGACGGCGAGCGTTACCACGCACTGGAAGAACCGACCAGTCTGAACACGCTGGAGCTACTGCCGGAACTGCTGGCGGCAAATATTGCCTCGGTGAAAATCGAAGGTCGTCAGCGCAGCCCCGCCTATGTCAGCCAGGTTGCGAAAGTGTGGCGTCAGGCGATCGACCGCTGCATAGCCGACCCGCAGAACTATGCGCCGCAGGCAGACTGGATGGAGACGCTCGGCGCGATGTCCGAAGGCACTCAGACGACGCTTGGCGCCTATCACCGTAAATGGCAGTGAGAAAAGCAATGAAATATTCCTTAGGGCCGGTGCTTTACTACTGGCCGAAAGAAACGCTGGAAGACTTTTATCAGCAGGCAGCCACCAGCAGCGCTGATGTTATCTATCTCGGCGAAGCGGTGTGCAGCAAACGCCGCGCCACTAAAGTCGGCGACTGGCTGGATATGGCGAAATCGCTCGCCGGTAGCGGTAAGCAGGTGGTGCTTTCGACGCTGGCGCTGGTGCAAGCCTCTTCTGAGTTGAACGAACTGAAGCGCTATGTCGAAAATGGCGACTTTCTGCTGGAAGCCAGCGATCTTGGCGTGGTGAATATGTGCGCCGACCGCAAGCTACCGTTTGTCGCCGGACACGCGCTGAACTGCTACAACGCCGTCACGCTGCGCCTGCTGCTCAAACAAGGGATGGTGCGCTGGTGCATGCCGGTGGAGCTTTCCCGCGACTGGCTGATAAACCTGCTCAATCAGTGTGATGAACTGGGGATTCGCCAGCAGTTTGAAGTGGAAGTCCTGAGCTATGGGCATCTGCCGCTGGCTTACTCCGCCCGCTGCTTTACCGCCCGCTCGGAAGATCGTCCGAAAGATGAGTGCGAAACCTGCTGCATCAAGTACCCTAACGGCCGCGACGTACTCTCCCAGGAAAATCAACAGGTGTTCGTCCTCAATGGCATTCAGACCATGAGCGGCTATATCTACAACCTCGGCAACGAACTGACGTCAATGCAGGGGCTGGTGGACATCGTGCGCCTGTCTCCGCTAGGCACGGAGACATTCGCAATGCTCGACGCCTTCCGCGCTAACGAAACGGGGCGCGCTCCGCTACCACTCGCTGCACACAGCGACTGCAACGGCTACTGGAAACGTCTGGCCGGTCTGGAATTGCAGGCCTAATGCCTCTCTGCCGGATGGCGGCATAACTGCCTTATCCGGCCTACTCCAGGCCTGATCATCAGGTATTTTCTGTCCGCCACGCGTTTTATAAAGCTCACTTTGTTAACTACGGTTATCATTTTTTAATGCACTATTAAAAAATATGCCGATGACAAAGTGAGCCATTATGACTGACAAAACCATTCCTTTCTCGGTGCTGGATCTGGCACCGATCCCCGACGGATCCTCAGCAAAAGAGGCATTCTCACACTCTCTGGATCTCGCACGCCTCGCAGAAAAAAGAGGCTATCATCGCTACTGGCTGGCGGAACACCACAACATGACCGGTATCGCCAGCGCGGCAACCTCAGTGCTGATTGGCTATCTGGCCGCGAACACCCAGACTTTGCATCTCGGTTCCGGCGGCGTCATGCTCCCCAACCACTCACCGCTGGTGATCGCCGAGCAGTTCGGTACGCTGAACACGCTCTATCCGGGACGCATTGATCTCGGCTTAGGACGTGCGCCGGGTAGCGATCAGCCGACGATGCGGGCGCTGCGCCGTCATATGGGTGGTGATATCGATAACTTCCCTCGCGACGTCGCTGAACTGGTGGACTGGTTTGATGCGCGCGATCCCAATCCGCAGGTACGCCCGGTTCCTGGCTACGGCGAGAAGATCCCGGTCTGGCTGTTAGGCTCCAGCCTCTATAGTGCGCAGTTAGCCGCACAGCTTGGTCTGCCGTTCGCTTTTGCCTCCCACTTCGCGCCGGATATGCTGTTCCAGGCGCTGCATCTGTACCGCACTCAGTTCAAGCCGTCAGCGCGGCTGGAAAAACCGTATGCGATGGTGTGCATCAATATCATTGCCGCCGACAGTAACCGTGATGCGGAGTATTTGTTCACCTCGATGCAGCAAGCCTTCGTGAAGTTGCGGCGTGGTGAAACGGGCCAACTCCCGGCACCGATTCAAAATATGGATCAGTTCTGGTCGCCGTCAGAGCAGTTCGGCGTGCAGCAGGCGCTGAGTATGTCGCTGGTAGGCGATAAAGCGAAAGTAGGCCACGGGCTGGAGTCTATTCTGCGTGAAACCCAGGCGGACGAGATTATGGTTAACGGGCAGATTTTTGACCATCAGGCGCGTCTGCATTCGTTTGAACTGGCGATGGATGTGAAAGAGGAACTGTTGGGGTAGTTTTGTCGTTTGCCGGATGGCGACTGCGTCTTATCCGGCCTACAGGTTCTTGTAGGCCCGGTAAGCGCGCGCCACCGGGCAAAATAATTACTGATAAACCGGCAACAGATTAAAGCTCGACAGAATGTGTACCAGCGCGTTACCCACCCCGAAAACCAGAATCAGGACAATCATCGGCTTACCGCCCCAGACGCGGAATTTCGGGCTACCGAAGCGCTGACGTGATTTACGTGCCAACAATGCCGGCACAATCGCGGCCCAGATGGTCGCCGCCAGTCCTGCATAGCCAATGGCATACAGGAATCCGTTCGGCCACAGCAGTCCCCCGACGATCGGCGGAACAAAGGTGAGCAGCGCCGTTTTGAAGCGTCCTGGCGCCGAATCGTCAAAACCAAACAGATCGGCCAGATAGTCAAACAGTCCCAGCGTGACGCCGAGGAATGAACTCGCCACCGCAAAGTTAGAAAACACCACCAGCAGCAGATCCAGACTACGACTGTTCAGCACGCCGCTCAGCGCCTGCACCAGCACATCAATATTGCCGCCTTTCTGCGCAATGCCGATAAACTCTGGGCGCGGAATGTTCCCCATCGTCCCCAGCAACCAGACGGTGTACAGCATCAGCGCCAGCAGCGTCCCGTAGACCAGGCACTTCACAATGGTGCGAGGGTCTTTACCGTAGTATTTCATCAGGCTCGGGACGTTACCATGATAGCCAAACGACGCCAGACAGAACGGCAGCGTCATCAACAGATACGGCGTATAAGAGGCGTTACTTTCCGCGACGTTAAACAACGTAGTCGGCGTAACGTGCCCAAGCAGACTGCCGAAGGTCAGGAAGAAAGTAATGACCTTCGCACCCAGCACGATAGCCGTCATGCGACTCACCGCTTTGGTACTCAGCCACACCACAAACGCTACCAAAAGAGCAAAGCCAAAACCTGCCGCACGGGCGGGCACGTTCAGCGACATCTCGCTGAACGTATGGTGCAGAATCGAACCGCTCGCCGAAATATAGGCGTAGGTCAGGATATAGAGTACGAAGGCAATAGAGATACCGTTGACCACGTTCCAGCCTTTGCCCAGCAGATCTTTGGTGATGGTGTCGAAGCTCGAGCCAATTCGGTAGTTGAGGTTTGCTTCCAGGATCATCAGACCGGAATGCAGCATGCAGAACCAGGTAAAGACCAGCGCCGCCATTGACCAGAAAAACCAGCTACCTGCCATAACCACCGGTAAAGAAAACATCCCTGCGCCGATAATGGTGCCGCCGATAATCACCACGCCGCCAAGCAGCGAAGGTGATGTCTGGGTGGTGGTTAGTGTTGCCATTTAGCGATTTCTCCAGCGAATAATGTTGTGACCGCATTTTAGTGTGTTGCACTGTACCAGTACAATAGTACAAATGAAATAAAAAAAGCCCCGATGATTTTATCGGGGCTGTATCTATTACTTTACGTCAGTAAACGAAAGGTTTACGCGTCACGACGACGGCTGGTACCGTCTTCACGACGTGGCGCACGACTACCTTCACGACGTTCGCCGCTGAAACGACGACCATCACCACGACCGCCTTCACGACGCTCACCGCCGAAACCGCGACCGCCTTCACGACGTTCGCCGCCGAAGCTACGACCACCGCCACGACGTTCAGTGTGCGGCTGGGCATCGCCCACTAACTGCATGTTCATCGGTTTGTTAAGGATGCGGGTACGCGTAAAGTGCTGCAGTACTTCACCCGGCATACCTTTCGGCAGTTCGATGGTGGAGTGCGATGCGAACAGCTTGATGTTACCAATGTAACGGCTGCTGATGTCGCCTTCGTTGGCGATCGCGCCAACGATATGACGCACTTCCACGCCGTCATCACGACCCACTTCAATGCGGTACAGTTGCATATCACCAACGTCACGACGTTCACGACGCGGACGGTCTTCACCGCTGCGTTCTGGACGGTCGCCGCGCGGGCCACGATCGTTACGGTCACGCGGACCACGATCGTCACGGTCACGGAATTCACGCTTCGGACGCATCGGCGCATCTGGCGGAACGATCAGAGTACGTTCGCCCTGTGCCATTTTCAGCAGAGCGGCAGCCAGCGTTTCGATATCCAGCTCTTCGTCTTCCGCTGTCGGCTGCAGTTTAGCCAGCAGCGCACGGTACTGATCCAGATCGCTACTTTCCAGCTGTTGCTGTACTTTGGCCGCAAATTTTTCCAGACGGCGTTTGCCCAGCAGATCTGCGTTCGGCAGTTCAACTTCCGGAATGGTCAGCTTCATGGTGCGTTCGATGTTACGCAGCAGACGACGCTCGCGGTTCTCAACGAACAGCAGCGCACGGCCTGCACGACCCGCACGACCGGTACGGCCAATACGGTGAACGTAAGACTCGGAATCCATCGGGATATCGTAGTTTACCACCAGGCTGATACGCTCAACGTCCAGGCCACGGGCCGCAACGTCGGTCGCAATCAGGATATCCAGACGACCATCTTTCAGACGTTCCAGCGTCTGCTCACGCAGCGCCTGGTTCATGTCGCCGTTCAGCGCGGCGCTGTTATAGCCGCTACGCTCCAGCGCTTCAGCCACTTCCAGCGTCGCGTTTTTGGTACGAACGAAGATAATCGCCGCATCAAAATCTTCCGCTTCCAGGAAACGCACCAGCGCTTCGTTCTTACGCATACCCCAGACAGTCCAGTAGCTCTGGCTGATGTCCGGACGGGTAGTGACGCTGGACTGAATGCGCACTTCCTGCGGCTCTTTCATAAAGCGACGGGTAATGCGACGAATCGCTTCCGGCATGGTGGCAGAGAACAGAGCGGTCTGATGACCTTCCGGGATCTGCGCCATGATGGTTTCAACGTCTTCGATGAAGCCCATGCGCAGCATTTCGTCAGCTTCATCCAGAACCAGACCGCTCAGTTTAGAGAGGTCCAGGGTGCCGCGTTTCAGATGATCCAGCAGACGACCCGGCGTACCGACGACGATCTGCGGCCCTTGACGCAGGGCGCGTAACTGCACGTCATAACGCTGGCCGCCGTACAGGGCAACCACGTTCACGCCGCGCATGTGTTTAGAGAAATCCGTCATGGCTTCGGCAACCTGAACCGCCAGTTCGCGGGTCGGTGCCAGCACCAGGATTTGAGGTGCTTTCAGCTCAGGATCAAGATTGTTGAGCAGCGGTAAGGAGAACGCTGCAGTTTTACCGCTACCGGTCTGGGCCATGCCCAGTACGTCACGACCATTCAGCAAGTGTGGAATACACTCAGACTGGATCGGTGATGGTTTTTCGTAACCCAGATCGTTAAGGGCTTCAAGGATAGGAGCCTTCAGGCCCAGATCTGCAAAAGTGGTTTCGAATTCAGCCATGTAGTACGTGTGCCTCAAAATTAATGGCGGCCAGTCTACATAACTCATCATGAAATTGATCTGCAATTTTCATTGAAAAGTGTGAACCGGCTCAAAGTAGGTGTATTAACGAACAACAACGCCCTCACCCGTGAAGGTGATGGCAATCAAAAAAGATTACGGGCTGATGTGTACGTCAGCTATTGCTGGTCCGATTCTGCCAGGTCATCTTGGTCCTGGCCCAGGAGCGATAATTCCAACAATGCATATCGGTGCTCAACAAAGTTATGAACGTTGTTAGCCACCGCCAGTTTGAACAATGCCGTAGCGTTGTCCAAATCCCCCAGACTTAGGTAGTACTTACCTAAATAGAAGTTGGTTTCACTGAGATGCTCAGCGAGCGAGGTGTTATCCGTTGCGTCCGCCTTGAGCTTTTCCATCAGCGATGCTTCGCTAAGGTTGCCCAGGTAGAACTCGACAATGTTCCATCCCCATTGTTCTTTATCCGATTTCTCGAAGCGCTGTTTCAGCGCGACTTTTGCCTGCTTCTCATCGAGCTTCTGCTCAGCGAGATAAAGCCACAGGCTGCGGAAAGGATCATTGGGATCGTCTTGATAAAACGCCAGCAGATCATCTTGCGCTAACTTGTCGCGACCGCCGTAATACAATGCGATACCGCGATTTAAGTGCGCGTAGTTGTAAGTTGGATCAAGCTCAAGTACAGAATCAAACGCTTCATAGGCAGCATCAAAATTGCCTGCCTGCGTTAAATAAATGCCTAAGTAATTGAATACTTCAGGCATATCGGGTCGGATTGCCAACGCTTGTGAAAAATCATTTCGCGCTAATGCCCTCAGACCGAGACTATCATACAACACTCCGCGCTCATATAAAAGCTGTGCGCGTTCGTCATCGGTTAAAGCCCGACTGGCAAGAATTTGTTCCATGCGTGCCAGAATCACTTCCTGCTGCAAAGTCGGTTGCAATGGTACTGCGAGGACTTCACTCTTACGCCAGGTGGAATTACTGCATCCAGCCAGCGTGAGTGCTGTTGCCACGAAACACCAGCGCAAAAAAGGCGTCATTTCCCACTCCCGAAGACAACGATTAATTGAACGTCCTGTTCCCCGGTTGCTAACAAGGCGTCCTGCCAGGTTAAAAGCCCTCCGCAACCGCGGAGGGCAAATGGCAACCTTACTCGCCCTGCTGGCTAGCCGGAGCTTCCGGTGCAGCCGCTGGCTGAGATTGTTCAGTTGCTTCTTTAATGCTCAAACGTACACGGCCCTGGCGATCGACTTCCAGAACTTTAACCGGTACTTCCTGACCCATCTGCAGGTAATCGGTCACTTTCTCTACGCGCTTATCCGCGATCTGAGAGATGTGAACCAGACCTTCTTTACCGCCGCCGATGGCAACAAATGCGCCAAAGTCAACGATACGGGTCACTTTACCATTGTAGATACGACCGACTTCGATTTCTGCCGTGATCTCTTCGATACGACGGATAGCGTGTTTCGCTTTCTCACCGTCGGTCGCCGCGATCTTCACAGTACCGTCATCTTCGATTTCGATGGTGGTGCCGGTTTCTTCGGTCAGCGCACGGATCACAGAACCGCCCTTACCGATCACGTCTTTGATCTTGTCCGGGTTGATCTTGATGGTGTGGATACGCGGAGCGAACTGAGAGATGTCGCCGCGCGGCGCGTTGATCGCCTGTTCCATCACGCCCAGAATGTGCAGACGCGCACCTTTAGCCTGGTTCAGTGCAACCTGCATGATCTCTTTGGTGATACCTTCAATTTTGATATCCATCTGCAGTGCAGAGATACCGTCGCGGGAACCCGCTACTTTGAAGTCCATATCGCCAAGGTGGTCTTCGTCGCCCAGGATGTCAGACAGTACGACAAAGTTGTCGCCTTCTTTCACCAGACCCATTGCGATACCCGCAACAGCAGCTTTGATTGGCACGCCTGCATCCATCAGGGCCAGGGAAGCGCCGCACACGGAAGCCATGGAAGAAGAACCGTTAGATTCGGTGATTTCAGACACCACGCGAACGGTGTACGGGAATTTGTCAGCTTCCGGCATAACAGCCAGCACGCCGCGCTTCGCCAGACGACCGTGACCAATTTCACGACGCTTTGGAGAACCGACCATGCCAGTTTCACCTACGGAGTACGGAGGGAAGTTGTAGTGGAACAGGAAGTTGTCAGTGCGCTCGCCCATCAGTTCGTCAAGAACCTGCGCATCACGTGCGGTTCCCAGCGTTGCGGTAACCAGCGCCTGCGTTTCACCACGGGTGAACAGTGCAGAACCGTGAGTACGCGGCAGTACGCCAGTGCGCACGTCCAGACCACGGATCATGTCTTTTTCACGACCATCGATGCGTGGCTCACCGGCCAGTACACGGCTACGCACGACATTTTTCTCGATCGCGTGCAGGATTTCACCCAGTTCGTTAGCGTCCAGGGTTTCGTCTTCAGCAACCAAAGTCGCGATGGTTTCAGATTTGATCACGTCAACCTGAGCATAACGCTCTTGTTTGTCGGTGATACGGTAAGCATCGCTCAGGCGAGATTCAGCCAGTGCAGCAACGCGCGCATTCAGCGCTTCGTCTACGGCTTCCGGCTGCCAGTCCCAACGCGGTTTACCCGCTTCTTTCACCAGATCGTTGATCGCCTGGATAACCACCTGCTGCTGATCGTGGCCGAACACCACTGCGCCCAGCATTTGATCTTCGCTCAGCAGTTCCGCTTCGGATTCAACCATCAGTACGGCAGCTTCAGTACCGGCAACCACCAGATCCAGCTTGCTCTCTTTCAGCTCGTCCTGAGTCGGGTTCAGTACGTACTGGTCATTGATATAACCCACACGTGCCGCGCCGATTGGGCCGTTGAACGGAATACCGGACAGAGACAGCGCAGCAGAGGCACCGATCATCGCCACGATATCCGGGTTAACCTGCGGGTTAACGGAAACGACGGTCGCGATGACCTGAACTTCGTTCACGAAACCTTCCGGGAACAGCGGGCGAACCGGGCGGTCAATCAGACGCGCGATCAGGGTTTCGCCTTCGCTTGGACGGCCTTCACGACGGAAGAAGCTGCCTGGGATACGACCAGCAGCGTAGGTACGCTCCTGATAGTTAACGGTCAGCGGGAAGAAGTCCTGACCCGGCTTCGCTTTTTTCTGGCCGACAACGGTAACAAATACCGCAGTGTCGTCCATGCTAACCATAACAGCGGCAGTAGCCTGACGGGCCATCATGCCGGTTTCCAGCGTGACGGTATGCTGACCGTACTGGAATTTACGAACGATCGGATTAAGCAAAATAATATCCTTTCAAATTTTAGGCGACACAAACTGAATCGCCGTTAATACCCGATCTTCTGCGCATCCTCGCGACTAATGACAACCCTAACCCATACGATATTGGGTAAAGCCTCTCATTAGCCGCGCGAACCTCTGCAACGGAAGATCATTCATAGCAACAATACAATAGTTTCCAGTGAATTGCTGCCATCTGCTTGAAAAAAGGGGCCATGAAGGCCCCCTTTTACGAAACTCGCAAGAATTAGCGACGCAGACCCAGACGCTCGATCAGCGCGGTGTAGCGTGCAACATCTTTACGTTTCAGGTAGTCGAGCAGTTTACGACGCTGAGAAACCATGCGCAGCAGACCACGACGGCTGTGGTGATCTTTTTTGTGCTCTGCAAAGTGGCCCTGCAGATGGTTAATCTGTGCAGTCAACAGCGCAACCTGAACATCGGTAGAACCGGTGTCGTTTGCATCACGACCGAACTCAGAAACGATTTTAGCTGTAGCTTCAGTACTTAGAGACATTTTAAAACTCCAAAGTATTAAGTATGAAAGGACGCCGATCTCTAATTCAGCGTTCCCAGTGTACGCCGTGCGAACTGTTAAAAAATTCACGCAACGTTAAGCGGCAGTATTCTACTCGTAGCGCCTTCTTATCGCAAGACGAACCCGTGCTACGCCGGATACTCCACCACTAATCGGCGAGGAGCCACGCGACCTTCGTCGTCGATCTCGCCCATGCCGATAAATTTACCGTCATCACCTTCCGTAACACGAACCAGCCCTTCCAGCGGCGCGCCGTTCGTGCGAACGGGGTTGCCGTTCTTAAAGTAAACTGAAGAGGTTAACGGCAAATTAACAACAGGATAGTCCGAAGCCGGACTGTCCATTGGCATCAGCAGCGGATCAAGCCACTGTGCGGCCGGAATTCCCTGTTGTTCCGCCTGTTCGACCATTTCACGCAGACGTTCCAGCGTGACCATACGATCCACCGGATATTTGCTGACCGTCAGACGACGCAGGAAGATAACGTGCGCGCCGCATCCCAGTTTCTCACCCAGATCGTCAATAATGGTGCGAATATAGGTGCCTTTCGAGCAGTGCACTTCCAGCTCCAGTTCATTCCCTTCATGGCGGATAAACAGCAGTTCGTAAACGGTAATCGGTCGGGCTTCGCGCGGCACTTCAATGCCCTGACGCGCGTATTCATACAGCTTTTTACCCTGATACTTCAGCGCCGAATACATCGACGGCACCTGTTCGATATCGCCGCGGAACGTGTCCAGCGCGGCAGCCAGCTGTTCAGGGGTGAAGGTGACCGGACGCTCCTGCACAATTTGCCCATCGGCATCGGAGGTGTCTGTACGCTGCCCCAGACGGGCAATCACCCGATAACGCTTGTCGGAATCCAGCAGATATTGCGAAAACTTGGTCGCTTCCCCGAGGCAAATCGGCAGCATACCGGTCGCTAGCGGATCCAGCGCCCCGGTATGCCCGGCGCGGTTGGCGTTATAGATGCGTTTGACTTTTTGCAGTACGTCATTGCTGGACATGCCCTGCGGCTTATCCAGCAGCAGCACACCATGAATGTCGCGACCACGACGACGAGGACGACTCATTAGTCCTCCTTGCTGTCGTCCGGGTTTACACGACGTTCTTCGTCATGTTTAACCACGTTGGTCACCAGGTTGGACATCCGCATCCCTTCCACCAGCGAGTTATCGTAGAAGAAGGTCAGTTCCGGCACGATACGCAGACGCATCGCTTTACCCAACAGGCTACGGATGAAGCCAGACGCTTCCTGTAACGCTTTGATGCCCGCTTTAATCGCGTTTTCATCTTTGTCATTCAGGAAGGTGACATACACTTTGGCATACGCCAGATCGCGGGACATTTCGACCCCCGACACGGTGGTCATCATGCCCAGACGCGGGTCTTTAATTTCGCGCTGCAGGATGATTGCGATCTCTTTTTGCATCTCCTGTCCTACGCGCTGCGGGCGACCGAATTCTTTCGCCATAATAAATTCTCCAGACAAAAAAGGGGCCTTGAGCCCCTTTTAAAAATTATTGCCGGGTGGCGCTTTGAAGCCTGATGACGCTACGCTTATCAGGCCAACAACCCGGACGTAGGCCCGGTAAACGCAGTGCCACCGGGCATAACGAAGATTACGCGATGGTACGCTGAATCTCGATGATCTCGAACACTTCGATCATATCGCCAACGCGAACGTCGTTGTAGTTCTTCACGCCGATACCACATTCCATACCGTTACGGACTTCGTTAACGTCATCTTTGAAGCGGCGCAGGGATTCCAGCTCGCCTTCGTAGATAACCACGTTGTCACGCAGTACGCGGATTGGGTTGTGACGCTTAATCGTCCCTTCGGTAACCATACACCCTGCGATGGCACCAAATTTCGGAGATTTAAACACATCACGAACTTCAGCCAGACCGATGATCTGCTGTTTCAGTTCCGGAGACAGCATACCGCTCATCGCCGCTTTCACTTCATCGATCAGGTTATAGATGACGGAGTAGTAGCGCAGATCCAGGCTTTCAGATTCAATCACTTTACGTGCAGAGGCATCCGCACGAACGTTGAAGCCCACCAGAATCGCGTTGGACGCAGCGGCCAGGGTCGCGTCGGTTTCGGTGATACCACCGACACCAGAACCGATGATCTTCACTTTCACTTCGTCGGTAGACAGTTTCAGTAAGGAGTCGGAGATCGCTTCCACAGAACCCTGAACGTCGGCCTTCAGCACGATGTTCACTTCGTGAACTTCGCCTTCGGTCATGTTGGCGAACATGTTCTCGAGCTTAGATTTCTGCTGGCGAGCCAGTTTCACTTCACGGAATTTGCCCTGGCGATACAGCGCAACTTCACGTGCTTTCTTCTCGTCACGTACGACAGTCACTTCGTCACCGGCAGCCGGAACACCGGACAGACCCAGGATTTCCACCGGAATGGACGGACCCGCTTCCAGCACTTCCTGACCCAGTTCGTTACGCATCGCGCGAACGCGACCGTATTCGAAGCCACACAGTACGATGTCGCCTTTATGCAGCGTACCTTCACGCACCAGTACAGTAGCAACCGGACCACGACCTTTATCCAGGAAGGATTCAATGACCGCACCGCTTGCCATCCCTTTACGTACCGCTTTCAGTTCCAGAACTTCGGCCTGCAGCAGGATTGCATCCAGCAGCTCGTCGATACCGGTACCTGCTTTTGCAGACACGTGCACAAACTGGCTCTCACCGCCCCACTCTTCCGGCAGGATGCCGTACTGGGACAGTTCGTTTTTAACGCGATCCGGATCGGCTTCCGGCTTATCGATTTTGTTCACTGCAACCACAACCGGCACACCCGCCGCTTTCGCGTGCTGGATAGCTTCGATGGTCTGCGGCATCACGCCATCGTCAGCGGCCACAACCAGAACCACGATATCCGTTGCCTGCGCACCACGAGCACGCATGGAGGTAAACGCGGCGTGACCCGGGGTGTCCAGGAAGGTGATCATACCGTTGTCGGTTTCAACGTGGTAAGCACCGATGTGCTGAGTAATGCCGCCCGCTTCGCCAGAGGCCACTTTCGTTGAACGAATGTAGTCCAGCAGAGAGGTTTTACCGTGGTCAACGTGACCCATGATAGTCACAACCGGTGCACGCGGTTCAGCCGCAGCACCTGTGTCACGGTCGCTCATTACCGCTTCTTCCAGCTCGTTCTCACGACGCAGGATGACTTTGTGGCCCATCTCTTCGGCAACCAGCTGTGCGGTTTCCTGGTCGATCACCTGGTTGATGGTCGCCATTGCGCCCAGCTTCATCATCGCTTTGATGACCTGAGAGCCTTTAACCGCCATCTTGTTCGCCAGATCGCCAACGGTGATGGTTTCGCCAATCACAACGTCACGGTTAACCGCCTGCGCTGGCTTCTGGAAGCCCTGCTGCAGTGCGGAACCTTTACGCTGTTTGCCGCCTTTACCACCGCGAACCGCGGCACGCGCTTCTTCACGGTCAGCTTTAGATTCAGCGTGTTTGTTGCCTTTCTTCGCCGGACGCGCTGCTTTCGTGCTGCGACCACGGCCACGACCGCCTTCTACTTCACGATCGTTTTCGTCTTCGGCCTGGCGAGCGTGCTGAGAAGTGGTGACATGATAATCGCTCTTATCTTCTTCCACTTTTTCCTGCTCGGCCCATACGCCCGCGTTCTCTTCCGCCATACGGCGAGCTTCTTCCGCAACGCGGCGCGCTTCTTCTTCAAGCTTGCGACGTGCTTCTTCTTCCGCTTTACGCTTCAGCTCTGCAGCTTCATTCTCACGGCGGGCTTTCTCGGCCTGGGCGGTTTTGGTCATATCGTCAGTCTGTTGATTGCTCACTTTGTCTTTTTCCGCAGCTTCACGTTTCGCTTTATCAGCGGCGTCACGCTTAGCTTGTTCTGCGGCCTCACGGTCAGCTTTTTGTTGCGCCTCGCGTTTGGCCATTTCTTCTGCCTCACGACGGGCTTGCTCTTCCGCTTCACGCTGCGCTTGCTCTTCCGCAGCAAGGCGTTCGGCCTCTTGCGGATCACGTTTCACAAAGGTGCGCTTCTTGCGGACTTCGATTTGTACCGATTTGCTTTTTCCACCGGTACCAGGAATATTCAGGGTGCTACGCGTTTTACGCTGCAGCGTAAGCTTATCCGGGCCAGAACCATTTTCACGGTTCAGGTGCGCCAGTAAAGTCTGTTTTTCTTGTGCGGACACAGAGTCATCAGCAGACTTCGGGATACCGGCATCAGCAAATTGCTGTACCAGGCGATCCACGGAGGTCTGTATCTCTGCGGCCAGCGCTTTTACGGTTACATCTGTCATGCTGTTCCTTCCTGCTACAGTTTATTACGCTTCGTCGCCGAACCAGCAAATATTACGGGCAGCCATAATCAGCTCACCGGCTTTTTCGTCGGTCAACCCTTCGATATCAGCCAGATCATCAATGCCCTGTTCGGCGAGATCTTCCAGCGTACAAACACCACGGGCAGCCAGTTTGAAGGCCATATCGCGATCTAATCCTTCCAGATTCAGCAGATCGTCAGCCGGCTTGTTATCACCGAGGCTTTCTTCCTGGGCCAGTGCCAGAGTGGTCAGTGCGTTTTTAGCACGCTCGCGCAGTGCTTCAACGGTCGGCTCATCAAGGCCGTCAATTTCCAGCAGTTCTTTCATTGGCACGTAGGCCAATTCTTCCAGAGTTGCGAACCCTTCTTCAACCAGAACTGTGGCGAACTCTTCATCAATATCGAGATATTTGGTGAAGGTATCGATCGCGGCATGTGCTTCAGCCTGATGTTTAGCCTGGAGGTCATCAACGGTCATCACGTTGAGTTCCCAGCCGCTTAATTGCGAAGCCAGGCGGACGTTCTGACCATTACGTCCAATTGCTTGCGCCAGGTTACCGGCTTCAACGGCGATATCCATGGTGTGTTTATCTTCATCCACCACGATAGACGCAACGTCAGCAGGCGCCATAGCGTTAATGACGAACTGCGCCGGGTTATCATCCCACAGGACGATATCGATGCGCTCACCGCCCAGTTCGGTCGAGACCGCCTGAACGCGCGCGCCGCGCATACCGACACACGCACCGACCGGGTCGATTCGCTTGTCGTTGGTTTTCACTGCGATTTTCGCGCGAGAACCAGGATCACGAGCAGCGGCTTTAATTTCGATCACTTCTTCGCCAATTTCCGGCACTTCAATGCGGAACAGTTCGATCAGCATTTCCGGCTTGGAGCGGGTGACGAACAGTTGCGCGCCGCGTGCTTCCGGGCGAACAGAGTAGAGAACGCCACGAATACGGTCGCCTGGGCGGAAGTTTTCACGCGGCAGCATATCTTCACGCAGGATCACGGCTTCAGCATTGCTGCCCAGATCCAAAGAGATGTTGTCGCGGTTCACTTTCTTCACCACGCCGGTGATGATTTCACCTTCGTGTTCACGGAACTGATCGACAACCATCGCGCGTTCAGCTTCACGAACCTTCTGCACGATAACCTGTTTTGCCGTCTGGGTCGTGATACGGTCAAAAGTCACAGATTCAATCTGATCTTCAACGTAATCGCCCAGGTTCAGGCTTTCGTCTTCATAACGCGCGGCTTCCAGCGTGATTTCTTTCGTCGGCTGGGTCACTTCTTCCACGATCACCCAGCGACGGAAAGTGTCAAAATCACCGCTTTTACGATCGATTTCTACGCGAACGTCAATCTCTTGTTCATATTTTTTCTTTGTCGCTGTAGCCAGCGCACTTTCCAACGCTTCAAAAATTTTCTCGCGTGGCAGCGCCTTTTCATTGGATACGGCTTCAACAACAGCCAAAATTTCTTTGTTCATCGCGGGCTTTTCACCTCATCCAGACTGTTAAAAGTGGGGAACCAGGTTCGCCTTCTGGATATTACTCAGCGCGAACACTTCATCTTTTCCTTCGACTGTGACAGTGATCATTTCACCATCTACCGCTTTGATAACGCCCTGCCATTTACGGCGGTTCTGTACCGCCATGCGGAGTACCAGCGAAACTTCTTCACCCAGGAAACGCACATAGTGTTCAGCAGTGAACATTGGGCGGTCGAGACCCGGTGAGGAGACTTCCAGGTTGTAAGCCACAGTAATAGGATCTTCGACGTCCAGTACTGCGCTCACCTGATGGCTCACATCAGCACAATCATCAACATTGATGCCATCTTCACTATCAATATAGATGCGCAGTGTGGATGTGCGACCGCGAATAAATTCGATGCCGACCAGCTCATAACCTAAGGCTTCAACTGGTGCTGTAATCATCTCTGTTAATTTTTGCTCTAATGTGGACAAGCCCACCCCCAAGACATAAAAAAAGGGCCTAAAGCCCAGTTATTCTGTAGTCAGATAACAAAAAACCCCGATAAATCGGGGCTTTAGATAACTGAACCCTATAACCGCAACTGCGGTCTGGAGAACCTTCCGAAAGAATTTTTTTCAAATCCAGCTACGAAGGCCATAGTCTTCACAGTATATTTGAAAAAGAACTCTTAGGGAAAGTGGTTGCGGGGGCCGGATTTGAACCGACGACCTTCGGGTTATGAGCCCGACGAGCTACCAGGCTGCTCCACCCCGCGCCTGAAACGTGGCAAATTTTACTCGTTTTGGGTAAAAGATGCAAATACTGTTGGGATTTGGTACCGAGGACGGGACGTAAAATCTGCGCGTATTATATTGATTAACTCCCCATTGTGTCAACCTTGTTAACGACATAACCTGAGACGTCGTCGTCAGCGTTATTTGTGGAAAAAAGCACGAAACTCTTCCTGTCTCCGTAAAAAGATGATTAAATGAAAACTCATTTATTTTGCATAAACATGCACTGAAAGCAGAAAGCCGATCTCACCATCAGTCTATCAAGCAGGGTTTTATTTTATGACGACGATTCTCAAGCATCTCCCGGTAGGTCAACGTATTGGTATCGCTTTTTCCGGCGGCCTGGACACCAGCGCGGCACTGCTGTGGATGCGACAAAAAGGGGCTGTCCCATATGCATATACTGCGAACCTGGGTCAACCAGACGAGGAGGACTATGATGAGATCCCTCGTCGTGCAATGGAATACGGTGCAGAGAACGCTCGCCTGATCGACTGCCGTAAACAGCTGGTTGCTGAAGGTATCGCCGCGATTCAGTGTGGTGCATTCCATAACACCACCGGCGGGCTCACTTATTTCAATACTACACCGCTGGGTCGTGCAGTCACCGGCACCATGCTGGTTGCAGCGATGAAAGAAGATGGCGTCAATATCTGGGGCGATGGCAGCACCTATAAAGGAAACGACATCGAGCGTTTCTATCGCTATGGCCTGCTGACCAACGCCGAATTGCAGATTTACAAACCATGGCTGGATACCGACTTTATCGATGAGCTGGGCGGCCGCCATGAGATGTCCGAGTTTATGATTGCCTGTGGATTCGACTACAAAATGTCCGTCGAAAAAGCCTACTCCACGGACTCCAACATGCTCGGCGCGACGCACGAAGCCAAAGACCTCGAATTCCTGAACTCCAGCGTCAAGATAGTCAACCCGATCATGGGCGTGAAGTTCTGGGATGAGAACGTGAAGATCGCGGCGGAAGAAGTCACCGTGCGTTTCGAACAGGGCCACCCGGTCGCGCTGAACGGTAAAACCTTCAGTGACGATGTAGAAATGATGCTGGAAGCGAACCGTATCGGCGGACGTCACGGTCTGGGGATGAGTGACCAGATTGAAAACCGTATAATCGAAGCCAAAAGCCGTGGCATTTACGAAGCCCCGGGGATGGCGCTGCTGCATATCGCCTACGAGCGTCTGCTGACGGGTATTCACAACGAAGATACCATCGAGCAGTATCACGCCCACGGTCGTCAACTGGGCCGCCTGCTGTATCAGGGCCGTTGGTTCGACTCTCAGGCACTGATGCTGCGTGATGGTCTGCAGCGTTGGGTCGCCAGCCAGATTACCGGTGAAGTGACTCTGGAACTGCGTCGCGGCAACGACTACTCGATCCTGAATACCGTGTCCGACAACCTGACCTACAAGCCAGAACGTCTGACCATGGAAAAAGGTGACTCCGTGTTCTCACCAGACGATCGTATTGGGCAATTGACCATGCGTAACCTGGACATCACCGATACCCGCGAGAAGCTGTTTGGTTATGCACAGTCCGGCCTGCTTTCAGCCTCTTCAGCAACAGGTTTGCCCCAGGTCGAAAACCTGGAAAACAAAGCGAAGTAACGGGTTTAAAATCTGAAAAAGGCCGCGAAAACGGCCTTTTTTTGGGTCGTGTCACCTACATCAGAATGTATATTGCAGCCCTAAACGATATCGACTTTCGCGATCGTCTCGTATCGGGGATACCGCAACATTTCCCACCTCGACATAGGGCGTCCATTGCGCAGAGGCTTTCCATGCAATTCGGCCATTATATTCATAATCCTCTTTCTTATTATCATACTTGATTGCGTCGCTGTGCTTATAGACGTAATTGGTTTCAAAGGTGAGTGTGTTCCACCGATATCCCAGCCAGATATCGCCTCGGTTAATATGTTCGTCATCTTTGCCCGCGCTGGTATCCCGCGCATACTCATAACGATACCGTGCGGAAAGATAGAACCCCGAATCAAAGTTATACCAACCGCGTAAGTACGGTTTATAGATTGTTTTAGACGACGTGGTTTCGAACTCTACTCCGGGTTGTAAATCGATTACCGGAGTCAGTTTGTACGTGTAATTGAGCGAGTATTCGCTACCGTTGTCGACAATATCTGAAAACGGTTTATCCGTTGAATCTCCACCCGATTTAAATTTCCCTTCAACAAAGAATCCCACACCATTCGCAAACCGATGCGAAACCTGAATCCTGTCACGGTGAACTTTATTATCGTCGAGATACTCATGCCTGAAATCAAGCATGACCGCAGTCGAAGAAAATGCTGTCGTGAATAAAAAGAGGCTTAATACAATATTCCTTTTCATAATATTACCCTGTGATATTTATTTTTTAAAAATACCAATTTCAGAATTGGTTGCAGGGGAAATACGCAGCCGTAATTAAACCGTTGCCAGATAACGTCAATAATTCTATTGACTCACGTTCTTAAACGACCAGACGTATTTATTCTTATCATTACTCAATAAGGAGACGTTTCCTTTACAGCAACAACCGTTAACGCCAGATATCTTCAATAATTTCACATTGCTTACTGGCGAGATCCCTGTCCACCCAACTGCGGTCAGCGTTACCCGCCCGGGTTGCCAGCAATTTTTTACTGTCAAAAAGCTGATATTTTTCAGCTTCAGCCAGAAGTGCTCGCGCATCTTGCCGGGCAATAACAATAACGCCATCACCATCGCCGACAATGATATCCCCCGGCATTACCGACATACCGCCACAGGATATTGGCACATTAATCTCCCCCGGTCCGTCCTTAAAAGGACCCGCAGGCGTACTTCCCGTCGCGTAAACCGGAAATTCCATCGCCTGAATACTGTATAAATCACGCACAGGACCATCCAGAACGATCCCGCTGGCCTTACGCGTTTGGGCATACGTAATCATGATCTCACCCATCAGCGCCTGGCTATTACCGCCATCATTGGAGACCACCAGCACATCACCCGGTGTCAGGATATTTAATGCCTTATGGACCATTAAGTTATCACCGGCACGGGCTTTCACTGTCAGTGCCACCCCAACCATATTGTCTTTACATGGCAAAGACAGTCGACGGATAGTGCTGTTCATCGCACTGAGTCTTCCCATGCAGTCAGCAATATTCGCGGCCGGGATAGCTTTAAATGCAGCAATCAGCTCCGGGTCCGGAAGATGACGCTGAGTAAATACTCTGAATCCATTGCTCATACTCTTTCCTCCTTTTATTTGAGTGTCTCAGAGCGATATTCCACCGCTGAGTTTTTTGACTGCGTGTTAAGCGTCTGGCGCATTTGTTCTTTATCAAGAACACCGTCCCATGCAGACACCGCAATGGCTGCAATACCGTTACCGATCAGGTTGACAATCGCCAGTCCGGTTCCGACAAAACGGTGGATACCCAGAATAAGAACCATCCCGGCGACAGGCACGACGGGCAGAACAATCAGGGTACTGGTTAACATGACAAATGCCGCACCCGTCACGCCTGCCGCGCCTTTAGAGGTCAACATCGCAACAAGGATCAAGATCATCTGGCTGGAGAAGGAAAGTTCCGTATTCGTCGCCTGGGCGATAAACAGGATGGCCATCGTCATATACAGGTTGGTGCCATTAAGATTGAACGAATACCCTGACGGTATGACAAGCGCCACTACCGGTTTTGGGCACCCCATCCGTTCCACTTTTTCCATCAGGTGAGGTAAGACGACCGATGAAGAACCCGTCCCCAGAATGATCAACAGTTCTTCTTTGATAAACCGGAGATAAGCGAACAGGCTGAAACGGCAGACGCTGGCGACAGCACCATAAACAACGACCACAAAAACAATCAGCAGCAGATAGAAGCCGAAGACCATTTTGACCAGCGGGATCAACGACGCAAGCCCATAGGCGCCGATGGTATACGCAATGGCGCCAAATGCCCCAATTGACGACAGTTTGGAGATCAGATGCACATTATGGAAAAAGACGCGGGACGCACTTTCAACAAACTGAAATACCGGACGCCCTTTCTCACCGATGGCTGACAAAGAATAACCAAACAGAATAGACACCATCAGAATGGCCAGCACATTCCCCGAAGAGAAGGCGCTTACAAAGGTTGATGGGATAATCCCCATCACGAAAGTCACCACGTTCACCTCTTTGGCGCTCTCGGTATATTTGCTTATCGCTGAGGTATCCAGAGTGGAAAGCTCAACATTAAATCCGGCGCCAGGCTGGATAACATGGCCGCCAATCAGACCGATAATTAAGGCAACAATCGACATGACCGCAAAATAGATCAATGCCTTGCCGCCCACCCGGCCCAGTTCTTTCATATCACGCATCCCGGCAATGCCGGTGACGACGGTACAAAAAATGATCGGGCCAATGATCATGGCTATCAACTTAATGAAGCCATCGCCTAATGGCTTCATTTTTACTGCCAGATCCGGAAAGAAATAGCCAAGAGAAACACCAATCACAATCCCAACTATTACCTGAAAATAAAGTTCTTTATAAAATGGTTTGCTGGTCATCTTATTCACCTCCACATTTCAATGTGGCTTCAGTAACCTCTGAACACTCAAATCCGTATAAAAAGTCACACGCCTCTGGTCGAGCTTATGCCTCAACAGGCGTAAAACCATAGATACGGACGGGGTTTTCGACGAGCAGTTTGCGGCGCATGTGCTCATCCTCACAGAAATCCAGCATCAGATTGACCAGTTCACCGTCGTTAGGCATGTCGTTACTGATATTGGGATGTGGCCAGTCGGTTCCCCACAACACCCTATCCGGGGCGGTTTCAATCAATGCGCGGGCAAAAGGAATGGCATCATTGAACGGTCGAATGCCAGCAGAAATACGCTCCGAGCCGCTGACTTTAACCCATGCAAACGGATTGTCTCGCATGAGGTGCAGTAACTGCTGGAAGGGTTTTTGCTCAAGACCTGACGCGGTTTTCGCCCGACCCATGTGATCGATAATGAACGGAATATCAATTTTGCTAATCACGTCGGAATAGGTAACGATATCCTGCGCGTCCAGATGCAGCACGACATGCCAGCCCAGGTCTTTAACACGGTGCAGAACCGAGAAAAAACGAGGGAGATCGGGTGCGCCGCCAAGGTGTTGAACGAAGTTAAAACGAACCCCTCGCACCCCACCAGTATGGAGCCGCTCCAGTTCGGCATCACTTTCATCGCCATTGACCATGGCAACGCCGAGATAACGTCCTTTGCTTCGGGCGATAGCATCCAACATCGCGCGGTTATCAGTACCATGGCAACTGGCCTGGACAATCACGGCCCGGCTGATGCCCAGCCAGTCATGCAGCGCCATCAGCTTTTCAAACGGCGCATCTTCCGGGGTGTATTTCCGGTTTGGCCCGTAGGGGAAGATGCTACCAGGACCAAAAACATGGCAATGCGCGTCACACGCACCGGGCGGTAACATCGCCCTCGGTTTAATCGGGTTGGGATCGGGTGATTTGCAGCTTTTCATGGGGCCTCCTTGGGCATTATTTTTCATCAAGAAAACTGGGCGGTAACCTGCGGGAAAATGCGCTGATAACCTTCGGCGTATTTAATTTTCAAATCTGAATTTCTCGACGCCTGCACGCCGCGCTGCAATGCGACTCGGGTGTAGTACTCCCAGAGATGTTCCTGTGCCGCCATGGACTCCATCGCTTCACGCTTGGTTTGCCAGACGTCGCTGATATCCAACAACACTTCTGGCTTCCATTCACATTGCTCGGGTTGATGAGGTTCAAACAGAAAGACCGGCGGTGCGCCAATCACGGGCTTTTCAGGATGGTGGCCGTGCGCCTGGGCGACGATACGTGCTTCCTGAGCGATATGCGTCGCCATTGGGTGGTCGAAGTTGTAGGGATCTTTCAACGAATGCGTCAGCACAAACTCAGGTTTGAGTTCACGATACAAATCAGCGAGGGCAAACAGAACGTCATCATTGACTCGCATGGGATAGTCACCGACATCCATAAAATGGATCGTTCTGGCCCCCAGGATCCCAGCAGCCTTCCGCGCTTCCTTCTCCCTTTCCTGTTTTACGGTGGTCATCTCCATGCCTGGCTGACGCCAGAGTTTGGCGGATTCACCACGTTCACCAAACGACAGGCAAACAATATGCATGTCCCAGCCACGAGCGGCATATAGCGCAATGGCACCACCCGCACGCCAGACAAAATCAGCGGAGTGAGCGCTGACGACCAACGCGGTTTTAGGTTGCGTATTCATATTTCTTCCTTCTGTGAGAGCTAACAAATCAAGGAACGAGCACGTCGCCACGCATGATCAACCGTGCCGTTCGCATCAATGCGGCCTGCGCCACAGAGCCATCCTCATTCAGGTGCAGATACACCGTTAATTCGCCGGAAGGATGCTCGATGGACAGGCGTTGTTCAGTGCCACCGGAAAGTTGTGATACGGCGTGAGCGACGGAACCCGGCATAACGGCAGCGGTAGCAACGGTGACGGCACCGAGGACGCCAATGGCGGCATGGCAGGTATGAGGGATGAAGGTTCTGGTGCAGAGCGCGCCTCCAGATTGCGCTCTGGCAACCATGCTGATTTTCGGCACCGACTTATTGGCTAAATCAGTGATACCCATCAGCTTGCCGGCTTTCAAACGCAGGTTTTCAATACGCGCCGCCAGCGCGCTATCCGCATTAAGCCGATCTTTCGTTTCATAACCGGTTATCCCCATATCGCTGGCAGCAACAATAATGACCGGCATGCCGTTATCGATGCAGGTCACCCGGATGCCATCAATGACATCGCACAGTTGACCCGTGGGGAGTAAGGCGCCGCAGACCGAACCTTCCGTATCAAGAAAATTCTGCAACACCGGGGCGGAGGTTCCCGGAACGCCGTCAATACTGACATCCCCTTCGTAACAAGGATGTCCACCGGGCGTTTGTAGGGTCACTTCAGCGATCATGTTGGTATTGAGTGTACGGATACGCAGCACCGTTTGATCGCCCTGCGCGGCAATCAGACCCGCCTCCAGCGCCGCCGGCCCTGCCGCGGCCAACATGTTTCCGCAATTGGGCGTGGTATCCACACGCCGTTCGTTGATGGCGACCTGGGCAAACAAAAAGTTGATATCAGCCTCTGCATCGGGGGCCAGCGAGATAATGCCAACTTTACTCGTCAGCGTCGTGGCACCGCCAAGACCATCAATTTGTCTTTCATCAGGAGAGCCCATCACTGACAGAATTAAACGATCGCGTTCGGCAATCTCCTCCGGCAGATCTTTCGCCAGGAAAAACGGTCCTCTTGATGTGCCACCGCGCATAAACCAGCAGGGTAATGTCTTCATGATCTTCTCGCTTCGTCATAACCATCAGGTCTGTGAGGACTAAGCTAACAACGAAGATGGCTATGAAAAAGATGCAAACGGTTATAGCTGAATTGCATTTTTTGCATAGAAGTCGGGAAGCATGATGTAGTGATGACCACCAATGTCGGCAAGAAAAGATTCAGGATAATCGCTGACTGATAATCCGTTGCTGGAGAAGCAGTTCCATCGTCCGCTGGGCGAGAGAAGAGAAATGATGCTGGTTCGATGTGGCCAGGATGACCCGGTTCAGGATAGGGGGCGTAATGGGAACAGCCGTTAATCCTTCAGGGCGGTAATCAACTTCCAGTGAATTCGCGGGTAATACCGCATACCCAAATCCTCTGGACACCAGTCCCAGCATTGAGGGAACCGTGTCAATCTCCAGGACGACATTCAGACTTACATCATGACGGGCGCATTCTATTTCGACCAGATTGCGCAGCATTTGCTGTCGGTTAGGGATAATAAGGGGATAGGTGCTGAGTTCACGCAGTGGAATATTCTTGTTGCTGGCAACAGGCGAATGACTCGGCGCAATAAGACATAATTTTTCAGTCCAGAGATGCTGATATTTCAGGCTGCGTTCAGGAGAGGGGTTATAAAGTATTGCAATATCCAGTTCCCCCAAAATTAAACGTTTTTGCAGCCAGTACGTCAGGTTTTCGGTAATCGCCAGGGAACAGTCAGGAAATTCAGCAAGAAAATCGGTGACCAGACCCACGGTTAAGAGTTTCCCCAGTGTAGGAGGCATGCCAACCGTCACTTTGCCCTGGTATATACCATCACCGGTACTCAACGCCTGCTCGGCGATTTCAACCTGCCGCAGAATACCTTTGCCGTGCTCCAACAGTTGCCGGCCTTCGGCGGTCAGCGTCACGCCACGACCGTTACGTTTAAGCAAGGTTTTCCCCAGTTCCAGTTCTAACTGACGTACCTGTCGGCTAACCATCGACTGAGATTGATCCAGTGTCTGGGCCGCCTGGCTGAAACTGCTTTGCTCCGCTACCCGGATAAAACTGCGTAATTTCTTTAAATCCACACATCCCTCCTGCGCCGTGTCATGTCATTCTGAAAAGAAAACAGAGAATTAAAGCGACAAAGGTAATCCAGGCAATCGACTAACATACCTCTGGGCGGAGGTTGTGCCGCTGAAAAAATCAGGATTCTCCGACGTACCAGGCCGTCCTCTTGCTCTCTGATGGCACCATGATCCCAAACGTGAAGCCGTCATCATGTGATCCATCACTGATACTGATGATCCTCCTTCTTTTGATAACCATTACACGATCTGCGATCAAAATCACAGACGATCCTTCATCTGCCTGTATATTTAGGTAATCGATTACCTAAAATTAAAAACAATGAAAAAGAAACTGCTAATTAAAGATGTTGCAAACATGGCGGGTGTATCAACGGCAACAATCTCCCGTTTTCTTAATGGGAAATATCAGTCTATGAGCGAAACCACCCGCCAGAAGATTGCCAGTACGATCGAAAGCATTGGTTACCAACCCAATAACATTGCCAGGTCGTTACGCCGTCAGGAAAGTAAAACTATCGCCGTTATTATGGCAGATATTTTTAACCCGTACTCTATGGATGTATTACGCGGCATTGAGGAGTATTGCTCGCAGGAAGGATACAAAATATTTATTTGCGATGCGAAAAACTCAGGAGCCAGAGAACGTAACTACATTGAAGAGATGGTTAATCGGGGAGTGGATGGGTTTATCCTCAACACTACCGGCGAAAACGATCTTTTTATTAAGGGCATTTCTTTAGAACACCCTGTCGTATTAATCGGCAGAAAGATAAAAAACAGCAACATCAGCAGTGTCGCGGCAGATAACGCCCAGGGTGTTAAGCTTGCCCTTGAACATCTGCTGAATACTCATTGCAGTCGTGTCAGTTATTTAACACCAACACCAGGGAATGTCTCACCACGTATTGAAAGAGTTGACACTTTCGAACGTTTTGCCGCTTTAAGCGCTTATTCGCATATTGCCTTTGAATGCATCCAGTTCGATGTCGTCGATCGCGAACACGTGACAAAAGCACTGGAAACGTTGACTCCTCGTTCCTCACCAAACCACACCATCATCACTGGGAACGGGTTGCTGTCATTGTATGTGGTGCAGGCGGCTAAAGCGCTAAGTAAGCGGATCCCGGAGGATTTCTCGCTGATCGGTTTTGACGAGACCGAATGGTCGGAGATCCTCAAAAACCCGCTGACTGTCGTGGCACAACCAACCTATGACATTGGCTGTAGTGCAGCGAAAAAAATAATCACCACGCTCAGAAAAGAAAATGAAAGCAATGAAGAAAGGATCACTCTCTTGCCATTTTCACTGATTGTCAGAGAAACCGCCTGACGGATGAGAGGATATGATGAAAATTAGATCAATCAATACCCGGGTAATTACTGACGAGTTGCCAGAGAAATTTGGCATGTCACAATGGTTCTGGAATAAACGAGCAATATGCATCGTTGAAGTCGAAACCGATGAAGGTATCACCGGCTGGGGCGAATGCTTTGGCCCGGCACAGGCGAATGCCGCGTTGATTAACGAGCTATTCGCTCCGCTATTAAAAGGCAAAAATCCGCTACAGCGCCGGGTAATATGGGAAGAGATGTACAATCGCACGCGGGAATTTGGCAGAAAAGGCATTGCCATTACCGCATTATCAGGAATTGATATTGCACTGTGGGATATTTTTGGCAAAGCCACCGGTAAACCCATTGCTGAACTACTGGGTGCCGATCTTGAAACACCCATTACCGCTTACGCTTCCAGCTTTTATTATTCGCCCACGGATGATTTCCGGCAAATTGCAATAGACGCCAGAAGCGGCCTGGATGAAGGCTATCAACATTTTAAAATGAAAGTCGGCGCCCTGACGCTGCCAGAAGATATTAAGCGCGTTGCACGCGTGCGCGAACTCATTGGCCCTGACGTTACACTCGCCGTGGATGCTAACCGTGCTTATACCACTCATGAAGCGCTGAAATTCGCCCAGGCGATTGAGCAATATGACATTAGCTGGTTTGAAGAACCGATCTTGCCCGACGATACGGCGGCATATCACCAACTTAAACAACAGTTCCCGATAAAACTCGCGGCTGGGGAATCGGAATTCACCCGTTTCGGTTTCCGTCGTTTCCTTGAGGCCGATTGCGTAGATATCGCGCAACCTGACGTCGCCGCCTGCGGCGGTATCAGCGAAATCCTTAATATCGCCGCCCTTTCCACCGCCTATGGCGTTGAGTGCTATCCGCATCAGTGGGGATCAGGCATCTCGCTCGCAGCCACGCTGCACGTGATGGCGGCGCTACCCGCCGCAGTACCACGGATGGCAAAAGAGCCGGCACGGCTGGAGCTCGATCGCGCACCCAATATTTTCCGTGACAAGTTAACCGATCTGGATATTGGTCCAGTCATGACCGTGCCTAATAAACCCGGGCTGGGTATCGAGATCGATCCTGACATGCTTGACCATTACGCGCTGAAATAAAAGGTAGAGAAAATGTTTAAATCAAAATGGTTCAGAATTGGCGTCACGCTGATGGTAGGGCTATTTGTTGCCTACCTTGATCGTTCAAACCTCTCTATCGCACTGCCGGGCATGGAGAAAGAACTTGGCATTGATGGCGCAGCCACAAAGAGTCTCGCATTAACGGGTTTTCTGATTGGCTATGCGCTGGCTAACTTTTTTGGCGGCTTTCTGGCGAACCGTCTGAATCCCAAAATTACCATTGTCACCATGGTGTTCCTGTGGTCGGTAGTACAGATTATGACCGCCTGGATCACCTCAGCAGCGCTACTGATTGCATTCCGTATTATTCTGGGTATTGCCGAAGGCATTTACTGGCCACAGCAGTTTCGCTTCGCCAGGGCCTGGTTTAATAAAGATGAAATCACGCGCGGCACAAACCTGATCCAGTTTTACGGTCAATTTCTGGCGCTGAGTCTGGGCTTTATCATTCTGACCCCGATCTTCGATCACCTCGGCTGGAAATGGGTGTTTTACATTACTGGCGGCATGGGTGTCTTTATTGTGGTGCCAATGTTCCTCGCATTCCTGAAAAACAGCCCGGACAAGGCTTCAGCTCCAGACGAACCAGCGGAAGAACCGGAACCCGCTGGGGGTAAAATAAGCTTCAGCGATCTCGGCGGTGCACCGTTCCTGCTGCTGGTGTTCAGCTATTTTGCTAATGGCATGCTGTTCTGGGGGATCACACTGTTTATTCCAATGGCAGTGTTGTCACTGGGTTTCAGCGGATTTTCACAAGGTGTAGCAAGCGCGTTACCTTATTTTCTGGCGATTCTGCTGGCGATCCCGGTGTCGTGGTACAGCGATAAAACGCAAAAACGCGGGCTCATTGCGGCCTGCGGGCTTGGCTCAGCAGGGCTGTTTTTAATCGCGTTGCCATTTATCGACAGTCCGTTCGGCAAACTGGCGCTAATCACCTTAGCCATCGCCTGGTTTACCAGTTGCTACACCACCAATATCTGGTCAATTATCACTTCCAGCGTGAAGAAATCAGCGGTGGGACCTGCGGCAGGGGTCATAAACGGTGTGGGAGCAGGTCTCGGGGGAACGACAGCCGGGTTTGTTGTACAGTATCTGCAATCCTGGAGCGGATCGTATGTGCCAGGGTTCACGGTACTTGGCGTTGTCGCAATCCTGGGCGGACTCAGCGTTTACACCTACAGCCGGATTATGGCGGCGCGTCCGGTTATCGCATAAGGTAGAAACATAAAGCGGCAGTCGTGACACCACGACTGCCGCTTATTTCTTTTACGTTCTCTGCAAAAAACGCGGGATTATTTATCTGCAGCGATGCGGTCGCGGATATTCTGCGCGCGTTCCTCTGAAGGTGGATGCGAATCAAACAGTGATGCTTCATGACCTGCAGACAACTTCGCCAGTTTTTCAAAACTGGTGACCAGTCCCACTGGATTGATATTTCGTTTTTTCAACAAATCGTATGCAAAGTTATCAGACTCAGTTTCCTGACTGCGCGAGAAGGCGGAATTAACGATCCCTTCCGTCACATCGCCCAGTTGAGATTTCGATAATGCTGCAGCAGCACCGCCGGAAGCTGAAATGGCATCACGAGCCGCGACGGTAGAATAAGCAGTCTGCATAGCTTTGCGGGAATGTCCGAGAGCCACGTGACCGAGTTCGTGACCCAGCACCGCTTTGATTTCGTCATCCGTCATCATATCCATCAGACCGCTGTACACACGTACGCAGCCATTGGCCATCGCCCATGCGTTGACATCTTTGACCATATAAACTTTGTAATTGACTGGCGTGTTATTAATACTGTGTCCCAGCGAGTTGGCTATTTTGACCAGTCGCTTGTTATAAGGGCTAGAAGCGGGAGCAACCGCGTTTTGACTATCCATTTCCTGGCAAGCCGCGTCAGCCAACGCTTTTGCGTCTGCATCGCTGAGCGTCGCCGCTTTATATGCAGTCATACCAGCAGAGGTCAACTGGTTGATATCCATATTTTTACAACCAATAAGCAGAGTCGCTGCCGAGATCGCCAGCGCTAACATAATTTTGTTTTTATTCATATTGTAAAATCTCATCCAATGAAATTGTAATACCTGAAGCCATCCACTCAGGTATAATATTCAGGCTTCAGGAGTGAAGCTGCATAATATTATTAAAGCTATTCATCTACGTGACCATAAACCCCTAAGAATTTTCCAAAAATCACGCCAATGAAGAATATCACTCTTGATTTTGAGTTTAAATCTGCCCCGCTTATTTTCAGACTTTTACGCTTAAATCTCTCTCCTGAAAATAGTGTCTGGTTAAACGGCAGCATCCGGTCTTTTCCCCCTTTATCGGGAGGCTATTCGCCATGGAAAAAAACCGTTTTACCGAAGAACAGACAGCTTTCGCACTGAAACAGACCGAAACCGACACCCGCGTCGGGAAGTCAGCAGAAAGATGGGGATTTCTGAGGCCACTTTTTATAACCAGGAGAAGAAATTTGCTGGTCTGGGCCTGACGTAACTGCGTCGTCTGCAGCAGATTGAGGATGAAAATCAGCGGCTGAAGAAACTGGTGGCCGATCTGAGTCTGGATAAGGAGATGTTGCTGGAGGTATTGAAGCAAAATTCTGAGGCCGGTTCAGAAGCGCCAGGCGGCGCATCACCTGGATCTTTTCGACATCCTGACGGCACATTTCACCTCGCCACGAGTCGGCTAACACGAGGAATAATGCGAAAGGGATTACGTTCTTTCCGGTTTCAATCCCCTGGAAATGTAGTAGTAAACCATAATTGAGACAACCCAAGTCATTACCCTTTCTCTTTTTCTGGCCCGTAATAAATAATGGACGCCTTCACTGTATCTGTTGCTTTTTGGCTATCAGGTGCGCAATCACTTCAATGACTCAGTATTGCTGTATTTTTCCGCCCTCTTTCATCAGATCCGAAAAAAGTTAAATTCGGATCTGTGCATGTCCACTTAAAAAGTTTTTTGTTTGACGCTCTGACCAGAAATGATTTGAGAACACACTGAGCAGAATGGAAAGAGAATATATGATTGCTGCCGGTTGTCGGTGACTCGACTTTATTGATCACTTAGCAGAAGCTTACAGCACTAACCTGCATACCAGGGTGTCGACGAGGAAGTAAATTAATTAATGCTATCCCAGGCCGGAGCGCATTAGCCAGAAGTGTGAATAACCTGACAAAGGTAAAATGAACGAGGGAGATTATCCTGTAGATGTATATAGCACATATTTAAAGCTCATAATGAATTTCTTCCCTCCCTCGCAACAGGTATATCTAATACTTTTTCGGTAAATGCTTGATTGTCACTAGCACCCCTCGGTTAAGCTCAATGTATCCAGCGTCGCGCAAATCCGCCAGGATCCGCATAATGCCACTACGTGACAGATACGTCCGGCCTTTTATGTAATTTGCTGCTGTAATGCTGCTGCGGATCTGGTCAGGTTCGGACATTAGCTCCTGCAACTGAAATCGGATAATTTCATAAGAAGACATCTGCGAGATAAGCGTACAGTGTTCATAAACCCTCGAAACGGTGTAAAGTAGAAATTTACACATACTTTCCCAGAGCAGATTTCTTTCTATAAGTAAATTAAACCTTTCCAGCGGAAGTTGGCTTATCAAGGCGCTTTCCGTCACACGCACATATAAATTTTCTGACTGGGAAAAAGGATTGCTGACACCGAGAATAAAGGTCGCGTTTTCGGAATTAAGAATCATCCCATCACCTCTGCGATTCAGTGTCACGCCCCCCTGATGCAGCAAATAACATGTGCGCTTGTTACCTGTATAAAAACGAAGAATTTCTCCTCTTGCGCACTTGAATGACGTTGCAAATGGCGATATTTGCTCAATGATTTTATCTATCTCAGCTTCCGGTTTTATGGCTTGTGTAGATGGTGCCAGGGGAAGTGTGGCTATAGTGATTTTAGTATTCATTACCTTAACTCCAGACTTACCTTTATCGTCACGCTTCTGCCACAATTATCAATCCGAACATGTACTAAATAAATATTTAATAGGTACAAAAATAGACTGGATAATTAACAAGGCCACAACACATCCATTTGTTCAAAGCTTGATGATTTAATGCTTGTTAATTATCTGTTAAGTATGGAGTCTAAAGCTAGAATAAAAACAATTTGAGTTTGAATAAATAGTTTTATAAATTGCACTCAGGCAACCAAGCCAATAAAGCAAAGCAAGCAAGTAAATAGCTTTGTGTTCTGCCTGCTGTAAAATAGAAATGAAATGACTGGCGTAAAATATATGGTTGTAAGGCCATCTGGATGCTGCTGCCTGAATTTCAGAAATTAATAGTGTTACTAAGGATATTTAATTTATGAAAAAAAATATTATCGCGGCTGCTGTCGCTGTTACCGCTGTTCTGTCTGTGTCTAACGCATTCGCAATTTCCGGCACCGTGAACTTCAACGGCGAAATTCTGGATGCGGCATGCACCGTTGACGTGGGTTCTCAGAACCAGACCGTTGAGCTGGGCAGATATAACAAGTCTGAATTTACTACTTCTGGCGACGTGACGGCTGCAACGAAATTCGACATCGTTCTCAAGAACTGTCCGGCAACGGTGACCTCTGCATCTGTACGTTTCGACGGTACACCTGACGCGACTAATTCTTCTCTGCTGGCTATAGACAGTTCTGTTGCCGGGGCTGCTACAGGTGTTGCTATCAACCTGATGACCGCTGACAAGGCTGACCTGCCGCTGCACGGCTCTAACGGTTACAGCTACCCACTGACCTCCGCTGTAGACAACACCCTGGACTTCTACGCGCAGTACAAATCAACTGCTGATTCTGTCACTGCCGGTCCGGCAAACTCGGTAGCTAACTTCTCCATAGTCTACAACTGATTTTCCCTGCCGGAAAAACAATGGGGCCAGCCTGTCGGCCCCTTTTTTAATCGAGGTATAAAATGCACTTTCTGAGTAAAACTTTAATTGCCTGTGCGATTCTTTCCGCTGGTATTTCAGGGGCCAATGCCGGAGTGGTTATTGGCGGGACTCGCGTAATTTATGACGGCAATAAAAAAGAATCCTCTGTTAGCGTCAATAACCCGGACACAACGCCGTATTTAATTCAGTCGTGGGTGGAAACGCAAAATGGGGGTGCTGAGAAAGCACCTTTTATTATTACTCCGCCCTTATATCGTCTGGATAAAGATCAGCAGAACGTGGAGCGTATTGTATTAGCCGGTTCAGTTGCACAGGATAAAGAGTCGCTCTACTGGCTGAATATCAAAGCCATTCCGGCAGCTTCGCGCAAAGACAATACCCTGCAAATTGCGGTGAAAACCCGTATCAAACTGATATACCGTCCGGCGGCGCTGAAGGGTGTTATTCCGGAAGAGCTGGCGGATAAATTAACCTGGCAGCGAAGCGGAAATCAGATCCAGGTGACCAACCCCACCAGTGTGGTGATGAACTTCAACGAAATTAACGTCAACGGTAAAAAGCTGGAAAACGTGACCTACGTTTTGCCGGGTTCAACTGCACACTTTGATTTGCCGAAAGGTGTTAACGGCGGGGCGGTGACCTTCAAAATAATTAACGACTACGGCGGCATTGGAAACGTTCATAACGCCACACTGTAAACCGCCCCGGGGAAAGGACACCTGTTTCGTACCGACGGAGTAACGTTGTGATAAGTGAAAATAAGCAGGCATTTTTATTTAATCCTGCTCGCCTTGCCTTTTTAATCACTTTAGCGCTCGGTGCAGCCTCAGAAGCCGCCCAGGCACGTGATTATTTTAATCCCGAGCTGATTGAGCTGGATACCCCGGGTATGAAAGGTGCCGATCTATCGGCGTTTGAATCCGGCTCGCAGTTGCCCGGCACCTATCGTGTCGACGTGATCATCAGCGAGCAGATTATCGATACCCGCGAGATCAGATTCGACGCTGTAAAAGGGGCGGATGGCGAAGAGTCGCTGCAGCCGTGCCTGAGCATGGCACTGCTGAAAAGCTGGGGCGTGAAGACCGAGCTGTTCCCTGAACTGACTTCTGGTGGCGAATGCGCGAAGCTAAACGCAATTCCGCAGGCCTCAGCCGAATTCCAGTTCAGCACCCAGCGTCTGGTGATCAGTATTCCGCAGGCAGCCCTATCGCCGCAAGCGCGTGGCTACGTGCCGCCAGAGATGTGGGATGAAGGGATCACCGCCGCGATGCTCAACTACAGCCTGAACGGATCGAACAACCGGGCGCGTAACGGTAATGGCAGCGATTCCAATAGCCAGTACGCCAACCTGCGTCCGGGGTTTAACATCGGACCGTGGCGGCTGCGTAACTACACCACCTGGACCCGTGACAGCAGCGGCAGCGACAAATGGGACACGGTCTACACCTACGGTCAGCGGGCGATTATCCCGCTGAAGGCACTGCTCACCACCGGTGACAGTTCCTCGCCGGCGGACGTGTTCGACAGTATTCCGTTCCGCGGGGCGCAACTGGCCTCTGACGACGACATGATGCCGGATTCGCTGAAAGGTTATGCGCCAGTGGTTCGCGGGATTGCGCGGACCAACGCGCAGGTCGTTATTCGCCAGAATGGCTACCAGATTTACCAGAGCTACGTGGCGCCGGGTGCCTTTGAAATCACCGACATGTACCCGACCGGCGGCGCGGGCGACCTCGACGTCACCGTGAAAGAGAGCGACGGCAGCGAACAGCACTTTACCGTGGCCTTTGCCTCCCTGCCGGTTCTGCAGCGTGAAGGGCGCTTTAAGTATGCGGTGACCGGTGGTCAGTACCGCTCGTATAACAGCGACGTGGACAAAACCCCGTTCAGCCAACTGACCGGTATTTACGGCCTGCCGTATGGCCTGACCCTGTACGGTGGCTTCCAGGAGTCGAGCAAGTATCAGTCTCTGGCGGCGGGTATTGGTAAAAACATGGGCGATTTCGGTGCGTTCTCCACCGACCTGACCCAGGCGAGGTCAAAACCGCAGGATATTGATAAGAGTAACGGCCAGTCCTGGCGGATCCGTTACAGCAAAAACTTTGTTGAGACGGGTACCAACTTCGCCATTGCCGGTTACCGATATTCGACCAGCGGCTACTACGGCATGCAGGAGGTGCTGGATTCATACGGTGACAGCAGCGCGCTACAGGACCGTCGTCGCAACCGCGCCGAGCTGACCATGAGCCAGAATATTGGCCAGAGTCTGGGTTCGCTGATGCTGAGCGCCGTGCGTGAAGATTACTGGAATAGCGGTAAGACCATGGAGTCGTACAGCGCCGGTTATAACAACTCGTGGAACAGCGTGAGCTACGGGATCACCTATACCTACAGTAAAAACGGAAGTACCGACAGCTACGGCCATACGACCAGCTACGACAAGGACCAGCAGATTGCGCTGAACATCAGCGTGCCGCTGGAGAAATTCCTGCCGCGTACCTGGACCAACTACAGCATGAATGTCAGCAAGAACAACGGCACCACACACAACGTAGGGCTGAACGGCACGGCGCTGGAAAACAACGCCCTGAGCTGGAACGTGCAGCAGGGTTACGGCACCAATGATGTGGGTTATTCCGGCAACGCTAACGCGGATTACAAGGGTACCTACGGTGAAGTCACTACGGGTTACGGCTACGACAGGGACAGCGATCGTCTGAACTACGGCCTGCAGGGCGGGATCATTGCCCATGGCGACGGCGTGACCTTCTCGCAGCCGCTGGGTGAAACCAACGTGCTGGTAAAAGCACCTGGCGCGAAGGGGGTGAGCATTCAGAACCAGAGCGGGGCGAAAACTGACTGGCGCGGCTATACCGCCGTCAGCAACCTGACGCCGTACCGTAAGAACGACGTGGCGTTGATGACCGATACGTTGCCGGATGACGTGGAGCTGGAACTGACCAATAAAACCGTTATTCCAACCCGTGGCGCGGTGGTCAGGGCGGATTATGTGGCAAACGTGGGGATGCGGGTGTTAATGACGCTGACGCAGTCTAATGGAATGCCAGTGCCGTTTGGTGCGATTGCGACGATTAACGATCGGAGAAACGACCAGGCATTTATCGTCGGCGGCAATGGACAGGTATATCTGACAGGATTAGAAGAATCCAACGCTTTGAAAGTGAAGTGGGGTGATGGTGCAGAGAATGAATGTCAGGTTACATATCATCCTTCTAAAACCCAATCTGTTAATGGCTTAATCGTTACAGAGTCGCGTTGTGATAAATGAGAGATAAAATGAAAATCGCAAGAATAGTAAATATATTGCTGCTTATCTTATTAATAACTTGTGTAAAAAACACTTTTGCAAGCTGTACAAAAAATGGTTATGTTTCAGGGACGATTTATTTCGGCAATGTGCTGGTTCAACGTGACGCTCCTGTAGGAAGCATTATTGCTACGGCAAGTGTTACAATGCCTACAGGAGTAAATCTTCTGACTTGTTACAGTGGCAATACATATTATTTAATGAATTATAAAGGGGGGCGCGTAGTATATGGTTTTACCAATTACTACGAGACAGGTATAGGTGGCGTGGCAATATCAATAGTAGATAGCGGTGGTGTATATGCTACCAATCCGGCCAGCCCGGTATATCAGGGAACAGCCACGGTTTATTCTGGTCGCACCTACACTGCAACCTTAAAAAAAGTTGGGGATATTTCCTCTGGTACACTTTCGGCAGAGAAAATTCTTTCCGCATATCTTGATTCTAATTCTGCAATCATTTACACCGATATTTATATGGGTGCCGGGAGCGTTACACAAGTCGCTTGTTCGATAACAACGCCAAGCCTAACTTTTCCGATTGGTGATGTATTAGTATCTGGATTCAGTAGTAGCGTAGGAACCGTCCCCGTCGGTGCCCAGAATACGCAAAATCTTGGCCTGAACTGCGATGCCGGAGCCAACATTAACGTTATGCTCCAGGGTACCCAGAACCCGGACGTCAGCACGACCAGCGTATTAGCCTTAACCGGCCAGGGAAATGCCGACGTGGCAAAAGGTGTCGGCGTACAGCTGTTATATAACGGCGCGCCGTTAGTACTCAATAACCGTATTGTGCTGAAACGATCGGCAGGCGGCCAGGAAACCTTCCCGATCACCGCCCGTTATTATCAGACCCGGACCAGTGTTGCCACGGGCAAAGCAAACGCATCCGCGACCCTTGATTTAACGTACCAGTAATAACCGCAGGAATAATTGAAATGGCAAAAATAACCCTTTTCGCCGCGGCTTCGCTCGGCTTAATGATGGCAGGCCACAGCGCATTTGCCGGTGATACCGTGACCATGAATATTACCGGCAACGTAGTGGCTTCTCCGTGCGTGGTGAACGGTGGCACCGGCAACATCGACGTCGATCTCGGTAATATTCAGGCAACCACCCTGGCGGCACCTTCCTCTTCCTCCCCGGAAGTGCCGTTCGATATTAAATTAACCAGTTGCCCGACCGGTACCTCCGGCGTGGTGGCGACCTTCGCCGGTACCAGCGATCCCGTGGCTGGCGCAGGCTATTACACTAACACCGGGACGGCGACGAACGTGGCGGTGGCCTTAATTCAGGCCAGTAGCGGCACCCTGAAGGGGAACGGTTCGACCATCACCCAGAGCGTGCAGGCTGACCGTACCGTGACCATGTCGATGAAGGCGAAGGCTTACTCCAGCGCGGGTGGCGCTACACCGGGCACCATTAAAGCCGTGGTGACGGCAACCTTTACCTATCAGTAACCCGTCAAATGCCCCGGAATGCTGGGGCGAAAAGGTGACAGCTATGTTCAAGCCCGGCCTGAAAACCGCCTTCTGCTTAACGTTATTCTCCACTGCTGTGCAGGCAGATCCCTCAGTATCCGTTTCCGGGAACGTTGTCGCCAGCCCCTGTACGGTGGATACCGGCACGGTCAATAAAACCGTGGAATTAGGCACGCTGCAACGGCGCGATCTGCAAACAGCAGGCGAAGGCGGGGAGTGGCAGGACTTCGACCTGCTGCTCACCAACTGCCCGGCAGGTACCGCCACCGTTACCGCTCTGCTCAGCGGTACGGTGGATACCCAGGACGCCACGGCCTGGAAAAACAGTGGATCCAGTACCAACATGGCGCTGCGTATCGCCAGCCGTGACCATAACACGACCTGGGCTCCGGGGAGTTCCCTGCGGCAGAGCGTCAGTATCAGTACCCGATCGGCATCCTTCCCGCTGTCGGCCAGGATGTTTACCCCGCAGGGCAGTGCGACAGCGGGTACATTTCAGTCTGTGATGAACGTCGATTTTACCTGGCAGTAGAGCGCTCCCTGGCAGGGATAATTATGTTGAAGGTGCACTATGTATCGCTTACCGTTTGAAAGTGCGGTGCTCGGGATCCGTTTTCAGCCCATTTATTCTGTGGCTGAAAAAATGATTAAGGCGTGGGAGGTATTAAGTTTACTGCAACCCGGAATTAATCATGAGCAGTACTTTGCCTCACAGTCCGATCTTGCCTGTCTGAATCTTTTATGCTGGCAGTTGCAGATCGTTGAAAAAATGAAAAACAGAAAAACGTACTATTTAAACGTTCCCGCTCGGATACTCTGTTCTTCACAAGCTACTGAACAACTCCTCCCGTGGCTGCGGGAGGGGATTGTTCTTGAGGTTCAGGATCCTGAGAATTTTATTTCGTTATCATACTCCGGGCGCCAGGCCTTTTATGCCTGTGCCAGGATGATACAATCCATGGGCGCAGAGCTGTGGCTGGATGATATTTTACCGGAGCAGTATGGTTATCTGGAAGCTGAGCTGGCGCGATTCGACGGGGTGAAAATTGACAAAAGCGTATTACAGGAACCCTCATCCTTAAGCCTGTTTATTATGCTTTGCGCCCGGCACGTTAACTCCGT
Source organism: Citrobacter telavivensis (assembly GCF_041807075.1). Taxonomy (NCBI): domain Bacteria; kingdom Pseudomonadati; phylum Pseudomonadota; class Gammaproteobacteria; order Enterobacterales; family Enterobacteriaceae; genus Citrobacter; species Citrobacter telavivensis. Next base: position 102,871 of record NZ_JBGUBF010000008.1, on the reverse strand, counting down.
ACTTGTGGAAGGTGTGGAAAACAGTCAGCATTTTAAAATAGCGGAACGAGGCGGTTGCCATTTCCTTCAGGGATTTATGTGGCCTGAAGAGCGGTTTTTCATCAGCTATACACCAGGTTAAAAATGCTTAATATTTTAATAAAAGATCCCGATATGATATTCCGCCGGGGCATGATGTATTTTCTCAAAGAATTCTACCTGATGAGATTCAGGTGTGACGTTGAGTTCATGACTGACTACACGCCTGAGAATATTGCCACCGCTGATGTGATTATTCTCTCCATGTGTAATGGTGAACGTTACACCTGTATACCGGAGCTACGGGACCGCCGCAAGGGTATTATTATTGGACTGGTAGATGAAAATGATAATGGACAAAAATCGCCGTCCTGCTTTGGCGATATTGTGTATATTACACGACGAGAATCTCTTGAGGTTCTTACGCAGAAAATTTATATCGCTTGGTTTAAGTGGGTAATCAGCAACGTATTCCCTCAGCCCCCGTCTTGTCCGGATTGTAATCACCGTACTTTATCTCTTCAGCAACGAGATACGATGGCACTGTTTTACGAAGGACTTTCGATAGCTCAGATCGCAAAAATAAAGAATATGAGCTATAAAACGGTCGCTACCCATAAATACCTTGCCATGCGTAAATTCAATCTGGATCGTGATTACGATTTGTTAAGATTTTTAGACGTTTTTCTCAAAAATGACCTGAAACGGAGAAGCTACCGTAAAAAAGGAATTACAGGAAGGGATGACAGATAATACGCCCACTCCCGTAAAGAAAGAGAGGTCAGAACAGAAGAAATAAAACCGTCCCCACTTAAATCGTATTCATCAGCGTTCCTGGCTTTCACGCGCATGATCTATCTGGTTTCACTTTAGTTTCGCCATTCAGGTACACAGCACTGTGGATTTTAGGGGCATCGGCTAGTCGCACCTTAAATCCACTTCGTCGGCGATCGCCAGAATTCCGCGTCACTGCTTGATGCGCGTCTGCTGGCAGTCAATAGTGTCAGGGCGTTTCATCATCTTCAGCATGTGCGGACTGGCGTACTTCAGCGGGATATCCCGTTACGGCAGGATTTTACCGACCTCCATCAGCAGGAAGGTTTCATAATTTATGAGAGCCCCGTCTGTTGTGACGCTACACTTAGTTTAACGTGGATCATATGACAGGAATTTTATGGCTACCGACGTGCCACCCTCGTTGATTTTACAGCCTTCAGAATTCGTCCCGTTGCTGGCTGAACACCTCATGCGCAATGCTGAAGTAAAGCGTATCCTTCCACGTCGCCGGTTAGGATACCAGGTTGGTGGAGAACGCTTCTGCTATCTGATAATCAGGGGCAACGGCACCCTTCACCGGACCCGCGACGATCGCCTGATGGGCACCGTCACGGCACCAGCACTGCTGGGTCTGGCTAACCTGTACCGGCTGGAGACGGATGCCTATATCAAAACGCAGGTCCCCTGTGATATTGCCATTCTCAGGATGGCAGATGTGCACGCCATCATCTGCGCAAATCACCTCTGGGAGCCTGTCGCGAAGCATATGATGGTTGTGGCCGGTAAATTGTTCAGCTCTCACGAGCAGCTCACTGCCCCGTCCGCCTATCAGATTGTGCGTGCCCAGCTCTACGAGCTGCTTAACGAAAATCCGGGGATCAGAGAGAACATAACGGCAGCGCAGTATATTCGTGACAAATCACATTTATCGCGCAGTGGGATCATGCGCATACTCGCAGCCCTGAAAGAGGGCGGGTTTATTGAACTGGACAGAGGGGTGCTTAAAAATATTATAAAGCTCCCGGAAAAATTTTAATTTATATCTCACGACATCCGGAAATTGTCAGAGACGGATCTTCTGCTCCCGCCCCACCGCCCGTCGGCCCATGTACACAAAATTTAGCCAACCAGCGCATCGATATGGAAAATAAACTCCGCGAGTTGTGTGATTTTCCTGATACCACTGAAGGGGAGTATTCTTTTATATTACCAGTCCTTCCTGAGCGCCCCCGGTTTCCGCCGCGCAGTTGCCGCTATTTATTGGCTATCCGGCAACACTGGTGCTACGCCAGATGGCCCTCGTTCAGGATGAACGACCAAAATATCTGCTGCACCGGAAGTGAGCGCTCTGCTCCTTTATGTGCCTTATCTGCACTTGCAAACGCCAGTATTTCGAGCCGTTGGTGTGAACCAGGAAGTGCATTCCAGTGGCACCAGATGGCTTTACTGGATTATCACCTGTGATTTACCCGTTCTGACCTTAGCATCCGTGATGCGCCTTAGGTTTTCCTCTGTCCACCGGTACAAGGTTTACCTTTGTGAAGGCGGTACCAACATTTAGACCAACAAGGATTGATTGATATCGATTGAATTAAGTTGACGTTGAGAGAGTATAAAACGGGGAGAAAACCAGTCACTACGCGGATTTTAGATACAAAAATGGACGTCCGTTGACGTCCATTTTTTTGAATATTGGTACCGAGGACGGGACTTGAACCCGTAAGCCCTATTGGGCACTACCACCTCAAGGTAGCGTGTCTACCAATTCCACCACCTCGGCACTGAGATCTTACTGCGGGATATCGCTGGTCGGCTTAGCCGGAGCAGCTGGCTGAGGCTGTTCGGTCTTCGCCGGCGCACTCAGATTTTCCCACTCACTTCCTTTATTGGTTTTGTTGCTGTTGATATTGCCCAGCACCAGACTGATGATAAAGAACAACGTCGCCAGCACAGCCGTCATACGGGTCATGAAGTTACCAGAACCACTTGAACCAAACAACGTCCCGGAAGCGCCTGCTCCGAAGGAGGCTCCCATATCAGCGCCTTTACCTTGCTGCAGCATGATCAAGCCCACAAGGCCAATTGCCACAATAAGGAAAACTACCAAAAGAGCTTCGTACATAATCAACCTGTTCCTTGCGGAGTTGCCGCATACCAATGCTTCTAACCAATAAAGCAGGATTTTTACTGTTTCCCACTGAAGCGGGTGTGAATACTAACCAAAGCGAATGACCTTCGCAAGGGCAATTTTAGTGCATTGTATCAACTGCGGAAAAAAACAGCAAAAGCCGAGTTTCTCGTGAGTAAAAAGGCGGCAAATACCGCCTTTTTATGCAGTTAAGTCTCTCTCACACCGCTTTGACCGCATCCGCAATGCGATGGGCAAACTCGGTCACCTGCGCTTCATCTTCACCTTCTACCATGACGCGAATTAACGGCTCGGTACCCGATTTGCGCAGCAGGACGCGCCCACGATTGCCCAGCGCAGACTCCACTTCCGCAGTCACCGCCTTCACCGTGTCATTTTCCAGCGGGTCGCCGCTGCCAGCGGTGTAACGCACGTTCACCAAAATCTGTGGGAACATTGTCATGCCGCTGCACAGATCGTGAAGACTCATGTGATTACGCACCATCGCGGCGACCACCTGCAGACCTGCAACAATGCCGTCACCGGTAGTCGTTTTATCCAGCAGAATGACGTGGCCGGAGTTTTCCGCTCCGATACGCCAGCCTTTTTCCTGCATTTTTTCCAGCACGTAGCGGTCACCCACTTTCGCGCGGGTAAACGGAATACCGAGCTGCTTCAGTGCCAGTTCCAGCCCCATATTGCTCATCAGCGTCCCGACAGCACCACCGCGCAATTGTCCCTGACGCAGCGCTTCACGGGCGATGATGTACATGATCTGATCGCCATCGACTTTATTACCTTCATGGTCAACCATGATCACACGATCACCGTCGCCATCCAGCGCGATACCCAGGTCGGCTTTTTCCGCGATCACTCGGGCCTGCAAGGCACGTACATCGGTGGCGCCGACTTCTTCGTTAATGTTCACGCCGTTTGGCTCACAGCCAATAGTAATGACCTTCGCACCCAGTTCACGCAGTACGTTCGGCGCAATATGGTAGGTTGCCCCGTTGGCACAATCCACCACGATTTTTAATTCGTTCAGGCTCAACTCGTTCGGGAATGTGCCTTTGCAAAATTCAATATAGCGACCCGCGGCATCGACAATGCGACTGGCTTTGCCGAGTTCCGCGGAGTCCACACAGGTGATCTCTTTTTCCATCTCGGCTTCGATGGCCTCTTCGACCGCATCGGGCAGTTTGGTCCCGTCGATGGAGAAGAATTTGATACCGTTGTCATAGAACGGGTTATGCGATGCGGAGATCACAATCCCGGCCTCAGCGCGGAAAGTGCGCGTCAGATATGCAACTGCAGGGGTCGGCATCGGGCCCGTAAACGACGCGGACAACCCTGCTGCCGCCAGGCCAGCTTCAAGCGCTGACTCCAGCATGTAACCGGAAATACGGGTGTCTTTGCCGATGATGATTTTACGCGAACCGTGGCGCGCCAGGACCTTACCGGCCGCCCAACCCAGCTTCAGCACAAAATCAGGCGTAATCGGCGCATCGCCCACGCGTCCACGGATCCCATCAGTTCCAAAATATTTACGGTTACTCATAGCGTTTGTTTTCCTTTGCGGACAATGTGGCTTCCACCACACGCATCGCTTCTACGGTTTCTTTGACGTCATGGACACGAATGATCTGCGCCCCCTGCATAGCAGCAATGACCGCACAGGCAAGGCTACCGCTCAGACGCTCTGATGGCCCCACGTTGAGCAGTTGGCCCACCATCGATTTACGTGACATTCCCACCAGCAGCGGCAGGTTAAAATGGTGAAACTCAGCCAGTCGCGCCAGTAATGTATAGTTGTGGGAGAGATTTTTACCGAAACCGAATCCCGGGTCGAGCAACAATTTCTCTTTTGCGATGCCTGCCCTTTCACAACGTGCTATTTGCTCAATAAAGTAGCGATTCACATCCGCAAACACGTCCTCATATTTGGGCGCTTCCTGCATGGTCTTCGGCTGGCCTTGCATATGCATCAGGCAAACCGGTAAACCGGTTTCTGCCGCCGCCTCCAGCGCACCAGGTTCAGAGAGCGAGCGAATGTCGTTAATGATGTGAGCGCCCACTCTTGCCGATTCGCGGATCACCTCAGGTTTTGAGGTATCGACAGAAATCCAGACTTCAAAACGTTGGGCAATCGCCTCAACTACCGGGATAACACGCGCCAGTTCCTCTTCCACACTCACATCCGCCGCACCGGGGCGCGTAGACTCACCGCCGACATCGATGATGGTCGCTCCGGCATTAATCATCAGATTGGCATGTTTCACAGCTTCAATCAGCGTGTTATGCGTTCCACCATCTGAGAAGGAGTCCGGCGTGACGTTAAGGATCCCCATCACATGAGGATGGCTGAGATCCAGTGAGGTGCCCTGGGCATAGAGTTTCATGGTGTTATCCCTGGTATGAATTGATAAGAAAAAACCCCGGAGCAAGCCCCAGGGTTTTCAATAAAACGCAGTCATCAACAACGGTAACTTATTTGTCGCCTAACTGTTCTGACATGGTATTACCTGGGTTCGGCGTGCGCGGTTCATCAACCGGGCGCGGCGCACGAGGTGTGCCATTATTGTCAGAATTGTTAGAGCCCGGTTCTTCCCAGCCAGCAGGCGGGCGAACATCGCGGCGAGCCATCAGGTCATCAATCTGCGGCGCATCGATGGTCTCATATTTCATGAGCGCATCTTTCATGGCATGCAGGATGTCCATGTTGTCATTCAGGAGCTGACGCGCACGATTGTAGTTACGTTCAATCAGTGCTTTCACTTCCTGGTCGATGATACGCGCGGTTTCATCGGACATATGTTTCGCTTTTGCAACGCTACGACCGAGGAAAACTTCACCCTCTTCTTCCGCGTACAGCAGCGGACCGAGTTTGTCGGAGAAGCCCCACTGAGTCACCATGTTACGCGCCAGGTTGGTTGCAACCTTAATGTCGTTCGACGCACCGGTAGAAACATGTTCAACACCGTAGATGAGCTCTTCTGCCAGGCGACCACCGTACAGCGTGGAGATCTGGCTTTCCAGTTTCTGACGGCTGGCGCTGATCGCGTCGCCTTCAGGCAGGAAGAAGGTCACACCCAGCGCACGTCCGCGCGGGATAATCGTCACTTTATGCACTGGATCGTGTTCCGGGACCAGGCGGCCGATAATCGCGTGGCCAGCTTCGTGGTAAGCGGTCGATTCTTTCTGCGCTTCCGTCATCACCATGGAGCGACGTTCCGCACCCATCATGATTTTGTCTTTCGCTTTTTCGAACTCAACCATCGACACGACGCGCTTGTTGCCACGAGCAGCAAACAGCGCCGCTTCGTTCACCAGGTTCGCCAGATCTGCACCCGAGAAGCCCGGCGTACCACGGGCAATGATTGCCGCGTCGATATCCGGCGCCAGCGGTACACGGCGCATATGCACTTTCAGGATCTGTTCACGACCACGTACATCCGGTAAGCCGACCACAACCTGACGGTCGAAACGGCCTGGACGCAACAGCGCAGGGTCAAGAACGTCCGGACGGTTAGTTGCCGCGATAACGATAATACCTTCGTTACCTTCAAAACCATCCATCTCAACCAGCATCTGGTTCAGGGTCTGTTCACGTTCATCGTGACCGCCACCCAGACCCGCGCCACGCTGGCGACCTACGGCATCGATTTCATCGATGAAGATAATGCACGGTGCTGCTTTCTTGGCCTGTTCGAACATGTCACGCACACGAGATGCACCGACACCGACGAACATTTCCACGAAGTCAGAACCTGAAATCGTAAAGAATGGGACCTTCGCTTCACCTGCAATGGCTTTCGCCAGCAAGGTTTTACCGGTACCCGGAGGGCCGACCATCAGGACGCCTTTCGGGATTTTACCGCCCAGTTTCTGGAAGCGGCTCGGCTCGCGCAGGTATTCAACCAGTTCCGCCACTTCTTCTTTCGCTTCGTCACAGCCTGCAACGTCGGCGAAAGTGGTTTTGATCTGATCTTCCGTCAGCATGCGCGCTTTGCTCTTACCGAACGACATGGCGCCTTTGCCACCGCCGCCCTGCATCTGACGCATAAAGAAGATCCAGACGCCGATCAACAGCAGCATCGGGAACCAGGAAATGAAGATGGAAGCCAGCAGGCTTGGTTCTTCTGGTGGTTCACCAACAACCTTGACGTTCTTAGTCAGCAGGTTATCAAGCAGCTTCGGATCGTTTACCGGAATGTAAGTCGTGTAACGGTTACTATCTTTCTTGGTAACGTTGATCTCACGTCCGTTGATACGTGCTTCACGAACCTGGTCGTTGTTGACCTCTTGCAGGAAGGTAGAGTAATCCACCTTACGGCCATTAGACTCGCTGGGCCCAAAGCTCTGGAATACTGACATCAGCACAACGGCAATGACCAGCCAGAGTATTAGGTTTTTCGCCATGTCACTCAAGGGATTAACCTCTTATTACAACTGTGTTAAAAACAGCGTCAGGATACTCTATATCCAGCGTCTTTCAAACTTTCGTCTGAAATCGACCAGTTATGGTTTACGCCCGGTCGCTACAATATACACTTCACGCGAACGTGCGCGAGAAGAGTCCGGCTTACGAACTTTCACCTTCGTAAACAGGGAGCGAATTTCCCTTAGATACTCATCGAAACCTTCGCCCTGGAACACCTTCACTACAAAACTGCCACCCGGCGCTAGTACATCACGACACATTTCTAACGCCAGTTCCACCAGATACATGGCACGGGGGATATCCACCGCCGGTGTTCCGCTCATGTTTGGTGCCATATCGGACATGACAACCTGGACTTTACTGTCACCCACGCGTTCCAGCAGCGCCTTCATGACAAGTTCATCACGAAAGTCGCCCTGAAGAAAGTCCACACCAACGATAGGATCCATAGGTAAAAGATCACAAGCGATGATACGGCCTTTGCCGCCAATCTGCGAGACCACATACTGTGACCAGCCTCCTGGCGCGGCACCGAGATCGACTACCGTCATCCCCGGCTTAAAAAGTTTGTCACTTTGCTGTATTTCATCAAGTTTAAACCAGGCACGGGAACGCAACCCCTTTTTCTGTGCCTCTTGAACATATTTATCGCTAAAGTGTTCCTGAAGCCAGCGACTCGAGCTGGCAGAACGCTTCTTACCTGTCATTTAACTTTCCCATCGGGGCAGAACATCGTTGCCATACGGCGTAAATTTCCACGCACTATTTGGCGATATATGGGAGATGGCGGTAGAATGACCCGTTTTCAATCCCAACGTAAGCAAAAATATACGATGAATCTGAGTACTAAACAAAAACAGCACCTGAAAGGTCTGGCACATCCGCTCAAGCCGGTCGTTATGCTTGGCAATAATGGTTTGACCGAAGGGGTACTGGCCGAGATTGAACAAGCGTTAGAGCACCATGAACTTATCAAGGTGAAAGTCGCGTCTGAAGATCGCGAAACAAAAACCTTGATCGTGGACGCTATCGTGCGCGAAACCGGCGCCTGTAATGTACAGGTCATCGGTAAAATGCTGGTGCTTTATCGCCCGAGTAAAGAACGCAAAATCTCGCTGCCACGCTAAGAATATCCTAAAGTCGAACACAAAACCTGTGTAAAACGAGGGATTTCCCGCAAGCAGGAGAGCAAAATGCCACGCTCTCTTCGTTGATAAAAGGCCGCTATGCGGCCTTTTTCCTTTCTTTACAATACATCAACATCTTGAGCACTTACAGGTATTCTACCTTAGTGACCTCATATTCCACTTCGCCGCCCGGGGTTTTGATCACCACGACGTCATCCTGTTCTTTGCCAATCAGGCCACGCGCAATCGGCGAGTTGACGGAAATCAGGTTCTGTTTGAAGTCCGCTTCATCATCACCCACGATGCGCCAGGTCTGTTCTTCGTCGTTATCGAGATTCAAAACGGTGACTGTGGCACCAAAGACAACGCGACCGTTATTCGGCATTTTAGTGACATCGATGACCTGTGCATTCGACAGCTTCGCTTCGATGTCTTTGATTCGACCTTCGCAGAAACCCTGCTGTTCACGCGCCGCGTGATATTCCGCATTCTCTTTCAGATCGCCGTGCTCGCGCGCTTCGGCAATAGAGGCAATAATTTCAGGACGGCGCACAGATTTCAGAAAATCCAGCTCTTCGCGTAATTTTTCTGCACCACGTAAGGTCATCGGAATCGCTTGCATTTGTTATACCTCTTGAACATTCCTGTAGGGGGCGATCGCTCCGCCCCGGCTGTTAAGCCTGCCCCGGTATGGCGTCATACCCGGGCCAGAAGCAAAAAAATACCGACCCGGAAGCAAGGTCCAGGTCAGCTACAATTCTTAATTTGATGTTCATTTTACCCTGGAGTTCCCTATGGGTCATCGTTTACTTTGCAGGGCATTGCGCCGTAGTATGACGGCTTGTTTCCAGGTTGTTAGCGCGAGATTATGCGATTTCCCAGATTTATCATCGGATTGACTACCAGCGTAGCGTTCAGCGTCCAGGCCGCGAACGTTGACGAGTACATCAACCAGCTCCCTGCCGGAGCCAACCTTGCACTCATGGTCCAGAAGGTCGGCGCCCCGACCCCCGCGATTGATTATCATAGTCAGCAAATGGCGCTTCCTGCCAGTACGCAGAAAGTGATCACCGCGCTGGCGGCCTTAATTCAGCTCGGCCCGGACTTCCGCTTTACCACCACGCTGGAGACCAAAGGCAGCGTCGATGAGGGCGTACTGAAAGGCGACTTAGTTGCGCGATTTGGTGCCGATCCGACGCTAAAACGCCAGGATATTCGGAATATGGTGGCGAACCTGAAAAAATCAGGTGTCACGAAAATTACCGGAAACGTCCTTATTGATACCTCTGTTTTTGCCAGCCACGATAAAGCGCCAGGGTGGCCCTGGAACGACATGACCCAGTGTTTCAGCGCGCCGCCAGCGGCCGCGATTGTCGACAGGAACTGCTTCTCAATTTCGCTCTACAGCGCGCAAAAAGCGAACGATTTGGCCTATATTCGCGTGGCGTCTTACTACCCTGTCACCATGTTCAGCCAGGTTCGCACCCTCGCGCGCGGCTCGGCAGAGGCGCAATATTGTGAGCTGGACGTGGTTCCGGGCGATTTAAACCGCTTCACGCTGACCGGTTGTCTGCCGCAGCGTGCTGACCCTCTCCCACTGGCATTTGCCATTCAGGACGGTGCAAGTTATGCCGGGGCGATCCTGAAAGATGAGTTAAAACAAGCCGGTATCAGCTATGGCGGGACATTATTGCGCCAGACGCAGGTCAACGAACCGGGTACCGTTGTGGCAAGCAAGCAGTCTGCGCCACTGCACGATCTGCTTAAGATTATGCTGAAGAAGTCGGACAACATGATTGCCGATACCGTCTTCAGGATGATTGGCCACGCGCGGTTTAACGTGCCGGGAACGTGGCGTGCAGGCTCCGATGCCGTGCGGCAGATCCTGCGCCAGCAAGCGGGAGTGGATATTGGCAACACAATTATCGCCGACGGCTCCGGTCTGTCGCGCCATAACCTGATTGCCCCTGCCACCATGATGCAGGTGCTGCAATACATCGCACAGCACGACAACGAACTGAACTTCATCTCAATGCTACCGCTGGCGGGCTATGATGGCTCTCTGCAGTACCGTGCGGGTCTGCATCAGGCGGGCGTCGACGGTAAGGTCTCGGCGAAGACGGGGTCGTTGCAGGGTGTATACAACCTGGCGGGCTTTATTACCACCGCAAGCGGGCAGCGGATGGCGTTTGTGCAGTATCTGTCGGGTTATGCAGTAGAACCTGCCGATCAACGTAACCGTCGCATTCCGCTGGTTCGCTTTGAAAGTCGGTTGTACAAAGATATTTATCAGAATAACTAGGCGGGTATTTTGCCGGATGGCGCTAACGCTTATCCGGCCTTCAGATGATGTATGCCCGATAAGCACTAGCGCCACCGGGCATTGAAACGGGGATTAACGCTTATAGATGAACTCGACGCCTTCTTCGTCGTCTTCGTCCCAGTCGTCATCCCAGTCGTCTTCTGCTTCTTCTTCCACTTCCGCGATTTGCTGGCGATGATAATCATCCCACATGAACTCGACTTTCTCTGGCTGCTTCGCTTCTTCCGCCTGAGTAATCGGGTTCTCGATGATAAAGGTCATCACATCCCAGCAGAGATCCTTCACGCCCAACTGGCTGGCGGCAGAGATCAGATAATATTTATCTTCCCAGCCCAGCGCCTGCGCGATGGCTTTGGCTTTCTCTTCCGCTTCGGCTTTATCCAGCAAATCGATCTTGTTGAACACTAACCAGCGCGGTTTGGCAGCCAGATCCTGACTGTATTTTTCCAGTTCGCCAATGATGATCCGCGCATTCTCAACCGGATCGGAACCGTCGATCGGATCAATATCAATGAGGTGCAGCAGTACGCGGCAACGTTCAAGGTGTTTCAGGAAGCGAATCCCCAGACCGGCACCTTCCGCAGCACCTTCAATCAGCCCCGGGATGTCCGCGACCACGAAGCTCTTTTCGCTATCCATACGGACAACGCCAAGACTTGGCACCAGCGTAGTAAACGGATAATCCGCTACTTTAGGTTTCGCCGCAGAGACCGCGCGGATAAAGGTTGATTTACCGGCATTTGGCATCCCCAGCATGCCCACATCCGCCAGCAGCATCAACTCCAGCAACAGGTCACGCTTGTCACCCGGCGTCCCCATCGTTTTCTGACGCGGTGTGCGGTTGACTGAAGATTTAAAACGGGTGTTACCCAGACCGTGCCAGCCGCCTTTTGCGACCATCAGTCGCTGACCGTGTTTGGTCATGTCACCCATGGTTTCGCCCGTGCCCTGGTCTATCACACGCGTACCTACCGGTACTTTAATGGTGACATCTTTCCCACGTTTACCGGTACAGTCACGGCTGGCGCCATTCTGACCACGCTCTGCGCGGAAAGATTTCTCAAAACGGTAGTCGATCAGGGTGTTCAGGTTTTCGTCGGCTTCCATCCAGACGTCACCACCATCACCACCGTCGCCGCCGTCCGGGCCGCCTTTCGGGATATATTTCTCACGGCGGAAGCTAACGCAACCATTACCGCCATCGCCTGCAACGACCAGAATCGTTGCTTCATCAACAAACTTCATTTTACTCTCCGTAAATCATTCGCCTGAGCGGGGCTGCGATACCACCGATTCATGCTTACGTAATCCGCCCCAAATACGATGACCAATGGCGGAGTACATCGCGCCCGCAACCACGACAAACGCACCGAGATAACCTAAAAGGTTTAACATCGGTCTGGCGAAGAAATCGGGCCAGGCCATAGATAAAAGATCTGAAAATAACAGCGTAAACAGCGGGGTGAGCGTGATTAATGCGCTCACCTGAGCTGCCTGCCAACGCGCCATCGCTTCCGCCAGGGCGCCATATCCTACCAGCGTATTCAGCCCACAAAAAATCAAACAGGCAAGCTGCCAGTCACTGAGCTGGGCTATTACGCCGGGCTTTGCCAGCGGCAACAGCACTATCGTACATAAAGTGTACAGTAAAAACAGGATCTGCGGTGATGCCAGACGCCGCAATAACACCTTTTGCGCGACGCCATAACTGACCCAGACCATGGCCGCACCGACGCCAAAAATAACACCCCAGGTGTAATCGGTCAGTTTGGTAAAAATTTCTATCAGACTGGTGTTGAAGAACATCACCAGCCCGCTTAACAGCATTATCGCGCCAACAATCTGCGTACCGCGCATCTTCTCTTTAAGGATAAATACGCTCGCGACCATCATACCCACTGGCGACAGTTGACCAATCACCTGCGAAGCCGTCGGGCTTAAATACTGCAGGGAAGAGCTGAACAGGATGAAGTTCCCAAAGAGTCCAGCGGTGGCAATCGCCAACAGGATCAGCCAGCGCGACTTGCGAAAAATTCGCAGCGGCGGAAGCCTGCGCTTCGCGGTCAGAATCGCCCCGAGGCCAACGCTCGCGATTAAAAAACGGTAAAACACGATGGTAGAAGGTTCCATCACCTCCAGCACCTGCTTCATAGCAATTGGCAAAGCCCCCCAACACACTGCGGTTGTGAGCGCCAAAAGAATACCAATGCCAGCCTGCTGCTTCATGCCCGTTTTCCCTGCAAGGGCTCGTTATCCGGTACAAATCGGTTTCACGAGCATATTTACCGGTCGTCGAATGTAAAAAGCCCCGCAACAGGGTGCGGGGCTTTTATCCGTTACCGGACCACGAAAAACTTACTCAGCAACGATGCTGATGTATTTACGGTTGTTCGGGCCTTTAACTTCAAATTTCACTTTACCGTCTGCTTTAGCAAACAGAGTGTGGTCACGACCGCAACCTACGTTGGTGCCAGCGTGGAACTTGGTGCCACGTTGACGAACGATGATGCTACCCGCCAGAACGGATTCGCCACCGAAACGCTTAACGCCCAGGCGTTTAGCTTCTGAATCGCGACCGTTACGAGTTGAGCCGCCAGCCTTTTTATGTGCCATTTAAATCTCTCCTCAGGTCTTAGGCGCTGATGCCAGTAATTTTCACATCAGTGAACCACTGACGATGGCCCTGCTGCTTACGATAGTGTTTACGACGACGAAACTTAACGATTTTAACTTTCTCGCCACGACCGTGAGCAACAACTTCAGCTTTGATTACGCCGCCATCAACGAAAGGAACGCCGATTTTGACTTCTTCACCGTTTGCGATCATCAGAACTTCAGCGAATTCGATAGATTCGCCAGTTGCGATGTCCAGCTTTTCCAGGCGAACGGTCTGACCTTCGCTTACTCGGTGTTGTTTACCACCACTTTGGAAAACCGCGTACATAAAAAACTCCGCTTCCGCGCACACCTTTCAATGATTCAGAGTGCGCTATAAATATTCACAATAGGGCGCGAATATTACGCAAAACGTGAGCCTTTGACAAGTGCTACAGTCAATACATGAAGAAAAAAAACACAACGTGTATGGTAACGTTTATCTGCGGCGTTTTTTCAGTACAATCAGCATATATTTCTAACCCTAAACCCTAAGTTACCTTGCCACATGACGAGGTAAACGGGGCGAAAAGCCCGGCTTTTGCGATGAATTTAGAAAAAATCAATGAGTTAACCGCGCAAGATATGGCGGGTGTCAATGCGACAATCCTTGAACAGCTTAATTCCGACGTCCAACTGATCAATCAGTTAGGCTATTACATTGTGAGCGGTGGCGGTAAACGTATTCGCCCGATGATTGCCGTACTCGCGGCGCGCGCCGTTGGCTATCAGGGACACGCCCATGTCACGATCGCGGCATTGATCGAATTTATCCACACCGCCACCCTGCTTCATGACGATGTGGTGGATGAATCCGATATGCGTCGGGGCAAAGCCACAGCGAACGCTGCATTTGGCAATGCTGCCAGCGTGCTGGTTGGCGATTTTATCTATACCCGAGCTTTCCAGATGATGACCAGCCTCGGCTCACTGAAGGTGCTGGAAGTGATGTCTGAAGCCGTGAACGTCATTGCTGAAGGTGAAGTCCTGCAGTTAATGAACGTTAACGACCCGGACATTACGGAAGAAAGCTATATGCGCGTGATCTACAGTAAGACAGCGCGACTGTTTGAAGCGGCGGCGCAGTGTTCCGGTCTCCTCGCAGGCTGTAGCGAAGCCGAGGAAAAAGGGTTGCAGGACTATGGTCGCTATTTGGGAACGGCTTTCCAGTTGATTGACGATCTGCTGGACTACAACGCCGATGGCGAACAACTTGGCAAAAATGTCGGTGATGACCTGAACGAAGGCAAACCTACGCTACCGCTGCTGCATGCGATGCGTAACGGCACGCCTGAGCAGGCGCAAATGATTCGCCACGCCATTGAACAAGGAAATGGCCGACACCTTCTGGAGCCGGTACTGGACGCGATGAACGCCTGTGGTTCACTGGAATGGACACGCCAGCGCGCAGAAGAAGAGGCTGACAAAGCCATCGCCGCACTGCAGGTACTTCCTGACTCCCAATGGCGCGAGGCGTTGATCGGTCTGGCGCATATTGCCGTACAGCGTGATCGCTAATGACGACGCAATCATCCCGCCACGTCGCGCGGGATGATTCACATAAGTTCCAATAAAACCCGCGCAAGCTCACTTCTCTATTGCAACTCACGCAATAAATCTTAATAAATTCTGAATATTCAAACTCTTTACATGAACATATTAGAACATCAATTCTCTGAGCGTATAGTGTCTTTTGCAAATTGATTGTGCAAATCAACGATGAATGACCATGAGCGAGGGGATAAATGGAGAGCAAACTCATTGACTGGCATCCGGCAGATATCATTGCTGGATTACGTAAAAAAGGGACATCAATGGCTGCCGAATCGCGCAGGCATGGATTAAGTTCCTCCACGCTGGCAAACGCCTTAACCCGACCGTGGCCGAAAGGCGAGCTGATCATAGCGAAAGCGCTTGGAACGGAACCCTGGGTTATCTGGCCGTCACGCTATCATGATGCCAGAACACACGAATTCATCGACAGGACGCGTCTGATGCGGGCGGCGCGCCGGGAAAAGCCGGACGTAAAGTAACTCACGAAACAGTAGCCCCGGCACAGCGCATCGGGGCTACTCAATGACACACAATTATTCGGCTTTCACGCGCTCGATGTTAGCGCCCAGCGCACGCAGTTTATCTTCGATGCGCTCATAACCGCGATCGATATGATAAATACGATCAACGACCGTCGTCCCTTCCGCAATACATCCCGCCAGCACCAGACTGGCAGAAGCACGCAGATCCGTCGCCATCACCTGCGCGCCGGAGAGCTTATCGACACCGTGACAAATCACAGTATTGCTTTCGATTTCCGCATGGGCACCCATACGGCTCAGCTCAGGCACGTGCATAAAGCGGTTTTCAAACACGGTTTCCGTGATGAAGCCAGTCCCTTCCGCCACCAGATTCAACAGCGTGAACTGGGCCTGCATGTCCGTCGGGAATGCCGGATGTGGAGCGGTGCGCACGTTGACCGCTTTCGGACGTTTGCCGTGCATGTCGAGGCTAATCCAGTCTTCACCCACTTCGATATCCGCACCGGCATCGCGCAGTTTCGCCAGTACCGCATCCAGCGTATCCGGCTGCGCGTTACGGCAGATAATTTTGCCACGGGAAATCGCCGCCGCCACCAGGAACGTCCCGGTTTCGATACGGTCTGGCAATACGCGATAAACACCGCCACCCAGGCGTTCTACGCCTTCGATGGTGATACGATCGGTTCCCTGACCGGTAATTTTCGCCCCCAGCGCAATCAGGAAGTTGGCGGTGTCGACAATTTCCGGTTCACGGGCGGCGTTTTCAATGATGGTGGTGCCTTCCGCCAGCGTCGCGGCGCACATGATTGTCACCGTTGCGCCAACGCTGACTTTATCCATGACGATATGCGCGCCCTTCAGACGACCATCAACAGAAGCTTTCACATAGCCTTCTTCCAGCGTGATCGTCGCGCCCAGTTGCTCCAGACCGGTAATATGCAGATCAACCGGACGTGCGCCAATAGTGCAACCGCCAGGCAGTGAAACCTGACCCTGACCAAAACGGGCGACCAACGGCCCCAGCGCCCAAATCGATGCGCGCATGGTTTTCACCAGATCATACGGTGCGCAGAAGACATTAACGTCGCGGGCGTCGATGTGCACGGAGCCATTGCGTTCCACTTTCGCACCGAGCTGGCTCAGCAGCTTCATCGAGGTATCAACGTCCTTCAGTTTCGGGACGTTCTGGATCTCTACCGGCTCTTCCGCCAGCAACGCCGCAAAAAGGATCGGCAGAGCGGCGTTTTTCGCGCCAGAAATTGTGACTTCGCCCTGGAGCCGGGTTGGCCCCTGTACACGAAATTTATCCATGATGTTGTTCTCAGTTAAAATTCATCGTCGTTACCGGTGCTTCACCCGTAACTCAAAAACCGTTTAGTTTACGATCGCGCGCCCACTCTGCTGGGGTATACGCTTTGATCGACAGGGCATGAATGCGGTTGTCCGCAATGTATTCCATCAGCGGCGCATAAACCGACTGCTGTTTCTTCACCCGGCTCATGCCGTCAAACATCTCACCCACGGCAATAACCTGAAAGTGACTGCCATCGCCAGAGACGTGGACTTCCTGGAGGGAGAGTGCGTTCATCAGCACGCTCTGAATTTCATTATTTTCCATGGGCTCTTCATTCGTCAGATTGTGAAAACAGCCCAACATCTTAGAGCAAAGTTGCGCTGTCATAAATAAGCAAAAAGCCTCGCGGGTAAATCCAGCGAGGCTATAGATAATAACGTACTGATATCACTGACGCGGGAGCACGTCAGCAGGTAAGTTATAGAGTTCCGCCAGGGTGAAGACTTTGTCGTTCACCCCCGTCAGAGACACGTTGTTGCCCTGCTTTTTCGCCAGACTGATGAGATGGACCAGCAGCGCCAGTCCCCCCGTATCCACTCGGGAAATCTGGCTGAGATCGATGCAGGTCACGCCGGTCATCGCCTCAACGCGCGCATCCCACAAGGGATTCAGCACGTCCTGGTCCAGCTCTCCCACGAGCGCCAGCCTGTCACCGTCACGCGTCCAGCTGAGTGACTGAGTCATTTACTTCTTCTCTTCCAGCGTGATTTTTTGCTGCGCAATAGATTTCAGCTGCGCCGTCAGTCCATCGATCCCTTTAGTACGCAGCAGATCGCTCCACTCGTTCTGTTTGGTGGTGATCATGCTGACGCCTTCGGCGATCATGTCATAGGCCTGCCAGTGACCCGTCTGGGTATTTTTACGCCACTGGAAGTCCAGACGTACCGGAGGACGACCGTTTGGATCGAGAATCGTCACGCGGATCGGAACGATGGTCGCATCACCCAACGGTTGTTCCGGGGCAATCTGATACGTCTGACCGTGATACATTGCCAGCGCCTGGCCGTAGGCCTGTTTCAGGTATTCGCGAAACGCGGCGAAATAGGCATCACGCTGAGCCGGAGTCGCCTCTTTGTAATAACGACCCAGCACCAGCGCGCCGGCGTATTTAACCTGGACATACGGCAGCAGTTCCTGGTCAACCACATCGCGCAGATAGTCCGGATTCGAACGGATTTTCGGCTGTTCGTTTTTCAGGCGGTCGAAGGTTTTCTGCGCCGCTTCATCCATCAACTTGTAAGGGTTGGTCTGATCGGCTGCAATGGCGGTGCTCAGCGGTGCAATCACCAGTAGAGCCACCATCATTAAACGTTTAATCATAATTCGATTCTCCTGAGATTAATTCGTTGTGCCCGCAGGCCCAGTGGCTTCATTATGACCTTCGGTCGGCGCCGATGCATCGCCAGAATTCTTATTGTCATCGCCTTTACTGTTGCTGTTGTAAAGGAACTGACCAATCATATCTTCCAGCACCATCGCGGATTTAGTGTCCTGGATCGTGCCGCCATCCTTGAGGATAGACGTTCCGAGCTCAGGATCTTCAAAACCAACGTTCAGCGCCAGGTACTGTTCCCCCAGCAGACCGGACGTCCGGATGCTCAGTGAACTGGTATCAGGGATGTTGTTATAGCGCTCTTCGATGTCCAGCGTCACACGGGGTAAATAGGTCTTCGGGTCTAAGGAAATATCCGCCACGCGGCCAACCACCACGCCACCGATGCGCACCGGCGAACGCACTTTCAGACCGCCGATATTATCGAATGTCGCGTAAATCGTGTAGGTCGGTTCTGTGCGCATAGAGGTCACGTTGGCCGCCTTCAGGCAGACAAACAGCGCGGCCAGCAATGCGGCTAACAAAAAGATCCCCACCCAAATTTCATTTTTTTTCGTTTGCATGAACTCAATTCCCAAACATCAATGCGGTCAGTACAAAGTCCAGACCCAGAACGGCCAGCGACGAGTGCACAACGGTGCGTGTGGTTGCCCGGCTAATGCCTGCCGAGGTCGGAATCGCATCATACCCATTGAACAATGCAATCCAGGTTACCGTAATGGCGAACACCACGCTTTTAATCAAACAGTTGACCAGATCCAGACGCCAGTCGACGGCATTCTGCATCGCAGACCAGAAGAAACCGGCGTCAATCCCCTTCCAGCTTACGCCGACCAGAGAACCGCCCCAGATCCCTACGGCCACAAACAAAATCGTCAGCAGCGGCAGCGAAATCACGCCCGCCCAGAAACGCGGGGAGATCACCCGACGCAGTGGGTCAACGGCCATCATTTCCATACTGGAAAGCTGCTCCGTGGCGCGCATCAGGCCAATTTCAGCGGTCAGAGCGGAACCCGCACGACCGGCAAACAACAGCGCGGCGACGACCGGACCGAGTTCACGTAGCAGCGACAGCGCCACTAACATCCCCAGACTGGTTTCCGCACTATAGGTGGTGAGTACCAGATAGCCCTGCAACCCCAGCACCATGCCGATAAACACGCCAGAAACAATAATGATCAGCATCGACAAGACGCCCACATTATAAAGCTGGCGCACCAGCAGCGGCGCGTGTTTACGAAATTCAGGTTTGCCGACCAGCGCATTGAACAACATTAACCCAGCGCGCCCGAACGTTCTGAGGGTTTTAATCCCCTTATGTCCCAGCGTCGCCAGTGCATTTAACAGCATGAGTGGCTTAACTCCCTGTTCCGAGTAAATCAGAGTGATAATCGCCCGCAGGATAGCGGAACGGGACCGGCCCGTCTGCAATGCCATCCAGGAACTGACGTACGCGCGGGTCGTCATTCTCTTGCAGCGCTTGCGCGCTGCCGTGGGCCACAATCTTTTTGTCCGCCATAATATAGGCGTGATCGGCAATGCTCAGAACCTCCGGCACATCGTGAGAGACCACGACGCAGGTCACGCCCAGCGCATTGTTTAATTCTGAAATCAGTTTGACCAGCACGCCCATGGTGATCGGATCCTGACCGACAAACGGTTCATCAAACATGATGAGATCCGGTTCCAGCGCAATGGCGCGCGCTAACGCCGCCCGACGTGCCATCCCTCCGGACAGTTCTGAAGGCATCAGTTTTGCCGCACCGCGCAGACCGACGGCTTCCAGTTTCATCATCACCGTGCTTTTCAATAACGACGGGGGAAGCGTGGTATGTTCGCGTAACGGATATGCCACGTTATCAAACACGTTCATGTCAGTGAACAGCGCCCCTGACTGAAACAGCATACTCATCCGTTTGCGTACCGTGTAGAGGCGCGAGCGAGACATTTCAGGGATGTTCTCACCATCAAACAGGATCTCTCCCTTATCTGGCAGAATTTGTCCGCCGATCAGGCGCAGCAGCGTCGTTTTACCGATCCCCGATGGCCCCATGATCGCGGTGATCTTGCCACGCGGTACGGTCAGAGAGATGTTATCGAAAATGCAGCGATCGCCGCGCGTAAAGCTGACATCGCGCATGTCGACTAAATTCGCCACAGACTGACCCATTGATTCATCCTTCGTGTTGCTTGTTGATCTCAGCATGGCGTGGAATTTAGCCATGAACCCAACATATTTACAGAATATTACCCGCGCTGGTTAGCGAAAGCTGGCATTTGTTTTACTTTTTAGCTGCATAAAGTCAAAATTAAGACTTCGTAACGGTTTCCAGACAATCCCGGTGGACCGGCGAGTATACCTGAAGAAAGGACTTTAGATGCTTTTAGCAACGGCGCTGTTAATTATTGGTTTATTATTGGTCGTCTACGGCGCCGACCGCCTGGTATTTTCCGCGTCAATCCTATGCCGAACCTTCGGGATCCCGCCGCTGATCATTGGTATGACGGTAGTCAGTATAGGCACATCTCTGCCTGAAATTATTGTTTCTGTCGCCGCCTCCCTGCACGGGCAGGTAGATTTAGCCGTTGGCACCGCGCTCGGATCCAACATAACCAACATTTTGTTGATCCTCGGACTTGCCGCGCTGATCCACCCTTTTACCGTGCATTCCGATATTCTACGTCGCGAATTACCGCTAATGTTACTGGTTAGCGTCGTAGCCGGATCCGTACTGTATGACGGACAACTCAGCCGCAGCGATGGTATCTTTCTTTTACTATTAGCCGTGTTATGGCTGTTGTTCATTGTTAAAATCGCCCGTCTCGCTGAGCGTCAGGGCAATGACAGTCTCACGCGGGAGCAGGTTGCTGAATTGCCGCGCGAAGGCGGACTGCCGGTGGCGTTTTTATGGCTGGGCATTGCGCTGATTATCATGCCAATGGCCACCCGAATGGTGGTGGATAACGCCACCGTGATTGCCAATTACTTCGCGATGAGCGAACTGACGATTGGCCTGACGGTAATCGCGATCGGCACCAGCCTGCCTGAACTGGCAACCGCCATCGCGGGCGTGCGCAAAGGTGAGAACGATATCGCGGTGGGTAATATTATCGGCGCGAACATTTTTAACCTCACCATTGTCCTCGGCCTCCCCGCCCTGATTACGCCGGGTGAGGTGAACCCACTGGCGTTCAGCCGTGACTACAGCGTGATGCTGCTGGTGAGCATCATCTTTGCATTACTCTGCTGGCGGCGTCCCCGCCAGTCCGGTCGCGGCGCGGGCGTGCTGTTGACCGGCGGTTTTATCGTATGGCTGGCGATGTTGTATTGGCTGTCGCCGCTTCTCGTTGGATAACTGGAAACAGACATATGTCGCACTTAGCGTTACAACCGGGTTTTGACTTTCAGCAAGCCGGCAAAGAGGTTCTGGCGATTGAACGTGAGGGCCTGGCGGAACTCGATCAGTACATCAACCAGGATTTCACTCTCGCCTGTGAAAAAATGTTCAATTGCACCGGCAAAGTGGTGGTGATGGGCATGGGGAAATCGGGGCATATTGGCCGCAAAATGGCCGCGACCTTTGCCAGCACCGGTACCTCTTCATTCTTCGTCCATCCGGGTGAAGCCGCCCACGGCGATCTGGGGATGGTGACCTCGCAGGATGTGGTGATTGCCATCTCCAACTCTGGAGAATCCAGCGAGATTGCGGCCCTGATTCCGGTCCTTAAGCGACTGCAGGTTCAGCTTATCTGCATCACCGGTCGACCAGAAAGCAGCATGGCACGTGCTGCGGATGTCCATCTGTGTGTTAAAGTACCGCAAGAAGCCTGCCCGCTTGGACTGGCACCAACGAGCAGCACCACCGCCACGTTAGTGATGGGCGATGCGCTGGCGGTGGCGTTATTAAAGGCGCGCGGCTTCACTGCAGAGGATTTTGCCTTGTCGCATCCGGGCGGTGCGCTGGGGCGTAAACTGCTGCTGCGCGTTAACGATATTATGCATACGGGCGATGAGATCCCGCATGTCACCAAAGATGCCAGTCTGCGCGACGCGCTGCTGGAAATCACCCGCAAGAACCTCGGGATGACCGTGATTTGCGATGATGCGATGAAGATCGACGGTATCTTCACCGACGGTGATTTACGTCGCGTCTTTGATATGGGTGTTGACGTACGCCAACTCGGTATTGCCGACGTGATGACGCCAGGGGGCATTCGCGTGCGTCCAGGAATTCTGGCGGTCGATGCCCTGAACTTAATGCAGTCCCGCCATATCACCTCCGTGATGGTTGCCGATGGCGACCAGTTACTCGGTGTGTTACATATGCATGATCTCCTGCGTGCAGGCGTTGTGTAGAAATTCAAGGATAAAGAGAAATGAGCAAAGCAGGTGCGTCGCTTGCGACCTGTTATGGACCCGTCAGCGCGGACGTCATCGCCAAAGCAGAGAATATCCGTCTGCTGATTCTTGATGTCGATGGCGTACTGTCGGATGGCCTGATTTATATGGGCAACAACGGTGAAGAACTGAAAGCTTTCAACGTCCGTGACGGTTACGGGATTCGTTGTGCGCTGACGTCTGATATCGACGTCGCCATCATTACCGGACGAAAAGCTAAACTAGTAGAAGATCGGTGTGCCACACTGGGGATCACGCATCTGTATCAGGGGCAGTCGGACAAGCTGGTCGCCTTTCACAGTCTGCTGGCAAAACTGGCGATTGCGCCGGAAAACGTGGCCTACGTCGGGGATGATCTGATCGACTGGCCAGTGATGGAAAAAATTGGCCTGAGCATTGCCGTTGCGGATGCGCATCCGTTACTGCTTCCGCGCGCGGATTACGTCACCAAAATCGCGGGTGGACGCGGCGCGGTACGCGAAGTCTGTGATTTACTATTACTGGCGCAGGGTAAGCTTGATGAGGCCAAAGGGCAATCGATATGAGTAAAGCCAGACGTTGGGTTATCATTCTACTGTCGTTGGCCGTGCTGGTGCTGATTGGTATTAACCTGGCCGATAAAGACGACACGGCTCAGGTGGTGGTGAATACGAGCGATCCGACCTACAAGAGCGAGCACACGGACACCGTTGTCTACAGTCCGGAAGGCGCACTGAGCTATCGTTTGATCGCCCAACATGTTGAATATTATTCCGATCAGGCCGTTTCGTGGTTCACGCAACCCGTGTTAACGACGTTTGATAAGGACAAGATCCCGACGTGGTCAATCAAGGCTGATAAAGCCAAGCTGACCGAGGATCGAATGCTGTATCTTTATGGTCACGTTGAAGTCAACGCGCTGGTGCCTGACGCTCAACTTCGCAGAATTACCACCGATAACGCGCAGATCAATCTGGTGACGCAGGATGTTACCTCTGAAGACCTTGTCACGTTATACGGAACAACATTTAACTCCAGCGGACTGAAAATGCGCGGCAACTTACGCAGCAAGAACGCCGAGCTGATTGAAAAGGTTAGAACCTCCTATGAAATTCAAAACAAACAAACTCAGCCTTAATCTTGTGCTTGCCAGCTCACTTCTGGCCGCCAGTATTCCGGCGTTCGCCGTCACCGGTGATACCGAACAGCCGATCCACATTGAATCGGACCAGCAGTCTCTGGATATGCAGGGCAACGTCGTGACCTTCACCGGCAATGTCATTGTGACCCAGGGCACCATCAAAATTAACGCCGATAAAGTGGTCGTTACCCGTCCTGGCGGTGAAGAGGGCAAAGAGGTC
Organism: Citrobacter telavivensis; assembly: GCF_041807075.1. NCBI lineage: Bacteria > Pseudomonadati > Pseudomonadota > Gammaproteobacteria > Enterobacterales > Enterobacteriaceae > Citrobacter > Citrobacter telavivensis. The sequence continues at coordinate 78,940 of NZ_JBGUBF010000008.1, read as the reverse complement.
ATTGACGGCTTCGGCAACCCGGCCACCTTCTATCAAATGCAGGACAACGGTAAGCCGGTAAAAGGCCATGCGTCGAAAATGCATTATGAGCTGGCGAAAGATTTTGTCGTGCTCACCGGCAATGCGTACCTGGAACAGCTCGACAGCAACATCACCGGGGACAAAATTACCTATCTGGTGAAAGAGCAGAAAATGCAGGCCTTCAGTGAGAAAGGCAAGCGTGTGACCACTGTTCTGGTTCCGTCGCAGTTGCAGGACAAAAACAAAAACCAGGCCCCGGCTCAGAAGAAGAGTAACTAATTCGCTATGGCAACATTAACTGCAAAGAATCTGGCGAAGGCCTATAAAGGCCGCCGCGTCGTGGAAGATGTCAGCCTGACCGTCAACTCGGGCGAGATTGTCGGTCTGCTTGGGCCAAACGGTGCGGGTAAAACCACCACCTTTTACATGGTCGTCGGTATTGTGCCGCGCGATGCCGGTAACATCATCATTGATGATGAAGACATCAGCCTGCTGCCGCTACACGCCCGCGCACGCCGCGGGATTGGCTATCTGCCACAGGAAGCCTCGATTTTCCGTCGTCTGAGCGTGTTCGACAACCTGATGGCAGTACTGCAAATTCGTGACGATCTCTCTAGCGAACAGCGTGAAGACCGTGCGAACGAGTTGATGGAAGAGTTTCACATTGAGCATCTGCGCGACAACATGGGTCAGTCGCTCTCCGGGGGGGAACGTCGCCGTGTGGAAATCGCCCGCGCGCTGGCCGCCAATCCAAAATTTATCCTGCTGGATGAACCGTTTGCTGGCGTTGACCCCATCTCCGTTATCGATATCAAACGCATTATTGAGCATCTGCGTGACAGCGGCCTCGGCGTGTTGATTACCGACCATAACGTCCGTGAAACGCTGGCCGTGTGTGAGCGAGCCTATATCGTGAGCCAGGGACACCTGATTGCGCACGGTACGCCGACAGAAATCCTGCAGGACGAACACGTTAAGCGCGTATACCTTGGGGAAGACTTCAGACTCTGATAGGGTAGAAGTTTGTGACGTCATAGCGGGAGAAGACGACTCTGAACATGAAGCAAGGTTTGCAACTCAGGCTGAGCCAACAACTGGCGATGACGCCGCAACTACAACAGGCGATTCGTCTGTTGCAGTTGTCCACGCTGGAACTGCAGCAGGAACTCCAGCAGGCGCTGGAAAGTAATCCGCTGCTGGAGCAAACCGATCTTCACGACGAAGTTGATACCCGCGAAACTCAGGACAGTGAATCGCTGGATACCGCCGACGCCCTCGAACAAAAAGAGATGCCGGAAGAGTTACCGCTCGACGCCAGCTGGGATGAAATCTACACCGCCGGGACGCCATCGGGCACCAGCGGTGACTACATCGACGACGAACTGCCCGTTTACCAGGGAGAAACCACACAGACCCTACAGGATTATCTGATGTGGCAGGTAGAACTAACCCCGTTCTCCGATACCGACCGCGCGATCGCCACCTCGATTGTTGATGCCGTTGACGACACTGGCTATCTCACCGTTTCGCTGGACGATATCCTCGAAAGCATGGGCAATGAAGAGGTGGGTCTTGACGAGGTTGAAGCCGTTCTCAAACGTATTCAGCGGTTTGATCCTGTTGGCGTGGCGGCAAAAGATCTGCGCGATTGTCTGCTGATCCAGCTCTCACAGTTCGACAAAGCGACGCCTTTCCTTGAAGAAGCCCGGCAGATCATCAGCGATCATCTCGATCTGCTGGCGAACCACGACTTCCGCACCCTGATGCGCGTCACGCGCCTCAAAGAAGAGGTGCTCAAAGAGGCGGTCAATCTGATTCAGTCGCTCGATCCCCGCCCCGGTCAGTCGATCCAGACCGGTGAGCCAGAATACGTGATCCCGGATGTACTGGTGCGTAAGCATAACGGTCACTGGACGGTCGAGCTCAACGGCGACAGCGTTCCCCGCCTACAGATTAATCAGCACTACGCCGCAATGTGCAGCGGTGGACGCAATGACGCCGACAGCCAGTACATCCGCAGCAATTTGCAGGACGCAAAGTGGTTGATTAAGAGTCTGGAGAGCCGCAACGATACCCTGCTGCGCGTCAGTCGCTGTATCGTTGAACAGCAGCAAGCCTTCTTTGAGCAAGGCGAAGAGTTTATGAAACCGATGGTGCTGGCGGATATCGCCCAGGCCGTTGAGATGCACGAGTCGACCATTTCTCGTGTGACCACGCAGAAGTATCTGCACAGTCCACGCGGCATTTTTGAACTGAAGTATTTTTTCTCCAGCCATGTGAATACCGAGGGGGGTGGCGAAGCTTCCTCCACGGCGATCCGCGCACTGGTGAAGAAGTTGATTGCGGCGGAAAACCCCGCGAAGCCCCTGAGCGACAGCAAGCTAACATCGATATTGTCGGAACAAGGTATCATGGTGGCGCGCCGCACCGTTGCGAAGTACCGAGAGTCTTTATCCATTCCGCCGTCAAACCAGCGCAAACAACTGGTTTGACCCAACCGATAAGGAAGACACTATGCAGCTCAACATCACTGGAAACAACGTCGAGATCACAGAAGCCCTGCGTGACTTTGTGAATACCAAGTTCGCCAAACTCGAACAGTATTTCGACAGGATCAATCAGGTCTATATTGTGTTGAAAGTGGAGAAAGTCACCCACATCTCGGATGCAACACTGCATGTAAACGGTGGCGAAATTCACGCCAGCGCGGAAGGTCAGGATATGTACGCGGCCATTGATGGCCTGATTGATAAGCTGGCAAGACAGCTCACTAAACACAAAGATAAATTGAAACAACACTAATTGTCCGGGCAGTTAGCGGGTGCAGGACGGCCTGTTGTGCAGAACAACAGGCCATTTGTACAGTTAGCGCTCCGAACTTGTCCCGCCGTTGTGGGGCAGGTTCTTAGGTGAAATTATGATAAATAACGATACGTCTCTACAACTGAGCAGTGTACTTAACCAGGAATGTACGCGCAGTGCCGTTCACTGCCAGAGCAAAAAACGCGCGCTGGAAATCATCAGTGAACTGGCGGCAAAACAGCTCAGTTTACCGCCGCAGGTCGTTTTTGAAGCGATCCTGACGCGCGAAAAAATGGGCAGTACCGGCATCGGCAATGGGATCGCCATCCCGCACGGTAAGCTGGAAGAAGATACCCTGCGCGCCGTCGGCGTGTTTGTGCAACTGGAAACGCCAATCGCCTTCGACGCGATTGATAACCAACCCGTTGATCTGCTTTTTGCTCTGCTGGTGCCTGCGGATCAAACCAAAACGCATCTGCATACGTTATCACTGGTGGCTAAGCGTCTGGCGGATAAAACCATCTGCCGTCGGCTGCGCGCCGCACAAAGTGATGAAGAGTTGTATCAAATCATCACTGACACCGAAGGTGGTCAGGATGAAGCGTAACTCCCCTTTTGCCGTGGTGAGGAGAAACAGTACATGGTACTGATGATCGTCAGCGGTCGTTCAGGGTCAGGTAAATCTGTTGCCCTGCGCGCGCTGGAAGATATGGGCTTTTACTGCGTGGATAACCTCCCCGTGGTGCTGTTACCCGATCTGGCTCGTACGCTTGCCGAACGCCAGATTTCGGCAGCGGTCAGCATTGACGTACGCAATATGCCAGAGTCGCCAGAAATTTTTGAGCAAGCAATGAACAACCTGCCCGAGGCGTTCTCGCCGCAGCTGCTGTTTCTTGATGCCGATCGCAACACGTTGATTCGTCGCTATAGCGATACGCGTCGTCTGCACCCCCTCTCCAGCAAAAACCTGTCGCTGGAAAGCGCCATCGATCAGGAAAGCGACCTGCTGGAACCGCTGCGCTCTCGCGCCGACCTGATTGTCGACACCTCAGAAATGTCGGTACATGAACTGGCAGAAATGCTGCGAACTCGCCTGTTGGGTAAACGCGAGCGTGAACTGACCATGGTGTTTGAGTCCTTCGGCTTTAAGCATGGGATCCCCATCGATGCCGATTACGTCTTCGACGTACGCTTCCTGCCGAACCCGCACTGGGACCCGAAACTGCGTCCGATGACCGGTCTCGACAAACCCGTTGCCGCCTTCCTCGACAGGCACACAGAAGTACACAATTTTATCTACCAGACTCGCAGCTATCTTGAGCTATGGTTACCCATGCTGGAGACCAACAACCGTAGCTATCTGACCGTTGCTATCGGTTGTACCGGCGGGAAACACCGTTCGGTGTATATTGCAGAACAGCTGGCAGACTACTTCCGCTCACGCGGTAAAAACGTACAGTCACGCCATCGTACGCTGGAAAAACGCAAAACATGACCGTGAAGCAAATTGTTGAAATTACGAATAAGCTGGGCATGCATGCCCGGCCAGCAATGAAGCTCTTTGAATTAATGCAGGGATTCGATGCGGAAGTCCTGCTACGAAATGATGAAGGCACGGAAGCGGAAGCCAACAGCGTCATCGCTTTGCTGATGCTGGACTCCGCCAAAGGCCGACAAATTGAGATCGAAGCCTCGGGTCCGCAAGAGGTCGAAGCGCTGGCCGCTGTCATCGCCCTTTTCAATTCGGGATTCGACGAAGACTAAGCTTTCACGTCCGACGGATAGCTTCGCAGAAAACGCCACCCGGCGTTTTTTTATTTTTTACCCTCTTAACTGTACAATTCGTGCGCTTTTTCACTTAAGGATTATCTTAAGAAAACCTTAAGACAAGTCGTTTAGGTTTCATTTAACTTGAGTGTTCATACTGGATTATTGTCAGTAAATATTTCCAGGATATCACTCATGATTCGTTTATCAGCAGAGACTCCCCTGGGCACCGGACGACATCGTAAGTGCTATGCGCATCCGGATGATGCTCAGCGTTGTATTAAGATTGTTTACAACAGTGGCCAGGGCGGCGACAAAGAGACACAGCGCGAGCTGAAGTACTACGCGCACCTCTCTCGCTACCTGAAAGACTGGAGCGGTATCCCGCGCTATTACGGCACGGTAGAGACCGACTGCGGAACGGGTTATGTTTACGATGTGATTGCCGATTACGACGGCAAGCCGTCCATCACTCTCACCGAATTTGCCCGCCAATGTCGTTACGAAGACGACTTTGTCGTGCTACGTCAGATGCTGAAGAAGCTAAAACGCTACCTGCGTGACAACCATATCGTTACCATGACGCTGAAACCGCAGAACGTTCTCTGTCACCGTATCAGCGAATCGGAAGTGGTGCCGGTGGTTTGCGATAACATTGGCGAAGGAACGTTGATCCCGCTGGCGACCTGGTCAAAATGGTTCTGCCGTCGTAAGCAGGAAAGATTGTGGCAGCGTTTTATCGCCCAACCGGTCCTGGCCGTCGCGCTGGAAAAAGATGCCCAACCGAAAGAACGCGGCGGATTGTCGCTCTCTTCGCGCGAGGCTTAATGCCGATTTAATGCAGGTGATGGCGGGTCATAAATGACTCCCCGCCCAACTGCCGCATTTGACGCAGTATCCACGCCTGACGGCTACGCACATAGCCTGAGGGCGCAGCGGCCTTAAAGCGCAGAGGATTGGGCAATACGGCAGCAAGTAGCGCCGCTTCTGACTGGGTTAATCGACTGGCCGGTTTGCCAAAATAGCGCTGCGCCGCGGCTTCCACGCCAAATACGCCATCACCAAATTCCGCGATATTCAGGTAAACGGTGAGGATCCGCTTCTTACTCCAGACGGTCTCAACGCCGACCGTAAGCCCGGCTTCCAGCCCTTTACGCAGCCAACTGCGGCCATCCCAGAGAAAGAGATTCTTAACGGTCTGCTGTGACAACGTCGAGGCACCGCGAATGCGGTTTTCATTACGTTCGTTATGTGACAACGCCTTCTCGATGGCGGCGACGTCAAAGCCCCAGTGGTCCGGGAAGGTCTGGTCTTCTGCGGCAATCACCGCGAGTCCCATCCACGGTGAGATCTCATCCATGCTCACCCAGTCGGAATGGGCAACATAGCCAAAATCGCCCTGTAGCCAGGCGCCTATCTGCCGCTCGACCATCACCGCCGAAAAGGGAACGGGGACTATGCTGAACAACGCAATGCCACCACCCCAGAACACAGCAAGGACGATCGCGACACGCAACATCACCCGCCGCAGAAAGGCGAAAACCCCTTTTTTCATTCCGCCAGAACCAGCACGCGTGATACCAGTTTTTCGATACCCATTGCTGCCTGAGCGATATCCTGCGCCAGCATATAGGCAGGCGTAGTGACGATTTTATTGTCTTCATCAACGACGATATCGTCGACCGGGCACGGCACATGCTCCGCCCCCATCTCTTCCAGCACTTCTGCCGTATCAATATCGGTCCCGATAGTCAAACGCAGCGGGAAGTCGAAGATTTTCGGCAGCATTGCCGGGGCGATGCACATAAAACCCAGCGGCTTACCAGACTGGTGCATCGCCAACGCGAGCCCGGCTAAATCCGGATCAACCCGGCATTCGCTGCCCTGACTGGCGAAGTTGCTCAAATTTTTAGCCGCGCCGAAACCACCGGGAACAATCAGCGCATCCAGGTCCGTCGAGACGGCCTGAGAAAGCGGACGAATATTGCCACGCGTAATACGAGCCGCTTCAATCAGCACATTGCGGGTTTCCGCCATCGGTTCGCCCGTCAGATGATTAATGACATCAACCTGCGCTTTGTCGGGCGCGAAGCAGACGGCCTGCGCACCGCTGCGGGCAATAGCCAGCAACGTCAGTACGGCTTCATGAATTTCAGCACCGTCATACACACCGCATCCACTAAGAACTACGCCAATTTTTTTCATTCAAATGTCCTTTTCACCACTTTCTGCAGCACATTAATAATTGTGATTAAAATGCTACGCTTCACACATTTAACTGATTCATGTAACAAAGCATTTAAGATTTGCTATCTTAACTGCGTGCGGCCCGAATTTAAGCGCTGCGCCTTTTAAATCACAATTATAACTTACGGCGCAGCCACGATTTCCCTGGTGTTGGCGCAGTATTCGCGCACCCCGGTCAAGCCGGGGTCATTTTTTTCCAGCGTTTGCCACCCAGGCTTTTAACACCGCAACGTCGTGTTGCCACTCCTGCTTCATCTCTTCAATCCATTCGCCCACGTTATCTTCCCATGCAGGAAGATCGGGTGACTGGATCTGCTGCCCCAGTTGTTGCAGATGACGAAGGCCAACAGAACCAGCAGCCCCTTTAATTTTGTGCCCTTCTTCAACCACACCTTTCTTATCACGCGCGGTCAGATTGGATTCCAGAACGCTTAAATAGCCTGGCATCATCTTCTCGAACACTGCCAACCCATCGGTAATCAGTTTCGGCCCCACCAGCTCTATGTACTGTTCCAGCATCGGAATATCTAATAGCGCTTGCGATTTACTGCTCTCTTCAGATTTCACCGTGCACTCCTCTTCGTCTTGGGTATCCCAGTACTTCTTAATCATGGCGGTTAACGCCGGTACCGATAGCGGCTTGCTCAGCACGTCATCCATACCCGCATCCAGATACTCTTTTTTATCTTTCAGGACGTTCGCCGTAAGCGCCACCAGTGGCGGCAGATCTTCACGCGTATAGCGCTGGGTCAGTTCGCGCGAAATATCGAGGCCGGTCATATCCGGCAACTGAATATCCAGCAACACCAGGTCATACTCACCCGGCGTGAACATCTCCAGCGCCGCTTTCCCGGTCATGGCGACATCCACGCTGTTGCCGAGTTTTTCCAGCACCGAGCGTGCCACAATGACGTTCAGTTCGATATCTTCCACCAGCAGGACGTTCAATGCCGGCAGCGGCAAATCATCATCCTCAAATGCATCTTCAACTTCTTCCGCCACCGCAGGCGCATTGACGGTCAAGGTAAAGATCGAGCCTTTGCCGGGCTGACTTACCACGGTGATGTCCCCGCCCATGTTTTTCGCCAGACGTCGCGAGACCGCCAGACCGATGCCCGTACCGGTCGCCGGTTTTCCGCCGTGGCTGTCTTTCACCTGATAATACATGGCGAAGATTTTATCCTGCTCATCCTGCGGAATGCCGATGCCAGAGTCTTCCACTTCAAAGTGCAGAATGCTGCCTGCGTCGTAACGGACGCGCACGGTCACCTGACCCTGCTGGGTAAATTTCACTGCGTTGCTGATAAGGTTCCACAGGATCTGCCGCAGACGCGTTCCGTCGGTCACGACTTTATGCGGCAGCGGCAAGGTCGGGTCGAGCACAAAACGCAATCCTTTCTGCTGCACCTGCAGGCCAGAGAGGTTCTCCAGATCGGCCAGGAAGCTGGTGAAATCCACCGGCTGGTTATCCAGTTGAACTTTGCGCCGCTCCATCTTATCCATATCAATGATATCGTTGAAGATATTCCCTAGCGTCACGGCGGAGACATGGATAGTTTTCAGGTATTTTTCCTGCTCGGTCGTCAGTTCAGTGTCCAGCAGAATACGACTCAGGCCGACAATTCCGTTCAGCGGCGTACGCAGTTCGTGACTGATGGTGGAGATAAAGGTCGTTTTATCGCGACTGGCGCGTTCAAGTGCATCCTGATAGCGCTTGCGCTCGGTAATATCACGACCAAATCCCATCAGGCCATGACGTTTACCCACGCGATCGTAATAAGGTACTTTGCGGATTTCAAAACAGGCTTTGCGCCCGTCCGGATAATCGAGCCATTGCTCATAGGTCAGCGACACATTATGGCGGAAGACTTTTTCGTCAGTCTCAATGACCTTTTCGGCCGCTTCCGGCGAGTACACATCGGCAGGCTTTAAATGCACCAGTTGCTTTTCGCTTTTGCCGGTGAGCAATTCCATCGCCCGGTTACAGCCGGAAAACTCTTTATCTTCATTGCGATAAAAAACCAGATCTGGCGAGGCATCCAGAAAGGAACGTAAGAAAGAGGATTGCTGTTCAAGCTGAATCTGCGCCTCTTCGCGCTCTTTGATCTCAACTTTGAGCTGTTCAAACGTTGACTGGCGTTCCGCCTCCGCCTTTTCGCGGTCGGCAATCTCCTGATTCAACTGCGAAATATTATCTTTCAGTTGGACGTTAAGCTTGAGGTCGCGTTCGCGCATCTCTTCCAGCTTTTGCACCAGTCGGGATAACCGCTGACGGGACTCCTCCAGTTGCTCCACCACCACTGACAAAAAATAGACCGCCCAGGGGGTGATTAACAAACCAAAGAAAATGGAGCGAATGACATCGATCTGTTCGACCCGACCATGCAGCACCATGGTGACCGCCATCTGCACCACAATTGCCAGCACAACGAGCGCTAACGCCAACAACAGCGAAAAGCGCACCAGACCCAATTTCATCATCAGGTCCACATAGTACTGCGCCAGCATACGAATTTGCTTCATCAGGGATTTCCTTTACGACAACCTGGCACAATAATACTCAATTCTGCGCAAGACGTTAGAGAATGTGCAAGAAATCCGTAGGCCCGTCATAGTTCAGGCGTCAGGCGAAACCCATGGCCTCCCAAGCGCAGAACCCTGTACGCCATGAGTATTCAAATAACGATCCAGTTCGACCATCCCGGTCCAGCGGTTTTCGCACCACAGCGGTGCCAGCAGCGTGGGGCGGCGTGCGCTGGCAGAAATACGATGATAAATCACCTCCGGCGGCGTATGGCGGATCATCTCGCCTGCAGTTTGCGTGTAGTCCGCCAGTTCAATCCCGTTCAGACGCCCCGCCTCCCAGGCCCTGGCCATAATGCTGCCCTTCACGATGTGCAGCGGGTGCAGTTTGATGCCATCCACTCCCGTCTCCACCACCCGCTCAAGCGTTTGCAGGCATTCGGCCTGCCCTTCTCCCGGCAGGCCGACAATAAGATGCGAACAGACTTTCAGTCCGCGTTCACGCGCAAGGCGGGTCGTGCGCTGATAGCAGGCAAAATCGTGCCCGCGATTGATACGATGCAGGGTTTTGTCATGCGCGGTTTGCAATCCCAGCTCCAGCCACACTTCATAACCCTGATCTTTATATTCGCAGAGCAGATCGAGAACCGCCGCCGGCACGCAGTCGGGACGCGTCCCCACGCACAGGCCGACAATACTGGCCTGGCTGACTGCCTGCTGATACATCGAACGCAACACCTGCACTTCAGCAAAGGTACTGGTGTAGGCCTGGAAGTAGGCCAGATAACGTTTCGCCCGATTAACCCGATGCGCCTGGTGCGCGAGCTGTTCCGCGATCGAATGATGCTGCTGCGCTTCATCCGCAAAAGAAGCAACATTACAGAAGGTGCAACCGCCGCGTCCGATGGTGCCATCGCGATTTGGGCAGCTAAATCCACCGTGGAGCGTCAGTTTATGAACCTTTTGTCCATAACGACGAGAAAGATCCCCACCAAACATATTGACTAATTTCTGTAACTGCATAATCTGATAGACCGCGCCTTGAAAAGAGGCCAAAGCCTGCCATTTTTAGCCCTTGTCGGCGATGACCTGGATCAATCGCCCCGGCAGGCTTTTATCAATTGCATATCCAGTCAAAATAAACGATATTTCATTCACAACCCAGCCAATTACTTTTCCTTATCTCCGGCCATTTTTTTTATCTTCTGACGTCGATTGCGCAAAAACAGTGACATAAAACGCCATATCGCAACAAACCAGCATGAAACACTGCATATAACGGTGAATAAAGCGGAGACATGAGCTAACAGGCGGTTATGACAGTGAGACAGATCACACTCCCCGCCTCGTTTCCAGTACGTTAATTCAATGTCAAAATGATATTATTCTTAATACTTTCATCAAGATATATGCTCGATAGCACATTATTAGAGAAATAAGATTGCCATTTGACCTGTGTGTGGATTCCCGATAACGTGGAAATCCGCTGGAAGCTTTCTGGATGAGCGGTGTGCTCATCATATTTATGCAGTAATTGAGATTCCCTCTGACAGCAAGTCCTCAAACTTGTTTGACCTAAGCGAAAAGGATAAAGAGGGCGAATGCGAGGTAAGCGTATGACACGCAAACCCCGTCGCCATGCTCTTGGTGTGCCCGTGCGCAAACGGTATCGGAAGGGGGTCCCGCAGAGCCTGGGGAGGTTCACTGATATGTTGTACGATAAATCCCTTGAGAAGGATAACTGTGGTTTCGGCCTGATCGCCCACATAGAAGGCGAACCTAGCCACAAGGTAGTGCGTACCGCCATACACGCACTGGCCCGAATGCAGCACCGTGGCGCAATCCTCGCCGATGGTAAAACGGGCGATGGTTGTGGTCTGCTGCTGCAAAAACCTGACCGCTTTTTCCGCATCGTTGCCGAAGAGCGCGGCTGGCGTTTAGCCAAAAACTACGCGGTCGGTATGATCTTCCTGAACAAAGATCCTGAACTGGCCGCTGCATCTCGCCGTATTGTCGAAGAAGAGCTTCAGCAGGAAACCCTGTCGATTGTTGGCTGGCGCGATGTGCCGACCAACGAAGGTGTACTGGGTGAAATCGCCCTCTCCTCCCTGCCGCGTATTGAACAAATTTTTGTGAATGCCCCTGCGGGCTGGCGTCCACGCGATATGGAACGTCGTCTGTTCATCGCCCGTCGCCGTATTGAAAAACGACTGCAGGAAGACAAAGACTTCTACGTCTGTAGCCTGTCAAACCTGGTCAACATCTATAAAGGTCTGTGTATGCCGGCGGATCTGCCGCGCTTCTACCTGGACCTCGCGGACCTGCGTCTGGAATCGGCCATCTGTCTGTTCCACCAGCGCTTTTCCACCAACACCGTGCCGCGCTGGCCGCTGGCGCAGCCGTTCCGCTACCTGGCGCACAACGGTGAGATCAACACCATTACCGGTAACCGCCAGTGGGCCCGCGCCCGTACCTATAAATTCCAGACCCCGCTGATCCCGGATCTGCACGACGCCGCGCCGTTCGTTAACGAAACCGGCTCCGATTCCAGTTCCATGGATAACATGCTGGAACTGTTGCTGGCCGGGGGGATGGATATCATCCGTGCCATGCGCCTGCTGGTGCCGCCGGCCTGGCAAAACAACCCGGATATGGATCCGGATCTGCGCGCCTTCTTTGACTTTAACTCCATGCACATGGAGCCGTGGGACGGTCCGGCGGGTATCGTCATGTCCGACGGGCGTTTCGCCGCCTGCAACCTCGATCGTAACGGCCTGCGTCCGGCGCGTTATGTCATCACCAAAGACAAGCTGATCACCTGCGCGTCTGAAGTCGGGATCTGGGACTACCAGCCTGACGAAGTGGTCGAAAAAGGTCGCGTCGGCCCGGGTGAACTGATGGTTATCGACACCCGTGGCGGCTGCATTCTGCATTCGGCCGAAACTGACGACGACCTGAAAAGCCGCCATCCGTATAAAGAATGGATGGAGAAGAACGTCCGTCGCCTGGTGCCGTTTGAAGATCTGGCTGACGATCGGGTGGGCCAGCGTGAACTGGACGACGACACGCTCGCCAGCTACCAGAAACAGTTTAACTACAGCGCCGAAGAGCTGGATTCCGTACTCCGCGTGCTCGGTGAAAACGGTCAGGAAGCGGTCGGCTCAATGGGTGACGATACCCCGTTTGCCGTACTTTCCAGCCAACCGCGCATTATTTACGACTACTTCCGCCAGCAGTTTGCTCAGGTGACTAACCCACCTATCGATCCGCTGCGTGAAGCACACGTCATGTCGCTGGCGACCAGCATCGGTCGCGAGATGAACGTCTTTTGCGAAGCGGAAGGCCAGGCGCACCGTCTGAGCTTTAAATCGCCGATCCTGCTGTATTCCGATTTCCAACAGCTCACCACGATGAAAGAAGAGCACTATCGCGCTGACCGGCTGGATATCACCTTCGATGTAACGCAAACCACGCTGGAAGAAACGGTCAAAGCGCTGTGCGATACCGCCGAGCAGATGGTACGCAGCGGCACCGTTCTACTGGTGCTGACGGATCGTAATATTGGCAAAAATCGTCTGCCGGTACCGGCTCCAATGGCGGTCGGCGCGGTACAGACGCGGCTGGTAGAACAAAGCCTGCGCTGCGATGCCAACATCATCGTCGAAACCGCCAGCGCCCGTGATCCACATCACTTCGCCGTGCTGCTGGGCTTTGGCGCAACGGCCATTTATCCGTACCTCGCGTACGAGACGCTGGGCCGTCTGATAGACACCCAGGCGATCGCCAAAAACTACCGTACCGTGATGCTGAACTACCGTAACGGCATCAATAAAGGGCTGTACAAGATCATGTCCAAAATGGGCATTTCGACCATCGCCTCCTACCGCTGCTCCAAACTGTTTGAAGCGGTAGGTCTGCATGATGATGTCGTTGCGCTGTGCTTCCAGGGCGTGGTCAGCCGTATCGGCGGCGCGGGTTTTGCTGACTTCCAGCAGGATCTGCTGAACCTGTCTAAGCGAGCCTGGCTGGCGCGTAAACCGATTACGCAGGGCGGCCTGCTGAAGTATGTGCACGGCGGCGAATATCACGCCTACAACCCGGATGTTGTACGTACTCTGCAACAGGCGGTTCAGAGCGGTGAATACAGCGACTATCAGGAATACGCAAAACTGGTCAACGAACGTCCCGCGACGACGCTACGCGATCTGCTGGCGATTAACCCCGGCGACGAGGCGGTCAGCATTGAGGCGGTCGAACCGGTAAGTGACCTGTTCAAACGTTTTGATACTGCGGCAATGTCGATTGGCGCACTGAGCCCGGAAGCACATGAAGCGCTGGCCGAAGCGATGAACAGCATCGGCGGTAATTCTAACTCTGGTGAAGGCGGCGAAGATCCGGCGCGCTACGGCACCAATAAAGTGTCGCGCATCAAACAGGTGGCTTCCGGTCGTTTCGGCGTCACGCCGGCGTACCTGGTTAACGCCGACGTCATTCAGATTAAAGTCGCTCAGGGCGCTAAGCCCGGCGAAGGCGGTCAGTTACCGGGTGACAAAGTGACCCCGTACATCGCTAAACTGCGCTACTCGGTGCCGGGCGTGACGCTGATCTCCCCGCCGCCGCACCACGATATCTACTCTATCGAGGATTTAGCACAGCTGATTTTCGACCTGAAGCAGGTTAACCCGAAAGCGATGATCTCCGTGAAGCTGGTTTCTGAACCGGGTGTCGGCACCATCGCCACTGGCGTAGCGAAAGCCTATGCGGATCTCATCACCATCGCCGGTTATGACGGCGGCACCGGTGCAAGCCCGCTCTCTTCGGTGAAATACGCGGGCTGTCCGTGGGAACTTGGACTGGTGGAAACCCAGCAGGCGCTGGTCGCTAACGGCTTGCGTCACAAGATCCGTTTGCAGGTCGACGGCGGTCTGAAAACCGGCGTGGATATCATTAAAGCGGCGATTCTCGGCGCAGAGAGCTTCGGCTTCGGGACCGGTCCGATGGTGGCGCTGGGCTGTAAATACCTGCGTATTTGCCATCTGAACAACTGTGCAACCGGCGTGGCAACCCAGGACGACAAACTGCGTAAGAACCACTATCACGGTCTGCCATTTAAAGTCACCAACTACTTTGAGTTCATCGCTCGCGAAACTCGCGAACTGATGGCGCAGCTTGGCGTGACGCGTCTGGTGGATCTGATTGGCCGTACCGACCTGTTGAAAGAACTGGACGGGTTTACCGCCAAACAGCAGAAGCTGGCGCTGTCCCGACTGCTGGAAACCGCAGAACCGCATCCCGGCAAAGCGCTGTACTGCACCGAAAACAACCCGCCGTTTGATAATGGCGTGCTGAACGCGCAGTTACTACAACAGGCGAAGCCGTATGTCGACGAACGCCAGAGCAAAACCTTCTGGTTCGATATTCGCAACACCGATCGGTCCGTTGGCGCATCGCTCTCGGGGTATATTGCTCAGACCCACGGCGATCAGGGACTGGCCTCTGACCCGATTAAAGCGTACTTCAGCGGCACGGCAGGCCAGAGCTTCGGTGTCTGGAACGCGGGCGGCGTGGAGCTGTATCTGACCGGCGATGCCAACGATTATGTCGGTAAAGGCATGGCGGGCGGCCTGCTGGCGGTACGTCCTCCGGTTGGTTCCGCTTTCCGCAGCCATGAGGCGAGCATCATCGGTAACACCTGCCTGTATGGTGCGACCGGTGGTCGTTTGTATGCGGCAGGGCGGGCAGGTGAACGTTTCGGGGTACGTAACTCCGGCGCGATCACCGTGGTGGAAGGGATTGGCGACAACGGTTGTGAATACATGACCGGCGGGATCGTCTGTATCCTCGGCAAAACCGGGGTGAACTTCGGCGCAGGCATGACGGGTGGGTTCGCCTACGTGCTGGACGAAGACGGCGAATTCCGTAAACGCGTGAACCCAGAACTGGTCGAAGTACTGGGCGTTGATGAACTGGCTATCCACGAAGAGCATCTGCGTGGCCTGATCACCGAACACGTGCAGCATACCGGTTCGCAGCGCGGAGAAGAGATTCTGGCCAACTGGTCAGCCTTCGCCAACAAATTCGCGCTGGTTAAACCGAAGTCCAGTGATGTGAAAGCACTGTTGGGTCACCGTAGTCGTAGCGCAGCAGAGCTGCGCGTGCAGGCGCAGTAAGGGGTAGCAACAATGAGTCAGAACGTATACCAGTTTATCGACCTGCAGCGTGTTGATCCGCCGAAGAAGCCGCTGAAGATCCGCAAAATCGAGTTTATTGAAATCTACGAACCGTTTTCAGAAGGTCAGGCAAAAGCGCAGGCAGACCGCTGTCTGTCCTGCGGCAACCCGTACTGTGAGTGGAAATGTCCGGTTCATAACTACATTCCAAACTGGCTGAAGCTCGCCAATGAAGGACGAATCTTTGAAGCTGCGGAACTGTCTCACCAGACCAATACGCTGCCCGAAGTGTGCGGACGCGTGTGCCCACAGGACAGACTCTGCGAAGGTTCCTGTACGCTGAACGATGAGTTTGGCGCCGTCACCATCGGCAACATCGAGCGTTATATCAATGATAAAGCGTTTGAAATGGGCTGGCGTCCGGATATGACCGGCGTTCGCCAGACCGACAAACGAGTGGCGATCATCGGCGCCGGCCCGGCTGGACTGGCCTGTGCCGACGTGTTAACCCGCAACGGTGTGAAGGCCGTGGTGTTTGACAGGCATCCGGAGATCGGCGGCCTGCTGACTTTTGGCATTCCGGCCTTCAAACTGGAAAAAGAGGTGATGACCCGCCGCCGTGAAATTTTCACCGGTATGGGGATCGAGTTCAAACTGAACGTGGAAGTGGGTCGTGATGTACAGCTCGACGACCTGCTGAAAGAGTACGATGCGGTATTCCTCGGCGTCGGCACCTATCAGTCCATGCGCGGCGGGCTGGAAAACGAAGATGCCGATGGCGTGTTCGATGCCCTGCCGTTCCTGATCGCCAACACCAAGCAGATCATGGGATTTGGTGAAACCACCGACGAGCCGTACGTCAATATGGAAGGGAAACGCGTGGTGGTGCTGGGCGGCGGCGATACCGCCATGGACTGCGTGCGGACCTCCGTTCGTCAGGGTGCAACGCACGTCACCTGCGCCTATCGTCGTGATGAAGAGAACATGCCGGGCTCCCGCCGCGAAGTGAAGAACGCGCGCGAGGAAGGCGTTGAGTTCCAGTTCAACGTGCAGCCGCTGGGCGTGGAAGTGAACGCCAATGGTAAGGTCTGCGGCGTGAAAATGGCACGTACCGAAATGGGTGCGCCGGATGCGAAAGGCCGCCGCCGTGCGGAGATCGTAGCGGGTTCCGAGCACATCGTGCCGGCAGACGCCGTGGTCATGGCGTTTGGTTTCCGTCCTCACAGCATGGAGTGGCTGGCGAAACACAGCGTCGAACTGGATTCTCAGGGTCGAATCATCGCCCCGGAAGGCAGCGACAACGCTTTCCAGACCAGCAACCCGAAAATCTTCGCCGGTGGTGACATTGTGCGCGGTTCGGATCTGGTGGTTACCGCCATTGCCGAAGGGCGCAAAGCGGCTGACGGGATCATGAACTGGCTGGAAGTGTAGTAAACCTTTCTGACTCCCCTGCCCCGAGAACTCGCTCAGGGATGGGGAGTCACCCTTGTTCTTCACAATATCCCACCTCCATTCTTCGAAAGCGGCTCGCAAATATCGCCGTAATTGGATGTAATGGGCTGAGAATAATTGACCGCCTATCCCCTTAAGTATACTGATAGCGATATATTTTCAATTCGTAACTATCATGTCAGGGATAATATGATGGCAACAACATCAGCACAACACACAGGCGATTATCAGCAAATCCACGACGGCATTATCCATCTGTTGGATACCGCCAGGACAGAGACCGTCCGCAACATCAACGCGATCATGACGGCGACGTACTGGGAAATTGGCCGACGCATTGTCGAGTTTGAGCAGGGCGGTGAAGCGCGGGCAGCTTATGGTACTCAACTGATTGAGCAACTGTCCGTTGATTTAACCCGGCGCTATAAACGTGGGTTTTCTACAAGAAACCTATGGCAAATACGCAATTTTTATATTTATTTTCAACATGTTGAAATTCCGCAGACACTGTCTGCTGAATCTCCTCTTCTGGTACAACTCGCCAGGATATTCCCGTTGCCCTGGTCAGCCTATGTCCGGCTCCTGTCGGTTAAAAACGCAGATGCCCGCACCTTTTACGAGAAAGAGACATTACGCAACGGTTGGTCGGTACGACAACTCGATCGGCAAATCGCTTCTCAGTTTTATGAACGGACACTGCTGTCTCATGATAAACCCGCATTGCTGCAACAGGCCGCACCCACCGTGCCCGACGTCTTACCAGAACACGCAATACGCGATCCCTTTATTCTCGAATTCCTCGAACTGAAGGATGAGTATTCGGAATCCGATCTGGAAGAAGCGCTGATTAACCATCTGATGGAATTTATGCTTGAGCTCGGTGACGATTTCGCGTTTGTCAACCGCCAGCGCCGATTACGCATTGACGATAGCTGGTTTCGCGTCGACCTGCTTTTCTTCCATCGCCGCTTGCGCTGTCTGTTAGTCGTTGACCTGAAAGTGGGAAAATTCAGCTATGCCGACGCAGGACAAATGAACATGTACCTGAACTACGC
Organism: Citrobacter telavivensis; assembly: GCF_041807075.1. NCBI lineage: Bacteria > Pseudomonadati > Pseudomonadota > Gammaproteobacteria > Enterobacterales > Enterobacteriaceae > Citrobacter > Citrobacter telavivensis. The sequence goes on along the minus strand of NZ_JBGUBF010000008.1, from coordinate 60,903 downwards.
GAAAGAGCACTGGACAATGCCTGGGGAAAATCCGCCAGTCGGGTTAATCCTGTGTGCGGGAAAAGGGGCTGGAGAAGCACACTATGCGCTGAACGGTTTACCGAATACTGTGATGGCAAGCGAGTACAAAGTGCAATTACCTGACGAAAAATTACTGGCAGATGAACTCATCCGTTCGCAAATAGCACTGACAGCGCAGAAAATTGAATCCTCAGAAACGCCTTTGACGGAATGATGAACGGGCGGAATATAAAAACGTAAGGCCGGATGGTAAAAACCATCCGGCCTTTTCATGCGGCTAACAGGCTGGCGCGCACCTTCACGACAACTTTCTTAATCTCTTTCGGTTCACCAACACAGCATCCTGGCTTGTGTGGTTCTCCTGGCATAAACACCGCGAACATACCCGGCTGTAGGGAAATGGTCTGGCAATCAGCAATCTCACGGCAAAGCTGATAGTCCTCTTCTACATGCACCTCTTCACACTGCCGTGCGGAATCAACCACGCCGAACTGAATACGCTCCTCCCCGGTCAGTAATAGCTGGATATCGATATACTGCTCGTGCCGCTCTGCCTTTTTCTCTGTGGACGATTGCGTGGCAAACTGCATCACATTCATAAAGATATCGTCCCCGCGTAGCTCAACGCGACCAGGGACTTGCTCTTGTGGTCTGGCGGTCAACGCCAGCGTCAGCGCCTCTTCCAGCACGGGATGCAGACCCGCTGCAGACAACGAACAAACTTCACCCAATATCATCCTTTTTCTCCCTGTGCTAACAATGCCGCGCCCAGCAGTCCCGCGTCGTGACGGTAGTGTGCTGCGCTTAATTCAACGTGATAAACCGGGGGCATCTGTTCGAGACAGGCGCGGACCTGCGCCAGATACCCTTGCGCCAGTCCAACGCTGCCGCCGACAACCACCCGCTGGCAATCGGTGATCGCTTTCGTATCGGCTATCAGTCGCGCCAGCACCTGTGCGGAGTATGCGACCAGACGGCTGGCCTGTTCATCACCCTCTGCCGCGCGGGAAAAAATGGTTTTCGCATCACATCCGGCGAGCGCCCCTTGTGCCGCTGCGGCAATCCCGCGCCCCGACGCGATCGCCTCGACGCACCCCACCCGCCCGCAGCCGCACATCGGCCCGTTAGGATCCGCGAGGGTATGTCCCAGGTGTCCGGCCAGGCCGCCAGTGCCGGTAACTAAACGACCGCCGCTGATCACCCCCCCGCCCACACCGGTTGAAACGGTGATAAACACCATATCGCGCGTATCATCGGCCATGGCGTGATACTCCGCCCATGCGGCGGCCTGTGCATCGTTGACCGCCAGCGTTGGTAAACGGGTGAGGGCTTCTAACGTCTGCACCAGCGGAAAGTGAAGCAATCCGCCCAGGTTCCCCGGGTTAATCGCCAGCAGATTCCCTTCACGAATAATCCCCGTCGAAGCAATTGCCACCCGATGCGCCTGTGCCTGCAACGGTTGCACCAGCGTTTTCAGCGCGTCGCACAGTGCCTGCGACGTTTTACTGGCAGGTGTGGGCAGCTCGCGACGTTCGCGAATCTGCAAATCATCCTCCACCAGCGCGGCGGCAAGTTTCGTGCCGCCAATATCAATTGCCAGTGTCGTCATAGCACCGCCTTTTTCAGCGCCGTGTTATACCACTCGCAGATGTGCTCCAGCCGGGTAATAGCCGATCCGACCGTCACTGCCCAGGCACCGTGTCGCATCGCTTCACCAGCCTGCGCCGGGGTGTTGTAACGGCCTTCGGCAATCACCCGACAACCGGCTTCGCTCAGCGCTTTCACCAGCGCCAGATCCGGCTCTGCAGGCGTTTCTGCCGTGGTGTAACCCGAAAGCGTGGTGCCAATAATTTCTGCACCGAGCGCCTGACAGGCCAGACCGTCCTTCAGCGAGGAGCAATCGGTCATTGCCAGCAACTGGTGATGATGAATACGGGCCAGCAGCGCTGCGACCGGCACCGGACGGACACGGTCAGTCCCGTCAATCGCAATAATGTCCGCACCGGCCTGCGCCAGCGCATCGACATCCTCCAGAAACGCGGTAATGCGCACCGGAGAATCCGCAAGATCGCGCTTGAGAATGCCGATTATCGGTACGGAAACGACGGCACGCGTCGCCTTCAGATTCTCAACACCTTCAATACGCAACGCGACGGCACCCGCCTGCTCTGCCGCCAGCGCCATCGCCGCCACAATCTCAGGTTTATCCAGTGGGCTGCCGGGAACCGGCTGGCAGGAGACAATCAGACCACCCTGCGCGGCAATGTTTTTATCCAGTTGTGCAAGTAACGACATACCTCTTCCCTTACGAATGCTGCCCGGTACAGGACCGGGCAAGTGGATTAACTTTTGCTTTTGACTAAAGGGCTTTTATCACCGCCGAACGGGATGGCACCGCTAAACGGTTTACCGTCGATAGCGTCATGGGTACGCAGCGCCTCAGGTCGCAGCCAGCGCTGGACGCGGGACGGCATATCCAGACCAATCAGCAGGATCACCACAAAGGTCAGGCTGAAAGAGAGCGATCCCAACGCGGTCCCCAGATCCAGACGCTGGGCAATCAGCGCCCCCAGAATCGGTGCCAATGCCCCGCCGAGCGCCCCGACGTTATAGGTGAAGCCCAGACCGGCCGCACGCTGATCGGTATCGAAATAGCCGCCAATCAATTTCGGCAAGATCCCGGAGATTCCTTGCCCCAACATCTGCTGGAAAAACAGCAGAAAGCCGAGCACCCAGACGTTAGTACCGCCTATCGCAAACACCGGAATGATCAGCACCTGTGAGGCCAGCAAGCTGCACACATAAGCTTTACGGGTCCCCAGCCAGTCACCGAGGAAGCCACCCACGCAGCAACCGACCGCGGCGCCAAAGCCGCTAAAGAAGAGCACGCGCGCCACGGTGGAAGGATCGTATGCCAGTTCAGTTTTCAGATAGGTAGGCAGCAGCGCCTGAATCGGCCACGAGTAGAGGAAAGCAAACAAGACGACAACCATGAGCGTGACGCCCGTCGGCCAGCGCTTGCCGCTGCTTTGTACCATGAAGCTGATGAAGATCACCGCACACAGCAAACCCAGTACCGCGACAATCGCCGCATTTTGCAGGTCGCCGGCAAAGCAGAACCACAGTGCCGTCGCCGCCGCTATTGTCATCAGAATATTGACGACGCGATGCTCACCCCGGTAGAGAATATCAACCATCGTGCGTACCGGCGCTTTGCCCGCATGCTTCTCTTTCCAGTCCTCAGCTTCCGGTATGTTTTTGCGCAGCCAGAGGGCAAAAATAATCGGCAGAATGCCAATGAAGAACAGCGCGCGCCAGCCCCAGACCGGCACAACCAGGCTGTAGACCTGAGCCGCAATCACGGCACCAACGGAGAAGCCCGAGATAAGAAAACCACTGGCCTTATTACGCAGATGCTTCGGCCAGCTTTCAATAACATAGGTTGCACTGGAGCCGTATTCGCCCGCCATCCCCATGCCAATCACCAGTCGGGCGATAAACATGGTGGTGTAACCCGGCGCAAAACCACAGGCCAGCGTCCCCATTGAAAATAGAATAATACTGGTGACCATTGCCAGACGGCGTCCATAGCGGTCGCCCATTGCACCCAGCATTAACCCGCCAAACCAGCGGGAAATAAAAGCTGCCGAAATCAGACTCGCCGCCTGAACCGTCGTCAGCCCAAATTCTCCCTGTACTTCCGTCAGCACAAGGGCAATCAACACAAAATCAAAACCATCCAGCAAATATCCCAGCCATGCGGCGGAGAATGCCCGCCATTGTGCCCGGTTGAGATGGCGATACCACGGGATGCTTTGGGTAGAAGTACTCATTTTACTCTCCCGACGATTTTTTTATTGTATTGCCGGATGGCGGCTTCGCCTTATCCGGCCTACGTATCGTGTTGTGTTTTGTAGGCCGGATAAGCATCAGCGCCATCCGGCACCCCATCAGGAACGTTCCGCCATCAATTGTTCCGCCAGTGCTTTCAGTGCAGGCACGTATTTTTCCTCTACAGGGGCAAACGGCTTACGGCATAGTGGTACAGAAATCACATCCATATAGTGCAGAACCGTTTTCAGCCCACGGAACACGCCGGCCTTAATGAGGAGATCGATAACCTTATTGCACTCTGTTTGCAGCTTTTGCGCCGTCCGGATGTCGCCTTCTTTGAGCGCTTTCACAATTCCCAGATATCGCCAGCCCATGATGTTGTAAGTGCTGCCGATACCACCGTCCGCTCCGGCCAGCAGGCCAGAAGCGAAAATTTCGTCATAACCGTTATAGAGCACCAGATCCGGATGCGCGCGGCGGATCTGTTCCATCTGAAACAGATCGCCCGACGTTTGTTTCAGTGCGCCAACGCCAGGCAATGTCACCAGCGTGTTGATCTGATCCAGCGTTAACTTCACGCCACTCAACGCCGGAATGTTATAGACCACCATCGGCAGGCCATCTGCTGAATCAATAATGGCCCGGTAATGATCGCAGTGTTCTTCAAAGCTGAACGGATAGTAGAACGGCGTTACCGCAGAGACCGCATCAAAGCCGTAACGGTGCGCTGCGCGAGCGAGTTGCTGGCTCTCGTGAGTGCTGACCGTTCCAACATGAGCGATAAGCGTCACCTTGCCCTTCGCCTCTTCCGCGACCACTTCCAGCACCTGCTCCCTTTCCGCACAGTTCTGCACAAAGGCTTCGCCGGTAGAGCCACCGACGTACAGCCCATCAATACCCTGAGCGATGTTAAAACGCACCAGTCGGCGCAGGCTCTCAATATCCAGTTTTTGTTGGTTATCGAAGGGGGTTAACAACGCTGGCATCACGCCTCGTAAATCTTTTGCCATAACGACCTCTGTCATGATTAGTGTTATCTAACTGCATACCTTTATACCTGTTATACCAGATCAAATAAGCAGCAGCACAATACAGAACGCTTATAGTGCGATCTGCTTCACTAATCGATCGTCAGGATCGCGATCACTTACGTGTTTTTGAATTTTTACCGAGCGCGTGCCAGGTGGCGGAAACGCTGTTGAGATGAGATTGCAAGGCGCGGTCGGCTTCATCCGGATCGCGCTGGCGAATGGCCTCTACGATGGCAATATGCTGCTGATAACTCACGTTATTGTGCTCGTAAAGCTCACGATCCGACACGGTCGGGCGAGCGGCGATCAGCCAGTCAAGCAGCGCAACGTGGATCGCCATAAAGATCGGATTGCCGGGGATCTCCGCCAGCACGCGATGAAAATCGACATCTGAACGGATGAACAGCGCGTTATCATCCAGCGACTGACTGTTGATCTCCAGTGCTTTTGTCAGCAGATCAATTTGTTCCTCTGTCGCATTCTCCGCGGCATAACGCACGAGGCTGGACTCAAAGAACAGACGCAATTGCTCAAAGTGGGCAATACCGCCAGGATGTGCGAGGAAATCTTTCGCCATTCCGGACAGTTCACCAATGATGGTGTCCGCCGAAGGACGTGAAACGCGGGCGCGTTCGCCGTTGTTGATTTGCACCAGACCTTTGCGCTTCAGCGCTGCCAACGCCTCACGTACAGAAGGACGACCGACGTTGAAAAAGGCCATCAGTTCCCGCTCGGACGGCAACTGTTCTCCCTCGCCGAATTCACGACGACGGATCATCTGCTCTAACTCTTCCTCGACCATTTCCGACAGCTTTTTACGCGCCAGCGGACGACGACGAAGGCTACGCCCAATGGTAGCGGGAGAATCTTCTGCTTGCGAATCGAATGCGTTCATAAGACCTATTTGCGAATCACGGTGACAAACAACAGCAGGCTCATCGTAACACAGGATCGGAAGGAGGGCGAAACCGTGGTCGGCGCGATCAAAAACAGGCCTCACTGGGCCTGTTTTCATCTATTTAACAACACGTAATGCCGGTCGACCACCACGCGGGGGTGGCGGATCGTCATCCGGGCTGTTGTCATCATCATGATCCGGCTTATCACCGTCAATGACAGACATAACGGTTTCGCTCTCTGCGCCAGATGCCGCATCATCATCGTTGAGACTGGCAACATCCTCGTCATAGGCCGCTTCCGGTTCAAACATCGTTCCGGCACCGTTTTCACGCGCATAAATAGCCAGCACTGCGGCTAACGGCACAGAAACCTGACGCGGAACACCGCCAAAACGGGCGTTAAAACGCACCTCGTCATTTGCCAGCTCCAGATTCCCCACCGCACGCGGCGCAATGTTCAGGACAATCTGCCCGTCGCGTGCATATTCCATTGGGACATGCACGCCAGGCAACGTCACATCCACCACCAGGTGCGGCGTGAGCTGGTTGTCCAGCAACCACTCATAGAAAGCGCGCAGCAGATACGGACGACGTGGTGTTAGCTGTGACAAATCCATCGGTATTAACCCCGGCCAAGACGCATTTCGCGTTCAGCTTCGGTTAAGGACGCCAGGAAAGAATCACGCTCGAAGACGCGGGTCATATAACCTTTCAATTCCTTCGCGCCCGCCCCACTGAACTCAATTCCCAACTGCGGCAGACGCCACAGCAACGGCGCCAGGTAGCAATCCACCAGGCTGAATTCATCGCTCAGGAAATACGGTTTCTGACCGAATACCGGTGCAATCGCCTGCAGCTCTTCACGCAGTTGTTTGCGGGCAACGTCAGCTTCTGAAGCAGACCCGTTAACGATGACGTTCATCAACGTATACCAGTCTTTTTCGATACGGTGCATGTACAGGCGGCTTTCACCACGTGCCACCGGGTAAACCGGCATCAATGGCGGATGAGGGAAACGCTCATCCAGGTATTCCATAATGATGCGAGATTCCCACAGGGTCAGCTCACGATCCACCAGTGTCGGGACGCTCTGATTCGGGTTGAGGTCAATCAGATCCTGCGGGGGATTGTCCTTTTCCACGTGCTCGATCTCGAAACTTACACCTTTCTCCGCCAACACAATGCGGACCTGATGGCTATAGATGTCAGTAGGACCAGAAAACAGCGTCATTACCGAACGTTTGTTGGCAGCGACAGCCATGAAAACCTCCAGGTATATTCAGAATTTTTACTGCTACCGGCCATCGCATGGCCAGTCAGAAGTGATGACACCCACTTCGGAAAAGTCATCATCGTTCAAAAAGCAAACAAAAAATGAGCAATACCCGATATTTGGGCGGAAAATTGGATGATAGTTTACCAGATTTTGTGACCTTTGTGGTGAGTCGATTCTGGAAATGGGGAAAAAGAGGGTTTTGTCAGAGGATTACGCCAGGTTTATTCATAAAAAAACCCGCCGAAGCGGGTTTTTCGCCAACGGTAATCTGCCAAAGGCAGAAAACAATTAACGTTTGGAGAACTGCGGACGACGACGTGCTTTACGCAGGCCGACTTTCTTACGTTCAACCTGACGAGCATCACGAGTAACGAAGCCAGCTTTACGCAGTTCGCCACGCAGGGACTCATCGTACTCCATCAGAGCGCGGGTGATACCGTGACGGATCGCACCAGCCTGACCAGAGATACCACCACCTTTAACAGTGATGTACAGATCCAGTTTCTCAACCATGTCGACCAGTTCCAGCGGCTGACGAACTACCATGCGGGCAGTTTCACGACCGAAGTACTGTTCCAGAGAACGTTGGTTGATAACGATTTTGCCGTTGCCCGGTTTGATGAAAACGCGAGCTGCGGAACTTTTGCGGCGACCAGTGCCGTAGTATTGATTTTCAGCCATTGCCTATAATCCCGATTAGATGTCAAGAACTTGCGGTTGCTGTGCCGCGTGGTTGTGCTCGTTGCCAGCGTAAACTTTCAGTTTACGGAACATAGCACGACCCAGCGGGCCTTTTGGCAGCATGCCTTTAACCGCGATTTCAATCACACGCTCAGGACGGCGGGCAATCATCTCTTCAAAGGTCGCTTGTTTGATACCACCGATGTGGCCGGTGTGGTGATAGTACACTTTGTCAGTACGCTTGTTGCCGGTTACAGCAACTTTGTCAGCGTTCAGAACGATGATGTAATCACCGGTATCTACGTGCGGAGTGTATTCCGCTTTATGCTTACCGCGCAGGCGACGAGCCAGTTCAGTAGCCAGACGGCCCAGAGTTTTACCGGTCGCGTCAACAACGTACCAGTCGCGTTTTACGGTTTCTGGTTTAGCTGTAAAAGTTTTCATTAAAAGCTTACCCAATAAATAAGTTACACGTTGGTGAACACCCAAACGTTATGTCAGTTGAGGTTCACACGACAAAGTCCGGCAAACCTACCCCTTCGAATAGCCAATGCCAGCACACAAAAAGTTTTGGGAAAAAAACTTTCTTGTAACGTGGGGTCGCAAGATTATAGAGAAGTCGGGGTCAAAGATCGACCCCTAAATGTGATTTGCCCAACAGTTTGTTGGTAGGCGTCAGGGCATATGTTCCCGCTTCAGATACTCTTCGCTCTGCATCTCCTGCAAACGCGACAGACAGCGCTGAAATTCGAACTTCAGTCGCTCGCCCTGATACACCTCATAGAGAGGCACGGCGGCGCTCACCACCAGCTTGACGTGGCGTTCGTAAAATTCATCCACCAGCGCGATAAAACGGCGCGCTTCGCTTTCCATCAGCGGCGTCATCACCGGTACGTCAAACAGCATGACGGTGTGGAACAACCGGGAAAGCGCAATGTAGTCATGCTGGCTACGGGCATCGACACACAGAGTGTGGAATGACACCGCCAGCGTCTGGTTTTCCATACCCAGCGTCGGCAACGGGCGGTGATTGATCTCCAGAACCGGCCCCTGTTCACGTTTGACACCCGCCAACGCCAACCAGAGGTTGTCCATCTGCTGCTGCGTTTCATTATTCAGCGGAGAGAGCCACAAATGCGCCTGGGTCAACGTCCGCAGACGATAATCCACACCCGCGTCTACGTTCATGATGTCGCAATGTTGTTTAATCGCATCGATCGCGGGAAGAAAACGCGTGCGCTGTAACCCGTTACGGTAGAGCTCATCAGGCGGAATGTTCGATGTCGCCACCAGCGTAATACCGCGCGCAAACAGCGCCTTCATCAGACCGCCGAGCAGCATGGCGTCAGTAATATCAGAAACAAAAAACTCATCAAAGCACAGCACATCCGTCTCGGCCTTAAAGCGGTCGGCCAGGATTTCAAGCGGATCGGTTTGCCCCTGCAGAGCCGTTAACTCCTCATGCACGCGCAGCATGAAGCGGTGGAAGTGCAGGCGCTGCTTCCGAACGCCTGGCAGGCTATGGTAGAACAGATCCATCAGCCAGGTTTTCCCTCGCCCTACGCCACCCCACATATATAAGCCTCGCACCGAAGCGCTATGCGCCGCTTCCTTTTTTCCCAACAGCTTACCGACGCGGGCCATAAACCCTTTTGTTTCAGGGACTGAGGTTTTGTTCGAGGTCAACGCCTGATAAATAATCTCCAGACGATTAACCGCCTCTTTTTGCACGTCATCGGGCTGGTGAGTACCATCGTTAATGGCTTTCAGGTAACGGGATGTGGGGGTAAAGCTTTGCATGATGTTATTGTTATTCCTTGAAAATCGGTGTGCCGTCGTTCACGGTTGACGAAAAAAAGGCCGTTCTACACTACGCGATATAAAGACGGGATTCCACTTCTGCGGGATTAGCGGTTATAGTGGCAGTATCAGGCGCAGGCATGGAGCCTAAAGCCAACACCCTACGGAAACAAAAGACAACGGGAGATGTTCATGACCTGGGAATATGCGCTAATTGGGTTAGTCGTCGGCATCATCGTCGGTGCTGTAGCCATGCGTTTTGGTAACCGGAAATTACGTCAGCAACAGGCGTTGCAGTACGAACTGGAAAAGAATAAAGCCGAGCTGGAAGAGTATCGTGAAGAGTTGGTCAGCCATTTTGCCCGCAGCGCTGAGTTGCTGGACACCATGGCCCACGATTACCGCCAGCTGTATCAGCACATGGCGAAAAGCTCCAGCAGCCTGCTGCCGGAACTGTCAGCGGAATCTAACCCGTTCCGTAACCGTCTGGCCGAGTCTGAAGCCGGTAACGACCAGGCACCGGTACAAATGCCGCGTGACTATTCCGAAGGCGCATCCGGCCTGCTGCGTAGTGGTGCAAAGCGCGACTAATCGCACATCGTTAATATTTTTCCTGGGCGCAGCGATTGCGCCCACCTCTTATCTCCCGTCCCGACTATCATTTAATCATTATCCGCATTGTTAGCAGATTGAAAATTCAATAACATCAAACTGTTTTGAATCGTCTTTCCCTTTACTCAAGGTACGAGAGCAGGATCAATGAAAATACAAACCCAGCTGTTGAGTGCATTAGCGTTAAGTGTCGGGTTAACTCTCTCGGCGCCATTTCAGGCCATTGCGTCGATTCCAGGCCAGGTTCCCGGCCAGCCCGCGCTTCCCAGTCTCGCCCCGATGCTCGAAAAGGTGCTGCCTGCCGTCGTTAGCGTGAAGGTTGAAGGCACCGCGACCCAAACGCAGAAAGTCCCGGAAGAGTTTAAAAAATTCTTTGGTGATGACCTGCCGGATCAGCAGGCGCAGCCGTTTGAAGGGCTGGGTTCTGGGGTCATTATCGACGCCGCGAAAGGCTATGTTCTGACCAATAACCACGTGATTAATCAGGCGCAGAAGATCAGCGTCCAGTTGAATGATGGACGTGAGTTCGAGGCTAAACTGATTGGCAGCGACGATCAAAGCGACATCGCCCTGCTACAAATTCAAAACGCCAGCAAGCTGACGCAAATCGCCATCGCCGACTCGGATAAACTGCGCGTCGGTGATTTCGCCGTGGCAGTCGGTAACCCGTTTGGCCTGGGGCAAACCGCAACTTCCGGTATCGTCTCGGCGCTGGGGCGCAGCGGGTTGAATCTGGAAGGTCTGGAAAACTTTATTCAAACCGACGCCTCAATTAACCGCGGTAACTCCGGCGGCGCGCTGCTTAACCTGAACGGTGAACTGATCGGTATTAACACCGCCATCCTTGCGCCTGGCGGCGGCAGCGTTGGGATCGGTTTTGCCATCCCCAGTAATATGGCCCGCATCCTGGCGCAGCAACTGATTCAGTTTGGTGAAATCAAGCGCGGTCTTCTGGGCATTAAAGGCACCGAAATGACTGCCGACATCGCCAAAGCGTTCAAAATGGACGTACAGCGCGGTGCCTTTGTCAGCGAAGTGCTGCCGAACTCCGGTTCCGCCAAAGCGGGCATTAAGTCCGGCGATGTGATCACCAGCCTCAACGGTAAACCGCTCAACAGTTTTGCCGAACTGCGCTCCCGAATTGCCACCACAGAACCCGGCACCAAAGTGAAGCTGGGCCTGTTGCGTAACGGCAAGCCGCTGGAGGTGGAAGTGACGCTCGATACCAGCACCTCGTCGTCTGCCAGCGCAGAGATGATTGCCCCGGCATTGCAGGGGGCGACGCTGAGTGACGGTCAGCTTAAAGACGGCAGTAAAGGCATCAAAATTGACAGCGTTGAAAAGAGCAGCCCCGCCGCACAGGCTGGTCTGCAAAAGGATGATGTGATCATTGGGGTCAACCGTGACCGGGTGAACTCGATCGCCGAGATGCGCAAAGTGCTGGAAGCCAAACCGTCCATTATCGCGCTACAGATAGTCCGCGGTAACGAGAGCATTTATCTGCTCCTGCGCTAAATCCAGGCTGCCGGACATCAGCCTCGCGTGTGATGTCCGGTTAACTCGTGATATGCTGCTGCCGTTCCCTTTATTAATGACGCCTCCATCATGTTAGTGAAGCTCTTACGTTCGGTCGCAATTGGTTTGATTGTTGGCGCCATTCTTCTGGCCGCCATGCCTTCGCTTCGCAAAATCAACACGTTTTCTGCGCCGCAATATGACAGTGCCGACGAGACGCCCGCCAGCTATAACTCTGCGGTACGTCGCGCGGCCCCTGCTGTGGTCAACGTCTATAACCGCAGTATGAACAGCACCGCGCATAATCAACTGGAAATCCGCACTCTGGGTTCCGGTGTGATTATGGATCAGCGCGGCTACATCATTACCAACAAGCATGTGATCAACGATGCCGATCAGATTATCGTCGCTTTACAGGACGGACGAGTGTTTGAGGCGCTGCTGGTCGGCTCCGATACGTTGACCGATCTGGCGGTACTGAAAATCAATGCCACTGGCGGTCTGCCGACGATTCCGATCAATGCCGGACGTTCACCGCATATCGGCGACGTGGTGCTGGCGATCGGTAACCCCTATAACCTCGGACAGACCATCACTCAGGGCATTATCAGCGCTACGGGGCGCATCGGCCTGAACCCAACCGGACGACAGAACTTCCTGCAAACGGATGCTTCTATCAACCACGGTAACTCCGGCGGCGCACTGGTGAACTCGCTGGGCGAACTCATGGGCATCAACACACTGTCATTTGATAAAAGCAATGACGGCGAAACGCCAGAAGGGATCGGCTTTGCCATTCCGTTCCAGTTGGCGACCAAGATTATGGATAAGCTGATCCGCGATGGTCGTGTTATTCGTGGCTACATTGGGATTGGCGGTCGTGAAATCGCCCCACTGCACACCCAGGGCGGTGGCATAGATCAGATTCAGGGGATCGTCGTCAATGAAGTGGCACCTGATGGCCCAGCGGCACAGGCCGGTATTCAGGTTAACGATCTGATTATCTCCGTGAACAGCAGGCCCGCAGTCTCCGCACTGGAAACGATGGACCAGGTGGCAGAGATTCGCCCCGGATCGGTGATTCCGGTGATTGTCATGCGTGATGATAAGCAACTGACGCTGCAGGTCACCATCCAGGAATACCCGGCAACGAATTAACCTTAATTGAGATGTAAAAAAACCGGAGCCCGCTCCGGTTTTTTATGCGTCTCGATGAGTTTGTAGGCCGGATAAGGTGTTTACACCACCATCCGACAATCGCACTTATTTGTTAACGAACTCTTCGCCTAACTGAATATCTTTCTTCAGGGTATCCAGCATGCCTTCCAGCGCGTTCTGCTCGAATGCGCTCAGTTTGCCGATAGACTGACGCTCTTCCACGCCGTTTTTACCCAGCAGCAGCGGCTGAGAGAAGAAACGTGCGTGCTGGCCATCGCCTTCAACATAGGCACATTCTACAACGCCTTTTTCGCCCTGCAGTGCGCGAACCAGTGAAAGACCGAAACGCGCGGCCGCCTGGCCCATAGACAGGGTTGCCGATCCGCCACCCGCCTTCGCTTCAACCACTTCAGTACCGGCGTTCTGGATACGTTTGGTCAGGTCAGCCACTTCCTGGTCAGTGAAACTTACGCCTGGGATCTGCGACAGCAGTGGCAGAATGGTCACGCCAGAGTGTCCGCCGATAACCGGAACTTCAACTTCAGTCGGCAGCTTACCTTTCAGTTCCGCTACAAAGGTGTTGGAGCGGATAATGTCCAGCGTGGTCACGCCAAACAGTTTATTTTTGTCGTAAACGCCCGCTTTTTTCAGTACTTCTGCGGCAATAGCGACAGTGGTGTTCACCGGGTTGGTAATGATACCGATGCAGGCTTTCGGACAGGTCGTCGCGATCTGCTGTACCAGGTTCTTCACGATGCCCGCATTGACGTTAAACAGGTCGGAACGGTCCATACCCGGTTTACGCGCCACACCTGCGGAGATCAGCACCACATCAGCACCGTGCAGTGCCGGGGTCGCGTCTTCACCGGAGAAGCCTTTGATTTTCACAGCAGTTGGGATATGGCTCAGATCTACAGCCACACCGGGAGTCACTGGAGCGATGTCGTACAGGGAGAGTTCTGAACCTGAAGGCAGTTGGGTTTTTAACAGTAGTGCAAGCGCCTGGCCGATACCGCCAGCTGCGCCGAGGACTGCGACTTTCATCCTAAACTCCTTATTATATTGATAAACTAAGTGTTTGTTGCTCCGCGGCGGCGACGTTAAACCACAATTTCGATGAACACAATCACCCGTATTCAATTCTGTGTAGTCACGCGAATTTAGCTTTTATGCATTTAATTGACGTAACCCGAAGATGTCTGTGCTGTAGAGCAACTTTCCAACAGGTGGTGACAATATACCCTACTGCCAGCCCAAAACAACATCAATTTGATAACAATTAATTTACTTTTAAGCTTATTTGCGAGGCGTGACATAGGCATGTTTCTTGATAACGAAATTTGATAAAATTCCGCTCTTTCATAACATTATTTCAGCCTTCATTTGGGCAGACCGTTTGCATAAAAATTCATCTGTATGCATAATAATGTTGTTTCCACTCTCATACTACGGGTGACTTATGCGAAGCTCAGCTAAGCAAGAAGAATTAGTTAAAGCGTTCAAAGCGCTACTTAAAGAAGAAAAATTCAGCTCTCAGGGCGAAATTGTCCTCGCATTGCAGGATCAGGGCTTTGATAACATCAACCAGTCCAAAGTTTCACGCATGCTGACAAAGTTTGGGGCTGTTCGTACCCGCAACGCAAAAATGGAGATGGTGTACTGCCTCCCGGCTGAACTGGGCGTACCCACTACCTCCAGCCCGCTGAAAAACCTGGTTCTTGATATCGACTTTAACGATGCGGTGGTGGTGATCCACACAAGCCCAGGTGCGGCGCAATTGATCGCCCGCCTGCTGGACTCCCTGGGCAAAGCAGAAGGTATTCTCGGAACCATCGCCGGGGATGACACCATTTTTACCACTCCGGCCAATGGCTTTACGGTGAAAGATCTCTACGAAGCCATTCTTGAACTGTTCGAACAAGAGCTTTGACCCTTCCCACCCCGCCGCCGACGTGGCGGGGTAAAACCCTGCATTAACGTCCGTTCTCCGTTAATTTAACTGCCGCTTATTTAGCAAATAGTGCGTTTATCTGCCCAAAATCATTCACACAGTGAATATGCAAACTAAAAACCGCACAAATCGCAAAATTTAATATCCATATGATTTTATTAGATATAAATAAAATCCCATGACTTTTTAATTCCAGATAAGCATAAAAAACAAAATTTTCATTACTTACCCATCAGTGAAACAATTAGCGTGGTATTAATTTATCGCGTGATTAGTGTATACTTGATTTTGTGATGAGGGTCACGAAACGAAGACCCCCAATAATAAATTCGACGAGGTACTTATCATGAAAATCAAAACAACTGTTGCTGCGTTAAGCGTTCTCTCTGTTCTTTCTTTCGGCGCATTCGCCGCAGATTCTATTAGCGCAGAACAAGCACAAAATCGCGAAGCGATTGGCTCTGTCTCCGTAAGTGCAATCGGCTCCAGCCCAATGGACATGCATGAAATGCTGAACAAAAAAGCCCAGGAAAAAGGCGCATCAGCCTATCAAATCACCGAAGCGCGTAGCGGTGACACCTGGCATGCCACTGCCGAATTGTACAAATAAACCCTCGTCGTCTAGTCCGACGACCTTGCCCCCGACTGTCGGGGGCTTTTTTTATCTCTCAATGACGAACATTAAAACGCAGTTGACCTTCCAGCTCTTCTTCCGCTTCATCAAACAACAAAATCAATGCGCCATAACGTCGGCGTGATTTGTCGGGTAGATGCACAAACTCGATCTCCAGCGGTAACGGCAGCGCTTCACTCATGATGATGTCCCACAGAGAGTCGAGGTCACTCACTTTCTCTTTGGCAAGGCCGAACATCCGCGCAAACTCACGATAGAAGTCGTCCTGATCTTCAATTTCATCAAAATCAAATGTATAGATATTCATCTATTGCCACCTTCCCGACCTCAGTCTGACTACAGGCCGCCAATATGCAGGGTTTTCACTTCCAGAAATTCGTCTAACCCCAGCACCGATCCTTCACGACCCAGTCCGGACTCTTTCACCCCGCCAAACGGTCCCAGTTCGGTGGACACTGCACATTCGTTTATCCCGATCATGCCGCTTTCAATGGCCTGGGAGACACGGAACACCCGTTGCAGGTTTTGCGTATAGAAGTAAGCGGCCAGGCCAAACGGCGTGTTGTTCGCACGCTGAATCACCTCTTCTTCGCTGGTAAAGCGGAAGCAGGCGGCAACAGGACCGAACGTTTCTTCACTCGCCAGCGTCATGCCATCACTGCACTCACCCAACACGGTAGGCTGCCAGAAGTTGCCGCCGAGCGCGTGCGCTTTCCCGCCCGCCAGCACTTTCGCCCCTTTCGCAACGGCATCTTCAACGTGCTCACGCACTTTATCGACCGCTGAAGGTTCGATTAGCGGTCCCACGACCATACCCTCATCCAGACCATTCCCCACCTTCAATGCCTGAACCGCATCGGCCAGTTTTCGGGTGAATTCATCGTAGACGCTCTCCTGGATATAAAAGCGGTTCACGCTGACGCAGACCTGCCCGGCATTACGGAACTTATTGGTGATAGCGCCTTTCACCGCCGCATCGATATCGGCATCGTCAAACACGATGTAGGGGGCATTACCACCCAGCTCCATCGACACTTTCTTCATGGTTTCTGCCGCGTTACGCACCAGCGTTTTACCGACTGCCGTTGAACCGGTGAATGAAATTTTGCGCACCTCATGGCTTGCCATGATGGCGTCGCTGATTTCCGGCGTATTGCCCGCTACGGCGTTGAGAACGCCATCGGGCACCCCCGCTTTCTTCGCCAGCGTAAGTAGTGCAAAGGCACTCAGCGGCGTGTTATTGGCCGGTTTTATCACCCCGGTACAGCCCGCCGCCAGCGCCGGGCCAAGCTTACGGGTCAGCATCGCCATCGGGAAATTCCACGGCGTGATTGCCGCCACCACGCCTATCGGTTCGCGGGTCGCCAGAATGCGGGAGCCGGGTTTGATCGGCGGGATGATTTCACCGTTGGCGCGCTTCGCCTGCTCGGCAAACCATTGAATAAAGCTGGCCGCGTACTCCACCTCACCCTCGGCTTCTTTCAGCGGTTTACCCTGTTCGATGGTCATCAGCCGTCCCAGCCAACTCTTGTTTTCGATGATCAATTCATACCAGCGGTACAGAATCGCCGAGCGCTCTTTTGCCGTTTTTGCCCGCCAGGCAGGAAATGCCTTACTGGCCGCCGCAATGGCCTCTTCGGTCTGTTGTTTCCCCGCTTTCGCCACCTTCGCGATCGTTTCGCCCGTTGCCGGATTAAGCACATCAAAGGTGGTATCAAGCGTTTTCCACCGCCCATCAACCAGATATCCCGTCTGAAAAAGTTCGTTGTCCTGAAGCGTTTGCATGCTGTTTTCTCCTTCTGATGTCCTGAGTTGCGCACATCGAATAAGTATAGCCATAAAAAAACCGACGCTTTTGGCGTCGGTTTCTGTGGGTTAGCTGTCGGTTAGTGCATGCTGGTACTTGTGCAACATGCCGGTCAACCGTTTCACCGGTTCGGTGACCTGCGGCGGCGCTTCCCAGACCCGCAGTTTTTCCTGATACACGTCCAGTTCGTCTAATAGCTGACCAAAGTAGCGTCGGCGCTTGTCATCATTCACGGCAGAAATGACGTGATCCGCCGTACGACGCAACTGCTGGTGGAAGGCGGAGAGATCGCTATTGACCGGAATCGGCGCATCCCGCAGGCGCTGGTGCGCAATGATCATTGTCAGCGCCAGGCGGAACTTCGGCAAATCACCGGGGAATTTGTTCATCAACAGAAACAGCTGCTGATAGAGCGCGGGAAGATGGTTCTCTTTGCGTCGCACCGCGTTGGTGGTCATCGCCGACACCGCCGCAGAGACGAACTGGTTGAGCAGCACGCGGCCCGTACGGTCGCGCGAGTTATCGCGCACAATCACGATGACCAGAAAGGCCAGTACACAACCCACAATCTGCCCTAACGCACTGTCCAGGAACAGGCTGAAGTGGAAGGTCATCGGGTTATCCAGCACGATAATGTTAATGGTACTGGCCAGCGCGCCCATAGAGCCCAGTCGCCGCTTCTGTACTTCGATCCCCAGAAAGAACCCCAGTACCGCGAGACTCAGACAGAGCAGCAGCATGCTTTGCTGGGTATTGGGAAGGATCACCAGAAAATAGAGCGCCCCCAGGGGTAGCGCGGCAAGCGTCCCGTAAATAAAGTCAATGGCGACCATGCGCGGATTCGGCAGACGCATCGCCAGCGAGGTGACCACCGCAATCATCACCATGGCGCCGTTACCGGAGGTCCAGCCGGTCCACAGCCAGAACAGCGTCCCCAGCACGCAAGAGATCGTGGTGCGCCAGAAGTTCACCATGGCATGGTGGCGCTCGGCAGATTCGACTTTCACCACGGGTTCATCCTGCAGCACCTCCTCTTCCGTGGCGCTGATTTTGGTATTGCTGATCACGCCACGCTTGAGCAGCAGATAGCGCGTGGCCGCTCCGGCCCAGGTATACAGCGTAACGGGCGTTTCGCGCTCACCGGTCCATGCAATCACCCGGCGCAGACGCTTAAGCTGTTTATGCACATCCTGCGCGGTTTCAACCGGCATGGCGAAGAACTCACGAAAGGTATCGGTGATCAGCTCAGGACGCGTGTTCTGGATCAGGTAGGTTTCGCAGGATTGCGTAATCATGGTCAGCGACAGCGTATTAATCGCCTTCAGGCGGCGATTCGCCCGCGCCCAGCGGGAGGATTCCATGTTCAGGTTGCTACGCATTCCTTCCAGCGCGGTTGCCCGACGCACCAGCGAGCCCCAGGCCTTATCCACGTCTTCGCTATCACCATGCTTAATGCACAGCTGCATCAACTGGTACTGCGCCACCAGCAGGCTATCCAGTTCGCGATCCACCTCCTGTTTGATCGATCGCGGAGAAAAAATCAGATCCGCCATAATGGCGCAGACAATACCAATGACAATCTCACTACAGCGCTCTACGGCAAACTGCGGCGTCAGCAGCGGCTCGGTTTGAATGGTAATGACGATAATCAGCGCTGTGTAGCCCGATAACCCCCACGCATAGGAGTTCTCGACGCGGACCAGCGAGGAGATCCAGGTACAAAAACCCGCCCAGATACAGCAGACAAGAATCATCAGCAGCGGTGCGCGGATCATCGCAATGATGATCGCCAGCGCCGCAATCGAACCGATAAACGTCCCGACGATGCGCAACATCCCACGATAGCGAATCGCGCCGGAGTACGGTTCGCCGCCGGCGGCAAAGGCCGGGCCCGCCGCGACAATCGCTGCCGTCAGTACCGCCCAGCGCGGCGTTTCAAGCTGAAAGTGGAAGCCAACAAACAGCGCGAGAACAATCGCACAGGCCAGTTTGACCGCAAAGCGAATGTGCTGGTTGGCGATGGAAAAAATGCCCATCGCGATTAACCAAATTCGCGCAGACGATGCGCCATTTTGCGGAAGAACGAGTCATTATTTTCATCACGATCCTGCTTGCCGGTGATCACGACAGTCGCGGTGGTACCGGCTGGCCACAGGTTTTCCTGCTGATCGTCAAGCTGGATCCGTACCGGAACGCGCTGCGCGAGGCGTACCCATTCCAGATTCGAATCGATGGTCGCCATGCCTTTATCGTCGCGCGTGCTGCTGGCATTGGTGACCCCTGCCGCGATGCTATCGACTCTCCCTTTTAAAACCTTGTTGCTGCCCAGCGGGGTAATTTCTGCGCGATAGCCAGGGCGTACGCCTTCCAGTTTGGTCTCTTCCATATAGGCCAGTACATAGAAAGAGTTCTGTTTCACCAGCGCCACGGCGGTTGACCCCCGGGTGATAAACTCACCGGTATAGACGTTCAGGTTGGTCACCCAACCATCCGCAGGGGCACGAATGACGGTACGTTCAAGATCTAACTTTGCGAGATCGCGGGTCGCCTGCGCTTTGGCAAGCTGATGTAATACGGTTTGCAGAACGTTGTTGGCCTGATCGATCTCTTCACGAGACATCGCCTGGACGCCAAGACGGTTACGACGTCCGGCTTCCTGGCGTTTCTCTTGCGCCAGCACCTGGTAATAGGCGACATCGGCTTCAGCTTCTTCCAGTGCTTTTTGGTAACGCGGTTGATCGATGGTGAACAGCACCTGATCTTTCTTCACCAGATCGTTATCGTGGACATTAACATGCGTGATAAGTCCGGCAACATCCGGCGCGATGGCAACCACGTCCGCACTGAAGCGGGCGTCACGCGTCCATGGTGACTCAGTGTAATAGACCCAGGTGCGGAAAATAGCGATGAACGCCAGGATGACCAGAACGAGGGTAATGGCCGTACGGGAGATTTTTCTTGTTAGTGTTTTCACTTCAACCTCAAACGAACAGGCGCGATATCAAGTAAAAGAGACAGCAATACAGCGCAGTATTAAACAGCGCCGGATGCCAGACAAAATCATAGATGCCCGTAGGCACCAGCACCCGGCGCACCAGCCAGAAAATCGCCAGTGACAGAAGCAATTCAAAGAATATCGGTGGGAAGGAAAGACCAAACACCACGATAACGGGAAACAGACTCATGTTGACCTTGATATTTTAGAGAGTGCAGGCGATGCAGTTTTCAGCTGATGTCGACGCGGAGAAGGGCAAGGAAAGCCAGGCGAGAGCGACACAGCCTTTATTTGAATAATAATATATTACCGTAACTGTTATGCTGTTATCTATAATATGTGATCTAAATCACTTTTAAGCCAGAGTGAATAATGGAACGATTAAAACGCATGTCGGTGTTCGCGAAAGTGGTGGAATTTGGTTCCTTCACCGCCGCTGCCAGACGGTTACAAATGAGTGTTTCGTCGATCAGCCAGACGGTGGCAAAACTGGAAGATGAGCTGCAGGTTAAGTTGCTGAACCGCAGCACGCGCAGCATTGGGCTTACTGAAGCCGGAAAAATTTATTATCAGGGCTGTCGGCGTATGCTGCATGAAGTGCAGGATGTTCATGAGCAACTTTACGCCTTTAACAACACGCCAATTGGTACGCTGCGCATTGGCTGTTCTTCAACCATGGCACAAAATGTCCTCGCGGGGATCACCGCCAAAATGCTCAAAGAGCATCCAGGCCTGACGGTCAATCTGGTCACCGGCATTCCGGCACCCGATCTGATTGCTGACGGCCTGGATGTCGTCATCCGCGTGGGCGCCCTGCAGGATTCCAGTCTGTTTTCCCGTCGCCTGGGCGCGATGCCGATGGTGCTGTGCGCAGCGAAAAGCTATCTCGCCCAATACGGTATACCGGAAAAACCGGCCGACCTCACCAACCACTCCTGGCTGGAATACAGCGTGCGTCCGGATAATGAATTCGAACTGATCGCCCCGGAAGGGATCTCCACGCGACTGATCCCACAAGGGCGATTCGTCACTAACGATCCGATGACCCTCAACCGCTGGCTGACCGCCGGTGCGGGGGTCGCCTATGTCCCGCTGATGTGGGTGATCAACGAGATCAATCGGGGCGAGCTTGAGATCTTACTGCCGCGCTACCAGTCCGATCCGCGTCCGGTCTATGCGCTGTATACCGAAAAAGACAAACTGCCACTGAAAGTGCAGGTGGTGATTAACTACCTGACCGACTATTTCGTCGACGTGGCAACGATTTTTCAGGGAATGCACGGACGAGGAAAAGAGAAATAGACACCTTATTCAGGCGAGACAATAGCGGATAACGGCCAAAAAATCCCGTTATCCGCCAGAAACATGCCTGCCGTCTGACTACGCCTCATCCACCCAAATCCGCATCTCCCCTTCACCGCGGTTGGCCCAGCTAAACCATGGGATAAACGTCAGCGTGTGATCCTGACGCACACCGGGGGCGGTGTCGTAGTGCCACAGCGGCTGCTCGCCCTGCTGTTTTGGGCTTTGCCGGTATCCCTGCGCCTGAATCAGAACGTTATGCGCGAAAATACCTTTCCCTTCGATGGCGGTAAACGCGCTCTCTTTCGGCAGGCTCAGATTATGCAGTAACGCGCCGTTGTCGGCTTCTTCCAGACAGTACACCAACGGCCCGCGTTGTAGCGCGACTTTACCCGCCACGTGGCGCACCTGCGGATTGCCGTAAACACGGCGTACCGGCATTGGCAGCGTTAACGTGAGGGTATCGCCCGCTCCCCAGTCACGGCGGATATGCAGATAGCCCTTGCGTACCTCACCCTCGGCAGGCGAACCGTTGAGCAACACCTGTGGCTTGTCGCACCAGTCCGGCAGCCGCAGCGCCAGCGTATGCGCCACCGGCTGTGGGGAGTCGATACTTATCTCCACCCGTTCCTGCCAGGGGAAATTACCGCTAATTTTCAGGCCCAGCTCACCGCCATTGACCGGAACCGTTACGCGGTTGCCGATATACAGGTTGATATAGAGCGCTTCCGGGTGCGGCGTATAAATATAGTGACCAATAGAGGTCAGCGTACGCGCGATATTCGGCGGGCAGCAGGCGCAGCCGAACCAGCGCTGACGAACAGGTTTGATGTGATCGTAAATATGGTTGAATTTCAGTACGTTTGGCTGCACTTCCAGCGGATTCACATAGAAGAAATGCTTGCCGTCCAACGCCATGCCGCCCAACACAGTATTGTAGAGCGCGCGCTCCATCACGTCGGCGTACTGGCTGTCGGCTTCCATTTCCAGCATCCGACGCGCAAACATCATCAGGCCGATGGAGGCGCAGCTTTCGGCGTATACCGTATCGTTTGGCAGATCGTAGTCGCAACTGAACGCTTCACCACGTCCCTGCGAACCGATACCGCCGGTGATGTACAGTTGGCGCTGCGCCATGTTTTTCCACAGACGCAGGCAGATCTGGCGTTTTTCTTCGTCCTGACTTAAGCGCGCCAGATGTGCCACGCCGGTCATCAGGTAGACAAAACGCACCGCGTGACCGACGGCCGTCTGTTGCTCCGCTAACGGTAAATGCGCCTGGCTGTAGTCCTTATCGTGCGTCATCCAGCCCGCGCCGTAAATCAGCCAGTGCGAAGTGCCACCGCGTTTTTCAAACTCAATGTCGTAATAGTGCGGCTGCGTACCGCGCGCTTCGACAAAATAGCGCGACAGATTCAGATAGCGCGGCTCCTGTGTCACTTCATACAGCCGCATCAGCGCCAGCTCCACCTCCGGGTGGCCGGGATAACCGTGCAGCTTGTGCTCTTCTTTGCCGAATACGCTGTCGATATAGTCAGCAAAGCGGCACACCACGTTCAGCAGGCTACGCTTGCCGGTGGCCTGAAAGAAGGCGACGCCCGCTTCAATCATATGTCCGGCGCAGTAAAGCTCGTGGCATTCGGCCAGATTGCTCCAGCGCTTATCCGGCGCTTTGGCGGTGAAATACGTATTCAGATAACCGTCTTCACACTGGGCGGCGGCAATCAGCTCGATCACCTCGTCGGCGGTTTTCTCAAGTTCCGCATCTGGCTTCTGGCACAGCGACCACGCCACCGCCTCCAGCCATTTCGCCACATCGCTGTCCTGGAACACCATGCCGTAAAACTCCCCCTGCTGCCGCCCGGCGGCGATACGGAAGTTTTCAATCGCATGGCTGGGTTCCGCTTCCGCAATACGATCGTTAAGCGCATCCCACTGATAAGGGATTACCACATCGCGCACCAGTTGCTGGTACTGGCCGAAAAACGGATCGCTGACCTTAAGCCGGTGGAGATCCACTTCCATGATTTCAGGTTTCATTTTTTTGCTCCTACAGGGCCTGGGCGTGACGCTGGCGTAAATCACCGGAAATACGGGTCATCATCGGGTTATTGAGTTTACAGGCGCGGATAGACAGCGCCAGCAGCAGGTGGAACAGTGCGGGCAGCAGGCTTTCCATTGAGAAAATCCCCTGCAATGACGCGGGCGTCTGGTTTTCCGCCCCTGCCCTGTAAGCAACGGCAATAAACACCAGGCTGATAATCCCGGCGCTGGAGGCCCATGCCAGCTTGATAAAGAACAGGTTGAAGGCAAAGTTCATGCCGGAGGAACGCACGCCGGTTTTCCACTCGCCGTAGTCGTCGGCAAAGGCCATCAGCGAAAAGTGCAGCGGTAGGGTAAAGCCAAGGATAATGCCGTTCCCGAGGATCACGACCAACCATAACGTCTGCCAGTCAGGACTGGCGGGCAGAAACCACATAATGACCGCAAGTAAAGCTAACACCAGGTTGGTGTGATAGTAGAGTTTGACCGTATCAATGCGGCGCGACAGCAGGTTAACCATCACCGAACCGATAATGGAAGCGAACGTCACCATGGTAAAAAACAGCGAGGTGTAGGCGGTGCTGCCCTGCAACACGTAGGTGATGAAGTACATGTAGCCACCACCGCGAATATTAAACACGTTAATCAGCAGGAATGACATCAACAGCATCAGCAGTAACTGGTCGTTTTTGCGCAGGCCCGCCAGATGTTCGCGCAGGGAAAAGTGGCCCATCATGTTGAGCGACACCCGCTCACGTACCCAGAAGAAGCAGCACAGGAACATTACCACCGCGACGGCGCACAGTACGCCGACGCCAAGCTGGTAACCCTGCGCGGTGTTGCCATGGCCGAGCGTCTCCACCAGCCACGGCAACCCGACGGAGACCAAAAAGCCCGCCACACCGCACAGCACAAAGCGCCAGGACTGGCAGGCAATGACTTCAGTGTGGCGCGTGGTCATGGTATTGATTAGCGCACAATAAGGAACGTTAATCGCGGTATAGCTCACCGAAAGCAACAAATACGTACCAAAGGCCCAGGCGATTTTGACCCCCATTGATGCGTCCGGAACGGTAAAGGTCAGTACGCCGATAACGCCGATGGGCACGGCGATCCACAGTTGCCACGGGCGAAAACGCCCCCAGCGGCTGCGGGTACGGTCAGCAACCGCGCCCATAATCGGATCGGAAATAGCGTCGAAAACGCGCAGCACCAAAAACAAGGTGCCAACCAGTGCGGGCGTCAGCCCGAAGACATCGGTGTAGAAAAAGGTCAAAAAGTTCATGATCAGGCAGGTGATCACCGTGCCACCCGCGTCGCCCAGCCCGTAGCCAATCTTTTCGCGGATCGACAATTTTTCGTCGGGATGACTTCCGGCAATATCCGTTTCCGTCAGTGATGTAGAGGTCATAAAAAGGTTCCTCGTCTGAAGCAGATTTATCCCGATAAATTCGCAGGATTCCGGTTTTAATAAGAAAATTCAGATGTCATTTTGCCCGGAATTACCGTGCCAACAAGGCGATAAACAGGTATAAAAAGATGACGATTCCGACCTGCCGGAAAAACTGTGATGCCGATCGGCAAATATCAAATAACTTTTTATTAATCATATAGAAAGGTTATTTTCGCCTAAAAAAACGCGAGAAATTACATATCCATGCTTGATTTATCCATAGCGCTTCCGATTAGGGTACAAAACGGCGGTTTGTTCATCTCGCGCGGCGTAGGCAGCCATCCGGCACGCAGGCTGGAATCCTGGGAGTTGATTTTTGTACAACAGGGGACGCTGACCATTAGAGAGAACGACGTCCAGTTTGAGGTTAAGGCCGGAGAAAGCTTGTTGCTGTGGCCTCAGCGCCGCCACGTCGGGATTGGGGATTTCCCGCCGGATCTCACATTTTACTGGGTGCATTTTGACGTGCTGCCCGCGACAACAAATCCGACGCAGTTACTCTCGTTACCACAGCATATCAGCGTCAGCAGCCCACAGTACGTCATGTCGCTGTTTCGTCAGTTTTTAAGCGAACAGGAAAACAGGCGTCACGGCCCGGCACTGGAATTTATTTTGCTGTTGATTTTGCAGCAAATCGCCTCAGCGGCGGGGAGCGAAACCCACGGTGATAGCGCTGGCGTGGCGTTGGCCTATAAGGCGCGCAAGCAAATTCGCACCCAGTATCACCTGCCACTCTCCACATCGCAGCTTGCCCGGGAGTTGCATTGTAACGCCGATTACCTGGGACGGGTTTACCGACGGATATTTCATATGACGATGACCGAAGCCATTCATCGACAGCGCGTCAGTGCCGCAGAAAAACTGTTAATTAGCGATTCGCTGGCACTCAGCGAAGTGTCGGAAAAGTGTGGATTTAATGACGTTGGATATTTTCGGCAGATTTTTCGCAAGCATACTGGCCTGACGCCAGCCGCATGGAAACGGCGATATTGTAAGGAACATATCAATTCAGACTGAAACAAGCGCTGGCCGGATGGGGCGTTTTGCCGCCATCCGGAAAATAGGGCTACGCAGTACCGCCGACGGTCAGGTTATCCACCTTCAGCGTCGGTTGACCCACACCAACCGGCAGGCTCTGGCCTTCTTTGCCACAGACGCCGACGCCGTTATCCAGCTTCAGGTCGTTTCCGACCATCGAAATCTGCTGCATCGCTTCGATACCCGAACCAATCAGCGTGGCTCCTTTCACCGGCTTCGTTACTTTGCCATTCTCAATCAGATAAGCCTCTGAGGTAGAGAAGACAAACTTACCGGAGGTGATATCCACCTGACCGCCGCCAAAGTTTGGCGCATAGATCCCGTACTCTACGGACTCAATGATCTCCTGCGGCGTGGATTTGCCCGGCAGCATATAGGTGTTGGTCATGCGCGGCATCGGCAAATGCGCGTAAGACTCGCGGCGACCGTTCCCGGTCGGCGCCACGCCCATCAGTCGCGCATTCAGTTTGTCCTGCATGTAACCTTTCAGAATGCCGTTTTCGATCAATACGTTGTACTGACCCGGCGTCCCTTCGTCGTCAATAGCCACGGACCCCCGGCGATCCGCCATCGTGCCATCGTCCACCACGGTACACAGCTCAGAAGCCACCAGTTCACCCATATGACCGCTGAATACCGATGTGCCGCGACGGTTAAAGTCTCCTTCCAGACCATGCCCCACTGCTTCATGCAGCAGCACGCCCGGCCAGCCGGCACCCAATACGACAGGCAGTGTCCCGGCGGGCGCCGCGACCGCAGACAGGTTCACCAGCGCCATACGCACGGCCTCTTTCGCCCATACGTCGGCGCGGACGTCGCCGTCCAGATCCGCGAGGAAATAATCATAACCAAAGCGCCCGCCGCCACCGCTGGCACCGCGCTCACGTTTACCGTCTTCTTCCACCTGCACGCTGACCGACAGACGCACCAGCGGACGCACATCGGCGGCCAGCGTCCCGTCGGTGGCAGCAACCAGGATCAATTCATACACGCCGGTCAGGCTCGCCGACACTTCCTGCACGCGTTTATCCGCTTCGCGGGCGACTTTATCGACGCGGCGCAGGATATCGAGTTTCTCTTCACGGCTCATGCTTTGCAGCGGATCGACAGAAGTGTACAGCGCCGGATACTCCACGGCACCGAGGGTCTTCACTTTCCCGTCGCCATTGTCTCGCACGATGGTACGCGCGGCGCGCGCGCTCTGTTCCAGCGCCTGCAGGCTGATCTGGTCAGCATAGGCAAATCCGGTTTTTTCACCGCTCACAGCGCGAACGCCAACGCCCTGATCGATATTGTAAGAACCATCTTTAATGATGCGGTCTTCTAAAACCCAGGATTCGTGATAGCTCGACTGAAAATAGAGATCGCCGTAATCGAGACGACGTTCGGCCAGTTGGCCCAGAATGGCAAACAAATCCTGATGTTTCAGGCCGTTCGCCGCTAGCAATTGTTCACTTACCAGGTTCAGACTCATCGTTATTGCTACTCGTTAGTGACTGCGATAGAGGATCTATGTACTGAGAGTGGGGCAATTCCTTGCCCTCGTCAAATCATTGCGAATTTTCTTTCCGCGGCTGGCGCAGGACTTCGTTGATCTGCGGTTTGTCGAGCGGACCGGTGATCCGATAGCGCAGAATCGAGACTTTACTCCACAGCGGTCCAAGCACTTTACTGGCGGCAAAGACCGCCGCACCAACGATCGGGTTCACCGCAAACGCGGCTGCCACCCCCACCGTGGCGGAGATTTCCGGAGCCACCACCGCTTCAACATCCAGCTCGCGGCGCACCAGGTTGACCGAGCCTTTCATGGCGATATCCGCTTCCAGTCCGTCCACCAGCGTGTCGTCCGTATGCAATATGCCGTCTTTGATCCAGGCGGTACTGCGAATGGAGTCGAAGTAAAATCCTTCGTTGAAGGTATCGCTAAAATCAAAGCGTAGTTTGCGCAGCAGTGCGTCAAAGCTCAGCAGGCGCAGCAACTGCCCCGCGTGCCCGGTGCTTAATTCGGTGATATCCCCTTTGCCCAAGCGGGTGCGGATAATGCCGTTCAGCGAGGCTTCTTCCGGCTTCCACGGCGGGTTGCGCCAGTGCAGATCGTAATCAACGTTAAACGACGCGTTGCGAATGGGGGTGGAGACGCCAAAGAATCCTGCCGCCGCATCAATCTTATTACCCCGTAGCTTCCCTTTTAAAGAGGTGCGTTCACTGCCGGGGGTGTTTACCCACTGTCCATCCGCCGTCAGTCGGGTGAAGCCGGTATCCAGCAGGCCGTTACTCAGGTTCAGGGTGTCGCCCTGAATGGCTACATCCGCATCGATACGTCCGTATTTCTGTCCCCACATCCAGCACTCTTCACAGCGCAACTGCACGTCAGGCCAGCCGCGGAAACTAAAGCGTTCTACGGATGCAAATGGCGAAGCCGGCGCGTCGCTTTTATCCGTTGTGGCTACGGTGGGGTTGTAATAAAGGTATTTGATAAAAGCCTGCCACGGCGCGTTATTGCGCATTGCCAGCGTGGCATTGATCTCACGCCCCTGTGCCTCGACTTTAGTGCCATTCGACGCCGGTTCAGAAACGATACTCAGGTTGTTCCACTGCTGTCCTCCCAGCGTTAACGCAGGCGTACGCAGCGTGACATGCTGCGGGAAATTCGCGTTGGCCCCAACGTTATCGACCGCGCCTTTCTGGAACAGAGCCAGCCATTGCGCACCATCCATCGCTGGCAGATTCAGCTCAATACCTTCCCGTTCAGGCAAAGGCGGTGCCGTCTGGCTTTCTGCCGTCCAGATTGCACGATCCAACGTCAGTTTCTGATTCAGCAACCAGCGGCTGTTAAAATGATTTTCCTGCCCGGCGCTACCGGTCAGCGTAAAGCTGCGCAGATCGCCGGTTGCTTTGATTTTAACGGGTAACGCCGCGCCAGCCTCTTTATCCAGCGGAGAAGGTAAGTGACTACTTACATTCCTGAGATCGCCGTTCAGTTCAATGTTATACGTCGTGCCGGAATGATACGGCAGGTCAATCCCCACCTTACCATTCCACGCCATGCTGCCGCCGAGCGCCTCATTAACCTGCGAAGGCAACACGCCGGTGCGAGCGGGCTGCCAGTTGCCGTTGAGATTCACCGCGACCTGATAGGCTTTCGCGCCCTCTGTGGTTGTAAAATCAACGTTCAGCGGCTGATTGAACCAGTTCGCCGTCATCGGCTCGCTTTTCAGGTTGCCATTGATAAAACTGAATTTGCCGCTGAGGTTTTTCAGGGTGCTGTCGAGCGGTTTGATGAACAGGCTGTTATCGCGCAGCGACACATCGCCCTTTGCGGTAACCATTTCGCCGTCCAGCGGGATATCCAGATGTAAGCGAGCATTCACATCGCCATCGATCTGCAACTGCTCAAGCGTAGCGCCCAGCGACGTCTTCAACGGCGTGTCGTCAAAATACGGTCCTACCGCTTTGCCTGGCCCCTGAATATCGGCGTCAATCAGCAACTTTTCTTTGGCGTAGTCCGGGATAATAGCCGTCAGGTTCGTGGCCTTCACGCCGCCTAAATTGACGCCATCGGTTTTCATCCACAGGCCGTCGTTGAGAAAATCCAGTTCGATATTCAGATCGGTCAGTGCAGGCCAGTCCGGCTGGAAGGCAAATTTCGCATTGCGCAGCGGGACCAGCACTTCAAACTGGCCTTCATTGTGCTTGTACGGGAACAAATGCGGATTCCCGCCATACACCAACGTCGCATTATCCGCTTCTCCGCCCTGAATCGCGCCGCTGAGATAGTCCACCAGCGCCTTGCCCATCAGATTCTCCGGGAAGTAACGCCAGGCCTGAGAGCCGTCGTCAGTGCTGATGCCCGCCAGAATCCCCAGCCAGGGGTCATCGCCTGCCGGTTGCAGATAACGGAAACCGCCGCGCGCATGAACCGCTTTCGCCTTCACGTCGATGTTGCGCCCGTCCAGTTGAAAGCCTTTGTCATTCTTCAGCCAGTTCAGCGTGGCAACACCGTCTTCAATTTCTAATGGCGCGCGAAAGACCGTTTCGTAGGGCATTTTTGCCTGTTTCATCGATGCGGTCAGCGCGCCGTTTTCCACGCTCCCGGAGAGCGTTCCGGAGAAATGCTCTCCCCCAGGCAACAGCTTCCACTGCTTCCATGCCAGATCGCGCCATGACGCCTGAAAACGGGTCTTTTCCGTGGCCTGGAGTGGGATATCCAGCGCCAGGGTATCGATATTTCCACTCGGTTGAGTGGCAAGCCAGATATCACCCAGCGCGGGCGAGAGCTTCGACACCATCGGGCGCAGCCCCTCAAGCCCGGTCAACTCCAGATGGCTGGCGCGAATGCGCAGTTCGTCACTGCGTTTGCTGTCCACGCCGCCGACTTCCTGTTCAGGGATCCAGGCAATCTGTAGCGCACCGCGCGGCCAGGCCTTGCCGTCCATCGTGATGCGGGTATCAGGAATAGAAAACTGCCAGCCGGGCTGTTCACGGCTGATATGTGCCGTCAGGTTGTCCACAGAGAGCGTATGGGAGTGATTGTCGCCTTTCCAGCTCGCTCCGCCTTGTTTCAGCCAGACATCGCCACCGGCGATTTCACCTTTGCTGATGGTCATCCAACCTTCAAGACTGAAGCGCGCGGTCTCCAGCGCCACGTTATCCTGCATCCACTTGCCCAGCCACGGCTTCACGTCGATGTCGTCAGCCTGCAGCCAGACCCGACCATTATTCAGCAGACCGTCGTCATCACGCAGATCCATGCGCACCTGCATGACGCCGTGCTGGCCGGTCAGACTGGAGAGGCTCACCTGTCCTTCCGCGCGGTGGCGGTTTTTGCCGTTAACCCAGGTGAGTTGCGGAATCGCCAGTTCGGCGCGCTGGCCGGAGAGCGTCAGAAAGCTGATTTGGCTGTCGCGGAGATCGAAGTGATCGAACTGGCGCAGGAAAAGATCGTTGATTCGGCTGGCTTCCAGCCCGTCACCGCTTTCGCTGCGCTCAATCGGCGTGTTGGTACGGAAGTTCAGCTGCCAGAAGGTGAGATCGCGAAACTGCCAGCGCATGTGCAGCAAACTCTGCCAGACATCCAGCGCCAGGGTAACGCGTTTAACCGAGAATTCTCCGCCGTCTTTCAGCTCCGCGTGGATATCACGCGCTTCGAGGGTGGGACCGAAATTTTGCCAGTTGGCAGAGATCTGGCTGGCTTTGACCGGCAGTCCCGTTGCAGACTCAATTTTGCTGAGGATCGTCGGACGCCAGCTGTCGAGATGCGGTAATGCCAGGCGCAAACCACTGACCAGCAGCGCTACGACAACAACGAGCGCGGCTCCAGTGAGCAATAATATCCCCGGCAATCGCCTCACGCGTCTCTCCTTGTCTGCCTAAAAATGTGACTCACAAACCCACTTCTCCGGATGGCGGCGTGAACGCCTTATCCAGCCTACGTCTGGTTTGTAGGCCCGATAAGCGCAGCGCCATCGGGCACAGTCGTTTTACATCATGACTACGTCAAACTGCTCCTGGTTATAGAGCGGTTCAATTTGCACTTTGACCTGTTTGCCGACAAAAATCTCCACTTCCGCCAGCGCGTGCGACTCTTCCCCTTTCAGCGTTTCTGCAACGGAAGGAGAAGCATAGACCAGGAAGCGGTCAGAGTCGTAAGCATGGTGCACGCGAACGATTTCACGCATGATCTCATAGCAGACGGTTTCCACTGTTTTCACCGTGCCGCGTCCATGACAGGTCGGACACTCGTTGCACAGCACATGCTCCACGCTCTCACGCGTGCGCTTGCGCGTCATTTCTACCAGACCCAACTGGGAAAAACCGTTAATGCTGGTTTTCACCCGATCTTTACTCAGCGCCTGCTCAAGCGAATGCAGCACCCGTCGACGGTGATCCTCATTATTCATGTCGATAAAATCGATAATAATGATGCCGCCGAGATTACGCAGTCGCAGTTGGCGGGCAATCGCCTGGGTCGCTTCAATATTGGTGTTGAAGATGGTGTCATCGAGATTACGATGGCCGACAAACGCGCCAGTGTTGATATCGACGGTGGTCATCGCTTCAGTCTGATCGATAATCAGGTAGCCGCCGGATTTCAGTTCAACTTTGCGCTCCAGCGCACGTTGGATCTCATTTTCAACGTCAAAGAGATCGAAAATCGGCTGACGTCCGCTGTAATGCTCCAGCTTGCTGGTCATTTCCGGGATGTACTCCGCCGTAAATTCCAGCAGGGCTTCATAGGTCAGACGGGAATCCACGCGAATTCGGTCTAACTGCGCGTCGGCAAAATCACGCAGCACACGCTGTGCCAGCGCCAGTTCGCCATACATCTGGTAACGCGTCTGCGGGCGCTTTTTGCGTTCCATCACTTTGGTCCAGACGCGCTTAAGATACGCAGCATCTGACGCCAGATCCTCTTCACAGACCCCTTCCGCCGCGGTACGGATGATAAATCCGCCCTGCTCGTCGCAGTATTCGGCGACCACTTTTTTCAGGCGTTCACGCTCGGCTTCGCTTTCGATACGCTGAGAAACGCCAACGTGCGAGGCGCCAGGCATAAAGACCAGATAGCGAGACGGTAAGGTGATGTCGGTTGTCAGGCGCGCGCCTTTGGTGCCCAGCGGATCTTTTACCACCTGCACCATCAGGTCTTGCCCCTGACGCACCAGCTCTGAAATATCGCGAACGGTGAACTGCTTCTGCTCTTCCCCCGCCACGCATTCAGTGTGCGGCATAATGTCAGAAGCGTGAAGAAACGCGGCTTTATCCAGCCCAATATCTACAAAAGCCGCCTGCATACCCGGAAGTACGCGACTGACCCGACCTTTGTAGATATTGCCTACGATCCCGCGTCGCGCTTCGCGCTCAATATGAATTTCCTGCAGAATACCGCCATCAATGTACGCCACGCGTGTTTCCGATGGCGTTACGTTTACCAACAATTCAGCCGTCATGTTTATCCCTTTTCTCACGCAGTGAGTTAAAATTGCTCAGCAACTCATACGTTTCAACCAGCGGTAAGCCGACCACGGCGTGATAGCTGCCATTTATCTTCCTGACAAAACAGCCACCCTGCCCCTGAATACCGTATGCACCTGCTTTATCCATCGGTTCACCGCTGGCGATATAGTCAGCGATATCCGCATCCGTCAACGCTCTGAACGTCACCTCGGTCATCACCAGGCAATCGAGCACATATTGGCTATCCGCCAACGCAACGGCTGTCATCACCTGATGCGTTTGCCCGGACAATTTACGCAGCATCAGCGCCGCATGGTGTACGTCACGCGGCTTCTCTAACACTTCACCGTTGAGGGTAACGATGGTATCTGCTCCCAGCACGGGAAGATCGCGCGGCGTCAGCGCCACACCTGCCAGGGCTTTTTCCCGTGCCAGACGTGAAACATATTGCTGTGCGCTTTCTCCCTCGCCACGCGTTTCTTCTATTCCCGTGACAATACGTTCAAAAGAAACGCCTAACTGCGTAAGCAGTTCCTGGCGGCGCGGCGAACCGGAAGCTAAGTATAGAGACGTCATAGAAACCTTTATTGCACTGCAAATTGCTGGCGGACTTTACGCATCAGCAAGAAAAGCCACGGCCAAAGCACACCATTAACTACACTACTCCAGAATACTTCAGGCCTGAAAGAAACGTTGATCACTAAAAACTCTGACCAGAAAACAATAATATCCACCACGAGCGAAAGCAACATCACCACCAGCGCCTGCTGCCAGAGCGCCAGGTTGCGAAAGAGCTGGAATTTCAGCGCCACCAGATAGGCGATGATACTCATCG
The DNA here is from genome assembly GCF_041807075.1 of Citrobacter telavivensis. Lineage (NCBI taxonomy): Bacteria > Pseudomonadati > Pseudomonadota > Gammaproteobacteria > Enterobacterales > Enterobacteriaceae > Citrobacter > Citrobacter telavivensis. Next base: position 27,061 of record NZ_JBGUBF010000008.1, on the reverse strand, counting down.
ACAACGCCCTCACGCCAAGCGTGGAACCGCTAATGAGATCCAGTATGGCACCCATCACGAAACCTGTGCCCACATTGACGCGGTGCGGCAGGGCGAGGATCCAGTAGAGTAAAATGAGTAGCACCCAGTTTGGCCGAAAGACAATGATCTCTTCCGGCCAGGGCATCACTTGCAGTAGTAGTGCGATAAAGAACGAGAGCCAGATAACCCAGCGTCCCTGGCTACGATAGCTTGCCACTACTGGCCTCCCGGCGCGCGCGGTGCAGGCGGCGTCGTACCAGCTGGCGGAGCGGCAGGTGACGAAGTGATACCGGTCGCCGGTGCAGGCACGGGCGGCGGCGGCCCCATCATATCCGGAGATGGCAACACTTGCGGCATCATCTGCATCAGACGTTCATTCGCGACACGATGCACATCTTCCGGCGTCATCGGGTTGGCACCGTTACGGTCGGCCCCCCACAGCAGCAGCAGATAGCGCAGACGTTGCAAGCCCGCGGTAGGGCGCGCCTGAATCACAGTGTAAGCACGTTGGGTATCCAACTTAACGGAAGAGACAACCGCCACCGGATAGCCTTCCGGGAAACGGCCGCCCAGCCCCGACGTGACCAGCACGTCGCCAACGCGAATATCGGTATTGGCCGGCAGGTGTTCGAGTTGCAGATCGTCGGTACAGCCGTTACCGGCCGCAATCACCCGGATGTCGTTGCGCAACACCTGAATGGGCAAGGCATGAGTGGCATCGCAAATTAACAGAACACGGCTGGTCAGTTTCGCTACCGCGACAACCTGGCCGACAACACCTTTATCGCTGATTACCGGCTGGCCTTCGTAAACGCCGTTCACGCTGCCTTTGTCGATAACCACCTGGTCGCTGTAAGGATCGTTAACCGTGGAGATGACCTGCGTCACCATCTTTTGTTCATCCTGGCGCAGCGGCGAACCCAGCAGCTCACGCAGGCGCGCGTTCTCCTGTTTGTACTGCCCCAGCATCAACAGCTCACTGTTTTTCAGCAGCAGCTCCTGACGCAGCGCCCGGTTTTCAAGCTCAAGCTGGTCGCGCGACGCGAGCGTTTGCGAGACGCCATCAAGCAGTTCACGGGGACCATTGGAAATAAAGTAGAAAGGACTGACGGCGGTATCCATGTACGTACGGATCTGACTGAACGTACCCAGGCGGCTGTCGGCAATAATAACGCCGAGCGCCACCAACACCGCCAGAATAAGGCGAATCTGTAGCGACGGGCCACGGCTAAAAATTGGCTTCATAAGTTTGCGTATTCTCGTATCAGAGTCGGCAGGACAGCGTGACGCTCTCCTGCCGGCATCCGATTACTCTTCGCTGAACAGGTCGCCGCCGTGCATATCGATCATTTCCAGCGCTTTGCCGCCGCCACGCGCCACACAGGTCAGCGGGTCTTCAGCAACAACAACTGGAATACCGGTTTCTTCCATTAACAGACGATCAAGGTTACGCAACAGCGCGCCACCGCCAGTGAGCACCATACCGCGCTCGGAGATATCAGACGCCAGTTCCGGCGGGCACTGTTCCAGTGCAACCATCACCGCGCTAACGATACCGGTCAGCGGCTCCTGCAAGGCTTCCAGAATCTCGTTAGAGTTCAGGGTAAAGCCGCGAGGAACCCCTTCTGCCAGGTTACGACCGCGCACTTCAATTTCACGCACTTCGTCGCCCGGATAGGCGGAACCGATTTCATGCTTGATACGTTCTGCGGTGGCTTCACCGATAAGCGATCCGTAGTTACGGCGCACATAATTAATGATTGCTTCGTCGAAGCGATCGCCGCCGATACGTACAGAAGAGGAATAGACCACGCCGTTCAGGGAGATAACGGCGACTTCCGTCGTACCGCCACCGATGTCCACAACCATTGAACCGGTTGCCTCAGAAACCGGCAGGCCAGCACCAATTGCCGCAGCCATCGGCTCTTCGATCAGGAAGACTTCGCGGGCGCCAGCGCCCTGTGCGGATTCACGAATAGCACGACGCTCAACCTGAGTGGCACCAACCGGCACACACACCAGCACACGCGGGCTTGGACGCATAAAGCTGTTGCTGTGCACTTGCTTGATGAAGTGCTGGAGCATTTTTTCAGTCACGAAGAAGTCAGCAATAACGCCGTCTTTCATTGGGCGAATAGCAGCAATATTGCCCGGTGTACGACCCAGCATCTGCTTCGCATCATGACCTACTGCAGCCACGCTTTTCGGTGAACCGGCACGATCCTGACGAATGGCCACAACGGAAGGCTCATTCAATACGATGCCTTGTCCTTTTACATAAATGAGGGTATTCGCGGTACCCAGGTCAATGGACAAGTCATTGGAAAACATGCCACGAAATTTTTTCAACATACTAAGGGATAATCCTGAAAGCTGGGGCGGAAAACAAAATCCGCTTACTTTACCAACCACACGCAGCAGCGACAAGGCGCAAAAATCATCTGCTACGGTGAAAATTAGTGCAGTTCGTTTCCTTTGTTACAAATCTCTACCTGAGTCCCTCAGGGCTGAGCACTTTAGCAGCAATCCTCGCCCTCATTTGCAACCGGTTTAAGGTCATTCACCTGCATATGTGCTGTTACAAAATGGCGAGCAGACAAGCACACCCCCATGAAGGCACAGCGCGCGTTATTCTACGTGAAAACTGAACAAACGGCAGGTTAAACCGAGTATCTTTGAGAATATTTTTTCACATTGGTATCCAGCGGCTGGGAGGCAGCAAAAAAATCCCCCTGTCCGCCGGAAACACCACGCGCTGTCAGCGTCTGCCACTCACCGCGCGAACGTACGCCCGTTGCGTAAACCTGGGTGTTGGTGCCCGAGCAGGCTTCCACCAGACTTTGAACCAGCAACTGGTTTTCCGTTCGCTTCTCAATATTCCTGACCAGACTCGGATGGAGCTTGATCAATTCCACATTGAGTTCTTTAATCCAGCTGGTACTCACCAGCGTTAAACCCGCCTGCGTGACGGCAACCCGAACCCCCAATGCATTCACTAAACGGATGACGGGCTGCAATCGGCTGATGTGTTGACCTACATCCGCCTCTGCAAGTTCAATAATTATGCGTTTTCGTTGCGATTTTTCACACTGCATCAAGGTATCGCGTAACCAACGCTGAAAACGCGGACGAATCAGTGACTCAACCGTCACCTGTATCGCCAGATTCTCTTCTGGCCAGTAGTTCAACAGCGGGATGACACGACTTATTTGTAAGCGGTCATACTCTTCTGATAAACCAAACTGTAAAACCATCGGCATGTATTCCGCCGAACTGACCTCTTCATTACCATCAAAGATGCGGCACATCAGTTCCCGATGATGAACGTGCCCGTCCCGGGTGACGGCCGGTTTCTGATAGATTCGCGGGCCGCCGCGGCTGAGCATCTGTTCAATCAGCGTCCGCCAGCGCACGTTGCCGCGTCCTTTTTCCGGCAACGAATCGTCATACACCGTCCAGCTATTCCCGCCCTGCAACACGGCGTTGCGGGTCGCCGCTTCCGCATGTTCCATCACCTGTTCGGTCGACTGTCCGCTGCGCCAGGCGCAAATGCCGATATGTACCATATCGTCACGATCGAGCATTTTATTAGTCGGAAGTGCATCAACCGCTTTTAATAATTGTCCAGCCACGCTTTCTGCCTCTTTCAGAGTACGGTGTGGCAGAAGAACGGCAAAGTCGCTGCGGTGGTAGCGCGCCAGCAGTGAACCCGGATAACGCATCATAAAAGTGGACAATAAATTGATCAGGCTGAAAAGCTCTTCTTCAGCCAGGTTACGCCCCCAACTGTCGCGCAGCAGGTTAAAGTCCGGCAGGCGAATCATCATCACCACGCCATGCGCGCCGACTTTTTCCTGATCGTCCAGCAGCGTCGCCAGTTGGTTGTCAAAAAAGAGTCGATTGCTGAGGCCTGTTTTGGTGTCCTGCGCGGCGTAAGAGCGAATCAGCGTATCGAGTCGGCTCCGCTGCTCCTGGGCACTCTGGATTTCGGCCAACAACATATCCAGCGCGCTGCTGGTGCGCGCCGGCCATTCATAGACCGTACCGCGCACGCTGGCGCCGCGTTCTCCGTTCAAAATTCGCGTCGAACGTATCTCCAGCAGTTCCTGGCCGGAAAGTTGCCGCTGAAGCCAACGTACCGACAGAAACAGCATCAGCACAATAAAGCCAATGGCCAGCGTGAGCGGCGCAGTGGTCATCAGTGAATGAAAATAGTTGCCCATCGGATCCTGATAGACCAGATCCATCGTCATTCCCGGGTGCTTCATCAGCGGAACCGAGAGCTCGCGAAAGAGATTACTGGTGCCAACCGGGCGATAGCTGCTGTTGCGTGTTTGGCTATAAATGACCTTATCGCCCTGCCGGAGATCCACGCGCACGACGTCCGCTGACACCATCAGTTCATCGATCTGCGACGTTAACTGTTTGAAATCGCGAGAAACAAGATGCGTATCAATCGCTGTCGCCACCGCCTGGACACGATGGTTCATCTTGTACTGGATAGCATTATAAAAGCTCAGCGAGCAGCCGATCAGGGTGACAAAGATCGTTAACCCGGTGAGCAGCGTGACAAAAGCTGAGAATTTCGTCGTTAATCGCATCCTTGAGTTAACTCCGACGGTTGAATTGCGACACGGAACAGCTTAACCAAACGCAAAATTCGTCCGGTTGCGCAAAGAGTGAGTGCATACTACCAAATCAGGTGTATCTGGCAATTTATTGCGTTGCATCGGCTTCACGTTTCAATTAGCGAGTATAGTCTTCAGACGTCATTTTCCAATCCACCATGCAGAATTGAGGACAGGTTATGCAGGCTTTGATCTTAGAACAGCAGGACGGTAAAACCCTTGCATCCGTGCAGACTCTCGAAGAAAGTCGGCTGCCAGAAGGCGATGTCACAGTGGATGTCCACTGGTCCAGTCTGAACTATAAAGATGCGCTCGCCATCACCGGAAAAGGAAAAATCATCCGCAACTTTCCGATGATTCCTGGTATTGATTTCGCCGGCACCGTTCGGGCCAGCGAAGATCCTCGTTTTCATGCGGGCCAGGAAGTGTTGCTGACCGGTTGGGGCGTGGGCGAAAACCATTGGGGAGGTCTGGCAGAACAGGCACGCGTGAAAGCGGACTGGCTGGTAGCGCTGCCAAAAGGGCTGGACAGTCGTAAAGCGATGGTGATCGGTACCGCCGGATTTACCGCCATGCTGTGCGTGATGGCTCTTGAAGAGGCAGGCATTCGCCCGCAAGACGGTGAAATCGTGGTCACCGGCGCCAGTGGCGGCGTCGGCAGTACCGCCGTCGCACTGTTGCATAAGCTGGGTTATCAGGTTGTTGCGGTGTCCGGACGCGAAAGCACCCATGATTATCTCCGCCAGTTAGGCGCAAGCCGTATTCTGGGCCGTGATGAGTTCGCCGAATCTCGTCCGCTGGAAAAACAACTGTGGGCCGGGGCGATTGATACCGTGGGCGATAAAGTGCTGGCGAAAGTGCTGGCGCAGATGAACTACGGCGGCTGTGTTGCGGCCTGTGGCCTGGCGGGTGGTTTTGCCCTGCCGACGACGGTGATGCCATTTATTTTGCGCAACGTCCGCCTGCAAGGGGTCGATTCCGTAATGACACCGCCAGCGCGGCGCGCAGAGGCCTGGCAGCGTCTGGTGAAGGATTTACCAGAATCGTTCTACGCACAGGCAGCGACGGAAATTTCGCTGGCCGATGCGCCGAAGTTCGCTGAAGCTATCATTAATAACCAGGCGCAAGGACGTACGCTGGTTAAAGTGAAGTAAACACAAACGCCGCAGAAATTTACACTTAATTAACTAAATTTCGCTGCGCACTGACAGACTCCCTGCCATAGTAACTACGCGTTATGCGTACGCCGGGAGCCTGTTATGAAAAAATCACGTCCACTTACTGAAGCCGATGTCACTGCAGAATCGGCTTTCTTTATGCATCGCCGCCAGGTGCTGAAAGCGCTGGGGATCGGGGCTGCCACGCTGTCGCTACCGATAGCGGCGCAGGCGGATCTACTGAGCTGGTTCAAAGGCAACGATCGCCCACCCGCACCCTCCGGCAAACCGCTGGATTTCAGCAAACCTGCGGCATGGCAAAACGCACTGCCTTTAACGCCAGAAGAGAAAGTCACTGGCTACAACAATTTCTACGAATTTGGTCTGGATAAGGCCGATCCTGCCGCCAATGCCGGCAGCATGAAAACCGATCCCTGGACGCTGAAAATCAGCGGCGAAGTAGCCAAACCGTTAACCCTGGATCACGATGCGCTGACAACGCGCTTTCCCTTAGAAGAACGAATTTACCGGATGCGCTGCGTTGAAGCCTGGTCGATGGTGGTGCCGTGGATTGGCTTTCCTTTACATAAACTGCTGGCACTCGTCGAACCCACCAGCAATGCTAAATATGTCGCATTCGAGACACTTTACGCGCCGGACGATATGCCAGGACAAAAAGATCGCTTCATTGGCGGTGGATTGAAATACCCCTATGTCGAAGGTCTGCGGCTGGACGAAGCGATGCATCCGCTGACGTTGCTGACCGTTGGCGTTTACGGTAAAGCGCTGCCGCCGCAAAACGGTGCCCCCATTCGCCTGACGGTGCCATGGAAATATGGCTTTAAAGGCATTAAATCGATCGTCAGCATTAAACTGACTCGCGAACGGCCGCCAACCACCTGGAATCTTGCCGCTGCCGATGAATACGGTTTTTACGCCAATGTGAATCCGCATGTCGATCATCCACGCTGGTCGCAGGCAACAGAACGGTTTATTGGCGCGGGCGGGATTCTGGATGTCCAACGGCAACCCACTTTACTGTTTAATGGCTATGCCGATGAAGTGGCTACGCTGTATCGCGGCCTGGATTTGCGGGAGAATTTCTAAGTGCGGCTAAGTGCAAAACAGATAACCTGGTTGAAAGTTGCCCTTCATCTGGCGGGACTGCTGCCGTTTCTCTGGCTGTTCTGGGCGATTAATAGCGGCGGGCTCAGCGCCGATCCCGTGAAGGATATCCAGCATTTTACCGGTAGGATGGCTCTGAAATTTCTGCTCGCCGCCTTGCTGGTCACGCCGCTCGCGCGCTACGCTAAACAGCCATTATTGATACGCACCCGTCGTCTGCTGGGGTTATGGTGTTTCGCCTGGGCCACGCTGCATCTGACCAGTTACGCGCTGCTGGAGTTGGGTATCCATAATCTCGGATTGTTGGGACGAGAACTGATTACGCGCCCGTATTTGACGCTTGGGATCACCAGTTGGCTCATCCTGTTCGCGCTGACGCTAACGTCAACACAGGCGGCACAACGAAAACTGGGCAAGCGCTGGCAACTTTTACACAATTTCGTCTATCTTGTGGCGATCCTCGCCCCGATACATTACCTGTGGTCGGTGAAGATCTTGTCGCCTCAACCCATCATTTATGCCCTGCTGGCACTACTGCTTTTGGCCTGCCGTTACAAGAAGTTCCGCCAGTGGTGGCGCTAGTTCGGCGAACTGTGCAGTCGGTTACAAAATGCAGAGACTCGGATGTTATTTGTGTGTTAGCGGTTGATTATCTTCCCTGATAAGACCAGTATTTAGCTGCCAATTGCTACGAAATCATTATAATGTGCGACCTTGGCTCCCTGGACGGCGTTTTTAGACCGCTGAAAAGGTGACAATCGAGCATTGAAGGTATATTTTGTTTTTTGCCGGAGGATTGCAGCAAATCGCAGCATGTTAACCGACAAGTCTCACATAAATCGTTGAGGCGGAATATACCGGCGTCCAGGCAGGCAGAAGCCGTTTTGCCGTCGGGACTCACGCTTTACAGACAGCGCTTAACGCCTGTCACAATCACACTAAACAAAGAGTACGGAACCCACTCATGGATATTCGTAAGATTAAAAAACTGATCGAGCTGGTTGAAGAATCAGGCATCTCCGAACTGGAAATCTCTGAAGGCGAAGAGTCTGTACGCATCAGTCGCGCAGCGCCAGCAGGTAGCTTCCCGATGATGCAACAAGCCTACGCTGCACCAATGATGCAGCAGCAACCTGCTCTGTCTAACGCAGTTGCTCCGGCAGCAGAAGCGCCGGCTGCGGCAGCCGCAGAAATCAGTGGTCACATCGTACGTTCCCCAATGGTTGGTACTTTCTACCGCACCCCGAGCCCGGACGCAAAAGCGTTCATCGAAGTGGGTCAGAAAGTTAACGCAGGCGATACCCTGTGCATCGTTGAAGCCATGAAAATGATGAACCAGATCGAAGCGGACAAATCAGGTGTCGTGAAAGCCATCCTGGTCGAAAGTGGTCAACCGGTAGAATTTGACGAGCCGCTGGTCGTCATCGAGTAACGAGGCGAACATGCTGGATAAAATTGTTATCGCCAACCGCGGCGAGATTGCATTGCGAATTCTTCGTGCCTGTAAAGAACTGGGTATCAAGACTGTCGCTGTGCACTCCAGCGCGGATCGCGATTTAAAACACGTATTACTGGCGGATGAGACGGTTTGTATTGGCCCGGCTCCGTCCGTAAAAAGTTATCTGAACATCCCGGCTATCATCAGCGCCGCTGAAATCACCGGCGCGGTGGCAATTCACCCGGGTTATGGCTTCCTCTCTGAGAACGCCAATTTTGCTGAACAGGTTGAACGTTCTGGCTTTATCTTCATCGGCCCGAAAGCGGACACCATCCGTCTGATGGGTGACAAAGTGTCGGCTATCACCGCGATGAAGAAAGCTGGCGTCCCAACCGTACCGGGTTCTGACGGCCCTCTGACCGACGATATGGATGCTAACCGCGCCCATGCAAAACGCATCGGCTACCCGGTTATCATCAAGGCGTCCGGCGGCGGCGGCGGTCGCGGTATGCGCGTAGTACGCGGCGATGCCGAACTGGCGCAATCCATCTCCATGACCAAGGCGGAAGCAAAAGCAGCTTTCAGCAACGACATGGTTTACATGGAGAAATACCTCGAGAACCCACGCCACATCGAAATTCAGGTGCTGGCAGACGGTCAGGGTAACGCTATCTATCTGGCTGAACGTGACTGCTCTATGCAGCGTCGTCACCAGAAAGTCGTCGAAGAGGCACCGGCACCGGGCATTACCCCGGAACTGCGTCGCTACATCGGTGAGCGTTGCGCGAAAGCGTGTGTGGATATCGGCTATCGTGGCGCAGGCACCTTTGAGTTCCTGTTCGAAAACGGCGAGTTCTATTTCATTGAAATGAACACCCGTATTCAGGTTGAACATCCGGTGACCGAAATGATCACCGGCGTTGACCTGATCAAAGAACAGCTGCGCATCGCGGCGGGTCAACCGCTGTCGATCAAGCAAGAAGAAGTGGTGGTCAAAGGCCATGCGGTGGAATGCCGTATCAACGCCGAAGATCCGAACACCTTCCTGCCGAGCCCGGGTAAAATCACCCGTTTTCACGCGCCGGGTGGCTTTGGCGTACGCTGGGAATCGCATATCTATGCCGGTTACACCGTACCGCCATACTATGACTCAATGATCGGCAAGCTGATCTGCTACGGTGAAACTCGTGACGTGGCAATTGCCCGCATGAAGAACGCCCTGCAGGAACTGATCATCGACGGCATCAAAACCAACATTGATTTGCAGACCCGTATCATGAACGACGAGCACTTCCAGCATGGTGGAACCAACATCCACTATCTGGAGAAAAAACTCGGTCTTCAGGAAAAATAAGACTGCATCAGCGTCAAAAGGCCGGATTTTCCGGCCTTTTTTATTTCTGGGGGTCGTCAATTCCATAAGGTACAATCCCCGCTTTCTTTTTCCACAAGGGACAAAAAATGGACAACCGTTTTGTTCAGGCCCACAAAGAGGCGCGCTGGGCGCTGTGGCTGACCCTTCTCTATCTGGCTGCGTGGTTAGTGGCTGCTTACTTACCTGATTCGGCGATCGGCTTTACCGGTCTGCCACACTGGTTTGAACTGGCCTGTCTGCTGACGCCGCTGATCTTCATTTTACTGTGCTGGGCCATGGTGAAATTTATCTACCGTGACATTCCCCTGGAGGATGACGATGCAGCTTGAAGTCATTCTGCCGCTGATTGCCTATCTGGTCGTGGTGTTTGGCCTTTCTGTCTACGCCATGCGTAAACGGCAAACCGGCACCTTCCTGAATGAATATTTCCTCGGCAGTCGCTCAATGGGCGGGATCGTGCTGGCGATGACGCTGACCGCGACCTACATCAGCGCTAGCTCATTTATTGGCGGGCCTGGTGCTGCCTATAAATATGGGTTGGGCTGGGTACTGCTGGCCATGATTCAGCTCCCCGCCGTCTGGCTATCGCTGGGGATCCTTGGCAAGAAATTCGCTATCCTTGCCCGTCGCTATAATGCCGTCACCCTCAACGATATGCTGTTTGCCCGCTACCAGAGTCGCCTTCTGGTGTGGCTGGCGAGCCTCAGTCTGTTAGTGGCGTTTGTCGGTGCCATGACCGTACAATTCATCGGCGGCGCGCGCCTGCTGGAAACCGCCGCAGGCATTCCCTATGAAACAGGCCTGCTGATTTTCGGCGTCAGCATTGCGCTGTATACCGCGTTCGGCGGCTTTCGTGCCAGCGTGCTTAACGACACGATGCAGGGACTGGTGATGCTGATTGGCACCATCGTGCTGCTGGTGGGTATCGTGCACGCCGCTGGCGGCCTGAGCCATGCCGTAGAGACCTTAAACGCCATCGACCCGAAACTGGTTTCGCCACAGGGTGCCGATAACATTCTGTCTCCGGCCTTTATGACCTCATTCTGGGTGTTGGTGTGCTTTGGCGTGGTTGGCCTGCCGCATACGGCTGTGCGCAGCATCTCCTACAAAGACAGCAAAGCCGTACACCGGGGGATTATCATCGGCACCATCGTGGTGGCAATCCTGATGTTCGGTATGCACCTTGCCGGCGCGCTAGGGCGAGCGGTGATCCCTGACCTGACGGTGCCGGATCTGGTTATCCCAACGCTGATGGTGAAAGTGCTGCCGCCTTTTGCCGCCGGGATCTTCCTTGCCGCGCCGATGGCGGCCATTATGTCGACGATCAACGCCCAATTGCTGCAAAGTTCCGCTACGATCATTAAAGATCTCTATCTCAACATCCGCCCGGAGCAGTTACAGAATGAGACACGACTGAAGCGAATGTCGGCAATGATCACCCTGATCTTAGGCGCGCTATTACTGCTTGCCGCCTGGAAACCGCCAGAGATGATTATCTGGCTGAACCTGCTGGCGTTTGGCGGGCTGGAAGCCGTGTTCTTATGGCCGCTGGTGCTCGGCCTTTACTGGGAGCGCGCGAACGCAAGCGGTGCACTGAGTGCGATGATTGTCGGCGGCGTTCTGTACGCGATTCTCGCCACCTTTAACGTTCAGTACCTGGGCTTCCACCCGATTGTGCCCTCGCTACTGTTAAGTTTGTTGGCTTTCCTGGTTGGAAACCGTTTCGGTTCTCCTGCCCCGCAAGCCGCTGTATTGTCTACTGATAAATAAAGAGTTTTGCCATGCCATGGATCCAATTAAAACTGAATACGACGGGCGCTAACGCGGAAGAGTTGAGCGATGCCCTGATGGAAGCGGGTTCCGTTTCCATCACCTTCCAGGACACGCACGACACGCCGGTTTTTGAGCCATTGCCGGGCGAAACCCGCCTGTGGGGCGACACTGACGTCATCGGTCTGTTTGATGCAGAAACCGACATGAAAGAGGTCGTCGCCATCCTGGAACAACATCCGCTGTTGGGTAACGGTTTCGCACATAAAATCGAACAGCTGGAAGACAAGGACTGGGAACGCGAGTGGATGGATAACTTCCACCCGATGCGTTTTGGTGAACGCCTGTGGATCTGCCCAAGCTGGCGCGATGTGCCGGATGAGAACGCCGTCAACGTCATGCTCGACCCCGGCCTGGCATTTGGTACCGGTACCCATCCCACCACCTCACTGTGCCTGCAGTGGCTCGACAGCCTCGATTTAACCGGCAAGACCGTCATCGACTTTGGCTGCGGTTCTGGCATCCTGGCGATTGCCGCGCTGAAACTGGGCGCAGCGAAAGCGATCGGTATCGATATCGACCCGCAGGCGATTCAGGCCAGTCGTGATAACGCCCAGCGTAACGGCGTGTCAGAACGTCTGGAACTCTACCTGCCGCAGGATCAGCCAGACGCGATGAAAGCCGACGTGGTGGTCGCCAACATCCTGGCAGGCCCCTTACGCGAACTGGCACCGTTAATCAGCGTGCTGCCCGTTACAGGCGGTCTGCTGGGTCTTTCCGGTATCCTTGCCAGTCAGGCCGACAGCGTGTGCGAAGCCTATGCCGATCTCTTCACCCTCGATCCGGTCGTTGAGAAAGAAGAATGGTGCCGCATTACCGGTCGTAAGCAGTAATCTTCCCAGAAACGTGGTCTCATCGCAGGCCACGTTTTTCCGCATTTTCAATACACACGCCTGTATCTTCCCGCGCTAAAATAGTCGCGTAACTCATTGAAGTTACGAATATAAAAATCTATTTTATTTAATGGAAGAATATTATGAAGCCATTTTTGAGCAAGGCAGCACTCCTGGCGTTAAGCATTATGCCGTTCACCGCGATGGCGTCGCACTGGAGCTATGAAGGTGAAGGCTCTCCGGAACACTGGAGCGCCCTCAATGAAGAATATAAAACCTGTCAGGCAGGCATGAATCAATCCCCGATTAACATTGAGACCACGCTTAAAGCACATCTATCTCCACTCAGTATTCACTACTCCGATGGCCCGATAACGCTTCTCAATAATGGGCATACGATTCAGGCCGGACTGAAAAACACCACTGCGGATACTGTATCGATAGATGGTGTCCCCTTCACGTTGCAACAGTTCCACTTTCACACCCCGAGCGAAAACACCCTACACGGAAAACATTACGCGATGGAGATGCATCTTGTGCACAAAGATGCAAAAGGGGCGGTGGCGGTCGTCGCAGTCATGTTCGATAAAGGGGCGGCCAACGCAGAGCTGGAAAAGCTTTGGGCAACAATGCCTGAGAAAGCGGAGCAGGACGTGAAAATCACCGCGCAGATGGACCTCAACGCCTTGCTGCCTAAGGATAAAACCTACTGGCGTTTCAGTGGTTCGCTCACAACCCCTCCCTGTTCTGAGGGCGTGACCTGGCTTGTCCTTAAACATCCTCTGACGCTCTCCACTGCACAACTGGAGAAATTTACTCACACCATGCATCACGATAACAGTCGCCCAACACAGCCGCTCAACGGCCGGGTAGTGGTTGAATAATTCCTTCACTGCACAATCATCTGCTGAAATGAGAGCATAGTCACATTAAGTCACGATAATCTGCTGATTAATTCAGCAGATTATCTTGTCAGCCCCCGTCGTTGCGAAGAAAAAATGAGAAGTTACGCAAAATTATACGCGTACAGATTTTCGTCACATTTTTATAACGCAATGATTTGTATGGCTAATTATTTAATGGCGTTTACTTTAACGGCGATTCTTTGATCCACCTCAGAGGATTGGTTAAAGTTTGGCCTTTCATCTCGTGCAAAAAATGCGTAATATACGCCGCCTTGCAGTCACAGTATGGTCATTTCTTAACTCATGCGCATCGGACAATACCAGCTTAGAAATCGCCTGATTGCAGCGCCCATGGCTGGCATCACTGACAGACCTTTTCGGACGCTGTGTTATGAGATGGGAGCCGGATTGACCGTATCCGAGATGATGTCGTCTAACCCGCAGGTTTGGGAAAGCGATAAGTCCCGTTTACGGATGGTGCACGTTGATGAGCCAGGAATTCGCACGGTGCAAATTGCCGGTAGCGATCCTGTTGAGATGGCCGATGCCGCACGGATTAACGTGGAAAGCGGTGCCCAGATTATTGATATCAATATGGGGTGCCCGGCTAAAAAAGTGAATCGCAAGCTCGCAGGTTCAGCCCTCTTGCAGTACCCGGATTTAGTGAAGTCGATACTAACCGGGGTGGTTAATGCAGTGGACGTTCCTGTGACCCTGAAGATTCGCACCGGCTGGGCTCCGGAACACCGTAACTGCGTAGAGATTGCCCAACTGGCTGAAGACTGTGGCATTCAGGCTCTGACCATTCATGGACGCACCCGCGCCTGTTTGTTCAATGGAGACGCTGAGTACGACAGTATTCGGGCAGTTAAGCAGAAAGTTTCCATTCCGGTTATCGCGAATGGTGACATTACTGACCCGCTTAAAGCCAGAGCTGTGCTTGACTATACGGGGGCTGATGCCCTGATGATAGGCCGCGCAGCTCAGGGAAGACCCTGGATCTTTCGGGAAATCCAGCATTATCTGGACACTGGGGAGTTGCTATCCCCCCTGCCTCTGGCAGAGGTTAAGCGCTTGCTTTGTGCGCATGTTCGGGAACTGCATGACTTTTATGGCCAGGCAAAAGGGTACCGAATCGCGCGTAAACACGTCTCCTGGTATCTCCAGGAGCACGCTCCAAATGACCAGTTTCGGCGCACATTCAACGCCATTGAGGATGCCAGCGAACAGCTGGAGGCGTTGGAGGCATACTTCGAAAATTTTGCGTAAACAGAAATAAAGAGCTGACAGAACTATGTTCGAACAACGCGTAAATTCTGACGTACTGACCGTTTCTACCGTTAACTCTCAGGATCAGGTAACCCAAAAACCCCTGCGTGACTCGGTTAAACAGGCACTGAAGAACTATTTTGCTCAACTGAACGGTCAGGATGTTAATGACCTCTATGAGCTGGTACTGGCTGAAGTAGAACAGCCCCTGTTGGACATGGTGATGCAATACACCCGTGGTAACCAGACCCGTGCTGCTCTGATGATGGGCATCAACCGTGGTACGCTGCGTAAAAAATTGAAAAAATACGGCATGAACTAATCTCGATTAGCTAATTGCTTGTTTAAAAAGGCGCTACTCGGCATGGGGAAGCGCCTTTTTTATACGCATCTTTTGTGGAGCAGGTATGAACTCACGATTTGAACCACAGTACTTTGGTGATGAATCCGCGTCGATCGTCCACGGAGATGCGCTGACAGAACTCAAAAAACTCCCCGCTGAAAGCGTCGATTTAATCTTTGCCGACCCGCCTTACAATATCGGAAAGGATTTTGACGGCATGGTGGAGTCCTGGGACGAGGTCGTCTTCCTGGGCTGGCTGTTTGCGTGCATAGAAGAGTGCCATCGGGTACTGAAAAAACAGGGCACGATGTACATCATGAACAGTACCGAAAACATGCCGCATATCGATCTCAAATGCAGAACGCTGTTTACCATCAAAAGCCGGATCGTCTGGTCTTATGACAGTTCAGGCGTACAGGCGAAGAAATTCTTTGGCTCAATGTATGAACCCATCCTGATGATGGTCAAAGATGCCAGACAGTACACATTCAACAGTGACGCCATTCTGGTCGAAACCAAAACCGGCGCGCAAAGAGCGCTAATCGACTACCGTAAAAACCCGCCACAGCCATACAACACCCAAAAAGTTCCGGGCAACGTGTGGGAATTCCCCCGCGTACGATATTTGATGGATGAATATGAAAACCATCCGACGCAAAAACCTATCGCCCTGTTAAAGCGGATCATTCTGGCCTCCTCAAATCCTGGCGATACGGTGCTGGATCCCTTCGCTGGCAGCTTTACGACAGGTGCCGTGGCCGTGGAATCGGGGCGTAAATTCATCGGCATTGACGTCAATAACGAGTATGTGAAGATGGGGATCAGGCGGCTGAACATCAGCTCACACTACTCCCCGGAAGAGCTGACGAAAGTCAAAAAGAGAAAGACTAAAAACCTGTCGAAAAAGAGCCGAACGGCATCGGATGTGGTGAAGATCACAGCAAAGTAAAAGCATTGTAATCCTGCTTTTCTGAACGCGTTTTTCGTGTATATTTCCTGCACGCTTGGGCATGAATACACAGGATTTAGCAATGATTCGTAAGTATTGGTGGCTGGTTGTGTTTGCCGTCTCCGTTTTCCTTTTTGATGCCTTACTGATTCAGTGGATTGAGCTGATCACCACGGAAGTCGATAAATGCCGCAATATGGATTCTGTTAATCCGCTCAAACTGGTCAACTGCACCGATCTGCAATAGCGTTTGATTGATAAGCAGGAGAAATGATTAAATTTATTTTTTCACGTTTTTTCCGGCATTAACTGCATGACATTTTCGTCAGTAATTAACATCCTTAATACATTATCCACCAGCAACGGGGCCTGCTGATAAAGATCGTAGCGGGTGGGATTCATCAACCAGTTTTTCACAATACCGCTAAAACTACCGTGAATAATAATTAAGACGACGTCTAAATCCAGCGTTCTGGAAATCAATCCTTCCGCCATACTCGCCTGCAATGCGTCGCGTAGTCCCTTCTGGCTAAATCCAATTTTCTCTCGTATTTCTTGCTCTGATATCATGCCCTCATGAAATTCGCATTTATGATATAAAATTTGCAACAACGCCTGCTGCCGGGGAATCTCTGCGATATATTGCAACCCTGCGATTAGCTTCTCACGCAACTGCTGTAGCGGATTATCGCAAACATACAACGTTAACCGTTCCTGAATAAGATCGCGTAATGGCGGTTGCTGCTGCCAGAGTTCATTAAAAAGCTGCGTTTTATTGTCAAAATGCCAGTAGATAGCGCCCCGTGTGACCTGAGCCGCGTCCGCAATGTCGTTGAGCGTCGTGTTGCCAACGCCTCGCGTGGCAAACTGGATGATTGCTGTTTCAATCAAATGTTGCCGCGTTTTCAACGCTTCGGCTTTTGTTCTCTTAGCCATAGGTTATCGTATCAGAGGAAGAATAAAAAAATGAATACGACGATTCGAAATCGTCGATAAAAATAACTGTATCATTTCATCCATTCAGAGATGGCATAAAAGCGAACCACTTCAGCACAAAACATTCAAATAAACACCACAAATAAAATCAATACAAATATTCACACCACGAATATATATTTCAAAACATATTAATATCCAAAAAAACATAACAAAACAAAACAGAATGAAAAGGTAAGCACCTCTTCTTTTTGCTTTTACGTGCCGTAACCCAGAGCATAAAATAAGTATTACTTACATCGCACGATAATAATTTGTAGGATAGCCAACTGTTATTTCTTCGTGCACGTTATCGCCTTACCGTTATCCGGTAAATAACGAGCTATTGGTTTTTAAGGAACAGTAATGACGAAACATGCCAGGTTTTCACTCCTGCCCTCATTTATCCTCATCTCTGCTGCGTTGCTTGCCGGTTGTGACGATCAGGGAGATAAGCAAGCTCAGGCAACTGAACCGCAGGTGACCGTTCATGTGGTCACCTCCGCGCCATTAGCGGTAACGACCGAACTACCCGGACGCACCTCTGCATTCCGCGTTGCAGAGGTGCGTCCACAGGTCAGTGGTATTGTCCTCAAAAGGAATTTCACCGAGGGCAGCGATGTTGAGGCCGGGCAGTCGCTGTATCAAATTGATCCTGCCACCTTGCAGGCGAATTACGACAGCGCGAAAGGGGATCTGGCGAAAAGTGAAGCCGCTGCTGCCATCGCCCGTTTGACGGTAAAGCGCTATGCCCCGCTGGTTGGGACAAAATATATCAGTCAACAGGAATACGACCAGGCGATTGCGAATGCGCGTCAGGCCGATGCGGTAGTTATCGCCGCGCAAGCCGCCGTTGAAAGCGCACGCATTAATCTGGCTTACACCAAGGTTACCTCGCCGATCGGCGGCCGGATTGGCAAATCCAGCGTCACTGAAGGCGCACTGGTGACCGACGGTCAGGCAACGGCACTGGCTACCGTACAGCAACTCGATCCTATCTATGTCGATGTCACACAGTCCAGCAGCGACTTTATGCGCCTTAAGCAGTCCGTTGAACAGGGCAGCCTGCATAAGGACAGCGCCAGCAGCAGCGTCCAGTTGCTGATGGAAAATGGTAGTGCGTATCCCCTGAAAGGGACACTGCAGTTCTCTGATGTCACGGTGGATGAAAGCACGGGCTCCATCACCCTCCGCGCCGTATTCCCTAACCCGCAGCATACTCTGCTGCCGGGGATGTTTGTTCGCGCACGAATCGACGAAGGCGTTCAACCAAACGCCATTCTGATCCCCCAGCAGGGCGTAACGCGAACACCTCGCGGTGATGCGACAGTGCTGGTCGTCAATAACCAAAGCCTGGTTGAACCGCGCACCGTTATCGCTTCACAGGCCATCGGTGACAAATGGCTGATTAGCGAAGGCTTACAGCCCGGCGACCAGGTGATCGTCAGCGGAATACAAAAAGCCCATCCCGGCGTGAAAGTGAAAGCCACCACGGATGCCAATACCCCTGC
Source organism: Citrobacter telavivensis (assembly GCF_041807075.1). Taxonomy (NCBI): domain Bacteria; kingdom Pseudomonadati; phylum Pseudomonadota; class Gammaproteobacteria; order Enterobacterales; family Enterobacteriaceae; genus Citrobacter; species Citrobacter telavivensis. The sequence continues at coordinate 8,702 of NZ_JBGUBF010000008.1, read as the reverse complement.
GGCGAAAGCGGCGCAATAAGGTCACCGGATATGGCAAACTTTTTCATTAGACGTCCGATCTTTGCCTGGGTACTCGCCATCATTCTGATGCTGGCGGGAGCCCTGGCGATTATGCAACTGCCTGTTGCGCAATACCCGACTATCGCACCACCTGCGGTTGCGATTTCCGCGACCTATCCAGGGGCAGATGCGCAAACGGTGCAAGATACCGTGACGCAGGTTATCGAACAGAATATGAACGGTATCGATAACCTGATGTATATGTCGTCCACCAGCGACTCTGCAGGTAGCGTGACCATCACGTTAACCTTTCAGTCCGGGACCGACCCGGATATCGCTCAGGTTCAGGTGCAGAACAAACTGCAGTTGGCGACGCCGTTGCTGCCTCAGGAAGTACAACAACAAGGGATTAGCGTAGAAAAATCGAGCAGCAGCTTCTTGTTAGTCGCAGGGTTCGTCTCTGACAATCCGCAAACGACTCAGGACGATATTTCCGACTACGTCGCCTCAAACGTGAAAGATACGATCAGCCGCCTGAGCGGTGTGGGTGATGTACAACTGTTTGGCGCACAGTACGCGATGCGTATCTGGCTTGATGCCAATCTGCTGAACAAATACCAGCTCACGCCGGTTGATGTCATCAATCAGTTGAAAGTGCAGAACGACCAGATCGCAGCCGGTCAGTTGGGCGGAACGCCAGCATTGCCGGGTCAACAGTTGAACGCCTCCATCATCGCGCAGACGCGTCTGAAAGATCCTGAGGAATTCGGCAAAGTCACATTACGGGTAAACAGTGACGGTTCCACCGTGCGCCTTAACGATGTTGCGCGTATCGAACTTGGGGGAGAAAACTATAACGTTGTCGCCCGAATTAACGGTAAGCCAGCCGCTGGCCTAGGGGTCAAACTGGCGACCGGCGCCAACGCCCTGGATACCGCCAGCGCGATCAAAGCCAAACTCGTTGATCTGCAACCTTTCTTCCCACAAGGGATGAAAGTGGTCTATCCGTACGACACAACGCCATTTGTGAAGATCTCCATTCACGAAGTCGTGAAAACGCTCTTCGAAGCGATCGTACTGGTTTTCCTTGTGATGTATCTGTTTTTGCAGAACATCCGCGCAACGCTCATTCCGACAATTGCGGTTCCCGTCGTGCTGCTGGGTACGTTTGCGGTCCTCTCGGCGTTTGGTTACTCGATCAACACCTTGACGATGTTCGGGATGGTACTGGCGATAGGCCTCCTGGTCGATGACGCTATTGTGGTGGTGGAAAACGTTGAACGCGTGATGATGGAGGACAAGTTGCCGCCCAAAGAGGCAACGGAGAAATCCATGTCCCAAATCCAGGGGGCGCTGGTTGGGATCGCGATGGTGCTGTCTGCCGTCTTCATCCCGATGGCCTTTTTCGGCGGCTCCACCGGGGCGATTTACCGCCAGTTTTCTATCACTATCGTATCCGCAATGGCGCTCTCCGTTCTGGTGGCATTGATCCTGACTCCGGCACTTTGCGCAACGCTGCTTAAGCCAGTATCCGCCGAACACCACGAGCAGAAAGGGAAATTCTTCAGTTGGTTTAATGCAAAATTTGACCTCAGCGTTAACCACTACACCCACAGCGTCAGCGGTATTGTACGCAACACCGGGCGCTACCTGATTATCTACATCCTGATTGTCGTCGGGATGGCGATACTGTTTCTACGTCTCCCTACCTCCTTCCTGCCTGAAGAAGATCAGGGTGTGTTCATGACCATGATTCAGTTACCTGCCGGGGCAACCCAGGAACGAACCCAAAAAGTGTTAGATCAGGTTACGCATTACTACCTGAATAACGAAAAAGCGAATATTGAGAGCGTGTTTACGGTCAATGGTTTCAGCTTTAGCGGCCAGGCGCAGAACGCGGGTCTGGCTTTCATTAGCCTAAAACCCTGGGATGAACGTAGCGGCAAGGAAAACAGCGTCGAAGCGGTGATTGCGCGCGCGACCCACGCGTTCAGTCAGATAACGGATGGAATGGTCTTCCCCTTCAACATGCCGGCAATTATTGAACTGGGCACCGCGACCGGTTTCGACTTTGAGCTCATTGACCAGGGCGGGCTGGGTCACGCCGGGCTAACATCAGCACGTAATCAGCTATTGGGCATGGTGGCTAAGCACGCCGATCTGCTGGTCCGTGTTCGTCCTAACGGTCTGGAGGATACCCCGCAGTTCAAGCTGGATGTTGACCAGGAAAAAGCGCAGGCGCTTGGCGTTGCACTGTCAGACATTAACCAAACGATCTCGGCATCACTCGGTGGTTCCTACGTTAATGACTTTATTGACCGCGGACGCGTGAAGAAAGTCTATGTTCAGGCGGATGCGAAATTCCGTATGCTGCCAGAGGACATCAACAATCTGTACGTTCGCAGCGCCAACGGCAAGATGGTGCCCTTCTCAGCCTTCAGCACCGCCCGTTGGGTGTATGGCTCTCCGCGTCTGGAACGCTACAACGGCATGCCATCAATGGAACTGTTGGGTGAGGCTACACCAGGCCGAAGCACCGGTGAGGCGATGGCGTTGATGGAAAATCTCGCGTCAAAATTGCCCAATGGCATCGGCCATGACTGGACGGGAATGTCATATCAGGAACGTCTGTCTGGTAATCAGGCACCGGCACTGTATGCCATCTCACTGATCGTCGTGTTCCTCTGCCTTGCCGCACTGTATGAAAGCTGGTCCATTCCGTTCTCGGTGATGCTGGTTGTCCCGCTCGGTGTAGTTGGCGCGCTTCTGGCCGCCTCCCTGCGTGGGCTGAATAACGACGTCTATTTCCAGGTCGGACTGTTAACCACGATTGGCCTTTCCGCGAAAAACGCCATTCTGATCGTGGAATTTGCCAAGGATCTGATGGAGAAAGAAGGTCGTGGCCTGATAGAGGCAACGCTTGAGGCGGCACGCATGCGCCTACGCCCTATTCTGATGACCTCACTCGCATTCATCCTCGGCGTAATGCCGCTGGTCATTAGTCGGGGAGCGGGGAGCGGTGCCCAGAATGCGGTCGGAACCGGTGTGATGGGAGGAATGCTGACAGCAACGCTGCTGGCCATCTTCTTTGTCCCGGCATTCTTTGTCGTAGTAAGAGGCCGTTTTAACAAATCCCAGAGCTAATGTGTAAATAAAGGCGTCGACGGACGCCTTTATCCTTTCAATATCTTTCTTTATTTATTAAACAGATAGTCATTTACTCTGCGTAATACGAAACTTGCGCCTCCATTATTTTTACAATCCACATGAATTGAGATTATTCCATATGCCAATCTTTTTTTAAGCGGTGGTAAAATTTGGTTCGTATTCGCAAAGCAGCATTCACTATTACTGCATTTCGCGGAACGCTTATTTTTGAGGTAACACCATGAAAAGATTAATTCCAGTGGCATTGCTCACGGCATTGCTGGCGGGCTGTGCACACGATTCCCCCTGCGTTCCGGTTTATGACGATCAGGGACGCCTCGTTCATACCAATACCTGTATGAAAGGGACGACTCAGGATAACTGGGAAACCGCTGGCGCGATTGCTGGCGGGGCCGCCGCTGTTGCGGGCCTGACGATGGGGATCATCGCGCTGTCAAAATAACATTCTCAGAGCGCGGAACATGCCGCGCTCTTAGCCTAAGATCACCTTTTTTCATATCATACAATGTGTTGAAAAATAGATATCCCATTACATTTTAATTATCAATAACGTCCCGCCCTCTTCTTTTCTTCATTTATCTTTCAATACTCACCCTCTCGATATTCACGCCCGAAACTGTTATTTCACTTCGCGAGCATTGTTTTAAATATTTTGCTCCAAAATGTGGCTTACGTTTCAATTTCGCACCATTTCAGGGCGCTGAGTTTATTTTTTCCTGTCTACACTCTGCTTATTGCGTCGGATATTCGTGCGCAAAACCTGGCACTACCTTTGCTTAAAAGAGTATGGCCAATGCCACAGACAGGTTAAAGACGTTGCAGAACGTCTCTCTATAACAATAATTTCTTTGCCACACAGGATGCATTATGAAAAAGATGATGATAGCCACACTGGCTGCGGCCGGCGTGCTGCTTGCGATTGCCAATCAGGCACATGCGGGTACAACGCTGGATGCTGTAAAAAAGAAAGGGTTCGTGCAATGTGGTATCAGTGACGGTCTTCCCGGTTTTTCTTACGCTGATGCGAACGGGAAATTCTCCGGGATAGATGTGGATGTTTGTCGTGGCGTTGCTGCCGCCGTCCTGGGAGATGATACAAAAGTAAAATATACCCCACTCACCGCAAAAGAACGCTTCACCGCATTACAGTCTGGCGAAGTCGATCTTCTCTCCCGTAATACCACCTGGACCTCTTCGCGTGATTCCGGAATGGGTATGTCCTTTACTGGCGTCACCTATTACGATGGCATCGGCTTCCTGACCCACAACAAAGCGGGCCTGAAAAGCGCGAAAGAGTTAGATGGCGCCACCGTCTGTATTCAGGCGGGAACGGATACGGAACTGAACGTGGCGGATTATTTCAAAGCCAACAACATGAAATACACCCCGGTCACCTTTGACCGCTCAGATGAGTCGGCAAAAGCGCTGGAATCAGGACGTTGCGATACCCTCGCCTCTGACCAGTCCCAACTCTATGCCCTGCGTATCAAACTCAGCAATCCGGCCGAGTGGCTTGTGCTACCAGAAGTGATCTCGAAAGAGCCGCTGGGCCCGGTTGTTCGTCGTGGAGATGACGAGTGGTTCTCTATTGTGCGCTGGACGCTGTTTGCCATGCTGAATGCCGAAGAGATGGGCGTGACGTCGAAGAATGTCGATGAGAAAGCGGCGAACCCTGCGACACCAGACATGGCGCATCTGCTGGGCAAAGAAGGCGACTACGGCAAAGATCTGAAGCTCGACAATAAATGGGCTTACAACATCATCAAGCAGGTGGGTAACTATGCGGAGATCTTTGAGCGCAACGTCGGATCGGAAAGCCCACTGAAGATCAAACGTGGACAGAACAATCTCTGGAATAACGGCGGCATTCAATACGCACCGCCAGTGCGTTAATTCGTTGTGATGTAACGGGCGCCGCACAGGCGGCGCTCAGTTCAGAGTCATGGTTACCGAGGCTTTCTTATGTTCCATCGCCGCTCAAGTGTAAAAGGGTCACTCTCCTTTTCAAACCCTGCGGTCCGCGCCTGGCTGTTCCAGATCCTCGCCATTCTTGCGGTCGTTGCAGTTGCAATCTATCTCATTCATAACACGATAAATAATCTAAGCAGTCGCGGCATTACCTCGGGCTTTGCCTTTCTCGACCGTAGCGCTGGATTTGGCATTGTCCAGCACCTGATCGACTATCAGCAGGGTGACACATACGGACGCGTTTTTCTGGTGGGTTTGCTTAATACGCTACTGGTTTCCGCGCTGTGTATTGTCTTTGCGTCATTTATCGGCTTCTTTCTCGGGCTGGCGCGCCTGTCGGATAACTGGTTACTGCGTAAACTCTCAACGGTTTATATCGAGACCTTCCGTAACATCCCGCCGCTCCTGCAAATCTTTTTCTGGTACTTCGCGGTTCTGCGCAATTTACCCGGCCCCCGCCAGGCCGCCAGCGCGCTGGAGATGGTCTTTTTAAGCAATCGCGGACTCTATATCCCGTCGCCACAGTTAGGAGAAGGCGTGCTCGCTTTCGTGCTCTCGACAGCAATTGCTATTGCGCTGTCCGTGGGTCTGTTCCGTTTCAATAAAATGCATCAGATGAAAACGGGACAGTTACGCAGAACCTGGCCCACGGCATTAAGCCTGATTGTGCTGCTGCCGCTCATCGCGCACTGGCTTTTTGGTGCGGCGCTGCACTGGGATATTCCACAGCTACGCGGCTTCAACTTCCGTGGCGGAATGGTGCTCATTCCTGAACTGGCGGCCCTGACGCTGGCGTTGTCGGTATACACCTCAGCATTTATTGCCGAAATCATTCGTGCCGGTATTCAGGCCGTTCCCTACGGTCAGCATGAAGCCGCCCGTTCTCTCGGGTTGCCCAATACCGTGACACTTCGCCAGGTCATCATTCCTCAGGCGTTACGCGTCATTATTCCGCCACTGACCAGTCAGTACCTGAATATCGTGAAAAACTCATCGCTGGCTGCCGCCATTGGCTATCCCGATATGGTATCGCTGTTCGCCGGCACGGTGCTTAACCAGACGGGGCAGGCCATTGAAACGATCGCCATTACAATGTCGGTGTACCTGATAATTAGCCTGACCATCTCGCTGCTGATGAACATCTATAACCGGCGAATCGCCCTCATTGAGCGCTAAGGAACCATGATGACAAAAGCATTGCTGTCTCATCCCATGCGCCCGGCCAGTAACGGTCCTGGTCGTTCGATCTTATGGGTACGTAAAAATCTCTTTTCCAGTTGGTCAAACAGCCTGTTGACGCTGTTCTGTCTGTGGCTGATGTGGGAGTTAATTCCTCCCTTGCTGAACTGGGCGTTCCTGCAGGCCAACTGGGTGGGTTCCACTCGTGCTGACTGTACCAAAGCGGGTGCCTGCTGGGTGTTTATTCATGAACGTTTTGGACAGTTCATGTATGGGCTGTACCCACACGACCAGCGCTGGCGTATCAACCTGGCGTTGATCATCGGGTTGGGCTCCATTGTTCCGATGTTCTGGAAAGCGTTGCCGCGTCGCGGACGCTATATCGCCGGCTGGGCCGTCATCTACCCGATCGTTGTCTGGTTCTTGCTGTATGGAGGTTTCCTTGGGCTGGATCGTGTTGAAACGCGCCAATGGGGTGGGCTGACGCTGACCTTAATCATCGCATCAGTCGGGATCGCGGGGGCGTTGCCCTTAGGGATTTTGCTGGCACTGGGACGTCGATCCCACATGCCCGTCGTGCGGATCTTATCCGTCATTTTTATCGAGTTCTGGCGTGGCGTACCGTTGATCACCGTACTGTTTATGTCTTCGGTAATGCTGCCGCTGTTTATGTCAGAAGGAACCAGCATTGATAAACTTATTCGGGCGCTGGTTGGCGTAATCCTCTTTCAGTCAGCCTACGTCGCAGAAGTGGTTCGTGGGGGACTGCAGGCATTACCAAAAGGGCAATACGAAGCAGCAGAGTCGCTGGCGTTAGGCTACTGGAAAACCCAGGGACTGGTCATTCTTCCCCAGGCCCTGAAGCTGGTCATCCCTGGGCTGGTCAACACGATTATTGCCCTGTTTAAGGATACCAGCCTGGTCATCATCATCGGCTTGTTCGATCTGTTCAGCAGCGTGCAACAAGCGACGGTTGACCCGGCCTGGCTGGGTATGTCGACGGAAGGGTATGTCTTCGCTGCTCTGATCTACTGGATTTTTTGTTTCAGCATGTCGCGCTACAGCCAGCATCTGGAAAAGCGCTTTAACACCGGGCGTACACCGCACTGAGGATTCTATGAGCCAACTATTAATACAACCTGCCGACGCGATGATTACGCTGGAAAACGTCAACAAGTGGTACGGACAGTTTCACGTACTGAAGGATATCAACCTGCGAGTAAAACAGGGGGAACGCATTGTATTATGTGGCCCCTCGGGCTCGGGGAAATCAACCACCATCCGCTGTATTAACCATCTGGAAGAACATCAGCAAGGACGAATCATTGTCGATGGGATTGAACTGAATGAGGACATCCGCAATATTGAGCGCGTCCGACAGGAAGTCGGTATGGTATTTCAACACTTCAATCTCTTCCCCCATCTTACCGTTCTACAAAACTGTACGTTGGCGCCCATTTGGGTGCGTAAGATGCCGATAAAAGAAGCTGAAGCGCTGGGAATGCACTACCTGGAACGTGTGCGTATTGCAGAGCACGCGCATAAATTTCCAGGACAGATCTCCGGCGGACAGCAACAGCGCGTAGCCATTGCCCGCTCGCTATGTATGAAACCCAAAATTATGCTGTTTGATGAGCCCACATCAGCGCTGGATCCCGAGATGGTGAAAGAAGTGCTGGATACGATGATTGGCCTGGCGCAGTCAGGGATGACAATGCTTTGCGTAACACATGAGATGGGATTTGCCAGAACGGTGGCAGACAGGGTGATCTTTATGGATCGCGGGGAAATTGTTGAACAGGCACCGCCGGATGAGTTTTTTGCTCATCCTAAATCAGAACGTACTCGTGCATTTTTATCGCAGGTAATACATTAATCAGAATGCAAAAAGGCCACCCTGATGGATGGCCTTCTGCTTTTCTGTACCCAATTCCGCCTGATGGCACTACGTCTATCAGAACTACAACACAGGAAAAACAAAAGGCCCTGTCTTTCGACAGAGCCTTTTGTTTTATTTGATGTCTGGCAGTTCCCTACTCTCACATGGGGAGACCCCACACTACCATCGGCGCTACGGCGTTTCACTTCTGAGTTCGGCATGGGGTCAGGTGGGACCACCGCGCTACAGCCGCCAGACAAATTCTTTTCTACTGTGCCGAACTTTAACCTAATTAAGTGGTGCTGATACCCAGAGTCGAACTGGGGACCTCACCCTTACCAAGGGTGCGCTCTACCAACTGAGCCATATCAGCACGCTAAATTTGATGCCTGGCAGTTCCCTACTCTCGCATGGGGAGACCCCACACTACCATCGGCGCTACGGCGTTTCACTTCTGAGTTCGGCATGGGGTCAGGTGGGACCACCGCGCTACAGCCGCCAGGCAAAT
>NZ_JBGUBF010000007.1:0-163495 GCF_041807075.1 Citrobacter telavivensis | reverse complement strand
CGATGGTAGTGTGGGGTCTCCCCATGTGAGAGTAGGGAACTGCCAGGCATCAAATAAACAGGAAAACCTCATGCGAAAGCATGGGGTTTTTTTGTTTTATCTGCAGTTCAGTGAAGAGGCCATCCTGCGGATGGCCTTTTTGCGTTTATGGGATGATTATTTGAGCGGAGAAAGAGACGCTTTATTGGATTTACTGCGCCTTTAGCCAGCGTAAAATGAATGCTGAAATCTGCTGTATATCATTGATATCTAATTGCGGAATATCCACATCAAGTTGAACGTCACTGGCAATCGCAATAACGTGTTCATCAATGGTCAGTTCTTCCACACTGCGTCCACATCCCTGTCGAAACAATAAGATCTTCGCGACGGCTTCGTGCTTAAATCCCTCAACCAGCACCATATCCAGCGTGGTAGTCTCCATCCTGCTGACCAGGTACGCTAAATCCAGCTCGGATGCTTCTGGCGTCTCGGTCATCAATGCCCAACGTTGCTGACTGGCGACCAGGGTTTGCGCTGCCCCCGCTTTGCGTAGCTCATAGCTGTCTTTGCCGGGCTTATCCACGTCCATATCGTGATGCGTATGCTTGATAAGTCCAGGACGGATCCCGGCGGCGCACAGAGCCGGGATGAGCTTCCTGAGCAGCGTCGTTTTTCCCGTTCCGCTCCACGCGGCGATAGCCAGTAAAGGGATCATTGTTTTTCCTGCCATTTATCGAGCTCCTCAAGGGTATTCACATTCACAAACGCGTCCTTATAGTCGCTAAAATCAACGGCATGTCCACCGGCCTGACGCATAAAAACCATTACCCGTCGCTCGCCAGACTGTAGATAAGTCTGCAAAAACGGCTGAACCGAGCGGTGAACCAGCGCAATGGTGGGGTGATCCCGTTCGCCATCGTGCACCCATACCACCGGTGCCTGATTGCGTCGGGCACTTAATCGGGCAACCAGCGTCTGCGGGATAAAAGGGGTGTCACAGGGACAAAACAGAAACCAGTCGCCGTTCTCCTGTTGGAAAACAGAAAGCATACCCGCCAGCGGACCGGGAAAATCCGCGATCGCATCCGAAATGACTTTCAGGCCGCCAGAGCGATAAATATCCTGATGGCGATTGGCATTCACAACTACCGTTTCCAGTTGCGATAACAGCGTATCGGCGACATGTTTCCACAGCGGTTTCCCTTTAAGCTCAAGCAGGCCTTTATCAATGCCGCCCATCCGCCTGGCCTTTCCGCCAGCAAGTACAACCCCTGTTATTGCACTAACCTGATTCACTGATATCGCCTCTTTTATTGTGGGATTGACCCTGCTAACGTGTCTGTATCAAGAGTAAGGAGCACGACCATGAAATGTAAACGCCTGAATGAAGTTATTGAACTCCTCCAGCCAGCCTGGCAAAAAGAGCCCGACCTTAACCTGATGCAATTTTTGCAGAAACTGGCGAAAGAGTCAGGTTTTGACGGTGAACTGGCGGATTTAACCGACGACATTCTGATCTATCACCTGAAAATGCGCGACTCTGCAAAAGACGCTGTTATTCCCGGTATCCAAAAAGACTACGAGGAAGATTTCAAAACGGCGCTGCTGCGTGCCCGTGGCGTAATTAAAGAGTAAAAGCTTGTAAGTGGGGCCACCGAAGTTGTTATGAAATGATATCCTGAATCATTCGACGTATTTTCCGGATGATGGGATGAACAACAACGCTTTCAATTTCCAGACATTACACCCGGATACCATCATGGATGCGCTGTTTGAGCAGGGGATCCGGGTGGATTCTGGTCTTACTCCGCTTAACAGCTACGAAAACCGTGTCTACCAGTTTCAGGATGAAGACCGTCAGCGTTTTGTCGTTAAATTTTATCGCCCTGAGCGCTGGTCGGTTGATCAGATCCTGGAAGAGCATCAGTTTGCGATTGAACTGCTCGAAGATGACGTCCCGGTTGCCGCGCCGCTGGCTTTTAAGGGGCAGACGCTGTTGTCGCATCAGGGGTTCCACTACGCGATTTTTCCAAGCGTAGGTGGTCGGCAGTTCGAAGCGGACAATATCGATCAAATGGAAGCGGTGGGCCGTTATCTGGGGCGCCTGCATCAGATCGGTCGTAAGCGACCATTTACCTGGCGACCAACCATTGGGCTGGACGAATACCTCGTCGAGCCGCGTAAACTCTTCGAGTATGCTCGCCTCATTCCGTCAGGACAAAAGGCCGCCTTCCTGAAGGCGACGGATGCGCTGATTGTGGCCGTCACTGACCGGTGGCATACGAATTTTGACATGTTACGTCTACACGGCGACTGTCACGCCGGAAATATCCTCTGGCGCGAGGGGCCGCTGTTTGTCGATTTAGATGATTCCCGCAACGGTCCTGCCATTCAGGATCTGTGGATGCTTCTTAATGGTGATAAAGCTGAGCAACGTATGCAGCTTGAGACGATTATTGAAGCTTATGAAGACGTTAATGAGTTCGAAACGTCTGAAATTGAACTGATTGAACCTTTACGTGCCATGCGTTTGGTTTATTATCTTGCCTGGCTGATGCGTCGTTGGGACGATCCTGCGTTTCCTAAAAACTTCCCGTGGTTGACCGGGGAAGATTACTGGCAACGACAGACCGCGACATTTATCGAGCAGGCAAAAGTTCTGCAAGAACCCCCATTACAATTAACACCTATGTATTAATCGGAGACGTAATCATGAAAAAGATTTGGCTGGCGCTGGCTGGTATGGTTTTAGCTTTCAGCGCATCGGCAGCGCAATTCGAGGATGGTAAGCAGTATACCACCCTGGAAAAGCCCGTTGCCGGTGAACCGCAGGTGCTGGAGTTTTTCTCTTTCTATTGCCCACACTGCTACCAGTTTGAAGAAGTCCTTCATGTTTCTGATAACGTGAAGAAAAAACTTCCGGAAGGCGTCAAAATGACTAAGTACCACGTCGAGTTCCTGGGCCCGCTGGGCAAGGATCTGACGCAAGCGTGGGCTGTGGCGATCGCGCTGGGTGTTGAAGATAAAGTGACTGTGCCGATGTTTGAAGGTGTACAGAAAACCCAGACCGTACAGAGCGTTGCGGATATCCGTAAAGTATTCGTGGATGCCGGCGTTAAAGGCGAAGATTACGATGCGGCATGGAACAGCTTTGTCGTGAAATCACTGGTTGCGCAGCAGGAAAAAGCCGCTGCCGATCTGCAACTGCAGGGCGTACCGGCGATGTTTGTTAACGGCAAATATCAGGTGAATCCGCAGGGTATGGATACCAGCAGCATGGATATCTTTGTTCAGCAATATGCGGACACGGTGAAATATCTGGTCGGTAAGAAATAAAAGCAACGCCGGTCAGCGACCGGCGTTTTTACTTGTCGCTTTAATCTCTTCTATTAGCAAGTCTTTTTCTCCCCACAGCGTATTTAGCCATAGCTGGAAACGGCGCTTAAATCCTTTATCGTTCACGTAGTCACCGTGCAGATCTTCCTTAATGGGTTGCATATCCACGCGAACCACAATGCGCGTCAGTTTCCCGCTCAGCATATCGAAGAATGGCGTACGGTCGTTTTCTGGATAGCACAGCGTAACGTTAAGTAATTTATCGAATTGCGAACCTAACACGTTCAGCGCCATTGCGATGCCTGCTGCTTTTGGCGGTAACAGATGTTTATACGGCGAACGAGTCTGCTGACGTTTTTCTTCGGTAAAGCGAGAGCCTTCGACGAAATTGACGATCGTGGTGGGATGTGCGCGAAACTTTTCACAGGACCGGCGGGTGGTCTCAACATCCTTACCCCGACGTTCTGGATGCCGCAAGAGATACGCGCGTGAGTAACGTTTCATAAACGGCATATCCAGCGCCCAGCAGGCGAGACCGATAAAGGGCACCCAGGCCAGTTGCTGTTTGAGGAAATACTTATTCATGGGAATGTGTTTACGGAAGAGCACACACAGCACCACGATGTCAGCCCAGCTGTGGTGATTACACACCAGCAGATACCAGTTTTTCTTGCTGAGACCTTCCAGACCTTGCACATCCCATTTCAACCACGGGTTGAGATGTAGCAGCAGGGCGAGCCCTTCACACCAGCAGTACATCATGAAATTACAAAACAAAGACACCTTGCGCCAGACGAAAGGAACGGGTAGCAGGAGCTTTACCAGTCCGGCAAGAATGATCGGTACAGAGCATAAAATCGTGACCACAATGGTCAATGCGATGCTCAGCAACAGGGTGACTGTAGCGAGCAATCTCGCCGTGATTAAATTATTCAAAGGATTAGCCATAAACAGTACGCTAAAGTCGCGCAAGGGGGCTGATTTTATCAGAAAATAACTCAAATGACGGTTCTTCACGACAGAGAAAAATACGCCATATCTATCCACATTCCGTAATTCAATGAAAACATAAAGGGTTTATTTTGTTGTTTTTATAACTTATTGAAAATAATCAATAAAATAGATGATGATAAAATCATTGATTTGATATTAATGTGATGAAAATTAATTATGCACAAAGTTATCCACAGGCGCCTTTGCGAGCGATCCAGAAGATCTACAAAAGATTTACGACAAATGTGGTGAAAAACTCATGTTTTCATCCCGTCTGTGGCATCCTTTATCCATAATCTGATAAACAGGCACGGACATTATGGTTCAGATCCCAGAAAACCCACTTATCCTTGTAGATGGCTCTTCTTATCTCTATCGCGCATACCATGCGTTTCCACCGCTAACCAATAGCGCGGGTGAACCGACAGGCGCGATGTACGGTGTCCTCAATATGCTGCGCAGCCTGATCCTGCAGTATCAGCCAACACATGCCGCAGTGGTATTTGATGCCAAGGGTAAAACCTTCCGTGACGAATTATTTGAGCATTACAAATCGCATCGCCCGCCAATGCCGGACGATCTGCGGGCGCAGATCGAACCGTTACATGCGATGGTGAAAGCGATGGGGTTGCCGCTGCTGGCCGTATCCGGCGTGGAAGCGGACGATGTTATTGGCACCCTGGCACGTGAAGCGGAAAAAGTGGGGCGTCCGGTGCTGATCAGTACCGGTGATAAAGATATGGCCCAACTGGTCACGCCAAACATCACACTCATCAATACCATGACCAACACTATTCTTGGTCCGGATGAAGTTGTGACGAAATACGGCGTGCCACCCGAACTGATCATCGACTTTCTGGCGCTTATGGGGGATTCCTCCGATAACATTCCGGGCGTACCGGGCGTTGGGGAAAAGACCGCTCAGGCGCTGTTACAGGGACTGGGTGGGCTGGATACGCTTTACGCTGAGTCAGATAAAATTGCCGGGTTGACGTTCCGTGGTGCGAAAACCATGGCGGGTAAACTCGAGCAAAATAAAGAGGTTGCCTACCTCTCCTATAAACTGGCGACGATCAAAACAGACGTTGAGCTGGAACTGACCTGCGAACAGTTGGAAGTACAACAGCCACAGGCTGACGAACTGGTCGGGCTGTTTAAAAAGTATGAGTTCAAACGCTGGACCGCTGATGTTGAAGCGGGCAAGTGGCTACAGGCGAAAGGGACAAAACCGGCGGCAAAACCGCAGGAAACGATCGTTGTCGATGGCGCACAGGAAGAAACCGCTGCTGTGCTTTCCTACGATAACTACGTGACGATTCTCGATGAACCGACGCTGGAAACGTGGATTGCGAAGCTGAAAAAAGCGCCCGTGTTTGCCTTCGATACCGAAACCGACAGTCTGGATAACATCTCTGCCAATCTGGTGGGGCTCTCATTCGCTATTGAACCAGGCGTGGCGGCTTATGTGCCTGTGGCGCATGACTATCTGGATGCGCCGGATCAAATTTCCCGCGATCGTGCGCTGGCGATGCTCAAGCCGCTGCTTGAAGATGAAAACGCGCGTAAGGTTGGACAAAATCTGAAGTACGATCGCGGTATTCTGGCGAATTATGGCATCGAACTGCGTGGCATCGCTTTTGATACCATGCTCGAATCGTACATTCTGAACAGCGTTGCCGGGCGTCACGATATGGACAGCTTGTCCGATCGCTGGCTGAAGCACAAAACCATCACCTTCGAAGAGATTGCGGGTAAAGGGAAGAACCAACTGACCTTTAATCAGATCGCGCTGGAAGAGGCCGGGCGTTATGCGGCAGAAGATGCTGACGTCACCTTACAACTGCATTTGAAAATGTGGCCAGAACTGCAGCAGCATAAAGGGCCGTTGAATGTCTTTGAAAACATCGAAATGCCGCTGGTACCGGTGTTATCTCGCGTAGAGCGTAACGGTGTGAAGATAGACCCTGCGGTACTGCATAAGCACTCCGAGGAGATCACCCTGCGTCTGGCGGAGCTGGAACAGAAAGCGCATGACATCGCAGGAGAAGTGTTTAACCTCTCTTCAACTAAGCAGTTGCAGACGATCCTGTTCGAAAAACAGGGCATTAAGCCACTGAAGAAAACCCCAGGCGGCGCGCCATCGACGTCTGAAGAGGTGCTGGAAGAGCTGGCACTGGATTACCCGCTACCTAAAGTGATTCTTGAGTATCGTGGCCTGGCGAAGCTGAAATCGACCTACACCGACAAACTGCCGCTGATGATTAACCCGAAAACCGGGCGTGTGCACACGTCGTATCATCAGGCCGTGACCGCGACGGGCCGCTTGTCATCGACCGATCCAAACCTGCAAAACATTCCGGTCCGTAACGAGGAAGGACGTCGTATCCGTCAGGCATTTATCCCGCCGAAGGATTACCTGATTGTTTCTGCGGACTATTCACAGATTGAGCTGCGTATTATGGCGCACCTGTCACGCGACAAAGGTTTGCTGACAGCGTTTGCTGAAGGGAAAGATATTCACCGCGCCACCGCTGCAGAAGTATTTGGTCTGCCGCTGGAGACGGTAACAAGTGAGCAGCGCCGCAGCGCGAAGGCGATCAACTTTGGTCTGATCTACGGTATGAGCGCGTTCGGTCTGGCGCGTCAGTTGAATATTCCGCGTAAAGAAGCGCAGAAGTATATGGACCTCTATTTCGAACGTTATCCTGGCGTACTGGAGTACATGGAACGCACTCGCGCTCAGGCGAAAGAGCAGGGCTATGTTGAAACGCTGGAAGGCCGTCGTCTCTATCTGCCGGATATCAAATCCAGCAACGGCGCGCGTCGTGCTGGTGCTGAGCGTGCGGCGATTAACGCCCCAATGCAGGGAACCGCAGCCGATATCATCAAACGGGCGATGATTGCGGTCGATGGCTGGCTGGAAACGGAGAAACCGCGCGTGCGTATGATCATGCAGGTGCACGATGAACTGGTGTTTGAAGTACATAAAGACGACCTGGATGCGGCAGCGAAAAGGATCCATCAGTTGATGGAAAACTGCACGCGCATTGATGTGCCACTGCTGGTGGAAGTCGGGAGTGGTGAAAACTGGGATCAGGCGCACTAAGTGGCCGCTGGATAACGCGCTTTTTTCGTAATTAAGCAACATAAGTGCGCGCGTTTTGTGATGGGTATTGGAATTACCTATGTAAAGAATGAAAAAAAATTACAAAAAGTGCTTTCTGCGCTGCTCAAAAAAGAGTAAAGTTATTCGCGTAGGGTACAGAGGTAAGATGTTCTATCTTTCAGACCTTTTACTTCACGTAATCGGATTTGGCTGAATATTTTAGCCGCCCCAGTCAGTTTCTGACTGGGGCGTTTTTTATTTTACTCTTCATACTTCACGCTGCAGGTGCGTTGGTTTCCTCTCTCACCTCAGTTACTTACTGATGTAAGCCCCTGAGCATTCACTGCGTCGCTGCCTTCCTGCAACATGAATTATTTTGAGTAAAAGCGAAACACGATCTGTGGGCCGGATAAGACGCGCTGCGTCGTTATCCGCCCTTGCGATGAATTACTCTCCGTCCTGATCCTCTTCAACCGGTGCCAGTTCGCTAAACCAGCTGTCCAGCTTCTGCCGTAATTTGTCCACACCCTGCTTTTTCAGCGATGAAAAGGTCTCAACCTGCACATCGCCGTTAAAGGCTAACACCGCTTCACGGACCATATTCAACTGGGCCTTACGCGCCCCACTTGCCAGTTTGTCCGCTTTCGTCAGCAGCACCAGCACCTGGATGTTACTCTCGACGGCCCACTGGACCATCTGTTGGTCGAGATCTTTCAGCGGGTGGCGAATATCCATCAACACCACCAGTCCCTGCAGGCTCTGGCGTTTTTCCAGATACTCACCCAGTGCGCGTTGCCATTTGCGCTTCATTTCTTCCGGCACTTCGGCGTAACCATAGCCGGGTAAGTCAACAAGTCGTTTGCCGTCGACCACTTCAAACAGGTTAATAAGCTGAGTACGGCCAGGCGTTTTCGAGGTACGCGCCAGGCTCTTCTGATTGGTCAGCGTGTTCAGTGCGCTGGACTTACCTGCGTTGGAACGGCCAGCAAATGCCACTTCGATTCCAGTATCGGAAGGTAAATGGCGAATATCAGGCGCGCTCATTACAAAGTGCGTCTGTTGATAATTCAGGTTAATCAAAGCGGTCGTCTCCGTCAGTTAAAGCTTTGCCGCGATTATACCTGAACAGGAGCAAAAGACTGATTTTTCGGCATGGGCCTGCTGTGAGTAAAAACCTTGCTCGTTGTGAGACATTGCCGATCGTTCTTATACGAAATTTAGGAGTAATTGCAGGGCAAATAATTAAATAAATCAACTAAATCATGGTATTAAAAGTATGTAATATTCTGAAAATATCAGAACTGTGCGACCAGTGACTTGTTACTTTACTTCAAAAGAGTAGAGTAACCCCCATAGCGAGGATAGCTGTACAGGAAGACGACTCAGGATGAGGGTCAGGAGCGCCAGGAGGCGAAGACACAGGATTGTCAGGATGACAGGCGTTCGGAGACGTTGGTATACGGAAACGGAAAAGACACGGAATGTTCCAGGCTGAAGGATAAACAGGGTGTGTTGACAGCCGACAGGGAATGTAGGACCCGTTCAGGGTTGTGAGTAAGGTGAAAAGGCGACAGAGCAATCTGTCGCCTTTTTTCTTTATTTCTGCTAGATTCCGGCGCAATTGTATACTGAATAAAACAGCCAAAGACGAATCACTATGAAATCCACTTCTACACCACGCGGCAAAGGTCCTGCAAAGGCACGCCGTAAAACCCGTGAAGAGCTGAACCTGGAAGCTCGTGACCGCAAGCGTCAGAAAAAACACCGTGGACACGCGGCGGGTAGCCGTGCGACCGGTGGCGACGCGGCGTCAGGCGGCAAAAACAAGAACCAACAGAAAGATCCACGCATCGGCAGTAAAACCCCTATTCCATTGGGCGTGACCGAAAAAGTCACCAAACAGCACAAACCGAAGAGTGAGAAACCTATGCTTTCACCGCAGGCTGAGTTGGATTTACTGGAAACGGATGAGCGCCTGGATGCGCTGTTAGAACGTCTGGAAGCAGGCGAAACCCTGAGCGCGGAAGATCAGTCCTGGGTAGATGCCAAACTGGATCGCATCGATGAGCTGATGCAGAAGCTGGGCCTCTCCTACGATGATGACGAAGAAGAAGAGGAAGATGACGAGAAGCAGGAAGATATGATGCGCCTGCTGCGGGGCGGTAACTAACGGTTTACGCCGTGGGCCTGCCCGTCCTGCTTATAACCCTTCCGGTTATATGTTATCTGGTGTGGTTATTCGTTAAACTACAGCGGTTGTCGCGGCGACAGAAGTGGCTGCGCAGCCGGCTTAGCACTCGAAATGGAGTGAGGCCGGTACGCCGTACCCGCCAGAGACGCCATCGGAAGGAGTGAGCATGTCTGAACAACAAATAGACTGGGATCTGGCCCTGATCCAGAAATATAACTATTCCGGGCCACGCTATACCTCGTACCCGACCGCGCTGGAATTTTCAGACGCGTTTGGCGAATCGGCGTTTTTACAGGCCGTCGCGCGCTATCCTGAGCGCCCGCTTTCGCTTTACGTTCATATCCCGTTTTGCCACAAACTCTGCTACTTCTGTGGCTGCAATAAGATTGTGACCCGACAGCAGCATAAGGCCGATCAGTATCTGGATGCGCTGGAACAGGAAATTCTTCATCGTGCGCCGCTGTTTGCCGCACGCCAGGTTAGCCAACTGCACTGGGGCGGCGGCACGCCAACCTACCTGAATAAAGCGCAAATCAGCCGTCTGATGACGTTGCTGCGGAATAATTTCCACTTCAATGCGGATGCGGAGATTTCGATCGAAGTCGATCCCCGAGAGATTGAACTGGACGTGCTCGATCATTTACGCGCAGAAGGCTTTAATCGTCTCAGTATGGGCGTGCAGGACTTCAACAAAGAGGTTCAGCGGCTGGTTAACCGTGAACAGGATGAAGAGTTTATCTTTGCGCTGCTTAATCACGCGCGTGACATCGGCTTTACCTCGACCAATATCGATCTGATCTATGGTTTACCCAAACAGACGCCGGAAAGTTTCGCGTTTACCCTGAAGCGGGTGGCGGAATTGAGCCCCGATCGTCTGAGCGTCTTTAACTATGCGCATTTGCCAACGCTGTTTGCCGCACAGCGCAAAATTAAAGACGCCGATCTGCCCAGCGCACAGCAGAAGCTGGATATTTTACAAGAAACCATCTCCTCGCTGACAGAGACCGGCTATCAGTTTATCGGCATGGACCACTTTGCCCGCCCGGATGATGAACTGGCAATTGCCCAGCGCAAAGGTGTTCTCCATCGTAATTTCCAGGGGTACACCACCCAGGGGGACACCGATCTGTTGGGGATGGGCGTTTCTGCCATCAGCATGATTGGCGATTGCTATGCCCAGAACCAGAAAGAGCTGAAACGCTACTATCAGCAGGTGGATGAACAGGGGAATGCCTTGTGGCGCGGCATCGCGCTAACCCGTGATGACGGTATCCGTCGTGACGTCATCAAGTCGCTGATCTGCAACTTCCGTCTCGACTATGCCGCAGTTGAGCAGCAGTGGGATCTGAACTTCGCGGATTACTTTGCCGAAGACCTGAAGCTGTTGGCACCGCTGGCGAAAGATGGGCTGGTGGATGTGACAGAGAAGGGCATTCAGGTCACGCCGAAAGGCCGCCTGCTGATTCGTAACATTTGCATGTGCTTTGATGCGTATCTGCGCCAGAAAGCGCGGATGCAGCAGTTTTCGAGAGTGATTTAATCTGTTGCCGGATGGCGCTTCGCTTATCCGGCCTACAACGTGTAGAGCCATTAAGCATTAGCGCCATCCGGCACAGCGTTAGCTGAACAGCCCAACCAGCGCGGCGCACAGTACTGCGGCGACCGCAGTTTGTGGCGTATGGCTGTCGACCGCTCCGCTTGATAGCAGATTTATAATCGATTCCAGCATGGTAAGTCCCCCGTTTGCCGGGCACGATCATACTGAACTCATCGGAACAGTAAAGCGCAAAATAACGGCAATTTGCGCTCAATTATTAATCTTTACACAAGCGTGTGACGTTACTCCATTCCCAGCTCTTTTAACTTACGCGTCAGGGTATTACGCCCCCATCCGAGCAAGCGTGCCGCTTCCTGTTTATGGCCCTGTGTATGACGGAGCGCTGTCGTCAGCAACGTGCGTTCCATTTCAGGCTGTGCCTCTGACAACAGGTTTTGATGACCGGAACGCAGCGCCCGATCCGCCCACTGCGCCAACAGCGTGGCCCAACTGTCCGGCTGGAGATGAGACGGACTTTCCGGCGCGGTGGCTTCGAATAGCTCTGCAGGGAGATCCTGAATCAATACCTCTTGCCCGGCCGCCATCACGGTTAGCCAGCGACAGGTATTTTCCAGTTGGCGAACGTTGCCAGGCCACGCCAGTCGCGTCAGCGCGGCTTCGGTTTCCGGGTGCAATAGCTTGGCTTCTACGCCCAGTTCGCGAGCCGCAACTTGCAGGAAATGGCGAGCCAGGCGCGGAATATCCTCCCGACGCTCGCGCAGCGGTGGAAGGTGCACACGGATGACATTCAGACGATGGAACAAATCCTCACGAAACTTGCCTTCCTGGACGCGTAACTCCAGGTTCTGGTGGGTCGCAGCGATAATTCGCACGTCCACCTTCACCGGCGCATAGCCGCCAACGCGGTAAAACTGACCGTCGGCTAACACACGCAACAGGCGTGTTTGCACATCCAGCGGCATGTCACCGATCTCATCAAGAAACAGCGTGCCGCCATCGGCCTGTTCGAAGCGTCCCTGACGAATAGTATTTGCCCCGGTAAACGCCCCCTTTTCATGACCAAACAGTTCTGACTCGATCAAATCTTTGGGTATCGCTGCCATGTTCAGTGCGATAAACGGTGCTTTGGCGCGCGGGCTGTGGCGATGCAGGGCATGCGCAACCAGTTCTTTACCCGTCCCGGATTCTCCGTTGATCAACACGCTGATGGAAGAGCGAGAGAGCCGCCCGATAATACGAAACACATCCTGCATGGCCGGCGCTTCACCGATGATGTCGGTGGTCGGGCCGTTGAGCTGGATATTGCGCGGCTGCTGCTGTTCCTGATAATGGCTGATGGCGCGTTCAACCAACGCCACTGCTTCATCGATATCAAAGGGTTTCGGTAGATAATCAAACGCCCCTTGTTGATAGGCGCTGACGGCGGCATCCAGATCGGAATGTGCGGTCATTATGATGACCGGAAGCATCGGATGACGCTGTTTAATCTGCTTTAACAGCGCCAGCCCGTCCATCCCCGGCATCCGAATATCGGACAACAGTACGTCCGGCGTTTTGCTGGCCAGCGCGCCCAGCACGTCGTTACCGTTTTCAAAGGTCGTACAGCTCAGACCCGCTCCGGCGAGAGCACGTTCAAGCACCCAACGGATGGAACTATCGTCATCAACTACCCAGACTATCCCTCGTTGCATAAGCACCTCTATTTCCGAATCGGCAGATAAACCGAGAACTCGGTATGACCTGGCCAACTGGTAAATTCAATTTTGCCGGAATGCTGATCGATCAAATTACGGGCGATGGATAATCCCAGCCCGGTACCGCCTTCGCGGCCGCTGACCATGGGGTAAAACAGCGTATCCTGTAAGTGGGAAGGGATCCCCGGCCCGTTGTCCTCGACGTCAATACGCGCCGCCAGGCGATAGCGCTCGCCGTGCAGCGTGAGCTGGAAAGCCGTGCGGGTACGCAGCACGATCTCCCCGCCGTCGGGCCCCAGCGCCTGCAACGCATTGCGGACAATGTTCAACAACACCTGCTCTATTTGTTCCGGATCGTGCGGCAGTTCCGGCAGGCTGGGATCGTAATCACGGACCAGCGTGACGTTGGCCGGTAACTCCATAGAAACCAGAGCCACCACACGCTCTGCCACTTTATGGATGCTTTCCGTGACATGCGTGCCTGGCATCTGCGGGCCTAATAACCTGTCGACCAGATTACGCAGTCGGTCAGCCTGTTCAATAATGACTTTGGTGTATTCCAGCAGCGCCGGATCGGGCAGGGCTTTGCTTAATAGCTGTGCTGCGCCGCGTAAGCCACCGAGCGGGTTTTTAATCTCGTGCGCCAGTCCACGTACCAGATCGCGCGCGGCGACCTGCTGAGCGTGCTGTAGCTGCTCCTGGCTCAGGCGGCGCTGGTTATCCATCGGCGCCATTTCAAGCAGGATCTGTCCGTCCGGCAAACGCTGCGCAGTGAGCGACAGAATGTGCGAGCGCCCGTCAATCACCAGCGTGACCTCATTGTCGGTAAAACCTTGCCCCGCCTCTAAGCTTTCGCGCATCAGCCCGATATTCAAAGAAAAATAGCTCAGGAGTTCAGGAAGCGGCGTACCAAACAGTTTGCGGGAGCTTTGAGCGAGTAACTGCTGCGCGGCCGGGTTGGCGTAATGCACTGCAAGCTCATCGTCGACCAGTAAGATGCTGTTGATTAAAGAATTGAGGATCTGCCCAGCATCGGGCAGCGTGCCTGTTGCCATATAGCAGTCTCCTGAATAGTGTGCACCAATTTAGTGCATTATAGCTTTTTATGTAGAAAAAGCGCGAAGGATCAGATTGTTGACGGTGAAAAAAGCCCATCGTGTGATGGGCTAAAAGTTTCCACGGCAACTAAAATTCTCCGTATCTTTCTTACCGCAGCGGTGTTGGCTGCTCTCAGTCACCCGAATCACTTAGTGGACTAAGCTCATCGGGATTCCTTCGATTGCCGCCTTGCTGCAATAAGAAATCTACGGGAATTACAACTAATTATCATTAAACGCTGTAGTACAACTCAAACTCTACCGGGTGCGGCGTCATGCGTACGCGGTCATTTTCTTCAATGCGCAGCGCGATGTAAGCATCGATGGCTTCATCAGTAAACACGCCACCCGCTTTCAGGAATTCGCGGTCCAGATTCAGCTCGTTCAGTGCTTCTTCCAGAGAGCCAGCAACCTGTGGGATCTCTTTCGCTTCTTCCGGCGGCAGGTCGTACAAGTTTTTGTCCATTGCTTCGCCCGGGTGGATCTTGTTCTTAATACCGTCAAGACCCGCCATCAGCAGGGCAGCAAAGCACAGGTACGGGTTCGCTGCGGGATCCGGGAAACGGACTTCGATACGACGTGCTTTCGGAGAAGCCACCACCGGAATACGGATAGAAGCAGAACGGTTACGGGCAGAGTAAGCCAGCATGACCGGTGCTTCGTAACCCGGGACCAGACGCTTGTAAGAGTTGGTGGTCGGGTTCGCCAGGGCGTTGATCGCTTTAGCGTGTTTGATTACGCCGCCAATGTAGTACAGCGCTTGCTCAGACAGGCCCGCATATTTGTCGCCAGAGAACAGGTTGGTGCCGTTTTTGGACAGAGACATGTGGCAGTGCATGCCGGAACCGTTATCGCCAAACATGGGTTTCGGCATGAAGGTCGCGGTTTTGCCGAAGCGGTGAGCGACGTTGTGCACTACGTATTTGTAGATCTGAATTTCGTCCGCTTTTTTGGTCATGGTGTTGAAGCGGGTCGCCACTTCGTTCTGACCTGCGGTTGCTACTTCATGGTGGTGAGCTTCAACAACCAGGCCCATCTGCTCCATTACCAGACACATTTCAGAACGGATGTCCTGAGCGGAGTCAACGGGTGGAACCGGGAAGTAGCCGCCTTTCACCGCCGGACGGTGACCTTTGTTACCACCTTCGTACTGGGTGGAGGAGTTCCATGCGCCTTCGATGTCATCGATGGCCACGTGAGAACCGGAGATTGACGCGCCGAAACGGACGTCATCAAACAGGAAGAATTCAGGTTCTGGCCCAAACAGAACGGTATCCGCGATACCCGTGGAGCGCAGGTACTCTTCAGCACGCTTGGCGATAGAACGCGGGTCGCGGTCATAGCCCTGCAGGGTGCCGGGTTCCAGGATATCACAACGGATGATCAGCGTAGAATCCGCGAAGAACGGGTCGATAACCGCGGTAGATGCATCCGGCATCAGCACCATGTCGGATTCGTTGATGCCTTTCCAGCCACCAATCGAAGAGCCGTCAAACATTTTGCCTTCTTCGAAGAATTCGGCATTTACCTGATGAGCAGGAATCGTGACGTGCTGTTCTTTACCTTTGGTATCAGTGAAGCGCAAATCAACAAACTTCACTTCGTGCTCATTCAGCATCGTCAAAACGTGTTCAGCGGACATACTTAACTCTCCAGATTGGTCATAGTCGTCGTGGTAACGAGGTGTTCAATTCTTTATTCATTGGCCGTGTCGCCGTAAAAAAGATAAAGCGAAATCTGTGCCAACTTTTAAATTGCCCCTAAAAGGCGTTATCATGCGCACCATCGTGCAAAAGGGTTGCACCATGTTGTGTATGTTGCACCAGTATAGTGCTTTAATGTGAACATTGAGCACCATATTGGTGCAATGAACCGTGTATAACCCTTTTAACGCTCCGTGAAAGCGATCACAAAGAATCTCTGCAATACTTGTTTGCGGAGGATGTTTGTGATCCTGTTTTGTAGTGCGATTAATCCGTGTACAATAACGCGCTATTTCTAATGCCTGAGGCAAAGTTGTGATCGAAAATTTGCGTAACATCGCCATCATCGCGCACGTTGACCATGGTAAAACTACCCTGGTTGATAAGCTGCTGCAGCAATCCGGTACGTTCGACTCTCGTGCCGAAACTCAAGAGCGTGTGATGGACTCCAACGATTTGGAGAAAGAGCGTGGGATTACCATCCTCGCGAAAAACACCGCTATCAAATGGAATGATTACCGTATCAACATCGTTGATACCCCTGGGCACGCAGACTTCGGTGGTGAAGTTGAGCGTGTCATGTCCATGGTTGACTCAGTGCTGCTGGTGGTTGACGCATTTGACGGCCCGATGCCGCAGACGCGCTTCGTGACCAAAAAAGCCTTTGCGCATGGCCTGAAGCCAATCGTGGTTATCAACAAAGTTGACCGTCCTGGCGCGCGTCCGGACTGGGTTGTCGATCAGGTATTTGACCTGTTCGTGAACCTCGACGCGACCGACGAACAGCTGGACTTCCCGATCATCTACGCTTCCGCGCTGAACGGTATTGCCGGTCTGGATCACGAAGATATGGCGGAAGACATGACCCCGCTGTATCAGGCGATTGTCGACCACGTACCTGCGCCGGACGTTGACCTTGATGGTCCGTTCCAGATGCAGATCTCTCAGCTGGACTACAACAACTACGTTGGCGTTATCGGCATCGGCCGCATCAAACGCGGTAAAGTGAAGCCGAACCAGCAGATCACTATCGTGGATAGCGAAGGCAAAACCCGTAACGGTAAAGTCGGTAAAGTCCTGACTCACCTGGGTCTGGAGCGTATTGAATCCACCGAAGCTGAAGCAGGTGACATCATCGCGATCACCGGTCTGGGCGAGCTGAACATCTCTGACACCATCTGCGATCCGCAGAATGTGGAAGCGCTGCCGGCGCTGTCTGTTGATGAACCGACCGTCACCATGTTCTTCAACGTCAACACCTCGCCGTTCTGTGGTAAAGAAGGTAAATACGTTACCTCTCGTCAGATCCTTGACCGCCTGAACAAAGAGCTGGTGCACAACGTTGCGCTGCGTGTTGAAGAAACCGAAGATGCAGACGCGTTCCGTGTATCGGGTCGTGGTGAGCTGCACCTGTCAGTTCTTATCGAAAACATGCGTCGTGAAGGTTTCGAAATGGCGGTTTCCCGTCCGAAAGTTATCTTCCGCGAAATCGACGGCCGTAAACAAGAGCCGTTCGAAAACGTCACACTGGACGTCGAAGAGCAGCACCAGGGTTCTGTCATGCAGGCACTGGGTGAGCGTAAAGGCGACCTGAAAAACATGAATCCAGATGGTAAAGGCCGCGTACGTCTCGACTACGTGATCCCAAGCCGTGGTCTGATTGGCTTCCGTTCAGAATTCATGACCATGACCTCCGGTACGGGTCTGCTGTACTCCACTTTCAGCCACTATGACGACGTACGTCCGGGTGAAGTGGGTCAGCGTCAGAACGGTGTACTGATCTCTAACGGTCAGGGTAAAGCCGTCGCGTTTGCGCTGTTCAGCCTGCAGGATCGCGGTAAGCTGTTCCTGGGTCACGGTGCAGAAGTGTACGAAGGCCAGATCATCGGTATTCACAGTCGTTCTAACGACCTGACCGTAAACTGCCTGACCGGTAAGAAACTGACCAACATGCGTGCTTCCGGTACTGACGAAGCAACGGTTCTGGTTCCGCCGGTTAAGATGACCCTGGAGCAAGCTCTGGAGTTCATCGATGACGACGAACTGGTAGAAGTGACTCCGCAGTCTATCCGTATTCGTAAACGTCACCTGACGGAAAACGATCGCCGCCGCGCGAACCGTGGTCCGAAAGAAGATTAATTCATAATCTTGTGATGAAAAAGCCGCTGATATCAGCGGCTTTTTTTTACCTCAATGTAATTAAAAGAAATATTTCACCCCAACGCGAATCTGGTTTTGTTCGCGGTGATAGGGTTCCACATTACGGTCCAGCCAGCGCAGTTCGAAGTAGGGTAACCAGTTCTGGTTGATCCGATAACGGAAGGTATTGGTAATTTCCCAGTGATGATCCTTGCCATTGCTGCTATTAAAATCATTCACCCGCATAAAATAGTGGGGTTCAAAGGTATACGAAAACTTATCGGTAATAATAAAGTTCCAATAGTTGCCGATCTCATAGGTATCGTTATTATCCCGCTCCCCGTTTAAATCAACCGAGCTGTAATTATTATGGTTATAGCGGTTACGCACGGTCAGGTTAAACCACGGTGCAAACTTGTAATTGACGTCCAGATAGACAGCGCCGCTGGAACCTATGCTCTTGTCGGTAATCAACCCGCCGGGTTGGATCGTTAATTTATCCGTGGGTTTGAATAACGGGTACCAACCCTCGATCTCGTTATAGCCGTGCTTTAACTCGTCTTTGCGCTGGAGCGTGTAGGTGTTGGTGAGCATAATGCCTGCTCCCATATCGAAGTTATAGCCAACGCGTAACATGATCTCTTGCTGGTCAGAGGCCAGATTATAAGCTTCCCGGTTTTCGACATAAGCACCGGCAAAAACAGAGGTTGATATCACTGAAGATAACAGAATGATTGAGTTTAATGTTTTCATCATAAATCCATTTTTTAAGCGTAGGGATGCCGCCATCCATCAGGATGGAAATAGCGGCAAGGTTTATTTATAGATTTACAGTAGCGATGTTTTTATTGTTATTGGTTACATCCGGAATATTGTTATTCTTTTTTCGTTGATTAATTTCCTCGATAATAAAGGCGAAACGCGCTTCGTTGAGTTTATAAAAGAAACCCATGGTCAATGCGGCAATAATCGCCAGACCACAGGGCCAGAGAAATATTAACTGACGTAATCCCTGTAGAGTGGTATCGCTTTGCGCGATGTTTGGCACATAGCCAATCTGGGTCAACATAATACCGGGCAGAAACCCCGCCAGCGCGGCAGAAATCTTCCGCGAAAAGGTATATCCCGTGTAGACGGTACCTTCCGCGCGAATCCCCGTTTTCCATTCGCCGTAATCTACGGTATCCGGTACCAGCGCCCAGTTCAGGCTATTGACGAAGGCGGTGCCGAAGAAGGCAATACAGGAGAAAATGATAAAGGTGAAGGAACTGTTACCCCAGAAATAATTCAAGATATCGCCAAGCGCCCATAACATCATGCCGGCTAAGTACACCTGCTTTTTACCGAAGCATTTAACCGTCCAGGGGACAAGAATGACGCCAATCAACACACATCCCATGCTGAAGAATCCCATCCATGATAATAGATGCGGATCGTTCAGGACATATTGTGTGTAATAAACCTGAATGGCTAATTTGATATTAAATGCGGCCAGCGTGCATAAGTTCGCGATACAGAGCACGAGCAGTGGCGGATTATGAAAAATAGCGAAGAATGATTTAAAAATACCCATCTTATGTTCTGTTGAAACCGTTGCCCGGTAATGTTCCTTAACGCCTTTAAAGCATAGCATCATGAACCCGAATCCGCAGGCAGAAAAAATGAAGGCGGCACAAGCATAACCGAAGGCTGAAGAGGAAAAGAGCGCTTGCAGAGGAATAAATGCCACCGTGCAAACTAATAAACCTATGGTCGCGCCTCCCTGCCGAAAAGCAGCGAGTTGCGCTCGCTCGTTTGAGTTTTTAGTCATCGCCGGGATCATCGCGCCATAGGAGCAATTCATCAGACTATAGAACAGGCCAAATAACATAAACAAACCCGTCGCGAGAGCTGTTTTGATTGGCAGACTAAATGTCGTGGTAATAAATTGTACCGTCGCAATGATCGCTGAAGGGATTGCCGCATACAGGATAAAGGGGCGGAATTTTCCCATTGGTCCAATACTTCTGCGTGAATCAAGCAGGAATCCGGTGAGCATGTCGGTGAATGCGGTAAAGAATTTTGCTACCAGAAAGATAATTCCACCGTACCAGGCGGGCATTCCCAATTCGTCAGTATAAAATTTCAGCAGATATAATGTGCCGACGCTCAGCATGAGATTGGAGCCAATATCACCCACGCCGTAGGCCAGTTTTTCTCGCAAACTCAGTTTCAGGGTTAGTGGATCATGGTCAGACATAATCAATCCTCGTGAAGTCCCGCAAGTTGCCATTCATTTTCACTCTGCAATGGCGCGTTTGCGGGCTTCGATTTCGCCAACGATACGGATGTACATCTTTTCGTTGAGATCGTAGAAACAGCCCATCGCAATAATGGTGACGACTGCCAGTGCACACGGATAAATAAAGATCAGTTGTCGCAGGCCCTCGACCGTTCCCTCCGATTGCACCACGTTGGGCACATAGCCGATTTGGGTCAGCATCCATCCCGGGAAGAAACCTGCCAGCGCCTGCGAAACCTTACGGAAGAAGGTAAAACCGGTGTAGACCGTCCCTTCAGAGCGCACGCCGGTACGCCATTCACCGTATTCCACCGTGTCGGAGACCAGCGCCCAGTTCAGGCTGTTCACAAACGCGGAACCGAAGAACGCCAGGCAGGAGAAAGCGACAAAGCTGACCGACCCTCCGCCGAAGAAGTAGTTGAGCAGATCCCCTGCGACCCAGATTAGCAGGCCGCCGATATAAACCTTTTTCTTGCCGAAGCGGCGGACCATCCCCGGCATTAAAAAGACGCCGATGAAAATACATCCCATGCTGAAAAAGCCCATCCACGACAGCAAGATTGGGTCGTTCAGCACGTACTGGGTGTAATAGACCTGGATAGCCAGCTTGACGTTGAACGCGCCGAGCGTGCAGAGGTTGGCAATACACAAAATGAACAGCGGACGGTTGCCGGCGATGGCGCGAAATGACTGCAGTAAGCCGGGTTTCTGTGCCGCGTCGACGGGGGTCACTTCAACATAGCGCTCTTTTACCCCGGCATAGCAGCACCACATAAAGAACAGTCCGCACAGGGAAAACAGCGTCGCGGCGAAGATATAGCCCAACTGCGAATTGCCTTCGATCAGATTCATCACTGGCACAAAGCCGACGGTGCACAACAGCAGGCCGAGCGTCGCGCCACCTTGTCGCCAGGCAGCGAGCGAAGCGCGTTCATCCGGGTTTTTGGTAATGGCAGGCACCATTGCCCCGTAGGAGCAGTTCATCATGCTGAAGAACAGCCCGTAGAGCATGAACAGTACGGTCGCCATTACCGTTTTACCGGTGATTTCAAACGGCGTACCGACAAAATTAGCAATAGCCAGCAGGGTCACCGGAAACGCGGCATACATCACGAAAGGTCGGAATTTCCCTTTTGGGCCGATTTTACGCCGTGAATCGAGCATAATACCGGTTCCCATATCGGTAAACGCGGTAAAAAACTTGGCGATAAGGAAAATGATGCCACCATACGTTCCCGGCAAACCGAGGACATCGGTATAAAACTTAAGTAAATAGAGGGTACCGATATCCAGAAGGATATTGGAGCCTAAATCACCTATCCCGTAGGCGATTTTTTCCTTAAAAGGCAAGCGTAGGGTTGCCGGATTGGTTATGTTTTGACTCATGATAATCTCTCGTTTGCCCGTGGTTTTCCCACGGGCGAGTCTTACGCGATGTGGCGCAAAGACGCGAACAGCGACGCCCACTCACTTTTCGCGCGATAAAAGACCGGCGGTTTGCCCAACGGCGCGTCCACGGTTACCTCGCCACCACGGTGGGTTTCACCGGTCCAGAGGTTCACCCAGTTATCTTCCGGCAGATACAGCGTCCAGTCGCTGCGGTCCTGCTCATGTACCGGAGCGACCAGCAGATCCTGTCCCAGCAGGTACTGGTATTTCAGGGTGTAGGTGTGCGCATCGTCTTCGTAATGCAGGAATAGCGGACGCATAACTGGCAGGCCGGTTGCGGCGTTTTGTGCGACGGCTTGCTTGAGATACGGCTTCAGAGAGGTAAAGACGGTCGTCATTCTGGCGAAATGGGCAATGGTTTCGCCATCGCCGTCAAACTGCCAGTTATCACCGGGACGGTTACCTTCATGGGTACGCATCATCGGCGTGAAGGCGCTGAAATCACACCAGCGCAGCAGCAGCTCTTTGCTACGCTTCATCTCAAACAGGGTGGTGTAGCCGCCGATGTCGCTGTGGTGCAGGCCGTGACCGGTCATGGCTAACGAGAGCGCAGCGGGGACGACGGAAGCAAGACCATCATCCAGACTCCAGTCCACGTTCTGATCGCCAGCCCACATCATGGTGGAGTACTTCTGACTGCCGGTATAACCCGCACGCATGAAGAACAGGATTTCGCCAAGCTTGCCGGTTTCCTCGAGCGCCTCGTAGTTACATTTTGCCCACAGTGCAGGCCAGGCGTTATGCATGATCTCAGCACTGACGCCGTTATGCAGAACCGTGTCGGTCGGCAGGTACTCGCCAAAGTCCGCCATCCAACCGCCGCAGCCGAGTTCAATCATATTTTTCTTGATGACGTCTTTGAACCAGTCATAGGCCGCCGGGTTGGTTAAATCGACCACACCGCCGTAAAACTCACCAAATTCAACGAGGTAATCATCACCCGCCGCATTTTTTGCCAGATAGCCGTGCTTTGCCGCTTCGGCGCACAGGTCTTTATCGCTGGCGACATACGGGTTGATATAAGTGAGGAATTGCACGCCTTCGGCATTCCACTGTTTGATACGGCTGTCCAGTTGCGGGTAGTTGTCGCTGTTCCACTTCCAGTTCCACATCACGCGCTTACCGAATGAGGTCATGCGGATCCCGGACCAGTCCTGCGCCCAGATGCCGTTTACCTTCACGCCTGCACGACGCATCGTATCCAGTTTCTTCTGGCAAACCTCGGTGCCGCCCTGAATGCCCAGCGTGACGCCATCATAAATCCAGTCCGGCAGTTCCGGCTGGCGACCCAGCAGCGCGGTCAGTTTTTCCAGCAGTGCAATATAGCTGTCGGCGCATTCAAAACGCAGAGTAGTTTTATCCTCCCACAGCGCCAGTTCGTGATAATCCGGCGCGCTGAAGTCAAAATTCATGTAGCAACTGTTCTCAACATGACAGTAGTACTTTTGCGTACTGACAAACGTGGGTTGCGGGAAAAAAGTCCAGTAATAGTCGCCGCCAGCGTTCTCTTTGCAGTCGGCCTGCCAGGTGACGTAGCTGGTTTTGTTACGGCCCACCCCCTGTTCGCTGGTCCACAGCGGGAACGGTTTGCCGCGCAGGTCGAAGTAAGAGAACTGTTCGCCGCAGCCGTAGATATGGTCGTCCGGGTTAGCCGCCAGCCGTAGCCAGATGCGGTTATGGTTGAGATCGTCATTGTGCAGATCCAACTGTAGGCGACCTGCCTCATCGACAGAAATAAGCAGCGTCGCATTGACGGTATCACCACGGCTAAAGCGTATCCGCCAGCCGTCGGCTGATTCGTTGATCGTGGCATCGGTCAGCGCAATTTTCTCGTTAAGCTTATCTTTAATACTGAAGTTACCGCGAAACATGTCGATATCAGCGACGCCTGCACCGACCCACAAACAGGGGTTTTCTGACGTATGGCGTAAGATCACACGCTGCCGATAACGTAATGCAAAACCATCAATAATTTTTTCGACCTGGACAAAGGATAAATGTCGGGTTTGCGTACTCATATAAAACACTCCATGAATTTGGGAACGCGAGCACAGTAATGGATTATGGTTTGCTATTTTTCATTCGCTTTACATCGTTACGCGCGACCGTCAGGTAGCGCGTAAAAAGATAACTCGTATTATTTTTCGGCATCCGCTTTACGGATCTCCGCTATTTTTTTACCCAGCAATAAATGTAATACCGCCAGCAGGACAAAAGGTGGCAGGAGCGCAGTGAGCGCGGAAATACCCATTGCCCCTTTAATTAGCATGGCACCTGAAGCGATCAATAATAAAAATACCAGAGTACGGAATACTTTTACTGAAATACGTTTATGCACATACTGTCCCACCAGTGAACCGAGGATCATGGTAGGAATACAGAAAATGACCAGTTTAAACGTTGAGATTGTCAATATTCCACTGGTTGCCAGACCGCCAACCACGGCAATATTATTCGCCGTAAAGAACGCATTCAACGTACCGCGAAAAGCCGCCGGGCCTAAATTACGTAACATGCCGTACATCACAACCGGCGGTCCATTTGTGGAGAAGGCGGCCCCCAGCGCACCCGCGACAGCACCCAACGGCGCAGCAATCCAGCGCCGGTCATAAACGGGCAGGCGAGGAATAAACATGCTGTAGAATGAGTAGAGGATCAGAAACCCACCCAGTCCAATTTTCATGATGTGATCGGGCAGGTAAGACAGCGCGTACAGGCCAACCGGGATCCCAAGAAATGAGAAACCGATCAGTACCGCCGCCGAACGCCAGTCGGTCTCTTTACGTGATAGCCAGGTGGCATAAATGGCCGTCGCCGTACCGACAATAACGGAAAGCGGAGTCGCCATTTTAACCGGCAGCATCAGAGTGATGAGCGGCATGGTAGTTAATCCGCCACCAAAACCTGCACATATCCCCACAAAGGTATAAAGAAACATTAATGCAATGACGGTATAGACAACCTGGTTATCTAGCATCACGCCATCAGGAGTAAATAAAGTAAAGAAATCCATCGTCATTCCTTCATTATCAAATAAAGCTTCAAAATGTGACCCCGTTTTTTTTAATTCCGGAGCGGTGAGCTTTTTACATTAAATGCGTTATTACACTGCTGTTTTTCCTCGAATATTAAAAAATAACTGATGTTGTTCTTCTGGTTTGAGTAATATTAAATCTGTTCCAGAGTTAAACGCATTTGGCGGACAACTCATAGGTTCGACCGCTAATCCCTGACGGTTTAATTTTTCACCACTGTAAACCTGTAACCACGGCTGATCGGAAAATAGACTGACAGACAGTGCCTGTTGTTGATGAATCATCTGCATTTCCCACGGATTACCGTGAGTTCTGAAGGTATGATCGATTTGTTTATCACCGACGGCACGCAGGATGGAGTAGTCCAAATCCATTTCTTCAACGGGATATAACGTCGTGGGGTTCGCCTGGGCATCGACGGCAAAAACCTGCTTCGCCGGAAGGTGCAGCATACAGTCATCAACAGGCGCTAAGTTGCAGGTTAAATAGGGGTGGATCCCGACGCCGTAGGGTGCAGGTTGTTTACCCCTGTTTTTACTGACGATGGTGACCGAAAGCCCCGTCTCAGCATCCAGTGAGTAGATAACCTGAGACATCAACGTGAAGGGGTAACCATAGCTGGGCGGTAAAAACAGCGTCAGAGTGGCCCTTGTCGCCGTTAACGCCTCAATCTGCCAGTCGCGCCAGGCGAGCAGGCCGTGAATGGCGGCCTGAGAACTGTGCTCATTGATCGGTAACTGGTAGTCCTGCCCCTCATACTGATAGCAACCGTTGGCAATACGATTAGGCCAGGGGATCAACACCTTGCCCAGATGAGCCAGCGGCATCTCTTCTGGGTTATGCGGTATGACCAGATGTTTGCCCTGCCAGGTCAGTTCGGCAAGACCTGCACCGACAGAAACAATCTGCGCCTGGTAATCACCCGCAGCGAGTAAAATCGTATTCCCACTACTTTGCATATATATCACCTGTCTATGAGAGCCCCTTCGTGAACAACGGCACAGGCAACGTTCGCATGTTGCTATGCCGTATTTCTCAGGCGGATTTATTTCGCATTAATATCCAACAGGCCCGCTGCAACGGCAGGTGCCAGACCTGGCGCTAACGGGATGCGCGGAATGACCAGACAGTGCAACAGGTGATAAATATCCTGCTTACCATCCCACACCCGAGTGGTGACCTTGTTGTCCGCATCCAGTTCCTGCCACCAGGAGCCATTTTCGTAATCCATCAGGTATTTAATGCAGTAGTCCCACCATGTCTGATACCAGGTTTCGTACTGGCGATCGCCCGTTACCGTATACAGCGCATAGGCAGTGCCCATCGCTTCCACAATGGGCCAGCGCACACGTTCACGAACAATGGGTTTGCCATCCCAGCCAACGGTGTACACGATGCCGTCAGCCCCATCGGGTGCCCAGGCATCACGAATGGTGGCGTGGAAGAGACCTTTCGCGTCTTCCAGCAACCAGGCTGGAGGCTGTTCGCATCGTGCTTCTAACGCGGCGTGGATGTGCAGCATCAGGCGGCCCCATTCAATCCAGTGGCCTGGGGTGCCGCCATAGGCACGGAAACGGTGGGCAGGGTTGTCTTTGTTGTAATCGCGGACCGGGTTCCAGTTCACGTCGAAATGCTCATTGACGCGGTATTCCCCTTTGCGGGCGACATCGTGAATGATGACCGAGGCAATGCGGATAGCACGATCCAGCCATTTTTTGTCATGGGTGACGTCGTAAACAATCAGGAAGGCTTCGACGGCGTGCATATTGGCATTGCCGCCGCGATAGTCTTCGGTTTTGCTGAACGCCTCATCCCAGGATTCCAGACACATTTGCTCTTCTTCACTCCAGAAGTATTTCTCAATAACTTCAATGGTGTAATCGAGCAGTTTCCTGGCCTCAGGATGTCCGGTAGTGACCGCGCTGGCCGCGCCCAGTAGCGCAAAAAAGTGTTGGTATCCCTGCTTGGACGCATCCACAACGCCTTCGTCATTCACACAGGCGTACCAGCCACCGTATTTTTTGTCCCGCAGCGCGCCGTTCATGGCATTGATGCCGTGATCGACCAGGGCGTAGGCGCCCGGTCTGCCCATCGCGGCGGCAACGGAATAGACGTGCAGCATGCGTGCGGTGATCCACAGATGCGTGCCCATCTCTTCTTTGATTTGTCCCTTGTTACCCAGCCAGCCGAATCCGGTTGGTACCGCCGCATTCTTACCAAAATTGAAGATGCGGTCAGTTTCTTGTTCCAGCCAGCGGTTGTGGCTCATTGTGTTAAACCATTTCATTCTTTGCTCCTCGTATCGTATTAACGGCGGCGGGCCATCATTTCATCGACAATTTCACCTAAGCGTTGCAATTTAGGTGCAGAAACATCTCGCAGCATCAGCTCGCTGTCCGGCAGGCCAACCACTGAAGACCAGACCGCACGACCGGCCAGGAAGCCGGAAGCGCCTGCGCTCATCGCGACGCTGACCGCACGTGGAAACAGCTTTTCGTCAACGCCGGAAGAGAGAATGACCCACGGCATGTTGATGTGTTCGTTCAGGTGCTGAGAGGCGCTGAGCAGGGCTTGCTGTGTGCCTTTACCGTGCAGTGGCATTTCAACCTTGTAGAGATCGGCGCCGCTGTCGCCCAATTCTTTGGCGGCATCGATAATCGCCTGTTCGCGATCGAAGTTATCTCCGCGACGGGGCGGACGGACCACCGGTTCGATGATGCTCAATAGGCCATTGGCATGGCACAACGTATTGAACTCTTTCACCATCGCCAGACGTTGCTGCGCGTCTTCATCACTGCGCCAGAGCACCAGCAGCTTTAAGGCTTTCACGCCATCCTGCTTGACGGCCTGCGGATTGATGCTTTTATCAATCACCACGCTATCGACGGGAATGCCGTTGCCCGGGATGAAGGCGTCGGCGGCGACAATCATGCCGCAGCTTTTGGCGACGGCTTTTTGCTCCACTGCCTGGCGGTAACAGAACTGTTGGTCCAGCAGGATCGCGGAGGCATACGGCGAGAGAATTTTTGCAGCATTGACTTTGAAATCCGTGAGATGTTGATCGGTGACCGGCGTTGGCGCGCCTGCTGCGGCAAACATCAGGCGCATCGCTTCACGCTGGTCAACGGCCAGCATGGCGAAACCGCCGGAAGGTCGGGTGATATCTTTCAGGGTGTACGTGGTCATTCTTCAGTCCTTTTACCTGTCAATGGTGGTTTTTCAGTCCGGCAGTAGTGCGAACCTGTTCGAGAATGGCGGTCCAGTCTTCCCGCCCACGGCCAGCGGCTCGCGCCTGGTTATAAACTTCCCTGGACGCCGCGCCGAGCGGCATAGGAACGTGCAGTTGATTGGCGACATCCAGCGCGATACCAAGATCTTTATGGGCCAGGTCGATCATGAAGGCCGGTGAAAGATCGCCCTTCAGCACTTTGTTTGGCCACGAGGTGGTGAAGTGGCCTTTTCCGGCAGGCGTCCCGCTCATGACCTGTAGCGCGACATCGAAGGAGAGGCCCAGTGCTTCACACAGTACGGCGGCTTCGGCTGACAGGGCATTTAGCGCGATGCTCATGTAGTTGTTAATCAACTTCACGCGGATCCCCATTCCCGGACCGCCGGCGTTAATCAACTCATTCCCCATCGCCATCAGCACCGGCGTGGCGCGCTCGACCTGGTCCGGCGTGCCGCCTGCCAGCAATAGCAATGTGCCAGCAACGGCGTGATCGGAGGTCCGTCCGACCGGTACATCCATCATGGCGAAGCCTTTGGCATGCAGTTCGGCGATCAATTTGTCGGTCTGCAAGGGATGGATGGTTGACATATCGATCACCAGCGCCTGTGGGGAAAGGCTTTCGCAAACACCGTCTTCACCCAACAACACGCGGTGAACCAGATCGCCATTGGGCAGCATCGTGATGACAAACTCAGCGCCTTGCGCGGCCTGTGCTGGAGAACAAGCGGGTTGCGCCCCTTTTTCGACCAGACGTTGTACGGCATCGGCGTTAACGTCAAAAACGCTGAGTTGGTGACCCTGCCTGAGCAGGTTGCTCGCCATCGGGGAGCCCATCTGCCCTAATCCGATAAATGCTATTACTGCCATATCGTTCTCCTGAGACGGTGATGTCATTTTTTGTCATTTCAGATCGGTTGTTTTTGTCTGTTTTTGATCGTATTTGTAATTTATGGTCAAAAAATTGACAGCCGTCACTTTTTAAACATTTAGTGAAATTAAAATAGCCTCATCCCAACATGCTTAAGGAACGACCATGATTCGTATTGCTTGTGTAGGTATTACCGTGCTGGATCGCATCTATTACGTAGAAACGTTACCGACAGAAGGCGGTAAATATGTGGCGCATCGCTATACCGAGGTCGGCGGTGGACCGGCCGCGACAGCCGCGGTGGCGGCGGCGAAGTTAGGTGCGCAGGTAGACTTTATTGGCCGCGTGGGTGATGACGACACCGGAAACCGTCTGCTGTCGGAGCTGGAATCCCTGGGGGTCAATACCCGCTACACCCGGCGCTATGCCGGCGCGAAGTCGTCACAGTCGGCCATTACGGTCGACGCTCACGGGGAGCGAATTATCGTCAATTTCCCGAGCCCCGATCTGCTGGCGGAGGCAGACTGGCTTAACGACATCGACTTTTCCCAGTGGGATGTGGTACTGGCGGACGTCCGCTGGCATGAAGGGGCAAAACAGGCATTTACGCTGGCGCGTCAGGCGGGCGTGAAAACGCTGCTGGATGGCGATGTGACGCCGCAGGACATTAGCGAGCTGGTGGCATTAAGCGATCATGCCGCATTTTCGGCCCCAGGTTTGGCGCGTCTGACCGGTATCAGTGAGGTCGCCAGCGCATTAAAACAATCACAAACGATCACAAATGGACATGTCTACGTCACGCAGGGTCGCGAAGGGTGTTACTGGATAGAAGATGGCATGCTGCAACACCAGGCCGGTTTTACGGTGGATGTGGTGGATACGACCGGGGCAGGCGATGTTTTTCACGGTGCGCTGGCATTCAGCCTTGCATCAGGCAGCGAACTAAAAGACGCTGTCAGATTCGCCAGCGGCGTTGCAGCGCTAAAATGCACCCGACCCGGTGGGCGCGCAGGAATCCCTGACTGTGATCAAACCCGATCTTTTCTGTCACTTTTTGTATAAAATGCAGGGCAATGGTTTTTTGAGGAATT
Source organism: Citrobacter telavivensis (assembly GCF_041807075.1). NCBI lineage: Bacteria > Pseudomonadati > Pseudomonadota > Gammaproteobacteria > Enterobacterales > Enterobacteriaceae > Citrobacter > Citrobacter telavivensis. The sequence goes on along the minus strand of NZ_JBGUBF010000007.1, from coordinate 133,743 downwards.
TTCATGAGTTTTACCGAACTGACCGGTAACCCACGGCACGATCAGTTGCTGTCGCTCATAGGTGAGCGCGGGTATATGAACATTGATGAACTGGCGGCTTTACTGGATGTCTCCACACAGACGGTACGCCGTGATATTCGTAAATTAAGCGAGCAGGGGTTGATCACCCGTCATCACGGGGGGGCCGGTCGCGCGTCCAGCGTCGTTAATACTGCCTTTGAGCAACGTGAAGTCTCATGGACGCAAGAGAAAAAAGCCATCGCGGAAGCTGTGGCAGACTATATTCCGGATGGTTCAACGGTGTTCATCACCATTGGCACCACCGTGGAGCAGGTGGCGCGGGCATTGTTGAACCACAATCATCTGCGCATCATCACCAACAGCCTACGGGTTGCGCATATTCTCTATAACAATCCCCGCTTCGAAGTGATGGTTCCCGGTGGAACGCTGCGGCCACATAACAGCGGTATTATTGGTCCTTCTGCGACTGCGTTTGTCGGCGATTTCCGGGCGGACTACCTCGTCACCAGCGTGGGGGCGATAGAAAGTGATGGGGCGATGTTAGAATTTGACGTCAATGAAGCCAGCGTGGTGAAGACCATGATGGCCCACTCTAGGCATATTCTGCTTGCTGCCGACCATACGAAATACCACGCCTCAGCAGCGGTTGAAATTGGCAATATCTCTTCCGTTACCGCATTGTTTACGGATGAACTTCCCGGTCCGGCTCTCCACACGCTTCTCCAGTCTAATCAGGTGGAGATTGTACAGGTGAGTCCAGACCAGGATGATAGTGTTTCTGCGTAACAGTCTCCTTTTGAATAAACCGCCGTTTCAGGCGGTTCTTATCACAAAAAATAGAAATAGCTAAACATCCTGGTATGATGTGTAAAATTCCTAAAGCCTGCATAATTTATCAAAATGTGCCTTTGATTCTTCTTGATTTATAAGCTTTTTTAACCTTCTGCACGCATTTTTTTATCTGTTTAAAAAAACATCCAGGAATAGTGCGAATAAATTGATGGTCTTTTATTATTTTGCCTTTTTCGTCAACTGAAGCCCCGTTGACATGATATTTGAATAATTGTATTAATCGCGCAAAGGAAAAATTTAATAATTTTAAGGTAAGTGAATCTTTAATTTTTAAAGATGAACAGACCCGCTTTGCCTTTTAATTAAATTATTTTTTGCCGCGTCTTTTATGCTCTTATCCGAAAAAGAGTGGTACGGAAAAGGTATTCCTATGAAAACACAAAAAATGAAATGCAAAACACCCTCACCAGGTAAATTGGCACTCTGTATCGCGAGTGCGCTGGCTCTGGGGAGCCTAAGCGGACAAGCGATTGCTGCGGGATGTAGTTACACGACTACGGCCCAATTTTTCTGTGACGATCAGACGATTTACTATAATGGTAACCCGCTGTTGTCAAATAGCCGCGACTACACGTCATTTGACGAAGTCTTAATTAATACAAGCCAGAATGGCATAACCACGCCTTTGCAAGGTTGGGGTGTATACCTTGATAGTACGGGTTATAAATTTAAAAATCTGGTCATTAACACGACTGGCTCGGAAGCGGATGGGATCCACTCTAAAAACGCCGGCGGTCGATTAGAAGCAGAAAATATTACCATTACGACGACCGGAACGAGTTCTGATGGGATAAACCTCGGTCGTGAGCTTTCAAGTGCTTATTCTGTTGTCGAAGTGAGTGGCAATGTTTCTGTCAACGCTTCAGACGGCATGGGGCTGCGTGCCAATATCTCCAGAGCAAACACTAGCGCGTATTCTTCAATCATTGTTCACGGCGATGCTGATATCGTTACTCGCGGTAGCGGTGGCATGAACTCCGGATACGGGATTTATGCGGGTAAAGACCTCGGTGATCTATTCGGTAGCGCTGCGGGGATCGCCGATGTCACAATCGGTGGAACCACAACCATTACGACTTCCGGTACAAATGCTTATGGGGTTTACGCCGGGCGAAAAGGTGAAGTTAACCTCAATAACCTGGATGTTACTACCACTAATAGTGGGGCGCATGGCATCTATGCTTCCGCCAGTAGTGATTTCGCCACGGTGAATCTGGGGGGAAACACGGCTATTGATGCAACAGGCAACAACGCTTACGCGATGTATGCCTATCAAAGTAAAGCGCTCATTCGCTCCTGGGATAAGGCAACAGATACTGCAGCTTCAGGCGTCTATGACATTAAAGGTAATCTGTACGCGCGTTCAAGCGGCGTTATTGACCTGACAATGGATGACGGTAGCCAATTCGTCGGTAGCGCCAACTCTTCACAACTGGAAAACACGGCTTCTTATCGTGCAACCATTAATCTGGATATGAAAGGGGCCAGCAGCGAATGGAAAATGACCGGAAACTCCGTCGTTTCTAACCTGACGCTGGATCAAGCCACGCTGCGCTACAGTCCTGACGGTGTTTCTCGCGACGATGCAACCACCTTCAAAACGCTGACTGTTGTGGGCAACTATATCGGTACCAACGCACTGTTAGTGCTGAACACGGTGCTGGAAGGCGATACTTCCCTGACGGATAAACTCGTCGTCCAGGGTGATACCTCTGGCAATACCAAAGTGGGCATCAACAACATTGGTGGTGCCGGTGAACTGACCGTCGACGGGATTAAAATCGTTGAAGTTGCCGGGAACTCTGACGGTACCTTTACGAAATCAGGGCGTATCGTCGCCGGCGCGTATGACTATGACGTGGTGAAAAAAGCCAGTGACTGGTATCTGACCAGCGAACTGTCACCGGTGGATCCGCCACCGCCGCCGCCACCACCGCCAACCGAGCCAGAACCCGATCCCGCGCAGCCAGACCCAGAGGATCCTCCTGGACCGCCAGTGCCAACACCGCCCTCTACAGAGCACCAGTATCGCCCTGAATTTGGGAGCTACCTGGCGAACAACTATGCGGCCAATACCCTGTTTATCACCCGTCTGCACGACCGTCTGGGTGAGACGCAGTATACCGACATGCTGACCGGCGAAGAAAAAGTCACCACCATGTGGATGCGTAATGTAGGTGGCCATAATCGCTTCACTGACGGCAGCGGACAGCTGAAAACCACCGCTAACCGTTATGTTCTGCAGTTAGGTGGCGATCTGGCGCAGTGGAGCAGCGACGGCCTCGATCGCTGGCATCTGGGTGCCATGGCGGGTTATGCCAACCAGAAAAGTAAAACCCATAACAGCTACACGGGCTATGCGTCCCGTGGACAGGTAGACGGTTACAGCGTGGGTCTGTATGCCACCTGGTATGCAAACGAAGCGGATAAGACCGGGACCTATCTGGACAGTTGGGTGCTGTACAACTGGTTTGATAACACCGTGCGCGGCGATCATCTGGCCAGTGAAAACTACAAATCCGACGGTATCACGGCGTCTGTTGAAGGCGGTTATAGCTTCCTGGTCGGGGAAAGTGAAAATAAAACCTACTGGATCCAACCGAAAGCGCAGGTTATCTGGATGGACGTGCAGGCTGATTCACACCGTGAACACAACGGGACTCAGGTGAAAGACAAGACTGACGGTAACCTGATGACGCGCCTTGGCGTTCGTGCTTACCTGAAAGGTCACGCGGAGAAAGATGCCGATAAAGGCCGTGATTTCCAACCGTTTATTGAAGCGAACTGGATCCACAACACCAATAACCAGACCGTACAGATGGGCTCCATCAAGGATGAAATCAGCGGGACGCGTAACATTGGTGAGCTGAAAGTGGGCATTGAAGGGCAGATCAATCCACGTCTGCAGGTGTGGGGTAACGTTTCGCAGCAGGTCGGCGACAACAGCTACAGCGATACCTCCGCGATGCTCGGGGTGAAATACAGCTTCTAAGAAACCGATAAATATCACACCAGAACAAGGCGATGCTGTAAGGGCATCGCCTTTTTTTCCGTCATCTTTCCCTGACGGGCACATAGTCAAAACGTCCCTTTCCCGCTACAGTTATTCATCCACGGCAAGTAAGGAGAGGGACATGCTCTATATCTTTGATTTAGGAAATGTGATTGTCGATATCGACTTCAACCGCGTATTAGGTACCTGGAGCGATCTGAGCCGTGTGCCGCTGGCGTCGTTAAAGCAAAGTTTTACGATGGGTGAGGCCTTCCATCAGCACGAACGAGGCGAAATCACCGACGAAGCGTTTGCCGAGGCCCTTTGCCATGAGATGGATCTGTCGCTGAGCTACGAGCAGTTTTCTCACGGCTGGCAGGCCGTTTTTGTCGCGCTGCGACCTGAGGTTATCGACATCATGCAGAAACTGCGTGAACAGGGGCATCGCGTGGTCGTCCTGTCGAATACCAACCGGCTGCATACAACATTTTGGCCAGACGAATATCCGGAGATTCGCCGGGCGGCGGACCATATTTATCTGTCGCAGGCTCTGGGTATGCGAAAGCCGGAGACGCGGATTTATCAGCATGTTCTACAGCAAGAGGGTTTTTCAGCGAGCGATACGGTCTTTTTTGACGACAACGTCGATAATATAGAAGGGGCCAACCAGTTGGGGATAACCAGCATTCTGGTGACCGATAAAACCGTCATCCCGGATTATTTCGCGAAGCTGTTATGCTAAAAACGGTACATCAAAAAGCCAGGCATCATACCCGACCGATATGGGCCTGGCTGAAACTCCTCTACAAGCGCATTGATGAGGACAACATGACGACGCTGGCAGGAAATCTTGCCTATGTTTCGCTGCTCTCATTAGTGCCGCTGATCGCCGTCGTATTTGCACTTTTCGCCGCTTTTCCGATGTTTTCTGATGTCAGTGTCCAGTTGCGCCACTTTATCTTTGCCAACTTCATCCCGGCAACCGGTGATGTGATCCAACGCTACATCGAGCAGTTTGTCGCCAACTCCAACAAAATGACGGCGGTGGGGGCCTGCGGGTTAATCGTTACCGCGCTGTTGTTGATGTATGCCATTGATAGCGCGCTGAATGCTATCTGGCGCAGTACGCGCGTGCGGCCAAAAGTGTACTCCTTTGCCGTGTACTGGATGATTTTGACGCTAGGGCCATTGCTGGCAGGGGCCAGCCTGGCGATCAGTTCGTATCTCCTCTCATTACGTTGGGCCAGCGATCTCAATACGGTCATCGATAATGTATTGCGCCTCTTTCCGCTGATCCTCTCCTGGCTCTCATTCTGGCTCCTCTACAGCGTGGTGCCGACCACGCGCGTACCGAATCGTGATGCGATTGTCGGCGCCTTTGTTGCTGCGGTACTGTTCGAGGCAGGAAAGAAAGGTTTCGCGCTTTATATCACCATGTTCCCGTCATATCAGCTTATTTACGGCGTGTTAGCGGTGGTGCCCATTTTGTTTGTCTGGGTGTACTGGACGTGGTGTATCGTCTTGCTTGGCGCGGAAATAACTGTCACTCTCGGGGAATACCGCAAACTTAAACAAGCCGCAGAACAAGAAGAAGCAGACCAACCATGATTGCATTAATTCAGCGCGTAACCCGTGCCAGCGTCACCGTGGAGGACGAAGTGACGGGTGAAATTGGCTCAGGACTTTTAGTGTTGTTGGGGGTCGAAAAGGATGACGACGAGCAGAAAGCGAATCGCCTGTGCGAACGCGTGCTCGGCTACCGTATTTTTAGCGATGCCGAAGGCAAGATGAACCTGAACGTGCAACAGGCGGGCGGGAGCGTGCTGGTGGTGTCACAATTTACGCTGGCGGCGGATACCGAACGCGGCATGCGTCCGGGGTTTTCTAAAGGGGCGACGCCGGAGCGGGCGGAAGCCCTGTACGACTATTTCGTCGAACGCTGCCGCCAACAGGAAATGAACACGCAGACCGGACGCTTCGCTGCGGATATGCAGGTTGCGCTGGTGAATGATGGCCCCGTGACGTTCTGGTTACAGATATGAATCAGCTTCCGGCGTGGCCGCGGGTAACAAGAGAGAGTACAGCTATGTATCACCTTCGAGTACCGCAAACAGAAGAAGAATTAGAGCGTTACTATCAGTTTCGCTGGGAGATGCTGCGCAAGCCGCTGCATCAGCCGAAGGGGTCCGAGCGTGATGCCTGGGACGCGATGGCGCATCACCAGATGGTAGTGGATGAAGAGGGGAATCTGGTGGCCGTCGGGCGTTTGTACATCAATGCCGATAATGAGGCTTCTATCCGCTTCATGGCCGTCGATCCGACCGTGCAGGAGAAGGGGTTGGGTACGCTGATGGCGATGACGCTGGAGTCCGTCGCGCGTCAGGAAGGCGTCAAACGGGTGACCTGTAGCGCACGGGAAGATGCGGTTGAATTCTTCGCCAAACTTGGGTTTGTCAATCAGGGTGAAATCACCACGCCACAAACCACGCCGGTTCGCCACTTTTTGATGATCAAACCGGTTGCCTCGCTCGATGACATCTTGCATCGCGGCGACTGGTGCGGACAACTGCAGCAAGCGTGGTATGAACACATCCCGCTGAGCGAGAAGATGGGTGTGCGCATTCAGCAGTACACCGGGCAGAAATTTATTACCACGATGCCAGAGACGGGCAATCAAAATCCGCACCACACGCTGTTTGCCGGGAGCCTGTTTTCACTGGCCACGCTGACCGGTTGGGGGCTTATCTGGCTGATGCTGCGCGAGCGCCATCTCGGGGGCACGATTATTCTGGCCGACGCCCATATCCGCTATAGCAAACCGATTAGCGGCAGGCCAGCAGCGGTTGCCGATCTCGGCTCTTTGAGCGGCGATCTTGACCGTCTGGCGCGGGGGAAAAAGGCGCGTGTCCAGTTGCTGGTGGAGCTATCAGGAGACGAGACCACCGGCGCCATTTTTGAAGGTACCTACATTGTCCTGCCCGCCAGACCGTTTGGCGCCTATGAAGAAGGCGGAAACGAAGAAGAGTAGGGGGAAACCCCCCTCTTTATTTGATAACGTTTTTTGTGCGCTGAATACCAATCCGCCAGGCAATATCCTGCATTGCGCTGCGCGCCGCATGGCTGATGCCAGCTAGCTGGAAAAAACCGTGAATCACGCCGAGATAGCGCTGGCAGGTGCAATCGACGCCTTGTGTCGTAAGTCGGTGATACAAAAGTTCACCTTCGTCGCGCAGCGGATCAAATTCAGCGGTGATGATGTGCGTGGGCGGTAAGCCGCGGAGATCGTCTCGCCAGAGTGGGCTGGCTTCGGGGTGTTGGCGTTCAGTATGGGGCAAATACATCTCATACCCGGTAAGCAGCGTATCGCGGGTAATGATGTAGTCCAGACCATTGCGGATATAGCTGTCACATTTTGCGGTCGCGTCAAGCATCGGGTAGATCAGTACCAGTTGTGCTGGCTGCCATTGCGTCGCAGCCTTCAGGCGCAATGCCGTTACCAGCGCCAGGTGTCCGCCCGCACTGTCCCCGGCAAGCGTGATGCGCTCGCGTTCAACGCCAAGTTGTTCTGCGTATTGCCAGATCAGGTTGGCCCCTTTTTCGGCATCGTCATGCGCTGCCGGAAACGAGTGTTCAGGCGCGAGGCGGTACTGCACGGCAATAACCCGGCAACCGCTGGTATACGCTAACTGCCGCAACTGATTATCGTGGGTAGCGAATCCGCCGCTCACGAAACAGCCGCCGTGGTAGTAGATAACACAGGGCAGGGAGCCTGACGCGTGGCGCGGTGATACGACGCGCAGCGTCATCCCCTCCAGCTCAACATCGCTGACCTCTACACGCGTTTCAGTTTCTCCGGCCAGCACGGTACTGGCGATATAGCCCGCCCTCCGGTCATCAATACTTTGCCGACGCGCTGAAGGGCGCCCCGCCGCGATGAATTCCTCGACCTGTTGTGCAATACCGTTTTCAAGTGCCATTTTCTTAATCCCTTAAGTCTGTATGAATATACAGTGTTATAACCTGGTTTTTCGTGAAAGAGAACGGTGGATTTTGGTCAGGGTGAAATTCTGGAAAGCGCCTCGCAAAAGGAAAAGTCACTGCGGGGATCACTTTTTTCCTGCTTGTCGACGGTGTATGTTGTTTGAAAAATATTCGCCACTGATATACTGGAGGTATATGTGAGCACAATGGCTGGAATGGACATGGGCAGAATATTACTCGACTTATCCGATGAGGCGATCAAACGCCTTGATGATCTCAAGCAGCTGCGGAATCTGCCGCGTGCGGAGTTGCTGCGCGAAGCAGTGGAACAGTACCTTGAAAGGCAAGGTCAGGCTGAAACCATGATTTCCAATGCGCTAGGAATCTGGCAAGGCTGTGAAGAAGATGGCGTTGAGTATCAGAAGAAGTTGCGCGAGGAATGGTAATGCACAAGAAACCCGTGCTGTTCGATACCAATATCCTGATTGATTTATTTAGCGGTCACCAGGAAGCGCAGCGAGCACTGGACGCGTATCCGCCGCAGAATGCCATCAGCCTGATCACCTGGATGGAAGTGATGGTGGGAGCAAAAAAATACCATCAGGAATATCGTACGCGCGTGGCGTTGAGTGCGTTCAACATCATCGGCGTTTCACAGGAAATTGCTGAGCGAAGCGTGAATCTCAGGCAGGAATATGGGATGAAACTTCCGGATGCAATCATTCTGGCCACCGCGCAGATTCATCGGTTTGTGCTTGTGACGCGCAACACCCGAGATTTTGCAGGGATCCCTGGCGTCATCACGCCTTATCAGTTGCAGGCCGGACGGTAAGCACCGCCCGGCATCACGTGTTAAAGGCGTTTACTCCCCTTCACCCGGGAACAGGAACGGGTTGATGGAACTGCGGGCGAAGCCTTCTTGCTCCATGCGCGCGTCCAGTACCAGCGACGCGAGGTCGTCGGCGACGGCTTCCACTTTCGGGTCTTTTTCCTGATAGAGGATCTTCAGGTAGGTCCCGCAGTCACCACAGCTTTCGGCTTTGACAGCCGCCTGCTCATTGTCCAGTGACCAGTAGTGCAAGTCACGGCTTTGCTCGCAGTTGCTGCATTTAACACGAACCACATGCCACTCGGTTTCGCAGAGGTTGCAGTGCAGATAGCGCAGCCCCTGGGTCGTGCCAATTTGCACCATGCTGGAGACCGGCATCGAGCCGCACACCGGGCAGTACTGACGTTGTTCGCCGTATTCAGCGCGAGCTTTACCCGGGATCAGGCTGGCCATTTGCGCCCAGTACAGCGACAGCGCGGCCCAGATGAACGGGGCCTTATCACTGCTGACAGAGGCGAAATCAGAGGCAAACAGGGCGCTGGCCATCTGCTCCAGCTCCTGTTCGGAGGCTTTTTCCAGATTCTCGATCACCGCCAGCGCAGGGCCGCTCATCTCGGGTTTCAGTTCGGCGATCAGCGAGTGCAGCAGTTTTTGCCAGTGCTTATCGCGCGGCAGAACGTGGATATCCAGCGGCGGTTTACCCTGATCGTTGGCTTCTTTGATGCGTGCGGTCAGATCCATCTGCAATGGATGGTCATACAGCACCACTTCCTGGGCATGGGCGATCAGCGCAGCAAAGCGCAGGTAATCTCCCAGCGGGTTGTTCTCAGCCAGTTCGCGCAGACGTTCGGCACGACGGTTATACAGGTTTTTGAGCCGGGGGAATAATAACGGTGGAATCATATCCGTCGCGCGCTTCTCGCTCTTTTCCAGCTCATCTTGCGGGATGATACGAATGCTCATTCAGTCACTTCCTGGTTAGGCAGATTTAGCTATGTGTAATCCGCTCTGTGAATTGGCGGGCATTTCGCGCCCGCTCTGGTGAATGTCATTAATGATAACCGCAATCGGCCTGCAGGTTATACCTGTGACATCGCAATGTGTGCGTTACGATACCTGATATCGATACCCCAGACCATGCACCGTTCGGATTAGCTGTGGGTGATTGGCATCCCGTTCGATGACTTTACGTAGCCGGGAAATGTGCTGATCCAGCGTGCGGCTATTGGGTAAATAGTCGTATCCCCACGCCGCATCGAACAGCATATCGCGCGTAACCACCTGATTTTGATGACGCTCCAGGCAGCTTAAAATGCGTACTTCCCGTAGTGTCAGTTCCAGCTTTTGCTCGCCGCGCCAGGCGCACAGTTCATTCGGGAACACCGTAAGGTCGCCAAATGCAAAGCTGAGGTTAGGCTGGGTGGCGTTATGGTTCAAACAGCGACGGGCGATCGTTTTTATCCGCGCCCGCAGTTCATGAATGCCAAACGGTTTGCTGATGTAGTCATCCGCCCCCAGTTCCAGCCCTACAACCCGGTCGATCTCTTCATCTTTGGCGGAGAGAAACACGATGGGAATGTGTTCATTTTGGCGGCGAATTTCCCGGCAGACCGTGTAGCCATCCATTTCGGGCATCATGATGTCTAACAGCACGAAGTCCGGTTTGTCCCGGTGATAACTCTCCAGCGCCGCGCGTCCGTCCGGTGCGGCAATGAGCGAATAACCTTCGCGCGACAGCGCATCCACCAGACCCTGGCGGATGTTGGCATCATCTTCTGCAATCAGTATCTTCATGTTTTCATCCCTGAGGTAGCGTAAGGGTAAAACGGACGCCAGGCTCTTGTGCTGTTACCTGAATCTTGCCGCGCAGGCGCTGCGCCAGTTGGCAAGCGATGGTTAGCCCAATACCGGTACCCGAAACGCCTTCGGTAATGGAGGATTTGACCCGATAGAACGGGCGGAAGATCAGGGGCATTTCGTTCTCCGCAATGCCGGGACCATAGTCGCGAACGGCGATCTCCACGTTTCCCGCGACGCTTTCAACGGTCAGATCGACGCGCTGACCTTGCGAAGCGTATTTTTCGGCATTACTCAAAAAGTTGCTGACAATTTGCGTGATCACGTCGCGATCGCTGTGCAATGTCAGATTCTCAGGGCAGGACAGTTGAATCGTCATCCCTTTTGCCTGCAATGCGGGCGTAAAGATCTGCGTGATTTCTGTCATCAGGCGAGGGATATCGACCGCCTGAAGATGCAGTTTCGGCGCGCGCGTAAAGGTCAGGATATTCTGGATAAGCCGTGATAACCGCTGACCTTCCTGAGTGATCACATCCACATAGCGTCGCTCGTGCGTTTGTTCATCATCCAGCCCTTCGCGCAGCAGTTCGGCATAGAGCGTGATGTTGGTCAGCGGCGTTTTCAGTTCGTGTGACACCTGGCTGACAAAATCGACCTGCTGGCGCGCCTGCCGCGCCGCGCGGGTATATTCCCGCCACAGCGAGAAGCCCAGCAGTGCGACGGCGACCAGCAGCAGGACGACTAGCGCACCGCCCCACAGCCAGATGTGCCAGAGCGGCGCGTTGACACCGTAAGCGCTGACTTGCCACGTTGTAAGCGGATACTCCAGCGTGCGGGAGTCCAGTAAGGTGAGCCGGCGTAAATCCGCCGGCGCGTTCTGATAAAGCTGACGGCCGTTTTCCGTCACCCGGACAATCTGTTGCGGGTCTTCCAGATTCACCTGAATGCCGTTCGCCATATCCATCATCAACTGTACCCAGGAGAGGCGAAAACCGACGATCGCCTCGTCTTTCTGCCGCCAGTAAATCAGCAGAGGTTCCTGCGTTTCAAAGCTAATAAACCAGCCGGCCTGCGGCGTATCCTGCTCGCTGTGCGCCATGTGGCTGGCAAGTTGGCTGGGATCGTTGACCAGGGGGGTGAGCAGGCGTACCCACTCTTTATCCTCGTTGCTTAATGACTGGTGCTCATCGGGGTAGAGGAGATGATTTTTCCGCAGGATAAAGACGTCGGCAATGTCGCTGTCGTTCTCTTTGAGCGCGCTGAGGGTCGCGACGTCAGCAGGGTCGATAAAATCGCCGATCGCATGCAGACGTGAGGCTTTTTGCTGCAGGATATTTTCGATACCCGTGGCAACGCTGGCCGTCTGTGATTTCGCCAGGGTCTGGGTCTGATACTGGCGCAACAACACTTCATGTTCCAGGGTGCGAACGCCCAGGTAAGCAAGCAGGATAAAAAACATCAACGTGATGACGAGATAAATCGGCTTGCGTCTGAGCATCCAGCACTCCTTGTGGATCAGTTCGATTTCGAACTCTGGTTTTTGGTTTTATAGCTCTGTTCTTTCAGCGATTTACGAGAAGCTTCTTTGCTTTCGCTTTCCATTCTGTCCAGCAACTTAAGATTTTCCTCTGCGCTCTCCTGCGCCTTCATTCTGGCGGCCGGTGCGCTAAGCGGTAACGCGCTGAGCGTACTGGAGTTTTCACGCAGGATCGCTTTTGCCTCGTCCATTTTGCCTTCATCTATGAGCTGTAACGCCTGCTCATTCTGAATGGCGGATTTTTGAATGGCGGAATCGACGACCACATCTTCCACCTGCGCTTTCTGAACATCGCTGGCAGAGGCGGTATAGCTGACGGCCATCTTGTCATCCCAGCGCTCTTTCTGTCCGGTGGCGAGGTTGTTGTAGCTGACGTTAACCTCGGCAAGCGGCTTGCTCTGTGCGGCGTTGCCTTTGGCCGGCAGCACTTCCAGCATGACATATTTCTCCTGGTTGGCGTAAAGCTGGTTCAGTTTTACGGTAACCGTGTTGTCGCGGATTTCACCCTCACGCCCCAGCAGGCGCAACGGCTTAACGTTGTCGGCGACGTTAATTTGCACCACCACATCCTGAGCGACGACGGACATCACATCGCCAAACTCATGGGCAAATGCCTTCTCCAGCGCATCGGTGTTTTGCACGAACACGTGGTTGCCATCGCTGTACTGGGCAATCGCCGCCATCAGATCTTCATTGTAGCCTTCACCGATGCCCATCGTCGTGATAGCAATCCCTTTGCGGGCGGCAATTTTACCCAGCTCCGCCAGTTCGCTGGTGGAGGAGGGACCGACGTTCGCCTGACCATCAGACAGCAGGATGATGCGATTAACATGGGTTTTATCGAGGAATTTACTGGTTTCTTTGATGCCGCGACTGACCCCGGCAAACAGCGCGGTGCCGCCGCGAGCGGTCAGCCGTTCACGAATTTGGCTGATAAGCTTCGCTTTGTTGCCGACTTTGGCCGCAGGCACAATGACATCCACAACGTCGTCATAAATCACTACCGAGAGTGTGTCCTGAGCGCTTAGGGTGTTCACCGCCATTACGGCGGCTTCTGTGGCCTGTTCAATGCGGTCGCCGCCCATAGAACCGGAACGGTCAATCACCAGCGCGAGGTTGATCGGGCTGCGTTTGGTGGCGTTGAGGGGGAAGCCTGTCAGCGAGATTTTCAGGTAGTTTTTGTCCTGGCTATTTTCCAGCACCAGCGGAGAAGCCAGTTCAGATTTAATGGCCACTTTTGGCGCAGGCGGCTGTGCCGACGTTGTTGTCGCAAGCAGACCTAATGTCAGGACTGCGAAGAGGTGTTTGAGATTCACGGTACGTCTCCTTGTCTTAAGAATCGACTCCATTCTTATGCGACCGCAACGTCGGTTGGTCTGTTATCTGTATAAAGTTGTCAAAAAGTTGTCAAAACCGCACGATACCCCTAAAAAATAACGCCGGATGCAAAGGCATCCGGCGCTACGTTGTTGACTCGCGAACCGCCTCTGCTTACGGCTGGGTCTTATCCTGCTTTTCGCGAACTTCACGATACCAGCGCGGGTGATGCTTCTTCGCCCAGGCGCCGGTTACCCAACCTTCCACCATTGCCGTAATGGTGCCTTTTACCCACAGCGCGGCGTAAATATGCACCATGATAACCACAATCAGCGCGACGGCGGCAAATGAATGCAGCATTAACGCGAAGCGGATCACCGGAATGGAGAACGCTGGCGCAAAGTACGGACGCCAGATGATCACACCGCTCACCAGCAGCAGCACCAGGAAGATAATCGCCGCCCAGAACACGCATTTCTGACCGAAGTTATACCGCCCGGTGTCGCCCACCTCTTCATTGACGACAATCTTGCGGATGTTCTTCGCCCAGAAGATGTCGTCCCGGTTGATCAGGTTGTGGTGCCAGTAACGGAAGAACATGATGATGAACGAGGCAAACATGATGACGCCTACGAACGGGTGCAGAATACGCGCCAGTTGCGGTGTCCCCATGATTTGCATCAACCAGTTGAAGGACGGGAAGAAAAAGCCCAGTCCGCTCACCGCCGCCAGCACGAAGCAGAAGGCGGTGACCCAGTGGTTGATGCGTTCCGGCGCCGTGTAGCGCACGATGGTGTCACGTTTTTTCATTTGCGCACCTCATCGTCTTTCTCTTCATGCAGGTTGTTTTCTTCCTCATCCGCACGGTTCGGACCGACACCGACATAGTGGAAGATGCTGGCCGCAAAGGTCGCAGCAAAGCCGACCGCTGCAAGAGGCTTCCAGATCCCTTTCCAGAATTTCACGGTGGCGCTGATTTCCGGGTTCTCCGGCAGACCGTGATACAAATTCGGTTTGTCGGCATGGTGCAGCACATACATCACGTGCGTTCCCCCAACGCCCGCCGGATCGTACAGGCCTGCATTGTCGTAACCGCGGGTTTTCAGCTCTGCCACGCGCTCGCCTGCCAGCGTTTTCATATCCTCTTTAGAACCAAAGTGGATAGCACCCGTTGGGCAGGTTTTCACGCAGGCCGGCTCCTGGCCGACGTTCACGCGGTCAACGCACAGCGTACATTTGTAGACGCGGTTGTCTTCCGGGTTTAGTCGCGGCACGTCGAACGGGCAACCGGCGATGCAGTAACCACAGCCGATGCACTGCTCGGACTGGAAGTCGACAATCCCGTTGGCATACTGAATGATAGCCCCTTCCGCCGGACATGCCTTCAGGCAGCCCGGATCGGCGCAGTGCATACAGCCATCCTTGCGGATCAGCCATTCCAGTTTGTCGTTCTGCTCTACTTCCGAGAAGCGCATCACCGTCCACGATTTGGCGGTTAAGTCCGCCGGGTTGTCATACACCCCGACGTTGCTACCGATTTCATCACGGATGTCGTTCCACTCTGAACAGGCCACCTGACAGGCTTTACAGCCGATGCAGGTGGTGACGTCGATGAGCTTCGCCACCTCTTCCTGATGGTCCCGCGCACGCGGCGCGGGGGTGAAACCGTTAGTCGCGGAACGACGGATAATGTCTTGCGATTGATAAGCCATAAGTCGTCTCCGTTACACCTTTTCCACGTTCACCAGGAAGGACTTAAATTCCGGCGTTTGTGAGTTTGCATCGCCCACCGACGGTGTCAGGGTATTCGCAATAAACCCTTTCTTCGCCACACCTTCATAGCCCCAGTGAATGGGTATACCGATAGTATCGATATCCTTACCGTCTGCCTTCAGCGTGCGAATACGCTTGGTCACCACTGCTTTGGCTTTGATATAGCCGCGGTTAGAGGAGACTTTAACGGTATCGCCATGCGCGATGCCGAGCTTATTCGCCAGTGTCTCGCCTATCTCCACAAACTGTTCCGGCTGTGCGATGGCGTTGAGCAGCGCATGCTTGGTCCAGTAGTGGAAGTGCTCGGTCAGACGGTAAGTGGTCCCGACGTACGGGAACTTATCGGCTTTACCCAGCGCTTCGGCGTCGCCCTTAAAGATACGAGCGGCGGGGTTAGAGATAACGTTCGGATGCAGCGGGTTGGTTCCCAGCGGCGTTTCAAACGGTTCGTAGTGTTCCGGGAACGGCCCTTCTGCCATCTTGTCGAGAGCAAACAGGCGGCCCATCCCTTCCGGCTGCATGATGAACGGTCCGACATCGCTGCCTGGTGCGGCGGCGCTGTAGTCCGGAATATCCATCCCGCCCCATTTTGCGCCGTCCCATTTCAGGATTTGGCGTTTTGGATCCCACGGGTTGCCCTGCGGGTCAGCGGAAGCACGGTTGTACAGGATGCGGCGGTTCAGTGGCCACGCCCATGCCCAGCCCAGCGTATTGCCGAGACCGGATGGATCGGCGTTATCACGACGCGCCATCTGGTTGCCTTCCGGCGTCCAGCTACCGGCGAAAATCCAGCAGCCGCTGGAGGTGGTGCCGTCGTCACGCAGTTGGGCAAACGAGCTGAGCTGTTGGCCTTTTTTCACGATCACTGCGCCCGTTGCCGGGTCGATGAGATCGGCCAACGCTTTGCCGTTGCTCTCCATCGCCACTTCTTCCGATGCCGGTTCATGCGGTGTGGAGTAGTTCCAGGTCATACTCAGCACCTGTTCCGGGTTGGCACCGCTCTGTTCGGCATACATCTTACGCAGGCGCAGGAAGATACCGGCCAGGATTTCACCGTCAGTCACCGCGATCCCCGGGGCGTCTGCGCCTTTCCAGTGCCACTGTAGCCAACGACCGGAGTTGACGATTGAACCGTTCTCTTCGGCGAAGCAGGTGGATGGCAGACGGAACACTTCGGTCTGGATTTTCGATGGATCCACATCGTTCGACTCACCGTGGTTTTGCCAGAAGGTGGAGGTCTCTGTGTTAAGCGGATCGATAGTCACCAGGAACTTCAGTTTAGACAGTGATGCAATCGTCTTGTTTTTGTTCGGGAATGACGCGACCGGGTTGAAGCCCTGGCAGATGTAGCCATTGACCTTACCTTCTTTCATCATCTCGAAGTATTGCAGTACGTCGTACCCTTTGTCCCACTTCGGCAGCCAGTCAAAGCCCCAGTTATTTTCCGCCGTTGCTTTATCGCCATAGAAGGCTTTCATCAACGAGACGAAGAATTTCGGGTAGTTGCCCCAGTAGTTGACCTGGTCTTTCAACAGCGGTTTCGGCGTGTTGGCGGTCAGATACGTTTGCAGGTCGGTCTGTTTTTCATTTGGCAACGTCAGATAGCCCGGCAGGCTTTGCGAGAGCAAGCCAAGGTCGGTCAGACCCTGAATATTCGAGTGACCGCGCAGGGCGTTAACGCCGCCGCCAGCCATCCCCATGTTGCCGAGCAGCAACTGGATCATCGCCATGGTACGGATGTTCTGCGAACCAATGGAGTGCTGCGTCCAGCCCAGCGCATACAGGAACGACGCGGTTTTGTCTTTCGCGCTGGTCTCTGCAATGTACTCGCAGACTTTCAGGAAGTCGGCTTTTGGCGTACCGCAGATGTTTTCCACCACGTCCGGCGTGTAGCGGGAGACGTGGTGTTTCAGCAGGTTCCAGACGCAGCGCGGGTGTTGCAGGGTGGTATCGCGTTTCGCAAAGCCGTTTTCGTCCAGCTCATAGTTCCAGCTGGTTTTGTCGTACTTGCGTGCATCCGCGTCATAGCCAGTAAACAGACCATCATCGAAGCCAAAATCTTCACGCACGATCAGGCTGGCGTTGGTGTAGGCTTCGGTATATTCGCGGTTATATTTTTCGTTAGTTAGCAGGTACAGGATGACACCTGACAGGAAGGCAATGTCAGTACCAGAACGAATAGGTGTGTAGAAATCGGCTACTGACGCCGTACGCGTAAAGCGAGGATCGATCACAATCAGCTTCGCGCCGTTATGAATTTTCGCTTCCATCGCCCAACGGAATCCTACCGGGTGCGCTTCAGCGGCGTTACCGCCCATCACCACAATAAGGTTGGCGTTCTTGATGTCGACCCAGTGGTTGGTCATCGCACCGCGACCAAATGTTGGAGCAAGACTTGCTACCGTTGGTCCGTGTCAGACACGCGCCTGGTTGTCGACCGCGAGCATACCGAGCGCGCGGGTAAATTTCTGTGTTAAAAAGCCGGTTTCGTTACTGGACGCGGAAGCACACAGCATCCCGGTAGAAAGCCAGCGGTTAACGGTGATGCCATCGGCGTTTTGCGCAATGTAGTTGGCATCGCGGTCTTCTTTCATCAGCTTAGCGATGCGGTCAAATGCCTCATCCCAGCTGATCTGCTGCCATTTATCCGAGCCTGGCGCGCGGTATTCCGGGAATTTCAGGCGGCTTTCTGAGTGGATGAAGTCCACCAGACCGGCCCCTTTCGGGCAGAGCGCGCCACGGTTGACCGGATGGTCCGGGTCACCTTCGATATGGAAGATAGATGCTTTGGCGTTTTTTGCACCGTCGCCGAGGCTGTACATCAACAGCCCACAACCAACGGAACAGTAAGTGCAGGTATTACGGGTTTCGCGGGTGCGCAGCAGTTTATATTGCCGTGTTTCCGCGAGCGCTACGCCGGGCGCAAAGCCCAGTGCTGCCGCCGTGGTGCCTGCCATACCGCCAGCGCAGATCTTAAAGAACTGCCTTCTGCTGACCTGCATGGTTTGCTCCTTTTTCGACATTGTCACATCCCTTACACATTCATGTTGGTGAGCGCTCAGGGTGTGGTTGTTATTTTTCTTTGCGGACGGGACCGCAAAGGTCCAGAATTGGGTCAATTCCCCCCATCCAGGAGGGGCTTGTGACAGAATACCACAATGTTGGTATGTGTGTTCTTATACGGTTAAAAGAAAGTGAATAAGATACATCCAAAAGAAGTTGAAAATGTGATAAATGTCACGAGTTCCCGGCGGATTACCCTTTGGAAACGTGAGGATTTGCAACATCCTCAGCCGGATGAGGTAGCCGAAGAGGTGCCCGTTGCGCTGGTCTATAACGGCATTTCTCATGTTGTGATGATGGCCTCGCCGAAGGATCTGGAATACTTTGCGGTCGGTTTTTCTCTCTCGGAGGGGATTATTGACAGCCCGCGCGAGATCTATGGCATGGATGTTGTCCCCTCGTGTAACGGTCTTGAAGTCCAGATCGAGCTTTCCAGTCGCCGTTTTATGGGGTTGAAAGAGCGTCGTCGCGCGCTGGCCGGACGCACCGGCTGTGGCGTATGCGGCGTTGAGCAGCTCAATGATATCGGTAAACCCGTACAGCCGCTGCCGTTCACCCAGACCTTTAACCTCGCCAGGCTTGACCACGCGTTAAGGCATCTGAAGGATTTTCAACCCGTGGGGCAGCTCACCGGATGTACGCATGCTGCGGCGTGGGTGATGCCATCAGGCGAACTGGCGGGCGGACATGAAGATGTTGGTCGACACGTTGCGCTGGATAAACTGCTGGGGCGACGTGCCACAGAAGGGGAAAGCTGGCTGCCGGGAGCGGCGCTGGTCTCCAGCCGCGCGAGCTATGAGATGGTGCAGAAGTCCGCAATGTGCGGCGTAGAGATCCTGTTTGCCGTTTCTGCCGCCACCACGCTGGCGGTTGACGTCGCCGAGCGCTGCAATCTGACGCTGGTGGGGTTCTGCAAGCCGGGCAAGGCAACCATTTATACACATCCGCAGCGTTTAATCGCTGGCTGATTAATATTCAGTTAATTTGAATGAGATGGGCAAATCCTTCCGCTTTTAGTTGTCTGAGTAACGGCCTATTATTTATCACATCAAGGCACGGTGCCTTACTCAAACAACTAACTTAAAGGGTTTACATCATGAAAAGCATCAAAACTTTTGTCGCAGTTATCGCTCTCGCTACCTCTTTCGGCACTTTCGCTGCCCAGTCCGTGACCGCTACCGGTTCGACTCTGGAAAGCACTGAAGCAAAAATCGCTGCGCAGGCTGAACAAGCGGGTGCAAGTTCCTACAAAATCACGCAGGCTTACACCGGTAACCGCGTGCACATGACGGCGGAACTGCTGAAATAAGTTCATCTTCATCGTCGAAAGAGCGCCCCTGAGGCGCTTTTTTCGTTTCTGCGCTTACTGCTTTAATAGCCCGATAAAAGCCTCATATCCCTTTAATCCGCAAATGGTTTCAGCGGGATGACTACACAGCACGCTGGCCAGATAGCTAAAGATTTTTAGCTCATGACGCGCATCGGCGGCAGCGCAGGCGATCAGCACATGGCTCACGGGTTCATTATTGACCTGAACGGTATGCGCGAGGGTAATGAAGAATCCGCGAAAACGCCGCTTTTGTTCGCTCCAGCAATGGGGGATTGCCAGATGATTGACTATCAGGTTCTCACCTTCGCCTTCACGGGCGCAGATGCGTTGTGACTCATCGTCGGTAATCTGGTGTTGTGTCACAAGTCGGGTACAAATCTGGCGAATGATGTCGGGCCAGCCTTCATTGGGGGTATTTGAATAGTGGAAACTGCCTGATTCAGAAAAGAAACGTTCCGGCTGCTGGCGAATAAAAGCAGTGGCAAGAAAGCTTTTAATTTGTTCAGTGCCGGCAGAAGAAATGATGTTCTTGATGGTCAGGACATTTTTTAATGATTCATTCAGCAAATAATGGCTGTTATTGACGATCAGTAGCGGTTCCACCTCCTGACTTATTGAGATCACCTCACCGGGCGTTCGTGCAATGATTACCCGGCAATTTAATACGTCACGCTCAATGGCCTGCTGGTTAATGGTGGCAATTGCATTTTGATCGGATAACAAAATGATGGGCTGACGCTCATTTTGATGCCGCTCCAGCGCACAGGCAAAGTAGAGCGCGATCAGATCGCTGTCGAACAACGGGATAGCGAATTGTTCACGCAATAGGGCAATGAAACGCAGGCTCATATCGAACGCGGCGGGCCAGGCGGCTTTCAGGTTATTCATGCTGCTCTGGCGATGTTCCGGAACCCAGATTGGGGCCGAAACGCATCTGCGCAGGTGATCGGTAATATTATCAACCAGTTGCGTATCAATGATGTTCAACGCGGCGACACCGGGTACACGTTGTAGCAAAGAAGCCACAGCGTCGGCAGATATTGTCATTGCCTGTTGTTGCTGCGTTTCCAGCAGTCCAGACAGCGTGTTGAACGCGTTTTCGCCGAGATAGATCCCGCTCTGCTCCACGATATTTTTTAGCAACGTATGCCGACATTCTGGCCATGCGCGGGTGAGTTGATTACGCAGCGCATAGACCGCCAGTACCAGGCTCGCAAGATATTCTCCCGACATCAGCGCAAACGCATCAAGACTTTCGCAGGCGGTGTTGAGTCGTTCAATATTGTCTCGTGTCACGCCAGGGAGCGGAATTAACAGCGGATCTTTTTTAAGCAGATTCGCCAACAGAACAATGCGTTTTTCTTCAGGTTCATCAATGAAATGGCCAACGCCCGGGCGACTGGAAAGGCAAAATGCACGTTCATAGCGTTGCTTCAGACGCGACAGACGATCGGCAACCCAGGTCTCCGGCAAGTTAAGCGAAGCGGCCAACTGTACGCGGGGAGTAAAGGGATTCAACAGCAGGAGCGCCAGCAACCGGTCATCATTATCATGACGTTGCAGAAGCTGGAAAAAGCTGCGTCTGTCGATGATATCCAGTTGATAGCCTGCGCTACCGCCAGGCTGAATACGGGCCTTACCGCTGAGCGTAAAGTTGATGTAATCAATATCGCGCAGGATGGTTCTGCCCGAAACGCCAGTTTGCCGCGCCAACGCGTTTAGCGAGCAGGGCTGCTGTTCAAGAAGGTCGACGAGCGTTAACTGGCGTTCGCTGAGCATCAGTTCACCTGACGAAAGTCGGTGAACGCGTTGACCTTATCTGTCGTCAGCGACATCAGCAGTTCGCGCACCAGCGTAAACAGGGCATCATAGTCCTTTGCGGAAATCATACCGCTGTTGGCATGAAGGTAACGGGTGGGCAAACAGAGCGCCGCTACCGGGCGACCACCGCCCATCACGTTATAGCGCCCGCCGTCCGTCGCCCCGGTTTTCATGGTGCAAAACTGTACAGGAACAGTACGGCTTTCCGCACACGCTCTTAACGCAGCCACCAGTTGCTGATTGGGGAAATAACGTTTATCAAACAGCATCAGGCCAGGGCCCGCGCCCAGTTTCAAGGGGTATTTGATGCTGTCGATGCCGGGCACATCGCCTGCGACCGCCGTATCCAGCACGATAACCACGTCAGGTTTGATATGTTCTGCTGAGGTTTGCGCCCCGCGCAGTCCGACCTCTTCTTCCACGCTGCCGACGCCGTAAAGCGTAATGTCGGGGTTATCCACCGTCTGTAACAGTTCCGTCATCAGTGCGCAACCGACTCGGTTATCCAGCGCTTTGCCAACGATTTTATCCTCACCCCAGCGGGCAACGTTCGCTTCCGGACTAATAAAATCGCCGATCGCAATGCCGCGTTTTTCCACCTCTTCGCGGCTGTTCGCGCCAATATCAATGAACATATCGTCAAAGGTCAGCGGCTGCTGCTTTTGCTTTTCCGTTAGCGCATGCGGCGCAACGGAGCCGATGATTCCGGGGATTTTTACGCCTTTGCGGGTGCGAATGGCGACCCGATGGTTCAGCATTGATTGACTCCACCAACTGCCAATGGTGGTAAAGCGCAGAAAACCATTATCGTCGACATGCGTGACCATAAAGCCAACTTCATCCATGTGACCGACGATCGCGACCTTTGGCCCGCGGTTGCCTTTGCGGGCGACAAAACTGCCGAGACCGTCAAAGGTAATGTCATCTACGTTGTGCTCCAGCGCGTTGATGAGGATATTACGCACTTCTTGCTCATCACCGCTGACGGCGCTGGCTTCGCATAATTGCTGAAGTAACTCAATGTTCATGTGCAGGCTCCTGCTGTGCGGCTTTACGTCTGAGCCACAATCCCTTCAGGATAATAATCAACGAAATGTTCAGCGCCAGACCGATTGCCAGCACCAGATAAAAGGAACCGACCGGCGACATCAGGCCGATCAGAGGGTCAAAGATACCCAATCCTGGCGCGAGACGTTTGATTCCGAAGGCGATCACCAGCATGCCGGTTATGCCGCCGGAGAGCGTATTCGCGGTAATCATCGGCAGCGGTGCGGCCAGCGCGTAGGGAATCGCCGGTTCGGTGGCGACGGTGGCACCGACCACAATCGCGCTGCTGGCGGCCGCCTTTTCTTGTTGAGTAAACAGTTTTGGCGTCAGGTATGTCGCGATACCTGCTGCGACGGGCGGCATCAGTGCCACAACGCCGACAATGGCGTACCAGTCATAGATATGTTTTTCCAGCAGCGAGAAGCAGAAGAACCATGCGGTTTTGTTGATTGGCCCCCCCATATCAAACGCCAGCATTGCCCCAACGAGGAAGGCGGCACCCATTTTCATGGAGGGCGGAATGGTATTCAGGAAGTGCAGCAGACCGCCCATGATATCTGACATCACCGGGCCGATGACGTAATACGTTAATACGCCAAACACCAGCAGAGTGACAAACGGGATCAGCATTGAACCGAGTAGCGGCTGGAGCGCTTTGCCGAGACGGACTTTACGAAACCACAGCACGAAATAACCGATCGCCAACCCCAGCACGACCGCGCCGAGAAATCCCGCGCCAGACTGAGTGCCGAGCAGCCCTTTATCGTTAGCGAGATAACACACTAAAAATGCCGGAGCAAAGGCGGGTTTATCCGCAATCGACCACGCGATATATGCCCCCATAATCGGGATCATAAAGGTGAAACCCAGATAGCCGATGGATTCGACAATCCAGGTAAATGACGGCGCGCCTTTCGACATATCGGTATAGGGCAAGCCGAACTGGACCAGCATATTGGCGATAGCGACCAGGATACCCCCACCAATAACAAACGGCAGCGCAGCGGAAACCCCGGCCATCAGATGGCTCATGATGCTGCCCTGTTGGACATCCTGTTTACCCAGCTTCACGCCGCTATCGGTGGCAAAAACCTGCGAATGAGAAGGTAATTGCGTGAAAATTTGGTCGATGTTTTTCAGTGCCTGAGCAATGGCGATCTCATAGACTTTTTTCCCGGCGAAACGCGCCCTGTCTTCACCGCTTAAGCCTCGCCCGGTGGCTAAAATGACGTAATCAGCCGCGGCAATTTCATCCTGCGTCAGGCGGTTTTCGACGCCGCTTGCCCCCTGGGTTTCGACTTTAATGGTATGGCCGAGCGAACGCGCTTTTTGTTCCAGCGCTTCCGCGACCATGTAGGTGTGAGCAATGCCCGCAGGACAGTTGGTGATTGCCACTAAACGTAAGGATGACTGCATAGCCGCTTCCTTATGAGGTTAAGGTCTGATTTAACAGGGCAAGCACCTGGCTGGCGTCACCCTGCTTCAGTTGATTGATGAAATCCTGATGGATAATTTTGCGGCATAGCGTGCCGATGATTTTGATCTGCTCCTCTTCACCGGTTTGCGGCACGCCGAGGCAAATCCAGCAGTTGACGCCTTCGCCGTCGCTCGCCTTCCAGTCAAGACTCTGGGTTTTACGGGCAAACAGAACAAAGGGTTGCTTCACGCAGACGCTTTTTCCGTGAGGAACGGCGATACCTGAGCCGAATCCCGTGGAATGCAGTTTTTCCCGCATCAGTAGCGTTTGCAGAAATAACGGACGATCGGTGATATAGCCATTCTTAAACGCTATTTCCGCCAGCTGTTTGAGAATGGAATAAGGGGTGTTGCCCTGAATATTCAGATCAATACAGTGTGCGCCGAGTTCTGACATAGAGTGACTCCGTTAAAATCATTTTTATGATTTTAACGATGAACAGACGATGAGATGAGCGGCAATATGTCAGCGGGCAATGACATAATTCGCGCTAAGCATGTGCAGGCTTTGTGCACAAGCCCACATTTTGACGCCTCACACCGGGAAAATAGAGGCGTTGTGGACCTCTTAATCGTAAAAAAAAGCGATGGTTATCACATTTTTCTCTTTTTATAAAAGCGACATAACCCGTTGCCGAGGGCGTCTTAATGTCGGTTTTTTCATATTTAATTAACTCAATGATAAGTAAGGAAATTAAAAAGCAATTTATAGATAAAATTCAATTTACAAATGAGATATGCATCACAAAAAACAGCTTTATAATGAGCTTGTCAATATTAGGTGATTACAAATTTATCAGCATTATGTGATCTTCATTGCAAATATCAAGCATGGAGTCAGGGAAAAATGTTTCCACGGACGCTTCGGAGGAAACGCAATGAAAATGGGTATTGTCATTAGTGGTGGAGACGTTTCTGGAATAAATAATTTCATATTCCAGGTCGCCAGACTCGCAGATGCAAAAATTACGTTATTCAATGGTGGTATTACCGGCTTGCTGGAGAAAAATCACCATGACGTGACATGGCGGGATTTGGTCGATTTTTCTATCGCGGCGATACCTGTTATTACCTCGGGAAGAACCACCCGGAAGTTGCAGCGTAGCGAGTATGAAACGATCGCCAGAAAACTTAAGTCGTTGCACATTGATGTGCTGATTATGGCGGGCGGCGACGGCAGTTTACAGTTTCTCAATACCCTGAGCGAGTTTGATGTTAATTGTTTTGGCGTAGGGATGACTATCGATAATGATGTTTATGGCAGCCATTATACGATTGGTTTTTCGACCGCCTGCGAACAGATTATTAAGGAGGTTTCACGTTTAAGAAATACCGGCAGAGCGCTGCCCGGCCGCGTGTTTATGGTGGAATTGTTGGGCGGATATTGTGGTGAATTAACCCTGCAATCGGCCATTAAATGTAATGCAGATATTGCCCTGATCCCGGAATCCCAGATGCCGCTTGAAACCTTAGCGCAGCGGGTGAAGCAGAAACTGGCCATCCAGAACAGCGTGATTATTCTGTGCTCCGAAGGCTACACCCGAGAATATTCTCCCGGCTTTCAGGGAGCGATTGACACAATGATTAAACAACTCGAACCGCGAATTGGCGAGCGAATTCGTAAAACGATAGTCGGTTACGGTTTACGGAATGGCGATCCGACCTGTGAAGAAATTTATCAGGGCACCATTATGGCGAGCGAAGTGGTTCGGTGCATCCAGTCAGGGATGAAAAATAAAGCGATTATTATAAATCAAAGCAATAAACCTATTCCGATTGATCTCGTAAGTATGAAAAAACGTCTGGTTGATACAGAAGGACATCATTACAAACTTGCCAAACAACTCAATATTATTTGAGGAGACCTTACATGCTGAAAATTCTTTGCGTATGTGGCTGCGGCCTCGGTTCAAGTTTTGCTATTGAAATGACGGCGAAAGCGGTTTTAAAGAAACTGGAAATTCCTGCGCATATCGAACATACCACGGTATCCGAAGCGGGAGCGTTTAAATCTGACATGATCCTGACGCAAAAAACCTTTGCTGATATCTTAACGGCTGATGCCAGCGAAGAAGAAATTAAACGGGTCGTGGTTCTGAATAAGCTCACAGACAAAGACGAAATTGAAGCCAAGATCGTCGCGTTTTTAAAAGAGCGGAATCTGAAGGTAGCCCATTATGAATAGCTTCGTTGAATTCATCGTTAAAGATTTGCTCGGTCAGGCGTCGATATTAATTGCTTTTATCGCGATGCTCGGGCTTATCCTGCAAAAGAAATCGCCGGGAAAAACCGCTGAAGGCACGTTTAAAACGTTGCTCGGTTTTTTAATCATGATGGCCGGGATTAATATTATTGTCGCCACACTGACCTTCCTGAACGATATTTTTACTCAGGGATTTGGCATGAAGGGTTACATTACCGATGTGGCCGCCATTGCCGGATTAGCCAACCGCGAGTTGGGCTCAGAAGTGGCGTTAACCCTGATGGTGATTTTTGCTGTCAACATCATCATCGCGCGTCTGACGCCGCTGAAATACATCTTCCTGACCGGACAGGCGTTATTGTGGATGGCGACCATTGGCGCGGTCATTGGCTATAAATCGGGTCTTACCGGACTGCCGCTGATTCTGACCGGTGGTATTTTTGGCGGCATCATGGCGGTTCTGATGCCTGCGCTGGCGCAACCGGTGGTCAGACGTATCACCGGCTCGGATGATGTGGCGCTGGGACACTTTTGCACCATTGGCTACCTGGTACAGGCGGCGGTGGCTAAGGTGGTGGGCAAAGGGTCCCGCTCCACGGAAGACCTCGAATTACCTGATAACTTCAAGTTCTTACAGGATACCTACCTCGCAATGGCGGTCGTGATGGTACCGATGTACCTCATTCCGGCGCTGGCGGCGGGTCCGGAATATATCGCCCAGTTCTCCGGTGGTGTTAACTACCTGATGTATGCCTTCATGCAGTCCATTCAGTTTGTGGCTGGCGTCTTCGTGCTCTACAGCGGCGTGCGTTTGTTGCTCAACGAACTGGTTCCGGCGTTTCGCGGTATCGCCATGCGTATCGTCCCGGATGCTAAGCCCGCGCTGGATTGCCCGGTGCTGTTCCCTTATGCGCCCAACGCGGTGATTGTTGGATTCCTGGCGACAACCGTTGGTTCCATCATTGGCATGCTGGTGTTCCCGATGTTTGGTCTGGCGATGATTCTGCCGGGTCTGTTAACCAACTTTTTTGCCGGGGGGACGGCGGGGGTCTTTGGCAATGCGCTGGGCGGTCGTCGCGGGGCGATGATCGGCGGCGTGGTTCACGGTCTGTTCATCACCTTCTTGCCTGCGATTCTGGTGCCGATGCTGGAAACCTACGGTTTCACCGGCGTCACGTTCAGCGATTCAGACGTCATCAGCTCTGGCCTCGTCTTAGGCCACGCCTTCCAGAATAACTGGCTCTTTGTTGCGTTGTTCATTGTTTTTGTTGCCGCACTGGCATGGTTCGTAAACGGTAAATCCGCTAAGCCAAAAGGGGAAAATGTTCATGAGTCTGTATAACTTCAACGAGATCCTTAAAATCGGCCAGGAAAGAAATTTCAAAGCGATTGGATCTTTTAACCTGCACTGTATTGAAATGCTGCCCGCGTTTTTTAAAGCGGCGCAAAAAACGAATAGCCCGTTGATGATTCAGATTTCAACCGGGACGGCAGAATATCTGGGCTATCGCCTGTTAGTGGATGCGGTGCGTTCGCTGGCGGAGAGCGAGGATGTCCCGACCTGCCTGCATCTGGATCACTGCTCTGATATCAGCTCCATTGAGACGGCGATGAATGCTGGGTTTTCCTCGGTCATGTATGACGGCTCGCACCTGGGACTGGAAGAGAATATCGGTAATACCCGCATCGTGGTGGAGATGGCGCGACCACGAAATATTACGGTGGAAGGCGAGCTCGGGGCTATCGGCGGCTCAGAAGATGGTAAAGCGGTGGCGGCGGAGGATATCTGCTTTACGACGGTAGAAGATGCCAAACGCTTTGTTGATGAAACGCAGGTCGACATGCTGGCGGTGTCGGTGGGTACGGTGCACGGTTTGTATACCGGCAAGGCGCAGATTCAACATCAGCGGCTGAAAGAGATCAGCGCCGCGACCGCTGTTCCGCTGGTATTACACGGTGGAACAGGGGTGAGTGATGACGATATGCGTCTGGCGGTCACTGAAGGCATTAATAAAGTGAATGTCGGTACGGAAATGAACGTGCAATGGGTCGATCAGTGTAAAAACACCTTTGAGAAAGGCAAGGTGAATGACAGCGTACGTAAGTTTTTAATTCCGGCAAATAATGCGGTAACCCAGGTATTAATGGAAAAGATCGCTTTATTTAAATAACGCCGTTATTAATGAATGATATTTTGTTGCCCTGTTGTCCATCAGGGCGGGGGATCGCTATGTTTGAATCTTTGAAATCGTTATGGAAAAAAGAAACACGCCCGCCGGAAGAATATGATGAACAATCCCGTGTTCTGGCGGAAGAAATCGCCAGGCTGGAAGGTGAACTGCAGGGCAACCCAGGTAATGGCGAAATACAGAAAGCATTAATGCTTACCTATAACCGGGCGCTGTCGGTTTATGCCAAAAGCCAAACGCACCGACAGGAAATTGATTCGCTTTTTGTACGTATAGATGCGTTACGTAATGTTATTCGCCGGAATATTTAGAGCCAGATTCATTAAGCTCTTAGGGAGTCGTCATGACGATAAAAGAATTACTTATCGAGGCCGATGCGATTCAGGTTGGCGTAGCAGAAACTGACTGGCAGAAGGTGATTCAACTGGCGGCCAGTCCATTGGTTGCAAAAGGGTATATTTCAGCGGAATACGGTCAGGCGGTTATCGACAACACCCTCAGTCATGGGGCGTATTATGTGTTTGATGAAGGCGTCGCGATCCCCCATGCCCGTCCAGAGTGTGGGGTGAAGCGTAACTGTTTTAGCATGGTGCTGCTGGATAAGCCCATTCAGTTTGCTGACAGTGAAGCCGCCGACATTGTCATTATGTTTGGCGCGCAGGACAGTAATGCGCATATCGAAGAGGGCATTCGCGCCATCGTCGCCTTACTCGATAATGATGAACGCATGGCGAAGCTGCGAGCGGCAAGTTCCCGCGAAGAGGTGGTCGCGCTGCTATGAAACGACACCTCTCGCCAGACTGTAAAACAGTCATTTTAATCAACGGGATCCCCGCTTCGGGTAAAAGCACGATCACCCGGCAGTTATCGGAAGCATTTAGCCTGCCGCTGCTGACGATTGATGGGATCAAAGAGCCGTTTATGGCGCGCTTTACGGATATCGACCGGCCTTTCAATCGGCAGTTAGGCTGTGCGGCCTATGAGGTGATCTGGTCGATTATCGGCCACTCTCCGGCGAGCGTCGTCTGGCTGGTTGACGCCTGGTTCGGCTTTCAGCCTCGTGAAACGTTACTGCGACTATTGCAGCAGGCGGGCGTTGAGAAGGTGGTTGAGGTGTGGAACCACATTACGCCCGAGCTCGCGGTGACGCGCTACGCCACGCGGCTACAGGCCCGTAAGTCGGGCCATCCTGGTGAGGAGTATCTGCCTGAACTGGCGCAACTGGCAGCACGCGCTGAGCCGATGCGGCTCGGGCCGGTATTAACGGTAGACCAGGCGCAAGCGTTGGATATTAACGCCGTTATCACCTGGATAGACGAACAGATAGCGAAAACCTGAACGATAAATTGTCGTTAACACGTTAAGGGCGCCCACGGGCGCTTTTTTAGTGTATCCCCGCCATCCGCAGCAGTGCCGTGACCACGGCAGCGGCAATAATCACCACAATCAATGGCATTTTTCGCCAGGCGAGGAAGACCGCGAAGGCGACGCCGAGGACGCGCGCCATGCCGGCAAAGTGCTCGCCTTCATAAAAGGTGGTGGCCAGCGCGACGGAAAACAGCAGTACCGTGGCGGCATCGGATAACAACGCCTGAGAACGTTCAGAGAGTGCCAGTCGGCTGCCGAGTTTGGCGCCGCCGAGGCGCATTAAGTAGGTTCCCACCGATAAAATGGCGATGCCGACGATGAACAGCGTCATGTTGCCCATTATTTCTTCCTCGTCAGTAAACCCAGCAGGGAGAGCAGAACCGGCAGTCCGACCGGTGCAAAGGGAACGGCGGCGAGCGACACGACGGCACCGCTCAGGCCACGAATCAACGTGGTGCGGTTTTTAAACGCCGGGACGACGAGTGCCAGCAGGATGGCCGGGAACACGGCGTCCAGTCCAATGGTTTCCGGGGCGGGCAACAGTTGCCCCACCACCGTACCCAGCAACGTTCCCAGCGGCCACAGAATGGCGACGCCAAGGCCGCACAGCCAGTAGGCGGCTTTGCGCTGCTCCGGGGTTTTCTGCGACAGGCCGAACACCACGCTTTCATCGTTCATAATATGGCAGCCGAAAAAGCTCGCCGCGCGGGTGCCGACCAGGTCGCGTACCGTCACGCCAAACGGGACATGACGGGCGTTAACCAGTAAGCCAGCAGCAGCGGCGGCTAACGGATTGCCGCCGCTGGCGACAATGCCAATAAACATAAATTCGGACGCCCCCGCCAGCACACAAATAGAGAGTACAAACGGCACCCAGACCGGGAAGCCGTAAGCCATCGCCAGCGAACCGTAGGACATCCCCACCACGCCCACGGCCAGGCAGACCAGAAAGATTGCTTTTATTGTGTCTGCCTTCAGACAGGAGAAGAAGCGCGTCATGATTTAGCCATATCGAACGAATTTCCATTATAATGAACGCAACACAGATGTTTGACAAGATGAACGATTCGTTCGATATAAAAAACATGGAGTCGTGTATGACACAACCCATCAGCGTGATTGCTAAGAGTCTGGTTCGCGAACGTCAGCGAACGGGGCTGTCTCTGGCAGAGATCGCCCGACGGGCGGGGATTGCCAAGTCGACGCTTTCCCAACTGGAAGCGGGAAATGGTAATCCTAGCCTGGAAACGCTCTGGTCGCTCTGCGTGGCGCTGGATATTCCCTTTGCACGGCTGCTGGAGCCGCAGGCGCAAAAAACGCAGGTGATCCGTTGCGGTGAGGGCACCAAAGTGGTGGCCGAACAGGCGCACTATCAGGCGATTTTACTGGCCGCCTGCCCGCCAGGCGCACGGCGCGATATCTATCTGCTGTTGACCCAGCCTGGAGCCGACCGCATTTCTCAGCCGCATCCGCCGGGATCGATAGAACACATTATTGTGACGAAGGGAAAAGCGCTGGTCGGCCTGACGGAAGCGCCGGAAGTGTTAGGTGAGGGCGACTATATTTGTTATCCCGCCGATCAGGAGCATATCTTTAAAGCGCTGGAAGCCGATACCCAGGCGATTCTGGTGGCCGAACAGAGTTTAGCGAACCTGGAATTTCACCGCTATGGTATGCAAAAGGCGCCATCGAATGATTACTTTTAATTATTTTCTTTCTTAACTCATATTTAATTGTTTTTATGATATTTCGTTTATTTTAGCCCTTTTGTTATATTCCTCACGAACTGAAAGCTTTCTGCGTTTACACAAAGAAAGCTGCGTGTTAGTAATTGTTGGCCTGTGGCGTTGTAACAGTTGATTATTATTTTTATCAATTGCTGCCGTTGTTAAATATAAAAATAATACATATTACCTTGTTATTCATTCTGCGTATTTCTAAAAGAAATACGCTGTTCATTATTTATTTAAAGGAACGCGAATAAATGAAGGAATCGACGCTGGCTTTAGCAATAGGTCTATTATTAATTGCTAATAATAGTTTTGCTAAAACGCAAAAAATGACACTGGAACAACGACTCGAACAGCTGGAAGCGCGACTGGAAGCGGCAGAAAACCGGGCGGCGAAGGCGGAAAATCAGGTTCAGCAATTACAGACCCAGCAGGCAACTGAAATACGTGAGATTAAAGCGGCACAGGGCAATACGCCCGTAAACGGTCAGACCTCTGCGGAGGAGACGAAAAAGAATGCCGCGACGCCGAATCTGCTGCTGTCCGGTTATGGCGATCTGAAAATCTACGGTGACGTAGAATTCAACATGGATGCAGAAAGTAATCATGGCCTGCTGGCAATGACCAATGCCAATGTTAATAGTGACCCGACCAACGAACAGTGGAATATTAATGGCCGAATTTTGCTGGGCTTTGACGGCACGCGTAAGTTAGATAATGGCTATTACGCCGGATTCTCCGCCCAACCGTTAGGTGATATGAAGGGCATGGTGAATATTGATGATGCCGTCTTCTTCTTTGGTAAAGAGAATGACTGGAAGGTGAAGGTCGGGCGCTTCGAAGCCTACGATATGTTCCCTCTTAATCAGGATACGTTTGTTGAGCACTCGGGGAATACCGCCAACGATCTGTATGACGACGGCAGCGGCTATATTTACATGATGAAAGAAGGCCGTGGTCGTTCTGATGCCGGCGGCAACTTCCTCGTCAGCAAGCAGGTGGATAACTGGTACTTTGAGTTAAACACCCTGCTGGAAGAGGGGACTTCACTCTATAACGATGACGAATTCCACGGTCGGGCAATGGAACAACAGAGGAGCGTTGCCTATTTGCGTCCGGTTATTTCGTGGTCACAGGATGCGTTCTCAGTTGCTGCCGCGATGGAATCGAACGTCGTCAATAACGCTTATGGTTACACTAATTCAAACGGTAAATTTGTCGATCAGTCCGATCGTACCGGTTACGGTATGACAATGACGTGGAACGGTTTAAAGACCGATCCGGAGAATGGCATCGTGGTAAACCTGAATACCGCGTATCTGGATGCCAACAACGAAAACGACTTTACTACCGGGGTGAACGCGCTGTGGAAGCGTTTTGAGCTGGGCTATATCTACGCGCATAACAAGATTGATGATTTTGAAGGGGTAGTGTGTGATGACGGCTGCTGGATTAACAATGAAGGCACCTATGACATTCATACTATTCACGCGTCGTATCAGTTCGCTAACGTGATGAATATGCAAAACTTCAATATTTACCTTGGTGCATATTATTCGATTCTGGATAGCGACGGGGATAACGTGAACGGTGACGATTCTGACAGTCGCTACGGTGGGCGCGTTCGCTTTAAATATTATTTCTAAACGAAAGGGCCCGGTAGCGCTGACGCCTACCGGGCTCATCGGTTACTCCAGATAAAACACGTCTTTCAGCTCCGCGCTCACCGGGCTGTTATCCGGGTTCGCGGGCATGACGTCACGCATATGCTTCCACCAGCGCTGACAAACGTCGGTGCTGGCAACGGCGTTCCAGCGTTCTTCGGACTCAATCTCGACGGTTGCGAACAGCAGATTGCGGTCTTTATCGAGATAAATCGCGTAATGATGCGCACCGTGAGCCTTCAGCACCGCTTCCAGCTCCGGCCAGATGGGATTATGACGACGCTGATACTCCTCGTGCGCGTCGGCATTCACCTGCATCACGAACGCTTTGCGGATCATAACGCCTCCAGGTACAGCTCGCGCACATCGTCACGGCTGGCGGTACGCGGGTTGCACGGTGCGCAAGGGTCAGCCAGCGCTTTGTCCAGCCAGCCTTCGATATCCTCTTTAGTGACGCCGAGCTGGCTGAAACCTGCCGGAATGCCGACGCGTTTGCTCAGCGCGCGGATGGCGTTGATTGCCTCCTGACTCGCGGCTTCATCGCTCATACCACGGGTATCAACACCCATCGCCTGCGCGATACGGGCAAAACGCGCTACCGCGTTCGGACGGTTAAAGTTTTCGATAATCGGCAGCAGGATAGCGTTACAAACGCCGTGCGGCAGGTTATGCGTGGCACCCGGCTGGTGCGCCAGAGCGTGAACCAGTCCCAGACCGGCGCTGTTAAACGCCATACCCGCCAGATACTGACCAAATGCCATCTGCTCGCGCGCTTCCAGGTTGTGACCATCATCAACCGCTTTTGGCAACCACAGGTTGATCAGGCGAATCGCCTCCAGCGCATTGGCGTCGGTTAGCGGGTGCGCGCCGACAGAAACATACGCTTCCACCGCGTGGGTCAGCGCATCCATACCGGTTGCCGCCGTTACGGAGGCCGGGATTTCCAGCATCACGCTGGCATCGTCCACGGCGATGTCCGGGATGATGTTCGGATCGATGATGACCTCTTTCACCTGGCGTCCGGAGTCGATAATGACCGCGTTACTGGTCATTTCGGCGGCTGTCCCAGCGGTGGTATTGATAGCAACCAGCGGCACGCCGGGGTTTTTCACTTTACCTACGCCGGAATAGGCGGTGGAGGGGCCAGGGTTTGCGGTGAGTATTTTCACGGCTTTGGCGGTATCGATCGGGCTGCCGCCACCAAAGGCGATGATGTAATCACAGTTCGCACCCTGATAGGCCGCGTAACCTTTTTGTACCAGCGCTTCGGTCGGGTTCGGGAACACTTCATCGAACAGGTGGTACGACATTTTGTGCTCATCCAGCGCCGTAAACAGGCTGTCGAGCAGGCCCAGCTTAACCAGTTGACCGTCGGTGACGATCAGCGCTTTGCCCCATTGCTTATTCGCAACGAGGTTCACCATATCGCCAATCGCGCCCGCGCCATGCAGACTGATTTTCGGAAGTGCCAGCATAAAGCTCATGTTTTTTCTCCTTAAAGTGATGATATTTCCGGCGGCAAAACTCCATGTCGCCGGAGGGATTCAGATTCGTCGTCGTTGCATAACCCGGCGCGTCAGGATGGGTAGCGAGATAACCACAATCAGCATCGCGCCGATAATGATCGACATGACGATGCCCGGCACGTTGAGCAGACTCAGACCGAAGGACACCAGCCCCATCAGGAAGGCCGCGATGATGACGCCGGTCATACTGCCGGAGCCGCCGAGAATATTGACGCCGCCCAGCACCGCCATCGTTACCACCGCCAACTCCCAGCCCATCGCGATGGTGGGACGCGTACTGCCAAGTCGGGAGGTGAGCAACACGGCGGCCAGTCCCGCCATGAGTCCGACCAGGGCGAATAAAATCAGGTTGTGGCGTTTGACGTTAATGCCGGAATACCACGCGCCCACCGGGTTATTGCCGATGGCGTAGGTGCGGCGACCAAAGTTTGTTTTGTGCAGCAGGAAGGTGAACGCTATCGCCAGCACGATAAACAGCGCGAACTCGAACGACAGCGCCCCCCAGACATAGCCCTGACCAAACCACGCAAAACTCTCCGGCCAGGCGTTCAGCGCCTGATCGCCGAGCAAAATGTAGGTTATGCCGCGATACAAGCTCATGGTGCCGATGGTTATCACAATGGACGAGAGGTTGAACCGCGTGACCAGGATGCCGTTCAGCAGCCCGCACAAGAGTCCGGTTCCCAGTCCGACACAGACCAGCAGGGGCGTATCCATCCCCGCCGCCGCGCAGAATCCCATGGCTGTCGAACTGAGCGCCAGGGTCGAAGCCACCGAGAGATCGATCTCCCTGGCGATAATCAGCATCGCCATCGGCAGTACGATGATCGCTTTTTCGGTGAAGTTGAACGTCGCGTCGGAGAGATTCCAGATATTAAGGAAGTACGGCGAGGCCAGCGCATTGACGATAAATACCGCCAGGGTGACGGTAAGCAGAAAACCTTCCCAGCACAACAGGCGTTGCCAGACCGCACGCGTATCGGGGGCGCGTTCGATCGCTTCAGACGTCATCACTTTACTCATGAGTTCACCGCCTGTTTTTGCCGTGCCAGTGCCGCGTTGCGCAGAATTAAACGGCCTTTCTGTTTATTGCTGCGTTCATTAAGCAGAACGGCAATCACGATCACCGCGCCGGAAATCGCCATCTGCCAGAAAGGTGAGATGCCAATGACGGGCAAAGCGTTATTGATAACGCCAAGGAACAACGCGCCACACAGGCAGCCGAGAACGCGACCGATCCCTCCCATCGTACTGATCCCCCCAATCACACAGGCTGCCACAACCTGTAACTCAAAACCGTTAGCTACATCGACATAGGCAACAGCGAATCGGGAAATCCACAGGTAGCCGCAGAAACCGGCGAGGGCACCCGACAGGCAGAAGCTGACGAACTGCATTTTCCCGGCGTTGATCCCGGTGTAGTACGCTGCGGTGGCGTTACCGCCTGCGGTGTAAAGTGCCCGCCCAGTGCGGCTGTAGCGCAGGAAGTAGCTCACCACGATAACGGCGGCGATAGCACACCAGCTCAGCATCGGCAGGCCAAGCAGGACGAAACGGGGGAGGGCGAGGAAGCTGTCGCTCATCTGATGCGAGTTAATCCAGCCGCCGTTCGACAGCAAAAAGATAATGCCGCGGTAAATGCTCATGGTGCCGAGCGTGACCACAATCGCCGGAATACCTAATTTCCAGACCAGCAGACCGTTGATCATCCCCATCACCAGGCCACAGGCGGTTGCCAGTAACATCAACGCCCAGACGGGGATCTCAGGATGCTGGAAGTTGAGCAGGGCGACGATCATCCCGGTGAGCGCCAGATTGGCGGCCATCGACAGATCGATACCTTTGGTTAGCAGCACCATCATTTGCCCGAGCGCCAGGATGATAAGAATGGCGGTGTCGTTGAAGATTTCGGCCAGGTTGCCGGGGGAGACAAACGACGGGACGCGACTGCCGATGGCGGCGATCATCAGGAGGATGACCGCCGCCAGCAGGGCTTCGCGATGTTTAAGCAGATGCTGAATCATTATGCTGCCTCCTTAGCGATGCCGCTGGCGGCGCTGACAATGGCCTCCGCCGTGGCTTCACCGGCGCGGTATTGCGCGACCATCAACCCTTCGTGCATGACAATAATTCTGTCTGCCATGCCCATCACTTCCGGGAGTTCTGAGGAAACCATGATCACCGCCAGACCTTGCGCCACCAGTTCGGACATAAACTGGTGCACTGCCGCCTTCGAACCGATATCAATGCCTTTGGTCGGTTCGTCGAGAATAATCACTTCAGGATGGGTGGCGAGCCATTTGCCAATGACCACCTTTTGCTGATTGCCGCCAGAGAGCGTTTCGACCGCCTGACGCCAGCTAAAGGCTTTGACCTGCAGGCGTTTGGCGTAGCTGTCAGCCAGTTGCCACTCCCGCGCCGCATTGAGCACGCCGCGCGGATTCAGCTTACTCAACTGCGGCAGGCTGATGTTCTCGGCGATACTCATTTCAATGATTGCCCCCTGTTTTTGCCGCTCTTCCGGCACGCAGACAATACCGGCGCGAATCGCATCGGCGGGCTGATGAAAATGAATGGCCCGCCCGTTGAGGCGGATCTCACCGTGAGAAGGCCGGGAAACGCCGGACAGCGCCTGCATCAGTTCGGTACGCCCCGCGCCCACCAGTCCGTAGAAGCCGAGGATCTCCCCTTTTCTCAGGGTGAAATCAATGTGAGCAAATTCGGTGGGATGACAGAGATCTTTCACCTCCAGCACCGTCTCGCCTTTCTCACTGGCCACTTTCGGGAAGGTTTGGGTAATGGCGCGTCCCACCATCATGGCGACCATCCGCTCTTCGCTAATCTCATGGATGTCGCCGGAACTGACAAACACGCCGTCGCGCAGAATGGTGTAGTAGTCCGCCAGTTCAAAGATTTCATCAAACTTGTGAGAGATAAACAGAATCGCTTTGCCTTCCTGCTTCAGGCGCTCAACGATTTGATAAAACTCCAGAATTTCGTGCTGTGACAGCGCTGCGGTTGGCTCATCGAGAATCACCACCTGGGCCTCAAAGGAGAGCGCACGGGCAATGGCCACCATATGGCGCTGCGCGATACTCAGGGTTTTCAGCGTGGCGTGCGGATCGATCTGCACCTCAAGCCGGGTGAGAATTGCCAGTGCCCGACGGTGCATTTCTGGCCAGTCGAGCTTTTTGAGAAGACCTTTATACAGGTACTGGCCGACAAAAATATTCTCGGTCACTGACAGCTCATCGAACAGCACCGTTTCCTGATGAATCGCGGTGATGCCGACTTTATGCGCCGCTTCCGGATTCGGGAGCCGAACAGGAATAGCTTTGTAGAGGATTTCCCCCTCTTCTGGCTGATAGATACCGGTCATCACTTTGACCAGCGTGGATTTACCCGCGCCATTTTCGCCCACCAGCGCGGTCACTTTGCCAGGCCAGAGATCGAGCTGCACGTTCTCAAGGGCGCGCACGCCGGGGAATATCTTGGTGATTCCATGAAGTTGTAGTAAAGGGGTGGACATGTCAGTTCTCCTCTTCATGTAGCGTTGCCGGATGGCGCTAACGCTTATCCGGCCTACAAAACGTATCGGTACTCGCCGGCCGGATAAGCACAACGTCATCCGGCGGCGTGACCCTGGGATCAGAAGATTTTTGAGAACTTATCAATGTTGCTGGCATCGTAGACGAATGGCTTAGCCATCGCGCCATTGCCGTCGGCATCCAACTGCACTTTGCCCAGTCTCCCCATATTGGCTTCGGTTTTGCTGGCGGTGCCTTTGACCAGGTCGACCGCCAGATACGTTGCCGCATAGCCCAGATCGATAGGGTTCCAGATCGCAAAACTTTTCGACGCGCCCGACTTCACCGCCCCCGCCATTTCAGACGGCAAGCCAAGGCCGGTCACGTACACTTTGCCAATTTTGCCCTGATCCTTCACCGCCTGTGCCGCGGCGACAATGCCGACGGAAGAAGGGGAGACGATCACTTTCAGGTCAGGGTAAGATTTGAGCAGCCCCACCGCTTCACGGTAGCTCTTGTCAGAGAGATCGTCGCCATAGGCCACGGTCACCAGGTTGATGGACGGATACTGCGCAAGCACCTTTTTCATCTCCGCAATCCAGATATTCTGGTTGGTCGACGTTGGCGTGGCGCTCAGGATCGCCACATCCCCTTTCTCCACGTTCAGCGCCTTCAGCGCATCGGCGGCGAGCTTGACGTTGGTTTCGCCGATCAGCGCATTATTCGACGGATTAAGGTGGATCTGCCGACCCGCAGGCGCCACGCCGGAATCCCATGAGACCACTTTGATCCCGCGCTGCATCGCTTTTTTCAATACGGGCACGACGGCATCGGGATCGTTGGCGGAGATGGCGATCGCATCAACACCCTGGGCGATCAAGCCGTTCAGAACTTCGATCTGGGCTTCTGCGGTGGTCGTGGTGGGACCGGTGTAGATCACGTTGACATCACCGATCTCTTTGGCGGCTTCCTGGGCACCGACGTTTGCGGCTTCGAAGAATCCATTACCTAACGATTTCGCCACCAGGGCGATTTTCACTTCAGCTAAAGCGGAACCGGACAACGCCAGAATGGCAACGGTGAGGATCAAGCTTGTCTTTATTTTCATTGCTTTTACTCCACATAATGTTGATTCCCATAGGGAATGGTTTGGATTTGCAGGTGACAGAGTTCGCCCCGTCTCAGTGAGCGGGGCGCGATGTTGTTATCAATACAGTTCTAATGCACTGGCGAGCGGGGTGACGCCAAAGCGTTTACCCAGCGCAATCAGCTCCTCGCGGCTGATGGTTTGCTTCATACCGCCCATCGACAGCACTTTGACTAACACTTCAGCGGACTTCTCGGCGGTATCGATCAGCCCAAACGCTTCATCCAGCGTCGGGCCGCTGCCGAATACGCCGTGGAATGGCCACAGCACCAGCGAATGTTTCTGCATTTCTTGCGCGGTAGCCTGGCCTAT
The DNA here is from genome assembly GCF_041807075.1 of Citrobacter telavivensis. Classification (NCBI taxonomy): domain Bacteria; kingdom Pseudomonadati; phylum Pseudomonadota; class Gammaproteobacteria; order Enterobacterales; family Enterobacteriaceae; genus Citrobacter; species Citrobacter telavivensis. Next base: position 94,241 of record NZ_JBGUBF010000007.1, on the reverse strand, counting down.
CTCGTCGGTGCCCGGCACCATCCACGGCAGAATGCCCACGCCATCCGGGAAGACCACCAGACACTCGGTACTGCCTTCCCACAGTTTGCGGGTGAAAAGCGCGGTGCTGTTTTCCAGCACATAGGTCAGGGCGATCAGGTTGGTGGCGTGGCAGTGCATGATCACGCGATCTTTACCTTGAGTGGTCTGGATGCGCTCGCAGTGTGACAAGAAGTGTGCCGGTAGCTCAGAGGTGGGAACCGCCTCGTTCGTCAGCCCCCATAGAATGTGGTAGCCCGCCCCGTCGCTGTCCACTTTCACGATGCCTAAATTGGCGGCGGGATCGAGCTGTACGTTGCGGAAGAATTTACCTGAGCCGGTTACGATAAACGGCGTGTTCGCCAGCAGTGGCATTGGCTGGCTCAGGGCAATGTAGCGCGGCGCACGATGGAAGTCGGCGCTGAAGGGGGAGAGGTCCGCGTCATCGAGACGCAGCGTCAGGTTACCGCCGTTGCGCTCATCCCAACCTTTCAACCAGGCATCGGAGGTGGCTTTAATCATTCCCTGAACAAACCAGGCGTCGAGAATATTTTGCATAAAAGATGTACCTGTCTTAGTAAATGCCCGATGGCGCTGCGCTTATCGGGCCTACGATGTTGAGAGTGTCAGTAGGCCGGATAAGCGCAGCGCCATCCGGCATTCGTGTTTCATTTATTGCCGGATGGTGACGCGATGCGTCTTATCGGGCCTACAAACTACGATGTTGAGTGTGTCAGTAGGCCGGATAAGTGCAGCGCCATCCGGCAATGATGCGTTAACCGCGTTTGCTCAAAATCTCTTTCTCATAGGCGCGAACGCTCTCCAGCCACTGGCTACCGGTTGGCGTGTCATGGCGCTGGCAATACATCTCCCATACCGCCTGCCACGGCAGACATTTCTGCTCTTCCAGCAGTGCCAGACGCGCGGTGTAATCACCGCTGGCTTCCAGTTGGCGCAGATGTTCGGTCGGTTCCAGCAGGGCGCGCAGCAGCGCTTTTTTCATGTTGCGGGTGCCGATGACCCATGCCGCGATGCGGTTGATGGAAGCGTCGAAGAAGTCGAGACCGATGTGGACGCGGTCGAACAGGTTGTGGCGTACGATCTCGCTGGCAATCGCCTGGGTTTCATCATCCAGCAGCACCACGTGGTCGCTGTCCCAACGCACCGGGCGGCTCACGTGCAGCAGCAGACGCGGCACGTACAGCATGGCGGCGGAGATCTTGTCTGAGATCACTTCAGTGGGATGGAAGTGGCCGGCATCGAGACACAGCGCGGTCTGGCGACTGGTGGCGTATCCCATGTAGAACTCGTTGGAGCCGACGGTGTAGCTTTCCGCGCCGATACCAAAGAGTTTGCTTTCGACGGCGTCGATATGGTGCGCCGGATTCAGTTTTTCACTGATGACCTCATCCAGCGCCTCCATCAGGCGCTGACGCGGGGCCAGACGGTCCACAGTGACATCTTTCATGCCGTCCGGGATCCAGATATTCATCACCGACGGCGTACCCAGTTGTTCACCAAAGTAAGCGGATACGCGGCGGCTGGCCTTGCAGTGGTCGATCCAGAACTGGCGGATGTTGTCATCGGCGTGCGCCAGCGTGAAGCCGTCTGCGCTCAGCGGATGCGAAAAGCAGGACGGATTGAAATCCAGACCGAGTTGATGCGCCTTTGCCCACTCCACCCAGTTTTTAAAGTGCTCCGGTTTGATTTTGTCGCGGGCGACCGGGGTATCCGATTCCAGATAGATAGCATGCAGATTCAGTCGTTTGGGACCAGGGATCAGGCTGAGCGCCTGTTCCAGATCGGCGCGTAGCTCACGGGCATTGCGCGCTTTACCCGGATAGTTGCCGGTGGCCTGAATACCGCCGGTTAGCGACCCTTCCGGGTTTTCGAAACCGGCTACGTCATCGCCCTGCCAGCAGTGCATCGAGACCGGCAGACGATCGAGCTGGCGCAAAGCCTCCTCGACATCAATACCTACTGCGGCGAAGCGTTGTTTCGCCAGTTCCCAGGCTTGTTCCAGTTGAGTGGTCATGCGCAAAGCTCCTTTGTCTGTCGTTTTGAATGAAATTGCGCGATATAGCGGGCAATCTCACTATCAGGATTGGGGGTAAAAGTGGTCAGGTTGTCGTTGGCGGTGACCACCTGGCGGAAGTCATCGACGTTGCTCAGTTCATCCAGCGTCATCAACTGGATACCGATGTTGCCGAGCGTGGAGGCTTCAACAGGGCCGGCGATGACGCGGATACCGCAAGCATCGGCGCAAAGCTGGTTCAGCAAGACGTTCTGGCAGCCACCGCCAACAATATGCAACTGGCTGAAAGACTCGCCGCGCAGCGTCGCCAGTTCCTGCAACACATCGGCGTACAGCAGCGCCAGACTGTCGAAAATACAGCGGGCCAGTTCCGCATCGCTGTCGGGCACCGGCTGCCCGGACTCGCGGCAGGCGGCCTGAATTTCGGCACTCATGTTGGCGGGGTTGATAAAGCGATCGTCATTCGGGTTGATCAGGAAACGACAAACGGACAATGACTGCGTGGCGGCAATTAACGCGGACAGGTCGTCCACCTGACGCTCTTTCAGAACACGCTGTAACAGCCACAGTCCCATGATATTTTTCAGTACCCGATAACGCCCTTCCGCGCCGCCTTCGTTGGTGATGTTCGCTGCCAGCGCGGCGTCGTTGGTGTAAGGCGTTCTGCTTTCAAAGCCCATTAACGACCAGGTGCCGGATGAGAGATACGCGCTGTGTTTATCGGCCAGCGGCGAGGCGATTACCGCGCTGGCGGTGTCATGACTGGCGACGGCCACCACCGGGATTTGATTTTTCTGTGGGCAAATCCAGTAACCAATCACGTTGCCCGGATGCGTGGGGCGGCCAAACCAGGCGTTGTCCGCCCCCGTCCACGCCAGCAGCGTTTCATCCCAGTCGTCGCTGTTGATATTCACCAGTTGAGTGGTGGTGGCGTTGGTGTATTCCCAGTTCAATTCTCCGGTCAGACGAAAGCTGAAGTAGTCGGGAATCAGCAGGGCGTGCGCGACCTGCGCAACCTGTTCCGGCTGTTGTTCGACCTGTGCGCGCAGTTGGTAAAGCGTGTTGAACGGCAGGAACTGGATCCCGCTGCGTTGATAAATCGCGCATTTACCGAGCTGTTCCTGCGCGCGCTGCATCACTCCCGTGGTGCGGCTGTCACGGTAGGAAACCGGTAGTCCGACACGCTGACCTTGTTTATCGAGCAGGACATAGTCCACGCCCCAGGTATCAATACCGATACTGTCAATGCGGATACCTTCATCGCAGACTTTTTCCAGACCCAGGCGGATGGCGTCTTCGAGGCTGTCGAGATCCCAGGTGTCGAAACCGTCCTGCTTTTGCAGGCAGTTAACGAAGCGGTGAATTTCACGCAGCGTCAGGGTGCGATGTTCACTGTCATAGCGCGCCAGCATTACGCGTCCGCTGGAGGCGCCAAGATCGACAGCGACACAATGGCGAAAAGTCATAGTGAGGTCCTTCTGAGTTTCATTAAGCCCAGTCTAGAAAACCTCGTCATGGCTCACCTTCTTGTTACTGACAGGCAAAATTGGCCGCTGGCAAGAAAGCAAAGGTGAACGTGATAACGTTCACAGTTTCCGGTAATAAGCGCGATATCCCCTGATGTGACGCCGTCCGCATTTCCGGATCTTTCCCGTCTTTTCTTGAAAAATTGACCCTGTTTGCACGGTTTCGTGTCAAAAATTTAAGGTGAGGTGGCTAACCCTTAATTACTATTTCTGACATGTTCATTTGACCCGGATGCCATCATGACCGTACTGCACAGCGTGGATTTTTTTCCATCAGGTAAAGCGCCCGTGGCCATCGAGCCCCGGCTACCGCAGCCTGCTTTTCCAGAGCATCATCATGATTTTCATGAAATTGTGATTGTGGAACATGGCACCGGTATTCATGTGTTCAATGGGCAGCCCTATACCATCAGCGGCGGTACGGTTTGCTTTGTCCGCGACCATGACCGGCACTTGTATGAACATACGGACAATCTTTGCCTGACCAATGTGCTCTACCGCTCGCCCGATGCGTTCCGCTTCCTGGCCGGACTGGATCAACTGCTGCCGCAGGAACAGGATGGCGTGTATCCCTCCCACTGGCGGGTAAATCAGGGTGCGCTGCAACAGGTGCGTCAACTGGTGGCAAAAATGGAACAGGATGGCGATGAGAGCGATCTCCCCGGCGTGGCCAATCGTGAAATTCTGTTTATGCAGTTGCTGGTGCTGCTACGCAAAAGTAGCCTGATGGAAGGGGCGGAAAATAACGATGCACGGCTGAATCATCTGATGGCCTGGCTGGAAGATCATTTTGCGGAAGAAGTGTGCTGGGAGGCGCTGGCCGGTAGGTTCTCGCTGTCCCTGCGCACATTGCATCGCCAGTTGAAGCAACAGACCGGATTGACGCCGCAGCGCTATCTCAACCGTCTGCGTTTAATCAAGGCCCGCCATCTGTTACGTCATAGCGATGAAAGCGTCACGGAGATCGCCTATCGCTGCGGTTTCGGCGACAGTAACCACTTTTCGACCCTGTTTCGCCGTGAATTTGACTGGTCGCCGCGCGACATCCGCCAGGGACGGGATGCGTTACTTCAGTAACGCGAATACTATCAACGTTTTTCGCCGCCAAATTGCTGATAATCATCGATCTGTGATGCCGGATGGCGACGCGGTGGCGTCTTATCCGGCCTACGTGTTCACGTAATTTGTAGGCCGGATAAGGCGAAGCCGCCATCCGGCAAGGAATATTCTGGTGGCGAATCAACTGATTCTTCTAAAAGACGACTTCTTTGCGAATGCCGGGCAGGCCGTCGCCGTTGCCGATCGCTATCCGCAGGATGTGTTTGCCGAACATACGCATGATTTCTGTGAGCTGGTGATTGTCTGGCGAGGCAATGGTCTGCATGTGCTGAACGACCGTCCCTATCGCATCACCCGTGGCGATCTGTTTTATATTCGTGCCGAAGACAAGCACTCCTATACCTCCGTTAATGACCTCGTGTTGCAAAACATCATCTATTGCCCGGAGCGGCTAAAGCTGAATCTGGGCTGGGAGATGGCGATTCCCGGATTTAACGGCACGCCGCGGCAGCCGCACTGGCGGCTGGGCAGTGCTGGAATGACGCAGGCGCGCCAGGTGATAAGCCAGATTGAGCATGAAAGTAACCAGCACGATCCGCTCGCTAACGAGATGGCAGAGCTGCTCTTTGGCCAACTGGTAATGACGCTGAAGCGCCATCGCTATGCCACCGACACGCTGCCAGCGACCTCCAGCGAAACGCTGCTGGATAAACTGATTACCGCGCTGGCCGCCAGTCTGGAACGTCCGTTTGCGCTGGATACCTTTTGCTGCCGGGAGGCGTGCAGCGAACGCGTGCTGCGTCAGCAGTTTCGTAGCCAGACCGGGATGACGATTAACCAGTATCAGCGTCAGGTTCGCGTCTGCCATGCGCAATATCTTCTTCAGCACAGCCGTCTGATGATCGGTGAAATTTCGATGAAGTGTGGATTTGAGGACAGTAACTACTTTTCTGTGGTGTTCACGCGGGAAACCGGGATGACGCCCAGTCAGTGGCGTCATCTCAGTAACTCAAGTGATTAGCTTGCCATGCCCAGACCGACAATGTTGGCGGCGATGATGATCACTACGCATCCCAGACTCAGTACGCTGACGGGACGACGCCCGGCATTGTTCCACTCTTTCAGCACCAGACCGACGATACCACCGCACAGCACGTAGAAACTCATGTGCAGCATCCAACTGATGTAGTCATATTGCGCCGGAATGCGCGCGTGGCCCCAGGCGTAGAAAAAGAATTGCAGATACCACATCAGGCCACCCAGCGCAGACAGCAGCACGTTGGTGATGATAAGCGATTTTGCCAGCGAGAAGTCGGCTTTTACCGACAGGTTCTTCACTTTTGCCAGACGAACAAAACAGAAGCCCAGGTTGACCAGCGCGCCGCCGCCCATGATCACCACGTAGCTTGGCAGCGCGACATACAGCGGGTCTACACCCAGCGCCGCGGCTGCTTCATGCATCGGCTTCGCGGCGTTCATCGCAAACGACATGCCTGCGGAGAAAATGCCGCACATCACCGCCAGCAGTAGCCCTTTTTTCAGGTTGAAATCTTCGGCTTTGATGCCCATTTTGCGCTCTTTGAGCTGGCCCGCACGGGTGACAATCCCGACGCCAATCAGCGCAACCAGTACCCCGAGCAGGGTCATCCGCCCGCCTTCGGTGTTAATCAGCACATCAAAGTTGCCGTTGATGATAGGGGTCATCAGCGTACCGACAATCAGCGTGATGCCAATGGCAATGCCAATCCCCATCGACATGCCGAGGTAGCGCATGGTCAGGCCGTAGTTGATATTACCAATGCCCCACATTGCGCCGAACAGGAATACCGGAAGCAGAGTGGAGAGGTTGAAAGAACTGTAGTAGGCCCAGAAGTTGGGCAGCAGCATGGCGCTGATGGTCCAGGGAAGAATCAGCCAGGAGACAATCCCGCCGACCGACCACATGGTTTCCCATGACCACTGTTTCACTTGTTTGAACGGGGCATAGAAACAGGCTGCACTGGCCGCGCCTATCAAATGCCAAAAAATACCCATCGTAATCGCGTTACTCATTACATCATCCTCATTGTTTTTATCGTCGTTTCTACCCTTCCGACGTCATGAGTTTAAAAATTGCGCAGAGGTATAACCTTTTGCCGATTGCCGCGATTTTTCCTTTCTGGCAAAGGCCCGGTTAAGTGGGTGATATGGCTCACATAATCAACAATAGGCGAAAAGGTAATAACCTTATAAAAAGTACGGCATTGATAATCATTTTCAATATCATTTAATTAACTATAATGAACCAACTGCTTACGCGGCGTTAACACCCGGCCGCTCGACAATAATGGAGATGAATATGAGTTATACACTGCCATCCCTGCCGTACGCTTATGATGCGCTGGAACCGCACTTCGATAAGCAGACGATGGAAATCCACCATACCAAACACCACCAGACCTATGTAAACAACGCCAACGCGGCGCTGGAAAGTCTGCCTGAATTCGCTAACCTGTCTGCGGAAGAGCTGATCGCTAAACTGGATCAGGTACCGGCCGACAAAAAAACCGTTCTGCGTAACAATGCGGGCGGTCACGCTAACCACAGCCTGTTCTGGAAAGGCCTGAAAAAGGGCACGACCCTGCAGGGCGATCTGAAAGCGGCTATCGAACGTGATTTCGGCTCCGTTGATAACTTCAAAGCAGAGTTTGAAAAAGCTGCTGCAACCCGTTTCGGTTCTGGCTGGGCCTGGCTGGTGCTGAAAGGCGATAAACTGGCGGTCGTTTCTACCGCAAACCAGGATTCCCCGCTGATGGGGGAAGCGATTTCTGGCGCTTCCGGCTTCCCGATTGTGGGTCTGGACGTGTGGGAACACGCTTACTACCTGAAATTCCAGAACCGTCGCCCGGACTACATCAAAGAGTTCTGGAACGTGGTGAACTGGGACGAAGCGGCTGCGCGTTTCGCGGCGAAAAAATAAGTCTTATTTAACAAGACGTAGCGTTTGTATGACCCCGTCGGCGCGACCGGTGGGGTTTTTTTGTGATCAAAATCAAATCAAAAACAGCGATCCACAAAAAATGAAACATTGTTTTGTTGTGTGGTTGGGATCACTTTTATTATTGTGCTGAATGTCTATCGTTGACACATCTTTACATCGGAAGGTGATGGAAATGCAGATTAAACGCACGATAGAAAAAATCCCTGGCGGCATGATGCTCGTCCCTCTGTTCCTGGGCGCGTTGTGTCACACGTTCTCTCCCGACGCGGGGAAATATTTTGGCTCATTCACCAACGGGATGATCACCGGTACGGTGCCGATTCTGGCCGTGTGGTTTTTCTGCATGGGGGCCTCCATCAAGCTGAGCGCAACGGGTACCGTCCTGCGTAAGTCCGGAACGCTGGTGGTGACCAAAATTGCTGTGGCGTGGGTGGTGGCGGCGATTGCCTCGCGGATCATCCCTGAACATGGCGTGGAGGTAGGATTCTTTGCCGGGCTGTCGACACTGGCGCTGGTTGCGGCAATGGACATGACCAACGGTGGGCTGTACGCGTCGATCATGCAGCAGTACGGCACCAAAGAAGAGGCCGGGGCATTTGTCCTGATGTCGCTGGAATCGGGCCCGCTGATGACGATGATCATCCTCGGTACGGCCGGGATTGCGTCGTTTGAACCGCATGTTTTTGTCGGCGCGGTGCTGCCATTCCTGGTGGGCTTCACGCTGGGTAATCTGGACCCTGAGCTGCGCGAGTTCTTCAGTAAAGCGGTACAGACGCTGATCCCCTTCTTCGCCTTTGCGCTGGGTAACACCATCGATCTGAGCGTGATTGCGCAGACCGGTCTGTTGGGCATTCTGTTGGGTGTGGCGGTGATTATCGTGACCGGTATTCCGCTGATCGTTGCCGATAAACTGATCGGCGGCGGCGACGGTACGGCAGGGATTGCCGCTTCCAGCTCAGCCGGTGCGGCGGTGGCGACACCGGTACTGATCGCAGAAATGGTGCCCGCATTTAAACCGATGGCACCGGCGGCAACCTCGCTGGTGGCAACCTCGGTGATTGTGACGTCAATCCTTGTGCCAATTATCACCTCTGTCTGGTCGAAGAAGGTCAAAGCGAAAGCGGCGGCAATCGAAATCCAACATGCTGTGAAATAAAACAATAATGCCGGATAGCACTGCGCTTATCCGGCCTTTTTTTGCATCATAAAAAGGCCTGGTGAATCTCACCAGGCCTTGTCTTTTAACGACCAAACACCTCATCAATCGTCCGGCAGTCGTGTTCGTTCAACTCGCCGCCCGCATTACGTGAAACCCCGCTGCAATAGCCGAACTTCCGCGATACCACCGTCTTGATGGTGGTGACGAAATCTTCGCCGATGGCATAAATCGACATATAGACGCCAATTTTCTGCTGAATGTCGCGCAGGGCCGCCAGGTCACCGGCCTTGAACGCTTCACGCGCGCTGACAAACAGTTCCGGCATAACGTTGTTGAGTCCGGAGATAATCCCCGCCCCGCCAGCCAGCAGGTTAGGAATGAAATACTCGTCATAACCTGAGAGTACGGCAAAATCGTCACGTACGGCCTGGGTTGCCTCGATCATTCTACGGGTATGCGACTGGCAGTCGACAGTATCTTTGATCCCGGCAAAGTTAGGGAACTCGCTGGCAAGTTGGGCGACCAGATCCGGCGTTAAATCGCTGCCGGTGCGTGGCGGGAAGTTGTAGGCGAACCATTTGCCGCTGAGCTTTTGCCCCAACTGGCGGAAGTAGCTCAGCAACTGCTTCGGCGTTTGGCCGTAGTAATACGGCGGCAGAACCATCACTGCATCGTAGCCTGTGCGATACGCTTCCTGCGCCATCCGTAATACATCGTGGATGCAGGTGGAAGAGACGTTAGCCACCATCTTCAATGAGCTCATGGCGCGCGCCTCGCGAATCAACAGCAAGCGTTCGTCAAGAGTGAAGGACGCGAACTCCCCGATACTGCCCATCAGCAAAATCACGTCGATTTTTGCCTCAGTCAGGCGTTGAAGGTGTTGGCTCAGACCGTTGAGATCGATATTACCATCCTGATCCATTGGCGTAATGGAGGGGCACCAGACGCCAGCAAACTGCGTTTGACCTGTCACGTTGTTGACTCCTTATTATGAAATGGCGTTTCAAAATCCCTTCAATAGATAGCATGGATAGTTGCGCGTCGTGTGAACCTTGCTCTCATTTTGCGCGGTTGAGGTAAAATAATTGTGGTTAAATAAGGCAAATTTATCGGGGAGAGGGACCAGATGCGATATCCAGTAGACGTGTTCAGCGGCAAGATTCAGGACTACGCGGGAAGCCGCCCCAGTGCGATTGGCAAAATTCAGGTCGATGGCGAACTGATGCTGACGGAACTGGGCCTGGAAGGCGATGAACAGGCAGAAACGAAAATCCACGGCGGGCCCGATCGTGCGCTGTGCCATTATCCACGCGAGCATTATCTGTACTGGGCGCGCGAATTCCCGGAGCAGGCGGATCAATTTGTGGCGCCGGCTTTTGGTGAGAACCTCTCTACCGATGGCCTGACGGAACAAAATGTCTATATCGGCGATATTTTCCGTTGGGGCGAGGCGCTGATTCAGGTCACGCAGCCGCGTTCACCGTGCTTCAAGCTCAATTTCCACTTTGGGATCGGCGATATGGCGAGCCTGATGCAGAACTGCGGCAAAACGGGCTGGCTGTGCAGCGTGGTTGCTCCAGGCATGGTGTCAGCCGATGCGCCATTGGAGCTGGTCTCCCGGGTTAGCGACGTCAGCGTGCAGGAGGCTGTCGCCATTGCCTGGCATATGCCTTTTGACGATGAACAGTATCACCGTTTGCTGTCAGCGGCGGGGCTGTCGAAGAGCTGGACGCGAACGATGCAAAAGCGCCGACTGAGCGGCACAATCGAGGATAATTCACGGAGATTGTGGGGATAATGCGATGCCTGATGGCGCTCGCTTATCCGACCTACCGTTCGTGGAGATTTGTAGGCCGGATAAGGCGTTTACGCCACCATCCGGCACAATCCGTTACGAACGTTTGTACAACGGTAGCCAGATAACAAGACGTAAGCCGCCCAGCGGACTGTCTTCGGCTTTCACCCAGCCGCGATGCTGCTGAATGGCGGTTTCCACAATCGCCAGACCCAGACCGGTGCCGCCAGATTCGCGATCGCGCGCTTCGTCAGTACGATAGAACGGGCGGAAAATCTGCTCGCGGTCTTCCGGGCTGACGCCAGGGCCATCGTCATCCACCGTGATCGTAATACCGTCTTTATCCACCGCGAAGCCAACTTCAATCTTCGTATGTGAATAGCGCAGGGCGTTACGGACGATGTTTTCCAGCGCACTTTCCAGCGCGTTCGGGTTACCGTACAGCGGCCACGGCCCCGGCGGGAAATTCACCGTGAGTGATTTACCCATCTGCTCGGCTTCAAAGGCCGCGTTATCCAGCACCTCGCCCCACAGATGATTGGCCTTCATCGTTTCGCTGACCAGCGCGTTTTTCTGCTGATTGCGCGACATCACCAGCAGATCGTTGATCATGCTGTCCAGACGTTGCGCTTCGGTTTCAATACGCTCCAGCTCCTTGCTCTCGCCGCTACGGCGACGCAACAGCGCGGTTCCGAGTTGCAGACGCGTGAGCGGGGTTCTCAGTTCGTGCGAGATGTCTGACAACAGACGTTGCTGCGTCGTCATCATGCGTTCCAGGGCGGTCACCATCTGGTTGAAACTGGCGCCTGCGGCAAGGAACTCCTGCGGGCCAGCTTCCAGTTCCGGATGCTGACGCAGGTTACCCTGAGCGACCTCATCCGCCGCGTTTTTCAACTTACGCGCCGGTTTCGCCAGACTCCACGCCAGCCATAACAACAGCGGGGAACTGACTAACATTGTGACAATCAGCAACAATAGCGGACGGTCAAACAGCAGGTTGATAAAATCGGATTGGGAATTGCTGGCTGGGCGAATCAGGTAAAGCTGGTAGTTATCTTCTCCATCTCTGACGGAGAATGGCCCAACCATTTCGACGCGACCATACTTTTTCTTCTGCGGGTGATCGGCGTTGTCCGCCTGACCAATAAAGTTACGAATGATCTGCATCTCGCTGCGTTCAGCGCCGATCACGCGTCCTTCTGTGGTCACCAGCAATAATCGCTGCCCAGGCGGCGCCCACTTGTCAATCGCACGGAACAAGCGACGCCACCACATCAAATCGTTGGGTGGATCGTTCGCGAGTTCAGCTTCAACGTGTTGCTCAATCATTAACCCCTGGCGCTGTTCGCTATCCAGCAGCTCGGTCATTTGGCGTGAGTCGAGCTTGGGTAACATCAGTACCAACATCAACACCAGTGCCAGCGTCAACCAGAAGATGGCAAAGATGCGCGCGGTTAAGCTCCCTATCATGAAGCCGAAACCATCAGATAGCCGCGACCACGCAGGGTTTTAAACCACGGATGCCCGTCTTTCCGCTCCGGCAGTTTGCGCCGCAGGTTTGAGATATGCATGTCGATGGCGCGGTCGAAAGGCGTCAGGCGTTTACCCAGCACTTCCTGGCTCAAATGTTCACGCGATACCACCTGGCCGAGATGCTGTGCCAGTAGATAGAGCAGGGTGAATTCGGTGCCCGTTAACTCCAGCGCCCGACCGTCAAAGCTGGCTTCCTGGCGACCCGGATTGAGGCTGAGGGCATCCACTTCCAGCGTCGGCGAGCCGTTATCGCTGCTTTGCTGCTGTTCGCTCCAGTGCGAGCGGCGCAAAATAGCGCGGATACGCGCGACCAGTTCACGATCGTTAAACGGTTTCGGTAAATAGTCATCCGCGCCCAGCTCAAGGCCAAGTACGCGATCCAGTTCGCTGCCGCGGGCGGTCAGCATAATCACGGGGGTCTGGTGTGTCTGGCGAAGCGCTTTCAGCGTATCGATACCGTTTTTCTTCGGCATCATGACATCAAGCAAAAGTAAATCAATGCTGTCGTCCAGGAGCTCAAGCGCCTGCTCCCCGTCATGGGCAACCAGCACATTGAAGCCTTCCATTTCGAGCAGCTCCTTTAACAGGGAAGTCAGCTCTCGGTCATCATCAACTAACAGGATTTTATTCATTGTTTAAGTACCTCCGAGGCAGAAATTACGTCATCAGGCGTCGCTAATCCATGACTTTACGTTGTTTTACACCCCCTGACGCATGTTTGCAGCCCGAATCGTAAACTGTCTCTCGTTGAATCGCGACAGAAAAGATTTTGGGAGCAAATGATGCGCAAAGTTACCGCTGCCGTCATGGCCTCAACGCTGGCACTCAGTACCGTTAGCCAGGCTGCTGAAGTCGTTACAGGCGATAACTGGCACTCGGGAGAATCCCCTGCGCCGCGCACTGTACAAAGCCATATGTTTGACGGCATAAGTTTAACCGAACATCAGCGTCAACAGATGCGAGATCTGATGCAACAGGCCCGACATGAACAGCCGCCTGTTAATGTTAGCGAAATGGAGACGATGCATCGTCTTATTATTGCAGAAAAATTTGATGAAACCGCTGTACGCGCTCAGGCAGAAAAGATGGCGCAGGCACAGGTTGCCAGACAGGTCGAAATGGCCAGAGTTCGCAACCAGATGTATCGCCTGCTTACTCCCGAGCAGCAAGCGGTTTTGAACGAGAAGCATCAACAAAGAATGGAGCAGTTGCGCGACGTGACGCAATGGCAAAAAAGTTCTTCGTTGAAGTTATTGAGTAGTAGCAACTCACGTTCCCAGTAGTAAACCCTGTTTTCCTTGCCATAGACACCATCCCTGTCTTCCCCCACATGATGTGGGGGTTTTTTTTGCCCTTTGATACGTAACTCTTTATTTTTCAATTCGTTATTTTATCTGATGCAGGTTTGTTCCCTCGTTCTCATCGCCAGGAAACCATTTTATGTGTTGCATGCAACTTAGAGATGATATTCAAGATGCGAGTTCCCGTTGTTGTGGCTTATGAGCGATGAAGCGACTCTCAACATATTTGTACATGACTGGTGCAATAATCCCTGATGCAATAATTGCACATGCCTGCCATAGATAATTCCCAGCGCTGTATAAATAGTGTTTAGACACGGTTTGAGTAATACCATGTACTAAATAGAGAGAAAAACTACAGGTTCCTAACATAGTAACTGGCAGTGAAGTCAATAGACCAAAGTAGTCACAACCGCTCTTAATTGTGTAGAATATGATAAACATGTAGAGTGGTGTTGTTGTATTATAAGCATGTTTTGTGAAAAATAATGCGACGAATAATAAGAGTAAACAAACTACATCCGATGGTCGTTTGTTGCTCTTGATTGTTGCGATAAGGAATCCAGTCAAAAAATACATTAAATAGCTAAGGAACTGTTCCTGGTTGATGAAGTATTTATAACTCAGGATAAGAGCCATTAAAAAAATAATAAATGTTTTTTTGTATTCTATCTTTTTCATTATTAGATATAAAAAAGGAATAGCAATGTAGAGGCGTAGCTCCCAGACTAATGTCCAGAAGACGCCTGAAGTCGCTATCTGCAATGATATGCCGTTGATGTTAGCTCCGGGTGCATCAAAGATAAATGGCAGCGACGGGACTAACCAACTCGTTATTGGCGTATGGTGTAATGGGTTCATTATTAACGTTATTAAATAAATCAACAATAACGTCACAATAACTGGAGGGTAAATTCTTAAACAACGAGAAATGAAAAATTCTTTAACATTAAATGTTGGGGCTAATGCTTTGCGAAAAAAGAGAAAGGCCGAAAGTATAAAAAAGATACCGACTGAAAGTTCACCTGTGAGAAAAATAATTCGCTTAATATTGCTTGTCGTAATATAATCAAGGGACCAGTAGTTGTCGAATTTTCCTCCCGCCCTCCAGTATAAATGAAATATTGCAACGAGTGCTGCACAGATTCCTCGTAATCCGTCGAGAGCGGCAAATTTATGTTTTGCTGGTGTAATTCCAAGCAACTTGGATGTGATGAAGATGGTTAATACTAATAAACTGATGTAAGTAACGTACTCAATTAAATAAGACATTTTATTGTTTTCAATAATATTTTTTCGACATATTATCATTTTTTAAATGTCAAGTGAATCACCAATCACTAACACCATCCGTTATACTACCGGCATGAGATGGCAGGAGTGTTTATGAATCAATCCTATGGGCGGTTAGTCAGTCGGGCGGCCATTGCCGCGACAGTGATGGCGTCGCTGTTACTTTTGATCAAAATTTTTGCGTGGTGGTACACCGGGTCGGTGAGTATTCTGGCGGCACTGGTCGACTCGCTGGTGGATATCGCCGCGTCGCTCACTAACCTGTTAGTGGTGCGCTATTCGCTGCAGCCAGCGGATGATGAACATACCTTTGGTCACGGCAAGGCGGAATCCCTGGCCGCGCTGGCGCAAAGTATGTTTATTTCCGGTTCGGCGCTGTTTTTGTTTTTAACCGGTATTCAGCATCTGATTTCACCTACCCCGATGAACGATCCTGGCGTGGGGGTTGTGGTTACCATTATCGCCCTGATATGTACTGTGGTGCTGGTCTCGTTTCAGCGCTGGGTGGTGAAGCGGACGCAAAGTCAGGCGGTGCGGGCAGATATGCTTCATTATCAGTCTGATGTTATGATGAACGGTGCTATTCTCGTGGCGCTCGGTCTGGCCTGGTACGGCTGGCATCGTGCGGACGCGTTGTTTGCATTGGGGATTGGCATCTATATTTTATATAGTGCATTACGCATGGGCTATGATGCAGTGCAGTCGTTACTGGATCGTGCATTACCCGATGAAGAACGTCAGGAAATTTTTGAAATCGTGAAATCATGGCCCGGCGTCAGTGGTGCTCACGATCTCCGTACGCGGCAGTCAGGGCCGACCCGCTTTATTCAGATTCATTTGGAAATGGAAGATAATCTGCCGCTCGTTCAGGCGCATGTTGTGGCTGAACAGGTAGAGCAGGCGATTTTACGGCGTTTTCCGGGATCCGATGTCATTATCCATCAGGACCCGTGTTCCGTCGTCCCCAGGGAAGGCAAAAGGTTTGAGCTTTCGTAAGTGAGCGTAAAAAAGAGAGCCAGGCCCGCATTTTGTGTATAAATTACCGCCATTTGGCCTGACCTGAATCAATTCAGCAGGAAGTGATTGTTATACTATTTGCATATTCGTTGGATCGTCTCGCTATGCAGGATCGACTTCCGGCAACAGACTTCATTTTGCATTCCAAAGTTCAGAGGTAGTCATGATTAAGAAAATCGGTGTGTTGACAAGCGGCGGTGATGCGCCGGGCATGAACGCAGCAATCCGTGGTGTGGTGCGCGCAGCACTGACGGAAGGACTGGAAGTCATGGGTGTTTATGATGGCTACCTGGGTCTGTACGAAGACCGTATGGTGCAGCTTGACCGTTACAGCGTGTCCGACATGATTAACCGCGGTGGTACCTTCCTGGGTTCCGCACGCTTCCCGGAGTTCCGTGACGAAAACGTCCGCGCCGTGGCTATCGAAAACCTGAAAAAACGCGGTATTGACGCGCTGGTGGTGATCGGCGGTGACGGTTCTTACATGGGTGCAAAACGCCTGACTGAAATGGGCTTCCCGTGCATCGGCTTGCCTGGCACCATCGATAACGATATCAAAGGCACCGACTACACCATCGGTTACTTTACGGCGCTGGGCACCGTGGTTGAAGCGATTGACCGTCTGCGCGATACCTCATCTTCTCACCAGCGTATTTCTATTGTTGAAGTGATGGGCCGCTACTGTGGCGACCTGACTCTGGCAGCGGCGATTGCCGGTGGCTGTGAGTTCGTTGTGGTACCGGAAGTGGAATTCAGCCGGGACGATCTGGTCAACGAAATCAAAGCGGGCATCGCGAAGGGCAAGAAGCACGCTATCGTGGCGATCACTGAGCACATGTGCGACGTAGACGAACTGGCGCATTACATCGAGAAAGAGACGGGCCGTGAAACCCGTGCGACCGTCCTGGGTCACATCCAGCGCGGCGGTTCTCCGGTGCCTTACGACCGCATCCTGGCGTCCCGTATGGGTTCTTACGCCATCGAACTGCTGCTGGAAGGTCACGGTGGTCGTTGCGTCGGTATTCAGAACGAAAAACTGGTTCACCATGACATCATCGACGCTATCGAAAACATGCAGCGTCCGTTCAAAGGTGACTGGCTGGATTGCGCGAAGAAACTGTACTGATTCTTCTCTGCGCCTGATGGCGCTACGCTTATCCGGCCTACAGATCGCAAAGACGTGTAGGCCGGATAAGGCGTCAGTCGCCATCCGGCATAAGCCCTTCATATATTCCCTCAAGTTATAGCCAATCTTTTTTTATTCTTTAATGTTTGGATTTCTTTCTGGCACGCTTTGCTCATCACAACACAACATAAGAGAGTTGGGCGATGAACAAATGGGGCGTGGGGTTAACTTTGCTGCTGGCATCCAGCGGCGTTCTGGCAAAGGATATTCAATTACTGAACGTGTCTTACGATCCAACGCGTGAGCTGTACGAGCAGTACAACAAAGCGTTTAGCGCACACTGGAAGCAAGAGACGGGCGATAACGTCGTGATTCGTCAGTCGCACGGCGGGTCGGGCAAACAGGCCACCTCGGTGATTAACGGTATCGAAGCGGATGTGGTGACGCTGGCGCTGGCCTATGATGTTGATGCGATTGCCGAGCGCGGTCGTATTGATAAAAACTGGATCAAACGCCTGCCTGACAACTCTGCGCCTTATACCTCCACCATTGTGTTCCTGGTTCGCAAAGGCAACCCGAAGCAAATTCATGACTGGAACGATCTGGTTAAACCTGGCGTCTCTGTGATCACCCCTAACCCGAAAAGTTCCGGCGGCGCTCGCTGGAACTACCTGGCGGCGTGGGGCTATGCGCTGCACCATAGCAACGGCGATCAGGCGAAAGCCCAGGATTTCGTGAAGGCGCTGTTTAAAAACGTTGAAGTGCTGGACTCCGGCGCGCGCGGCTCCACCAATACCTTCGTGGAACGCGGCATCGGCGACGTGCTGATCGCCTGGGAGAACGAAGCGCTGCTGGCGACCAATGAACTGGGCAAAGATAAGTTCGAAATCGTGACGCCGAGCGAATCCATTCTGGCTGAGCCGACGGTCTCCGTTGTGGATAAAGTGACCGAGAAGAAAGGTACCCAGGCCGTGGCGGAAGCCTACCTGAAGTATCTCTACTCACCGGAAGGTCAGGAGATCGCGGCGAAAAACTACTACCGTCCGCGCGATGCAGAAGTGGCGAAGAAATACGAAAATGCGTTTCCGAAACTGAAACTCTTCACCATTGATGAGGTGTTCGGCGGCTGGACGAAAGCGCAGAAAGAACATTTCTCGAACGGCGGAACGTTCGATCAGATAAGCAAGCGTTAAGCGCGGATCGCAGAAGAGGCCCGGGGCATTTGCCGCCGGGCTTTTTTTATTTGTCATGATTTTGCGTTACTCTTGCAGGTCGTTGAGATACAGGGAACGCGTTATGAAAAAAACTGGCTATGGGCTACTGGCCGCTGTCGTTATTGTTGCGGCAGCCGGTTTTGGCTACTGGAAGCTGGCCGGAAACCCGGATGCGTTGCGTAAGATTGTCCTTGAGCAATGTCTGCCCAATCAGTTGCAGCATCAAAACCCTGCGCCATGCGCCGAAGTGAAGCCCGGTGCCGGATACGTGGTCTTCAAAGACCGCAATGGCCCGCTGCAATATCTGCTGATGCCGACTTACCGCATTAACGGCACCGAGAGTCCGCTACTGGTGGAACAATTCACGCCGAATTTTTTCTGGCTGGCCTGGCAATCTCGCGACTTTATGAGCAAGACGTATGGTCAGGATATTCCGGAGAGCGTCGTTTCGCTGGCAATCAATTCACGCAGCGGACGGACGCAAAATCATTTCCACATCCATATCTCCTGCCTGCGTCCTGATGTCAGGGCACAACTGGACGCTAATCAGGCCAAAATCAGCACCCGCTGGTTGCCGCTGCCGGGCGGACTGCGCGGACACGAATATCTTGCCCGTCGCGTGACGGAAAGCGAACTGGCACAGCGCAGTCCGTTTATGATGCTGGCAGAAGAGGTGCCGGAGGCGCGCGAGCGGATGGGGAGCTACGCGTTGGCGTTGGCGCGCCAAAGCGATGACGCTTTTGTTCTGTTGGCGACACAGCGCAACTGGCTGACGTTTAACCGGGCGTCGGCGGAAGAAATCCAGGATCACGACTGCTCACTGCTCACCCAACCCTGAACGCGGTCCCGCCAGACTCTCGGCGTTTTTTTGCACAACCTCTCACTTCAGGCCAGCGATGATGTATCGTTGGTTAAATTAATGTGAAATCGATCAAAAGATATAAAGGTATACCTTTATATCTTTTGTGATTCCATTACACTCCCTCATAACGCCTGACCCTGACTGCCCGGATCATGCGTTAATCATAAAAGCTTTTATTTCACGTAGTTACGTCATCCTTTTTTCGACATTCTTGTGCCCAACGGCGCAAAAGGAATACCGATATGAAATTGTCTATCGTGGAAAAAATAGGTTTCGGCGCCGGGGATATGGCGATCAACGTAGTGATTATTGCCATGCAGCTACTGCTGGCATATTTCTACACCGATATTTACGGTTTACGTGCAGCAGATGTGGGTGTGCTGCTGGTGGTTGTGCGGATGATCGACGCCATTATCGATCCGGCAATGGGAATGCTGACCGATAAAGTCTCGACCCGCTGGGGGCGATATCGTCCGTGGTTGTTATGGTTTGCCATTCCGTTTGGTTTCGCCGTCTATCTGATGTTTATCACGCCGGATATGGCGTATACGGCGAAGCTGGCGTGGGCCTATTTTACTTACATCCTGATGACGCTGGTCTATACGGCGATCACCATCCCTTATATCTCTCTGATTGGCGTCATCACGGACGATCCGGGCGAGCGGTTGAGTGCCAACGGGTATCGTTTTGTGATGACTAAAATCGCCGCGTTTCTGGTGACGATCGTGGTTCCCATGCTGGCAGTCTGGCTGGGGCAGGGCAATAAAGCGCTGGGTTATCAGCTCTCTATGGGGTTGATGGGCGCGATGGGCGCAGTGCTGTTTATCTTCTGCTTTATGACCACCCGCGAACGCAGCGAGCCTGAACTGCCGTCACTGTCGGTAAAACAGCAATTCGCCAATCTGCTGCGCAACGACCAGTGGCTGATTCTGGGCGTGGTGATTATGTTGCTGATGTGCGGCTACGTGATCCGTGGTTCGGTTGCCGCCTATTACGCCAAATATTATCTGAATGGTGGTGACAGCCTGATTTCACCGTTCCTGACCGTCGGCGTTGTGGCATCTATTCTGGCGATGATTGCGACCACATGGGTGACCAAGTTCTGGGACAAAATAAAAATGTTCCGCTACACCCAACTGATGACCTTCGTGCTGAGTATCGCCATGTACTTCTGCGTCGGGCAGCAAAACCTGATCCTCGCCTTTATCTTTTACTTTCTCATCAACTTCTTCTGCGACATGCAAATGCCGGTGTTCTGGTCTTCCATCGCGGAGGCGGTCGATTACGGCGAGAAGAAAACCGGGCTGCGCGTCTCCGGACTGGCTTTCGGCGGCATTCTGTTCTTTCAGAAATTCGGCATGGGGATTGCCGGCGGCGTCCTCGGCTTCCTGCTGAGCCACTTCGGCTACCAGGCGGATGTCCAACAGAGCGCGAGTTCGCTGGCAGGAATTGCGCTGATGATGACGCTCATCCCCGCCATCTTCCATCTGGTGGTTGGCGTCGTGATGAAAAAGTATCTGATCAACAACGATTATTACCGCGATATCCAGCGTGAACTGGCACAGCGTCAGGCGTGAGGAGGAGCAAATGAATCATCTCAATAAAGTCTGGGTGATTGGCGATGCGTCCGTGGATCTGGTGCCGGAAAGAACGGACTCTTACCTGAAATGTCCGGGCGGGGCATCGGCTAACGTCGCCGTTTGCGTCGCACGACTGGGAGGCGACTGCGGATTTATCGGCTGCCTTGGAGAGGATGATGCCGGGCATTTCCTTCGTCAGACGCTGGCAGACAACGGAGTGGACGTGGGTTCGCTACGCCTCGACCCGCAGCAAACCAGCGCGGTGCTGGTCGTTAATCTGACGCCAGAAGGTGAACGCAGTTTTACCTATCTGGTGCATCCCGGCGCGGACACCTTTGTCTCCGTGCAGGATTTACCGGCCTTCAGCGCTAACGAGTGGTTTTACTTCAGCTCGATTGGCCTGACCGACAGTCCGGCGCGCGAGGCGTGTCTGGAAGGTGCCAGACGCATGAAGGCGGCGGGCGGGCACGTTATGTTCGACGTCAACCTGCGCGTCAGCATGTGGCGGGATCGTCATGAAATCGCGCCCTTACTCGCACAGTCCATTGCGCTGGCCTCTATCTGCAAGGTCTCTGCCGATGAGTTGTGTTGGCTGGGTAAGGTCGAGTGCTGGCAGGATGCACGTTATCTGATGCGTGAACTCGGCTGCGATACCACCGTTATCTCACTGGGCGATGCGGGCGCGTATCTGGTGACGCCAGAGGGCGAATGCGCGTTCCCGACTGCGAAAATTTCCGTGGTGGACACCACCGGGGCAGGCGATGCCTTTGTTGGTGGGCTGCTCTATACCCTTTCACAGGCCGCTAACTGGGATAGCCGCCTGCTTGCTCAGGCGATTGGCACGGCCAACGCCTGTGGCGCGATGGTGGTCACGGCAAAAGGGGCAATGACCGCGCTGCCCTACCCGGAACAGCTCGCTGCCTTTCGCGTCAGTCATCAGCTGGAAAAATTATGCTAAACCGTTAAGGAGTCATTCATGCACGTTGAAATTAACAAAATACTGGGCTGCCTGATTGGTGCCGCTGCGGCGGACGCGATGGGCGCGGCGACCGAAGTGCGCACTCAGCAACAAATTCGCGAATACTTCGGTGGTTGGGTGACCGGTTTTGAGAAACCGCCCGCCGATACGTTTGGCCGCTGTAATGAGGCCGGAATGTGTACCGATGACTTTATTCAGGCGAAGTACATCATGGACGCCCTGTTACAGCATCATCGTCAGGTGAGCGATGAGGCGATGCGTGAAGCCTTTCAGCGCTGGCTGGCCTATCCGTATTATGCCAATTTTACCGGGCCAACAACCCGGGCCGCGATGAAAGCCATTTTCAACGATAACCGTGCGTCCCTGCAGGGGGAACTGGAAGGTGAGAAGCAGTCGGTACAGATTATCAACAAAGGCAACGCGGAAGCTACTAACGGCGCGGCAATGAAGATTTGGCCTGCCGCCGTATTGCATCCTGGCGATATTGAAAAAGCGATTCAGACTGCGCTGGATATCTGCCGTTTTACCCACAACAACGTGCTGGCAATGTCTGGTGCCGCGGCGATGGCGGCGGCGACCAGCGAGGCGCTACAGCCTGTGGCGAGTGCGGAAAGCATCATTGCGGCCGGGATTTACGGTGCCGACCGGGGCTATGCGCTGGCGGCAGAACAGGGCGCGATGATGGTCGCCGGGCCGTCGGTGGGGCGTCGTATCGAACTGGCGGTGGCGATCGGTAAACGCCACGCCCATTGGGAGACGGCGATTGTCGACATCGCCGATATCATCGGTTCCGGACTGCACGTCAGCGAAGCCGTTCCGGCGGCGTTTGGTTTGTTCGCATGTTGTCCGAATTCTGCCGTTGATGCTATTATTTCCGCCGTTAATATCGGCAATGACACCGATACCGTCGCCACCATGGTTGGGGCACTCTCCGGCGCCTGGCACGGTGCTGATGCTTTTCCTGCCGACTATTTAACTACCGTTAATCGTATGAATCATTTCGATTTGGCTGAACTCGCCAGACAGATTAAAGGGTAGTGCGCTGCCCTGCGGGGGCGGCGACAACCGTCCCCGACTGGCAGACTTTCGAGGTAAATGGCTTGCAGGTTGATAAAACGAGTTTCACTCCGCTGTATAAGCAGTTGTTTTATATCATCTGCCAGCAGATCCAGAACGGCACCCTGCCGCTGGGGAGTCAGTTGCCTACGCAAAAAGCGATCGCGCAAACCTACAACGTGTCGCTGATCGTCGTAAAGCAGGCGTGGAGTGAGTTAATCAACGCCGGTGTGATTACCTCCCAGCGCGGAAGCGGTTCTGTGGTGAGCGCGGTGCCGGAAGGCGTCAGCTATGGCCATACCTTTCGCGGGATCACCAGCGATCTGCGTGATGCCAGCGTGGCGGTTGAGAACCGCATTCTGGAGATCGCCACACGCCGGGCGCGCGACGCGCAGGAAGATGGGCTAAGCCTGCCGACCCACCATCACTATCTCTATATTTCTCGGGTGCGATACCTGAATAATCGCCCGTTTAACCACGAGAAAATTTATCTCGATCTCTCCTTCTTCCCGGGGTTAACGCTGACGGCGGATGAACTGGCCCATACCTCGCTTTATCACCTGTTGAATGTCAAAAGCGACTCGGCCATCGAAAAGGTCGATGCCATTCTGCCCAGTCCCGATCTCTGCGAGAAGCTACAGATTGCTGAGAACAAACCGCTCCTTTCCGTGGCGCGCCAGACATTTATGGCGGGGGAAGAGCACCCCTTTGAGTATTGCCGCTACTATGTGCTGTCTGACTACTTTGGCGAAATCCATTATCACTAACCCTCTGCTTTTTTAGGGGAAGACGCGCGTTTACAGAAGGGAGATGCCCCCGTATTCTTGTTGAAAAAAACAACAGGAGACAGGCATGTCGCTCTGGTTTTCACACCCTCTGTTTCTGCCCTCGCTGGTGGTGGTGGTCACCATCCTGCTCTGGGCGACCTCGCTATTGCCGGAATTTATCACCGCGCTGCTGTTTTTCACCGTGGCGATGGTGGCGAAAATCGCCCCACCGGACGTCATCTTTGGCGGTTTTGCCTCGTCGGCGTTCTGGCTGGTATTCAGCGGCTTCGTGCTGGGCGTGGCGATCCGCAAAACCGGACTGGCAGACAGGGCGGCAAGAGCACTGTCCTCACGGCTAACGGAATCCTGGCCGCTGATGGTCTCAAGCGTGGTACTGCTGAGCTATGCGCTGGCGTTTGTGATGCCCTCCAATATGG
Organism: Citrobacter telavivensis; assembly: GCF_041807075.1. NCBI lineage: Bacteria > Pseudomonadati > Pseudomonadota > Gammaproteobacteria > Enterobacterales > Enterobacteriaceae > Citrobacter > Citrobacter telavivensis. The sequence goes on along the minus strand of NZ_JBGUBF010000007.1, from coordinate 70,504 downwards.
GACGAATCGCGCTGCTAATGCCCGTTGTTGCCGCGATGGCGAAACGTGCCGGGATCCTCGATGGCACTCGCGCGTGGTATGGACTGGCGCTTGCCGTGGGCTTTGGCACCTTCCAGCTCTCCGCCACTATTCTGCCTGCCAACGTACCGAACCTTGTGATGAGCGGGGCGGCGGAAGGGTCGTACGGTATTCACCTGAACTATTTGCCTTACCTGCTGCTGCATACGCCGGTATTAGGCTGGCTGAAAGGCGGTTTGTTGATTGCGCTGATCTGCTGGCTGTTCCCCGGGAAACCCCATGCGCCGCGTGAATTAACGCCGCCGGAACCGATGAGCCGCGACGAAAAACGACTGGCCTGGATGCTGGCAGTGGTGCTGGTGATGTGGGTCAGCGAAAGCTGGCATGGCATTGGCCCGGCATGGACTGGACTGGCGGCGGCGGTCATCACCCTGTTACCGCGCGTCGGGTTTATCAACGGAGAGGAGTTTTCCACGGGGGTTAACATCCGCACCTGCATTTATGTTGCCGGTATTCTTGGACTGGCGAGCGTGGTGACGCAAACCGGCATTGGCGATGCGGTCGGTGAGGCGCTGCTGCACGTGATGCCGCTGGACCCGGAGAAACCGTTCACCAGTTTTCTCGCCCTGACCGGCATCACCACCGCGCTTAACTTTATCATGACCGCTAACGGCGTGCCGGCGCTGTATACCACTCTGGCGCAGAGCTTTTCTGAGGCAACGCAATTCCCACTGCTGTCGGTGATTATGATTCAGGTGCTGGGCTACTCAACGCCGCTGTTGCCGTATCAGGCATCGCCTATTGTGGTGGCGATGGCGCTGGGAAGAGTGCCGGCGAGAGCCGGGATGTTGCTGTGCCTGGTGCTGGCGGTGGCGACGTATCTGGTCCTGCTGCCACTGGACTATGCGTGGTTTAATCTATTAGGCAAATTGTAGTGTTAATTACCTGATAATTTTGGTTTTGTGAGAGGGCGGTGAGTTTTACCGGCACGAATGACGGTTAATATCGAAACGCATACTTATGCGCAGGATACTCAAGGATTGATCCATGGACAGATTGACCCCTATTCGCTGCTGGCCCGCCATTATCTCGATTGTTATCACACTGACTATCTGGTTTATCATCCCATGTCCTGCGGACGTGACGCCACAGGCGTGGCATCTGCTGGCGCTGTTTATCGGCACTATCGCGGCCATTATCGGTAAAGCCATGCCCATTGGGGCGATTGCCGTTGTGGCTATCATGCTGGTGGCGATGACCGGTGTGACGAATCCCGGTAAGCCAGCTGCGGCGCTTAACGATGCGCTGAGCGGTTTTTCCAACCAACTGATCTGGCTGATTGGTTTATCGATCATGCTGTCGCAAAGCCTGCTGAAAACAGGACTCGGCGCGCGCATCGGCTACGGATTTATTGCGTTGTTTGGTAAGCGAACCTTAGGTATCGCGTGGGCATTAACGCTCGCAGAAACGCTGATTGCCCCCGTCACCCCAAGCAACACGGCGCGCGGTGGCGGTATTATCCACCCGGTAATGCGGGCCATCGCCGACAGCCTCGGGTCGCAGCCTGGCAACAGTGAAAATGGCTCAACGGGCCGCTATCTGGCGCTGGTGAATTACAATATTAACCCCATCAGTTCGGCGATGTTCATCACCGCAACCGCCCCTAACCCCCTCATTGTCACCTTTTTGACTCAGGGGACCGATGGCGTACTGACTATGACCTGGGGGATGTGGGCCATTGCGGCGCTCCTTCCGGCGGTGGTCTCGCTGCTGGTGATGCCCATCGTCATCTGGTGGCTCTATCCGCCTGCCATTACCCGTACGCCCAATGCGCCGCAGTTCGCCCGGCAAAAGCTGGATCTTCTCGGCCCGCTGTCGCTGGCAGAGAAAATCACGCTGGCGGTATTCATTTTGCTGCTCTGTCTGTGGGCTGGCGTCCCCGCGATGATCATGGGCAGCGGCTGGACCGTGAACCCCACCAGCGCGGCGCTGATCGGCTTATCGATTCTGTTGGTGACGGGGGTCTTAAACTGGGAGGACATCCTTAAGTGTCGCGGTGCCTGGGATACCATTGTCTGGTTTGCCGCGCTGGTGATGATGGCGGATTTCCTCAGCAAACTGGGACTGGTCGGCTGGCTGGCGACGAGTGTGGGGACGGCAATCAATCATCTTGGCGTTCACTGGAGTATCGCGACGCTGCTGTTGATCCTGCTTTACGTCTATTCTCACTACTTTTTCGCCAGCACCACGGCGCATATCACGGCCATGTTCTCCGCCTTCTTCATCGCGGGGTTAGGTCTGGGCGCACCACCGGCCCTGCTGGGGCTGATGCTCGGTTTCTCCTCCTCGCTGATGATGTCGCTCACCCACTATGGCACGGGCACCGCGCCGATTATTTTTGGCTCTGGCTACGCCACGCTGGCGGAATGGTGGAAGACGGGGCTGGTGATGAGTGTGGTGAACCTGACTATCTGGGCGGTAACCGGGGCTTTCTGGTGGCACTGGCTGGGATACTGGTAATACGGAGAGAAGTCGGGGGAAGAGGCTCCCCCCGGCTACACAACTTAAGCCTGTTTTGCTGCTTCAGCCGCTTTCACGATCACCGCGAAAGCGTCAGCTTTCAGGGAAGCACCGCCAACCAGCGCGCCGTCGATGTCCGGCTGAGTGAACAGTTCTGCCGCATTGGCTGCGTTTACGGAACCGCCGTACTGGATGATGACCTGCTCAGCAATTTTCGCGTCTGCTTTGGCAATGTGGTCACGGATGAATTTGTGAACAGCCTGTGCCTGCGCTGGCGTTGCGGATTTGCCGGTGCCGATCGCCCAAACGGGTTCGTAAGCGATAACCACGCCTTCGAATGCCGCAGCACCCTGGGTTTTCAGAACGGCGTCGATCTGACGTGCGCACACTTCTTCCGTTTTGCCTGCCTCGTTTTCGGCTTCGGTTTCACCGATGCACAGAACCGGAGTCAGGCCTTGCTCTTTCAGCACGGCGAATTTTTTCGCGATCAGTTCGTCAGACTCTTTGTGGTAAGTACGACGCTCAGAGTGGCCGATGATGATGTATTGCGCGCCGATGTCTTTCAGCATTTCAGCGCTTGTTTCACCGGTAAATGCGCCGGACAGGTTCAGGTCAACGTTCTGTGCGCCCAGGAGGATGTGGCTACCGGCCGCAGCGTGTTTTGCCAGGTCGATGTACATTTCCGGCGGCGCGATCGCTACCGCACAGCCTGCGACGCCAGCCAGCTCTTTACGCAGGTTAGCAATCAGTTCGTTTACCATGTGGCGGCTGCCGTTCAGTTTCCAGTTACCCATCACTAAAGGATGTCGCATTTCTATTCTCCACGCTTTGTCAGCGAATTAAGGAAGATGGCCGCCCCTCAGGGCAGCATGGTCTGTGAAACAGTATAGAGATCACTCCCCGGAAAGGCTTTGCTTTTTATCATCTCCCCGTCATTCTCCGCGTTACAGGTGCGTTGGCTATACTCGCTCACCCCAGTCACTTACTGATGTAAGCTCCAGGGGATTCGTTGCGTCGCCGCGTTATTCGGCCTGAAGGCCTCACCCCTACGGGGCCAGCGCAAGCGCTGTTCAAACCTGCATAGCCTGTTTGTCCTGAAACGTGAATAATTTAGGGGGAATTGGACCCGTCCAGGTTTTCAGATAACGCCAGCTTAATCGGTTCAACTGCGAAGGTCAGCCCCTTTTCGCCGTTATCTGCGACAACATAGCGAATTGCGCCTTCGGTCTCTGCGTAATAGCGCTTATTTTTCCCGGCGGTAAGCAGCTTTTGCAGCTTTTTCTGGCTCTGCTCTTTGGTTAGCAAGGGGGCGACGGTGCGGATCACCGCCGCCATATACTCCAGCGCTTTGGCTTTTGCCGCTTTCTGTTCCGGCCCCTGAATCGGCAGCCAGGTTATCTGCATACTCTTGATCTTCAACGTCCCGCGCTCAAGGGCGGTCGAAGCATAGAGATTTTCATTAATTTTGCTGGCCGCACGGGTGAGGTTGGCTTTGTCACGACTGCTGTCGATCGCGCGGAATTCGTTTAAGGTAAGCTTCGGATTTTGCGTATTAAAGTTTTCGCGAAACTGGCTGATGGAAAGATCAAACGTGGGGGCTCCGGCGAGCAAATACGGTGCGGTGGTGGCTGTCAATGGCTCAGCCGCCAGCGCCGGGGTGCTGGAGAATATCGCAGAAAACAATAATAAAAACAGTGAACATCCTGGCTTCATCAATCTTACCTTTCGTTATGACTGTTCACGATTAAAACGATAACCGTCTGGCTTGTCAAAAGGGTAAACTGTCGAAGATAGTCATTTTAAAGGAACAGGCATGACCTTACAGCAGTGGTTATTCTCATTTAAAGGGCGTATCGGACGCCGTGATTTCTGGATCTGGATTGCGCTGTGGATTGTTAGCATGGTGGTTCTGTTTTCGCTCGAGAGTCAAAAATTACTCCCCGATCAGATAGCCCCCTTTGCGCTTGTGTGTCTGCTCTGGCCGACGGCGGCGGTTACGGTGAAACGTCTGCACGATCGTGGGCGTTCAGGGCTGTGGGCGTTATTGATTATTCTTGCCTGGATGCTGTTAGCCGGCAACTGGGCCATTCTTCCGGGGATGTGGCAATGGGTGGTCGGACGCTTTGTGCCGACGCTGATCCTCATTATGACGATTATCGATCTGGGGGCGTTTGTCGGCACCCTGGGCGAAAATAAATACGGCAAAGACACCCAGGATGTGAAGTTCAGGTAAAGTGCAGGCCGGATAAGGCGAGGCCGCCTGTCCGGCAACGTGCTTACCAGTAGTGCTCTGCGGTCATGTGGCCCGGTCGGCGGCGCAAATGTTTAGTCATTTGCCGTGTCTCTTTCAGCAACTGCTGCGTGTCGCGAACCATCTGCGGATTCCCGCACAGCATCACATGGCTGGTCTCTTTATCCATCACTAAGCCTACCGCTTTTTCCAGTTCGCCACTTTCAATCAGCGCCGGAACGCGACCGGTCAGTGAACCTGCGACCGTCTCACGGCTTACCACCGTCTGGATCCGCAGTTTGCCTTCGTAGCGCGTTTGCAGCGCCTGCATCAGCGGCAGGTAGCTTAAATCAGCGGCGTAACGTGCGGCATGGACCAGCACCAGGTTTTTGAAGCGATCGAGATCTTTACCCAACTGCAGAATCGATAAATAGGGGCCGATGGCGGTGCCGGTTGCCAGCATCCACAGCGTGTCGCAGTCAGGCACTTCATCCAGCACAAAGAAACCAGCGGCTTCGCTCACTACCTGCACCTCATCGCCGGGCTTCAGTGCTGCCAGACGCGGGCTCAGCTTACCGTCAGGTACGGTGACCAGGTAAAACTCCAGATTGGGATTATCAGGGGCATTCACATACGAGTAAGCGCGCTGGACGCGCTCGCCGTCAATCTCAAGACCGAGCTTGGTAAATTGACCGGCGGTGAAGGGATGAACGGGGGCGTGAACGGTCAGACTAAACAGGGCATCGGTCCAGTTCTGTACCTTTGTGACTTTGCCTGTTACCCAATCTGCCATGGTTTTCTCCTGTACGGGTCTCGTTCCCTTATCTTCGTTTGTTGGCAGAAAGATTTCCAGCCCGAAGGGGGCTGGAAGGCTCTAATGAACAAATTCGTTAAAGGATATGTGTCTGCACGTCCGGGTCTTTGCGATCGAGGTAGTGAATCGACTGAATGCGGCGGATGGTGCGTGATTTTCCGCGGATCAGCAGCGTTTCGGTGGTCGCGATATTACCTTTACGACTAATCCCTTCCAGCAGATCGCCTTTAGTAATGCCGGTTGCAGAGAAGATGACGTTGTCGCTGCGCGCCATCTCATCCAGACGCAGCGCTTTACCGGCCTCGATGCCCATTGCTTTACAGCGCGCCAGCTCCTGTTCGCCGATGCGGCGGTTCTCTTCGCTGTCGCCTTTAACATCATGACGCGCCAGCAGACGGCCCTGCATGTCGCCATCCAGCGCGCGGATCACCGCAGCGGACACCACGCCTTCCGGCGCGCCGCCAATTCCGTACAGCACATCCACTTCACTGTCCGGCATACAGGTCAGGATGGAAGCGGCAACATCGCCATCAGGAATCGCGAATACACGTACGCCCAGCGTCGCCATCTCTGCGATCACCTCATCATGGCGCGGTTTCGCCAGAATTGTCACCGTCAGTTCGCTCAGCGGTTTGCCCAGCGCGTTAGCGACATTGCGCAGGTTCTCTTCCAGCGGCAGATTGAGATCGATGCTGCCCTTTGCGCCCGGCCCGACAATCAGCTTTTCCATGTACATATCCGGCGCGTTCAGGAAGCAGCCCTTGTCACCGACAGCCAGAACGGCCAGCGCGTTGGCCTGGCCCATCGCCGTCATTCGCGTACCTTCGATGGGATCGACGGCAATATCCACCGCGTCGCCGCGACCGGTACCGACTTTCTCACCAATGTAGAGCATTGGCGCTTCGTCGATCTCGCCTTCACCAATCACGATGGTTCCGTCAATGTTGACCTGGTTTAGCATAATGCGCATGGCGTTAACCGCCGCACCGTCGGCGGTGTTTTTGTCACCGCGTCCCAACCATTTATAGCCAGCCAGCGCCGCCGCTTCGGTTACGCGGGAAAATTCGATGGCAAGTTCTCGTCTCATAGCAAACTCGTAGCAAAAAGGAATGGCGCGAAGTGTAGCACAGGGGAGGGGAGGGAATTATTGATATCAGAGGGTGAGTGTGCGGGGTTGCCCCCGCACACACATCATCATTCAAGCTGCCTCTTTGTTGGCTACGCTCGTTCACCCCAGTCACGTACATTTCGTACGCTCCTGGGGATTCCATCGCTTGCCGCCTCGATGCAACTCGAATGATTTCGTGTGTTGTATGGATTACTCTTCGTGATCTTCCCACGCCAGCGCGCGTTTGACCGCTTTCTTCCAGCCGCTGTAACGGTAGTTACGCTCGGTGGTTTCGATACCAGGGCGGAATTCACGTTCGATAACCGCTTTCTCCTGCAGCTCATCGAGGTTCTGCCAGAAACCAACCGCCAGACCGGCCAGGTAGGCTGCACCCAGCGCCGTCACTTCACGCACTTCCGGACGCTCAACGCGCGTGCCGAGAATGTCAGACTGGAACTGCATCAGGAAGTTGTTGGCAACCGCGCCGCCGTCCACGCGAAGAGCGTGCAGGCGAATACCGGAGTCTGCCTGCATCGCCTCCAGCACGTCGCGAGTCTGGTAGGCAATCGATTCCAGCGTTGCGCGAATGATGTGGTTGGAGTTCACGCCACGGGTCAAACCGAAGATCGCCCCACGCGCATACGGGTCCCAGTAAGGCGCGCCCAGACCCGTAAAGGCCGGCACCACGTACACGCCGTTGGTGTCCTTCACTTTGGTCGCGAAATACTCGGAATCGAAGGCGTCGCTGATGAGCTTCATTTCATCACGCAGCCACTGAATGGAGGCACCCGCCATAAACACGGCGCCTTCCAGCGCGTAGTTCACTTCTCCGGTCGGGCCACAGGCAATGGTGGTCAGCAGGCCGTTCTCGGACTTCACCGCTTTCTCGCCGGTATTCATCAGCATAAAGCAGCCGGTGCCGTAAGTGTTTTTCGCCATCCCTTCCTTCACACACAGCTGGCCGAACAGCGCCGCCTGCTGGTCACCGGCGATGCCGGAGATAGGAATACGCGTGCCGCCTTTACCGCCAATGTTGGTCTGACCGTAGACTTCAGAAGAACGACGGACTTCCGGCAGCATGGCACGTGGAATATCCAGCGCATCCAGCATCTTGTCGTCCCAGTCCAGCGTGTGGATGTTGAACAACATAGTACGTGAGGCGTTGGTGTAATCCGTCACGTGTACGCGTCCCTGCGTCATTTTCCAGATAAGCCAGGTATCAACGGTACCGAACAGCAGTTCGCCGCGACGTGCGCGCTCACGGGAGCCTTCAACGTGGTCGAGGATCCACTTCACTTTGGTGCCGGAAAAATACGGGTCAATGACCAGCCCGGTGTTATTGCGGACGTATTCTTCCATGCCATCGCGCTTCAGGCGCTCGCAGATCTCCGCGGTCCGACGACACTGCCAGACAATCGCGTTATAGATAGGTTTACCGGTTTCACGTTCCCAGACGATGGTCGTTTCACGCTGGTTAGTAATCCCGATAGCTGCAATCTGATCGGAACTGATGTCCGCTTTGGCCAGCACTTCCACCAGAGTAGAGCTCTGTGTTGCCCAGATTTCCATCGGGTCGTGTTCTACCCAGCCGGCTTTCGGGTAGATCTGCTCAAACTCGCGCTGTGAAACGCTCACTATATTGGCATCATGATCCATCACGACGGCGCGGGAGCTGGTGGTTCCCTGGTCGAGCGCAACGATATACTTTTTCTCAGTCATAATTATTTGTCCCGTAGTCACATTACAGCGAAGCTTTTTGTTGTGAAGTGGTCGTGGTTTCCTTCTCTTCCACGGCACAGGTATCGCACGGTAAATGGCGACCGATCAGCTTGCGATAGGCGAAAGCGCCCAAAATAGCGCCAACGATGGGGCCAAACAGCGGCACCAGGAAGTAAGGAATATCTTTGCCACCGGTGAAGGCGACATTACCCCAGCCCGCGAGCCAGGCGAACGCTTTCGGACCAATGTCACGCGCCGGGTTCATCGCAAACCCGGTCAGTGGGCCCATGGATGCGCCGATAACCGCAATCAGTAAACCAATCAACAATGGAGCCAGCGGGCCACGCGGTACACCGTTACCGTCATCAGTCAGCGCCAGGATAAGCCCCATCAGGATAGCGGTAATCACCATTTCAACCGCGAAGGCCTGCACAAAATTGATATGTGGGTTGGGATACGTTGAGAAAGTGCCGGCCAGATCAACACTCTCAATGCTGCCACGTACAATGTGGTGCGTCTGTTCGAAGTCGGCGAAAAGGTTGTAGTAAAGCCCGTAAACTAACGCCGCTGCGCAAAAGGCACCGGCAAATTGAGAAAGGATAAAAGGAACAACTTTGCGCTTGTCGAAACACGCAAACAGCCACAATGCAATCGTGACTGCCGGGTTGAGATGTGCGCCAGACACACCTGCGGTCAGGTAGATAGCCATGGCTACCCCCAGTCCCCAGATAACGCTGATTTCCCACTGTCCAAAAGACGCACCCGCGACTTTAAGCGCAGCGACACACCCCACACCGAAGAAAATCAACAACCCGGTACCGAGGAATTCAGCAATGCACTGGCCTTTTAAGGTTGATGTTTGACTCATAATCGGATCCTGAAGAGTTTAATGTTTATTGTATGCGAGGAGGTCACTGACGTCCGCGATGCCCTGTAGGCACACTGTTAATTTATCGTTAACGAGCAAAAACGAGAAATATCGAACTTAAAATGTGTGTGCTCCGTCAATAAAATGAGCGTTTTCGCGCCATAAAGCGCGTTTTGTTATACAAAAACAGTGTGAGCTGAATCATTTCATTAACCAAAGTATTAACACTTAAGGGTTAGGGGGTTATTGTCTGTAAGAGTCGACTGAAAAGTGTTGCAAACCGCAATCAGCGCGGGATGCTGCTGGACAGCGAGGACGGGGCTTCATACAATCGGCACTATATATTGTGCGCGTTCACGTGAAGCGTCGCCTTGCAATTCAGGAGAGTATGACCATGTCTTTAGAAGTGTTTGAGAAACTGGAAGCAAAAGTACAGCAGGCGATTGATACCATCACCTTGTTGCAGATGGAAATTGAAGAGCTGAAAGAGAAGAACAACTCGCTGTCACAGGAAGTGCAATCTGCACAGCATGGCCGCGAAGAGCTCGAGCGCGAAAACCAGTCTCTGAGAGAACAACAGAATGGCTGGCAGGATCGTCTGCAGGCGCTGCTGGGCCGCATGGAAGAAGTCTAATCCTCGTCATATTTCACGTTATGGCGGCGTTGGCTGCGCGTATTCACCCCAGTCACATGGTTATCTATGCTCCTGGGGATTCATGTGCTTGCCGCCTTGCCCTAACGCGAAATCTTTAGCGGATTGCGGTAAGTCATGTAGGCCGGATAAGGCGCAAGCCGTCATCCGGCAATATCATAGCGTTACCGCGATACAACGTTAGTTTCAGGCATTCAAACCTCCATCCACGTCCAGACCCGTGCCGGAAATCTGCCCAGCCGCTGGGCTTGCCAGAAACGTCACCGCCGCTGCAACATCCTCCGGTGTACCGTAATGCCCTGTCGCAATAAGCTGTCGTTGGGAGTCCGCCTGTTCGCCATCTGCTGGGTTCATATCACTGTCCGTTGGGCCGGGATGGACAAGGTTGACGGTAATACCCCGCGGGCCGAGATCACGAGCCAGGCCACGGGTTAGCGAGTTGAGCGCTGATTTAGTCATCGCGTAGACAGCAATCCCCGGCTGGGCGACACGGTTGGCAAGGCAACTGCCAATATTGATAATCCGCCCACCTTCAGGGAGATGTGGCAACGCGGCCTGTATGGCTACCACCACGCCACGGATATTCACGTTAATCAACGCGTCGATGTCTTCCAGTGACAGTGACTCCAGCGGGCCACCGCGTGCGATCCCTGCGTTGTTGACCAGAATATCTAATCCTCCCAGTGACTGTATCGTGTGATTTACGGCGTTCTGAATAGCCTGAGCGTTTGCACTGTTTGCCTGAATAGCCTCGCCATGGCGGCCGAGTGCTGTAATTTCATTGGCAACGGCCTGGGCTTTCTCCGCAGATTTTTCATAGGTTATAACAACATCAGCACCGGCTTTCGCCAGCGACAGTGCAATAGCGCGCCCTAATCCACGACTGGCTCCGGTGACCAGCGCTTTTTTACCTGTCAGATCGATATGCATGATGACCTCGTGACGAGAGTGATGAGATTCATCATTAGGTATAGAGAGAGTTTTCTCTTCGTCAATGCGCTGAATGGGGGAATCGAAAGGATGAAGTGACAAAAAAGAGGATCTGGAGATGTCCAGAATCGAAATAAATTGCCAGTCAGTTGTTTAACCGACTGGCATCACACCGAATGGCGGTATTTTCTTTACTCGATATCGAGTGGGTCTTCGGAGAGGATGATTCCCGTATTGTCGGCGTACAGATGGTCGCCGGAGAAGAACGTCACGCCGCCAAAATTGACGCGGACATCGCTTTCCCCAATCCCTTCACCTGCGGCACCTACCGGAATCGCGGCAATCGCCTGAATGCCGATGTCCAGCTCTTCCAGATCGTCTACCTGACGCACTGCGCCGTAGATGACCAGCCCTTCCCATTCATTCTGTACCGCCAGACGCGCCAGTTCGGCGTCGACCAGCGCACGACGGACAGAACCGCCGCCATCGACCAGCAGAATGCGTCCACGACCATTTTGTTCGAGCAGATCATACAGCAACCCGTTGTCCTCGAAACATTTCACCGTGACGATTTGTCCGCCAAACGACGACCGTCCTCCAAAGTTAGAGAACAGCGGTTCCACGACGTTGACATCTTCTTGATAGATGTCACAAAGCTCGGAAGTATCGTATTTCATAGGCTTAACGTTCAGTTGCTGCGAGAATTTTTAGTATATCGCGCTATGTGTACTGTTGGCAAAATCATCAATTGTTAATTGATATTTGTCAGTTATCTTGCCCACTGACTTAAGAAAATCCCGACGACAAACAGCAGGTTAGTCAGCAACGCGGCTTTTACCGTACGTTCGAGCATCGGACGCATCGCCGCCGGTTCCATCTGGCGCATAACGTAACGCGCCTGTTTTACCAGTACCGGTGCGGCCAACAGGAAGAGCCAACCCCACGGACTTTGCAGCGAAAGCAGGTTAAACAGCGCCAGGCAGACCAGCGTCCCCATCAGCAGACAGGCATGGTAACGACGGGCATTTACGGCACCGAGGCGAACGACCAGCGTATTCTTGCCGTTTTCCCGGTCGCTGTTGATATCGCGCAGGTTATTGATGTTAAGCACGGCAGTGGCCAGCAGACCACAGGCGGTTGCCGGAAGAATGAGCGCCGGGATCAGCGTATGCGCCTGCAGATACCAACTGCCCATCACGCTCAGCCAGCCAAAGAAGACCAGCACGGAAATATCGCCCAGGCCGATGTAGCCATAGGGACGATTGCCCACGGTATAGGTGATGGCGGCAATAATCGACAGCACGCCAAGCACCAGGAAACCGACAAAATCCGCCGGCGTGCGGCACGCCACGGCAACCAGCGACAGACCGGACAAACAAATGAGTACGACGGTGATGATCAGTGCGCGCTTCATCTCCTGTTGGGTGATCACCCCTTTTTGCATTCCACGCAGCGGTCCGAGGCGGTCCGGCTTGTCGCTGCCCTTAACGGCATCGCCATAATCGTTGGCGAGATTTGACAGGATTTGCAGAAGCCCTGCCGTAATGAGTGCCAGCAGAGCGACCAGCGGATCAAAGTATCCCTGCCACCATGCCAGGGCCGTACCGACGATGATCGCCGCGAAGGCGAGCGGTAGGGTCTTGGGTCGTAAGCTTTCCAGCCAGGCCTGGGAGCGGCTAATTTGTTGTTGTTCAGTCATATTTAGCGCCAATAAAAATGGGGCCTTTCAGCCCCATCAACAGTGATGAAAATGCAGTGAACGCGATTATAGGATAAAACGGCTCAGATCTTCATCTGCGACCAGCGCATCCAGATGTTTGCTCACATAATCCGCATCAATTGTTATGCTTTGACCATTCAAATCGCTCGCATCATAGGAAATATCTTCCATCAGGCGCTCCAGAACGGTGTGCAGACGACGGGCACCGATGTTTTCGGTGGTCTCGTTAACCTGCCATGCCGCTTCAGCAATTTTCTTGATACCGGATTCAGTAAACTCAATGTTGACGCCTTCAGTCGCCATCAGTGCTTTGTACTGCACGGTGACAGAGGCATTAGGCTCCGTCAGAATGCGTTCAAAGTCGCTGGTGGTCAGCGCCTGCAGTTCCACGCGAATCGGCAGACGACCCTGCAGTTCCGGGATCAGGTCAGACGGCTTCGCCACCTGGAACGCCCCAGAGGCGATAAACAGAATGTGGTCGGTTTTGACCATCCCGTGCTTGGTGGAGACGGTGCAGCCTTCAACCAGCGGTAGCAGGTCGCGCTGTACGCCTTCACGGGACACGTCCGGGCCGGAGGATTCGCCGCGCTTACAGATTTTGTCGATTTCGTCGATAAACACGATCCCGTGCTGCTCAACAGCGTCGATCGCTTCCTGTTTCAGCTCTTCCGGATTCACCAGCTTGGCCGCTTCTTCTTCAATCAGCAGCTTCATCGCGTCTTTGATTTTCAGCTTACGCGCTTTCTGCTTCTGCCCGCCCAGGTTCTGGAACATGGACTGCAACTGGCTGGTCATCTCTTCCATTCCCGGAGGCGCCATGATTTCCACGCCCATCGGTGCAGCGGCGAGATCGATCTCGATTTCTTTATCGTCGAGCTGGCCTTCGCGCAGTTTTTTACGGAATGCCTGACGCGCAGCTGACGGTTCAGACTGCTGTTCCGCCTGGCCCCAGTTATTTTTAGCCGGTGGGATCAGCACATCAAGAATGCGCTCTTCTGCCATCTCTTCTGCACGATAGCGATTTTTCTCGATCGCCTGGACGCGAACCATTTTGATGGCGGCATCGGTCAGATCGCGGATGATAGAGTCAACTTCTTTACCGACATAACCTACTTCGGTGAATTTTGTCGCTTCTACTTTGATGAACGGCGCGTTGGCAAGCTTTGCCAGACGACGGGCGATTTCGGTTTTACCGACACCGGTGGGGCCGATCATCAGAATGTTTTTCGGTGTGACTTCATGGCGCAGTTCTTCGTCGAGCTGCATGCGGCGCCAGCGGTTACGCAGTGCAATCGCCACGGAACGCTTGGCGTTATCCTGGCCGATGATATGCTTGTTCAGTTCGCTGACGATTTCGCGTGGGGTCATTTCAGACATGGGAGATCCTTACGCTTTAGACGGTAATTCTTCAATGGTATGGAAATGGTTGGTGTAAATGCAGATATCACCTGCAATATCCAACGCTTTTTCAGCAATGTCGCGAGCGCCGAGCTCGGTGTTTTCCAGCAGAGCACGTGCCGCAGCCTGGGCGTAGGGACCGCCGGAGCCGATGGCAATCAGATCGTTTTCCGGCTGCACGACGTCACCGTTACCGGTGATGATAAGGGAGGCGTTTTCATCTGCGACTGCTAACAGCGCTTCAAGTTTGCGTAGCATCCTGTCGGTACGCCAGTCTTTCGCCAGCTCAACGGCGGCTTTGACCAGATGTCCCTGATGCATTTCCAGCTTGCGCTCAAACAGTTCAAACAGCGTGAACGCATCCGCCGTACCTCCCGCAAAGCCAGCAATGACTTTGTCGTTGTACAGACGACGTACTTTTTTCACGTTGCCTTTCATTACGGTGTTACCCAGTGTGGCCTGACCATCACCGGCGATAACCACATGGCCGTTACGGCGTACGCTTACTATTGTTGTCACGAGCAGACCCCTTGGTTACAAATACAGAATACAAGCCCCGCACGGTGTACGGGGCGTAATGCAAGTATAGATGGGGGGGATTTTGGGGGTTTCAACCCCCGGAGGCGAGTCGAATACAGTTTGTGTGACCCGCCATCTTCAGGCGGCTAATCGTGCTGTCGGCATTCTCTTTGCCTTTCACCGGCCCGATGACCACGCGATTCCAGCCATTGTTGGTGGTGATTTTGGAGTCAAAGCCTTCGAAAGCCAGCTGTGCACGCACGGTTTCTGCCTGTTCAGCGCCTTTAAACGAACCGCACTGCACCATCCAGCGACGTTCGTCTTTCTTCTCCGCGGTCGGCTTCGGTGCTTCTGGCACGCGCTCAACCGGAGCGGCCGGCTGTGTTTTCGGCGCAGACGCCGCTGTGTGCGCAGGGGTCTGCAGCAGATCCTGATACGGCTGTGACGTTGCCGCAGGTTTCTGCGGCTGCGTAACAGGCTTCGACGGTTGCTGTACCGGTGCCGTTTGCGCTGTGCGCGTTTGTGTCTGCGGCTGCGTACGCGGCTGTTGAACCGGTGGCGTGCTGTTCCACTGCTGCTGTTGCTGCTCAACCTGACGTTGCTGAGCCTGGCGCTGCAACGTTTGCTGACGCTGTGCCGGTGTCTGCTCGTTCCACGGTACTTCGTTGAGTTGCGTTGGCTGCTGGCGCATATCGGCCTGCATTTGCGCAAGCAACTGGCGCTGTTCGTTGGTCAGTTGATCCGGCTTCATCACTTCACCGCCTGCAGACGGTTCTGTCGGCGCACGTACGCCCGGCTGGCGGCTTTCCAGCTCTTTAATATAGCGCCAACGCTCTTCCGGCTTCGGCGGCAGCCCGTTGCCGGTCACTTTCTGACCCTGCAACGTTTCGGATTCTTCTTTCTTATGATGCGTAATGAAGTACAAACCACCGATAAAGGCCACAAGAACGGCGGCGGCAATGGCGACCATTGCGGGCGATACCGCAGACGTGTTGCGTTGCTTTTTCCGTGAGGTGCTCTTTTTGCGCCGCGAAGGTGCCGGTTGGCCGCGACGTACATAATCTCGTTGTGCCACTATCGTTTCGCTGTATTGATTTGTTCGTCAGCCCGCCATGTTACTTAAGCGGCGGGCCTTTGACCAGACACCGTGTCTGAAAGGTTTACGTTAAGGCACGCGTGGTACCCCGAAGGATCAGTTCACAGTCCATCAAACGCGAGCCGCTGTTGACATTTTGTCCATGAATTTGGTCAAGCAGCAACAGCATCGCTTCACGACCAATTTCGAAGCGCGGTTGCGCAACGGTGGTCAGCGGCGGATCGCAAAATTCCGCCAGGGCGATGTTGTCGAAACCAATAATCGACAGGTCATCCGGAACTTTGATGCCCTGACGTTTGGCCCATGAGAGGGCGCCGAGCGCCATGACATCGCTATGACAGAATACCGCTGTTGGCGGTTGCGGCAATTCGAACAACTGCCTGAGCGCATTGCCGCCAGCCTCGAAGGTGAAATCCCCGCGAGCGATATAGTGCGGATCCACCGTCACACCGCAACGGCGCAGCGCTTGCACGTAACCCTGCAAGCGGTAATGACATAGCGGCATCTCTTCCGGCCCGGCAATGCAGCCAATGCGCTGATGTCCCAGTTCATGCAGATAGTTCACGGCATTGAAGGCAGCGGTCAGGTTGTCGATATGGACGGTGGGCAACTCCAGCTCCGGCGCGAACTCGTTCGCCATCACCATCGGCGGCAGATTGCGCTGCTCTTCAATACTGGCGTCAAACGGCAGACGAGAGCCCAACAGCAACATGCCATCAATTTGCTTGGTGATGATCAGATTGACGAAGGTTTTTTCCTGCTGGTTCTGGTGCGCGCAATCGCCGATCAACACCAGATAGCCATGACTGGCGGCGGTGACCTCGATCCCACGGATCAGTTCGCTAAAGAAGGGATCGCAAATATCCGGGACAATCACCAGGATCGTTCGCGATTCATTACGTTTAACGTTGCGACCCGTCGCCTGCGGTAAATACCCCACTTCTACAGCTGCCTGTTCAACCCGGTTTCGGGTGGACTGAGAGACTTTATCGGGGTTCATTAGCGCGCGGGACACCGTTGCCGTTGAGACTTTCGCCTTCATGGCAACATCTTTCATTGTAGCGGCAGCGGCCTGCTTATTCGGTTTCACTCTTTCTCCTCGCCTGGGTAATCCGGCGCAGCACAATCCCTGTTGAATTCACATCAAAAACATTTTTATCAGATAGCGAATGGAAACGGTTACAGAATTTTCATAAAAAGTGTGACGGATGTTGAATTTTACGATCCGCCTCGCATCTGAGGGGGTTATCCCTCGATGGGATCGACATCCAGCACCCATTTCACCTTGCGCGACTCCGGTAACGTATTGATGAGTGCCAGCGTGCCACTCACGATATGCTGCAAACGAATCCGTGACGGATGCTGCAATAAAATCTGCCAGCGATAGCGTCCGCCGCGCTTCGGCGCCAGTGCCGGTACCGGGCCTAAAATCCAGAGCTTATCGTCAGCCAGCGGACTGGCCTGAATCAGATTACGCAGTTGCTGCAAAAACAGCGGCGCCTGCTGATTATGATGATCTTCTGCGCGCACAATGACGTGACTGGTCCACGGCGGTAGTTGCAGAGTTTGCCGTTCCGCCAGCGCTTGTTCAGCGAATGCGTCATAGCCCTTATGCAACAGAGTCTGTAGCAGCGGATGTTCCGGATGGTGGGTCTGCAAAACCACTTCTCCCTGTTTTCCAGCGCGTCCTGCGCGCCCGGAAACCTGCGTATAAAGTTGGGCAAAGCGTTCTGCTGAACGGAAATCTGCCGAGAACAGCGCGCCGTCCACATCCAGCAGCGCAACCAGCGTCACGTCAGGGAAGTGGTGACCTTTTGCCAGCATCTGGGTGCCGATCAGGATCCTTGCGCCACCGCGATGCACTTGTGCCAGATGCTGCTCAAGCGACCCTTTGCGGCTGGTGGTATCGCGGTCAATGCGGGAAATCGGTACGCCGGGAAAGAAGGGAGCCAGCGCTTGTTCAAGCTGCTCAGTGCCTAATCCGACCGGTACCATATGCGTAGAGCCACAGGAAGGACACTGACGTGGCACCGGACGCTGGCTGTCGCAGTGATGACAGCGCAAATGGTGCTGTGCCTGATGCAGGGTGTAGTAGTGATCGCAACGCGGACACTCCGCAATCCAGCCGCAGTCGTGGCAAAGCAGCGCAGGTGCAAAACCCCGGCGATTGAGAAATAAAATCACCTGGTTGTCGGCCTGTAAATGCTGGCGCATACGGGCGATCAGCGCCGGTGCCAGACCGGCCTGTACCTGCTGACCTTTTAAATCCAGCACGTGCTGAGTCGCGGGACGCGCGTTTCCGGCGCGGCGCGTCAGGCGCAGCATCCGGTATTTTTTCTGCCGCACGTTACACAGCGTTTCCAGTGCCGGAGTTGCCGAACCGAGGATTATCGGAATGCGTTCGCTATGGGCGCGCCAGACCGCCAGATCGCGGGCATGATAGCGCCAGCCTTCCTGCTGTTTATAGGAACTGTCGTGTTCTTCATCGATAACGATCACGCCAAGATTTTTAAACGGCGTAAATAAGGAGGAGCGTGTGCCAATGACAATCGCCGCTTCGCCGTTTTTGGCTTTCAACCAGGCAGAAAGGCGCTCGCTGTCATTGAGGCCGGAATGCAGCACTTCCACCGGCGCGTTGAACCGTTCGCGAAAACGGGCGATGGTTTGCGGCGTCAGACCAATTTCCGGCACCATCACCAGCGCCTGCTTACCCTGTGCCAGAACGTTTTCCAGTACGCTCAGATAAACTTCGGTTTTACCTGACCCCGTCACCCCGGCCAGCAGCCAGGCGGAGAAACAGTCTGACGCGCTGTGAATTGCGCCAACGGCGGTGGCCTGTTCGGTGTTCAGTCGCAGACGTTCGCCGCAAACCGCGTAGTGCGTGCGCCAGTCGCTAAAACCTGGGGTTTCGCTCGCCAGTTCACACAAGCCTTTTTTACGCAGAGCCTGAAGCGCGGCATCGTTGAATTCAAGGTCGGCGACCCGATCGCGCCAGATTTTCCCCTGTCGCAACGCGGCCAACGCCTGCTGCTGTTTGGGGGAACGTTTCAGGCTATTAAGATCAACGGCCTGGCCCTCTTCGGTGGCAAACCAGTACCACATTGGCGTGTTGGTGGCAGGTTTCCCCTGACGCAGCAGGATGGGCAGGGCATGGAACAGCACGTCGCCAATGGGATGATGATAATAATCTGCCGCCCAGATCAGCAGACGCCAGACGGAGGTCGAAAAGAGCGGCTCATCATCCAGCACATCAACGACAGCTTTCAGTTCATTCAGCGGCAGCTCGCTTTTGTCGCTAACCGAGACGACGATCCCGACGCGCTCCTGCTGTTTGCCAAACGGTACGCGCACGCGACACCCTGCTTTGACATTCATGCCTTCCGGCAGAAGATAGTCAAAGGTGCGAGGGAGCGGAACGGGTAAGGCAACGTGCGCTACGGGCATAAATCATCCTGACTTGAAATCTGGCCGGTTAGTATACACATTACTCATGGGTGATGAGCGAATCAGTTTGCATGAGCGGGCTAATTTCTGTATGATTCGCCGCCTTTGATGCAAATTGATTGTGTCAAAACTTGACCGTTACCCGAGAATTTCACGCAGCCAACATATCAGCGGTGTGAAAGGCGACGGGTAAAAATTAACATCGCGTGGTGTCTGGCGTTAGGGCTGGAAGAGCGACGCGGCCTTAAACTGAGGTTTTCCCATGAAAAAAGATATTCACCCGAAATACGAAGAAATTACTGCTACCTGTTCTTGCGGTAACGTCATGAAAATTCGCTCTACCGTAGGTCACGATCTGAACCTGGACGTCTGCGGTAAATGCCACCCGTTCTACACTGGCAAACAGCGTGACGTTGCAACCGGTGGCCGTGTTGACCGCTTCAACAAGCGTTTCAACATCCCGGGCAGCAAATAAGTTTCAGCTGTCAAAAAAAAGCGCCGACAGGCGCTTTTTTTGTATCTGAATTTTATCTTTTTTATATTTATCATTGGTGCCTTGAATAAATAACCAGAAACTAACTTGAAATGTCGTTTCTAATTTATCGGTAAATTGTTTTATTGGTGATGTTCGTCTCTCTTATCTTTCTTTTTTTGCCATGATTTTTAGTTGCTGGCAAAATTTAAAAGGTTTTAGCTTCCCCGCTTAAATAAACTTCATTACGTAATATAAAATTAATCCTGTCCCTTATTTTTATCATTGCCTTTTAACCGTGATGATGTCGATAAGGTCAGATTGTTTTTGACGTTTTCTATTGAGAGGGATTGCTATGAAGCGTGGATATGCATTATTACTTATTCCATTATTATCTGGAGCCGCTCACGCAGGCTATGTAGATTATCGTCATGAATATTATGATGATGGACGTAACTATGACCGTGTTTATATGTCTCACCGCTTTGCGACTGGTTTTGGTGTGGCAGTAGAAGCTATCTCTCGTTCCGATGATGCGCAATCAAATGATGCGTGGAACAATATGGAAAGTAATGGCAACGAGTATACGGCAAGCTATCAATTCACCTGGCAGGGTCTCATCTGGCAGCCTGGCATCGCGGTTGAAACGGGTGATAACATGACGATCTATAAGCCTTATCTTCGCGTACAGTATAATATCAATGACAACTGGTGGACTGCGTTCCGCTATCGTCAGGAATATATGCGTAGAAATGCCGACGGCAAAGATGATCGGATGGTCTATCGCCCGGAGGCATGGCTCGGTTATAACGTCAATAACTGGATGTTTGAACTCAACGGCATTTATAAAATTGCCGATAGTGAAGATTTATATAACAACAAAAATGAAGACTATGAATATAACTTCCGTGTTGCTTATAAGATAGGGTCCTGGGTTCCTTTTGTTGAAGTGGGTAACGTGTCCTCTGGTTATAACACGACAACGACGGACGATCGCCAGACGCGTTATCGTGTGGGTCTGGGCTATAACTTCTGATTGTTAATTCCGTTAACGTGAAATTTATCTATAAAAAACATCATCAAGTTGCCTTTCAATACGCAAAACCACGCATGCCTTAATATTCGCGTGAATAAGGCACTCAGGAGTTGACATAATGTCCAGTGATGAACATGTTATAAGCAGTAATGCAAGCATTGCTATCAGGCCTTTCGGATTCAGAGATAAAATAGGTTACTTGTGTGGCGACCTGGGGAATTGTTTTATTCTTGGGTTGGTCAATAGCTTTTTAATGATTTACTACACTAATGTGCTCGGTGTTTCCGGGGTTATTGTCGGGTCACTCTATTTTATAACAAAACTCTTTGATGCGTTTGTTGATGTCGCCGTAGGGCGCATATGCGATACGTCTAAACTGACCGTTTACGGGCGTTTTAACCCCTGGGTTCGTCGCATGAAATACCCTTTCTGCATCATTTCGGTGGTTCTTTTTCTACCGTTTGTTCATGAATTTTCTGAAACAGCGAAAATTATCTATATCTGCTGTTCCTATTTTATTTACGGTTCGTTGTTATCGACCGTTAGCATTCCTTATGGTGCAATGTCAGCCGCGATTAGCTCGAATCCGGACGATCGTGTTTCGCTTTCGACTTACCGCAGCGTTGGCTCGGCGATTGGTGGTGGGGCAACCGGTTTTTTTATTCCCATTCTGATGTATACCACCCTTGTTGACGGAAGCCTGGTGATTTCCGGGCAACATTTCTTCTGGATTGCGATTGGCTGCTCGATACTGGCTTTTATCTTTTTAACACTGACCTGTCATTTAACGACAGAGCGTGTGCGTGTGGAAAGAAAAGAGAGCATGCCCGTTTCTGTTTTGTTGAAGGGATTGCTACGCAATAAGGCGTTGATTGTGCTGGTTGTGGTTGATCTGCTTATTGTGATTAATCAGGGTCTCTCCGGTACCAATATGACCTATCTGTTTAATGACTATTTCCACAATAAAGCCGCCATGTCTGTCGCACTCTTATTTACCTTTGGTTCCCTGATTCTGCTGGCGCCATCCGCGTCCTGGCTCACGAAGCGGTTTGGTAAAAAAGAAGCCAGCGTCGGTGCACTGTTCTTTTCCGTGGTGATGTATCTGATTATGTACTTCATCCACATTACGGATGCGAAAATCTATCTGGTCTTTCTTTTCCTTGCGACGCTAGGAGCCGGATTATTCAACCTGATGATTTGGGCGTTTATGACGGATGTTTGCGACTACCATCAGTATGTTACTGGCGATCGCGAAGATGGCACCGTTTATGGTGTGAACTTCTTTGCTCGCAAAGTGGGTCAGGCATGTGCGGGAGCCATTGGGGGTTTTATGCTGGCTATCATCGGCTACCAATCCTCATCAACGGGCGGGGCTGCGCAAACCAGCGTCGTGCGGGAAAATATTTACACGATGGCGAATCTGATACCGGCTTTATGCCTGTTTTTGGCCGCCGTGATGCTGGTTTATTTCTATCCACTGAACCGTAAAGAAACGCTCAAAATGGAAGCAACACTGAATAAATTTAATGGGATTAGCAAATAACCCATGAGCACCACTATGAAAATAGTGGGCAGTGAGTCTGAAAGGCAGGGGAAAACCTCTGCCTTTGTTGCGTCACCACCAAAGCAGCGGCCACGACTTCTCAACCGTTTCCAGTTGCGGCGCATCAAAAAGCGCCTGTGGAGAAATAACCGTTTCATTCAGCGGGATATTTTTACCGTAACGTTCTTTCATTTTGGCTTGCACCGCCGGGTGACTGAGATCGAAATCCTTTAGCTTTTGCAGCTTACCCATTTTCATCCCGAGCGCATGGTCATACACCTTCCACACCACTTCAGAGCAGTACTGACGCTCGTCACTCCAGGAAAAGGCCAGATCGTAAGGTTTACCGAGATAGTGTTTTGCGGTTTGCGCGAGCTTTTTCTGCTGCTGTGGCGATAGCCCACCGTCAACGCGACGCACGATGTATTTTCCGTCTTTACCGTGTGTTATCCACTTTTGCAGAGGGGTATAAACCACCGGGCCAATGGCTTCAAAGACGTACGGTTTTTTCTCGCGGATAACGATCATGCCGGTATGGCTATAGTCAGAATGCGTTGCCAGTTGAATCGCCTGGCTCTGGGAGGATAAGGACATTTGAAAGATGATGTCGCCGGTTTGCGGTTCCCAGGCAAAAACAGGCGTCGCAATCAGCAGACTGAAAACCAGTAAGCCTCGATTCATGGCATAACGTCCTTGTTACACAATTAAAAAGAGCGGCCAGGAAACCCGCGCCGCTCTTTTCTGCAAATCAATATTCCCATGTCTCCGGGTCGATCCCCAGTTCACGCATGATCTCTTTCGCCGCTTCCGGGATTTCATCACTGCGCTCTTTACGCAGGTCTGCGTCGTTTGGCAGGGGTTGCCCGGTAAAGGCATGCAGAAACGCTTCACACAGCAACTCGCTGTTGGTGGCGTGGCGCAGGTTGTTCACCTGACGACGCGTGCGTTCATCGGTGAGGATTTTTAACACCTTCAGAGGAATGGAAACCGTAATTTTCTTTACTTGCTCACTCTTCTTACCGTGCTCAGCGTATGGGCTGATATATTCGCCGCTCCATTCAGCCATGAGATACTTAATCCTCTTTGTCATTAATATGAGGCAAGGCCGCACTATTTGT
The DNA here is from genome assembly GCF_041807075.1 of Citrobacter telavivensis. Taxonomy (NCBI): domain Bacteria; kingdom Pseudomonadati; phylum Pseudomonadota; class Gammaproteobacteria; order Enterobacterales; family Enterobacteriaceae; genus Citrobacter; species Citrobacter telavivensis. Next base: position 47,299 of record NZ_JBGUBF010000007.1, on the reverse strand, counting down.
GCGGCTACTCGCCATAATTCCGCATAGTTTACCGTACAGGCGATACTGTGACACTGATAAAGCGCCTGTAGTTGTGCGCTAATGCAGATAATTTTAACGGCTATTTCCAGTTTGCTCAATCTATACGCAAAGAAGTTTAGATGTCCAGATGTATTGACGTCTATTGTTAACCTGTTTACTCTGGGACCTGACTTTTCATCGACTCAGCTCAGGAACACCCTAACATGACGCGTAAACAGGCCACCATCGCAGTGCGTAGCGGGTTAAATGACGACGAACAGTATGGTTGCGTCGTTCCGCCGATTCACCTTTCCAGCACCTATAATTTTACCGGTTTTAATGAGCCTCGCGCCCATGACTACTCCCGTCGCGGCAACCCTACGCGCGATGTGGTGCAGCGTGCGCTGGCCGAACTGGAAGGGGGGGCGGGTGCGGTGCTGACCAATACCGGCATGTCGGCGATTCACCTGGCGACAACCGTGTTTCTGAAGCCAGGCGATCTGCTGGTGGCACCGCATGATTGCTACGGCGGCAGCTACCGCCTGTTTGACAGTCTGGCGACGCGCGGATGCTATCGCGTGCGGTTTGTCGATCAAGGGGATGAGCAGGCGTTGCAGGCCGCGCTGGCAGAAAAACCCAAACTGGTACTGGTGGAAAGTCCGAGTAATCCGCTGTTACGCGTGGTGGATATTGCGAAAATCTGCCAACTGGCGCGTGAAGCCGGAGCCGTCAGCGTTGTCGACAACACTTTTTTAAGCCCGGCGCTGCAAAATCCGCTGGCATTGGGCGCCGATCTGGTGTTGCATTCATGCACGAAATATCTGAATGGCCACTCTGACGTGGTGGCGGGCGTGGTGATAGCCAAAGATCCGGAAATCGTCACCGAACTGGCATGGTGGGCGAATAATATCGGCGTGACCGGCGGCGCGTTTGACAGTTACCTGCTGTTGCGTGGGTTGCGTACGCTGTCGCCGCGCATGGAAGTGGCGCAACGCAATGCGCAGGCGATCGTCGATTACCTGCAAACCCAGCCGCGGGTGAAAAAGCTCTATCACCCGTCGCTGCCGGAAAATCAGGGGCATGACATTGCCGTGCGTCAGCAGAAAGGTTTTGGCGCAATGTTGAGTTTTGAACTGGATGGCGATGAGCAGACGCTGCGTCGTTTCCTGAGCGGGCTGTCGTTGTTTACGCTGGCGGAATCCTTAGGGGGAGTGGAAAGCCTAATCTCTCACGCCGCAACGATGACGCATGCCGGCATGGCGCCAGAAGCGCGTGCCGCTGCCGGGATCTCCGAGACGCTGCTGCGTATCTCCACCGGTATTGAAGATGGCGAAGATTTAATTGCCGACCTGGAAAATGGCTTCCGGGCTGCAAACAAGGGGTAAACATGAGTGTGATTGCGCAGGCAGGGGCGAAGGGTCGTCAACTGCACAAATTTGGTGGTAGTAGTCTGGCTGACGTGAAATGTTATCTGCGCGTCGCGGGCATCATGGCGGAATACTCACAGCCTGACGACATGATGGTGGTTTCCGCTGCGGGCAGTACGACCAACCAACTGATCAGTTGGCTGAAATTAAGTCAGACCGATCGCCTCTCTGCGCATCAGGTGCAACAGACCCTGCGTCGCTATCAGTGTGAGCTGATTAGCGGCCTGCTTCCTGCCGACGTGGCGGATGGATTAACCAGCCTGTTTATTAGCGATCTGGAGCGTCTGGCAAATCTGCTGGATAGCGGCGTGAATGACGCCGTTTATGCGGAGGTGGTAGGTCATGGTGAAGTATGGTCGGCACGTCTGATGTCTGCGGTGCTGAATCAGCATGGCATGGCGTCGGCCTGGCTGGATGCGCGTGAATTCTTACGCGCCGAGCGCGCCGCGCAACCGCAGGTGGATGAAGGGCTTTCTTACCCGTTATTGCAGCAACTGCTGATCCAGCACCCGCAAAAACGTCTGGTGGTGACCGGTTTTATCAGCCGTAGTAATGCGGGTGATACGGTGCTGCTGGGCCGTAACGGTTCTGACTATTCCGCCACGCAGGTTGGCGCGCTGGCGGGTGTTTCCCGCGTCACCATCTGGAGCGACGTGGCCGGGGTGTACAGCGCTGACCCGCGTAAAGTTAAAGACGCCTGCCTGTTGCCGCTGTTACGTCTGGATGAAGCCAGCGAGCTGGCGCGCCTGGCGGCACCGGTTCTGCACACCCGTACGCTGCAGCCGGTTTCCGGGAGCGATATCGATCTCCAGTTGCGCTGTAGCTACACGCCGGATCAAGGCTCTACGCGCATTGAGCGCGTACTGGCTTCAGGTACCGGCGCGCGTATCGTGACCAGCCATGATGACGTTTGCCTGATTGAATTTCAGGTTCCTGCCAGCCAGGACTTTAAGCAGGCGCATAAGGATATCGACCAGGTCCTCAAGCGTGCGCAGGTGCGTCCGCTGGCCGTTGGCGTTCATACCGATCGTCACCTGCTGCAGTTCTGCTACACCTCGGAAGTGGCGGATAGCGCTCTGCGAATCCTTGATGAAGCGGGTTTGCCGGGTGAACTGCGTTTGCGTCAGGGGCTGGCGCTGGTGGCGATGGTGGGGGCGGGCGTCACCCGTAATCCGCTGCACTGCCACCGTTTTTGGCAGCAGTTGAAAGGACAGCCGGTGGAATTTACCTGGCAGTCGGAAGAGGGTATCAGCCTGGTGGCCGTGCTGCGTACCGGCCCGACGGAGAGCCTGATTCAGGGTCTGCATCAGTCCATTTTCCGCGCAGAAAAACGCATCGGCCTGGTGCTCTTTGGCAAGGGCAATATTGGTTCCCGCTGGCTGGAACTGTTTGCTCGCGAGCAGAGCACGCTCTCGGCGCGTACCGGTTTTGAATTTGTGCTGGCAGGGGTGGTGGATAGCCGTCGCAGCCTGTTGAACTACGAAGGGCTGGATGCCAGCCGGGCGCTGGCGTTCTTCAATGATGAAGCCATTGAACAGGATGAAGAGTCACTGTTCCTGTGGATGCGCGCGCACCCGTATGACGATCTGGTGGTGCTGGATGTGACCGCAAGCGAACAGCTCGCCGATCAGTATCTCGACTTCGCCAGTCACGGTTTCCACGTCATCAGCGCTAACAAACTGGCCGGGGCGAGCACCAGCAATAAGTATCGCCAGATCCACGACGCGTTTGATAAGACCGGGCGTCACTGGCTGTACAACGCCACCGTGGGGGCGGGGTTGCCGATCAACCACACCGTGCGCGATCTGATCGACAGCGGCGACACTATCCTGTCAATCAGCGGGATCTTCTCCGGCACGCTGTCCTGGCTATTCCTGCAGTTTGATGGCTCTGTGCCGTTTACCGATCTGGTGGATCAGGCCTGGCAGCAGGGACTGACGGAGCCGGATCCGCGCGTCGACCTGTCGGGTAAAGATGTGATGCGCAAGCTGGTGATTCTGGCGCGTGAAGCGGGCTACGACATCGAGCCGGATCAGGTTCGCGTTGAGTCGCTGGTTCCCGCACATTGTGAAGAAGGTTCAATCGATCACTTCTTTGAAAATGGCGATGAACTGAACGACCAGATGGTGCAACGTCTGGAAGCGGCCCGCGAAATGGGGCTGGTGCTGCGCTATGTGGCACGTTTCGATGCCAACGGCAAAGCGCGCGTCGGCGTCGAAGCCGTTCGTCCGGAGCACCCGCTGGCAGCGCTGCTGCCGTGCGATAACGTCTTCGCCATTGAAAGTCGCTGGTATCGCGATAATCCGTTGGTGATCCGCGGACCCGGTGCCGGTCGTGACGTTACCGCCGGGGCGATCCAGTCAGATATTAACCGTCTGGCGCAACTGCTGTAGTTTTTGCCGGATGGCGCTGCGCTTATCCGGCCTACGGTTCGTCAATCATGCTGGCCGGTGCGTTACCGGCCGGCAAACACTTCTTTTGCGGCGAACAGACCGTTTAACGCGGCTGGAAAGCCTGCATATACTGCCATCTGCATCATCACCTCAATAATTTCCTCCTGCGTTAACCCGACGTGCAGCGCGGCGGCAATATGTACCTTCAACTGCGGCGTGGCATTACCCAGCGCGGTCAATGCGGCGACGGTGGCAATCTCCCGACTGCGTAAATCCAGCCCGGGTCGGGAATAGATGTCGCCAAAAGGAAACTCAATCAGATAGCGGGCGAAGTCGGGAGCAATATCTTTCAGGCTTTCGACGACGGCATCGCCGCCTTTGCCATCGACCTGCTGTAGCATGTCCTGACCGGTAATAAAACGTTCCGAATGCATGGTGTCTTCCTCGTTTGTGTAATGTATGGCGTGAGGATAGGGCGGGTAGAATCATTTGGATAATACCGTTTCCGTGATACCTTTTCGGTATGACAACACCGCCTCAGCACTCTCTGGATATCCGCCTGCTGCGCTACTTTGTCGTGGTGGCGGAAGAGAACAACATGAGCCGGGCGGCCCAGCGACTGTTTATGTCGCAACCGCCGCTCAGCCGCCACATACGCCAGCTTGAAGAACGTCTGGGGGTAACGCTGTTTGTCCGTCATACCAAAGGCCTGACGCTGACAAATGAGGGACTGCAGGTGCTGGAGATCGTACGTCCGCTGCTGGAACTGCAGGATAAAACCTGGGCAGCTCTGAGTCAGCTCGCGCCAAATGATGTGCAGTCGCTGCGTCTGGGGCTGACGACGGCGTTTGAGCAGGGTGTTTTCGCTGGGCTGGAAACGCAGATGAATACCCGGGTGGAGACCCTGCGTCTGGTGCGCCAGGGCTCGCCCGATCTGGTGCGTCAGGTGCGACGCGGAAAACTGGATGCTGCCGTGGTGGCGTTGCCGCTGGAGTCCGTCGGACTTGCCGTCACGTCGCTCGACTGGCACGAGCCGCTCATCGCGGCGCTACCCGCCATCTGGCCAGAGGCAGGCAGAGAGTCTCTCCTCCTGGCGGAACTTAACCACCGGCCGCTGTTCTGGTTCAGCCGGGAACGTAATCCGGCCTTCTTTGACGCTACGCGGGAACGCTTTCAGCGCGTGGGTTACGCCCCGGCCTGTCTTGAAGAGCCGCTGGAGCATGACGTTCTGCTGGCGCGAATTGCGCATGGCGACGGTCTGAGCTTACTTCCGGCCTCCTTTGCCGCCATTCAGCGCCAGGGGGTGGTTTTTCGTCCACTGTGTGACGGTGAACTCAGTATTCAGGCGGGGCTGGTAATGCTGCCGGAGAACGTTGCGCGCTTACAGTGGCTGAAAAGCGTGATGTCAGCCCTCTGAATGGCGGGCTAACGTGAATTTTTTTCATCTTCCCTGACTTTTCCTCACCATCAACGATGATTTTTCAGTTGACGTCATCGTGCTTTTCCGTCATTTTTACATCTGGACGTCTAAACGGATAGATGTTCACAACACAACATATAATGACAAGCGATTGATGAGGTAAGGTATGAGCTTTTTTCACGCCAACCAGCGGGAAGCCCTGAATCAGAGCCTGGCGGAAGTCCAGGGTCAGATTAACGTTTCGTTCGAGTTTTTCCCGCCGCGCACCAGTGAAATGGAGCAAACCCTGTGGAATTCCATCGATCGCCTGAGCAGCCTGAAGCCGAAGTTTGTTTCGGTAACCTACGGCGCAAACTCTGGCGAGCGCGACCGTACGCACAGTATTATCAAAGGGATTAAAGATCGCACGGGTCTGGAAGCCGCACCGCACCTGACCTGTATTGACGCGACTCGCGATGAGCTGCGCACTATCGCGCAGGACTACTGGAACAACGGTATCCGCCACATTGTTGCGCTGCGTGGCGACCTGCCGGCGGGCAGCGGCAAGCCGGATATGTATGCTGCCGATCTGGTGAGCCTGCTCAAAGAGGTGGCTGACTTTGATATCTCCGTCGCCGCTTACCCGGAAGTGCACCCGGAAGCGAAAAGCGCGCAGGCGGACTTGCTCAACCTGAAGCGTAAAGTGGATGCCGGGGCGAATCGCGCCATCACCCAATTTTTCTTTGATGTCGAAAGCTACCTGCGCTTTCGCGATCGCTGCGTCTCTGCGGGCATCGATGTGGAAATCATTCCTGGCATTCTGCCGGTCTCGAACTTTAAGCAGGCGAAGAAGTTTGCTGATATGACCAATGTGCGCATTCCGTCGTGGATGTCACAAATGTTTAACGGCCTCGATGACGATGCGGAAACCCGCAAGCTGGTGGGGGCAAATATCGCCATGGACATGGTGAAAATTTTAAGCCGGGAAGGGGTAAAAGATTTTCATTTTTATACACTTAACCGCGCTGAAATGAGCTACGCGATTTGCCACACGCTGGGCGTCAGACCCGGTGTATAAAATGCCTCGGCCCTCCCCGGAGGGCTTTTTTACACCTCATTTTGATCTACATCTCTGTAACTAAAAATATAAAAGGTATCAGCTATCGAATCTGTGGATTATTTCGACTATATCTTATCTCTGTAGGTGTATATCGTAATGTAAACACTGTAAAGGGAGCATATAGATGAGCACGCCAGACGATATCCATAACCCGACGTCCGCCGGAAAATGTCCTTTTCATCAGGGCGGCCATGACCAGAGCGCTGGAGCAGGAACAACCAGCCGTGACTGGTGGCCTAACCAGCTCCGCGTCGACCTTTTAAACCAACATTCCAGTCGCTCAAACCCGCTGGGTGAAGATTTCGATTACCGCAAAGAATTCAGCAAATTAGATTATTCCGCGCTGAAAGGCGATCTCAGAGCGCTTCTCACCGAATCTCAACCGTGGTGGCCTGCTGACTGGGGAACTTATGCCGGTCTGTTTATCCGCATGGCCTGGCACGGTGCAGGTACCTATCGTTCCGTTGATGGCCGCGGCGGTGCGGGTCGCGGACAGCAGCGTTTTGCTCCCCTGAACTCCTGGCCGGATAACGTGAGCCTGGACAAGGCGCGTCGCCTGTTGTGGCCAATCAAGCAAAAATACGGGCAAAAAATTTCCTGGGCAGACTTGTTTATTCTGGCGGGTAACGTCGCGCTGGAAAACTCGGGCTTCCGTACCTTTGGTTTCGGTGCGGGTCGCGAGGACGTCTGGGAACCGGATCTGGATGTGAACTGGGGCGATGAGAAAACGTGGCTTGCCCACCGTGACCCGGAAGAGCTGGCAAAACGTCCTTTAGCCGCCACCGAGATGGGGCTGATCTACGTTAACCCGGAAGGCCCTAACGCCAGCGGTGAACCGCTTTCTGCGGCCTCAGCAATTCGTGCAACCTTTGGCAACATGGGGATGGACGATGAAGAAACCGTCGCGTTGATTGCAGGCGGTCACACGTTGGGTAAAACCCACGGCGCAGGCCCGGCGACACATGTCGGTCCGGACCCGGAAGTGGCACCGATCGAAAACCAGGGTTTAGGCTGGAAAAGCGATTTTGGTAGCGGTGTGGGCGCGGATGCGATTACCTCCGGACTGGAAGTGGTCTGGACGCAAACCCCAACCCAATGGAGCAACTACTTCTTCGAGAACCTGTTCAAATATGAGTGGGTACAGACGCGTAGCCCGGCTGGCGCCATCCAGTTTGAAGCGGTTGATGCGCCAGAAATTATTCCCGATCCGTTCGACCCGTCGAAAAAACGCAAGCCCACCATGCTGGTCACCGACCTGACGCTGCGCTTTGATCCGGAATTCGAAAAAATTTCCCGTCGCTTCCTGAACGATCCGCAGGCGTTTAACGAAGCCTTCGCCCGTGCGTGGTTCAAATTGACCCACCGTGATATGGGGCCGAAAGCGCGTTACATCGGACCGGAAGTGCCAAAAGAAGATCTGATTTGGCAGGATCCGCTGCCGCAACCGACCTTCAATCCGACAGAAGAAGATATCCTGAGCCTGAAATCTGCGATTGCCGCGTCTGGCCTCTCTGTTGGCGAGCTGGTGTCCGTCGCGTGGGCATCTGCGTCGACTTTCCGCGGTGGTGATAAACGTGGCGGGGCGAACGGTGCGCGTCTGGCATTAGCGCCGCAGCGTGGTTGGGATGTCAATGCGATTGCCACGCGTGTACTGCCGGTTCTGGAGAAAATCCAGCGCGACTCTGCAAAAGCCTCGCTGGCCGATATCATCGTTCTGGCCGGTGTCGTCGGGGTTGAACAAGCCGCCAGCGCCGCAGGTGTCAGCATTCATGTGCCGTTCACCCCAGGTCGCGTGGACGCGCGCCAGGATCAGACGGATGTCGAGATGTTTGAACTGCTCAAACCGATCGCTGATGGTTTCCGTAACTATCGCGGTGAACCTGGCGCGGCAACGACAGAGTCTCTGCTGATTGATAAAGCGCAGCAGTTGACCCTGACTGCACCGGAAATGACCGTGCTGGTGGGTGGTCTGCGCGTTCTTGGCGCGAACTACGATGGCAGTAAGCATGGCGTCTTTACCGATCGTCCGGGCGTGCTCAGCAATGACTTCTTCGTCAACCTGCTGGATATGCGTCATGAATGGAAACCGGTTGATGAGTCAAACGAACAGTTTGAAGGCCGCGATCGTCAGACCGGTGAAGTGAAATACACCGCTTCCCGTGCGGACCTGGTCTTTGGCTCTCATGCGGTATTGCGTGCTCTGGCGGAAGTGTATGCCGGTAGCGATGCGCATGTGAAGTTCGTGAAGGACTTCGTTGCGGCATGGGTGAAAGTGATGAACCTGGACCGCTTCGACCTGCAGTAATCCCGATTCTGACGTAATCTGACCCCACTTCAGCGACTGCTTGCAGTCGCTGAAGTGTATCCGTAGGGGTATAGTGTTCACAGGAAACGTCAATCTACTGGATTAATCATGTCTGTCTCAGGAAAGGGCAATCCACTGGCAATCGGTGGTCTTATCTTACTTACCCTTATCTGGAGCTATAGCTGGATTTTTATGAAGCAGGTCACGAGCTATATCGGCGCGTTCGACTTCACTGCATTACGCTGTATCTTCGGAACCTTACTATTATTCATCGTCCTCCTCCTGCGCGGCCGCGGTCTGCGCCCGACGCCGTTCAAATACACGCTGGCGATTGCGCTATTACAGACCTGCGGCATGATCGGGCTGGCGCAGTGGGCGCTGATGAGCGGCGGGGCGGGAAAGGTCGCGATTCTGACCTATACCATGCCATTCTGGGTCGTCATTCTGGCGGCGCTGTTTCTGGGCGAACGGCTACGGCGTTTGCAATACGCGGCAATTATGATTGCGGCTATTGGTTTACTGCTGGTGATGCAGCCGTGGCAACTGAATTACGCCTCGCTGAAGAGTGCGTTGCTGGCGATCCTCTCCGGGGTCAGTTGGGGCGCGAGCGCCATCGTCGCCAAACGGATGTATGCCCGCCATCCTCGTATTGATTTATTGTCGTTAACCGCCTGGCAGATGTTGTATGCCGCGCTGGTGATGAGTGTGGTGGCCTGGTGGGTTCCACAACCGGTGGTTGACTGGCAGCCCATCGTATTCTGGGCGCTGGCCTATAGCGCGATTCTGGCGACAGCGCTGGCCTGGAGTTTGTGGCTGTTTGTGTTGAGGAATCTGCCTGCCAGTATTGCCAGCTTAAGTACCCTGGCGGTTCCGGTGTGCGGCGTTCTGTTTTCCTGGTGGCTGCTTGGCGAAAAACCCGGTCCTGTCGAGGGTGGGGGAATTGTGCTGATTGTCCTGGCGCTGGCGATTGTCAGCCGGAAAAAGCGCGAAGTACAGACAGTTGAACAGGCTTGAAAACATAAGAAACACTCCCGGAAGATGCCGGGAGTGTTATGCGTTTTATTCCCATTCTTGCAGATAGCGCTGACCGTACTGGTCGGCAACCAACAGCGCTGCATAAACCTGATCCGGCGTCGCGCCGCCAGGCATGTTATGAATGGTTTCGCCTTCCGCACAGGCGGCTTCCGCCACGATACGCATCTTCGCCGGAATATCCTGTTTGATATCCAGTTGCGCCAGTGTAATCGGCAGACCGACGGAATGGCAAACTGCGGCAACGGTCTCAATCTCTTCAACCGGCGCGTTTTCCAGAACCAACTGAGTCAGCGTACCAAATGCCACTTTTTCACCGTGATAATAGTGGTGCGCATCCGGGATTGCCGTCAGACCATTGTGAACCGCGTGTGCGGCGGCCAGACCGCCGCTTTCAAAGCCGACGCCGCTCAGATAGGTATTAGCTTCAATTACGCGCTCAAGCGCCGGGGTGACGACGTGCTGCTCGGCGGCCAGCATTGCTTTTTCACCCTCTTCAAGCAGGGTGTTGTAGCACAGTTCAGCCAGCGCCAGTGCCGCCTGAGTGCATTTGCCGCCTGCCATGGTGATCGCGCCGCTGCGTGAACACGCGCGCGCTTCAAACCAGGTCGCCAGCGCATCGCCAATCCCTGCGGCTAACAGACGCGCCGGGGCACCGGCAACGATTTTGGTGTCGACAATCACCATATGCGGGTTATGCGGTAGCAGCAGATAACGGTCAAATTCACCGGCATCGGTGTAGATAACAGAAAGGGCGCTGCATGGCGCATCGGTTGAGGCGATGGTCGGCGCGATCGCCACAGGCAGGTCCATAAAGTGGGCAAGGGCTTTCGCGGTATCCAGCGTTTTACCGCCGCCGATGCCGAGAACGGCGCCGCACTGCGCGTTTTCCGCCACGCTGCGCAAACGGTCGATCTCGTTTTGCGAGCATTCACCGCCAAATGGCGCAACTTCCAGCGCCAGTCCTGCGTTTTTAAAGCTTTTTTCCAGTTCGCCCTGGGCGAAACCGAGAACAAATTTATCGCCGACAACCAGCCAACGTTCGGCCAACGGCTTGAGGTATTCGCCAAGACGAGTGATGACATCTGCACCCTGGATGTACTTACCAGGTGATTGAATAATGCGATCCATACGTTATTTCCCTCACAGGTTGATGTTACCGAATGCGTTTTTCCAGTCTTGCTCAAACTTCTCAACAGCTGACTGTACCGCAGGGGTATCGAGCATTTGTTGCGCTACATCTAAAGGAAGGGTGATCGCTTCACAACCCGCCAGCAGACAATCCAGCGCCTGGCGTGGGGTTTTAAAACTGGCGGCCAGCACCTTGCTTTTCGGCGCATGCCGTTCCAGCAGCGTCTGTAATTCCTGTACCGTGCGGATACCGTCTCCGCCCTGGGCATCCACGCGGTTGACGTAAGGCGCGACATATTTCGCCCCCGCCAGCGCGGCAAGCAGTCCCTGAGACGCGCTGTACACAGCGGTACCCAGTGTAACAATGCCCTCTTTTTTCAACTGATTGATGGCAACCAGTCCTTCAGAGGTCACCGGGATTTTCACCACAATTCCCGGAACGGCATTGTTCAGACGTTTGGCTTCGTTCACCATTCCCTGCGCATCGCGGCTCATGGTCTGGGCAAACAGAATGCCGTGTTCGCCAATCACCCTTTGCAGACGCGGCAGGACATCCCAGATAGATTCTTTGCTTGCCGCCACAATGCTCGGGTTGGTTGTTACCCCGGCGATGGGGAAGATGCGGGCCAGACGTTCGACTTCCGCCACATTGGCGCTATCCAGATACAGTTCCATTTTGCTTCCTCTTAAAGTTCAAGCTCATGTTGCAGCAGGTTGGCAATCGCGTCTGCAGACGCGGCGTTCACCAGCGCGTTGCGAAATTCTTCATGCATAATGCGACGGGCCAGGCGCGAGAAGATACGCATATGCTGGTCTCCCGCAGCGTGTTTGTTGAGCGTGAGCATGATGATGAACTGCGCCTCATCATCTCCCCAGCGTACGGGGGCTTTCAGGCGCGCGACGCTTATCGTGGACTGCTCAATATGCTCAGATTTGCTGTGCGGAATGGCGAAACTGAAGCCCAGTCCGGTGGAGAATACCGCCTCGCGGGCCCACAGATCGGCTTCCAGTTTGCGAGGGTAGCGGCAGCGACTGGCGAGCAGCAGGTTGTCGGTCATCCCTTTGATCACCTCTTCTTTGCTGCGCCAGTCGCTGTCGAGGGTGATGCACTGGGCGGTGACCAGCGGGGCATCCTGCTGCGTCATGCGGAACTGCGCCAGCAGATGCTCCACTTCCAGCGACGTGCGACAGGCCATCGCCTGATTCAGTAACTGTCGGCAAGCGCGACTGTCGAGCTGTGCCATCCGCGCTTTGGCGGCAGGAATGGCGGGGGCGCTCATGCTGATTTCGTCCAGTCCCAGCCCGACCAGCAGCGGCAGAACGGAGCCTTTTGCCCCGAGTTCGCCACACAGGCCGATCCATTTCCCCTGACGGTGTACTGCCTGTACCGCGAAATCCAGCGCGCGCAGGAAGGCCGGGTTCAGGCTGTTGTAATGGCGGGTGACTTTGGCGTTATCGCGGTCAACGGCCAGCAGGTATTGCGTCAGGTCGTTACTGCCGATGCTAAAGAAATCAATCTCTTCACAGCACTGATCGATGATGAACATTACTGACGGGACTTCCAGCATAATGCCGAGCGGGATCTTCTCATCAAACGGGATCTGCTCATTGCGCAGCTGCTGCTTGGCTTCCGCCAGTTTCTCTTTAACCCACAGGATCTCTTCCATCGAGGAGATCATCGGGATCATGATTTTCAGGCTACCGTGCGCCGAGGCGCGCAGGATCGATCGGAGCTGAGTGGTAAACAGCGCGGCGTATTCTTCATAAATACGCACGGCGCGATAGCCGAGGAACGGGTTGGCTTCAGCGGGAATATTCAGGTAATCAACGGGTTTATCGCCGCCGATATCCATCGTGCGCACAATAATGCTGCGTCCCTGCGCGGAGTCCAGCGCCTGGCAAAAAATGTTGTACAGCTCGTTCTCGCCTGGGGCGCTGATCCGGTCCATATACAGCATTTCGGTGCGAAACAGACCGACCGCCTCCGCACCGTTGCCGAATGCCGCCTGCGCTTCCACGGAGTGGGCGATGTTGGCGGCAACTTCCATTCGGATACCATCAGCCGTGCGCGCTTCCTGGGTCAACCAGACGCGCTGTTGCTCGCGCAGCGCCTCGTGCACGCGGGCTTCCTGCTGATAGTAGCGGCTGACCGGCTCGTCAGGCGCGACCACCACCGCCCCTGCATTGCCGTCGATATAGACCTCTTGTTGCAGCCATGGGGTTAAGGCATCAGTCGCGACGCCAACCAGCGTGGGAATGTTGAATGAACGAGCCAGGATCACGGTGTGCGAGGTGGTACCGCCACTTTTCAGCAGCAGGCCTTTGAGGAAGGTTTTGTCCAGTTCGAGGAACTGGCTGGGCGTCAATTCATCCGCCATGCAGACGCTCGGTTGGGTCAGTTTTCCGGGGGCCGGAAAGCGTTTTTCGCCGTAGATGTGTTGCAGCAACTGGAAGCAGACGTCACGCACGTCCAGCGCGCGTTCCTGCAAATAGCTGCTGCTGGAACGAACAAACTCTTCGCAGAAGTGGTTAGCGCTGTCGACAATCGCCTGTGCGCAGCTTAAGCCGCAAGAAACGCCCGTCAGCAGATGCTGACGCAGGGAGGTATCGCCTGCCAGCGAACGGTGGGCTTCCAGAATAGCGCTGGTGGCGCCGTCGCTGTCGAGCAAACGAAATTCAATGTTTTTCACCAGTAGCGTCAAGCCGCGATCCAGCGCCGACTGCTCGCTTTCCACATCGCTTGCCGCAGGGAGTTCGCCGAGCGCATTGAGATCCAGCGAAGAGAGAAGCGTCAGGATGCCGCCCGCGCTGCCGCTGCAAACGCTGCGGGCGCGGAAAAGCTGCGGATTCAGGTGGGTCAGCGAGGCCGGTAGCGGTTCTAATTCGCTGTTGTTGACCTCAGCCAGCGGCGCATCGCAGTGGGCAAACTCGTCGCGCAGCCACTGGCTCAGGCGTTGATGGGCATCGGCTTCATCCGCGCCGGTAATCAGCAACTGGCAATGGTCGCCGGCCAGCGTATCTGTGCCAATCAGCGCCAGCGCGCTCTTGGCGTTGCCTTTACGATCGGTTCGCAGGTTGTGCCACTCAATGTGTGAAGTAAAGGTATTACACAGTGTCTCAACATGGCTTGCCGGGCGTGCATGAACGCCATTGGGCAGCTCACAGGTAAATTCCACAATCAGGGCCATTGCCTCTCTCCCATAACGGTTTTCTGCCTACAGGATAAAAGGCCTTGGTTGTTCGCTGCCATGTGACAATTCTGCCAAAAACTGGACAAATGTAATGTAAGACGAAAAGTGGGAGATAGTTCACAAGTCGACGTGATATCCATAAATCCTCCTATTTCTCAACTTATGAGGCGGATCCCATTTTTGTACTGACATTACAAAAATCCAGTAAATGGCCTTTTTATCCACTGTCTGCGCCCTTGCGGATTGCCTATTGTTTTCCACAACAACGTTATGGACATGGGCAAACATGTGCCCGGGAGCGACTTATGAATGAGTTGGTACAAATCCTGAAAAACACCCGTCAGCATCTGATGACGGGGGTGTCGCATATGATCCCCTTTGTGGTCGCGGGCGGCATATTACTGGCAGTCTCCGTCATGCTGTATGGCAAAGGCGCGGTGCCTGATGCCGCGACCGATCCGAATCTCAAAAAACTGTTTGATATCGGCGTGGCCGGGCTGACGCTGATGGTCCCTTTCCTCGCGGCGTACATCGGTTATTCCATTGCCGAACGCTCTGCCCTGGCACCGTGTGCGATTGGCGCCTGGGTGGGCAACAGCTTCGGCGCCGGGTTCTTCGGGGCGCTGATTGCCGGGATTATCGGCGGCATCGTTGTGCACTACCTGAAAAAAATCCCGGTTCATAAGGTGTTGCGTTCCGTGATGCCGATCTTCGTGATTCCTATCGTCGGGACCTTTATCACGGCGGGCATCATGATGTGGGGGCTGGGCGAACCCGTTGGCGCACTGACCGCCAGTCTGACCCAGTGGCTGCAGGGTATGCAGCAGGGCAGCATCGTGATGTTGGCGGTGATTATGGGGCTGATGCTGGCCTTTGACATGGGTGGCCCGATCAACAAGGTTGCCTACGCCTTTATGCTGATTTGCGTGGCGCAGGGGGTTTACACCGTGGTGGCCATTGCGGCTGTTGGGATCTGCGTGCCGCCGCTGGGCTTAGGGCTGGCGACGCTGGTGGGGCGTAAAAACTTCTCTTCTGAAGAACGCGAAGCCGGTAAAGCGGCGCTGGTGATGGGCTGTGTCGGCGTGACCGAAGGGGCGATTCCTTTCGCCGCCGCTGACCCGCTGCGCGTCATTCCTTCCATCATGCTGGGCTCGGCCTGTGGTGCGGTCACTGCGGCGCTGTTCGGCGCGCAGTGTTACGCCGGTTGGGGCGGACTGATCGTTCTGCCGGTGGTTGAAGGCAAACTGGGCTATGTCGCCGCGGTGGCGGTGGGGGCGGTGGTGACGGCTGTCTGTGTGAACGTGCTGAAAAGTCTGGCGCGCAAGAATGTCTCTCAGACCGACGAGAAAGAAGACGATCTGGATTTAGATTTTGAAATTAATTAAGTGAGGAGTGGCGTCATGACGAAAATTATTGCAGTAACCGCATGTCCTTCAGGTGTTGCACATACTTATATGGCCGCTGAAGCGCTGGAAAGCGCAGCCAAAGCAAAAGGCTGGGAAGTGAAAGTTGAGACGCAGGGCTCGATTGGTCTGGAAAATGAACTCTCGCCAGCCGATGTGGCGCAGGCCGATATCGTCATTCTGACCAAAGATATCGGTATCAAATTTGAAGAGCGTTTTGCAGGCAAAACCATCGTACGCGTCAACATCAGCGATGCGGTGAAACGCGCTGACGCGATCATGAACAAGATTGGCGCGCATCTGGCGCAGACTGCGTAACCGTTTTGTTTGCCGGATGGCGCTTCGCTTATCCGGCCTACGAATCAGAGCAAGTTTTAAGTTTAAGGGGCAACCTCATCAGGCGTCATCGTTGCAGGCAGTTTGAACACGGACAGCGCGCAGGAACCCGAGCGTACACGGAGTACGTGAGGGTTACGAGCACTGCCCAGGTTCAAAATGACAAATAAGATAGCCTGATAGGTTTGGCCCCACAGGAGTTCCTCATGACCAACCGTATCCATCGTCTCAAAACCGCCCTTTTTAAAAATAACCGTGAAATCTCACTTGAGCGTGCTGTGTTGTATACCGCCAGCCATCAGCAGACAGAAGGGGAACCGGTCATTTTACGTCGGGCGAAAGCGACGGCTTATATCCTTGAGCATGTCGCGATTTCGATTCGTGATGAGGAACTGATTGCCGGCAACCGTACCGTTAAGCCGCGTGCGGGCATCATGTCGCCGGAGATGGATCCGTACTGGCTGCTCAAGGAGTTGGATCAGTTTCCGACCCGTCCCCAGGACCGTTTCGATATCAGCGAAGACGATAAACGCCTCTATCGCGATGTGCTTTTCCCTTACTGGGAAAAACGGTCAATGAAGGATTTCATCAACGGTCAGATGACGGATGAGGTCAAAGCCGCCGTCAGCACCCAGATTTTTAGCATCAACCAAACGGATAAGGGACAGGGACATATCATCATTGATTATCCACGTCTGCTGAATCACGGGCTGGGTGAACTGGTCGAGCAGATGCGCGTGCACTGCCAGCAGACGCCGGATAACATCTTTTATCAGGCGGCGCTGCTACTGCTGGAGGCATCGCAGAGCCACATTCTGCGCTATGCCGTACTGGCGGAAAGCATGGCTGAACGCTGCCCGGACGCCACGCGTCGCCAGGAGTTGCTGACTATCGCCGCCAACTCGCGGCATAACGTGCAGCATAAGCCGCAAACTTTCTGGCAGGCGTGCCAGTTGTTCTGGTACATGAATATCATTTTGCAGTACGAATCCAACGCCAGCTCGCTGTCGCTGGGCCGTTTCGATCGGTACATGCTGCCATTTTATCAGGCGTCGCTGACGCAGGGGGAAGACCCCGCATTCCTGAAAGAGTTGCTCGAATCGCTGTGGGTGAAATGCAACGACATCGTGCTTCTGCGTTCGACCAGCAGCGCGCGCTATTTCGCCGGCTTCCCGACCGGGTATACCGCGCTACTCGGCGGCCTGACGGAAAATGGCCGCAGCGCAGTAAACGTGCTTTCGTTCCTCTGTCTGGATGCCTACCAGAGCGTGCAGTTACCCCAGCCGAATCTGGGCGTACGTACGAACGCGCTGATTGATACGCCGTTTCTGATGAAGACCGCCGAAACCATCCGTCTGGGGACCGGCATTCCGCAGATTTTTAATGACGAAGTGGTGATCCCGGCATTCCTCAACCGGGGCGTCTCACTGGAAGATGCGCGTGATTACGCGGTGGTGGGGTGCGTGGAGTTATCGATTCCGGGCCGAACCTACGGCCTGCACGATATCGCCATGTTCAACCTGTTGAAGGTTATGGAGATAAGCCTCTATGAGAACGAAGGCAATCGCGAGCTGACCTGGGACGGACTGCTGGCGCATATTCGCGCCAAAATCAGCCACTACATCACGCTGATGGTGGAAGGCAGCAATATTTGTGATATCGGTCATCGCGACTGGGCGCCGGTGCCGCTGCTCTCCTCGTTTATCAGCGACTGTCTGGAGAAGGGATGTGACATCACCGACGGCGGCGCGCGCTATAATTTCTCTGGGGTACAGGGTATTGGTATCGCCAATCTGAGCGACTCGCTGCATGCGCTGAACGGACTGGTGTTTGATCAGCAGCGCGTCAGTTTCGACGCGTTGCTTGCGGTGTTGAAGGCCAACTTCGCCACGCCGGAAGGGGAAAAGATCCGCGCGAGGCTCATCAACCGCTTTCAGAAATACGGTAATGACATTGATGAGGTGGACGACATCAGCGCCGAACTGCTGCGTTATTACTGCAAAGAGGTGGAAAAATACCAGAATCCGCGCGGCGGCCAGTTTACGCCGGGCTCTTATACCGTTTCCGCGCACGTTCCGTTGGGGGCGGTGGTGGGGGCGACGCCGGACGGGCGTTTTTCCGGAGAACAACTGGCAGATGGCGGCCTGTCGCCGATGCTCGGACAGGATATGCAGGGGCCGACGGCGGTGCTGAAATCGGTCAGTAAACTGGATAACACGCTGCTGTCCAACGGGACGTTGCTGAACGTGAAGTTCACGCCCGCCACGCTGGAAGGAGAGGCGGGATTACGCAAGCTGTGTGATTTTTTGCGCGCCTTTACCCAGCTAAAATTGCAGCACATTCAGTTTAACGTGGTGAATGCCGAAACGCTGCGGGAAGCACAGCTGCGACCCCAGGATTTCGCCGGGCTGGTGGTGCGCGTGGCGGGGTATAGTGCCTTCTTTGTCGAGCTGTCGAAGGAGATCCAGGATGACATCATTCGCCGCACCGCGCATCAGTTGTGAGGTTGTGGAGTCACGCGACGAGGAGGTTGCGCGCATCTTCAATATTCAACGCTATTCGCTGAATGACGGTCAGGGGATCCGCACGGTGGTTTTTTTTAAAGGCTGCCCGCATACCTGCCCGTGGTGCGCTAATCCGGAATCTATCTCGCCACGGATTGAAACGGTGCGGCGGGAAAGTAAATGCCTGCACTGTTCGCCGTGTCTGCGTGATGCTGATGAATGCCCGTCCGGGGCGTTTGAGCGGATTGGTCACGACATCACCCTGGATGAACTGGAACGTGAGGTAATGAAAGATGACGTTTTCTTTCGTACCTCTGGCGGTGGGGTGACGCTGTCGGGCGGCGAAGTGCTGATGCAGGCGGCCTTTGCCACGCGGTTCTTACAACGTCTGCGGCGCTGGGGTGTGCACTGTGCGATTGAAACGGCAGGCGATGCCCCCGCCCGTCGCCTGCTGCCGCTGGCGAAAACGTGTGATGAGGTACTGTTCGATTTAAAGATAATGGAGCCAGAACGGGCCCGTGAGATTGTGGCGATGAACATGCCACGCGTGGTGGCGAATCTGCAAATGCTGGTGGAAGAGGGCGTGAACGTGATCCCCCGCTTGCCGCTGATCCCCGGCTATACGCTTACGCAGGAGAATATACAGCGTGCGCTGACGTTGCTGTTATCGCTTGGTATAAAGCAACTGCACCTGTTACCGTTTCATTTATACGGTGAACCGAAATACCGGTTGCTTGGGCAGCAATGGTCAATGAAGGACGTCCCTGCGCCGACGGAGCAGGTTGTCGCCCAGGTGCGTGAGATGGCGGAGAACGTTGGCTTTCAGGTCACAACAGGAGGGTAATATGTCCGTTTCAACAGGGCGATATCTGGTCGCGGTGACGGCCTGCGTAAGCGGCGTGGCGCATACCTACATGGCGGCTGAACGACTGGAGAAGTTGTGCCAGCAGGAAAAGTGGACCATCAAGATCGAAACGCAGGGGGCGCTCGGCACGGAAAATCGCTTAACTGAAGATGATATCCGCCGGGCGGATGCTGTGCTGCTGATTACCGATATCGATCTGGCGGGCGCGGAGCGTTTTACCCAGTGCCGCTATGTCCAGTCCGGGATTAACGCCTTTCTGCGCGAACCGCAGCGTGTGATGAGCGCGGTACGTAAGCTACTTTCCGCTCCGCAATATACCCACCTTATTCTGGAGTAATCTGCTTTTCCGTTAGCTGGCTGTGATACTGACGACGATATTCTGACGGTGAGCGTTCGGTATTTTTACGAAACAGGCGGCAAAAGTAGTTACTGTCGACAAATCCACAGGTGCGAGCCACCTCTTTGATCTTCAGATCGTAGCCTTTTAGCAATGCTTTTGCGTGCTCCAGTCGCATATGGTTCAGGTATTCGTTAAAGCCGGTGGCCCCGGTTTTTTGAAACAGGTGCGAGAGATAGTTCGGTGAGATATAGAACGCCTGTGCCACCGACTCCCGGGTAAGCGGTGATGCGTAACGCTCGTCAATGTAGTCGCGGATAGCCTCAAATAACGCCTGACTGCGTGAGGCGGTTTGAATCTGGCTGCCAAGCAGATCGCGACAGTGGCTGAGCAGGCTGGCGACAATCAACCGCGCTGTCTGCTGCTCCTGTGGTTGCATCTGCATTTCATTGAGCGTCTGTAACAGAAAGGAACCGATACGCGGTCCACGGCGTGCCACGTGCTGTTTGACCAGGTTCTGGTATGTTTTCCCGTCCCATTGCACAACGCTGAACCCCAGCTGTTGTTTGCCAAACAGAATACTGAGCGTGATGACGGGCACTTGCCATTGCGGGAGGTTCCAGCCGCCAGCCGGTACATAGAGCACATCACAAGGCGTGAGCGTATCGGTAAGGCTGGCGTCGGCCAGTTCACCTTCCAGTACGATTTCCAGACGGGGAAAATCGACCTGATACGCCAGTTCCGGGATGGGGGTGAGCGTACTGGCGAAGAAAATCTGGCGCAGCGGCGAGGGGCCATGAATCAGGCGGGAAAGAAGATGGCTGACGTCTTGATACATGATGATCCCTTGCGTTGCGCAGACAGGGAAACAGTAACCGCCATGGTGAAAAAAGGCCACTCTAAAAAGAGTGGCCTGTTGAATGACTTACTGATTTCCTACCTGCTCGCCATACGGCAGGCTGTCGTAGTCAATCAGCGCATTTTTCTTGTACGGGTTGCCAATCCAGCGCGTCGTTTCTTTGAACTGCGGGCTGGTGAGGGAACGCGTCGGATCGAAACCGTCGTAGGTCAGGCCAGCTAAGTCGGACCAGGTGTGGATCAGTTCCGAACTGCTGTACTTACGATTCACATCCTGTGAGAAATCACGCGGATGCGCGGCCTGCCATTTCTCTGAGGTCCACAGCAGGAACGGCACGGTATACATGTGACGCGTCGGGTTGTCCTCGTTGCGACCCTGTGTTTTGTGCGGCGGCGTGTCATACACCTCTTCACCATGGTCGGAGAAATAGAGCAGGAAACCGTTCGGATCGGTTGCTTTATAATCCTTAATCAGGCTCGCGACGACCTTGTCGTTATACAGGTTGGCGTTGTCGTAATCGTTATACGACTCCTGCTCTTCTGCGTTCAGGCCCGGCGGGAGATGATCGGTACTGCCGTCGAATTTGCCCTGGTCTTCCGGGTAGCGGAATTTGTACTTAATGTGCGTGCCCAGCAGATGAACAATGATGAACTTTTTCGGTGCAGGATCGGCCATGATTTTCTTAAATGGCGTCAGCACGTTAGTGTCATATTCGCGCGCGCTTTGCGTACGCTGCTGGTTCATATAGAACTGCTCGTCGGTCTGCTTAGAGAAGACCGTGAGCATGGTGTTACGGGCGGTCATCGTCTGCTGGTTTGTGATCCAGTAGGTTTTGTATCCCGCCTGTTTCATCATGTTCATCAGCGACGGTTTCGTCAGATACAGGTCCGGGTTCTTCTCGTTCGCGAAGGTCAGCGCCTGTTGCAAGATTTCGATCGTGTAAGGGCGTGAGGTCACGACGTTATTAAACACGGTCAGATTCGGGTCTGACTTATGCAATTCGTCCAGTTCCGGTGTGGTTTCACGCGGATAACCGTACAGACTCATGCGGCCACGCTGGGTAGACTCGCCAATGACCAGCACCAGCGTGCGCGGTGCGTCGCCGGAGTTGTCTTTAAAATTGGTCAGCGGAGGCAGCGCGTGGTTCTGGCTCAACAGGTTGTTGAGTGAGGTCAACTGGCGCTGATACTGATAATACCCAATGACAAACTGCCACGGCGCGGCCGGTTCCATACGCGAGGAGAGGCCGCTTAGCGTCTTCTCATACGGTGAGTTGCCAAACGCAGAACGAACCACAAACGGGTTCAGGATCAGTCCGTATAGCAACGCAAAAGAGACGAGCCAACGCCAGCGTCCGGGAATATAGACGGGGCGCAGGCGCGTCCAGAGAAATACGGCGACAACGGTATAAGCCAGCGCAATGGCAATGATCTTCAGACTGAAGTACTGGCTCAGGTATTCGCTGGCTTCGTTGGCATTGGTCTCAAACATCACGAACAGGACGCTTTGCGAAAACTCTTGTCCGTAGATGACGTAATAGCAGAGCGTGGCCAGCGACGTGGCCCACAACACGACGCCCACCACCGCAGCAATAATGCGGGTTCGGTTGGGAAACAGGAAAATCGGGATCAGCCAAAGGGAGCTGTAAAGCAATGAGTCACGCAGCCCGTTGGTGCCGCTGAAACCGGAAACTAAAATAATGACCTGCAGTAATGACGAGAAAAACCAAAAATAGAGAAGCGCCCAGCCAAGGGCTTTCCAGCTAAATGATGGCGTAGACTGGAGGGTAGTGGATTGCATATTGTCAGCCTGTCTTTAAACGTGGTGCCAAACGTAGCGACTAAACCTTAAGAGAATCTGAAGCATCGGCACAAAGGCGCACGTTGCTCTGGAAAAATCTCACGGTGGAAAAAACAGACAGAAATATAGTGAATGTGTGGAGGTTATGACAGCAATATTTCAGCCCCCTCGCGCGCAACAGCACGAGAGGGGGGAAGAGGGTGAAATTAGCCGGTATTACGCATACCTGCCGCCACGCCGGCAATGGTGACCATCAGCGCTTGTTCAACGCGAGGATCGGGCTCTTTGCCCTGCTGTTCCGTCAGTCGTGAGCGGTGTAACAGCTCTGCCTGCAGAACGTTCAGCGGGTCGGTATAGATATTACGTAACTGAATGGACTCGGCAATCCACGGGAGATCGGCCATCAGGTGTGAGTCGTTGGCAATGGCCAGCACCACTTTGATGTCTTCTTCCAGCAGTTCGCGCAGTTCTTTGCCCAGCGGCCACAACTCTTTCGCCACCAGTCGCTGATCGTAATATTCCGCCAGCCACAGATCCGCTTTCGAGAACACCATTTCCAGCATGCCGAGGCGAGTGGAGAAGAACGGCCAGTCGCGACACATCGCTTCCAGTTCGCTCTGCTTACCATCTTCAACCACTTTCTGCAGCGCGGTACCGGCACCCAGCCAGGCTGGCAGCATCAGGCGGTTCTGTGTCCAGGCGAAGATCCACGGAATGGCGCGCAGGGATTCTACACCGCCGGTCGGGCGACGTTTCGCCGGACGTGAGCCGAGCGGCAGTTTACCCAGTTCCTGTTCTGGCGTTGCGGAGCGGAAGTACGGGACAAAGTCTTTGTTTTCACGAACATAACCACGGTATACGTCACAGGAGATGACCGAGAGTTCGTCCATGATATGACACCAGGCGTCTTTCGGCTCCGGCGGCGGCAGCAGGTTCGCTTCCAGAATCGCACTGGTGTACAGCGACAGACTGCTAACGGTGACTTCTGGCAGGCCGTATTTGAAGCGGATCATCTCGCCCTGTTCGGTCACGCGCAGACCGCCTTTCAGGCTGCCCGGCGGTTGTGAAAGCAGTGCCGCATGGGCTGGTGCGCCCCCGCGACCGATGGAACCGCCGCGACCGTGGAACAGCGTCAGCTCGATACCCGCTTTCTCGCAGGTTTTAATCAACGCATCCTGCGCCTGATACTGCGCCCAGGAGGCGGCCATCACGCCGGCGTCTTTTGCCGAGTCGGAATAGCCAATCATCACCATCTGCTTGCCCTGAATCAGACCGCGATACCAGTCGATGTTCAGCAGTTGGGTCATCACGTCGTCGGCATTGTTCAGGTCGTCGAGGGTTTCGAACAGCGGCGCAACCGGCATGGCGAAGCCAATTCCAGCCTCTTTCAGCAGCAGATGCACGGCCAGCACGTCGGACGGCGTTTTTGCCATCGAGATAACGTAGGCGGCAATTGAACCTTTCGGCGCTTCGGCAATGACCTTACAGGTATCGAGCACTTCGCGAGTGTCATTGCTCGGTTCCCAGTTGCGCGGCAGCAGCGGGCGTTTGGAGTTCAGTTCGCGGATCAGGAAGGCCTGTTTGTCCGCTTCTGACCAGCTTTCGTAATCCCCGATGCCGAGGTAACGGGTCAGTTCACCCAGCGCTTCGGTGTGGCGGGTACTTTCCTGACGGATATCAATACGGACCAGCGGAACGCCAAAACATTTCACGCGACGCAGGGTGTCGAGCAGTTCACCGTTGGCGATAATGCCCATGCCGCAGGCTTGTAGCGACCGGTAGCAGGCGTACAGCGGTTCCCACAGCTGCTCGTTTTGCGTCAACAGACCTGCTGGTTTCGGCAGCTTCTCGCCTTTGAGGCGCGCTTCCAGCCAGGCCTGGGTTGCCATCAGGCGTGCGCGCAGGTTTTTCATCAGATAGCGGTAAGGCTCCGATGCGCCTTCTTCGCCGACCATTGCTAACAGTTCCGGCGTGGCATTGACCATCGACAGTTCAGAAACCAGAACATGAATATCTTTCAGGAACAGATCGGTCGCTTTCCAGCGACTTAGCAGCAGAACGTGGCGGGTGATATCCGCGGTTACATTTGGGTTACCGTCACGGTCGCCGCCCATCCACGAGGTGAAACGTACGGGAACGAAATCAACGGGTAACTGGTAACCCAGATTCTCTTCCAGCTGTTCGTTAAGTTCGCGTAAATAGTTCGGAACCCCCTGCCACAGGCTGTTCTCGACCACCGCGAAGCCCCATTTGGCTTCATCAACCGGGCTTGGGCGCAGCTTACGAATTTCATCGGTGTGCCAGGACTGTGCAATCAGCTGGCGCAGACGGCGCATCAGCTGGTGGCGTTCGTACTCAACGATATCTTTGTTATCGAGTTGCTTCAGACAGGCGTTAATTTCGCCCATTTTGTGGATCAGCGTGCGACGGGTGATTTCCGTCGGATGTGCGGTCAATACCAGTTCCAGAGACAACGACTCCACCGCTTTTTTGATGATGGCGTCGTTCAGATCCGGCTGGTTTTTCAGTTTACGCAGGGTGCGGGCAATCACTTCCGGGTTGCTGGCGCCTTCGCCTTTTGGCGAACTGCTGTGATATTGCTCGGCGGTGTTGGCCAGGTTCAGGAACTGGCTAAACGCGCGTGCGACCGGCAGCAGCTCGTCATTCGACAGATTTTGTAACGTGGTGAGTAACTCCTGGCGATGAGCTTCATTGCCAGCGCGTGAGGATTTAGACAGCTTACGGATTGTTTCTACGCGATCAAGAATGTTCTCTCCCAGCGCATCCTTGATGGTTTCTCCCAGCACTTTGCCGAGCATACTGACATTACTACGCAACGCGGAATATTGTTCGTTCATATTAACCCAGACACCCCATCTCATATGTTTTACCCTTCGTCTTTCGCGCCGCAGATGTGTTGGCTGCGTTTGTGGGCTCCGGTCACTTACTTAGGTAAGCTCCCGGGGCGCCACAAACTTGCCGCCTTCCTGCAACACGAAATACTGTGGGTTTGAGTCCTGTGATCAGGACATTTGTTAATTCATCTCACTTTATAAAGCCACGTAAAAAACCATTCGTCAATTGCGGCGAAATCGCTTCAGCAAACGAATAAATGTCGATAATTTACGAAATTTAACTCACTTTGCGGCAGATAAGTATTACTTATGGAATTGTGACAAAAGTCACTCTCCGGTGTTACCGGAGAGTGATGGAGGTCAGTGCCAGCAGAAATGATGAACAACCTGGGTAATCAGTTCACGCGTCGGTTTGATGAACCGGGTTTCCAGATATTCATCCGGCTGGTGCGCCTGATTGATAGAGCCCGGGCCCAACACCAGCGTCGGACACAGGGTCTGAATAAACGGCGCTTCGGTACAGTAGTTCACCACATCGGTTTTCTCGCCCAGCAGTTTCTCCACTACTTCAACCAGCTGATGGTCTGGCGGACATTCGTAGCCCGGGATCGGTGGATGCAGTTCGGCAACGGTCAGCCGACCCGGCCAGCGTTCGCTCACCGGTGCCAGGGCTTCTGTCAGCAGGCCATCCAGATCGCCCAGCGTCATGCCCGGCAGCGGGCGGATATCCATATGCAGTTCACAGCAGGCGCAAATGCGGTTCGAGGCATCGCCACCGTGCAGACTGCCCAGATTCAGGGTGGGATACGGCACGGTGAAGGCATCGTAGTGATAACGTTCCTTTAGGGTGTCGCGCAGTTGCATAATGCGACCAATGGCGTCGTGCATCAGTTCGATAGCGTTCACGCCGCGCGCCGGATCGCTGGAGTGACCGGACTGGCCCATCACCCGTACTGCCGTTGAGATATGGCCTTTGTGCGCGCGAATCGGCTGTAGCGACGTGGGCTCACCGATGATCGCGCAATCGGGGCGAATCGCCGTGTTTTCTGAGAAGTAACGCGCGCCCGCCATGCTGGTCTCTTCATCTGCTGTCGCCAGGATGTAGAGCGGCTTTTTCAGTTGTGTCACATCAACGTCGCGAAGCGCGTCGAGAATAAAAGCGAAGAAGCCCTTCATGTCTGCCGTGCCCAGACCGTAGAGCTTGTTGTCATGCTCGGTGAGGGTGAAGGGATCGCGCGTCCAGCGCCCATCGTCAAACGGCACGGTGTCAGTATGACCCGTCAGCAGCAGGCCGCCCGCGCCCTGTCCGGTGCTGGCCAGCAGATTGAATTTATTGCGGGTTCCCGGGACCGGTTGAATCTCAACGTTAAAACCGAGATCGCTGAACCAACCCGCCAGCAGATTGATTAAAGACTCATTGCTCTGATCCAGCGCTTCTTCGGTAGCGCTGATGGACGGCGTGGCAATCAGGGCGCGGTAAATCTCGATAAATGGCGGTAAGTTCATTTTCATTGTTGACACACCTTAGGTCGTGATAGTATCAATATTCATGCAATAAATGTGAATAAAAATACATTAACGTTGAGCATAAAGGAACCTGATGTTGAATACGCTGATTGTAGGCGCTAGCGGTTATGCGGGCGCAGAGCTTGTAAGCTACGTGAATCGCCACCCCCATATGACCATAACCGCTTTGACCGTCTCAGCGCAAAGCAATGATGCGGGAAAGTTAATTTCTGATTTGCATCCACAGCTTAAAGGCATTGTCGATCTGCCCTTGCAGCCAATGTCCGATATCAGCGAGTTTACCGACGGCGTGGATGTGGTGTTTTTAGCCACCGCCCACGAAGTCAGCCATGACCTGGCACCGCAATTTCTGGCCGCCGGTTGCGTGGTCTTCGATCTTTCCGGTGCCTTCCGCGTGAACGATGCCGGGTTCTATGAAAAATACTATGGCTTCACTCATCAGCACCCTGACCTGCTTGAGCAGGCGGTGTACGGCCTGGCGGAGTGGAGCGCCGACAAGCTGAAAGAGGCGAATCTGATTGCGGTGCCGGGGTGCTATCCCACGGCGGCGCAACTCTCTCTTAAGCCGCTGATCGACGCCGGGTTGCTGGATTTGGCGCAATGGCCGGTGATTAACGCGACCAGCGGCGTGAGCGGGGCAGGACGTAAAGCGGCGCTGTCTAACAGTTTCTGCGAAGTGAGCCTGCAACCGTATGGCGTGTTTACCCATCGTCATCAGCCGGAGATTGCCACCCATCTGGGGACCGAGGTGATTTTCACGCCTCATCTGGGTAATTTTCCGCGTGGGATTCTGGAAACGATCACCTGTCGGCTGCAGCCGGGCGTGACGCATGCGCAGGTCGCTCAGGTATTACAGCAGGCGTATGGTGATAAACCGCTGGTGCGTCTGTATGACAAAGGCGTTCCGGCGCTGAAGAATGTCGTTGGGCTGCCGTTCTGCGATATCGGTTTCGCCGTGCAGGGTGAACATTTGATTGTGGTGGCTACCGAAGATAACTTGTTGAAAGGCGCCGCCGCACAGGCAGTACAGTGCGCTAATATTCGTTTCGGTTTTGCTGAAACGCAGTCTCTTATTTAAGGGTGCAATGATGAGTCCATTAATTATCAAGCTGGGTGGCGTATTACTGGATAGCGAAGAGGCGCTGGAGCGTCTTTTTACCGCGCTGGTGAACTATCGTGAGTCGCATCAGCGTCCGCTGGTCATTGTGCACGGCGGCGGCTGCGTCGTCGATGAACTGATGAAAGGGCTTAACCTGCCGGTGAAAAAGAAAAACGGCCTGCGCGTGACGCCTGCCGACCAGATCGACATCATCACCGGTGCGCTGGCGGGGACGGCAAACAAAACGTTGCTGGCCTGGGCGAAGAAGCATCACATTGCCTCCGTTGGTCTGTATCTTGGCGATGGCGATAGCGTAAACGTGACTCAGCTCGACGAAGAGCTTGGCCACGTTGGACTGGCGCAGCCGGGTTCGCCTGAGCTGATTAACACGCTGCTGGAAAAGGGTTTCCTGCCGGTGGTCAGCTCGATTGGGGTGACGGAAGAAGGGCAACTGATGAACGTGAACGCGGACCAGGCGGCGACGGCGCTGGCGGCGACGCTGGGCGCGGATTTGATCCTGCTCTCCGACGTGAGCGGGATTCTCGACGGTAAAGGTCAGCGTATTGCCGAAATGACCGCCGCGAAAGCGGAACAACTGATCGACCAGGGTATCATTACGGATGGCATGATTGTGAAGGTAAATGCCGCGCTGGATGCCGCGCGTACGCTGGGACGTCCGGTGGATATCGCTTCCTGGCGTCATGCCGAACAACTCCCGGCGCTGTTCAACGGCACGCCGATTGGTACGCGTATTCTGGCGTAATGATTTTGTGCCCGATGGCGGCTACGCCTTATCGGGCCTACGAAAACACAACCTGTAGACCGGATTAGCGCAGCGCCATCCGGCAATTCAAGAATTTAAGGAAGCATGTTATGGCACTTTGGGGTGGGCGTTTTACTCAGGCAGCAGATCAGCGGTTCAAACAGTTCAACGATTCGTTGCGCTTTGATTACCGTCTGGCGGAGCAGGATATTGTTGGCTCTGTCGCCTGGTCCAAAGCGTTAGTCACCGTTGGCGTGTTAACCGCTGACGAACAGCTTCAGCTCGAAGACGCGCTGAACATTCTGCTGGAAGAGGTCCGCGCCAATCCTCAGCAGATTCTGCAAAGCGATGCCGAAGATATTCATAGCTGGGTGGAAGGCAAACTGATCGACAAAGTGGGTCAGTTAGGTAAAAAGCTACATACCGGGCGTAGCCGTAATGACCAGGTCGCCACCGATTTGAAACTGTGGTGCAAAGAGACGGTGACCGAACTGCTTACCGCGAATCGTCAGCTGCAAAGCGCGCTGGTCGAGACGGCGGAAAATAACCAGGATGCGGTAATGCCGGGGTATACCCATCTGCAGCGTGCGCAGCCGGTGACGTTTGCGCACTGGTGTCTGGCCTATGTCGAAATGCTGGTGCGTGATGAAAGTCGTTTGCAGGACGCGTTAAAACGTCTGGATGTGAGCCCATTAGGCTGTGGCGCCCTGGCGGGGACGGCGTATGAAATCGATCGTGAACAGCTGGCCGGCTGGCTGGGTTTTGCCTCGGCAACGCGGAACAGTCTGGACAGCGTTTCCGATCGTGACCATGTGCTGGAACTGCTGTCTGACGCCGCTATCGGGATGGTGCATCTGTCGCGTTTTGCCGAAGACCTGATTTTCTTTAACACGGGTGAGGCGGGCTTTGTTGAGCTTTCCGATCGCGTGACCTCCGGCTCGTCGCTGATGCCGCAGAAGAAAAACCCGGATGCGCTGGAGTTGATTCGCGGTAAATGTGGCCGTGTTCAGGGTGCATTGACCGGCATGATGATGACGCTGAAGGGGCTGCCGCTGGCCTATAACAAAGACATGCAGGAAGACAAAGAAGGCCTGTTCGACGCGCTCGACACCTGGCTGGACTGCCTGCATATGGCCGCGCTGGTACTGGACGGTATCCAGGTGAAACGTCCGCGTTGTCAGGAAGCCGCGCAGCAGGGTTATGCAAACGCCACCGAACTGGCGGATTATCTGGTCGCGAAAGGCGTTCCGTTCCGTGAAGCGCACCATATCGTGGGTGAAACGGTCGTTGAGGCGATTCGCCAGGGGAAACCGCTGGAAGATCTGCCGCTGGGCGACCTGCAGAAATTCAGTAGCGTCATCGGCGATGATGTGTATCCGATCCTCTCCCTGCAGTCGTGTCTGGACAAGCGCGCGGCGAAAGGCGGCGTGTCTCCTCAGCAGGTTGCGCAAGCGATCGGCTATGCGAAGGCGCGTCTGGCATAACGGTTATGCGGTTTCACTCAGCCTGGCGCGATGCCAGGCTTTTTTATGTCACTGCATCAGGCATTACTGACCATAGTAGGCGTTCGCGCCGTGCTTCCTTAAAAAGTGCTTGTCCAACAATGTTTGCTGCATCGCGGTGAGATGGGGTTGCAGTTGCTGTGTGAACAAGTTCATATACGCGATTTCTTCAAGCACAACGGCGTTATGCACGGCGTTGGCAGGATCGGTGCCCCAGGCAAAGGGGCCATGACTGTTTACCAGTACGGCAGGAATATGGTTGGGCGCGATCCCTCGTTGTTTAAAGGTTTCAATAATGACGCTGCCGGTGTCGTATTCGTAACGTCCATTGATTTCTTCATCCCGCATGGGGCGTGTACAAGGAATTGCGCCATAGAAATAATCAGCATGTGTTGTGCCCAGCGGCATTAAATCTTTTCCGGCCTGCGACCAGATGGTCGCGTGGCGCGAATGGGTATGGACGATGCCGCCAATATCTGGAAAGGCGTGATACAGCGCCAGATGCGTGTCGGTATCCGATGACGGTTTTTTGTTCCCTTCGACAACCTTTCCACTGTGTATATCGACGACGACCATATCATCCAGACTCATATTGTCGTATTCGACACCGGAGGGTTTAATCACCATTACCCCTTTTTCGCGATCAATTCCGCTGACATTTCCCCATGTAAAGGTGACCAGTTGATGAGCCGGCAAAGATAAATTAGCGGCCAGCACTTTTTTCTTCAGTGTATTCATTCTTTACTCCTGAATTACCGTTTGCTTTTATAAAAAGCGGATTTTCTCTCGTTCTTTAATTGGCGCGGTTTGTCACGTTGTTATTTAAATTACGCTGAATAAATAAGATGTAAAATTCATACAGATTCTTTGTGTTACCAAAACAACGAAAACGGTCAAATTCGGAACTAATCGGGCATGTTTTTGTGTTTTATGAATGCCCGTAAATGACCGAATGGTGGTTTTCTTGTGGAAACAACAGAATAAAAGAGCGATGTTTTGTGATGTAGATTGGATTTCTTCATTGCTTTTTGCTTTTGTTGCAGTCGGATTTTTGGTTTTTGTCACGTTACAGTGTGTGTGATATTTCTGTAAAACGATCCTTGACACCACTCACTTTAATTTAGGGCAAAAAGATTAATGATAAACACATGATGAAATCGGTTTTCGTGGGTCGATATTATGTTGCAGGCAGAACGTTATAAAATGATTTGTGCGCATGTTCAGAAGTTGGGGGCGGTGCGCGTCACGGAACTGTCGCAATTATGTCAGGTGTCGCAGGAAACAATTCGCAGAGATCTGACGAGGCTGGAAAAAAATAAGAAGCTCACCCGCAGCTTTGGTGGTGCGGTTTCACTGGATGCGCCGGATATTACGCCTGTGGCGATTGAAGACAACACCTGGCAAAAAAATAGCGTGGATCGGGCGGAATCATTTCGTAAACGTACTGAAGAACATCCTGATATTAAAGCAAAAATCACCAAAGCAGCGCTCCAGTTTATTCATCCTGGCGACTGCATTTTGATGGATAACAGCAGCACCTGTTGGTTTCTGGCCCGGCAAATCCCGGATATCGATATAACGGTCGTGACCAATTCACTGCGTATTATCCAGGCGTTAGCTTGTCGGGATAACGTTCGTATTATTGGTATCGGCGGCGAGTATTCCGAACGTCATGATGATTTTCATGGTCCGGTTGCGGAGAGCGCCATCAGAAACTTTCAGATTAATAGTTTCTTTTTTTCCTGTCAGGGCGTGAATCTGGAAAATGGAATCCGTGATGGTAGTGAAATAAATGCCCGGCTGAAACAGGTTATGTTACAGGTTTCGGCGAAAAAAATATTAATGGTTGACTCCAGTAAGTTCGAACAGTTCGCCTTTAGCAAAATATGTATGCTGGATGAAATTGATATTATGGTTACCAATAGTTGTAGTGATGAGCGTTACCGTAGTTTGCATCCGCAGTTAAATGTTGTTGAAGTTGATAAGTCATAGATGTGAATCGTTATCTGAATAATTGAGGTAGCATCCCGATTATTTAGCCAATACCAGAGAAAAGTTGAAATTAATAAAAAGTCAGGCTGATATTTTTATCGGGTTTCCCTGACACATGACGCTATTTCTTAAGGAAATTACGATGAAAAAATTAATCTTACCCTGCCTGATTACTGCTGTTTTAACGTCAACCGCAGCGTGGGCGGAACAACCCGCTACACCGCAAAAAGCCAACAAACCTTTCACGATGGGTGTCGTGGTTAAGGTGGGGGGCATTCCCTGGTTTAACGTGATGGAACAAGGCATTAAGGAAGAAGGAAAAGCATTAGGCGTTAATGCCTGGCAAGTCGGGCCGACGACCGCAGACCCGGCTGAACAGGTCCGCGCCATCGAAGATTTAATTGCTAAAAAAGTCGATGTGATTGGCGTTGTGCCAAACGATGCGAAAGTCCTGGAGCCTGTGCTGAAGCGCGCGCAGGAAGCCGGTATTAAGGTCATTACGCATGAGTCGCCGAACCAGGCGAATGCTGACTGGGACTTTGAATTGTTGAACACCCAAACAATGGGTGCCAACCATATGAAAGATATGGCGAAATGCATGGGTGAAGAAGGGAAATACGCCATGTTCGTCGGCAGCCTGACAGTCCCCCTGGTGAATGACTGGGCTGACGCTGCTATCGCGTATCAAAAAGAACATTACCCAAAAATGACGCTGGTTGAGGATCGTTTTGGCGTGGCGGAATCCGTGGACGATTCAATGCGTACTGCGAATGACCTGATGTCAAAATATAAAGATCTCAAAGGTATCATGTCATTTGGTTCGCAAGGTCCGATTGGCGCAGGCCGCGCAATTGATAAGCGTAAGAAAAACGATGCGATTTGCGTATTTGGCACATTCACCCCGGGACAGGGAATTAAGCTGCTGGAAAAAGGCGCGATTGATGGCGGATATATTTCTAATCCGATGACGGCGGGCAAAGTTTTTGTTCAGGTCGCCACGGCGATGATGAATGGCGAACCTATCAAAGATGGCGTGAAACTTGGCGATATGGGGGAAATTAACGTTCAGAACAATACCATTCTGAGTGATAACCCTGAAAAACTCGATCTTGAAAATACGCAACGTTTAGTGAAGTTAGGTTTGTAATTTTAGGTTGCATCACCGGGCCAGTCGTGGCCCGGATATCCTTTGGTCGTTCAGGAGCCGCAGATGCCCCATATTGCAGAGCGAAATGCAGATGTGCCGTTAGTGACGCTAAAATCGCTGACTAAAAGCTTCGGCGGTCATCAGGCATTAAAAAATATTGATCTCACGCTAAATAAAGGTGAAGTCCACTGCCTTGCGGGTGCGAATGGTTGTGGCAAAAGTACGTTAATCAAAACGTTGAGCGGTGTTTATACCCCGGATACCGGCAGTGAAATTATCATTGATGATAAATCATGGAGCAGACTCTCACCCGATAAAGCGCGCGAGTTAGGCATTCAGGTTATTTATCAGGATCTTTCTTTGTTTCCAAACCTGACGGTAGCGGAAAATATTGCCTTTGAGTACAACCTGAAAGGGTATTTTCGCTGGCATAAAAAATCTCACCTGAAAGCCGTATCGCAGAAAATTATTCAGGAATTGAATTTTAATCTTGATGCAGATGCGCTGGTTCAGCATTTGCCTATTGCACAACGCCAGCAGGTAGCGATTTGCCGTGCGCTGGTCGCGGAAGCCCGGCTGGTTATCATGGATGAACCGACGGCTTCACTTACCCGCACCGAAGTGAACCAGCTATTACGAACGGTAAATTACCTCCGTGATAAAAATATTACGGTGGTTTTTGTCAGTCACCGACTGGATGAAGTTAAAGAAATCTCCGACCGTATTACGGTGATTCGCGATGGCGAAATCATCGGAACCTGGGCAGCAGACTTATTGTCGCCAGGACGGATTACTGAACTGATGACGGGCAGAACGATTGTTCATCAGAAAAAATTACCGAATGGTATTGGCGGGAAAGTCGTTCTTGAGCTGAATAAATTGAGCCGGAAAGGGCAATTTGAAGATATTTCCTTCCAGCTTCACCAGGGTGAAGTGCTGGGATTATGTGGCTTACTAGGTTCAGGGCGAACAGAACTGGCATTGAGCCTTTTTGGTATTACTCATCCAGATAGTGGGGATATTTATCTGGATGGGAAGAAAGTCGTGATTAACGATAATACGCAAGCCGCGAAACTGGGTATTGCTTATGTCTCTGAAGACCGCCTGACGCTGGGGGCCGTTTTACCGCAATCGGTCAGTGACAATATGGTGCTCTCGATCCTGAATCGGTTAAAAACACCCTGGCAATGTATTGATAAAAAACGGCAGGAGACCCTTGTTAAGGAATGGATTCAGGATCTGGATATTAAAGTCACCGATCCTGATAACCCGTTATCCACGCTTTCTGGCGGTAATCAGCAAAAAGTAGTGTTGGCAAAATGGATTCTCACTCGGCCGAAAGTATTGATTCTCGATGCGCCAACGGTAGGCGTTGATATTGGTGCGAAAGACAGTATTTACCAGCTTATCCACCGGCTTTCCGGTGTCGGTATTTCCGTGTTGCTGATTACTGATGAAGCGCCAGAAGCGTATTACAACTGCGATCGTATTTTCCATATGCAGCGAGGAAAGATTATTAATGAATTGCTGCCTTCTCTCTATACCGAACAGCAACTTGCGGAGGTGATTAATGGCTAATGTATTGCAGCTCCGGTTCCCACGTTCGGTCGAAGGATGGTTGGGCTGGGTCATTGTCCTGATGCTGGCGCTTTTCTCTCTGATGAGTGATGAGTTCCTGTCGATTCAGAATTTGCTGGATCTAACCGAAAGCTATGCCGTAACGGGAATTTTTGCCCTCGGTTTATTTGTCGTGCTGGTGACTGGAGGCATTGATATTTCGTTCGCGGCCGTCGCTTCCGTGGTGCAGTACATTGTGGCGTCGCTGTTGTTGAATGGGGCGATCGCGAATCCCCTGCTGTGCCTTGGGTTGGCGATCGTGCTGGGCGTTCTGTTTGGCCTGATTAACGCGATCCTCATTTATTACCTCAATGTGGTTTCCATCATTATCACCATCAGTATGCAGTCACTGCTATTTGGCATGTTGATGTGGCTGACCAATGGTCACAGCATTTACGACTTGCCTGACTGGTGGGTGACACAGCGATCCCTTTTTAGCTTTGGCTTTGAAGGGGAAGTTTACCAGGTTGGGCTGCCGTTGGTGGTGATGCTGGGCATGGCCTGCTTCACCTGGATTGTGATGAATAAAACCCACATTGGACGTCAGCTTTATGCCGTGGGCGGCAGTACTGAGTCGGCGCGGCGTATTGGGATTCGGGTTTCACTCATTTATCTGTTCGCCTATGGCTATCTTGGCGCTGCGGCAGCGATTGGGGGAATGCTTCAGGCTTATCGTATGAGCGAGGTCGTGCCCAATGCGTTAGTGGGGGGCGAACTGGATGTACTGGCTGCCGCCGTGTTAGGTGGCGCGAGCTTATCCGGCGGTCGCGGGTCAGTCATTGGCACGTTGATGGGGGTATTCCTCATCGGCATTCTAAAAAATGGTCTCAACCTGGTCGGCGTCTCCAGCTACTTCGTCAACATCGTCATCGGGGTGGTCATTGTCTCGGCAATTTGCGTCACTCACTACAAAAAACGTAAAGAAACGGACGTTGGATTCGTCTGACAAGGGGCTTGAAATGAAAAAACAGGCATTTTTACCAATTGATGGCACCAGCTCCGGTTTACTGGCGATATGTTTCTTCGCGGTGGTGGCATTTAGTCTGGCGATGCCCGGACGTTTTTTTACCGATAATACGTTTCTGAGTATTGCCTTCCAGTTGCCAGAACTGGGGCTGCTCACTTTCGCAATGTTTGTCCCTATGCTGAGTGGCGGGTTGAATCTGGCGATTATCGGCACGGCGAATCTGACCAGTCTGTTTATGGCCTGGCTGTTAATCCAGTATGTGCCTGCTGAGGCGTCTACCGGCCTGCAGTTGTGGTGGTTATTTCTGGCGATGCTGGGCGCGATGATGATCGCCATCGTGATTGGCGCTATCACAGGGATCATTATTTCCCGGGTGGGGGCACACCCGATTCTGGTCACGCTGGGCAGTATGACGATTATCAGTGGCATTGGTATTTATCTTACCAAAGGCGCCGCGCTCAGTGGGATGCCACCCATTGTCCGCAGTATGGGGTCGGAAGTGGTTTATGGCGTGCCGGTTCCCATGGTGATTTTTATCGTCACGACGATCATGCTGGCACTGTTCCTCGGAAAAACCCGCACCGGGAAGGTTATTTACATGTGCGGCAGCAATATCAATGCGACCTGGTTTAGCGGTATTCGGACCGACCGTGTACTGATGGCGATTTACGCCATATCCAGTCTGCTTTGCGTACTGGCGGGGCTCATTATGCTGGCCCGCTTTAACTCTGCACGTATGGGCTATGGCGATTCTTATCTCCTGCTGACGGTGCTGGCCATTGTCCTTGGCGGCACCGATCCATTCGGCGGGGTCGGTAAAGTCGGCCATGTCTTCTGCGCGTTGTTGGTGCTCCAGGTTATCGCCACCGGACTGAGCCTGTCAGGACTGAGTCTGCATTTCAATCTGGCGGTATGGGGAATAACGTTGATTGCCGCCCTGGCCTTTAAGTTCTTCAAACAAAAATGGCAGGCGCGACGCGCCATGAATAACAGCCTGAAAGCATTTCGACAACAACTGGCCACTCGTGAGGGAAAAAATGCGTAGCCATCCATTAGGTATTTATGAAAAGGCGCTTCCCAGGAACACCAGTTGGGTAGAAAAACTGGCGCTGGCGAAATCATGCGGGTTTGATTTTGTTGAAATGTCAGTCGATGAAAGCGAAGAGCGGCTGGCTCGTCTGGACTGGTCGCTTGCCGAGCGCATGGAAATCATTAGCGCCATTCAGAAAACCGGCGTGCGTATTCCGACCCTGTGTTTATCGGCGCACCGCCGTTTCCCGTTTGGCAGTCACGATAGCGACACCCGCCTGCAAGCGCGAACGATCATGCAAAAAGCATTACGGCTGGCGCAGGATTTGGGCATTCGAACGATCCAGCTTGCCGGGTATGACGTCTATTACGAGCCGCAGAATGACGACACTATCGCCTTGTTTGAGGATGCGATGGCCTGGGTGGCGGAGCAGGCCGCCGCTGCGCAGGTGATGTGTGCTGTGGAAATCATGGATACTCCCTTTATTAACTCCATCAGCAAATGGAAAGTGCTGGATGCAAAAATCAATTCTCCGTGGTTTACCGTTTACCCCGATGTTGGCAATCTCACCGCATGGGGCAATGAGCTGGAGAGTGAGTTGGCGAAAGGTATTGACCGGATTGCCGCCATCCATCTTAAAGATACCTTTCCGGTGACGCCGGATTCCCCAGGGCAGTTCCGCGATGTCCCCTTTGGTGAGGGATGCGTAGATTTCGTGAAGCTCTTCAGAATATTACGCCGTCTGAACTATAGGGGCACTTTCCTGATTGAAATGTGGACAGAAAAATCCCCTGAACCGTTACTGGAAATTATCCACGCGCGCCAGTGGATAGAAAGCAAGATGCAGGCGGCGGGGTGGCACGACGAGCGGGCATTGATCGCAGGATAAGGAGAGGACGATGGACCATTACTTTATGGGCATTGATTTGGGCGGCACCGTCACCAAGGCGGGAATCTACACTGCCGAGGGTAGAGAAATCACGGTGGCTGCTCAAACCTTATCGTTACTCAGCCCACAGGCAGGATTCTGCGAACGCGATATGGAGGCTCTTTGGGCGGCAACGTGTGACGTTATCCGGCGTGCGCTGGCTGAAAGTCATCTGTCGGCGGAACAGATTAACGGAATTGGTTTTTCCTCACACGGTAAAGGACTTTATCTGGTCGATAAGTCAGGACGACCCGTACGCAACGGGATTGTCTCTTCGGATTCCCGGGCACAGTCTCTGGTTGCGGACTGGAAAGCGCAGGATATCGACCGTCTGGCATATCCGCATAGCTTTCAGCAGTTATGGCCTTCACATCCGGCGGCATTGCTGAGGTGGCTGAAACAGCACGAGCCGGAGCGTTATGCGCGTACGGGTTATGTGTTGATGGCCCACGATTACATTCGTTATCGTTTGACGGCGGAATTGACCTGCGAAGAAACCAATATTTCGGGAAGTCAGTTATTTAATTTGCAGCGTAATGATTTCGATCCTGCGCTGTTCACCCTGTTCGGCATAGAAGAGATGATGGAGTGCATGCCGAAAGTGATTGGCTCCGCTGAACTGGCAGGGGTTGTCACCACGGACGCCGCCGCGTTATGCGGGTTAAAAGCCGGAACGCCGGTATTTGGCGGGGTGTTTGATGTCGTTGGCGCGGCAATGACTTCCGGCGTCTATGACAGCACGCAGCTTAGCGCGGTTGCCGGAACGTGGTCGATTGCCACCCGCGTGTTTGATGACATTATCCCGGCAGACTATCCGTATGTATGGGGTAAATTCAGTATTCCGGGGCACTATTTCGCCCACGAAGGCAGCCCCACTTCTGCCAGCAATCTGACCTGGTTTATTCAGCACTTTTTACCGGAACTGCAGGATGACCACGACACGCTTAACCAGTGGGCGACGCGTGGGTATGAGAAACCCGACAGCATTCTGTTTTTCCCCTGGCTATACGGTTCGAATTATGGCGATTCACTGAGTGGCGGATTCTTCGGGCTCGGAGGCCACCACGACGCGGCAGACCTCGTTTACGGTATCTATCAGGGGATTGTGTTCTCGCACTTACTGCATCAGGACAAACTGTTGCAGCTCGGAGAAGGTATACAAACGATTCGTTTCACCGGCGGCCCTACGCATTCACGTATCTGGATGCAGATGTTTTGCGATGCCAGCAATTTGCCGCTTGAAATTGTCGACGTTGAGCAGTCCGGCTGCCGGGCGGCGGCGATGTGTGCGGCTGTAGGTACGGGGGATTATCCTGGGTTTGAGCAGGCCATTAAAGCGACCCTGCCGCCGGTGATTCGTCTGGAGCCGGATGCGAAGAAGCACGGCATGTTACGTCGCCGGTTCGAGCGGTTTAAGCGTGTCGCCGATGCGTTGAGTACTGTCGAACGCGAATAACAACCTGTTTTTGTCTCATCACGGCCTGGCGTTAAGCCGGGCTTTTTTACGTAAAAAAAATGCGGACCTGAGGTCCGCAAAAGTTCACGTTGGCTTTAGTTATTTGGGTATGAGAGAGACTCTCAAAACGGGCAGTGGCTTCAAGGGTTAAACGAGACCGCTCCGTTTCTGTGATGGATTATCAGACAGAAAGCTTGATAGGGATAATCGTTCGTTGCTATGCTACCTATCGCCATGAACTATCGTGGCGATGGAGGATGAATAATGAATATTCGTGATCTTGAATACCTGGTGGCATTAGCCGAACATCGCCACTTTCGGCGCGCGGCGGACTCTTGTCATGTCAGTCAGCCAACGCTGAGCGGTCAAATCCGCAAGCTGGAAGATGAACTGGGCGTGATGCTGCTGGAGCGTACGAGTCGTAAAGTGCTATTCACCCAGGCAGGTTTACTGCTGGTGGATCAGGCACGCACCGTGCTGCGTGAGGTCAAAGTGCTCAAGGAGATGGCAAGCCAACAGGGCGAGACCATGTCAGGTCCGCTGCACATTGGTTTGATTCCCACCGTTGGTCCTTATCTGCTGCCGCATATTATTCCGATGCTGCACCAGACTTTCCCGAAGCTGGAAATGTATCTGCATGAAGCGCAGACCCATCAGTTGCTGGCACAGCTGGATAGCGGCAAGCTCGATTGCGTGATCCTGGCGCTGGTGAAAGAGAGTGAGGCATTTATTGAAGTGCCGCTGTTCGATGAGCCGATGCTGCTGGCGATCTATGAGGATCACCCGTGGGCGAATCGCGAATGCGTGCCGATGTCCGATCTGGCAGGCGAAAAACTGCTGATGCTGGAGGACGGTCACTGTCTGCGCGATCAGGCGATGGGTTTCTGCTTCGAAGCGGGCGCTGACGAAGACACCCACTTCCGCGCGACCAGTCTGGAAACGCTGCGTAACATGGTGGCGGCGGGAAGCGGTATTACGTTGCTGCCGGCGCTGGCGGTTCCACAGGAACGCAAGCGCGATGGCGTCGTGTATCTGCCCTGCATTAAGCCTGAACCGCGTCGCACAGTGGGACTGGTTTATCGTCCGGGTTCCCCCCTGCGCAGTCGCTATGAGCAACTGGCAGAGGCCATCCGTGGGGCAATGGATGGCCATTTCGACAATGCGTTAAAAAAGGCGGTTTAAGCCGTTTAGCGCAGCGACCCGATAGGCTTCTGCCATGGTCGGGTAGTTAAAGGTGGTGTTAACAAAGTACTCAATTGTGTTACCGCCACCTTTCTGCTCCATAATCGCCTGACCGATGTGAATAATCTCGGCTGCGCGCTCGCCAAAGCAGTGAATTCCCAGAATCTCTTTGGTTTCCCGATGGAACAAAATCTTCAGCGTGCCCACGTTCATGCCGACGATTTGCGCACGTGCCAGGTGTTTAAACTGGGCACGACCCACTTCGTAAGGCACTTTCATTGCCGTCAGTTGCTGTTCGGTTTTACCCACAGAACTGATCTCCGGAATGGTGTAAATCCCGGTTGGGATATCTTCAATCAGGTGCGCGTTCGCTTCCCCTTTCACCAGCGCCTGGGCGGCAATGCGTCCCTGGTCGTATGCAGCGGACGCCAGGCTCGGGTAACCAATCACGTCACCCACCGCGTAAACGTGCGGCAGCGCGGTCTGGTACATGCTGTTGACCTTGAGCTGACCACGGCTGTCGGTTTCCAGACCGATATTCTGTAATGCCAGGGAATCGGTATTCCCGGTACGACCATTGGCATACAGCAGGCAGTCGGCCTTCAGTTTCTTACCGGACTTCAGGTGCATGATCACCCCGTCGTCACAGCCTTCGATCTTCTCATACTCTTCATTGTGGCGAATGACGACGCCGCTGTTCCAGAAGTGATAAGAGAGGGAGTCGGACATCTCCTGATCGAGGAACGCCAGCAGACGATCACGGGTGTTGATGAGGTCAACTTTGACCTCCATTCCGCGGAAAATAGACGCATACTCGCAGCCGATCACCCCGGCGCCATAAATAATGACGTGGCGAGGCTCGTGGTGCAGACTGAGGATCGAATCGCTGTCATAAATGCGCGGGTGCGAGAAGTCCACGTCTGTCGGATGATAAGGGCGCGATCCGCAGGCAATGACAAACTTCTCTGCCGTCAGGGTTTCAACCGTACCGTCATGACATTCCAGCGCCAGCGTGTGTTCGTCGACAAAATGGGCGTTGCCCTGCAAGATTTCGCAGTGGTTACGCTCATAAAAACCCTGTCGCATCCGTGTTTGCTGATTAATCACGTTGTCGGCATGGTTGAGAATATCGGCGAATGAGGAACGAAGCAGGCGGGAATGATCGCTGTAAAGGGGGTTCTGATTGAATTCGATAATACGGCTGACTGCGTGACGGAGCGCTTTCGACGGGATGGTGCCCCAGTGGGTGCAACCGCCGCCAACGTTATGATAGCGCTCGACAACGGCAACGCGAGCTCCTTGCTTAACCAGACCCATTGCAGCGCCTTCGCCGCCGGGGCCGGAACCTATTACTATGGCATCGTAATCGTAGGAATGTGGCATGGTAAGGCTTACCTGTTCTTATACATAAAAGCAACAGAATAGTAACATCATTGCCGGGATAACCCAATTATCGTTGTGCTTTTTTGCGAAGCTGAAGCACAAACTGCGCGCAAACAATCATTCACAAAGCGGAACAAGCAGATTAACTTTGAACTCTGGTATAGTGCCAGACAAGACATATGGAAGGATTCAGACATCGTGATGGGCGTTAGAGCGCAGCAAAAAGAAAAAACCCGGCGTTCGCTGGTAGAGGCCGCATTTAGTCAACTGAGCGCAGAGCGTAGCTTCGCCAGCCTGAGTTTGCGTGAAGTCGCGCGCGAAGCGGGCATTGCGCCAACCTCCTTTTATCGTCATTTCCGTGATGTTGATGAACTCGGCCTGACGATGGTCGATGAAAGCGGTCTGATGCTGCGTCAGTTGATGCGCCAGGCTCGTCAGCGTATCGCCAAGGGCGGGAGTGTGATCCGCACCTCGGTCTCTACATTTATGGAGTTCATCGGTAACAACCCCAACGCCTTCCGTTTATTATTGCGTGAACGTTCTGGTACCTCAGCGGCTTTCCGTGCCGCCGTTGCACGAGAAATTCAGCACTTCATCGCGGAACTTGCGGATTATCTGGAACTCGAAAACCATATGCCGCGCGCGTTTACTGAAGCGCAAGCCGAAGCGATGGTGACGATTGTCTTCAGTGCAGGCGCCGAGGCGCTGGACGTGGGGGCGGAACAACGCCAACAGTTAGAAGAGCGACTGGTACTGCAACTGCGCATGATTTCGAAAGGCGCGTTTTACTGGTATCGCCGCGAACAAGAGAAGATGACCCTCATTCCAGGTAACGTGAAGGAAGAGCAATGAAACAGTCAGTTCAGGATAAAGGTACGCTGTTGCTGGCGCTGGTCGCTGGCTTGTCGATCAATGGCACATTCGCGGCGCTGTTTAGCTCCATCGTGCCGTTCTCTGTATTCCCGATTATCTCGCTGGTGCTGACGGTGTACTGTCTGCATCAACGTTATCAGAATCGCACCATGCCTGTGGGGTTACCGGGCCTGTCTGCCGCCTGCTTTATTCTCGGCGTTCTGCTTTACAGCACCGTGGTGCGCGCGGAGTATCCGGATATCGGCTCCAACTTCTTCCCGGCGGTGCTGTCGGTCATTCTGGTCTTCTGGATCGGCGTGAAAATGCGTAATCGCAAGCAGGAAGTGTCGGAATAAAAGCGGCTGACGTCCAGGCCGGATGCGGCATAAATGCC
Organism: Citrobacter telavivensis; assembly: GCF_041807075.1. Lineage (NCBI taxonomy): Bacteria > Pseudomonadati > Pseudomonadota > Gammaproteobacteria > Enterobacterales > Enterobacteriaceae > Citrobacter > Citrobacter telavivensis. The sequence continues at coordinate 4,503 of NZ_JBGUBF010000007.1, read as the reverse complement.
TTATCCGGCCGATAACCGATTACTTCGCCGTCAACAACACTCCGCACTCCATATGGTGCGTATACGGGAACTGATCGAACAGCGCCAGACGTGAGACGTTATGCGTCTGGCTCAAGGTTTCCAGGTTCTTGCACAGCGTCTGTGGATTGCAGGAGATGTACAGAATACGCGGATACGCCTGCACCATTTTCTCCGTCTCACTGTCCAGACCGCTGCGGGGCGGATCGACAAAAATCGTTTCGCACTGATAGCTTTTCAGATCGATGCCCTGCAAGCGGTTAAACTCGCGCACGCCGTTCATCGCCTGCGTAAACTCTTCCGCCGCCATGCGGATAATCTGCACGTTATCAATCTGATTCGCCGCAATGTTGTATTGCGCGGCGGCAACCGAGGGTTTAGCGATTTCGGTCGCCAGTACGCGCTCAAAGTTGCGCGCCAGCGCGAGCGAAAAGTTGCCATTCCCGCAGTACAGTTCGAGCAGATCGCCTTTCGATTCGCGGGTAACATCCAGCGCCCACTCCAGCATCTGAATGTTCATTGCCGCATTGGGTTGCGTAAAGCTGTTCTCGACCTGACGATAAATCATCTCTTTGCCCGCAACCGGCAAGCGTTCGTCGATGTAATCCTGGTCCAGCGCGATTTTCGTTTTCGTCGCGCGGCCAATCAGATGCACGTTCAGGTTCTGCGCGCGCAGCGCATCGCGCAATGCTTCGGCGGCTTCACGCCACTCATCGTCCAGCTTTTTATGATACAGCAGCGAGACCACCGCCTGATTGCTCATGGTGGTCAGGTAATCAATCTGGAACAGCTTATGGCGCAGCACGCGGTTGTCGCGTACGCCAGCGATCATCGCGGTCATTAACTGATTGATCAGTTCACTCGCCGCCGGGAAGCTGTCGACGCGAATTCGGCTTTTGCTCTGCTGATCAAAAATGATGTGATACAGGTCGTCACCATCGTGCCAGATGCGGAACTCCGCACGCATACGGTAGTGACTGACCGGCGAGCGAAACACTTCCGGAACCAGGCCAGAAAAGGGCGCCATCATACTCTGCAAGCGCACCACTTTCTCGGCGAGCTGCGCGTCATACTGTTCTGTCGGAAGGTGTTCGGGGGTCATGATGTATCCTGAAAAATATAAGTACGCGGGGATTGTAGGGATTGCTCAACAGATGTCCAGACATTGATGACTTCCGATATTTAACAATCACGCTGGACAGTAAGATGTTACAAACTGTAGCATCCGTGTGCCGGTCCTGTGAGTTAATAGGGAATCCAGTGTAAATCTGGAGCTGACGCGCAGCGGTAAGGAAAGGTGAGATGAGAGCGTAAGCAGACACTGCCCTCGGGTGGGAAGTCTTCATTTCTGGTATCCCTGACGGGGATACCCTTCCAAGCCCGAAGACCTGCCGGCTAACGTCGCAACTGGTTTTCATCATCGCGTACTATCGGTGGGACCTGCGGCATCCTTCTTATATTGTGGATGCTTTACAATGATTAAAAAAACATCGCTGTTGACGGCGCTCTCCGTCACGGCCTTTTCAGGTTGGGCACAGGATGCCACGCCTGACACGCTTGTCGTGACGGCAAACCGTTTTCAGCAACCTGTTAATACCGTTCTGGCACCAACTGACATTGTCACGCGTGAAGATATCGAACGCTGGCAGTCCCGAACTGTCCTTGATGTCATGCGCCGTCTGCCTGGCGTGGATGTCGCCCAGAATGGCGGCATGGGGCAAAGCTCTTCTCTGTTTGTGCGGGGTACCGAAGCGAAACACGTTCTGGTGTTAGTGGATGGTATTCCGGTCGCCCGTCCGGGCATTTCGAATAACTCCGATATTGATCAGATTCCGGTCTCGCTGGTGCAGCGCATCGAATATATCCGCGGCCCGCGTTCAGCGATTTATGGTTCCGGTGCCATTGGCGGAGTAGTGAACATTATCACCATGGCCGGTGAGGAGCGTTCGCAGATCAATGCTGGCGTGGGGTCAAAAGGCTATCAGCAGTATGACGGCACTTATCGCCAGCGTTTTGGTGATACCGTGGTGACCGCTGCCGGGGCATATCAGACCACCAAAGGCTTCGATGTTCAGCCGCGCTCCAGCTACAGCGGTGATAGCGATCGCGATGGCTATCGCAACAAGCTGTTCTGGGGAGGCGTTGAGCACAAATTTAACGATCAATTCGAGGGTTACTTCCGTGGCTACGGCTATGCCAGTAATGCCGATTATGACCAGGGGAAATGGGGTTATGACGGCGGAAACGACGAGCACCAGAATTACACCCAGTCGTGGGATACAGGGCTGCGCTTCAATTCCGGTATCTACTCTTCGCAACTGGTCGCCAATTACCAGCGTATTAAGGACTACAACTACAGCAGTCTGAACGGGCGCTATGCGACAGGTTACAGCCTTGATGACATGGAGCAGCGCTATGTCCAGTGGGGTAACAACGTTATTGTCGGGCACGGTGCTGTCAGCGCGGGTGTCGACTGGAAGCAAGAAAAGCTGATGTCCTTTGGCGAGTATGGGACAGACAACTATAAGCGTGATAACACGGGCCTCTATTTGACCGGGCAACAGCAGATTGACAGCGTGACGCTGGAAGCGTCTGGTCGTGAAGATCATGACGACCAGTTTGGCTGGCATGGCACCTGGCAAACGGCGGCGGGCTGGCAGTTCGTTGATGACTATAAGGTGACACTCTCTTACGGCACGGGCTTCCTTGCGCCTTCACTGGGGCAACAGTTTGGTGCGGAGCGTTTTGGCATTGCCTCTAACCCGAATCTGAAGCCGGAAGAATCGAAGCAGTGGGAAGCTGGGCTGGAAGGGCTGACCGGTCCGCTTGACTGGCGCTTGTCGACCTATCGCTACAAAATCCAGAATCTGATCGACTACAACAACAATACCTACTTCAACGTCAAATCCGCGACCATCAAGGGGCTGGAATGGACGGGAAACCTGACAACCGGTCCGGTCGATCACCGCTTAACGTTGCAGTATGTGGATCCGCGCGATGATGAAACCGATCAACAGCTTTATCGCCGCGCCAGGCAGCAGGTGAAGTATGAGCTGAGCGGGCAGGTCTACGAGCTGGGCTGGGATGTGACCTATCAGTACATCGGCGAGCGCTACGATTACGACTATGACAATTCCCGTAAGGTGAAAATGGGCGGGCTGAGCGTGTGGGATATTGGACTTTCATATCCGCTCACCTCACATCTCACAGTTCGTGGTAAAATAGCCAACCTGTTCGATAAAGATTACGAGACAGTTTATGGCTACCAAACTGCAGGACGGGAATACACCTTGTCTGGCAGCTACACCTTCTGATCCACGCCCCACCGTACTGGTATTTGATTCCGGTGTCGGTGGGTTGTCGGTCTATGATGAGATCCGGCATCTCCTGCCGGATCTCCACTATATCTACGCTTTCGATAACGTGGCTTTTCCTTATGGGGAAAAGAGCGAGGCATTTATCGTTGAGCGCGTTGTTGAGATCGTGACGGCGGTACAGCAGCGTTATCCTCTCTCCCTGGCGGTTATCGCCTGTAACACGGCCAGTACGGTCTCTCTTCCGGCCTTGCGTGAGAAGTTTGCCTTCCCGGTCGTGGGCGTGGTGCCGGCGATCAAACCGGCGGCGCGTCTGACGGCGAATGGCGTTGTCGGGCTGCTGGCAACACGCGGGACGGTGAAACGTCCTTATACGCATGAGCTGATTGCGCGCTTTGCGAATGAGTGTCAGATAGCCATGCTGGGGTCAGCGGAGCTAGTGGAGTTGGCGGAAGCGAAGCTGCACGGTGAGCCGGTGCCGCTGGAAGAGTTGCAACGGATTCTGCGCCCATGGCTGCGGATGCCGGAACCGCCTGATACGGTAGTGCTCGGGTGCACCCATTTCCCACTGTTACAGGAAGAACTCTTACAGGTTCTTCCTGAAGGGACGCGGCTGGTAGATTCCGGCGCGGCGATTGCGCGCCGCACGGCCTGGCTACTGGAACATGAAGCGCCGGATGCGAAATCCGCAGATGCCAATATCGCCTATTGTATGGCAATGACGCCGGAAACTGAGCAATTATTACCCGTTTTGCAGCGTTACGGCTTTGAATCGCTCGAAAAACTGACGGTTTAAACCTGTTTTGGATAAATATTACGCACTCGGAAAATTATTTTAAATTTCCCCTTGTCAGCCCGAAATAACTCCCTATAATGCGCCTCCACTGACACGGAACAACGGCACGCAAGCCGCCGGGTTAGCGGGGTTCTCCGGTGAAAACCAGTGATGAACACCGACAGAGAAAAGCAAAAATAAATGCTTGACTCTGAATGAGGAAAACGTAATATACGGGACCTCGCGACAGAGCGCTAAAGCGCGTCGCAACTGCTCTTTAACAATTTATCAGACAATCTGTGTGGGCACTCAAAGTGACATGGATTCTTAATGTCTTCGGACAATAAATGAATACCAAGTCTCAAAGAGTGAACACGTAATTCATTACGAAGTTTA
>NZ_JBGUBF010000006.1:0-221426 GCF_041807075.1 Citrobacter telavivensis | reverse complement strand
TCGAAATCCTGCGATTGGGTGGTCCGTGCTAAACAAGCACTTTCAAATTTTGGAGCGGGAAACGAGACTCGAACTCGCGACCCCGACCTTGGCAAGGTCGTGCTCTACCAACTGAGCTATTCCCGCAAATTTGTTGCTGTCGTAACGTGTAATTCTCTGTCGTTACGGGAGGCGCATTATACGAGAAATCTTCCCGCCTGCAACCCCTCTAAAAGCGATTTTTTTGAAATCAGGTTCAAGTGATTAATTAAGCAGCAGGCTGCACAATTTAGCGACAAAAACCCGACAGTGCAAGCCTGTCGGGTAGCAAACTTACAACTTTATAAAGTTCTCACGGTAATAAGCCAGTTCCGCCACCGACTCGCGGATATCGTCCATCGCCTTATGTGATCCCTCCTTGCTCAAACCGTCCAGAATTTCGGGTTTCCAGCGACGCGCCAGCTCTTTCAGTGTGCTCACATCCAGGTAGCGGTAATGGAAATACGCTTCCAGTTCCGGCATGTACTTAAACAAAAAGCGGCGATCCTGCCCAATGCTGTTCCCGCAGATCGGTGACTTACCCGCCGGCACCCACGCTTTCAGAAACTCAAGCGTCGCCAGTTCCGCTTCGCGATCGCCCATCGTGCTCGCCTTCACACGTTCCACCAGCCCGCTGCCGGTATGGGTACGCACGTTCCAGTCATCCATCAGCGCCAGCTGTTCATCGGACTGATGAACAGCGATGGTCGGCCCTTCTGCCAGAATATTCAGGTTGGCATCGGTGACCAGCGTGGCGATTTCAATTATGCGATCGCGCTCGGGATCCAGACCGGTCATCTCAAGATCAATCCAAATCAGGTTGTTTTCATTGGCACTCATGCTATTTTCCACCCCTCATACGTCACATTCAGTGTGACTACTCTCATCTAGAATTGTGTGTATCATAGATGTTTTGCCCAACATGGGCGACCAGGAGCCAGTACGATTGAGTAAAAATAAACTCTCCAAAGGCCAACAGCGCCGCGTGAACGCTAATCACCAGCGTCGTCTTAAAACGTCTAAGGAGAAGCCAGACTACGATGACAACCTGTTTGGCGAGACCGCTGAAGGTATCGTCATTAGCCGTTTTGGCATGCACGCCGACGTCGAATCTGCCGACGGTGAAATTCATCGCTGCAATATTCGTCGCACAATCCGTTCGCTGGTAACCGGCGACCGCGTGGTCTGGCGTCCCGGTAAAACGGCGGCGGAAGGTGTCAACGTCAAAGGCATCGTCGAGGCGGTACATGAACGTACCTCGGTACTGACACGCCCGGACTTTTACGATGGCGTAAAACCGATTGCCGCCAACATCGACCAGATTGTCATTGTCTCCGCGATTTTACCGGAGCTGTCACTCAATATTATCGACAGGTATCTGGTGGCCTGCGAGACATTGCAGGTTGAACCCATCATCGTGCTCAACAAAATTGATCTGCTGAATGACGAAAGCCTCGCTTTTGTGAATGAGCAGATGGATATCTATCGTCATATCGGTTATCGCGTGCTGATGGTCTCCAGCCATACTCAGGATGGTCTGAAACCGTTGGAAGAAGCGCTGACAGGGCGTATCAGCATCTTTGCTGGCCAGTCCGGCGTCGGCAAATCCAGCCTGCTCAACGCGCTGCTGGGGCTGCAGGAAGCCATTCTTACCAACGATGTTTCCGACAACTCCGGTCTGGGACAGCACACCACCACCGCTGCCCGTCTCTATCACTTCCCGCATGGCGGCGATGTCATTGATTCCCCTGGCGTGCGAGAGTTCGGTCTGTGGCACCTGGAGCCGGAACAAATCACCCACGGCTTTGTCGAATTTCATGACTATCTGGGACGGTGTAAATATCGTGACTGTAAGCACGACGCAGACCCAGGCTGCGCCATCCGTGCTGCCGTTGAAGACGGGAAAATTGCGGAAACCCGTTTCGAAAATTATCACCGTATTCTTGAAAGTATGTCGCAGGTAAAAACGCGTAAAAACTTTTCTGATACCGATGACTGACAACTAAGCTAAGCATCGCTAGAATCGTCCCCCTTTTTCAGGATCCGGTGCGAACGCCGGATCAGGAACGATAAAACAATGGCCTGGAGGCTACCTTGTTAAACTCATTTAAACTTTCGCTACAATACATTCTGCCGAAACTATGGCTCACTCGCCTGGCGGGCTGGGGCGCGAGCAAACGAGCGGGATGGCTGACTAAACTGGTTATCGATCTGTTCGTGAAGTACTACAAGGTCGATATGAAAGAAGCGCAGAAGCCGGATACCGCCAGCTACCGCTCATTCAATGATTTCTTTGTCCGTCCACTGCGTGACGACGTTCGCCCGCTGAATACCGATCCAAACGTACTGGTCATGCCGGCTGACGGCGTCATCAGCCAGTTAGGCGCTATCGAAGAAGATAAGCTCCTGCAGGCTAAAGGCCGCAACTACAGTCTGGAAGCCCTGCTGGCAGGCAACTACCTGATGGCGGATCTTTTCCGCAACGGTTCGTTTGTGACCACCTATCTGTCACCGCGCGACTACCACCGCGTGCACATGCCGTGCAACGGTATTCTGCGTGAGATGATCTATGTGCCGGGCGATCTGTTCTCGGTCAACCATCTGACCGCCCAGAACGTCCCGAACCTGTTTGCCCGTAATGAGCGTGTTATCTGCCTGTTCGATACTGAGTTTGGCCCAATGGCGCAAATTCTGGTCGGTGCTACGATTGTTGGCAGTATCGAAACCGTCTGGGCAGGGACCATCACGCCGCCGCGCGAAGGCGTGATCAAACGCTGGACCTGGCCTGCGGGCGAAAGTGAAGGTTCGGTTGCACTGCTGAAAGGTCAGGAAATGGGCCGCTTCAAGCTGGGTTCCACCGTAATCAATCTGTTCGCACCGGGCAAAGTGAATCTGGTCGAGCAGCTTGAAAGCCTTTCCGTGACCAAAATTGGTCAGCCGCTGGCGATATCTACCGAAACGTTTGTGATGCCAGAAGCGGAACCTGCACCGTTACCGGAAGAAGAAATTAACGCCGAGCACGACGCCAGTCCGCTGGTCGACGATAAGAAAGACGAAACTTAATACATACATAGCATCATGCGAGAAGCATCAAGCCGCTTAAATGATGACGTGTAGAGGGAAGCTGCTGTGCGCCTGATTATAACGTTTCTGATGGCCTGGTGCCTCAGCCTGGGGGCGTACGCTGCAACCGCCCCCGACGCCAAACAAATCACCCAGGAACTGGAGCAGGCAAAATCCGCAAAGCCTGCCCAGCCCGATGTCGTCGAAGCCCTTCAGTCTGCGTTGAACGCGCTTGATGAACGCAAAGGTTCTCTCGAGCGCGTTCAGCAATACCAGCAGGTTATCGATAACTTCCCGAAAATGTCCGCCAGTCTGCGCGCGCAGTTAACCAACCTGCGCGATGAACCCCGCAGCGTGTCGCCGGGCATGACGACCGATGCGCTGAATCAGGAAATCCTTCAGGTTAGCAGTCAACTGCTGGAAAAAAGCCGTCAGGCCCAGCAGGAGCAAGAGCGCGCCCGTGAGATTGCCGACTCGCTGAGCCAACTGCCCCAGCAGCAAACCGATGCCCGTCGACAGCTCAATGAGATTGAGCGCCGCATCGGTACCGCCACCGGCAACACCCCGCTCAACCAGGCACAAAATTTCAGTATGCAGGCGGAATCCGCCCGCCTGAAAGCGCTGGTTGATGAGCTGGAGCTGGCGCAGCTTTCGGCTAACAACCGTCAGGAACTGGCGCGTATGCGCTCCGAACTGGCGGAAAAACAGAGTCAGCAACTGGATGCGTATTTACAGGCTCTGCGCAATCAGCTCAACAGCCAGCGTCAGCGTGAAGCTGAACGCGCGCTGGAAAGCACCGAGCTCCTGGCAGAGAACAGCGCTGATTTACCGCCGGACATTGTTGCCCAGTTCAAAGTGAACCGGGAACTGTCAGCCGCGCTGAATCAGCAGGCGCAGCGCATGGATCTCGTCGCCTCTCAGCAACGTCAGGCCGCCAGTCAGACTCAGCAGGTACGACAGGCATTAACGACACTTCGCGAACAGTCGCAGTGGTTAGGTTCGTCTAACCTGTTGGGCGAAGCATTACGCGCTCAGGTGGCGCGTCTGCCGGAAATGCCTAAACCCCAGCAGCTGGATACCGAAATGGCGCAACTGCGCGTCCAGCGTCTGCGCTATGAAGATCAACTCAACAAACAGCCTCAGCTGCGCCAGCTCCATCAGGCGGACGGACAACCGCTCACTGCGGAACAAAACCGCATTCTTGAAGCACAGCTGCGCACCCAACGCGAGCTGCTGAATTCGCTGTTACAGGGCGGCGACACGTTAATCCTCGAGCTAACCAAACTGAAAGTGTCCAATAGTCAGCTTGAGGATGCGCTGAAAGAGGTGAACGAAGCGACCCACCGCTATCTGTTCTGGACCTCTGACGTTCGCCCAATGTCTTTCTCGTGGCCGATAGATATCGTGCAGGATCTGCGTCGATTGATCTCACTCGACACCTTCAGCCAGTTAGGTCAGGCCAGTCTGATGATGCTGACCAGCAGGGATACCCTGCTACCGCTGTTTGGCGCGTTGATTCTGGTCGGTTTCAGTATTTACTCACGTCGCCACTTCACCCGTTTTCTGGAACGTTCCGCCGCCAGAGTGGGCAAGGTGACGCAGGACCACTTCTGGCTCACGCTGCGTACCGTGTTCTGGTCGATACTGGTGGCCTCTCCGCTGCCGGTACTCTGGATGACGCTGGGATATGGACTGCGCGAAGCCTGGCCTTATCCTCTTGCCGTTGCGATAGGCGATGGCGTCACGGCGACTGTACCGCTGCTGTGGGTCGTGATGATTTGTGCGGCGTTTGCCCGGCCAAATGGCCTGTTTATTGCCCACTTCGGCTGGCCGCGCGAACGCGTGTCACGCGCAATGCGTTATTACCTGATGAGTATCGGGCTTATTGTGCCGCTGATCATGGCGCTCATCATGTTCGATAATCTGAACGATCGTGAGTTCTCCGGCTCACTCGGTCGTCTGTGCTTTATTCTGATTTGCGGTGCGCTGGCGCTGGTCACCCTGAGCCTGAAAAAAGCCGGCATTCCGCTCTATCTCGATAAAGAGGGCAGCGGCGATAATATTGTGAACAGCATGCTGTGGAACCTGATGACTGGCGCACCGGTGGTGGCGATACTGGCGGCTGCCGTGGGTTATCTGGCGACATCACAGGCGCTGCTGGCGCGACTGGAAACCTCCGTTGCCATCTGGTTCCTGCTGTTGGTGATTTACCACGTCATTCGCCGCTGGATGCTCATTCAACGCCGCAGACTGGCCTTTGACCGCGCCAAGCATCGTCGCGCGGAAATGCTGGCCCAGCGCGCGCGTGGCGAAGAGGAACCAGCCCATTCAACCAGCCTGGAAGGGACCATTGACGTTGACGAGAGTGAAGTCGACCTTGACGCCATCAGCACCCAGTCGCTACGTCTGGTACGTTCCATTCTGATGCTGATCGCCCTGCTGTCGGTCATTGTGCTGTGGTCGGAAATTCATTCCGCATTCGGCTTCCTCGAAAACATCTCGCTGTGGGACGTCACCTCTACGGTACAGGGGGTCGAAAGTTTAGAGCCCATTACGCTGGGTGCGGTGCTGATCGCCATTCTGGTGTTTATCATCACCACCCAACTGGTGCGTAATCTGCCTGCGCTTCTCGAACTGGCGTTGCTGCAACACCTCGATCTCACGCCGGGTACCGGCTACGCCATCACTACCATCACCAAGTACCTGCTGATGCTGATTGGCGGTCTGGTGGGCTTCTCGATGATTGGGATTGAGTGGGCAAAACTGCAATGGCTGGTGGCGGCACTCGGTGTTGGTCTGGGCTTTGGCTTGCAGGAAATCTTCGCCAACTTTATCTCCGGCCTGATCATCCTGTTCGAAAAACCGATTCGTATTGGCGATACGGTGACCATTCGCGATCTGACCGGCAGCGTAACGAAGATCAATACCCGCGCGACCACCATCAGCGACTGGGATCGCAAAGAGATCATCGTGCCGAACAAAGCGTTTATCACCGAGCAGTTCATCAACTGGTCGCTGTCCGATTCCGTGACGCGTGTGGTGCTGACCATTCCGGCACCGTCCGATGTGAACAGCGAAGAGGTGACGCAGATCCTGCTAACCGCCGCGCACCGCTGCTCACTGGTGATCGACAACCCGGCACCGGAAGTCTTCCTGGTCGATCTCCAGCAAGGGATCCAGATCTTTGAGCTGCGTATCTATGCCGCCGAGATGGGTCACCGTATGCCGCTGCGCCATGAAATCCACCAGTTGATTCTGGCAGGCTTCCGCGAGCACGGTATCGATATGCCGTTCCCACCGTTCCAGATGCGTCTGGAGAGTTTGAATGGCAGACAAACGGGGAAAATGCTCAGTTCTGCCGGCAGAAGAAGTCGCCCGGCGGGGAGTTTGTAAGTCTTCGTCATACCCGGCAGGGCAGACGGAACGGGCTTGTAGAGATGAAAAGTGGTGCACAACGCGCCGCTTTTCATCACATCAGAACGCGTTATGCACGATCAACCGTAAAAGCAATCACTTCCGCGAGGCTTTCCGCGCCCAGCGCCAGCATCACCAGACGATCGACGCCCAGCGCAACACCCGAGCAGTCCGGCATGCCGACCTTTAGCGCCTCGATCAAATTGTTATCGATAGGCTGCTGCGGCAATCCGCGCGCGGCGCGCTTGCGGTTGTCCTGTTCAAAACGCTGCTGCTGTTCACGCGCATCCGTCAGTTCATGGAAACCATTCGCCAGTTCAATACCTTTGAAGTAGACCTCGAAACGTTCCGCCACGCGGTGATCTTCCGTACTGATCTGCGCCAGTGATGCCTGACTTGCCGGGAAGTGATAAACAAACGTCGGTTTATCCTTGCCAATGTGCGGCTCAACACCCATCGCAAACAGCAGTTGCAGTAAGGTATCGCGATCTTCTTCAGTGTCGGCAATGTTGCTTAAGTCCAGCTTCGCGGCGACGTCGCGCAGTTGCGTTTTATCCGCAGAGAGTGGGTCTATCTCCAGATGACGCTGGAACGCCTGCTGATAAGAGAGGCTCTCCGCCGCCGGGCATTCCAGCACCTGCTGCAGCAGATCGTCCACCTCGTTCATCAACCGGTACATGTCGTAATGCGGACGATACCACTCGAGCATCGTGAACTCAGGGTTGTGATGGCGCCCCATCTCTTCATTACGGAAACTACGGCACAGCTGAAAGACCGGACCACACCCTGCCACCAGCAGACGTTTCATGTGGTATTCCGGGCTGGTCATTAAATAGAGGTTCATCCCCTGCGAATGGCCGGGGCCGACGAAACGCGTTTCGAACGGGAACAGATTAATGTCTGTGACCGTCGCCTGACTCATGCAGGGCGTCTCAACCTCCAGCACTCCGCGATCGGCAAAGAAACGACGAATTTCCGTCATAATTGCCGCGCGTTTTAACAGGTTAGGTATGGACGCGCTCGGCTGCCAGGTTGCCGTTTCGCTCATGGTTCTTTCTCCAGTTTAAGACAAGGGCACGAAGTCTACTCGTAACGCGGCAATGAAACAAATTTTGCTCAGGAATACTCAAGCGCGGCTAAAGAGTTAAAAAACCGTAGAAGGATGGTTTAGTAATTAAATTAATCAAAATCAATGATAATTCGCCCTTCCGACACGCCAAAAAAATCGAACACGTCAAATTTCCAGCACATAGCAGCGACTATACTGTTGTACCTATAAAGGAGCAGTGGAAACACGTTCGCTACCCACCTTTTTCAGGCTCTTTTACGAGATATGTGGTGGCGAAATTACAATAATCTGGAGGAATGTCGTGCAAACCTTTCAAGCCGATCTTGCCATTATAGGCGCCGGTGGCGCGGGATTACGTGCTGCAATTGCCGCAGCGCAGGCAAATCCTAATGCGAAAATCGCACTGATTTCAAAAGTGTACCCAATGCGCAGCCACACCGTTGCTGCCGAAGGGGGCTCAGCCGCTGTCGCCCAGGATCATGACAGCTTCGACTACCATTTTCACGATACGGTAGCGGGCGGAGACTGGCTGTGTGAACAGGATGTCGTGGATTATTTTGTCCACCACTGTCCTACCGAGATGACCCAACTGGAACAATGGGGCTGCCCGTGGAGTCGCCGCGAAGACGGTAGCGTCAACGTTCGTCGCTTTGGCGGGATGAAAATTGAGCGTACCTGGTTTGCTGCGGATAAAACCGGCTTCCATATGCTGCATACCCTGTTCCAGACCTCTCTGCAGTTCCCACAGATCCAGCGCTTTGACGAACACTTTGTGCTGGATATCCTGGTCGATGATGGTCATGCTCGCGGCCTGGTGGCGATGAACATGATGGAAGGCACGCTGATGCAAATCCGTGCTAACGCGGTGGTGATGGCAACAGGCGGCGCAGGTCGTGTGTATCGCTATAACACCAACGGCGGCATCGTTACCGGCGATGGCATGGGCATGGCGCTGAGCCACGGCGTTCCGCTGCGTGATATGGAATTTGTTCAGTATCACCCGACCGGCCTGCCGGGTTCCGGTATCCTGATGACCGAAGGCTGCCGTGGTGAAGGCGGTATTCTGGTCAACAAAAACGGCTACCGTTATCTGCAGGATTACGGCATGGGTCCGGAAACACCGCTGGGCGAGCCGAAAAACAAATACATGGAGCTGGGTCCGCGCGACAAAGTTTCTCAGGCCTTCTGGCATGAATGGCGTAAAGGCAACACCATCTCCACGCCGCGTGGCGATGTGGTTTACCTCGACCTGCGTCATCTGGGTGAGAAGAAACTGCTGGAACGTCTGCCGTTCATTTGTGAACTGGCAAAAGCTTACGTGGGCGTCGATCCGGTGAAAGAGCCGATTCCGGTTCGTCCGACCGCGCACTACACCATGGGCGGTATCGAAACCGATCAGAATTGCGAAACCCGCATCAAAGGTCTGTTTGCCGTCGGTGAATGTTCTTCTGTGGGTCTGCACGGCGCGAACCGTCTGGGTTCTAACTCACTGGCTGAACTGGTGGTCTTTGGCCGTCTGGCGGGTGAGCAGGCGATGGAGCGTGCATCGACAGCGGGCACCGCTAACGACGCCGCGCTCGACGCACAGGTTGCGGGCGTTGAACAACGGCTGAAAAACCTGGTTAACCAGGAAGGTAACGAGAACTGGTCGAAGATTCGCGACGAAATGGGACTCTCCATGGAAGAAGGTTGCGGTATCTACCGTACGCCGGAACTCATGCAGAAAACGGTTGATAAACTGGCCGAATTGCAGGAGCGCTTCAAGCGCGTTCGCATCACCGACACCTCCAGCGTATTCAACACCGACCTGCTGTACACCATTGAGCTGGGTCATGGTCTGAACGTCGCTGAATGTATGGCGCATTCCGCGCTGGCTCGTAAGGAATCACGTGGCGCGCACCAACGTCTGGACGAAGGTTGCACCGAGCGTGACGACGTCAACTTCCTCAAACATACTCTCGCCTTCCGCGATGCTGATGGCACGACTCGCCTCGACTATAGCGACGTGAAAATCACCACGCTGCCGCCTGCAAAACGTGTTTACGGTGCGGAAGCGGAAGCAGCCGATAAGAAGGAGAAGGCGTAATGGCTGAGATGAAAAACCTGAAAGTTGAGGTGGTGCGCTATAACCCTGAGACCGACACCGCGCCGCACAGTGCTTTCTATGAAGTGCCTTATGATGAAACAACGTCACTGCTGGATGCGTTGGGCTACATCAAAGATAACCTGGCGCCAGACCTGAGCTATCGCTGGTCCTGCCGTATGGCGATCTGCGGCTCCTGCGGCATGATGGTCAACAACGTACCGAAACTGGCGTGCAAAACCTTCCTGCGTGAATACACCAACGGCATTAAGGTTGAAGCGCTGGGCAACTTCCCGATTGAGCGCGATCTGGTCGTCGATATGACGCACTTTATCGAAAGTCTGGAAGCGATTAAGCCGTACATCATCGGTAACCCGCGTACGCCGGATCAGGGGCCAAACACCCAGACCCCGGCGCAGATGGCGAAGTATCACCAGTTCTCTGGTTGCATCAACTGTGGTCTGTGCTATGCCGCATGCCCGCAGTTCGGCCTGAACCCTGAGTTCATCGGACCGGCTGCGATTACCCTGGCGCATCGTTACAACGAAGACAGTCGCGACCACGGTAAGAAGGAGCGTATGGCACAGTTGAATAGTCCGAACGGCGTATGGACCTGTACTTTCGTGGGCTACTGCTCCGAAGTTTGTCCGAAGCACGTCGATCCGGCGGCTGCCATTCAGCAGGGTAAAGTGGAAAGCTCGAAAGACTTTCTTATCGCCACCCTGAAACCACGCTAAGGAGTGCAACATGACGACTAAACGCAAACCCTATGTGCGGCCGATGACGTCCACCTGGTGGAAGAAATTGCCGTTTTATCGCTTTTACATGCTGCGCGAAGGCACAGCCGTTCCGGCAGTCTGGTTTAGCATTGAGCTGATTTTCGGCCTGTTCGCACTGAAGCACGGTGTGGAATCCTGGGAAGGCTTCGTTGGTTTTCTGCAAAACCCGGTGGTGGTGATCCTCAACGTGATCGCCCTGGCGGCAGCACTGCTGCACACCAAAACCTGGTTTGAGCTGGCGCCGAAAGCAGCCAACATCATCGTAAAAAGCGAAAAAATGGGGCCAGAGCCGATCATCAAAGGTCTCTGGGCGGTTACTGTGGTGGCGACCGTAGTCATACTGTTTGTTGCCCTGTTCTGGTAAGGAGTCCGGGATGATTAATCCAAATCCAAAACGTTCTGACGAACCCGTATTCTGGGGTCTGTTTGGCGCAGGCGGTATGTGGGGTGCGATTATCGCGCCAGTGATGGTTCTGCTGGTGGGGATTCTGCTGCCGCTGGGTCTGTTCCCGGGCGATGCCCTGAGCTATGAGCGCGTACTGGCGTTTGCTCAGAGCTTTATCGGCCGTGCTTTCCTGTTCCTGATGATTGTCCTGCCGCTGTGGTGTGGCTTACACCGTATGCACCACGCGATGCATGACCTGAAAATCCATGTGCCGGCTGGCAAATGGGTGTTCTACGGTCTTGCAGCCATCCTGACCGTCGTAACGGCGATTGGCATTCTGTCTGTCTAAAGCAATCCGCCCTCTTATCTGCTGATAAGAGGGCGTTTTTTTCGTCCCCACCGTTATTTTCTCCACCAGGTTCTACACTTAGGAAAAACACCCTAAGGATAAACCTATGCGCCTGCTCCCTATCGTTGCCGCTGTGACGACTGCGTTTCTGGTGGTCTCCTGTAGTACCCCTACTCCGCCACAGGGCGTCACCGTGGTGAATAACTTCGATGCCAAACGCTATCTCGGGACCTGGTACGAAATTGCCCGTTTTGATCATCGCTTCGAACGGGGACTGGAAAAGGTCACAGCGACCTACAGTCCGCGCGATGACGGCGGTCTCAACGTGATCAATAAAGGCTGGAACCCGGACAGAGCGATGTGGCAGAAAAGCGAGGGGAAAGCGTATTTCACCGGCGACCCCAGCCGCGCCGCGCTGAAAGTCTCCTTCTTCGGTCCGTTCTACGGTGGCTATAACGTTATCGCGATCGACAGAGAGTACCGGCACGCGCTGGTCTGCGGCCCGGATCGCGACTACCTGTGGATACTCTCTCGCACGCCGACGCTTTCTGACGAAATGAAGCAGCAGATGCTGGCCGTCGCGACCCGGGAAGGGTTTGATGTCAGTAAACTAATCTGGGTGAAGCAGTCCGGTGCTTAGTGGGTGCTTAATTTCAGACCAATAATACCGACTACGATTAACGCCAGACTTGCCAGACGCATGGGATTAGCCGATTCACCCAGCAACAGAATGCCGGTGATGGCAGCACCGACGGCGCCAATCCCCGTCCACACGGCGTATGCAGTGCCCACGGGGAGCGTTTTCATCGCCCACGCAAGGAGCGCCATACTGACGATCATCGCGGCAATGGTGATGATACTCGGCGTCAGGCGACTAAAACCGTGAGTATATTTCAGACCCACGGCCCAAACCACTTCAAGCAGACCGGCGATGAGTAAGATTATCCAGGACATATCAGGCTCCAGAGAAATGGGGCCGTCCCCGGTGAAAGAAGCGTTAGCAGGTCGTCCTGTAACGCTGATGGTAGAAAAAACATTCTTGCCCGAGCGGCGGTGAATTTCAACATTTTTATCTTTTCGCACCTAAAAGGTTGAATTAGGCGCATTTCGCAGCGCATTTTGCCCATTCAGCACTCATCCGACTTCTCTATGATGGGACGCTTTCTGAAGTCAGGAAGCCATTTGCCTTACTTCTGAATGCGAAAACGCTATGTTGAAAATATTAGTGATTGACCGTTGCCACTTCACCCGCACAGGGATCGAGGCATGGCTTAATCATTCCGAACTCTTTAATACGTCGTTTCTGGTCTCTGGGCTCAATAACCTCTTACTGGTTAAAGAGCACATCCAGCAGTGGAAACCTCACCTGGTGATCGCGGACTTGTACGGTTTTCTCAACGACACCCAGTCGGCCCAGTATATTGCCCCGTTTTTTCTCGCCTGCGGTGGCAGTCCGTTGATATTACTGGAGTCTGGTGGTGCGATGGCGGAGACGCTGCGCTATCCGGTCTGTGCGTCATTAACCAAACAGGTTTCTCTGGCGGAGCTGGCTGAAAATATTCACAACGCGCTGCTAACCGGTTCGGTATCCGAAGCGCCCGGCAACGCCTCGACGCTGCTTACGCCACAGGAAGAGAAAGTGCTGACGATGTGGATGGAAGGGGCGAGTAACAACGCGATTGCCTGTGCGCTCAGCATTCATGGCAAAACGGTGTACACCTACAAACGCAATATCCGCATGAAATTACACATGGATAATCGCTTTTCGCCGTTTCTTGCGCCGTCTGAGCTGAAAAATTAACGGCACGACAAAACTCGCCGTACCGTTTACGCGGCTACTGCTGAGCTTTGGTTGCGGCGCCCGAAATGGCGTTGCCGCCGTCGGAAATATCCTCACCCATGCCGCGCGTGGTATTACAGGCAGTTAACACGGAGGAAAGTACCAACACAGATAAGATCGCTGCAATTGTCTTTTTAACCATAACGTCTTCCTTTTCTAGCCTATGTTGTTTGTGTAGTGCCACTTAATCATAGACAAGATCCCGAACAATGGCGGGAGATAGACGCTTTTTAGGACGACGAGAAGAAAATTAGCTGGCCGCGTGGGAAATGGAATTACCGAGGTGCTTAATATCCTCACCAAAGCCGCGTGCAGTATTGCAACCCGCCAGCAACGAGGCGGCGAGAAGAGCCAGTGTTACAAGACCGAGAAGACGTTTCATCATTCCTGCCCTGGAGAAATAATGGCGCAGCAAAAGCGCTGCACCATTATACCCGTCATACTTCAAGTTGCATGTGCGTTGGCTGCACTCATTCCCCCAGTCACTTACTTATGTAAGCTCCTGGGGATAAATGAGAGACATCCTGTCTCTCACCGAAGGCCAGCCTGCGGCTTCGCCCCTCCGGGGCCAGCGCTAGCGCTGTTCAAAGCCCTTTGGGCTTTGTCCTGCAACTCGAATTATTTAGGGTATATATGGAAATAACGCGGATTATTTAACGCGAGAGACGTACTCGCCTGAACGCGTATCCACTTTAATCACTTCGCCAATCTGAACGAACAGAGGCACTTTCACCACTGCGCCAGTAGACAGCGTGGCCGGCTTACCACCCGTACCTGCGGTATCGCCTTTCAGACCCGGATCGGTATCAACGATTTCCAGTTCAACAAAGTTCGGCGGCGTCACAGAGATAGGCTGACCGTTCCACAGGGTCACGATGCACTCAGCCTGATCCAGCAGCCATTTCGCGTTATCACCTACCGCTTTCTCATCAGCAGCCAGCTGTTCGAAAGTTTCGTTGTTCATGAAGTGATAGAACTCACCGTCGTTGTACAGGAAGGTCAGGTTCATATCGACCACGTCTGCGCCTTCGGCGGAGTCGGTGGATTTGAAGGTTTTCTCAACGCGGGTGCCGGTCAGCAGGCGACGCAGCTTAACGCGCGCGAATGCCTGGCCTTTACCTGGTTTAACGAATTCGCTGGCTTCAACCGCATACGGTTCGCCGTCCATCATGATTTTAAGACCAGCACGAAAATCGTTGCTATAGTACGTTGCCATAAGGCCCTCTGAAAATTGTTAACTGGTAGCTAAGCCACAAAATGGCGCATATTGTAACCCTAAATACCCCATCCAGAGAAGATTGGTTATCGCAACTTGCCGATGTTGTGACCAATCCCGATGAACTCCTGCGTCTTTTGAATATAGACGCAGATGAAAAACTGTTGGCCGGGCGTGATGCCAGACGTCTGTTCGCTCTGCGCGTGCCACGTGCCTTTATCGCGCGAATGGAAAAAGGCAATCCTGACGATCCGCTTTTACGTCAGGTACTTACCTCCGAGGATGAGTTTATTGCCGCGCCGGGTTTCTCCACCGATCCGCTTGAGGAACAACACAGCGTCGTACCGGGACTGCTGCATAAATACCGTAACCGGGCGCTGCTGTTGGTGAAAGGTGGCTGTGCGGTAAATTGCCGCTATTGCTTCCGCCGCCACTTCCCGTATGCGGAAAATCAGGGAAATAAGCGAAACTGGCAGGCCGCGCTGGACTACATTAGCGCGCATACCGAGCTGGATGAGATCATTTTCTCCGGCGGCGATCCGCTGATGGCCAAAGATCATGAGCTGGACTGGCTGCTCACGCAACTGGAAGCCATTCCCCATATCAAACGCCTGCGTATTCATAGTCGCCTGCCCATTGTCATCCCTGCGCGAATTACCGGGGAGCTGGTTGACCGCTTCACCCGTTCTTCGCTGCAAATCTTGCTGGTGAATCACATCAACCACGCCAACGAAGTCGATGAGTCCTTCCGGCAGGCGATGGCAAAACTGCGCACCGCAGGCGTTACGCTGCTCAATCAGAGCGTTCTGCTACGCGGCGTCAATGATAACGCCCGGACGCTGGCGAACCTCAGCAACGCACTGTTTGATGCAGGCGTCATGCCCTATTATCTGCATGTGCTGGATAAGGTTCAGGGCGCCGCGCATTTCATGGTGACAGACGATGAAGCCCGCCAGATTATGCGCGAACTGCTCACGCTGATATCGGGCTATATGGTGCCCAAACTGGCGCGGGAAATTGGCGGCGAGCCCAGTAAAACGCCACTGGATTTACAACTGCGTCAGCAATAACTTCTCAAACAGGTGTCCACTTCCGGACACCTGCTACCAAAACCCCCGGTTCCCTCCTCCCTGTATGTTATTTTAGCGACGCCTTGCGAACTATATATTTAAAAATCATATCTATAAGTCACAACCAATCGCTGAATTTATCATTGGTGAGGGAGAACCTTTATGGCTATTAGTATCAAAGGGGTTAATACGGGTGTTATCCGTAAAGCTAACGAATTCATAGCGCTGGCGCTGAAAATTAAAGAACCGAGGAACAAGGAATCGCTGTTTTTTCTGCCCGCGCTGGAATTACGCGATCTGCTGATCGCCGTAGAGAGTCGTCTGCATCAGAAGCAGCAACTGGGCGTCGCTGAACGTCAGCATTACGAAAAAACGCGCGATGTTATCAGCAAGAAAATGCAGGAAAACATCCCTGCGATGGTGGAAGACGAACTTCGACATGCAGATATTCATCGCCGCGTCACCGCCGTCGCCTTAACCGATGGAAGCAGCGACAGCTTAACGCTGACCTTCACGCTTCACGATGGCAATACCTGCATCCTGCAGGTGAACGAATTGCAGATTGAGATTCTGGTGTACGCCATTATTCGGGCGATAGAGAACGCTGGCATGCGGGAGCTGGCGCTGCGAATCTCCTCGCTGCTGGACTTTTTGCCGCTGTATGATGCGGACTGCCTGGACCATGAGCGACTGGAATACGACGCCTATGCGCAGCCAGAGTGGAAGCACTCGCTTTTCACACATTATCTTGCGGTGCTCTACCGTTTTACGGGTGAAACAGGAAAGGAGCAGTTCAGCGGCGCCATCGTGAAAACCCGCGTTCAGTCTGGTAGCCAGGAGACGGAAGCCATTTTACGGCGTTTACTCGACTTTAGCCCGAGACTGAAAAAGCTGGCAGGTAAGCCGTGTCAGGTCTTTGTCAGAACGCTGACGGCGAATAAAACGCAAACGCTAACCCAGGAGCAATGCCTGCGCGCGCTGCATCATTTACGGGTTCAGTCCGTTAATACGACAGCACAACACGCCTGATGGCGCGACGCTTATCAGGCCTACAGGTGTGAACACAGGCCTGATAAGAGGAATACCCGGCAACCACAGACACAAAGTCTATTAGTTAGGGCACTTATAAACCTGACCAATCATCTCACTGGCCGTTGGGACAAAGCTGGATAACATGCTCTGACTCGGGCTGCTGACGCCATAAATCACGTTGCCGCCCATGGCTGCCGCCTGGTTGCGCAGGTCATTTGCCGCACCACGCATAGAGCCGCCTTCTTCACCGTGCTGACCTGAAAGCCAGTTGCTCTGCTTACCGGTTGCCGTGCCAATTAGCTGACATTCAGCGCCAGGCTTATCTTCAACAAAGCGAACGCTTTGTCCTGCAGAACTCAGTTCGCTGCTGGAGCTACAACCCGCCATCAGTAGCGCGGCACCGACAATCCCTGCAAAATATTTCGCGTGCATGTTATTCCCCATAATCAATGAGCTGGACGTTTTGTCCGTCACTGAATCTTATACTAAAAAGATGACCAAAAGAAAAACCCCCGAACATTTCTGCCCGAGGGTTTCTCATTTTTCGCGAAATGCTGATTTAATCGAATAATTCAGGTTGCAGGCAGGCGGCAAGTTTATGATTCCCCGGGAGCTTACATTAGTAAGTGACCGGGGTGAATAAACGCAGCCAACGCACCTGCGGCTTGAAGTATGAAGATTAAATTACATCATGCCGCCCATACCACCCATGCCGCCCATACCACCAGCAGCACCTAAGTCAGGCGCGTCGCCTTTCGGCAGGTCGGTCACCATGCACTCAGTGGTGATCATCAGGCCAGCCACAGATGCCGCGTACTGCAGAGCAGAACGGGTCACTTTGGTTGGATCCAGGATACCCATGTCGATCATGTTGCCGTATTCTTCAGTTGCAGCGTTGTAACCGTAGTTACCGTCACCCGCTTTCACGGTGTTAGCCACAACAGACGGTTCTTCGCCGCAGTTCAGCACGATCTGACGCAGCGGGGATTCCATTGCGCGCAGCGCAACTTTGATACCCACGTTCTGGTCTTCGTTCTGACCACGCAGTTCAGACAGTTTGCTTGCTACGCGAATCAGCGCGACACCGCCACCGGCAACCACACCTTCTTCTACCGCAGCACGGGTCGCGTGCAGGGCATCTTCAACGCGGGCTTTCTTCTCTTTCATTTCAACTTCGGTCGCTGCACCGACTTTGATGACGGCCACGCCGCCTGCCAGTTTCGCTACGCGTTCCTGCAGTTTTTCACGGTCGTAATCAGAAGTCGCTTCTTCGATCTGCTGACGAATCTGAGTCACACGACCCTGGATTGCCGCTTCGTCACCCACGCCATCGATGATGGTGGTGGTGTCTTTGTTGATCACAACGCGTTTTGCCTGGCCCAGGTCTTCCAGAGTCGCTTTTTCCAGCTCCATACCGATCTCTTCAGAGATAACAGTACCGCCAGTCAGGGTTGCGATATCCTGCAGCATCGCTTTACGACGATCGCCGAAGCCAGGTGCTTTAACCGCAGCCACTTTCACGATGCCGCGCATGGTGTTAACCACCAGGGTCGCCAGCGCTTCGCCTTCCACATCTTCAGCGATGATCAGCAGCGGTTTGCCTGCTTTCGCAACGGCTTCCAGAACCGGCAGCATTTCGCGGATGTTGGAGATTTTCTTGTCAGCCAGCAGGATGAACGGGCTTTCCAGTTCTACTGCGCCAGTTTCCGGCTTGTTGATGAAGTACGGGGACAGGTAGCCACGGTCGAACTGCATACCTTCAACCACGTCCAGTTCGTCCTGCAGACCGGTACCGTCTTCAACGGTGATCACGCCTTCTTTACCGACTTTATCCATCGCTTCAGCGATCAGTTTACCCACGGTTTCGTCGGAGTTAGCGGAGATGGTACCCACCTGAGCAATGGCTTTAGAGTCAGAGCACGGTACGGACAGCGCTTTCAGTTCTTCAACCGCAGCCGCAACCGCTTTGTCGATACCACGCTTCAGATCCATCGGGTTCATACCCGCAGCAACGGCTTTCAGACCTTCAGTGATGATGGACTGAGCCAGTACGGTCGCGGTGGTGGTACCGTCGCCCGCTGCGTCGTTCGCTTTAGAGGCAACTTCTTTCACCATCTGCGCGCCCATGTTTTCGAACTTGTCTTCCAGTTCGATTTCACGTGCGACGGAAACACCATCTTTGGTGATGGTCGGTGCACCGAAGGATTTATCCAGAACCACGTTACGGCCTTTCGGACCGAGGGTAACTTTCACTGCGTCTGCCAGTACGTTTACGCCGCGCAGCATTTTCACACGAGCGTCGTTACCGAATTTTACGTCTTTAGCTGCCATTTTCTCTTTCCCTTAAATTCGTATGTTCAGTGTCGTTCGCGGATTACGCTTCAACAATTGCCAGAATGTCGCTTTCAGACATGATCAACACTTCTTCATTGTCGATCTTCTCAGATTTCACACCGTAACCATCGTTGAAAATCACGATGTCGCCGATTTTCACATCCAGCGGTTGCACGGTACCGTTATCCAGGATGCGACCCTTACCGACAGCGATGATTTCGCCACGAGTTGATTTACCCGCTGCAGAACCGGTCAGAACGATGCCGCCAGCAGATTTGGACTCAACTTCTTTACGTTTAACGATCACGCGATCATGTAACGGACGAATACTCATTGATAGCTCTCCTTTGAGAAGGTCTTTATCAGTTATGGGTGACGCCGGCCCGTTAAGGTTCCCGGCTAGTGACCAGAGAGATGGGGATGGGGTTTTGCCCCTTCAAGGGGCAATGTGAAAAAAAATTTTCTTCAGGCAAAAATCCTGCAAAAACCGTACTTATCTCACATTTCTCGCCTATTTAATCGCTGGCGTCATAAGCAAATCTGATTGTGATAACATCGAAAACCTGCGCAGTTGCCTGGAATCCAGGCGCAAACGGATAACAACTCATGAGTGGACTGAAACAAGAGCTTGGACTGGCTCAGGGCATTGGCCTGTTGTCGACATCATTATTAGGAACAGGCGTGTTTGCCGTCCCGGCCCTGGCGGCACTGGTGGCAGGTAATAACAGCCTGTGGGCCTGGCCCGTTTTGATTGTTCTGGTGTTTCCCGTTGCGATTGTTTTTGCCCTGTTAGGCCGCCACTATCCCAGCGCAGGCGGCGTCGCCCATTTCGTCGGTATGGCATTTGGCCCACATCTCGAACGGGTCACCGGCTGGCTGTTTCTGTCCGTTATCCCCGTGGGGCTTCCTGCGGCGCTGCACATTGCTGCCGGGTTTGGTCAGGCGATGTTTGGCTGGCACGACGGGCAACTGTTGCTGGCCGAGCTCGGCACCCTGGCGCTGGTGTGGTTCATCGGCTCACGCGGGGCCAGCTCCAGTGCAAACCTGCAAACGGTGATTGCGGGTCTGATTGTGGCGCTGATTGTCGCCATCTGGTGGGCCGGCGACCTCAAACCGACAGAAATTCCTTTCCCTGCGCCAGGCGATATTGAGATGTCAGGGCTGTTCTCCGCGCTGTCGGTGATGTTCTGGTGTTTCGTCGGTCTGGAAGCGTTCGCTCATCTGGCCTCTGAATTCAAGGATCCCGAACGGGATTTCCCGCGTGCGCTGATGATTGGTCTGCTGCTGGCCGGTTCGGTCTACTGGGCCTGCACCGTTGTCGTTCTGCATTTTGACGCCTATGGCGAAACGATGGCGGCAGCGGCCTCGTTGCCGAAAATCGTGGTGCAACTGTTTGGCGTTCAGGCGTTGTGGGTGGCCTGTGTGATCGGTTATCTGGCCTGTTTTGCCAGTCTCAACATTTATATACAGAGTTTTGCCCGTCTGGTGTGGTCACAGGCGCAGTACAAACCAGACCATTATCTTGCCCGCCTCTCTCACCGCCATATTCCGCGCAACGCGCTCAATGCCGTGCTGGGCTGTTGCGTGGTCAGTACGCTGTGCATCTATGCGTTGGCGATCAATCTCGATGCGCTCATCGTCTACGCAAACGGCATCTTTATTATGATCTATCTGTTGTGCATGCTGGCAGGCTGTCGCTTGTTGAAAGGTCGGTATCGCGCGCTGGCGATGGTGGGTGGATTATTATGCCTTCTTTTGTTGGCGATGGTCGGCTGGAAGAGTCTGTATGCGCTGATTATGCTGGCAATACTGTGGCTGTTTTTGCCGAAACGGAAGATGGCTGAACATCAGGGATAGACCGGATAAACGCAAGAGCCCGGTGGCGTTTATGCTTACCGGGCCGACAAGTCTACAATGTCTTTAGATGTCATCAGTCGCGACGATCGTCTTTATGTTCGATACGGTCACGCTCGTCGTCTTTGCGCTGGAACTCGCCGTCAAAGGTATCGCCACCGCCCGTTCCGGCGCTAAAGCCGCCACCCGGCATCCGGGAAAAACGCAAATGCGGCAGCAGCTTCATCGTCAGGTGCTTCTGCACAGGCGGTAGTAAAAGGAGAAGACCGAGGAAGTCGGTGAAAAAGCCTGGCAGCAACAGCAACAGGCCCGCGATGATCAGCGAAACACTCTTAATCATCTCTTCAGCAGGGCTCTCTCCTGCCGCCATTTTCTGCTGCATCAACAAAAAGTTCTTAAATCCCTGATTACGTACCAGCGACATCCCAATGACTGAGGTAAAAATCACCAGGATGAGCGTCATCAGTACCCCCATCACATGGGCGACCTGAATGAAGATAGAAATCTCAATATAAACATAGAGAAAGACTGCAAGTAACGGTATCCAGCGCAAAAGGTTTCTCCTCAAACGGCCGCCGTGATGCGCACGTCGGCCCGAAAATAGTTGCGATTCGCATTAGTCGGATGTAGGGGTAGTTCACAAAATTTCAAGCTGTTTACGCACTTATTTTTAGAGTTAATCCTAAAGCGGTGACCTATTTCACAAAATAATAATTAAGGAGTAATTTACCACACTTAAAGTGATCCAGATTACGGCACAATTTCTGGAGCAGAATATGATCTCGTTGACCAGACCGATGTAGGGGATAATCGTCGGTCAAGAAACAATCGAAACCACATATATTCTGTGTGTTTAGTGCATTCATTGGCAGCTTTAAATAAAGAAGGTTCACATGTTAAACAACATTCGTATCGAAGAAGATCTGTTGGGTACCAGGGAAGTTCCAGCCGAAGCCTACTATGGTGTTCACACTCTGAGAGCGATTGAAAACTTCTACATCAGCAATAACAAAATCAGTGACATCCCTGAGTTTGTGCGCGGCATGGTAATGGTTAAGAAGGCAGCTGCGCTGGCAAACAAAGAGTTGCAGACCATTCCTAAGAGTGTAGCGAATGCCATCATTGCCGCATGTGATGAAGTCCTGAATAACGGCAAATGCATGGACCAGTTCCCGGTAGACGTTTACCAGGGCGGTGCAGGCACCTCCGTCAACATGAATACCAACGAAGTGCTGGCCAATATCGGGCTGGAGCTGATGGGTCACCAGAAAGGTGAATATCAGTACCTGAACCCGAACGACCACGTGAACAAATGTCAGTCTACTAACGACGCTTACCCAACCGGTTTCCGCATCGCCGTTTACGCTTCTATCGTTAAACTGGTCGACGCCATCAACCAACTGCGTGAAGGTTTCGAGCGTAAAGCTGTCGAGTTCCAGGACATCCTGAAAATGGGTCGTACCCAGTTGCAGGATGCGGTTCCGATGACCCTGGGTCAGGAATTCCGCGCTTTCAGCGTACTGCTGAAAGAAGAAGTGAAAAACATCGAACGTACCGCTGAACTGCTGCTGGAGGTTAACCTCGGCGCAACGGCTATCGGTACTGGTCTGAATACTCCGAAAGAGTACTCTCCGCTAGCCGTACAGAAACTGGCTGAAGTAACCGGTTTTGCCTGCGTTCCGGCTGAAGACCTGATCGAAGCGACCTCTGACTGCGGCGCTTACGTTATGGTACACGGTGCCCTGAAGCGCCTGGCTGTGAAGATGTCCAAAATCTGTAACGACCTGCGCTTGCTCTCCTCTGGCCCACGTGCTGGCCTGAACGAGATCAACCTGCCGGAACTGCAGGCGGGCTCTTCTATCATGCCGGCGAAAGTGAACCCGGTCGTACCGGAAGTCGTCAACCAGGTGTGCTTCAAAGTCATCGGTAACGACATCACCGTCACCATGGCGTCTGAAGCCGGTCAGCTGCAGCTGAACGTGATGGAACCCGTGATTGGTCAGGCGATGTTTGAATCCATTCACATCCTCAGCAACGCCTGCTACAACCTGCTGGAGAAATGTGTTAACGGTATCACCGCTAACAAAGAAGTGTGCGAAGGGTATGTCTACAACTCTATCGGTATCGTCACTTACCTCAACCCGTTCATCGGCCACCACAACGGCGACATCGTTGGTAAGATTTGCGCCGAAACCGGTAAGAGCGTACGTGAAGTGGTGCTGGAGCGCGGTCTGTTGACTGAAGCTGAGCTGGACGATATTTTCTCCGCACAGAACCTGATGCACCCGGCTTACAAAGCAAAACGTTATACTGATGAAAGTGAACAGTAATCGTACAGGGTAGTACCAAGGAGGGCACGTCAGATGACGTGCCTTTTTTCTTATAAGAAGTTACTAAATAACAACAATTTAATATCAACTTGTTAAACAACAAGGAAGGCTAATATGATAGTTGTCGAACTTATCATTGTTTTGCTGGCAATCTTTTTGGGCGCCAGACTTGGGGGCATCGGGATTGGATTTGCAGGTGGACTGGGTGTTCTGGTTCTTGCCGCTATCGGCGTGAAACCGGGTAATATCCCGTTCGATGTCATTTCCATCATCATGGCGGTCATTGCTGCTATCTCCGCGATGCAGGTTGCGGGCGGTCTGGACTATCTGGTTAACCAGACAGAAAAACTGCTGCGTCGGAACCCGAAATACATCACGATCCTTGCACCGATCGTGACCTATTTCCTGACTATCTTTGCAGGTACCGGGAACATCTCCCTGGCAACGCTGCCGGTTATTGCTGAAGTTGCGAAGGAACAGGGCATCAAGCCTTGCCGTCCGCTCTCTACCGCCGTGGTGTCCGCTCAGATTGCGATCACTGCATCGCCAATCTCCGCAGCGGTCGTTTACATGTCTTCAGTGATGGAAGGTCATGGCATTAGCTACATCCACCTACTGTCCGTGGTCATTCCGTCCACGCTGTTGGCAGTGTTGGTAATGTCTTTCCTGGTGACCATGCTGTTCAACTCCAAACTCTCTGACGATCCGGTGTACCGCAAGCGTCTGGAAGAAGGTTTGGTTGAACTGCGCGGTGAGAAGCAGGTTGAAATCAAACCGATGGCGAAAAACTCCGTCTGGATGTTCCTGCTGGGCGTAGTGTGCGTAGTCGTTTATGCGATCGTCAACAGCCCGAGCCTCGGTCTGGTTGAGAAACCGCTGATGAACACCACTAACGCTATCCTGATCATCATGCTGAGCGTCGCGACGTTGACCACTATCCTGTGCAAAGTGGAAACTGACGCTATCCTCAACTCCAGCACCTTCAAAGCCGGTATGAGCGCCTGTATTTGTATCCTGGGTGTTGCATGGCTGGGTGATACTTTCGTCTCTCACAACATTGACTGGATCAAAGACACTGCAGGTGAAGTGATTCAGGGCCACCCGTGGCTGCTGGCGGTGATCTTCTTCTTTGCTTCTGCGCTGCTGTACTCTCAGGCAGCAACCGCTAAAGCACTGATGCCGATGGCGCTGGCGCTGAACGTTTCTCCGCTGACTGCCGTTGCCTCTTTCGCTGCGGTTTCTGGTCTGTTCATTCTGCCAACTTATCCAACGCTGGTTGCGGCGGTACAGATGGATGACACCGGGACAACACGTATCGGTAAATTCGTCTTTAACCACCCGTTCTTCATCCCAGGTACGCTGGGTGTGGTACTGGCGGTCTGCTTCGGCTTCCTGCTGGGCAGCTTCATGCTGTAAGTGTTACCTGCGGGGCGTGTTCGCGCCCCGCATTTCCCTCCCTTTGTCTAACATCCTTTCCTCGTCCGTTGTATAGTGACCACTCTTTTGCGGGTCATTCTGTTCATTCGAGGTGTTTATGCATGATGTTAGTCGTCAGGATATCTCCCTCCCCGATGCCGTTGTTGTGCTCTGCACCGCGCCGGATGAAGCCACAGCCCAGGATCTGGCAGCCAAAGTGCTGGCAGAAAAACTGGCGGCCTGTGCCACGATTATTCCCGGTGCAACCTCGCTGTATTACTGGGAGGGGAAACTGGAGCAGGAATACGAAGTCCAGATGATCTTAAAAACCTCGGTGAGACATCAGGATGCCTTACTCGACTGCCTGAAGTCTCATCACCCGTATCAAACGCCCGAACTTCTGGTTTTACCCGTTACTCATGGAGACAGTGATTACCTCTCATGGCTCAACGCATCCTTACGCTGATCCTGCTTCTTTGCAGCACATCAACTTTTGCCGGACTTTTCGACGCGCCGGGTCGCTCGAATTTTGTCCCTGCTGACCAGGCCTTTGCCTTTGACTTTCAGCAAAACCAACACGATCTGAATCTCACCTGGCAGGTGAAAGACGGGTATTACCTGTATCGCAAGCAGATCAGTATTACCCCTGCTCAGGCAGAAATCGCGGAAGTCACTCTGCCGGCGGGCGTCTGGCATGAAGATGAGTTCTACGGTAAAAGCGAAATTTATCGCAATACGCTCACGATCCCGGTGACCATCAACCAGGCGCAATCTGGCGCGACGCTAACGGTAACGTATCAGGGCTGTGCCGACGCGGGTTTTTGCTATCCGCCGGAAAGCAAAACCGTGCCGTTAAGCGCGGTGATCGCCAGTGTGGATCCGAAACCGGCTACACCAGCAGCGGCACAGCCGCCGCAACCGGAAAACGCGCCAGCGCAACTTCCCTTTTCCGCCCTGTGGGCGCTGCTGATCGGCATTGGCATCGCCTTTACCCCCTGCGTGCTGCCGATGTATCCACTGATTTCCGGCATCGTACTTGGCGGTAAACAGCGTCTTTCTACCGGACGCGCACTGCTACTGACATTCATCTATGTGCAGGGAATGGCGCTGACCTATACCGCTCTGGGTCTGGTGGTGGCCGCCGCCGGATTGCAATTCCAGGCCGCCCTTCAGCATCCCTATGTCTTAATCGGTCTGGCAGTGGTCTTTACCCTGCTTGCCCTGTCGATGTTCGGCCTGTTCACCCTGCAACTGCCCTCGTCGCTGCAAACACGCCTCACGCTGATGAGTAACCGTCAGCAGGGCGGTTCCGCGGGTGGCGTTTTTGCCATGGGCGCGATTGCCGGGCTGATTTGTTCGCCGTGTACGACCGCGCCGCTCAGCGCCATCTTGCTGTACATCGCCCAGAGCGGGAACCTGTGGCTCGGCGGCGGTACGCTGTACCTCTACGCGCTGGGAATGGGGCTGCCGCTGATGCTGGTCACCGTTTTTGGTAACCGTCTGCTGCCCAAAAGCGGGCCGTGGATGGCGCAGGTCAAAACGGCGTTTGGCTTTGTTATCCTCGCGCTGCCGGTCTTTTTGCTGGAGCGTATCATCGGTGATACGTGGGGTTTACGCCTGTGGTCGCTGCTGGGCGTGGCCTTCTTTGGCTGGGCGTTTATCACCAGTCTGCAAGCAACACGTGGCTGGATGCGCCTCGTACAGATAATTCTGTTGGCGGCGGCACTGGTCAGCGTACGTCCGCTCCAGGACTGGGCGTTTGGCACAACGATGACGCAGGCGCAGGCGCATCTGGACTTCAAACCGGTGGCAAGCGTTGAGGAACTCAATCAGGCGCTGGTCGAGGCGAAAGGCAAACCGGTTATGCTGGACCTGTACGCCGACTGGTGTGTAGCCTGTAAAGAGTTTGAAAAGTACACCTTCAGCCATCCGCAGGTAAAGCAGGCGCTGGGCGATACGGTGCAGTTACAGGCTAACGTCACCGCCAATAACGCGCAGGATGTGGCGCTGCTGAAGCATTTGCAGGTATTAGGACTGCCAACCATCCTGTTCTTTGATGCACAAGGTCAGGAGCACCCGCAGGCACGGGTAACGGGCTTTATGGATGCGGCGACGTTTAGTGCGCATTTGCACGATCGCCAACCGTGAGCGACACTTTCAGAGGTAAAGACGGAGGAATGACCGTGCAACGTGAAGATGTCCTGGGAGAAGCCCTAAAATTACTCGAGATCCATGGGATTGCGAACACCACGCTGGAGATGGTGGCTGAGCGCGTTGATTATCCGCTCGACGAAATGCAACGTTTCTGGCCGGACAAAGAGGCTATTTTGTATGACGCGCTGCGCTATCTCAGCCAGCAGGTGGATATCTGGCGTCGCCAGCTGTTGCTGGATGACTCCCTGAGTGCTGAACAAAAGCTGCTGGCCCGCTACAATGCGCTGGCAGAATGCGTGAGTAATAATCGCTACCCGGGTTGCCTGTTTATCGCCGCCTGTACGTTTTATCCCGATCCATCACACCCCATTCATCAACTGGCGGATCAGCAGAAAAGCGCGGCGCACGACTTTACCCACGAACTGCTGACCACGCTGGAGATTGACGATCCGGCGATGGTGGCCAAACAGATGGAACTGGTGCTGGAAGGCTGTCTGAGCCGCATGCTGGTCAATCGCAGCCATGCGGATGTAGAGACGGCGCATCGTCTGGCGGAAGATATTCTGCGCTTTGCCCAGTGCCGTCAGGGTGGCGCGCTGACCTAAGCCAGCCCCCCCGCCCACGCTGAAATCAGCAGGCACAGCGCCATCAGACGCTGAAAACGCACCATCGCCACGGTGGTGCGAAACACCCTGTTCACTGCCTTCCCCAGCCACGCCCAACACAGCAGGCATCCGACAGAGATCAGCAAAAACCACAGCGCCATGAACGCAATATCGCGCAGCGCATGACTCCCCGTCGGCGCAAACAGGCTCACCACCGCCAGCGCCATCATCCACGTTTTCGGATTCACCACCTGCAAAAGCGCCGCCGCCCGCGCGGTAAAACGATGAGATTGCTTTGCGGACAAATTCGCGGCCGGGGCGCTATATAATTGCCAGCTCATCCAGCTTAACCACGCCACGCCCCCCCAACTCATCGCCTGTCGTACCAGCGGATACTGACGCAGTATTTCCCCTGCCCCGGCACCTGAAATCAACACAATCATACTCGCCGCCACACAGCCACTGATCAACGCAGGCAGCGTCGCTTTCACACCATGATGCTGGCTGTTCGCCAGGATGAGGATATTGGTGGGACCGGGGGTGATAGAGGCAACAAACGCAAACAGCAAAAATGGCGCGATACTCACAGGCAGACTCCTTTTTAGTTGAGTTCTGACTGTGACCTTATTTCCTGTTACCGTCTGGAAGGTTTGTGCACAAACGACGGTAGTGCGCAGGCGAAATGCGATACGCACGCTGGAACCAGCGCCCCAGGTGGCTTTGATCGGCGAACCCCAGCGCCGCCGCCACATCGACCGGCAGCGCACCTTTCCCCAACATCTGGCGTGCCTTTGCCAGCCGAAGCTGAATCAGCCACGCGTGCGGCGCCAGGTGAAACTCGCGTTTAAAGCTGCGCGTCAGCGTAAAACGGTCCGTTCCGGTTTCGCGCGCCAGATCGGAAAGGCCAATATTGTCGCCCATATGCGCATGCAGATAATCACGGGCGCGATGGGCTATCGCTGCGCTCTGTATCTGTGAAGGAAGACGCTTTCGCCAGTGGCAATGGGTGGTGAGTTGCGAAAGCAGATTATCCATCGTGCTTTGCTGCACAATGCGCATCTCTTCGGTATGCAAGGCGCTAAACGTTTCGCCGATGGCACGCACCAGTTGCGGCTCACGCGACAACGTGCGGCTAAAATGCAGGGAATAGCGGTCCGGCGTGGTGTCATAAAGGCCCTGCAACGTTTTTGTCAGCCACTGTTCATCCAGATAAAAGGTGAGATAGGTAAACCCACCGGCCACCGGCGCATCGCCATCGTGAATCTCACCCGGTTCCAGTAAAAAAGCATCACCAGGCTGGCTGCGGTGACGTTCACGCCGACAGTGAAATTGCTGCGTGCCGGAAAGGGTAATGCCGACCAGATAGCTGTCGTGCCAGTGCGGATCGAACGCATGCCCTTCAAAATGGGCTTTGATTGTTTCAATACCGGTATCGGCATGTTGTCGCAGCTCAAGCCAGTCGTTTGCCATACTGCCCTCCTCTCGCTGTCAGCATTGCCTGTTCAGAACGCGTCTGTCTGGAATATTTGTGCAAACTGAATGCAGAAACGCACAGATTGCCGCAAACTTAAGCAGTTGAACAGCTTTCCCCTAAATTTGGTTGACTGTCAGGCATGATTACGGTTTAATGCGCCCCGTTGCCCGGATAGCTCAGTCGGTAGAGCAGGGGATTGAAAATCCCCGTGTCCTTGGTTCGATTCCGAGTCCGGGCACCACTATTTAGAAGAACCCGCCTATGGCGGGTTTTTTGCTTTCTGAGGTTCCTTCCGGTAGATATCTGGTAGTCTTAGCCACAGGTGTCACTGCTTTATCTCTTGAATCCCACCTGAGCATTTCCCTTTAGCGGCTCCCTGCCCTTCCGGTCCCGATGTCGTTGCCTGTTCGGCTTCAAACGGCCAATAAACACGATCTCCAACTTGTATGCCTGGCTGATGGATTCATCACAGCAAGGCCGAATCCGGTCTTTGTCCGGTCTGGGGAACGCAAGCGTCATCCCTTCGATTCTGATCTATGCAAAACACTACCGCGCCGCCTGGCTTGCTCGCCCCCTCACAACGCCGGGAAGGATTCCCGACCTTGTTCACGGTTCTCAATAAAATCGGTTATGACCCCCTCCTTCAACCAACTTACTCCCCGCCACTGTTATGCCTCCGGCAAGCGAGGTTAATGGCGACGTTTATATCTCTGCAGTGCTTACTGCTGAGCAGAAATTCAGGACTGACACTTTCCTGTTCTTAACAATATTCAGGCTGACTGTCGCTTATGTGCCAGAAACACCTACCGGAGTGGGGTCAATCCAAATAGCCGCTCTGTACGTACCTTACAAAGGACTGGAATGACACTTGAGAAGTGTTGAATGTCATTCCCGACTCATTAATGGAACGCTGCATGATGTTATGCATGACTGGATGACATTACGATGTGGCCGGTCGGGTTAGCTATATGCAGGAACTCGCCTGGCGACCAGAGTGCAGCGGACAATATCGAGTACGCTCGTTGACGATCACGGGCGTGCTGACGGCGCACGATTCGCATTGAACTGATTAACCAGACAGAATCAGGGCGGTAATGGACAATACCTGATAGTTACCCGACATACTGGCGTTATACAGTAGCAGCGGTAGCGTAGTGATATCCGGCACGCCGACAGAAAAGGTACCGGTAAACTTATCCAGCGATTCGAGGAAGACAAAAATACTGGCAGCAATAATCCCTGGCGAGGCCTGCGGCAAGTCGTCTGCTGATGGAGTGGGAATAGAGGCGATGAAACGCTGCGCTGAAAACGGCATTTCATGATGCCGCCTCCTTATTCTCTTCATATGCAGTGACATCATTATACGGCAGACGCTTCGCGCCTTAACCAGTTCTGTAATAGCTTGCCATCCTGCGTCATCTCATTATCCTGGCGAACGCACAAATAGTAGTCGCGCCCGTCATCTATTGGCAGATCAAAAATCTTTACCAGCTCGCCTTTGTCCAGGTACGGCATAATGAGGGGCTCGCGCATCAGGGCGCATCCCAGTCCTGCCTGTACGCCAGCCAGCGTGAGTAGACCGTCCTCAAACAAGGGGCCGCTGCGCGGCGGGGAACGCTTCACGCCCTGCTGAATAAACCATTGATGCCAGGTGGTTCGTTCTTCATCATGCAGCAGCGGCATCTGCATCAGTTGCTCCGGGGTATCAATATGACCATGCAGTCGCAAAAACGCCTGGCTGCATACCGGTACCATGCGCCCGGAAATCAGTTTTTCACTCTGGTATCCCGTCCAGTTGCCATCTCCGAAGCGGATCGACATATCTGAAGCGTCACTCAGATAGTTGCGGTGATTGGCATACACCACGTTAATCTCAGTATGCGGATTCGCGCGCGTAAACATCGGCAGGCGAGGAATAAACCACCCCATCCCAAAAAGAGGAATCAGGCTAATCGTTACCTGCCGGGCCTGCTCCTGCTCCACCAGATGCTCCGTCGCCTGACGCAAAACGTTAAACGCCGCACGGATCGAACGATAATATTCACGTCCTTGCTGGCTCAGCGCCAGTCGTCGTCCATGCCGTTCGGTGAGCGCGATTTGCAGATACCCTTCAAGTAATTTGAGCTGATGACTAACCGCAGAGGGCGAAATTGCCAGCTCTTTCGCGGCCTGGGTCACGCTTCCTAATCGGGCAATGGCTTCAAAGGCACGCACCGCCCGTAGCGGAGGATCGTTGGCAAGGCGACTCTCCGCAAAGGAGGGTAATGTCGTCAATTGTTCTGTTTTATTCATATATTGATTTCTTTAGGCTATAACCTTGTTTTGTTATTAACAAAATAATCTTATTAATCATTAAGATATAAAAATATCTGTTTATCATAAGAAATAATATATGTGTATTTTACAATTTTATTCAATTATTAGATGGTACCCACTGAAAGAGCAATCTGTCGGGTACAAACGTTGGACACACTCATACAACAACTGATAAACGGTGTGATGCTGGGCAGCATCTACGCGCTGATCGCGCTGGGCTATACCATGGTGTATGGTATTTTGCGTATTATTAACTTTGCTCACGGCGATATCCTGATGGTTGGCGCGCTTACTACGCTCTCCGCCATCAACGTCCTGAATCATACCTTCCCTGCTATGCCGCAGTTACTGCAACTCGGTGTAGCGCTGCTCATTGCGATGGCCGTCTGCGCCCTGCTGGCGATGGCGGTTGAACGTTTCGCCTATCGCAGGCTGCGTAACGCCCCGCGGCTGGCTCCGCTGATCTCCGGTATCGGCGTTTCCGTATTACTGCAAACCATGGCGATGATCGTCTGGACCCGCAATCCGCTGATGTTCCCGCAGATCCTGTCGATGGCCCCGATCGCCGTGACCTCCGGAAGCGAAACTCACCCCCCCGCGATTATCACTCTCACCGGCATTGTCACCGTCGGGCTGGCACTGGCGGTCATGACCGGTCTGTGGCTGCTGGTTGAATACACTCGCCTCGGGCGAGGCATGCGCGCAGTGGCAGAGAATCCGCGGGTCGCCACGCTGATGGGCGTTAACCCAAACGCCATCATCACCCTGACGTTTGCTATCGGCGGCATTTTTGCGGCGCTGGCCGGTGTGATGATGGCAAGCAACTACGGTAACGCCAGCTTCTCAATGGGCTTTCTACCCGGAATAAAAGCGTTCACCGCCGCCGTGCTTGGCGGCATTGGCAATATTCGCGGCGCGATGATCGGCGGGATTTTACTGGGTGTCATAGAAGCGCTTGGTGCGGGCTATCTCGGTGAACTCACTAACGGCGTCTTTGGCAGTAATTACCAGGACGTGTTTGCCTTCATCGTGCTGATCCTGGTGCTGGTATTCCGTCCTGCAGGTTTGCTGGGCGAGCGCGTGGCGCACAGAGCGTAAGGGAAAATCAATGACAACCGTACAACTGCAAGCTCCGGCCACGACGCGCAAATTCTGGTCAGGCATGACCTTGTTTTGCATCGCATTGCTGATTGCTCCTGTCGTTGCCAGCCAGTTTGGCGGTAACTACTGGGTCCGCGTGATCGATTTCGCCCTGCTCTACATCATGCTGGCGCTGGGGCTCAATATCGTCGTGGGCTATACCGGCCTGCTGGATATGGGGTTTATTGCCTTTTATGCCGTTGGGGCTTATCTGGCCGCTCTGCTGGCCTCTCCCCATCTGGCTGAGGTGTTCCCCATCCTCGCCGTCTGGTTCCCGGACGGGCTACATACCTCGTATCTGCTGATCGTTCCGGCTGCGGCACTGGTCGCTGCCGTATGCGGCATTTTGCTTGGCGCACCAACGCTGAAGCTGCGCGGGGATTATCTGGCAATTGTTACGCTGGGCTTTGGCGAGATTATCCGCATTCTGATGCGCAACCTCGATCGCCCGGTGAATATCACCAACGGCGCCAAAGGCATTACCGGCGTGGATACGCTTAACCTGTTTGGCCTGAAATTCAGCGGTGTTTATCACTGGATAGGCTTTAAAGTGCCCGCACTGTGGCTGTGGTACTACCTGCTGATGTTGGTCATTGTGGCGATCATTTTTGTCTGCCTGCGCCTGCAACATTCACGTATCGGTCGCGCCTGGCACGCGATTCGTGAAGACGAAGACGTGGCCCGTGCGATGGGCATTAACGTGCGCAACTATAAGCTGCTGGCTTTTGCTATGGGCGCCTCGTTTGGCGGCGTCGCTGGCGCGCTGTTTGGCGCGTTTCAGGGATTTGTCTCCCCGGAATCCTTCACCCTGCAAGAGTCCATTGCCGTGCTGGCGATGGTGGTGCTGGGCGGTATGGGCCATATCCCCGGCGTGATCCTCGGTGCGGTGCTCCTGACCGCCCTGCCGGAACTGCTCCGTAGCCAGGCGGCCCCTGTTCAACAGATGTTGTTCGGCACGGTACTGATTGACCCAGAAATTTTGCGTCAGCTCTTCTACGGCCTTGCACTGGTGCTGGTAATGCTGGTTCGCCCATCCGGTATCTGGCCGGTTCGCCACAAAGAGGTGAAAGCATGAGCCTGTTAACCGTGAGCAATATGTCCAAACGCTTTGGCGGCCTGACCGCCGTGGACGATGTTTCGCTTTCCATTAATAAAGGCGAGATCTACGGTCTGATCGGCCCCAACGGAGCCGGAAAAACCACCTGTTTTAACCTGATAACCGGACTTTACCCGGCAGACAGGGGGGCGTTTTTTATTGCAGACCACCCCTATTACCCAAAACAGATAGAGAAAGTCACCGCCGCCGGGATTGCACGCACTTTTCAAAACGTGCGTCTGTTCAACGAGATGTCGGTGCTGGAAAACGTGATGGTCGGTCGCCACGTTCGTACCCGTAATGGGCTATGGGCTGCACTGAGCCGTCATAAGCGCGCCCGTGAGGAAGAAGCGCAAACCCGCGAACAGGCCTGGCGCTGGCTGGAGTACACCGGCATTGCAAAGTTTGCCCATTACCGCGCCTGCGATCTGGCCTACGGCCACCAGCGTCGTCTTGAGATCGCCCGCGCGCTGGCTACAGATCCGCTGCTTCTGGCGCTTGACGAACCTGCTGCGGGGATGAATGCCGCCGAGAAGGTCGCGCTTGGTGAGCTGTTAATCCGTATTCGTGAAGATGGCAAAACCCTGCTGATGATCGAGCACGACGTCAAGCTGGTGATGAACATCTGCGACCGCCTGACGGTACTCGATTACGGCAAAACGCTGGCCTGCGGCACGCCGGATAGCGTGCGTCGCGATCCGGCAGTTATCGCTGCCTGGCTTGGAGGCAATAAGCATGTCTGAGTTACTGAAGGTGGAACGCCTGGATGTACATTACGGCGGTATTCAGGCCGTTCGTGATATCTCCTTTACCCTGCATGAGGGTGAACAAGCCACGCTGATTGGCGCCAACGGCGCGGGTAAAAGTTCCACCGTGCGCGCCATCAGCGGGCTGGAAAGTTTTAACGGCAACATTGAATTCAATGGTAAAGCCGTACGCAAACAGAAACCGGAGACGCTGCTGCGCAACGGGCTGGTGATGGTGCCGGAAGGTCGCGGCATCTTTACCCGCATGACGGTGCTTGAAAATTTGCAGATGGGGGCATGGTTAAGGCGTGACACCGCCAGCGTTAAGCGCGAAATGGCAGAGATTTTTGAGCGTTTCCCGCGTCTTGGCGAACGCCAGCACCAGCTTGCAGGACTGCTCTCTGGCGGCGAACAGCAGCTGTTGGCGCTCAACCGCGCCCTGCTGAGCCGCCCGCGTTTACTGATCCTCGACGAGCCGTCTATGGGGCTAGCCCCCAGGATGGTGGAAAACATTTTTACCGTGATCGCCGGGCTGCGCGCACGCGGCGTCGCCCTGCTGCTCATTGAACAAAACGCCCGACTGGCGCTGGAAGTAACCGACAGCGCCTGGGTGATGGACAGCGGCAGCATTGTGCATCACGGCGAGTCGAAAGCAATGCTTAATGACGATCAAATTGCACAGATTTATTTGGGCGAAATGCCTGTTTAACACACTCACCAACAGCAGGGAAAAACAATGAAAACAGTAAAAATCAGTGCGCTCAGCGCCGCTATTCTACTCAGTAGTTTTGCCTCAACAGGTGCATGGTCAGCGGAAAGCGAAACCGTGATAATCGGTCTTGCAGGCCCGCTTACCGGCCCGTCTGCCCGTATTGGTAAAGATCTGGAGAACGGTGCCCAACTGGCGATTGACGATATCAACAAGCAGCACCCGACCATCAGAGGTAAAGCCGTAACCTTCAAACTGCAGTCCGAGGACGATCAGTCTGACCCGCGTACTGCTGTTGCCGTAGCGCAACGTCTGGTGGACAGCGGTGTGGCAGGCGTTGTAGGCCACTGGAATACCGGCACCAGTATTCCGGCGGCCCGCGTCTATCACGATGCGGGTATCGCCCAGGTCGCACCTGTTGCGACTGGTCATGCCTACACCAGACAGGGCTTTGATACCAGCTTCCGGGTGATGGGGCATGACGATGACGGCGGCCAGTTTGCCGGTCAGTACGCGGTGAATACCCTGAAGGCAAAACGTATTGCCGTGATCGACGACCGTACCGCATTCGGTCAGGGGCTGGCTGACGAGTTTATAAAATCACTTGAAGCGCAGGGCGTGAAGATTGTTGACCGCCAGTACGTTGACGACAAAACCGTGGACTTCAGCGCTGTGCTGACCGCCATTCGTAGCAAAAACGCTGACCTGATCTTCTTCGGCGGCGTGGATAGCCAGGCCGCGCCGCTGGCGCGTCGGATCAAACAGCTGGGTATGAACGCCACGCTGATGGGCGCAGGCGGCTTCGTCAGCCAGACCTTCCTGCAACTGGCCCAGAAAGAAGGTGAAGGCGTCGTGGCGCTGGAGCCGGGCCTGCCGGTTGAGCAGATGCCGGGCGGTAAGGCGTTCGAGCAAGAGTATCAGTCTCGCTACCACACCCATATTGAACTCCACGCCCCATTCGCCTATGACGCCACCCGCGTTCTGGTTGCCGCGATGGAAAAAGCCGACTCTGTCGATCCGTCTGAGTATCTGCCCGTTCTGCGCGCAATAAGCTATTCCGGCGTTACCGGGCAGATCGCTTTTGATAATGAAGGCAACCTGAAATCGCCGTCTTTCACCGTCTACAAAGTCGTGGATGGCAAATGGCAGCCGCAAACGGTACTGGGCGGCGCCAAAACGAAGTAACGCAGTGAGGCAATGTGATGAGTGATAATAACGAGCTGGGCATTCTCGCCCGCCGTAAAATAGAAGCAGAGATTATTAAACCAATCTATGAAATCCTGGTGCGCGAGATAGGGAAAGCCCGCGCCCAGGCGGTCATTGGCGAAGCCATTGAGCAGGCGGCGATCGATGCCGGCAAAGAATTTGCGCGCAAGGAGCCGAATGGCACAGACGTGAAGAGTTTTATCGCCCTGCAATACCTGTGGGAGAAGGATAACGCGCTGGATGTCAAAGTGATCGACGCCGACGACAAGCAGTACAACTATAACGTCACCCGCTGCCGTTACGCCGAGATGTACCACGAGATGGGCCTCGGCGAGATTGGCCACCTGCTCTCCTGCGCCCGCGATGAGAAATTTATCGTCGGCTACGCGCCCGACGTGGAGCTGACCCGTACGACCACCATCATGCAGGGTGGCGCGTGCTGTGACTTTCGCTATCGCACTCAAAAGGAAGACGTATGATCCGCGTGAATGCAGAACGTTTATGGTCGACGCTTGAGACAATGGCGCAAATCGGCAGCACGCCAGCCGGTGGCGTCACCCGACTGGCGTTAAGCAATGAGGATCGCCTCGCCCGTGATTTACTGCGCGACTGGGCGCAGGAAGCCGGATTTCGCTGCAAAATCGATAGCATGGGCAACATGTTTATTCGCCGCGCCGGTAGAAAACCACAGCTTGCGCCGGTTATGACCGGTTCACACGTTGATTCTCAGCCGCTGGGTGGGCGATATGATGGAATTTACGGCGTGCTGGCCGGGCTGGAAGTGCTGCGTACTTTAAACGATCAGAACATTGAGACCGAACGCGATATTGTACTGGTCAACTGGACCAATGAAGAAGGCGCGCGCTTTGCGCCAGCAATGCTGGCCTCCGGCGTCTGGAGCGGGCAGTTCTCACAACAATACGCGTGGGCGCGTGAAGATCAGGACGGCATCAGCGTTGGCGAGGCGCTTGAGGCCATCGGTTACCGTGGCGACCAGCCTGCCATCGCCTTCCCTGTCTACACCTGTTACGAGTTACATATCGAGCAAGGCCCGATCCTCGAAGAGGAAGGTATTGATATCGGCCTGGTGCATGCCGCTATGGGCCAGCGCTGGTTCAACGTTGTAATCCGCGGATTTGCCGCCCATGCAGGCACCACACCAATGGCCAGCCGCCGCGATGCGTTGACCGCCTTCGCCCGTCTGGCGCTGGCGGTGGAAGACATTGGTAATCAACACGAACCAGACGGCAGAGCGACAATTGGCATGGCGCAGATTTCACCAGGATCGCGTAACGTAGTACCAGGGGAAGTACATTGCAGCGTGGAGTTTCGTCATCCACAAACTGTCGCCCTCCAGGCAATGGAAGCGGCGCTTCGCAAGGCCGCGGTAGATCTGAATCAGCGCGGCATTCAACTCGATGTGGAACGTATCTTCGATTACGCCCCCATCGCATTTGACGAGACCAGCCTACAGCGCAGTGCAAATGCAGCCCAGGCACTGGGATATAGCAGCAAAAGAATGGTATCTGGTGCCGGTCACGATACCTGTTATATAAGCAAAATCGCACCCGCCAGCATGATTTTTATCCCTTGCGAAAAAGGCATCAGTCATAACGAAGCAGAAAACATTCAGCCGGAATGGGCAGAAAAAGGTGCTAACGTTTTGCTGCACAGCATCCTGTCGACTGCGCTCGAGTATTAACCCCCGTCAACGAAGTCATCGCCCCCAGGACTGGAAGCTATTGATCATTCCAGAAAGATCTTATCTCTGTGAATCCCCCGCCTCCCTGACAGGGACGTGGGGACTATTGTTTTTCACGCTGAGAACCCCGCATGAAAAAACCTGACAGCCTCCAGTCCGTTGAACAACCGCTGGCATCACTTCCTCACATACTTCACCAGCTTATTCTAGAACGTATTCAGAAACTAACGCACTACGAACCGGTGACTGGCATCATGGGCAACAACGGTACCACGAGCAGTTCTGGCGTGGTGTGATGCAGACTTATCAACCGCAGGCGCTGTTTGTAATTAACCAAGCCGACATAGTTGAACCCTGTCAAAAATGGGATACTGAATCGTACGATTTTAACAGACACCTCTGCGTCATTTAAGGTGGCTTAAAGAGCGGAGCCCATGAGCGGTAAGCGTTATTCTTGAAGGTTTTTTAGTCTATGACTACATTTTGTGTTCAAGGCCATGTGCAATTATTTTAATTGAAAAAAAATACTCGATGTAAAATAAAATGGTTCCATCCTGTTATATTACATCGAGCTATATATAATTTTTCAAAAATCGCGTTATCAAATTATGTTATTTTGAATTAAGAAACCCCGCCATGGAATGGAATATCCACCACCATGTGAACAATAAATGTCAGTAAAGCAACGATAGTACTGGACTGCCCCCGCGACAGTGGACAAATTTTGTCCTCACGACGAGGCCTGTTCGAAGTCCTCCGGACTGACGCCGCCGGGGTGACTGTGGTGCCGGGCCCGGGTTGTAGAATACTTCAATGTCATCGAAGATATCCGCCTGGGCCAGATCCCGGGTTTTGTATATTCTCTTCCTGATGCGTTCTTTTTTCAGCAAACTGAAGAGTGATTCGACCACCGCATTGACGCTCCCAGGTCAAGAGCTAACGATTTGCATGTGCGAGGTCCGATAAAATCAGTGGATAGCGCTCACGGACGATATAGCGCTTTAGACATCTCAGGATCTCTTTGGTCGATAGCCCTTCACGGGTCCGTCTGTCTACATATATTTTTGTTCGCGGATCGCTGCTTTGGGCATTGTCGTCATCTTATTTTACCTCGCCGCGGCGTATAAACTCATCAGCACGAAGTCAGGATGCCAGTGCAGTCACATGGCGTAGTCAGATGAAAGAACCCTTGCCTGGATATAAAGAAAATTAGCGAAAATGGTTGCCCGTTGCCACCCTGTTTCACGGGCATCTGATAAGCAAGCCGTTCAAAAATGTAATACACCGTTAAAAAGTGTTAAGCATTACTCTTGTTCTTATCGGTAAAATATGGTCCACCTGTTCCCTAAAGGCAATAGTGTGAGTGCGAGAATATTAAAATTTTATTGAGATTTTTCCTAACATTTTGCGAGATAATAATCAGTATTTTCCATATCCCCAGGGTTATCTTATTGACTTCCTGGTCATTGTTGCAAATGAAAATACCGCTTGTTAGAATGCCAATCAATATCTGTAGAGTCCTTTGACAAAAACCACTGATGGTGTTTTTGCATTTTATCTCTTATAACCTGACCATATTTCTCCAGCGGAAGAAGTAAGTGTCTGACTTTATAAATTGAAACGCCACACAGATCGGCAAGCTCCCTGGTCGACAGGCCTTGAGTACTGCGATCTTTTAATAGATTGAGAATAAAAACTTGTTCCGGACCCCTGATCATCGCCAGGTCACTTATTCCCATTTCCGCCGCTAACATCTGCAGATTGTCATGAGGTACGTTGTAGCCTGGATGTACTGCACCCGGGTTATATGAACACAGCGAGAGTTTCATTACAGACTCCTGGATTTTGAAGGTGTTAGCAGTATGCGTTCTCCTGTGTCAACCAGCAACATTAGCTTGAAATGAATGTAAATTCAGAATTTTTATCTAACATTCACGCCGTTTTATTAAAAAAAAGCTGTGTGTTAGAAAAAAGCAAGGTTTAGGGTGGAGATGAACATGAGGTTCGACATTGAGGGATTTATCACTTTTGACACCGAGGATGCGTCTCTCGTAAACCTGTTGACTGGGGATTGCGTTGAATTATCCCAAACCTCTACGCGCCTGCTGGCAGAATTGCTCAATCACCACGGCGATATCCTTTCGAGAAATGAAATCTTTCAGGCCGTTTTTGATAAATACGGTGCCAGAGCGTCAAATAGTAATCTAAATCAATATATCTCAACATTGCGTAGAAACCTGAATGATCTGGGTGTCGAAAAAGAAATCATCGTCACGGTTCCCCGTATTGGTTTCAAAATAGCGGAAGATGCCATTATCAATAACGATCGTGAGTATCGAACCCCATTTCTCGAAGAAAAGGAGCCTGAGCCGCAACCCGTTGAACCGCAAAAAAACGGTTTGAA
This sequence comes from Citrobacter telavivensis, assembly GCF_041807075.1. NCBI lineage: Bacteria > Pseudomonadati > Pseudomonadota > Gammaproteobacteria > Enterobacterales > Enterobacteriaceae > Citrobacter > Citrobacter telavivensis. The sequence continues at coordinate 181,622 of NZ_JBGUBF010000006.1, read as the reverse complement.
GCGGTTTACCCGCATTATCGCCCTGGCAATCGCCTTTCTCCTTCTCATAATAAATCCCGAGTCATTCAGGGCCGACACCGATATACAAAAAATGGTTAAGGGCCAGTGCGTCATTTTTATGCCCTCTTCACTCTCGTTGCGAGAAGTGACAAAAAGTTTTGACTTTGTCCCGCAACCGTTCGATTGCTCACAGCAAAAGGAGTTGTACATTTACAAGCAGCAGGTAAAAGGTGCCCTGGGCGATACTGTACAATTGCTCCTGATCAAATGTGATAAAGACAGTTGCATGAGTTTTTATTACAGAGAAAAAAATAATGCCTAAACAAGCCATCTTGCTTTTGAGCTGTGTCGGTCTCTTATTGATCGGCACCGTTTACTGTTTAACCCGGGTTCCGGTTTTCTCTTGCGAGTCACAGTTTTCTGTCATTCAGAGTATCAACGGTGACAACATTCGGGCCGAAGGGTTAATTTTTGTTCACATGACGGACGAGCAACTTCTTGTCAATATTGATGGCCTTCTCACACATAATGAAAAAAAGTATTTAATCTCGCGAACGCTTAAAATGAAATATGAAACGTACAATGCCAATGCGAATCTGTATAAGATAATGAGTGTCAAAACTATACATGATAATACTGACAATGTTGATGATGAGATTGCTAATAGTTTGTTATTTGGTAAAGGCCCGAACGATAAAATAATTTTTCTAAAAAAACTCAATAAAAATGTCATACTATTTGGTAACCACGCATTCCCGCAATATGGTTGCAAACGAGATTAATTTGCGTGGTTTTCTTTCATGAAGCACAGCGAAAGTTAAATTGCTCATTATATGAATATAAAATTAATAGAATCACTGGCTTGCATCTCAAAAATAATAGACATGATTAACCCCAGGCTTAACCTGCATCATGTCAGAACGGCATTTATCGCCTGGCACCTGGCCCGTGAGTCCCGGTTCACGCCGGCACAGTGCAGGAAAACCCTGCTGGCGGCCCTGCTTCATGATATTGGAGGGTTGAACGAGGAGTCACGCCTTCAGCCCCTCAGCTATTACGACAATGAACTCAATAATCACGCGGCCGTCGGCGCTGAATTACTGGCCAGTGTCCCTTTACTGACCCCGTTAAGTCCCATTGTTCGCTATCACCACACCCACTGGGATAATGGGAAGGGTGACCATGTTAACGGTGAAAAAGTGCCCAAAGAGAGCCATGTTGTTTATCTGGCGGATCGTCTGGATGTTTTAATCGCCCATTACCGCTCCAGCGATATAATATCGGTAAAAGATGAAATTATTAATATAATTGTTGGCGGCGAACACATCCTGTATAACCCCGAATTTATCAACGCATTCAGAAAAATAGCAAACTGCGAGCACTTCTGGTTAAAAATTAAATCCACAGAGTTCGATGATTACATCCAGGACATCCCCCGCATCCATAACGACTCCATCTCTTTGCATAACTTTCGCGATATCGCCACCATGCTGGCGTTTATTATTGATGGGTTCAGCCAGAACGGCGTCCAGCACTCTCTGGTCGTCGGTCGTATATCCGGTTTTCTGGCCAGAGAAATGGGGATTCCCCCGGTCCGGTGTCTGAAAATCGAAATAGGTGGCCTGCTGCACAACCTGACGTCTCTGGCGCTGTGCGCCGCGCCAGCACATACCGGGGAAGAAAATGCCGTCTGGGATGAACTCTATCCTATTGAAGCCATTCGGGATATTTCCCGCTGGTGCCAGATCCAGAAGACGGTGATTGCACAAGCCGCGCATCCTCCGGAGGTGAAGATTCTGAAAGCCAGCATCTGGCTGGCGTCATTGCTGCAGGGCGTCACGCTGTCGTCAGAATTTAAAGCGCGCGTTGGAGAAACCGCAGAAATCGCCCCCGAACTGGCGGGCATTGTGCGACAAAATTGTGGGGCGTTATTGCAGATCTTTCAGGAGTCCGTCAAAGAGCGACGCGCCCTGGTTCAGAGAATAAACCAACTCAGCCTGTCCTGAACCGCGAGACGTCGTTCTCGCGATATCCCCTTCTCAGGCGGACAAACCGCCGTCCAGCACCAGCGTCTGACCGGTGAGGTAGCTACTCCCTTCTCCAGCCAGAAATGCGACCGCGCGGGCAACATCCTGCGTACGCCCGAGACGGCGCAGAGGAATATTCTGCCGCATCGCTTTTAATCGGGCTTCCGGAATAGCCTGAACCATTTCACCTTCAATCAATCCCGGTGCCAGACAGTTAACCCGAATGCCAAAGCGCCCCACTTCTCGCGCCAGTGAATGCGTCAGCCCAATCATCGCTGCCTTGCTGGCCGCATAAGCCGTCTGTCCACTGTTGCCTTTAATAGCCGTCACGGACGACATAAACACAATCGAACCGTTGCCCTGGGTCATCATGGCGGGCAGCAGGATACGATTCCAGTTGACCACCGCGACCAGATTATTTCCCAGCACCTCCTGCCAGTCGCGCGCTTTCTGGTGGATGTGCAGCGCATCATTAGTCATGCCAGCGTTATGGATGATGGCGGCGGGCGCGCCATGCACGTCAAGCAGTGACGTGGCTAACTGCGCAACGCTGGCTTCGTCGCTGCCGTCACAGCGAAATCCTTTTACCCAGGTCGATGTACTCTGGCTTTTCGCGATGTCCAGCGTGTGGGCGATACCGACCTCGTTACGACCAGTAAAGACAATGTTCCATTCGGGTAGCAGGTGACTCACGAGCGCCTGGCCGATTCCCCGGCTGCCGCCAGTGATGAGCATCCATTTCTTTGCCATATCAATCCGCCATTTCCTGCGCAATACGCTGGCTGAGTTCGCGAAGCGTCATGGTTGGATTTTTCATAAACATTTCGGGGTTAAGCGTGACGTTAAATTCACGCTTCGCCAGCACCATCAGCTCAACATAGTCGAGGCTGTCCAGTTCCAGTTCAGGCAGCGTCGTCTCTGGCGTCAACGCCTCCGGCGTCAGGTCTTTTGCGTCGCAGATCATTTCACTGATTTTGTCGTAGATCATTTCATGCTGGCTCATTCGATTTTCCTTTTGTCAGCGCGCCGACTTTAAGCGTCACGGCATTGCTAATGTAGTGATGTTGATAACAGGTTCGCGCGGCGATTCGCACCACCACCGCGCCACTCGCAAGATCGCCAACCACCAGGGCGGGCAATGTGTCGATTTCAAGGTTTTCCGGTAGCGACTCTGCTTGCCAGGGAGCCAGCAGATGGCTGTCGAAAATGACTTCCTGATGGGTTTGCACGACAGGAAAGTGAGAAAACAGCGCATCCAGCGTCCGACACGTCGGCAAAATGGCGGCAATGGCCTGCTGGCGTAACAGCGCGGTATCCTGAAGAAGATGACGAAACAGCAAAGCATCGAGAAAGTGCCATTGCTGAGCATCGGGAAGCAACGGCATGAACGTCTGATGCAGCGCGGCCAGCGCCGCTGTATCCAGCACCCGCCGGCTTTCTCCATCGGCCAACGGCAGGTGGTTTTCCGGTGTAAGCTGGCAGGAAAGGCAGGCCTCTTCGGCAGAAAACTCGCGCACCGATGCCGCAACACGCTTATTCACATCGCGCGTCAGGCGATAGGCGGTATCCCGCCACAGCGGTCGGCGCAAACGCACGGTACATTTCAGAAACGGGGCATCATCAACCGGCGGGCTGATAAACCGTTTTACGTCCAGCAAGGCGCGCATGCCATGCACGCTGAGCCCGCTTCCCCCCTGCGCTTTCACCCACGCCTCGTCAAAATGCACCGGGTTGTAATCGCCCGAAAACGCGGCCCAGCGTCGGGCATCCCGTTGACCGTAATGAAGGGGCATCATACGTGCTTCTCCAGAACCAGCGCCGCATTCGCGCCACCAAAGCCGAAGCTCAGATTCAGCGTGCGACGGACATTGCCCGCCCGATGGCCTTCAACCACATAATCCAGATCGCAGCATTCATCCGCCTGCTGGAAATTGGCCGTTGCGGGGATAATGCCGTTGGCGATCGCCTGCAGACAGACGATGCTCTCGAAGGTGCCCGCCGCGGAGATTAAGTGTCCGGAGTACGATTTCGTACTGGAAACCGGAATAGACCACACTGCGTCCCCCAGCGCCATTTTCAGCGACTGCGTTTCATTGATATCGTTCAGCGGCGTCGAGGTGCCGTGGGCGTTAATGTAGTCGAGTTGATCCGGCTCCAGCGCCGCCTGTTGCAACGCGTGGGTAATGGTTTGTACGCGGGCCAGACAGTCTTCCGCCGGCGAGGTGAAATCCCACGCGTCAGAGAAATTGGCGTAGCCCGTAATCTCGCCGAGAATCGTCGCGCCGCGTGCCAGCGCCCCTTCGCGCTCTTCCAGGCACAGCACCGCCGCCCCTTCCGACAATACAAAGCCGCTACGATGGGCGCTAAACGGACAGCTGGCGCGCTGCGGATCCGACGCCTCCTTACTCAGTGCGCCCAGCACGTCAATGTTCCACACCGCGCAGTGGCTGGTGAGAGACTCTCCGGCACCGGCCAGCATCATCTTCGCCCTGCCGCTGCGGATCACCTCGTAAGCGTCGCCAATGGCGATCGTCCCCGTCGCGCAGGCGGCAATCACGGTGTTCTGATAGCCATTGAGTCCCCAGTACTGGCTGCAGGCCGCGGTGGTGACGCTGGGCATCGAGTAGAAACAGTTAAACGGCGAGGCGACGCCCGTGGTCGCAAACTCACTTTGCGCGTCGTAGCTTTCGTCCAGCCCCGCCCAGCCGGTCCCCATGATCACGCCGCAGTCGAGCGTGCTGTAGTACTCCTGCGGCGGCCTGACGCCAAAAGCCATCGTCATCGCCTGACGCGCCGCGCCGACGGTCAGCCGGGCAAAGCGCGGCAGCCGACGGCGAATAACCGCAGGAATACCTGCCAAGCTCGGTTCGTTATCCACCAGCCCGAGAAAATGGGTTTTGATATTCAGCGCCGTTTTATCGACGTAGCGATAGCCCAGGCGGTTATCCATCATCGCCTGCCAGCTTTCATCCGCCGTTGCGCCAAGTGGGGTCACGGCGCCATACCCGGTAACGACGACCCGCTTAAATTCATTATTCAGCTTCATGTTGCATCATCCTGTATTGCGTTTCGCCACCCCCTTGTGCCAGCCAGAGCTGCAACGTGGCGTAGAGGTAGTCGTATTGGGTTTGTGCGAGGGAGTTCTCTAACGTCAACAGATCGTCCTGCGCGTTCAACAACGTCTGAAAATCCACGGCGCCCGCGCGATAGCGGCTTTCCGTCAGGGTTAAACGCCGCTGGCTGAGGACCAGCGACTGGTGAAGTCGCGCGCGTTGTTCATCGGCGCTCAGGCGGTTCTCCATTGCCTCATCCACTTCTGCGAGCGCCGCATAGGCCGTCGAGCGAAAGGTTATCGCCGCCTGTTTCACCGCGAGATCTGCCTGCTTCACGGTGAGCTGTTGGGTATTCCACTGGATAAACGGCAGCGTCAGCGCGCCGCCAATCGAGCGGATCGGGTCGCTGAACCATTGACTGAAGATCTGGCTGCCGGCATTCAGCGAGGCATCAAGAGAAAGTGCGGGATAGAACTGCAGTCGCGAGGCGTCGTAACCGGCAAGCGCCGCACGCAGGCGCGACTCTGCCGCCTGAATGTCAGGCCGCTGCGCGATCACCCGCAGCGGTGTTTTTTGCGCGATCGGCACCTGCTGGTTGGCATCCAGCGCGGGCGATTCATCGGCATGCTGTTCCGCCGGTCTGTTGAGCAACAGCGCCAGCGCATTGCGCGTGTTCTGGCGCTGCTGAACCAGCGTTCGCCACTGATTCTCTCGTTCCAGCAGGGACTGCTGCGACTGCAACACATCGAGCTGGCCAACCTTCCCGGCGTTAAACCATGACTGCACCTGCTGCACGGTTTGCTGCGAGATAGCCAGACCGTCACGCTGATTGCGAATCTGTTGGTTATACAGCGCGATACGCCAGTAAAGCTGGGCGGTAGTGCCCATCGTGGTCAGTACCGTCGCATGGTAATCCTGCTCGCTCGCCACCGCTTCCCATTCGCTTTGTTCACGGGTTCGCGCCAGCTTTCCCCACAGATCCAGTTCCCAGGCGATGGTGATGCCGCTGCTGTAGCTTTCCTGCGACGATGTCCCACGGCGCACGTTTTTGCTGTTACTGGCGGACCCGCTAACCGCCACGTCAGGTGTCATATTGGTGTCGGTTAACCCTGCAGCAACGCGCGCCTGCTGCACGGTGATCGCCGCCGCAGCGAGATCGTTATTGCTTTCCAGCACCTGTTCAATCACCCGCGACAGCCGGGGATCGCCAAAGCGCTGCCAGCCATATTCCGACACCGTGTCGGTTGCAGGTTGCCACCGGGTGGGCAATGACAACAGCGGCCGCTGGTAGTCGCTGCGGGTCAGCGAGCTACAACCTGCCAGCAATAAGAATACGGGTAACAAAAGGAGTCTTTTCATTCGCGAGCCAGCGCCTCGGTCGGATTGAGGCGAGCCGCTCTGCGCGCCGGAAAATAGCCAAACGTCAGACCGATCAGGGCGGAAAACCCACAGGCCATCAGCACCGGGAACGCGGTGAACACCATCGAGAACGCATCGGTCGCAAAGGCGAAAAGATGCCCCGCCACCCACGATCCCAAAACCCCCAGCAGGCCGCCGAGGGCGCAGATCATCACCGCCTCAATCAGAAACTGGTTCATGATGTCCGAGGGACGCGCGCCAACCGATAAGCGGATGCCAATCTCATGGGTCCGTTCGGTCACTGATACCAGCATGATGTTCATCACCCCGACGCCGCCCACCAGCAAGGAGATCGCCGCAATGGCGGTGATCAACAGCGACAGGGAGTCAGAGGTTTTTTGCAGCGCGTTTGCCAGCTGATCGTCGGTCTGGATAAAAAAATCTTTTCGGCCATGTTCCCGCAGCAGATGACGCTCCGCTCGTTGCGCCGCCTCATGCGGTTCCAGCGGCGGTTGAAAACGCAGAATCAACGATTCCAATGGCTTTTCACCGGTGAGCCGCTGCTGTAATGACGTATGCGGAACCCAGGCAGTCATAAATCCGCCCACCACTTTCGGACCGGGTCGCGTCGCCACGCCGATTACCCGCCACGGCGCGCCGCCAATCTGGACTATCTCATCAAGCGGATTTTCACCACCGGGGAACAGCGTATCGCGCCCGGTCTCATCAAGAATCAACACCGGTTCGCCTTCCGCGACGTCGCGCGCGGTAAAACCATTTCCCTGCACAAAACGCAGCCCTTGCAGAGCAAAAAAGTCCTGAGAAACGCCGGAGAGCATCATGGAGGAGTCGAGCCCCTTGCGTACCGCGAGCGTTGTGCTGCTGACCACCGGCGAGACGCCCATGATCCACGGCTGCGCCTGCAAACTGCGCACATCGTCCATCGACAGCGCGCGCTCCATGTCCGGGCGCTTACTGCCCCACCCCGTACCGGGATGGATCTCCAGCGTGGTACTTCCCAGCTTGCCAATCTCGCTCATGATCGCCTGCCGTGCGCCTTCGCCTACCGCCATCGACGACACCACCGACGCAATGCCGATGATGATCCCCAGCATGGACAGAAACGCGCGCATCCGGTGTCCGAGCAGCGAACGCCAGGCCATGCGGACCGACTCACGAAGACGGCGCCCCAACGAGGCGCGCCCGTTATCCTGCTCCGGCAGCGCACTCGGTTGGCGGGCGGCGGCATGCTGAACATCGCTAATCATCCGCCCGTCGCTGATTTCAATAATTCGCTGCGCCTGTCGGGCGACGTCGCGATCGTGGGTGACGATGATGACCGTGTGCCCCACCGCATGTAGCTGGTGCAGCACGTCCATCAACGCTTTGCCGCTGACGCTGTCGAGCGCACCGGTAGGTTCATCCGCCAGAATGATATGCGCACCGTTGATCAGCGCCCGACAGATGCTCACGCGCTGCTGCTGCCCGCCCGAAAGCTGGGCAGGACGATGCTGGAGCCGGTTTTCCAGGCCGAGCTGGCCCGCAAGCCGCTGGGTGCGCGCTTTACGCTCGGCTTCCGACATCGCGGTGTACAGCGCGGGAATGGCGATGTTCTCTTCCGCCGTCAGATACGGCATCAGGTGATAGCGCTGGAAAATAAACCCCAGATAGCGGCTGCGCAGATCGGCCAGGTGCAAACTGTCAGCGTCATGCACCGGCGTACCGTTGATCAACACCTCACCGGAAGAAGGCTTGTCCAGACAGCCGATGATGTTCATCAGCGTGGATTTCCCCGAACCAGAGGCGCCCACAATCGCCACCATCTCACCGCCGTGGATGGTCAGCGAAATATCGCTCAGTACCGCAAGCGTTTCGCTCCCCGCGCTGAATGTCCGGCAAACCTGGCGTAAGACGATAATCGGTTCCATCCGCTACCCTCGCACCGTGTCCTGCGCCAGCACCACGCGATCGCCAGCCTGCAATCCCTCCAGCACCTCGGCGTACTGCCGATCGTTGATCCCGATGCGGATCGTGCTGGTGCGCGTTTTTCCGTCTTCAACGGTGGTGATGGTGTATCGCTCGGTGTCCAGCGCCTGCCCGAGCGCGGCGACCGGCACGCGCAAGACGTTTTTTGCTTCGGCGGTCTGAATAAAGACCTGCGCCGTCATCGACGTTTTGAGCTCGCGCTCGGCGTTAGGCACTTCAAAGGTGCCGGTGTAGTACACCGCCATCGCCTGTTGATTGCCGCCCATTCCGCCTTCGCCGGGCGCTTCCAGCGCTTCCTGCGGCGCTGGCTGCACGAAGCCCATCGTACCGGTGTAGCGTTTATCCGGGTTGGCGATGACGTAGAAACGCAGCGGCTGACCGGGGCGGATTTTTTGCACGTCGGCTTCAGAGATGCGCGTTTGCACCTGCATGGTATCGAGATCCGCCAGCACCAGAATGGTCGGTGCCGTTTGCGAGGAGACGATGGTTTGCCCTTCACGGGTGACAATGCCCAGCACTTCGCCATCGATAGGCGCCACAATGCGGGTATAGCTGAGGTTGGCCTGCGCCGTTTTCACCGCCATCTCCGCCTGCACAATCTGCGCGTCGCTCACGTCAATTTGCTGCACCTGCGCATCGTATTGCGCTCTGGCCTGTTCATATTCACTACGTACGCCGGAGCCATCGCGCAGCATCATGCTCTGGCGGTTCAGCTCCTGGCGATAACGTAACAGCGTCGCCTGCGCCGACAGCTTTTGCGCTTTGGCGCTGGCCAGCTGTGCGCGCGTGTTGTTCAGATCTGACTCCTGCAAAGTGGGGTCAATTTCCGCCAGCAGTTGCCCTTTCTGGACCTTCTCGCCCTGGCGCACGTACAGCTTGCGCAGTTGTCCGTTGACCTGCGCGCCGACGTTAACCTGCACCGCCGGTTTCAGAACCCCCGTCACCAGCACCACCTTTTCGATATCGCCAGTGCCAATGGTCTCCAGCGGTAAATTCTCCTGCGGCGAGGTCGAGGCCATCGTCACCCACGTCCCACCGATCGCGACGGCCAGCGCCAGGCCACAGACGATCGGCAACCAACGGGATTTCAGCGTCATACGTTGACCTCCAGCGGGCTGAGTTTGCCTTCAGTGAGTTGATAAACCCGCTGGAACCGCGACAGAATCGCGTCGCTGTGGGTGACCACAATCAGTGACTTACCGGCGTTCTGGCAATGCGCGTGAATCGTCTCCATCACAATGGCTGCCGTGTCGTCATCAAGATTGGCGGTCGGTTCGTCGAGCAACAAAATCGGACGCGAGCTGTACAGTGCGCGCGCCAGCAATAACCGCTGACGTTGACCGAGCGAAAGCGCCGCATGGCTTTCACGGATCAGGGCGTCGATACCGCCCGGTAATCCACGCACCACCTCACCCAGCGCGAGGGATTCCAGCAGCGCCTCAATCCGCCCACGGTCACGTTCACGGTAGTGCGCATCGAACAGGGTGATGTTTTCGCGAACCGAGGCATTAAACAAAATATCCTCCTGACTTTGCAGGCAGACAAACTGCGCCAGTTGCTGCGCCGGGAGCGCCGTGTCAGCGGCATAACAACCTCCCGCCTGAGGAGAAAACAGTCCGGCAATCAGCCGCAGTAAGGTGCTCTTACCCGCGCCGGATTCACCGACAATCGCAATCTGCTCGCCCGCGCGCAGCGACAGCGAAACCGACGACAGCACCGGCCTTGCGGGATCGTAGCCGTAACACAGCGACTCAAACGTCAGGTCCGGCACCGTATCGGCGGGAGGTTGTGCCGTCAGCGGTGCGGTGACCTCCTCGTCCCGTGGCGCAAACAGCGCATGGGCGCGGGTGTCTATCACATTCAATTGAGATTTCTGAATGATGGCGTAGAAAATCCGCGTAACGTAGGAGGTGAATATTTGCCGCAGGAAGCTGTAGGCAAAAAAATCGCCCAGAGAGATCAGTTTGTTGTGCACCATCGGCAGGACCACCAGCATGAACACCACCATCTCCAGACTCCCGGTGAGCTGATACAACCCCTCTTTCACCTGCTGATAGACCTTCTGGCGCTGCAGACACGAAAACAGATCGCGGCTGAAGTTGGCAAACTGCCCCTGACGCTGACCTTCCAGTCCGGCGGTTTTGACGGTCAAAATGCCCTGAATGGTCTCCATGAAAAAATCGTTCAGGGTGGCGCTTTTCAACTGCAGTTGCTGGGTGAACCAGCGGTCGCGGATCACCGCCCAGACGCTGATGATCCCCATCACCGTGACGCCGACGGCGGAGATCGCCGCCAGCACGGGCGCAATCCAGAACATGACAGCCAGTGCGATCGCGCAGATCACCCAGTCGGAGCGCAGGCCGTTATCCAGTTCAATTTTTTGCAGCAGGCCAATCTGCCAGGCCGTGAAGCGGCTGAAGATCTCCCCCGGCGCCCTTTTTTCGAAAAAGCGCAGCGGGTTGCGGAGCAGGCGGGAAAATCCCACGCCGCTGTGGATCAGCACAAAGCGTTTGATAAAGCGTTCGCTAACGACCCGCACACCGAGCGCCATCAGTGAAGAGGCGACAAACGCCAGGATAAACCAGCCGTAGGGGAAGCGGCTGCTTTCCACGCTGGAGAAGGCCTGGTTGATGGCGCTGCTTACCATCGTCGGCATCAGAAACAGCGTTAGCGAGACGAGAAAGGTCAACAGCATCAGCCGATAGATCCCCGGCACCGCAGCGGTCTCCTGCATACTCATCGCCCGCGGCGCACTCTGCGCTGTTGTCGGCAACGGTAAATCAGGGTCGGCGACTGACGCTTGTTCAGCTTCGACAATCAGGGCATAGCCGCTGATCTCCTGCTTAAGCGCGGCAAACGGCAGCCACTGCTCGCCAATCGCCGGATTCATCACGCAGACGTGGTTGCCTTTGCGCCAGGCCAGCAGGACATAGTGGCTCGCGCCGTAATGCAAAATAGCCGGCAGCGGCAGACTGCTCAGCTCATCGTGCTCAAACAGCACCGGCGTCGTGGCAATGCCCAGTCGCGCCAGGATGCTCATCAGCGTATCCAGCGAGGTACCGTGATCGGACGCCGGAAACAGCTCGCGCAATGTTGCCAGCGAAACGGGCTGCCCCTGCGTCTGCGCCAGCATCGCCACGCACGCCAGTCCGCATTCGTTGGTCTCTTCCTGAAAGATCAGATTCGGGATCGTGGTTGTCATTTTTATCATCAATGATTAATAAAGAAGAGAGAATGGCTGTGCCAAAGGAGCCACTCCTGCGGATGTTCACGCAGAGTGGATTCAATAATGCCGGGCAGCGCGTGGGCGACGTTCTGGCTGCTCACCGGTGGATGAATGTGGATGCGCAGACCGTTGTCGTAACTGAGGTGATAAAACACCACCTGCGCCGCAATCACCCCGGAGAGGCGAACCACGCCATTGTGTAACTTCGCGCTGCGACCGAATAAACGACACGGTAATTTCGCTGCCAGCGCCCCTTCGGCCTGTAAGGTGTAGTCCGGCGAAATATCGGGAAAAATAATCATGTTTTGCTGCCCGGCGGCGACATCGGTGATGAGTCCCATCAGGCTGCCGGCCAGCGTTTTGTTCTGCTGATGAATGGAGCAGTAGGAAAGGTCGATACCGCCAAGCACGCGAGTCTGCGCGTTATAAAGTTCAGCGCTGGAAGAGACCACCACGCTGGCTTTGCCTGGCGTGACGCAGGCACCGACCATCGCCGCCAGTACGTCCGACACCGTATGTAACGGTGCCAGCATGTAAGGTATGTTCTGCTGATGCAGTGGTGCGACAACCGCGTCGAGTTCAGACGCGCAGGCGCGAATCTGCCGTAACAGCTCTGGGTTTTGTCCCCAGGTCGCGGCTTCTTCCAGCAGGCGGCGACGCACGGCAACCCAGGCCGCGTCCACCCGACCGGTTTGCCCGATCAGGCAACGGGCGTTTTCGTTTGCCACGGCATTGCGTAAACGGAATGGACGCCCCAGCAACCGTAGCGCGCAAAGTCCTTTCGCCACGGTCAGCAACGCAGGCAGTGGCAGATAACGCACCATTTTTCGCAGCAGAAGCAGCCTTCCCTGAGAAAAATCACGTTTCGCGTTATACAGCCATCCCGTGCTGTTTTTAAAACTAAACACGCTCCAGATAATAAAAAATCTGACCACCGGGGTTATTTATCCTCTTTCAGCAATTGCAGCATGCGCTGCGCAAATTGAGGAAATTCACTGTCCTGGGCCACCACATAGCGTTTATTGATAATAAACATCGGCGTCGCGTTAATGTCATAGTGTGTGGTAATGGCCGCCATCATGCTGAGACGGTTTTTTACCGCGTCACTCTGGCGCAGGGTTTTAAATTTATCCGCATCAATCTTGTTTTTTTCCAGCCAGGCATTCAGTACCTTCTCATCGGTGAGATCGACATTGCGCGTAATAACGGCGTTATAGGCGCTGTCGCGAACGTTCTTTTCAATCCCCATCTCTTCCAGCGTGGCAAAAATCGGCGCGTAAGCGGCAAGGCCGCTGTTCTCACTGGTAATATGGATCGAGGTAAACGAACTTCCCGGCGGCAGCGTGCGAGAAAATTCCGCCAGATTCTCTTCGTTTGCCGCACAATAATGGCAACCGTAAGACATCACTTCGATAATACTGCGCGCTTCTTTGATCGGACTATTCGCAATTTGCTCTGCGCTGACTTCACGAAAAGCCTGCGTTTGCGAGCTATCCGTGGCAAACGTATTAAAGACAAAAAGGTGATAGCAAAGCACCGTTATCAGCGAAGAGATAACGATCAGAAACAGTGAATAGCTAATAATGGTGATACGTTTAAATTGGGTTGCCATAGTATTCTCGCAGTGGAAAAATAAACCTGGAGGCGCGGGTACCTCCAGGCTATAGCCAATTAGAAGCGGTTCGGAATCCCACCACACTTGCTGGCATTTGCATCTTTCATTGACGTGGTGCTACCGTGCTTATCCGTGCAGGTTGTCAGTTCCTTACAGGAGGTCACACCACCAACGGTGACGTTCTGATACGTTGTTTCGCAGGTTTTACAGGTTCCGCCCACAACGTTAGCCACTTCGATTGCAGTTAATTTTTTCATCTCTGTTTTCCTTACTTAGGGTTTAATGTAGTGCAATCATTTGCACCGATAATTCGGCGAATGCTACTGCCGAAAAGACTTTTAACGGGTCACGGCATAATTCCCTTGAACACCGTAAATAACGCAATGTTGTTTCTGATATTCAGTCGCTTCATTAAGTGCCGCTTGATATAGCTCAGGCGTCGGACATCGATATTTACCTCGCAGGAAATCTGCGACAGCGATTTTCCTTTGAATATCTCTTCCATCAGCCACCATTCATTACCGGAAATCGTATAATTCACTTCCCGGCGGTGCAGTCTTCTGCGCGTGTAATTCACCAATGAATAGCTAAAGCAGCATCCCTGACGTCGTTGATCCAATAATTCCTGAAAAAAAGGGGTGGTATTGGCGAGATTCTCGCTTTTCAATAACCAATGGGCGTTTGGCAAGAGTGCATAAAGCGTGAAAAATAGCGGCATGTTGTGCTCGCTTAATAAAATAATCAGATTCTTATTTTCACGCTGATAGAAATTATTCATGAGTTGCAGCGCACGAATCCGCTCCCGCGGCAGGCTGTCCAGATCGCACAGGATCCACAGGCAGCAGTCATCATTAACGCGAGTCTGTAGCTGCCTGATAAGCTGCGTGTAGTCATCCGTTAAGGAATATAAAACGTCCGTCTGCTCCGCGAGCAAACTGGCAATGACCGTTTTTATTCCTTGTGAAAAAAAGAGATCTTTATTGTAAAGAAAACACCGATACTCCATGCCTCAATTCCCTGTTGATGACGTTACTGATAGTTCAATGTGTAATTTGCCGTGGCGGTAAAGGGGCCGGTGGTCAGGGTGCCGTTTGCTAAGGCAGCAGGTTCGGCTTCAACAAACGCCTGGAAGTTAAGCCGCAAAACGGTGTCGCCGATCGCGGTCGGACGGGTCGCCACATTCAGACGCACGGGCGTATCGTCCTCTTCCAGCAGGCCAACCCCGACGCCACCCGCATTGCCCGGTGACGTCGCGCTGATCGCCAGTCGGTCCGCCAGATTGCCATTGGCAGCCCCGCTGAACGTTACCGTCACAGAATTAAAGACGTTTGGCGTGCAATCCTCTAATTTGATCGTGAACGGAACAGGTACTGTTTTGCCGTTGATATACAATGACTTTGTCGATATGTTTCCGAAATCGACCGGCACCCGTTCTGACTCGGGCGCAATGCTGCACGGGTAAGCCATCACCACGCCATTGAAACTGAGATCGCCGCCAATCAACTCCCCCAACGCCCATACCGGGGCCGGAGCGAACGTCGTCAATAAACAGGCAAAGATCATTGTTATGCGATGCATATTCCCTCCTTACTGGAATTCAGCCACAACCGTTGCAGATGCATGGAACTCGCCTTCCGGAATGACTGAGGTGACGTATTTCGCCACCGGTGCGGCAGTCAGGTTCCAGTCGCCTTCGTTATTGGCAAACCCCGGTACGTTATAGAAGGTGTTCGGCGCCACCGGGTTACCCTGACGGTCACGCAGCGCAATACCCAGTTCGGAACGATCCGTTGTTCCTTGCGTACTCAGGTATTTGCCGTCATCAAACGCCGGATTGGCCTGCTGGATCCCTAATTTGATATTCAGTGCGCCCTGGGCAAAACTGCCGCCCTCGCACTTCACATGAATCGGCACGTTTTGGCTGTAGTTGGTGCCGTTCAGCCGACTGCCGTTCCCCGGAATATTGCCGAAGTCAACGACGATCGGCGTTCCCTGATTGACGATGCATTTATCCGGTACGGTGATGACGCCTGAGGCAATGGTGACGCGCGACAGCGGGGTTTGCCCCATGGCCCCCGGCCCCAGACGGCCAAAGAGTTTGGCGATTTCAGAGCCTTGCAGGTTCACCCCGTTGATAATCGGTTTGGTGATCATAAAGGTCACCCGCCCCCTCGCACCGGAAGCGAATTGGTTTTGCAGAATGGTGCTGGGAACGTTGCAGAAGTTCTGATCGGCGCCGTTTGAGACGTTCTCGAACGGCACGGTTTTATAGTCTTGCAGATTACCACCGATGTAGATCTCAATTTTGACGTCCATGTAGTCGTTGAGCTTGAGGTAACCCGGCGTCATGCCGGACTGCGTTAACGTCGCTTGCGCCATGAAAAATACCGGCTGATTACTCATCGGCTGTGAGCAGTAAGCGCGCCCCTGGAACATCCCGGCCAGGTCGAATTCATCGGTAACCGTTGCGCCCATCTGGTTGTTGGTAATGTCATGATTAGAAATATTAATCAGATAGTCGTAGGTGCCGTTCACCGGTTCAATTTCACCGTCCACTACGGACCACGCCGCGCCCGGCAAGCCGAGCGTGCTGAGTGCCAGTAAGACCGGCAATTTGCGGCGGAACAGGCCTGACAGTTTCATTACAAGTACTCCATCTTCAGGCGGACCAGGCTGCTAAAGTCGCCCGCGCTCACATGCAAACCGGTGGATTCCAGCGCCGCCATAAAATTCAGCTCACTGTCACCTGAGTTCACCAGCCAGGGAGCATGGGTCTGGCCGACATCCAGCGCATTCCCGTCCTTATCGAGCAGGCGCACGCCCGCGCCCTGAGTCGTACCGTGGGCGCGTAACAGCTGTCCGTTATTGTGGTCGGACTCGCCGACAAACGTCAGTTGCACCGCCTGCTCCCCGGTGCTGTAAGCCCGCCAGTCATTCCCGGTGGTTCTGGAAGCCAGACTCCCTCGCGACTGCGACGCCCCTTTCAGGCAGTCCTTCAGGTGCAACTTGAAGCGCACCGGCTCGCTGCGATCGCCCGCCTGACGAAAATGCTGCGCGCTGATCTCGCCCATCTCGACGTCCTGAATGCGCCCTTGTGTCATCAGTACGCAGGGAGAAGCAAACACAGAACCGTGAAACCGGACAATGCCGCTATCTTCGCTGACATGTTCCTGAGCGTTATGTTGTGGCTGCGCCGGCACATCCGCCCCGCACTGAAACGCCACGCCCATCGCGAGGAGGGCCACAGTGGTTAAAGGATTTTGCATTGTCAGGTTCCTCCTGGTTAGCCCTGCTGCGCGGGTGGAAGCGCTTTGCAGGTGTTGCCATCGCAACGAAACTTCAGCTCAGGGTGTCCGCCATAATCGTTCACGAACATCATGGAAAACTGACTGACATTCCCGTCCGTTACCGCAAACTGCTGGCTCGATTTGGGCGCGATCATGATCCCCGGAAATTGGGTGATCTTATGTCCAGCCCCTTTGGACAGCCCAAGGATCGTGACGTAATAAGGCGTTGGGTTCTGTACCGTCATCTGGCTGCCGTTTTTATGGAACACCACCTGGTCCTGCCAGACTTCACTTCGGGTCTTCGGGATCACCGCCGCCGGGCGGTAAAACAGCTTGATGCGCGACTGCATGGCCAGTTGCAGCGTGTTCGGTTTATCCGGCTTCGGCGGGATCTCTCTGACGTTGAGGTAGAACAGGCTCTCTCTGTCCTGCGGCAGCTTTTCAATCCCGGCGGTTTTGGTGACGCGCGCGATCCCTTTCTGTCCCCCGTTGATCCGCTGTAGAGGCGGTAACACAATCAGTGGTGACGTAATCTTGTTGCCTTTTTCATCCTCTACCCACGACTGGGCGAGGAAGGGAATATCCGGGCTGGTGTTGGACAGATTGGCACTCGACGAGGCCTCTTTCTCCGTAATAATGACGCGGGTCCGATCCAGAGAGACCCCTGCCTGCGCGTAGCCGCCAATCATGCTCAGCGCCCACGCCGCCATCAGATATCCGTTATGTCTTTTCTTGCTCATTTTTGGCCTTTTATTACAGTGAGAAAACTCGTTGCGTCGAGGTTAACGACACGGCAAAAACCCGTTCGCTCGCCCGTCGTTTGCACCTGGCGGGATCGTGACCTGACATTGCTGTTTGCCGCCCCACATCACGTTCAGCGTTTCGTTAGCATTGACCCCGGCAAGCCAGGCTTGCCCGTCTTCCAGCACCATCGCGACGCTCACCCCATCGGTGTTGTAAATTTCCGCGCCGAATGGCGGTACGCTGCCATCCGCGAGGCGCAACGTCCCCATCATCTTCATCCCCTTCGCCATGCCGAAGGCCTGATAGCCAATCGCGCCTTCCGTCAGGGTCGTTGTACTGATGGCTTTTGACGGTTCGACATCACTGTCCATCGCATCCACGTCCACGCGGGTGTCAAAGCTGTTGTAGCTCACCACATCCGGCACCACGGCAATGCCGTAGCCGTTAGTCCTCGACTTCTTGCCATTGAGCGGAACGCCACCAATGCCGTTGGTATCCACCATGACGCGTGCCGTATTGATCGTTGCGCCGCTGTTATGCATCGCCGCGCCGTGGCGGGTTGCCGTGAAGCCGCCGCGCAGGGTGGTGCTCAGCGCCATGTACTGGTTCTGCTGATAGCTGGCGTTGGTATTAATTTCTGCCAGTTGCGAACGATGCTGGTAATAGCCGTCAACGCTGGCATTACCGCTCTGGCTGGCGCCGGCACGAATACGCCACAAATTGTTGTAATCACTGTTGTCGGTGTAAGACGCCATCGGACTGGTTTTGCCGTTGTTGGTCTGGATATCCAGCCCCGCCCATTTGTTGTCGCCAATCGGCACCGACAGCGAGAAGGAGATCGAGTCGTCTTTGCGCCCTTTGTAATCGGTACGGTAAGCGGAAAGGTTGGCAGAGATGCCGTTGATCTCGCCAATCCGGAAGGAGCGTCCCACAGACATACCGTAGCGATCCTGGCTGCGCTTATCCCAGTAGTTCTGGTGCGTCCAGGTGAGAAAGACGGTCGTCGCCTTTCCCGCTTCGCCAGCCCAGAACGTTTTATTCCCGGTGATGGTATAGAGCTCTTTTTCGCGTCCCAGATGGTCATATCCCTGGTAACGTTCATCGAGGTATTGCGACATTGAGCGGAAGTCTTCCTGCGAGAACCGGTAACCCGCGAAGGTAATGGAACTGTTGTATTCGTCGAAGGTTTTGGCGTAACTCAGCTTGTAAGAGGTCCCTTTCAGTCGTTTACCGTCAGACTCGCGACTCCATGACTCGGTGGCATCAACGGA
The DNA here is from genome assembly GCF_041807075.1 of Citrobacter telavivensis. Lineage (NCBI taxonomy): Bacteria > Pseudomonadati > Pseudomonadota > Gammaproteobacteria > Enterobacterales > Enterobacteriaceae > Citrobacter > Citrobacter telavivensis. Next base: position 163,054 of record NZ_JBGUBF010000006.1, on the reverse strand, counting down.
AATGGCGCCAAATGCGTAGAGATCGCGCCCGATACCCAACGAGGCCGCGGTGTACTCTTCACCGGAAGACTGTAAGCCGCCGTACAGCGACCAGGCGTTGCTGACCCCCCAGGAGAAATCGCCGGAGAGGAACGTCGGGCCCTGCATTTTATGATTGTAGCGGGATGGCGTACCGCCTGAGATGTTGTAACGAACATAGCCCGGACGCGTGAGATACGGAATGTTGGCGGTGTTCACCTGGAAGGTCGACACCGAGCCGTCCTGCTCTTCAACGCGCACATCGAGCGTACCGCGCACCGAACTGCGTAAATCCTGAATATTGAACGGTCCGGCGGGCACGGTGGTTTCATAGATGACGCGCCCACTCTGGCTGACGGTCACTTTGGCGTTGGTGCGGGCGATACCATGAATTTCAGGGGCATAGCCCTGTAACGCCGGTGGCAGCATCCGCTCATCACTGGCAAGGTTGATCCCGGTAAAACGCACGGTATCGAAAACCTGCGAATTCAGGTAGATCTCACCCAGCGTCAGTTTCGCCGCGATCATCGGCAAGGGGCGGTAGGCGTAGATCTGGTTCCAGTCGAAATCGAATTGATGGTTCTGGCTGTAGTAGCTGGTCTGATACTCACCGCGCAGACGCCAGCCGCCGATGTTCGCCCCTGCCTGACCGTAGCCTGAAACTGCGCTGTAGTTTTCCTGGCCGTTGAACTGGCGAGTGAGTTGCCCGTTGAGGCTGTAATCGAACAGGAGCCCCGCGATCCCTTCATCCCAGCGTTCAGGCGGCGTCCAGCTCGGATCGTTATACTTCATCCACGCCTGCGGTACGGTAATTTCAAGCACGCCGGCGTAGTTGCTTAATTTCGCCCCCGGCAGGCTTTGCAATGAGTAGCAATTCTCATAGAGTTGAGTGACCTGCGCGCGCGCGTCATCTTTCAGCGCCAGCTTATCCAGCAGGTCGCCGCTGATGCACGGCAGCGTGCGCTTGCCTTCGGGAGCATCGATATAACGAATTTTCTCCTGGCCGACCGGTTGACCGTTAATGCGGATATCCAGCAAATAATCGCCAGGGGTGACATAGTTGTCGGTCGCAAAACGCGACAAATCAATCTGGGTACGCTCCGAAGCATCCAGGACATCGGTATTAAACTCTATGCTCTCCTCGGCACTGGCCGTCGCCGCGTAGCCGCTATTCATCACCAGAAGAGCAATCATCGTTATATGGGTTTTTAATTTTACCGACATGATTTTCGTCCCAAATAAATCCGTTAAATACGTTCTGCGTCCCGCGACGTTATTGTTATGCTGTTAGTGGTAATCCATAAAAAACTGCGCAACCGCAGTAAACTCGCCCGCTCTTATATATTTTTGAACCGGTACCAGCGATGCGGAAAATTTTAAAACGTTATCAGTCTCGCTCAGTTCATATCCCGGAGAGGGCTGACCCAGCGTTAATATTTCACCCTGACTGTCACGTAGACGAATGCCGAAACCATCGGCTTCACCACTGACTAATAACGTGGTGGGATCGGATGCCGCCGCATTACCTATAAAGGTGACCGAGGCATAAGGATAAAGTGAACCATCGTTGCCCCGTTTCACCACGGAACAACCGGTCAGGCGTACCAATACTGGCCGCGTAATATTGCCTTCATCATTTCGATTAATCAGACTGGCAGACACATCGCCAAACTCAACCACAATATCCCGACTGTTCGGGTCAAGACTGCATGCCGCCTCAATCAGTTCACCGCTCATCGCTAATTTACCCGGCGTGACGGTGGATCCTAAAGCAGAAACCGACCCCGTCAGAGCACACAAATAAAGCGATAGTATGAACATATTGCTTATTTTCATTTTGTCCCTCCCTGGTACGATCCCTGATTTAAAAAAGTGCGGGATAAACTCCCGCACTCAGAACGTCGGGTGGATTACTGATAAGCAATCTCGAAGTTAACCGTTGACTGGAAAGAACCCGCAGCCACGGTTGCGCTTGCGCTTTCTGCTTTCACATAGGCGACAAACGGAATGCTGTTGGTGCCGTTAACTAACTGAACAGGTGTTGTAGCCGTGCCCCACACCACATCCTGGCTGGCGCTGTCACGCAGGCCGATACCCGCGCCAGAGGCGGTGCCAGAGGTGAATGCAGCCAGAGTACCGTCAGCCTGGTTTAAGCTGGTCGGGGTGTAAGTCACTTCTGCAGTTTGCGCCACGGTGATGTCGCAGTGCTGCAGTTCGATGTTCTGGTGTACGTTCCCGACGCGTGCACCGTTAGCCAGCGCAGAAACAGGAATTTGACCAAAATCAACGGTCACCGGGCTTGAACCAGGTGCCAGACCACAGGCGGTATTCACCAGTTCACCCTGGAATTCAATCACACCGTTCGTCGTGTCAGCTAAAACAGACATAGAACCCAGAGCAGCGGTGAAAGCAACAGCCATAGCAACTTTATTCATTTTCATAACAATATCCTGTTTGTACCAATATCCTGAGAAATAAAGAGTCATCACGTCGCAATCGTTATTTCGTTCTGCTGTAATCAACTCTTGGTTTTGTTCTGGAATTGTTCCGGCAATAATTAAATATGCAATAATATTAATTATCACCACTCCTTTGAACTGATGAAAATGCTACCAAATCCAAATTTCCACACAAAGCACTACATTTGCTGTGGAATAGATACGCATTGTTAACTCGCAAGGAGAAGAAAGGCGGATTTATATCTCGCGAAGCAGTGCGATTAATCCTAAATACATGATAGGTTTTTAACGGATATAAAATAAAAAATCAGAAGGGAGATTAGGATAATTCATAATTATAGTGAAAATAAAATAATAATTTAGGAAATCATTAGATATTTAGCGCGACGTTCAACATTAAAGACCTGCCTGCAAATCTTTTAACGTCGCCAGTCACATCAAAACGGAAGGCCGCCTCGCAAATCCAGGCTGGAGGGTTATCTCAGACGAATGGCATCAGCGTTGCACTGCACCCGGCATTCGCCGCAGCCGGTACAGCACTCGCTGTCCAGCACAGGGATCCCCGCCGCGCCGATGGCACAAGCCTGTTCAGGGCAGGCTTCGATACACTGGTTGCACGGGCGTAACGGATTAACGCAGGCAGAGCTGAACGTCGGGCGCAGGCCGGTATCAAAACGAGCCTGTACGCACAGCGCGTCGCTCGGGCATGCGGCGATGCACAAGCCACAGCCATCGCAACTGGCATACTCAATCGCCAGTTGCGGGTAGCCGTCCTCATGTCGGGTCAGAATTCCCATCGGGCAGGCAGTAATGCACTGGTTACAGCGGGTACATTGCGTGATGAACTGCACATCAGGCACGGCACCCGGCGGCAGCGAATGCGTCAGTTGAGACACCGGCACCTGAGGCGCAGTGTGTTTTGCGGCACTGACAAACGCGCGAAACAGCCCGCGTCGACTGACGTGCCGGTGCGTCATCAGCGCCTGATAATATTTCTCTGACTTGTTCATCCGAAGTACAACCGTTTCACCACCGGTTGCAGCGCCCGTTGCTGCTCCATATCCTGCAGATAACGCGCGGTTACGGCGGCAAGGCGGGCATAGAACGGGCTCACCGGGCAGTCCTGTAACCGTTCCAGATAGCGATATCCCCACGGCAGCAGATACATCTCGAATAGCTGATTAACCGCCGCATCTTTGCCGGCCTCCAGCAGCGCGCTGCTGGCTAACAACATCAGGCCAAACTGATCTTCGGGCTCACTCTGACGCGCGTCAAACGCCATTCCCTGTGACTGTAAAAACCCACGGTACTCCGCGGTGGTATCGCCCATCAGCAGATTATCGCGTTCCAGCCAGACGGAACCCCAGGGCGGCGCGGGCATATCGCCCTGCCCCTCGAACAGCACGGAAAATTGCCACGCCAGTTCATCATCGTCCGGCAACGGCCAGTCGGCACACAGTCTGGCCATCTGCGCCGGATCGCGCCACGAGTACAAATCGGGCAGCATGGGCAAACTGTCGAAAAGCGCTTTCACCTCCGGTCGCCCGGGAGAGTAGTAAAACAGGGCACCGAGGATACGGGGTAATACGGCAAGAGACGACATCTCTAAATACTCCTGAACGTGCCTGATGGCGGCTGACGCCTTATCAGGCCTACGACGACTACGGAAAAAGAGCGGCCGAGGCCGCTCACAGCTTACATCGGCAGCGTCCACAAATTGTAGAACGCAATCCTTCCCACAAGCTCCGCCACGATGACAATCAGTGCGGTCATCGCCAGAACGGTGACACTGGACTTCAGTCGCGCCCAGGTCACCACGCCAACAATCCCCACGGCCAACAGCGCCGCCTGTGCGGTAAACCAGCTGGTTTGCGCCGCCGTCAAGGCGCCGTCCGCACTCATCAACGTCGACATATACCCAGGGCGCAGGCAGAAGCTGGCCAGGATCGCCAACACGCTGACCAGCAGACCCAGACGCAGCCCAAACAGTCCGGCCAGAATGCCGCCGCCAATCAGCGGCGTCAGCACCATCATCGCCGTTGTATACGAAGTGCGCCAGGTGACCACCGTCGGCAACTGGTAAATTTGCGGGATCGCCAGAATAAAGGCCACGCCCACTACCGCAGCCAGCCACACCAGCGCTTTACACACTGCGGTCGCCCCACGATTGAGAAGCAAACCGAGGGAACCCAGCCCGCCAAGCGTGGCAAATACCGCCGACAGCACGATTTCGTTGCTCATCGGCGAATGGCCTACGCGCAGCAGCATGTTCAACGCACGCAGCGGTTGCCCGACGTGGATGATCCCCAGCAGTACCCCTACGCCAAACAGACACATGACGGAGAACAGGCCAATGGCCATCCGCCGCGCGTCAATCTGCCCCAGCGTGCCGCCAATTAGCAGCAGAATGAACGCGCCGACCGCGCTTTGGGTAAAGACGGTAAAAAAGACCAGCGGTAACTCATGCATGGCGCACCTCCCCCATGTTCATAATGGCCCCTTCCTTGTCGCCCGTAGGTTTGGCCTTCGGGTGCGGCTTGATAATGAGGTTAGGATGGGTAAACGACGCGGCAGGCAGCGGCGCAATCTCATTTCCGGTGCCGTACTTCGCCCGCAGTTCGTCAATGGGACCGAAATCCAGCGCCCGCTGCGGACAGGAGTCCACGCAGATTGGACGCAGATTCTGCTCCAGTCGATCGAGGCAGCCGTCGCATTTGCGCATCACTTTAGCCTTAGCATCAAACTGCGGCGCACCATACGGGCAGCGCATTTCGCAATAGCGGCAACCGACGCAGATGCTGTCATCGACCAGCACCAGGCCATCCTCTTCACGTTTGTGCATCGCTCCGGTCGGACAACCGGATACGCAGACCGGCTCATCACAGTGGTTACAGGCGATAGAGAGATAGTAGGTAAAGGTGTCGTTGTGCCAGCTTTCCCCCTCTTTCACCCAGCTTCCGCCGCCGTATTCATAGACCCGGCGGAATTTCGGACCGACATCCAGATCTTTATTATCCTTACAGCTGACCTGGCAGGTTTTACAGCCTGAGCAGCGCGAGGAGTCAACATAAAAGCCATACTGTTTCATTGCAGATCACTCCTTAAGCGCGTTTGATTTCAACCAGGTTGGTATGCTGTGGGTTCCCTTTCGCCAGCGGCGACGGCAGATGACTGGTCAGGGTGTTGATGCACCCGCCAACGTCCACACCGTTGCTGTCCAGACGGGTCCACGCCCCCTGCGGCATCGCCACCACGCCCGGAAGAATACGCTGGGTCACCTTACAAGGGATCGCCACCACCCCGCGATCGTTGAACACGTGCACCAGATCGCCTGAGTTCAGTTGACGCGCGCTGGCGTCTATCGGGTTGATCCACACTTCATCCGGTACCGCTTCATGCAGCATCAGCACGTTGGTATAGGTTGAGTGGGTATGGCCTTTGGTGTGAAAACCGCTCAGCTGTAGCGGATATTTCACGGTTAACACTTTGTTCAGGTGTGATTCTTTCACTTCGCAGAACTCCGGCACCGCCGGGATACGATCGCCTTCCGGCAGCGTCCACGCTTTTGCGAGATCGGCCAGCGCCTGAGAGTAGATCTCAATCTTGCCGGATGGCGTAGTCAGTGGATTCGCCACGGCATCGGCGCGAAAATCAGCAAACGCCAGACTCTGTTTGTTTGTCGCGACGCGCTGGTCGATAACCCCCATCTCTTTCGCCACCGGCCATTCCGGCAGATACGGACGTTTTTCGCGGATCTGCTGATAGTGCATTTCTGCCCACTGCGCCTGCGTCCGCCCTTCGGTGTACTGTTCGCGCAAGCCAAGATGCCCGGCAATATCGGCGCAGATGTCGTAGGTGCTACGCACTTCCCACATCGGCGTGACCGTTTTCTGTAGGGCTATCATGTAGTTGTGAGAACCCGCCGCATAGGAGCTGTCCACCAGATCTTCCGCTTCGAGATAGCTGGTTTCCGGCAGCAGGAGATCGGCGTATTTCGCGCTCGGCGTCATGTGGTTTTCAATGACGATAATGGTTTCGCACAAACTTTCATCCGCGAGAATTTTGCGCGTACGGTTGGTTTCACCGTGCTGGTTCAACAGCGTGTTACCGGCCTGGTTGAAGAACAGCTTAATGCCGGTTTTCAGTTTGTCCGCCCCCTTCACGCCCATCGTGGTGGCCGTCATGATTTCAGGACGTTGAATCGCATCCGTCCAGAGATAGCACGGAATAGAGGTTTTGATTGGGTTGGTCAAAATCGGTAACAGCGGCACGCCGTACGGGGTGCCATAAGGCCAGTTACCGTTGTTGGTTCCCGGCAGGCCAAAGTGGCCCGTCAGCGCAGGCAGCGTCTGAATGGCGCGCACAGTTTGCTCGCCGTTGGCGTGACGCTGCGGTCCCCAACCCTGACAAATGTAACAGGCACGGGCCGAGGCGATTTCACGCGCCAGTTGGCGAATGCGCGTCGCCGGAATACCGGTTATCTCCGCCGCCCATTCCGGCGTTTTAGCGATACCGTCATCGCCCTTACCGGTCACGTAGTCTTTATAGCTGGCATTCGGCGCCGCGCCTTCGGGCAGCGTGCTGCTGTCATAACCCACGCAGTACTTATTCACTTCAGCTTCATTAATCAACTGTTCGGTAATCAGCGTGTGCGCGATACCGGCCACCAGCGCAGCATCGGTCGTTGGGCGAATCGGCAGCCACTCGGCATGCTCGGTCACCACCGAGTCGGTATAACGCGGATCGATAATAATCACCCGCGCCTTTGAGGCTTCCAGCGCGCGACGTAACTCTTCAACCTGTCCGCCACCGGACATGCGCGTTTCAGACAAATTCAGACCAAACAGCACGACCAAATCGGAATGGGCAATTTGCGTAAAGTGGCTCCCGACATAAACACCGTGGGTGTAGGGCGTTGCCGTGGCAATTTGCGCGGTGGAATAGGTGTTATGATAATTTAAATAGCCGCCGGTGAGATTCAGCAGACGCTTCCAGGCTGGCGTTCCCTGGGTATGGTAATAAGCGCCTGACTGATAATTATAATAAATGGCCTCACGGCCATATTTTTCCGTCACGCGTTTCAATTCTGCTGCGATAAATGCGGTCGCTTCATCCCAGGAAATACGTTTGAATTTCCCTTCACCGCGTTTACCTACGCGTTTCATCGGATATTTAATTCGGTCCGGACTATATACCCGCCAGCGACTGGAACGTCCGCGCAAACATGGACGAATCTGGTGCTCGCCAAATACCGCGTCGTCTTTTGCGTCTTCTGGTTCAATACGCACAATACGGTCGTCTTTAACGATCACTTTCAGCGGGCAACGGCTGCCGCAGTTGACCAGACAGGCGCTGTGGCGAACGGTTTCACCATTACCACCCTGCGTCGGCGCAGCGGTCGTTTCGGCCTGCGCGGTAACAGAGAAAGGCAACGTAATCGCGTTACTGAGCGCAACCGCGGCACCTATTTTGGCGGTGCCTGTCACCGCATCCCGTCGGGACAGTGTTGTGTTTAGCCATTTTTTTATTTCCATCTTTATTTCTCACATTTCATCCATAGTTATTATTAATAAGTCATCATAAAGGGCTAAACACGGATGATGGTTGATTATGATCAAACGAACTTTTATGGAGAAATAAAGTGGAAAAACCATGACCGTCTTATCATTTTTCATCTGATAAAAAGCAGTGATTTAACTGAAAATGACACTTTCCGATACAAACAAGAGATAAAAGCAGAACAACATCGGCATAGTCGCTATGTATTTAAATATATTACGAATCAATATCCCGTCAGGCAAGTGAAATAAAATTCCTATTTTCGCGGCGTGCGCAAAAAGATTATTCCTGGACGAAAGTGATATTCCTGGCGGCCGGTGTCCTATAAACTTTTCATGATAATTTATAGATAATATAATTATTCGTTATGTAAAAAAAGGGGGAAGTCTGCTCAGTGAGCTGGGTTCTCCCCTTAATCAGGCTATACTGTTTCATCATACCCATAGCCAGACCGAATCATGATCGCATCCGGACGCCATCCCTCTCTGCGCCTGTCGCTGGCAGGACTCCTGACTCTGACACTGTTCGGGGTCGGCTATACCCTGCATCTGCACTGGGGGGCATTCATTCAATGGTGTCTGGCGACGCAAATCACGCTGCACCGTTATCTGGTGATGTACCTGCTGCAGTTGAATAATCATCAGTACAGCGGCGGCTTCTGGTTACTGACGGGGGCCTTTCTGTACGGCGTGCTGCATGCCATCGGGCCGGGGCATGGGAAGTTCATCGTGACGACTTATCTGAGCACCAATAAGGAAAGCCTGCTGGCTGCACGGGTTGTGCCTTTTGTTGGCAGCCTGATGCAAGGCGTCAGCGCGATTCTGTTTGTGTTTATCCTCGCGATTGGATTTAACCTGGCATCCGGTGATTTGAGCACCAGCCGCTGGTACGTTGAGAAAATTAGCGCGTTGCTGATCGCCGGGTTTGGCGCTTTTATGATCTATCATGCTTTAAAATCCCTGCGTCCCATCACCTTCACCCGGTTTACTCCCCTGCATAGCCATGACGAGAAGTGCGGCTGCGGGCATCACGGCGTCGGGAAGACGCTGGAGGACGGCAACTGGAAAACCCGGCTGGGGGTAATTCTCGCCATCGGCGCCCGGCCGTGCAGTGGGGCGATCATGATCCTGTTATTTTCCAACGCGCTCGGCATCGTCACCTGGGGCATTGCGGCGGTGATGACCATGTCCTTTGGCACCGCGCTGTCAATCATGGGACTGTCGCTGGCGGTACGCTATGCCCGCAATCAGACGCTCTCATGGTTCGGCACTGGACATCCGGCCCTGAAATGGCTGGCGCCTGCAGCCAGAATTGTCGGTGGCGTGGTGCTGATTCTTTTTGCCACGATCCTGTTCTTAACGGTGATCCCGATTAGCGCCAATGGCGATTTTATTGCCGCAGGTTGCTAACGGTAAGCGCAATAATTGTCCGATAATTGCGTACCTGCTCCGGTGAATTTCCCTGCCACCTTGGAATTACGTGTCCCAATAGGGATAATAACCACACGAACAGTGAACCCGGGACCACAATGAGACACTCTCTGCCTTGCCGCACGCTACGTACACGGCCGATGAAACTCGGTACGACGGTAATATTGATGGTCAGCGCCGTGTTGTTTTCTGTATTGCTGGTCGTCCACCTGTTCTACTTCTCACAAATCAGCCACATGACGCGTGATGCGTTAGCAAATAAGGCGCTGGCCGTTGCCCGAACGCTGGCAGACTCGCCGGAGATCCGCAGGGGGTTGATGAAAAAACCGGAGGATAGCGGGATTCAGGCAATTGCCGAAGCGGTGCGCAAGCGTAACGATATGCTGTTTATTGTCGTCACCGACATGAAAAGCCTGCGTTATTCCCACCCGGAAGCCCAGCGCATCGGACAGCCGTTTAAAGGCGACGATATTTTGCGGGCGTTAGATGGCAAAGAGAATATTGCCATCAACCGGGGCTTTCTCGCCCAGGCGCTGCGCGTTTTCACGCCCATTTATGACGACAATCACCGCCAGATTGGGGTGGTGGCGATCGGTCTGGAACTGAGCCGGGTCACCGAACAGATTAACAACAGTCGTGGCAGTATTATCTGGTCCGTACTTTTTGGCGTGCTGGTGGGTCTGCTGGGCACCTGGGTGCTGGTGAAAGTGCTCAAGCGCATCCTGTTTGGTCTGGAGCCGTATGAGATTTCCACCCTGTTTGAACAGCGCCAGGCGATGCTGCAGTCGATCAAGGAAGGGGTAATCGCCGTTGACGACAAAGGCGAAGTGACGTTGATTAACGATGCCGCCCAGGAATTGCTGAACTATCGCAAGTCACAGGACGATCCCCAGTTTTCCACGCTCAGCCACGCCTGGTCGCAGGTGGTGGATCTCAGCGAAGTTTTGCGCGACGGTACGCCGCACCGCGATGAAGAGATCAACATCAAAGACCGGTTGCTGCTCATTAATACCGTCCCGGTTCGTAGCGACGGCAAGATTATTGGCGCGATCTCCACCTTCAGGGACAAAACGGAAGTTCGCAAGTTGATGCAGCGGCTCGATGGCATGGTGAACTATGCCGACTCACTCCGTGAACGATCCCACGAATTCATGAATAAATTACATGTGATTCTGGGATTGTTACATCTGAAGAGTTATAAGCAACTTGAAGATTATATTATCAGGACGGCTAACAACTATCAGGAAGAGATCGGCTCACTGCTAGGCAAAATTAGATCGCCGGTCATTGCGGGCTTTTTACTCAGTAAGATTAATCGCACATCCGATTCAGGGCACAAACTGGTGATTAGCCATGACAGCCAATTACCGGACAGCGGCAATGAAGATCAAATTGCGGTATTGATCACCGCGCTCGGAAATTTGATTGAAAACGCGATCGACGCGTTAGCACAGCAGTCAGGAGGTGAAATCAACGTCTCCTTATACTATCGCAATGGCTGGTTGCATTGTGAAGTGAGTGACGATGGTCCCGGCATCGAACCGCACCGTGTTGACGCTATCTTTGAGAAAGGCGTCTCATCTAAAGGAACTGAACGCGGCGTCGGTTTAGCGCTTGTTAAACAACAAGTTGAAAGTCTTGGCGGCAATATTTTTGTGGAATCCGAACCTGGCGTTTTCACACAATTTTTTGTACAAATACCCTGGGATGGGCAGAGGGCCAGCACATGATCAATGTCTTTATTATCGATGACGACGCAATGGTAGCGGAGTTAAACCGCCGCTATGTCGCACAGATCCCCGGTTTTCAGTGCTGCGGAACCGCCTCAACGCTGGAGAAAGCCAAAGAAGTTATTTTTCATAGCGACGTTCAGATAGACCTGATTTTGCTGGATATTTACATGCAGAAAGAGAATGGGCTGGATCTGCTTCCCCTTCTGCATGCCGCCGGCTGCAAAATTGATGTCATTGTCATCTCGTCTGCCGCCGATGCCATAACGATTAAGGACTCGCTGCACTACGGCGTCGTTGATTACTTAATCAAGCCGTTTCAGGCCTCACGTTTTGAAGAAGCCCTCACCAGCTGGTTGCAAAAGAAAAGGGACATGGACAAGCACCAGTATTATGAGCAGTCAGAGCTGGACCAACTGATTCACGGCAGTGCGTCCAATGAGCAGGACACTCGCCGCCTGCCGAAAGGGCTAACGCCGCAAACGCTGCGTACGCTGTGTCAGTGGATCGATGCGCATCAGGATTATGAGTTTTCAACCGATGAGCTGGCGAATGCGGTGAATATCTCCCGCGTCTCCTGCCGCAAATACCTCATTTGGTTGGTTAACTGCCATATTCTGGTCACCAGCATTCATTATGGCGTCACGGGCAGACCGGTTTACCGCTACCGTATTCAGGCAGAACATTATTCTTTACTTAAGCAATATTGTCAGTAGAAGAACAATCTTAACCTTGCATTATTTCGTTATATATTGGTAACAATTATTACAATAATGAAAAAATAAAAAGGTTAAGGTTACTGTCTGAAAATTCAGAAATTGTGCCAGATCAAATATAATTGCATCACTTCACATTTATCAATGCTTTATTATTATCCGACATAGCATTGTTTTTAATTTCAAAAACGCTAACAAAAGTTAATAAAGTATTATCCACCTCATAGAGTGTGTATTTTTAATCACAAAGGAGTAGTCTGGAAATAACCAGACGGATTAACAAAAACGATAAACGGTAGCAACGGAGCTCATGCTACATCTTAGGGATAAGCACACTCTGTGAGCAGATGACATGTTCATATTTTTCATAAAGATACAAAAAAGATCCCGAAACTGCTTCTGCTCTCCTTTTTCAACACTGCCCATCGCCAGAGAGTCTTGCTTTCTGAAAACAGCCTGAAAAAACGATAAGAGTTTCCATGTTCCTTATGAAAAACTTTTATTCAATGTTTAGAAACTAATCACACTTTCAGACGAAACGAATATTAGCCAGGCTCTGCGCCCACTACACAAAAAACAGAACATGGCTGTGATCCATTTATCAAAATTGACTGGTTTATCGCGAGGGTAAATAAATGCTATTTAGTATACAACTTCTCATAATATTAATATGTTTGTTTTATGGTGCCAGAAAGGGCGGTATTGCGCTGGGTTTGTTAGGCGGTATCGGCCTGGTCATTCTGGTCTTCGTTTTCCACCTCCAGCCGGGTAAACCACCGGTTGACGTCATGCTGGTGATCATCGCGGTGGTCGCGGCCTCAGCAACCCTACAGGCCTCCGGGGGTCTGGATGTCATGTTGCAGATCGCAGAGAAACTGCTGCGCCGCAACCCAAAATATGTCTCTATCGTTGCGCCGTTCGTGACCTGTACCCTGACTATCCTCTGCGGTACCGGCCACGTGGTCTACACGATCCTGCCAATCATTTACGACGTTGCGATTAAAAACAACATTCGCCCGGAACGTCCAATGGCCGCCAGCTCCATCGGCGCGCAAATGGGGATTATCGCAAGTCCAGTATCGGTCGCCGTGGTTTCTCTGGTTGCGATGCTGGGTAATGTGACGTTTGAAGGTAAGCACCTGGAATTCCTCGACCTGCTGGCAATCACCATCCCGTCCACGCTGTTGGGTATCCTGGCAATCGGTATTTTCAGCTGGTTCCGCGGTAAAGATCTGGATAAAGACGAAGACTTCCAGAAATTCATCTCCGTACCGGAAAACCATCACTACGTGTATGGTGACACCGCAACGCTGCTGGACAAAAAGCTGCCGAAAAGCAACTGGCTGGCGATGTGGATCTTCCTGGGTTCTATCGCGATTGTAGCCATTCTGGGTGCTTTCTCCGAGCTGCGTCCTTCCTTTGGCGGCAAAGCGTTGTCAATGGTGCTGGTTATCCAGATGTTCATGCTGTTGACCGGCGCGCTGATTATTATCCTGACCAAAACCAATCCCGCTTCAATCTCTAAAAACGAAGTCTTCCGTTCAGGTATGATCGCGATTGTGGCGGTGTACGGTATCGCCTGGATGGCAGAGACCATGTTCGGTGCCCATATGGATGAGATCCAGGGCGTGCTGGGCGAGATGGTGAAAGAGTATCCGTGGGCCTATGCAATTGTTCTGCTGCTGGTGTCCAAATTTGTTAACTCCCAGGCTGCGGCGCTGGCGGCTATCGTTCCAGTCGCGCTGGCGATCGGCGTTGACCCGGCGTACATCGTGGCGTCTGCCCCGGCGTGCTACGGCTACTACATTCTGCCGACCTATCCAAGCGATCTGGCTGCGATTCAGTTTGACCGTTCCGGTACCACCCGCATTGGTCGTTTCGTCATCAACCACAGCTTTATTCTGCCGGGTTTGATTGGCGTGAGCGTCTCCTGCGTCTTTGGCTGGATCTTTGCTGCCATGTACGGATTCCTGTAAAGGTCTCCCGCGTGCCGCCCTTCGCCGGGCGGCGCGTCACTTATGATATTAAAAGAAATCAATAGGCTGGAAGCACATGTCAAATAAAGAGTTCTTCTATCAGGCACCTTTCCCGATGGGGAAAGATGAAACAGAGTACTACCTGCTCACTTCCGATTATGTCAGCGTGAGTGAGTTTGAAGGAGAGTCCATACTGAAGGTTGAGCCGCAAGCCCTGACGCTACTGGCACAACAAGCCTTCCACGATGCCTCCTTCATGCTCCGCCCCGAACATCAGCAACAAGTTGCCGCCATTCTCCATGACCCCGAAGCCAGCGAAAACGATAAATACGTCGCGCTGCAATTCCTGAGAAACTCCGAAATCGCCGCCAAAGGCATTCTGCCGACCTGTCAGGATACCGGTACGGCCATTATCATGGGGAAAAAAGGCCAGCGTGTCTGGACCGGGGGGGGTGACGAAGCCGCGTTGTCAAAAGGGGTGTACAACACCTATATCGAAGACAATCTGCGCTATTCACAGAACGCCGCGCTGGATATGTACAAAGAGGTGAACACCGGTACCAACCTGCCGGCACAGATCGACCTCTACACCGTTGATGGCGATGAATATAAGTTCCTCTGCGTGGCGAAAGGCGGTGGTTCTGCCAACAAAACCTATCTGTATCAGGAAACTAAAGCGCTGCTCACCCCGGGCAAGCTGAAAAATTTCCTCGTTGAGAAGATGCGTACCCTCGGCACCGCAGCCTGCCCGCCGTACCATATCGCCTTTGTGATTGGCGGTACGTCCGCAGAAAGCACGCTGAAAACCGTGAAGCTCGCCAGCACGCACTACTACGATGCGCTGCCGGTCACCGGTAACGAGCACGGTCAGGCGTTCCGCGACACACAACTGGAACAGGAACTGCTGGAAGAGGCGCAAAAACTCGGTCTCGGCGCGCAGTTTGGCGGCAAATATTTCGCCCACGATATCCGCGTGATCCGCCTGCCGCGTCACGGTGCCTCCTGTCCGGTCGGTATGGGCGTCTCCTGCTCAGCAGACCGTAACATCAAGGCAAAAATCAACCGCGAAGGGATCTGGATCGAAAAACTGGAGCACAACCCAGGCCAGTACATCCCGCAAGCCCTGCGTCAGGCCGGCGAAGGCGAAGTGGTAAAAGTTGACCTCAACCGCCCGATGAAAGCGATCCTGCCTCAGCTTTCGCAGTACCCGGTTTCAACCCGCCTGTCGCTGACCGGAACCATTATCGTGGGTCGCGATATTGCGCATGCGAAGCTGAAAGAGCGTATCGAATCTGGCGAAGGGTTGCCTCAGTACATTAAAGATCACCCCATCTACTACGCGGGTCCGGCGAAAACACCGGCGGGCTATCCGTCAGGTTCATTAGGGCCGACCACCGCAGGCCGCATGGATTCCTATGTTGATCTGCTGCAATCACACGGCGGCAGCATGATCATGCTGGCGAAAGGCAACCGCAGTCAGCAGGTGACCGATGCCTGCCAGAAACACGGCGGCTTCTATCTGGGCAGTATTGGCGGCCCGGCCGCGGTCCTGGCGCAGCAGAGTATCAAGCATCTGGAATGCATTGAGTATCCGGAACTGGGTATGGAGGCTATCTGGAAAATTGAAGTGGAAGATTTCCCGGCGTTCATCCTGGTGGATGACAAAGGCAACGATTTCTTCCAGCAGATAGTCAGCAAGCAGTGTGCTAACTGCGCGAAATAACCTCTTCGGCCCGGCACCGGACGGTTCTCAACGTTTGAGGGCAGTCCGGTGATCCCCCCGGGCCACTTATTATCCTCCCATAGCAGACGTTGAATTTTTATCGGCATCGGTGAATAGTCGTCTTTTCCCTTACTGAGAGAATCTCGATGATCCGCACACTGAATCCCGGCCTGCTCACTGTTGCTGCCCTGATACTGACGCTTATCCTCATCTACACCGGCGTCTCAGCGGGTGAGAAAATCACCTGGCTGATGGAAGTGACGCCGGTGATTATTGTGGTACCGCTGCTGCTGGCAACCGCAACGCGCTACCCGCTTACCCCGCTGCTTTATACGCTGATTTTCTTCCACGCCATCATCCTGATGGTCGGCGGAATGTACACCTACGCCAAAGTGCCCATCGGTTTTGAGGTGCAGGATTGGCTGGGCTTAAGCCGCAATCCGTACGACAAACTGGGGCATTTCTTCCAGGGGCTGGTGCCGGCACTGGTGGCACGCGAAATTCTGCTTCGTGGAAAGATTGTTCGCGGAAACAAGATGCTGGCATTTCTGGTTTGCTGCGTGGCGCTGGCGATCAGCGCCACTTACGAGCTGATTGAATGGTGGGCGGCACTGGCGATGGGACAAGGCGCGGATGATTTTCTTGGTACCCAGGGAGACCCGTGGGATACCCAGTCAGACATGTTCTGCGCGCTGTTGGGCGCGTTAACCTCGGTGATGCTGCTGGCGCGCATTCATTGCCGACAGTTGAAGCGCTATCGGTTAATTGCCGGATAAGCCACAACGCCCTCCGGCAATTTGCACTATCCCCTGTTGCACTATCCCCTGCGGTATTTGATCACCAGAATCGGCAAGGCGAACACCAGCGTCAGGAAGTTCGCCATGCTGACCGCGGTGTCCTCAATGAGTAATCCGTAAATCAACCACATCACTAACCCGCAGACAAACATGACGTACATCAGTCCGGAAATCCCCTGCGTATTACGGGTGGTGATGACTTTTATCGCCTGCGGCAGAAAAGAGAGCGTGGTCAGGCTTGCCGCCAGATAGCCTATCAACGAAATCCATTCCATGATTACGCCTTCACATCGCCAGTCGCGCTAACCGGTATCGGGCGTGTTTCCGGATGTAAAGCGGACTGCGGCACTTTACGGTACTTATCCAGCAAATGAATCTGGATCTTACGCAATGTATCGCCGTTCAGACGGTAGTAGCGGAAGTAAAGGATCAGCGTCACGATGAAAAACAGCGTCGGTAATGCAATCATGATGAACTGCATGCCCAGGATAGTTTCAGCAGACTGAACCGCATTGGGGATATAGCCAATGATCCCCAGTACCACGGCGATAAAGAAAGCCGAAAACGCGGAGCCGCCTTTTACCACCATCGTTTGCACAGCATAGGCAATGCTCTCGCAGCGCACGTTAAACTTATACTCACCGTAATCGACGGTGTCTGCCACCATGATCACCTGTAGTACCCAGAACAGCGCGGTGCCTATGTTCAGAAAGACTCCGGCCAGGCAGATAAGAAACACATTGTGGTATCCAGCCAGCGCCATGATTAACAATACCCCGCCGCTGAGAACCGGCATCACCGACGCGCCCGCCCATAAAATCCGCCGGGAAAGCGCCTTCGCCAGACGAGGAAAGAGGATCAGCGTCAATAAATTCGCCGCGCCGGCATAGGACAGGTAATACGGGAAAAGATCAGCATCGCCAATCACATAGGTGAAATAATAAATCGCGAAACCGGTAATAATATTGGCGGCCACATTGTAAGCCAGCGCCATTCCCAGCAGACATGAGAGTTGATCGTTTTTGTAGATCAACGCGAGGATCGACTTCAGCGACAGCCGGGTACTGTCAGCGGTAGCCTCGCTGTCAGACGAATACACTTCATGCACATTGCGCAATGTCACGATGGTGGAGGCAATAAAGAACGCGATCAGCACCAGCGTGAACATCTGGAAACCGAACCCACGATCCTCCCCCCCAACATAACTCACAAACGGCAACGTCACCCCGGCGGTAACAAATCCCGCCAGACTGGCAAAGAAGCGCGGAAACGGTACCAGTTGCTCGCGCTCACGTTTATCAAGCGTAATGGTCGGCACCAGCGACCAGAACGGAATATCCATGATGGTATACGTCATGCCCCACAGAATGTAGGTCACGCAGACAAAGACCACCTGTGCCGTGCCTTCAAACAGGTGGGCGCTAAACAGCAGAAACAGTACCAGCGAATTCGCCAGTGTGCCGAGCAGGATCCACGGTTTAAATTTTCCCCACCGCGACCGGGTGGCGTTCACAATCCAGCCCATTACCGGATCGTTGAACGCATTCCAGATCTTTGCCACCAGAAACAACGAACCCACGACACCCACCGATAACCCCACCACATCGGTGTAGTAATACATCAGGTACATATAGACGATGCCGATGGCGAAATCCTTACCAAACGCACCGAATCCGTAACTTAATTTTGTTGTCAGAGAGATGCTCATAGGGTACCGGGTCGCTGTTACCAGCGCCCGCCTTCTGTTATTAGAGAGGGTAAACGCCGGGTCTGAGTCCGGCGACGTTGACAATCAACGGTGTAACCAGGCGGGAAGCCAATCGCCGTGGGCGGCGATCAGGTCATCCACCAGCGCATAGATTTCCTCAATACCCAGTACGGCAGCGGTGTGCGGGTCCATCATGGCCGCATGGTAAACGCGATCGCGGTTTTCCGTCAGAATGGCTTCGGTCAATAGCGTCTGTACGTTGATATTGGTCTGCATCATCGCCGCCAGATGCGACGGAATCGCCCCGACGTTGGTTGGCTGAATACCATTCGCATCCACCAGACAGGCCACTTCCACGCAACTGCCCTGCGGCAGGTTGTCGATCAGCGCGTCGTTACGCACGTTGCCATAAATCACGCTCGGCTCACCCGTCCAGATGGCGTTCATAATGGTGCTGGCATATTCCCGTGACGGTTGAATATCGATACGCTCTGCGGTTTTGTACTCCTCCAGCTCTTTATGCCAGTTCGCCAGTTGCTCCACACAGCGTTTCGGGTACTCATCCAGTGGAATCTGGTAACGTTCGATCAGATCATCGCGGCCTGGCTTAATAAACCACGGGGTGTATTCAGCAAAGTGTTCCGAGGATTCGGTGACGAAATACCCCAGTTTTTTGAACATCTCGTAACGCACAATATTCTGACAGCGATCGTTGCCATGAATGTTGGGTTTCGGTGCCTGCCCGGCGTCATAAGCTGCCAGCAGTTCCGGATAGAGATTCACATACGTGCCATCGGCGGTTTTACGTTCCAGTTCCAGATAAAACGCCATATGGTTAATACCGGCGCTGCGATAGCGTAATGAAGCGGGATCAATGTTCAGATCGCGAGCCAGTTCTTCCGCCGTTCCCTGCACGGAGTGGCAAAGCCCCACCTGTTTAATGTGCGGATAGCGGGCATACATCGCCCAGGTATTCATTGCCATCGGGTTGACATAATTCAGCAGGGTGGCATCCGGACAGACTTGCGTCATATCTTCACAGATCTGCCACAGGTGCGGGATGGTACGCAGCGCGCGCATGATGCCGCCAGGGCCGAGCGTATCGGCAATGGTTTGCTCCAGACCGTGACGTTTACAGACCTCGAAATCGGTCACCGTGCAGGGCTCATAGCCGCCAATCTGAAAGGCGACAACGACAAAATCGGCATCCTGTAGTGCCGCTTTTTGCTCCGTATGACAGGTAATGTGTCCGGACGCACCGGCAGAATCCATTAGCTTACGTACAACGACGTGCGACTCTTCAAGGCGCGTCTCATCAATATCCATCAGAGCAATATGCGCCGACTTCAGCGCCTCGCGGTGAAAGACATCGCCGAGAATGTTTTTCACGAAAATCGTTGAACCGGCGCCGATAAAGGTAATTTTGGGTGCTGTCATCATGACTCTCCAGAACAGTAGTGAACAGATTCATGGTGGCACGCGATCTGAGTGAAAACCTCCGTCTTCCCCGATGAGCATTCCCGAAAACTCAGATCCTCTGCTGGTCGCACGGCGATCTGAGTTTTTGGGACAAAATAGACGGAAAAGCAGAGTATCCGGGCGGTTATAGGGGCTACTATCAATTATAACCGTCGGTTTTGTGTCCGAATTCCCGGTTCTGTTCCCGTAAAGCTGGCATGATTCTGACAATTCAGGAAACGGAGTGTCGATGAGCACGCAACCAATCCCCTTTCTCCCACCTGACCCGCATATGTGTAATGGTGACGAAAAACAGACGCGCAGTCCGCTGTCGCTCTATTCCGAATATCAACGGCTGGATATTGAGCTACGCGCTCCGCATGCGATGGCCGCGAGTCACTGGCATGGTCAGGTCGAGGTGAATGTCCCCTTTGACGGGGACGTGGAGTATCTGATCAACAATGAGGTTGTACAGATAAAACAAGGGCATATCACCATGTTCTGGGCCTGTACGCCACATCAGCTTACCCGTCCCGGCAACTGCCGGCAGATGGCGATTTTCAGTTTGCCGATGCACCTGTTTCTCTCCTGGCCGCTGGACAGGGAGCTTATCAACCATGTCACACACGGCATGGTGATTAAATCCCTGGCCACTCAGCAACTCAGTACCTTTGAAGTTCTGCGCTGGCAGCAGGAAACAAACAGCCCAAATGAACAAATTCGTCAACTGGCGATCGATGAAATCGGCCTGATGCTTAAGCGCTTTAGCCTTTCCGGCTGGCAGCCGATTTTGCTCAACAAAACCTCACGCACGCATAAGAATAGCGTTTCGCGCCACGCGCAGTTTTACGTCAGCCAGATGTTGGGATTTATTGCTGATAATTACGATCAGGCACTCACCATTAATGACGTCGCGGACCATGTGAAACTCAATGCCAACTATGCGATGGGGATATTTCAACGCGTGATGCAGCTGACCCTGAAGCAATACATCACCGCCATGCGGATTAATCACGTCCGCGCCCTGCTCAGCGATACGGATAAAACCATTCTCGACGTGGCGCTGACAGCAGGCTTCCGCTCCAGTAGTCGTTTTTACAGTACCTTCAGTAAATATGTCGGCATGTCACCGCAACAATACCGTAAGTTGAGCCAGCAGCGTCGACAGCTCATGGTCGGGTGACGTGTGATATCACTATCAGCTCAAAAAATAGTTCAGCTGTCGATAAACCGCTGCAAAAAACACCAGAAAAATCATTTTAACATATTGTTTATAAACAATTAATTTCAAAAAATCATCGTTTTACCCCCTCTTTACACCTTTTTTTGTCAGGGTAATACTTGCCCGCATCACAGATTCCTCCACAACCGGGTAAAAGATGATGAAAGTATTAATTGTTGAAAGTGAATTTCTGCATCAGGACACCTGGGTCGGCAAGGCCGTGGAACGTCTGGCAGACGCCTTAAGTCGGCAAAATGTTACCGTCATTAAGTCCACGTCTTTCGACGACGGCTACGCCATCCTTTCGGCAAACGAAGCCATTGATTGCCTGATGTTCAGCTATCAAATGGAACATCCTGATGAACATCAGAACGTCAGAGAACTGATCGGTAAGCTTCATGAGCGCCAGCAAAACGTGCCGGTCTTTCTGTTAGGTGACAGAGAGAAAGCCACCGCATCGCTGGACCGCGATATGCTGGAGCTTGTCGATGAGTTCGCCTGGATCCTCGAAGACACCGCTGACTTTATCGCAGGCCGCGCCGTTGCGGCGATGACCCGTTATCGCCAACAACTATTACCACCGCTGTTCAATGCGCTGATGAAGTACAGCGATATCCACGAATACTCCTGGGCCGCGCCGGGCCACCAGGGCGGTGTGGGTTTTACCAAAACGCCTGCCGGTCGCTTCTATCATGATTATTACGGCGAAAACCTGTTCCGCAGCGACATGGGGATTGAGCGTGCATCGCTGGGCTCCCTGCTCGATCACACCGGTGCCTTTGGTGAAAGTGAAAAGTACGCCGCACGGGTATTTGGCGCAGACCGCTCCTGGTCCGTAGTGGTCGGGACCTCCGGTTCTAACCGTACCATTATGCAGGCCTGTATGACCGATAACGATGTGGTGGTACTGGACCGTAACTGCCATAAATCGATCGAACAGGGGCTGATCCTGACCGGGGCGAAACCGGTGTATATGGTGCCGAGCCGTAACCGCTACGGCATCATCGGCCCTATCTACCCACAGGAAATGCAGCCGGAAACGCTACAGCAAAAAATCAGCGACAGTAAACTAACCAAAGATAAAGTGGGGCAAAAGCCCTCTTACAGCGTCGTAACCAACTGCACTTACGACGGTGTCTGCTATAACGCGAAATCTGCACAGGCGTTACTGGCGCAAACCACCGACCGTATCCACTTCGATGAAGCCTGGTACGGGTATGCTCGCTTCAATCCGATTTACGCCGATCACTATGCGATGCGCGGCGAACCGGGCGATCACAGCGGTCCTACCGTTTTTGCCACCCACTCCACGCACAAACTGCTGAACGCGCTCTCTCAGGCCTCTTACATTCATGTGCGGGAAGGTCGCGGCGCGGTGAATTTCTCCCGCTTCAACCAGGCATACATGATGCATGCCACCACCTCGCCGCTGTATGCCATTTGCGCATCCAACGACGTCGCGGTCTCGATGATGGACGGCAACAGCGGCCTGTCGTTGACTCAGGAAGTGATCGACGAAGCCATCGACTTCCGCCAGGCCATGGCGCGTCTGTATAAAGCGTTCAGCGCCGACGGCGACTGGTTCTTCAAGCCGTGGAACAAAGAGGTGGTCACCGATCCACAGACCGGTAAAACATTCGATTTTGCTGATGCTCCGGCGAAACTGCTGGCCACTGACCAGAACTGCTGGGTGATGCGTCCAGGCGAATCCTGGCACGGCTTTAAGGACTTACCCGATAACTGGAGTATGCTCGACCCGATCAAGGTCAGTATCCTTGCACCGGGTATGGGCGACGATGGCGAACTGGAAGAGACGGGTGTGCCTGCTGCTCTGGTCACCGCCTGGCTTGGACGTCACGGTATCGTTCCGACCCGTACCACCGATTTTCAGATTATGTTTCTGTTCTCGATGGGCATCACCCGTGGGAAATGGGGGACGCTGATCAATACGCTGTGCTCCTTCAAACATCACTACGATGCCAACACCCCGCTGGCGCAGGTCATGCCGGAACTGGTGGAGGAACATCCCCAAACCTATGCCAACATGGGGATCCACGATCTGGGCGACCAGATGTTTGCCTGGCTGCGTGAGAACAATCCAGGCGCGCAACTGAACGCCGCCTATTCCGGGCTGCCGGTTGCCGAGATCACGCCGCGTGAGGCTTATAACGCTATCGTTAACGACAACATCGAAATGGTTGCCATTGAGAATTTGTCGGGACGTATCGCGGCGAACTCCGTCATCCCTTACCCGCCGGGAATTCCGATGCTGCTCTCCGGCGAGAACTTTGGTGATGAAAACAGTCCGCAGGTTGCTTATCTTCGCGCTCTGCAATCCTGGGATCATCACTTCCCTGGCTTCGAGCATGAAACCGAAGGCACTGAAATCATTGATGGCGTCTATCACGTGATGTGCGTGAAGGCGTAAGTCTATTCCGACGACTGCGTCATGAAATGGCCATCCTGACGCAGCCTGGTTTTGGCCACAAGGTGATGACGTGCGTTTCCTGAGTATTGCTGAAAAAAACTAACATTGTCATACCTTTTGCGCGGGTGCCCCCCGCGCTTTTTTTTATACACAATGCAGGGTTTCCACCGCGTAAAAATTTCTGTACATAGCATTTAGTTGGCGCCTATTGTAATTTTAACCAAAACCATTATTTTATTGTGGACTTCATTCGTCATACAAATCAAAATATCTGTTTTATCTCTCCCCTTTGGCGAGAACGGGTATTTTATGTTCAT
Source organism: Citrobacter telavivensis (assembly GCF_041807075.1). Taxonomy (NCBI): domain Bacteria; kingdom Pseudomonadati; phylum Pseudomonadota; class Gammaproteobacteria; order Enterobacterales; family Enterobacteriaceae; genus Citrobacter; species Citrobacter telavivensis. The sequence goes on along the minus strand of NZ_JBGUBF010000006.1, from coordinate 139,513 downwards.
ATTTCGGGAGTTGGGGTATGAGAATTTTCAGCAATAATCCTTGCATCATCGTGTTAACTGAAAAAGACGTCTGGCTACGTGTAAATGGTAAAGAGGCTATCAATTTAAAAGCGAATCATATGGCACTCATCGCCTGTGAAAATAACATCGTCGATATATCATCAATTAATAACGCACTGGTCGCACATATTAGCCGCGATATAATTAAAGACTACCTTCGTTTCTTAAATAAAGATCTCACGGCTATTCCACTCTGGCAACGGAGCTCCTCCCCGGTATTAACCGCCGATTGTCTGACCCCCGATGTTTTTCGGGTAGCGGCGCAACACAGCATTGCACATACCGACAGTCCTGGTGAAGAGGAACGCACGCGCGCCCTGCTGTTCACCGTGTTATCACGTTTCCTCGACAGTAAGAAGTTCATGCCCCTGCTCATGTATATGCTGCGAAGTCGCGTCAGCGACAGCGTTTATCATATTATTGAGAGTGATATTCATAAAGCCTGGAATCTTAACCAGGTCGCCCGTTGCCTCTGTCTTAGCCCGAGTTTGCTAAAGAAGAAACTCAAAAGCGAAAATACCAGCTACAGTCAAATCATCACCACTTGCCGCATGCGCTACGCCGTTAATCAGCTCCTGATGGATGGCAAGAATATATCCCAGGTCTCCGAACTGTGTGGTTATAACAGTACATCTTACTTTATCTCTGTGTTCAAAGAGTATTATGGCATGACCCCATTGCATTATGTCAGCCAGTTTAAAGACCGTGCAGTAGCGTGATTTTTGATCGCTTTACAATGAGCCACGATAATATCAGCATTAGCGATAACCCGTACCGGACATAATTCAACCGACTCCTGAAGGCGTATTATAGAACATCATTTGTTGTTCCTTTCAGGAGTCTATTTATGTCCTCGGATGCTGATGCTCACAAAGTGGGCTTAATCCCCGTCACCTTAATGGTGTCGGGGAATATAATGGGTTCAGGGGTTTTCCTGCTGCCTGCTAACCTGGCCGCCACCGGCGGGATTGCAATCTACGGATGGTTAGTCACGATTATCGGCGCGCTGGCGCTGTCGATGGTCTACGCGAAAATGTCGTCCTTAGATCCCAGTCCCGGCGGTTCTTACGCTTACGCACGCCGCTGCTTTGGGCCGTTCCTCGGTTATCAAACCAACGTGTTGTACTGGCTGGCCTGCTGGATCGGTAACATCGCGATGGTCGTTATCGGCGTCGGTTACCTGAGCTACTTCTTCCCGATTCTGAAAGACCCGCTGGTGCTGACGCTGACCTGCGTGGTGGTACTGTGGATCTTCGTTCTGCTCAATATTGTCGGTCCGAAAATGATCACCCGCGTTCAGGCCGTCGCCACCGTGCTGGCGCTGGTCCCCATCGTCGGTATCGCGGTGTTTGGCTGGTTCTGGTTTCGTGGCGAAACCTATATGGCCGCCTGGAACGTGAGCGGTATGAACACCTTTGGCGCGATTCAGAGCACCCTTAACGTCACGCTATGGTCGTTCATCGGGGTCGAAAGCGCTTCGGTCGCGGCAGGGGTGGTCAAAAACCCGAAACGCAACGTGCCGATTGCCACCATTGGCGGCGTGTTGATTGCTGCCGTGTGCTACGTGCTCTCCACGACTGCCATCATGGGGATGATCCCCAACGCTGCGCTGCGCGTCTCCGCATCACCGTTCGGTGACGCAGCACGCATGGCGCTGGGCAATACCGCCGGCGCGATTGTCTCCTTCTGCGCGGCAGCAGGTTGTTTAGGCTCACTGGGTGGCTGGACGCTGCTGGCCGGACAGACCGCAAAAGCCGCCGCCGATGACGGTCTTTTCCCGCCCATTTTTGCCCGCGTGAATAAGGCCGGTACACCGGTTGCCGGGCTGATTATCGTCGGTATTCTGATGACGGTCTTCCAGTTCAGCAGCATGTCGCCCAACGCCGCGAAAGAGTTTGGTCTCGTCTCCTCGGTGTCCGTCATCTTTACGCTGGTGCCGTATCTGTACACCTGCGCTGCGCTGCTTTTGCTCGGCCACGGACACTTCGGCAAAGCGCGTCCGCTCTATCTGCTGGTGACCTTTGTCGCCTTTATCTACTGCATCTGGGCGGTGGTCGGTTCCGGCGCGAAAGAGGTGATGTGGTCGTTTGTGACCCTGATGATCATCACCGCGCTGTACGCCCTGAACTACAACCGGATCCACAAAAACCCCTTCCCGCTGGATGCGCCAGTTAACCGGAACTAACCCCGTCATTTTCCCCCCATTAAGCCAACCTTAAGTTCTTAAGGTTGGCTTAACTTTACTCTGCGAGGATCGGCGCTACTTAGTCTACGGAAGCTCCACCATGTTAAAGCGCATTATCAAAAGACCCATTCTCAGCCTGTTGGCCTGGTTACTACTGGTTTCATTCTATTTGTCTGTTTGTCTGAACATCGCATTCTACAAGCAGGTTGTGCAGGCCCTGCCGCTGGATTCCCTGCGTAACGTACTGGTCTTCTTATCAATGCCGGTGGTGGCGTTCAGCGTCATCAATATTGTCCTGACGCTGGCCTCTTTCCTGTGGCTAAACCGCCTGCTGGCCTGCCTGTTTATTCTGATGGCCGCGTCGGCGCAGTACTTCATCATGACCTACGGCATCATCATCGACCGCTCGATGATTGCCAATATGGTGGATACCACGCCTGCCGAAACGTTCGCCCTGATGACGCCGCGAATGGTTCTCACACTCGGTCTTAGCGGCATTCTGGCGGCGTTCGTCGCCTGCTGGATCAAAATCAAACCGACCACGCCGGCCCTGCGCAGCGTGCTGTATCGCGCCGCCAACGTGCTGGTGTCGGTATTATTGATTGTTCTGGTGGCGGCCTTTTTCTATAAAGATTACGCCTCGCTGTTTCGCAACAATAAGGAACTGGTCAAAGCCCTCAGCCCGTCAAACGGCATTGTCGCCAGTTCGTCCTGGTACTCCCATCAACGCCTCGCGCACCTGCCGCTGGTACGTATCGGTGAAGATGCACATCGCAATCCGCAGATGCAGCAAGAAAAGCGTAAAAATCTGACCATCCTGATCGTCGGTGAAACCTCACGTGGCGAAAACTTCTCGCTTGGCGGTTACTCACGTGAAACCAACCCATTGTTAGCAAAAGATAATGTGGTCTACTTCCCGCGCACCACGTCGTGTGGTACCGCCACGGCGGTGTCTGTGCCATGCATGTTCTCCAACATGCCGCGCAAGCACTACGACGAAGAACTGGCGCAGCATCAGGAAGGCATGCTCGATATTATCCAGCGCGCGGGGATTAACGTGCTGTGGAACGACAACGACGGCGGCTGTAAAGGCGCCTGCGATCGCGTACCGCATCAGAATATGACAGCGCTAAACCTGAAAGGGGAATGCATCGACGGCGAATGCTATGACGAGGTGCTGTTCCACGGTCTGGAGGAGTACATCAACAGCCTGAAGAGCGACGGGGTGATCGTGCTGCATACCATTGGTAGCCACGGCCCCACCTATTACAACCGTTACCCGCCGCAGTTCAGGAAATTTACCCCGACCTGCGATACCAATGAAATCCAGACCTGTTCACAGGAACAATTAGTGAACACATACGATAATACCGTGCTGTATGTCGACTATATTGTTGATAAAACAATTAATCTCCTGAAAGCGCATCAGGACAAATTTACCACCAGCCTGGTTTTTCTTTCCGACCACGGCGAGTCGCTGGGCGAAAACGGCGTCTATCTGCACGGCCTGCCGTATGCCATTGCGCCAGATGCACAAAAGCATGTGCCGATGCTGCTGTGGCTGTCAGAGGATTATCAGCAGCGCTACCAGGTTGATGCAAACTGCCTGCAAAAACAGGCGCACGATCGGGACTACTCGCAGGACAATCTTTTCTCGACCATGCTGGGACTGACCGGCGTACAGACCACGCAATATCAAGCCGCAGATGATATTCTGCAGCCTTGCAGGAGAACCACTGAATGAAAATATTGATTGTTGAAGACGATACGCTGCTTTTGCAGGGCTTGATTCTGGCGGCGCAAACCGAAGGGTATGCCTGCGATGGCGTGTCGACCGCCCGCGCGGCTGAGCAATGTCTGGAGACCGGTCATTACAGTCTGGTGGTGCTGGATCTCGGCCTGCCTGACGAAGATGGCCTGCATTTTCTTACCCGCATCCGGCAGAAAAAATATACCCTGCCGGTGCTGATCCTCACCGCACGCGACACGCTCGGCGATAAGATCTCCGGGCTGGACGTCGGCGCGGATGATTATCTGGTGAAGCCTTTTGCGCTGGAAGAGTTGCACGCCCGTATTCGCGCGCTGCTGCGTCGTCACAATAACCAGGGCGAGAGCGAACTGGTCGTCGGCAATCTGACGCTGAACATGGGCCGTCGGCAGGTGTGGAAAGAGGGAGAAGAGTTAATCCTCACCCCCAAAGAGTACGCGCTGCTGTCACGCCTGATGTTGAAATCGGGAAGTCCGGTGCACCGGGAAATTCTCTATAACGACATCTATAACTGGGATAACGAACCGTCGACCAACACCCTGGAAGTGCATATCCACAACCTGCGCGATAAAGTTGGAAAGTCACGTATTCGTACCGTGCGCGGTTTTGGCTACATGTTGGTGGCGACCGCGACTGAGGAAAGCTAATTGAATCTGAAGCGTTTTCTGCGCCAGCCAATGACCCTGCGTCGGCGGTTGATGATAACCATCGGCATGATTTTGCTGGTTTTCCAGCTTATCAGCACCTTCTGGCTCTGGCACGAAAGCACTGAGCAGATCCAGTTGTTTGAACAGGCGCTGCGGGATAACCGCAATAACGATCGCCACATCATGCATGAAATCCGCGAGGCGATCGCCAGTCTGATCGTCCCCAGCGTGTTTATGGTGGGGCTAACGCTGTTCATTTGCTATCAGGCCGTTCGCCGCATCACCCGTCCGCTCGCCAATCTGCAGCAAGAGTTAGAGACCCGCACGGCGGATAATCTCTCCCCCATCGAAATTCACAGTTCGACGGTCGAAATTGAAGCGGTTGTTTCCGCACTCAACCAGTTGGTGAATCGACTGACCGCAACCATCGAGAACGAACGCCTGTTTACCGCCGACGTCGCACACGAGTTGCGAACGCCGTTATCGGGTGTCCGCCTGCATCTGGAGTTGTTGTCAAAGGCGCATAACGTGGATGTCGCCCCGCTGCTTGGCCGTCTGGATCAAATGATGGACAGCGTCTCGCAGCTCCTACAACTCGCCCGCGTGGGCCAGTCCTTTTCATCGGGAAATTATCAACAGGTCAGGCTGCTGGAAGATGTTGTCCTGCCGTCTTACGATGAGCTGAGCACAATGCTGGAACAGCGCGAACAAACGCTATTGCTGCTGCCCGATCGTCAGGACGATGCCATCGTGCAGGGCGATGCGACGCTCCTGCGAATGCTGCTGCGCAATCTGGTAGAGAACGCCCATCGCTACAGTCCGGAAGGAACTACCATCACCATTACGCTAAATGTTAATGATCGGGCAACCATGGCGGTAGAAGATGAAGGACCGGGGATCGACGAGAGCAAGTGCGGCGAACTCAGCAAAGCCTTCGTACGCATGGACAGCCGTTACGGCGGAATCGGCCTGGGGTTAAGCATTGTCAGCCGCATTACGCAGCTGCATCACGGGCAGTTTTTCCTGCAAAATCGCAGTGGAACAACCGGAACCCGCGCGTCGGTGATATTGAAGAAGGCTTAGTAGGTTGAGACCCAAATGTACAGGAAGCTACTGACAATCACTACGCTGAACACGGTCATTACACTTTCATAAACACGCTGTTTCATCACACTCTCCTCCAGGGTATGGAAGAGAGTGTGCCAGTCAGAGATTAAGCGAACCTTAAGGCTTACTCGTCAATCCGTGGATGCTGCTGCACCAGGCGCGTACGCTTCACCTGCAGGTCAGCAATCTCCTGATCGATATCCTCAATTTTCTGCTCGATGTTATCGTAGTGCTCGCCGAGAATTTCTTTCGCTTCCTGAATATCCGAGGCAGCAGGCGTTGCCCCTTTCAGCGGCTGGTTCGCGGTCTCTTTCATGGTGATACCCGTAATGAAACCAATCACGGCGATCGCCATCAGGTAGTAGGCTGGCATCATCAGATTCTGCGAACTTTCCACCAGCCAGGCCGCCAGCGTTGGCGTCAGACCGGCAATCAGTACCGAAATGTTAAAGGCCGCCGCCAGCGCACTGTAACGAATGTGCGTCGGGAACATGGCCGGCAGCGAAGAGGCCATCACCCCGGTAAAGCAGTTGAGGATCACCGCCAACATCAGCAAACCAGCAAAAATCAGACCAATGATATTGCTGTTAATCAGGATAAAGGCCGGAATGGCCAGCGCAAACAGCGCGATACTGCCCATAATTACGAACGGGCGACGACCAAAGCGGTCACTCAGCAGCCCCATCACCGGCTGAACAAACAGCATCCCGATCATAATAGCGATGATAATCAGCACGCCGTGATCTTCAGAGTAATGCAGGTTATGCGACAGATAGCTCGGCATATAGGTCAGCAGCATGTAGTAGGTGACGTTGGTGGCAATCACCAGGCCAATACAGGCCAGCAGGCTGCGCCAGTGCTTAGTGGCAATCTCTTTAAAGGAGATTTTTGGCCCGTCCTGCAAACCTTCGCGATCGCCCTGCTCCAGCTTATCAACGTGCTGCTGGAACGCCGGTGTCTCTTCCAGCGCATGACGCAGATAGAGTCCGATAATCCCTAACGGCAGGGCGATAAAGAACGGAATACGCCAGCCCCATTCCAGGAAGTTCTCTTCCCCGACAACCGTCGAAATCAGCACCACCACGCCCGCACCCAGCACGAACCCGGCAATGGAGCCGAAATCCAGCCAGCTTCCCATAAAGCCGCGTTTACGGTCCGGGGAATACTCGGCCACAAAGATCGACGCGCCGGTGTACTCACCGCCGACAGAGAAGCCCTGTGCCATCTTACACAACAGCAGCAGGACAGGTGCCCAGATGCCTATCGAGGCGTAGGACGGTATCAGGCCGATACAGAAAGTACTGATCGACATAATCACAATGGTGATGGCAAGAATCTTCTGGCGACCATATTTATCGCCAAGCATACCGAAGAACAAACCGCCAAGCGGACGAATCAAAAAGGGAACAGAGAAGGTGGCAAGGGCGGCAATCATCTGCACGCTGGGGTCGGCCCCCGGGAAGAACACTTTACCTAATGCGTAAGCAACAAACCCATAAACCCCAAAATCAAACCACTCCATCGCATTACCCAGCGACGCTGCGGTAATCGCCTTGCGCAATTTACCGTCATCAATAATCGTGACATCGCGAAGGGTAATGGGTTTTACTTTTTTCCTTTTCAGCATAGCTGTCCTCGTAGACTAAGCCCTGTCTCGCTGCATACCGACGCCATTGGCGCACTAAGCGCGAACGTCACCGTCGAGCGCGGGTTGCTCAGGTGCAACCCCTGTAACAAGCGTAGCAGGTTTACTTACACGGACTGGTTAAGGCCTGTACAACCGAACCTGTTGACGCCTGATTTGGGCGGTTAATGAGCTATCTACCCTACCAGTGTTTAAAATTGTGATCAACTTCACATATATGTTTAGGTTTCGTCAACGGAGGTAAATAAGGTGATTCTGAGTCTCTTTTTTTAAAGCGCAGTGTTGTGCTTTTTTACGCTTTCAATCTCTATTTTATTGCGCTTCCTTAATAAAAAGTCACTGTCGTTATTATTATTCTGCCAGGCAATTCTCTCTCATTTTTCACAAATTCTTTACGGTAATTTTAAATATTCAGATCGCACTGGAATGTTTAGATTGATTATGTGACAAAGATAACTAAAACGCTGTTTCGTTTTGATTGAATCAGCATTCCAATGAATGCAAGATAATAGCCGATGTAATACCACCGGGAAGCGAAAGACGCCGATCCCAGGCGCAATCGCTACGTACAACATAAAGAGAATGCAGGTTCTCCTTGCTTTCTGTTTAGATATAACAATCTGAATTTTAATATTTTTTGCCACCTTACCCGTTTGTTCCGCGGGCAAGAAGTGAGGACATTTATGAGAATTAAAGCCACCATTGAACGCATCCCTGGTGGGATGATGTTGATTCCATTGCTGCTGGGTGCGGTTGTAAATACCCTTGCACCAAATACCGGTGCTTATTTTGGTTCCTTTACAAAAGGCATGATTACCGGCACGGTACCGATTCTTGCTGTGTGGTTTTTCTGTATTGGGGCATCGATTGATTTACGCGCTACCGGTACGGTCTTGCGTAAATCCGGCACGCTGGTGATTACCAAAATTGCCGTAGCGTGGGCAGTGGCAATGATTGCCGCATCGTTTATTCCGGATACCGGTATTCAGACCGGTTTCTTTGCCGGTCTTTCCGTACTGGCGATTGTTTCCGCGATGGATATGACCAACGGCGGTCTGTATGCCAGCCTGATGAACCAGTACGGTACGAAAGAAGAGTCTGGTGCGTTCGTCCTGATGTCTCTGGAATCCGGTCCGTTGATGACGATGGTCATCCTTGGCGCGGCGGGTCTGGGCTCCTTTGAACCCCATCACTTTATCGGCGCGGTGCTGCCGTTCCTGGTCGGCTTCGCGCTGGGCAACCTTGACCACGATCTGCGTGCATTCTTCAGTAAAGCGACGCCGGTACTGATTCCGTTCTTCGGCTTTGCGCTGGGTAACACCATCAACCTGGGCGTGATTGTTGATACGGGTCTGCTGGGTATCCTGCTGGGTGTGGCGGTCATTATCATCACCGGTATTCCGCTGATTATTGCTGACCGCGTGATCGGTGGCGGTAATGGTACTGCGGGTGTCGCGGCGTCCTCTGCGGCAGGTGCCGCCGTCGCCAACCCGGTGATCATCGCGCAAATCAACCCGGCGTTTGAACCGGTCGCCGCCTCCGCAACGGCGCTGGTCGCCGCAAGCGTAGTGGTCACGGCGATTCTGGTGCCCATTATTACGGCGCTCTACGCCAAACGCTTCGCCAGGCTTCCGGCACCAGCGACGGTGGAAGAAACGACAGCGAAATCCGCAAACCACTAATCATCACCCCTCTCCTCTCAGCGCATGAGGGGAGAGGGTGGAAACACCTCTTCAACCATCGCATCCACCAGTCGTTTTGCCGAACAGAGTCGCGGCATACCCAGCGCAACCGTCTGCCAGCGCTGCGTCACAGACCAGCACACCGGATGTTTATCCGCCTCACACCAGTCTCCCAGCCAGCTCAGCATGTCGCTGTAGTCGCCTGAACCGGTGGTCGCGGTGGTATTTAGCCACTGGTGATAGTAGTGACGCGTCGTGGGTGCGGCATTGATACTGTGGGCCAGATAGTTTGTCGCCATCGCCCGGAGATTATCTTTCAGCATCGCCGCCACGTCCGGATTCGCCAGACGGCAGGCATCGCCAAACGGTCCCCAGCGCAACTCTTCCAGCGCAATAAAACAGCGCCCCGGTAACGACCACCCCTCATACGCGCCCGCCAGCCAGCGGGTAAACACCTGCTCGCTGTGTTCCCCGGCCTGGACCGTAAGACCACGCTGGCTCAGCGCCTTCTCCTTCCAGGCGCTGCGCTGGCGAAACCATTCGCTCAGCGAAGTAAGCTGTTGAGCCAGTCCAGGGATAGACGGCCCGCGAGAGAGGTCAGTCTGTTGTAAAACATGCAGTCGTGCAGAGATTCGCGTCAGCGCCAGATGCCCCGGATCGAGCATGCCCGCCAGTTTTTCCACCAGCTTCAGGCGCATCATCAGATGTTCACTGAACATTCCGGCCATGGCCCACGCCCGCAACTGCGTCCGGGAGAGGATCTCCAGCGTCAGGCGTTCGCGAAACTGCTGCTGTTGCAGCGTGCCGCCTGCCCGTTTCGGTTCTTCTCCCTGAACCAGATCGACCATAAACTTCGGGTGGATACACTCCAGCGTCCGTCCGGGGCCTTCCAGTAACGCGTTTGTCATGTGTGTTCGGCCGCAAAAAGGGTTTGAATGTCGTCACGGAGCAGACGGGAGTCTTCATAAATCCAGGCGGAGGCGGCAATACTGTGCTGCAATTGCTGACTCAGACTCTGGACAGCCGATTCATTTTGCTGACGAACCAGCAAACTCTCACGCAGGCTCTCCTGCAATCCCGCCAGGCACAATGAGAAATCGGCAAAAAATGTTGCCATACCTGCCGTCACTGAAACATCGACCTGCGCGGCTAAAGCTTTACGAATTTGTTGGCAGAAATGGCTGACGTACTCCACCAGACTTTGGTGCAGCGCATTAATATCAATCAGATAGCGCGTCTTCGCTTCAACATAGTCATTCCAGCGCCAGTTCGGCTGATTCAGCCAGCGGGAGAAGGTCTCACGCACCCCGCCCACCCGGGGTGCGTCGCTTTCGACGTGGTCCTGCTGGGCAATCGCGTCGCTGAACAACTGCCGCGTCGTGAAGTTAAACATGGCGGCGTGAAAGGCCGGGAAGCTTATCCTGGGACTGAATCCCGCATGACTCAACTCCGCTTTCACCCGCATTTCGATGGGGCGCATCGCTTCATTCAGCGAACGGCTGAGGGTCACTTCCAGTTGTTCAAAACGTATTCCCAGGTCACGGCTGATGTTTTCCTGCGCCGCCAGCAGGACGCCCTCACAGGCGGCACGCAGCTTACTGAGGATCACCTGCGCCTGCGCTTCGTCGTGCAGCACCAGCATCTCTGCGTCAAACTCCGCCTGCGGTAGCGGCGACCAGCTATCGCCACGCGACAGTTTCAGTATCTGCTCGCGGCTGAAAAAGGTCTCGATACTGCGCAAGATCGTGGCCTGCTGCTGGTTGAGAAAGCCGTTGGCCGACGTCAGCGCCAGCCCGACCTCATGGTGGACTTCATCGCTGACGCTGTCCTGACTCACCTTCAACTGCTGCATGTCCTCTTCCAGACGCACGATATTTTGTTGCAGCGTGTCAAAAGCCACCGTCAGGCAGTGATAGCGGAAATCCAGATATTCGCGGGCGCTGTGGGCGTAATTCAGCAATTTATGCGAGGCGGAGCGCAATGCATACAGCGATGCATTGGCATAAGCGGCATGAATTAAGGTCCGGATCGGCTGTTCAAACAGCGAATCTTCCCACAACAAATCCGCGGCGTGGCGAAGGTGTTCAATATCATCGAGGTCGGCGCTTCGCCAGCGCCGCCCGAGCGCCGCTTCGGCAAAGTCCTGCACCCAACGCTGCTCCTCGTGATCCGGCAGATGACCGCGGCTTGCCAGTTCATGACGCGCCCGGTTGGCCAGATATCCCCACATCGAAGAGACCGGATAAATCTGCGCCGGGTTAATACAGCCCTTCATCAGGGTGCCGGAAATCAGCGCCCTCACCTGCTCTTCGTCATCGCTGTTGCGATCTTTCTGGTCAAATTTATTCACCAGCGCATACAGCGGCACCGATTTTCCGACCGCGGCGATAGCCTGGCGGACCTCTTCATCGGAAATCGATTTCAGTTGTGTATAGTCCATCACCGCCAGCACGGCGGAGGCACGGGCCAGTTGCTCATTGAGCATTTTTTGCAGGTGCGGCTGTCCGGCTTCATTTGGCCCCGGCGTATCCAGTAACGTCAGTTGGCCAGGATAGTTCTCCAGCCCCGCCAGGTGTACAAACTCCACCTCAATCACTGGAATATGTTCAATAGCCGCATAGGCAGAAAAAGGAAAATCGACCTCCAGCGCTTTCGATAAGCGCACCAAATCGTTGAGGCTTTTCAGACAGTGAAAGATCGGCTGCGCGCCGAGATAGTGGCGCTCAAACGCTTCCCCTCTTTCGATGCGCTGCATGAGACCATTCATGTCTTTATCAATTTCCAGCACCTGAGTCAGACTCTGCCGATCGCAAGCATGCATGCTCTCCTGGAGGGTCTTCATCAGCGCCTCGATGGGCGCAACGTGGGAAAAATGCAGCACCGGTTCTTTCTGACCGGGTGTATGGCGGATCAGCGTCGGTAATGCCGTCATCGGACGATTGCGATTGGGCAGTACTTCCGTCCCGACAATGGCATTGATCGTTGTCGATTTTCCCGCTTTCATGGTACCGACGATCGCCAGCACCATTTCCAGTCGCGAGATTTTTCGCAACTCATTGTTCAGCGTGGCCTGCTGGGTTTCGATCCCACGGGCGCTAAAATGCATGGGCTGAACGTTAAGGTCGTCCTCTCTCTTTAATGAGGAAGCGCCCTCCAGCGTTGCCGTTGGCATTTTTTTTACCGTTTTAAGATGTTCTAAAGAGAGCATCAGCAAGCGTTCCGCTTCCTGGCTCAATTCATATATTGTCTGTGTGTACATAAAAAATGTTTCCTTAACGCAAATTTTATTGCTTTTATTTAGCCGTTTCATTTTATTAGTGAATATTCGGCTTTAATAATTACGTATGGAAAAGGATTTATTAATTAATTTACTGATATTATTGAAATTATTATTTTAATTACTGTCTTTTGAATGACGCTCAGTGACGTAAAGAAGTAAAAAAGCGTAGTTCAGTTTTATAAAAAACCAGACCAGTTTAGGTTAATTTCACCTACCAAAAATAAGGGGTAAAGCGCTGAAAGAACCCAGACTGAAAATCGCCCAGCCAATTATTTAGGATATTTCTCGCCACCTTATCTCAAATAACAAACGGTAGCAATTTCCCTTAAAAATATTACCTCGATTTTTTGGTCTGGCCGTCCGGTTACGGTCACAGTTCGGCATTTACGTTAAAAACAGAGTAGTCCCGACAACGTTAAGGATTTTGTGTATAATTGCGTCCTTTTTCGGCAATCTGCCATTTTTTGGGCGCTTTTGCCCTTGCTGACTTTTGAGGAAATCGACATGTCATTACCCCACTGCCCACAATGCAACTCCGAATACACTTACGAAGATAACGGCATGTACATCTGCCCGGAATGTGCCCACGAATGGAACGATGCGGAATCGGCGCATGAAGACGATTCGCTGATTGTGAAAGATGCCAACGGTAATCTGCTGGCTGACGGCGACAGCGTCACCGTGGTGAAGGATCTGAAAGTGAAAGGCAGCTCCTCGATGCTGAAAATCGGTACGAAAGTAAAAAACATTCGTCTGGTGGAAGGCGACCACAACATCGATTGCAAAATTGATGGATTTGGCCCGATGAAACTGAAATCAGAGTTCGTGAAAAAGAACTGATTTTAATTGCCCGGTGGCGCTTCGCTTACCGGGCCCGGGGTAACTACACTTAAGTGGCTTCTCTTACCTGAGGTAAAGATTATGCCGTTAAGTCCCTACATCTCTTTTGCCGGAAACTGTGCTGACGCCATCGCGTATTATCAAAAGACGTTGGGTGCAGAACTCCTTTATAAAATCAGCTTCGGTGAAATGCCCAAATCGGCGCAGGACAGCGAAGACGGTTGCCCGTCCGCAATGACATTCCCCGATACCGCTATCGCCCATGCCAACCTGCGTATCGCCAATAGCGACATCATGATGAGTGATGCCATTTCATCGGACAACGCCCACTATTCTGGATTCACGCTGGTCCTCGACACGCAAAATGTCGATGAAGGGAAGCGCTGGTTTGACCATCTCGCCGCTGAGGGTCAAATCGAAATAGACTGGCAGGAAACCTTCTGGGCACATGGCTTTGGCAAAGTCAGCGATCGCTACGGCATACCGTGGATGATCAATGTCGTCAAACAACCCCAGCCAACCGAGTAACACAGCGGGAGGCGTGCCTCCCGTCTTGTCATCAAACTCACCTTAACTCTTCATCGGCAAGTCACGTCCCCTTAACCCAAACGTCATATTGATCCGCCACGATGGGGCCACTTTTTATAGAGAGGCCGCATCATGGAAACGATCATTCGCGTCGAGAAACTCTCCAAAACGTTTAATCAGCATCAGGCGCTGCATGCGGTTGATCTGAACATAGGTTCCGGTGAGATGGTGGCTCTGCTTGGGCCGTCAGGCTCCGGCAAATCCACCCTTTTACGTCATCTGAGCGGATTGATCACCGGCGATAAATCGCCAGGCAGCCGCGTCGAACTGCTCGGTCGCACCGTTCAGCATGAAGGCCGACTGGCGCGCGATATCCGCAAGAGCCGCGCGCATACCGGTTACATCTTCCAACAGTTCAATCTGGTGAATCGCCTGACGGTGCTGGAGAACGTGCTGATTGGCGCGCTCGGCAGTACGCCGTTCTGGCGCACCTGTTTTAGCTGGTTTAGCGCAGAGCAGAAACAGCGCGCGCTCCAGGCGCTGACCCGCGTCGGGATGGCGCACTTTGCGCACCAGCGCGTCTCAACGCTCTCCGGCGGTCAGCAGCAGCGTGTGGCAATCGCCCGGGCGCTGATGCAACAGGCCAAAGTGATCCTCGCCGACGAACCGATTGCCTCACTGGACCCGGAATCGGCGCGCATCGTGATGGACACCCTGCGCGACATCAACCAGACCGACGGCATTACCGTCGTCGTCACGCTGCATCAGGTGGATTACGCCCTGCGCTACTGCGAACGCATTGTCGCGCTGCGTCAGGGACACGTCTTCTATGACGGCAGCAGCCAGCTCTTTGATAACGAACGATTTGACCATCTCTACCGCAGCATGAACCGCGTCGAACCGAACGCACAGGCTGCTTAATTCAAAAAGCCCAGGCTGGCAGGTGAAACAGCCTGGAACAATATGAGGAATGGAAATGAGCTATAAAACGGTAGCCGCGCTGGCCTTTACCAGCATGTTCAGCGTCAGTACTCTGCTCAGTCCCGCCTTTGCCGAAGAGCAGGAAAAAGCGCTGAACTTTGGCATTATTTCGACCGAATCACAGCAAAACCTCAAACCCCAATGGGATCCGTTCCTGAAGGATATGGAGAAGACGCTGGGCGTAAAAGTGAACGCCTTCTTCGCCCCGGACTACGCCGGGATCATCCAGGGTATGCGCTTTAATAAAGTCGATATCGCCTGGTACGGCAACCTCTCGGCAATGGAAGCCGTGGATCGTGCCAACGGCCAGGTCTTCGCCCAGACCGTCGCCGCCGATGGATCTCCGGGTTACTGGAGCGTGCTGATCGTGAACAAGGACAGCCCGATCAACAACCTCGACGAACTGATCGCCAAACGCAAAGATCTCACCTTCGGTAACGGCGATCCCAACTCCACCTCCGGTTATCTCGTCCCGGGCTATTACGTCTTTGCCAAAAACAACATTGCCGCCAGCGACTTCAAACGCACCGTCAACGCCGGTCATGAAACCAATGCCCTCGCCGTCGCCAACAAGCAAGTGGATGTCGCCACTAACAATACCGAGAACCTCGATAAGCTGAAAACCTCCGCGCCGGACAAGCTGAAAGCGCTGAAGGTTATCTGGAAGTCGCCGCTGATCCCGGGCGATCCGATCGTCTGGCGTAAGAACCTCTCAGAAACCACCAAGGACAAGGTGTACGACTTCTTCATGAACTACGGCAAAACAGCGGAAGAAAAAACCGTGCTGGAACGTCTGGGCTGGGCTCCGTTCCGTGCCTCCAGCGACCTGCAACTGGTACCGATTCGCCAGCTCGCGCTGTTTAAAGAGATGCAGAGCGTGCAGGACAACAAAGGACTGAACGCTGAAGAGAAAACCAGTAAATCTTCCGCGATTAAAGCGCAACTGGACGATCTCGACCGTCTGACCGCCGCGCTGAGCGCCATGACCAGCGTGAACAAAGCGGTGCAGTAATGCTCTGCCCGGTGGCGCTGTGCTTACCGGGCCTACGTTCCATCTGTAGGCCGGATAAGCGCAGCGCCATCCGGCAATGACAGACCACGGAGAACTTCATGCAAACCATCACCGTCCCACCTCCGAAACGTAGCTGGTTCTCGCTCGTGAGTTGGGCCATTCTGCTCGCCGTGCTGGTCGTGTCGTGGAAAGGCGCCGAAATGGCCCCACTCACGCTGATTCAGGACTCCGGCAACATGGCGACCTTCGCCGCCGATTTCTTCCCACCGGACTTCAGCCAGTGGCGGGACTACCTCGGCGAAATGGCAGTAACCCTGCAAATCGCCGTCTGGGGCACCGCGCTGGCCGTGATCCTCTCCATTCCCTTCGGCCTGATGTGCGCCGACAACCTCGTGCCCTGGTGGATCTACCAGCCGATGCGAAGGGCGATGGACGCCTGCCGCGCCATCAACGAAATGGTGTTTGCCATGCTGTTTGTGGTCGCCGTCGGTCTCGGTCCCTTTGCAGGCGTCATGGCGCTGTTTATCCACACCACCGGCGTACTTTCCAAACTGTTGTCCGAAGCGGTGGAAGCCATTGAACCCGGTCCGGTTGAAGGCATTCGCGCCACCGGTGCCAACAAAATCGAAGAGATTCTTTACGGCGTGCTGCCCCAGGTGATGCCGCTGCTGATCTCCTACTCGCTGTACCGCTTTGAATCCAACGTCCGCTCGGCAACCGTAGTGGGGATGGTGGGCGCAGGCGGCATTGGCGTCACGTTGTGGGAAGCGATTCGCGGTTTCCAGTTCCAGCAAACCTGCGCCCTGATGGTGTTGATCATCGTCACCGTCAGCCTGCTGGATTTTCTCTCCCAGCGTTTACGTAAGCACTTTATCTGATTAGCGAGGCATTGATTGCTATGCACTTGTCTACACATCCGACCAGTTATCCGACGCGTTATCAGGAGATTGCCGCGAGACTTGAGCAGGAGCTACGCCAACACTACCGCTGCGGCGATTACCTGCCCGCCGAGCATCAGCTTGCCGCGCATTATGAGGTTAACCGTCACACCCTGCGCCGCGCCATCGACCAGTTGGTTGAGCGCGGCTGGGTACAGCGTCGTCAGGGCGTTGGCGTGCTGGTGCTGATGCGCCCGTTCGATTATCCGCTTAACGCCCAGGCTCGCTTCAGTCAAAACCTGTTGGATCAGGGAAGCCATCCCACCAGCGAAAAACTGCTGGCGGTGCTGCGCCCGGCTTCCCGTCACGTTGCCGATGCGCTCAGCACGCAGGAGGGCACTAACGTCATCCACCTGCGCACCCTGCGACGGGTGAACGGCATTGCCCTGTGTCTGATTGACCATTACTTTTCCGACCTCACCCTCTGGCCGCTGCTGCAGGGCTTTAATCACGGCTCGCTGCACGACTACTTGCGCGAGCAGTCCGGCCTCACGCTCAAACGCACGCAGACACGCATCAGCGCCCGCCGTGCGCAGGCGAAAGAGAGCAAGGTCCTGGAAATCCCCAATATGGCGCCGCTGCTCTGCGTGCGCACCCTGAACCACCGTGAAGGCGAAGAACGTGCGATGGAGTACTCCGTCAGCCTGACCCGCGCCGACATGATCGAATTCACTATGGAGCACTGAATGCATTTCGATACCGCCACCCGCCAGCGCTGGATGCGCGCGCTGGCTTTCAGTAAGGCCGATGCCCTGAATGCGCGGCTCCAGGCGTTAAAGCTGGCACCGGAATATGAGCTGATTCGCGCCCCGGAAACCGGGCTGATGCAAATTCAGGCGCGCATAGGCGGCACCGGCAACCGCTTCTTTGCCGGAGACACCACGCTGACCCGCGCAGTGGTACGCCTGAAAAGCGGCACGCTGGGCTACAGCTACCTGCTGGGACGCAACAAACATCACGCCGAGCAGTGCGCCGTTATCGACGCCTTACTGCAGGAACAGACGCATTTCCAGAATCTGATGGAAACCTTAATTAGCCCGCTGGAAGCAGAACGCGAGGCGGAAATTACCGCCCGTCGCGCCGAAGTCAACGCCAGCCGGGTCGACTTCTTTACGCTGGTACGCGGAGATAACGAATGACCCTACAGACCGCCTTTACCCTGCCCGTTCAGGACGCCCAACAAAGCTTTCGCCGCCTGCTGAAAGCGATGAGCGAACCGGGGGTGATTGTTGCCCTGCATCAACTGAAACACGGCTGGCAGCCGTTGAATCTGGCGACCACCAGCGTTCTGCTGACGCTGGTCGATGGCGATACGCCGGTCTGGCTGTCGCCTGCGCTTAATAATGACATCGCCAGCCAGAACCTGCGTTTTCACACCAACGCGCCGATGGTCGAACAACCGCAACTGGCAACCTTTGCCGTGGCCGACGAGCAGATCAGCAGCGAACAGCTTAATGCCCTCTCCGCCGGTTCTGCCGTCGCGCCGGAATCCAGCGCCACGCTGATCGTGCAGGTCTCCAGCCTGAGCGGCGGGCGGATGCTACGTCTGACCGGCGCGGGGATCGCCGAAGAGCGGATGATTGCGCCGCAGTTGCCAGAGTGCCTGATTCACGAACTCACCGAGCGTCCGCATCCGTTCCCGCTGGGCGTCGATCTTATCCTCACCTGCGGCGAACGGCTGCTGGCCATTCCGCGAACCACCCATGTGGAGGTGTGCTGATGTACGTAGCCGTCAAGGGGGGCGAGAAGGCAATAGCCAATGCCCATGCGTTACAGGAGCACCGACGCCGGGGCGACGATGCAGTTGTCGAACTGAGCGTGGCGCAGATCGAACAGCAGATGAATCTGGCTGTCGACAGGGTAATGACCGAAGGCGGTATTGCCGATCGCGAACTGGCGGCGCTGGCGCTCAAGCAGGCCAGCGGCGATAACGTCGAAGCCATCTTTCTGCTGCGCGCCTATCGCACCACGCTGGCGAAGCTGGCGGTGAGTGAGCCGCTGAACAGCGCGGAAATGCGCCTGGAACGCCGTATCTCCGCCGTCTATAAAGATATTCCGGGTGGACAGCTGTTAGGGCCAACCTATGACTACACCCATCGTCTGCTCGATTTTACGCTGCTGGCGAATGGCGAAACGCCACCGTTGCGGACCGCAGAGAGTACACAGGAAGCCGCCCCGCACGTCTTTTCGCTGTTGGCGAATCAGGGGCTGGCGAAGCCCGAAGAAGATAACGGCATCGCGCCGGATGACATCACCCGCACGCCGCCGGTTTATCCCTGCTCCCGCGCCTCGCGCCTGCAACAGTTGATGCGCGGCGATGAGGGCTATCTGCTGGCGCTGGCCTACTCTACCCAGCGCGGCTACGGGCGCAATCACCCGTTCGCGGCCGAGATCCGCAGCGGTTACGTTGCGCTGGAAACGGTGCCGGAAGAGCTGGGATTTGCGGTCAACGTTGGCGAACTGCTGATGACCGAATGCGAAATGGTCAACGGCTTTGTCGCCCCGGAACACGACGCGCCCCACTTTACTCGCGGCTACGGGCTGGTGTTCGGCATGAGCGAACGCAAAGCGATGGCAATGGCGCTGGTGGACAGAGCCCTACAGGCACCCGACTACGATGAAACGGTCACGGGACCGGCACAGGACGAAGAGTTCGTGCTGGCGCATGCGGATAACGTCGAAGCGGCGGGTTTTGTTTCGCACCTCAAACTCCCCCACTACGTCGATTTCCAGGCCGAGCTGGAACTGCTCAAACGCCTGCAACAGGAGGCCGCCCGTGACCACTAACCTCTCCGGCTACAACTTTGCTTATCTGGATGAACAGACCAAACGCATGATCCGCCGCGCGATCCTCAAAGCGGTGGCGATCCCGGGCTATCAGGTGCCGTTCGGTGGTCGCGAAATGCCGATGCCCTACGGCTGGGGAACCGGCGGGATCCAGATTACCGCCAGCGTGATTGGCGAACCGGATGTGCTGAAAGTCATCGATCAGGGCGCGGATGACACCACCAACGCCGTATCGATCCGCAACTTCTTCAAACGCGTCACCGGCGTTAATACCACCGAACGCACGGAAGACGCCACGCTTATCCAGACCCGTCACCGGATCCCGGAAACGCCGCTGGGGGAAGATCAGATCATCATCTTCCAGGTGCCGATCCCCGAACCGCTGCGTTTTATCGAGCCGCGCGAAACAGAAACCCGCACCATGCATGCGCTGGAGGAGTACGGGATCATGCAGGTAAAACTGTATGAAGATATCGCCCGCTTCGGCCACATCGCGACCACCTACGCCTACCCGGTGAAGGTGAATGGCCGCTATGTGATGGACCCGTCGCCAATCCCGAAATTCGATAACCCGAAAATGGACATGATGCCCGCCCTCCAGCTGTTTGGCGCGGGACGCGAAAAACGCATCTACGCCGTGCCGCCGTATACCCACGTGGAAAGCCTCGACTTCGACGATCATCCGTTCACCGTGCAGACCTGGGATGAGCCCTGCGCCATCTGCGGTTCAACACACAGTTATCTTGACGAAGTGGTGCTCGATGACACCGGCAAACGGATGTTTGTCTGCTCCGACACCGACTACTGCCGCCAACAGAGCGAGGCACTCAGCCAATGACGCAACCGCTGCTTTCGGTTAATCACCTGACCCATCTCTACGCGCCGGGCAAAGGCTTCAGCGAGGTCTCTTTTGACCTGTGGCCTGGCGAAGTGCTGGGCATTGTCGGGGAGTCCGGTTCAGGTAAAACCACCCTGCTGAAATCCATTTCCTCACGCCTGACGCCGCAGTCGGGCGAGATTCAGTACCAGAACCGTTCGCTGTACGCCATGAGCGAGGCCGACCGTCGTCGCCTGCTGCGCACCGAATGGGGCGTGGTGCATCAGCATCCGCTGGACGGCCTACGTCGTCAGGTCTCTGCGGGCGGCAATATCGGCGAACGCCTGATGGCGACCGGTGCGCGCCACTACGGCGAGATCCGTGCCACGGCTCAGCGCTGGCTGGAAGAGGTCGAAATTCCGGCCTCACGTATCGACGACCTGCCGACCACCTTTTCCGGCGGCATGCAGCAACGTCTGCAGATCGCCCGCAACCTCGTCACGCATCCGAAGCTGGTGTTTATGGATGAACCGACCGGCGGCCTGGACGTCTCCGTACAGGCGAAGCTACTGGACCTGCTGCGTGGACTGGTGGTGGAACTGGATCTGGCAGTGGTGATTGTCACCCACGATTTAGGCGTGGCGCGCCTGCTGGCAGACCGTCTGCTGGTGATGAAACAGGGTCAGGTGGTGGAAAGTGGATTAACCGACCGCGTGCTCGACGATCCGCACCACCCTTATACCCAACTGCTGGTGTCGTCAGTTTTACAGAATTGATGTCGCTGCTGTGCCGGATGACGACGCTAACGCGTCTTATCCGGCCTACAGAACCGCGCTTACCCGACCTACGGTACATGTAGGCCGGATAAGGTAAAGCCGCCATCCGGCTACGAAACATGTAGGCCGGATAAGGCAAAGCCGCCATCCGGCTACGAAACATGTAGGCCGGATAAGGTAAAGCCGCCATCCGGCTACGAAATGTGTAGGCCGGATAAGGCAAAGCCGTCATCCGGCGATCGGACATCCGGCAAAAAGAACGAAGAGGCCAACATGATTCGCGTAGAAAATGTCAGCAAGACTTTTGTGCTCCATCAGCAAAACGGCGTGCGCCTGCCGGTGCTGCAAAACGCCTCGCTGGAGGTAAAAAACGGGGAATGCGTCGTGCTGCATGGCCATTCCGGCAGCGGGAAATCGACACTGCTCCGTTCGCTGTATGCCAACTACCTGCCCGATGAAGGACACATCCATATTCGCCATCGCGACGAATGGGTGGATCTGGTGCAGGCCCCGGCGCGCAAAGTGCTGGAAGTACGCCGCGCCACGATAGGCTGGGTGAGCCAGTTTCTGCGGGTGATCCCACGCGTCTGCACGCTGGATGTCGTCATGCAGCCGCTGCTGGATCTCGGCGTGCCGCGCGAGGCGTGCGCCGCCAAAGCCGCAAACCTGCTGACGCGTCTGAACGTGCCGGAACGCCTGTGGCACCTTGCCCCGTCAACTTTTTCCGGCGGTGAACAACAGCGCGTCAACATTGCGCGCGGTTTTATCGTCGATTACCCGATTTTGTTACTCGACGAACCGACCGCATCGCTCGATGCCAAAAACAGTGCCGCCGTGGTGGCGCTGATTGAAGAGGCAAAAGCGCGCGGCGCGGCCATTGTCGGCATTTTTCACGATCAAACTGTGCGCGACCGCGTAGCGGATCGTTTGCACCTGATGGGAACAACACCATGATTATCAACAATGTAAAGCTGGTGCTGGAAGATGAAGTGGTGCAGGGATCGCTGGAAATGCAGGAGGGTGTGATTCGCGCGTTTGCGCAAAGTCAGAGCCGTTTGCCACAGGCGCTGGACGGTGAAGGCGGCTGGCTGCTGCCGGGACTGATTGAGCTTCACACCGACAATCTCGACAAATTCTTCACCCCCCGCCCGAAGGTGGACTGGCCCGCCCATTCGGCGATGAGCAGCCACGACGCGCTGATGGTCGCCAGCGGTATCACCACCGTGCTGGACGCGGTAGCGATTGGCGATGTCCGCGACGGCGGCGATCGCCTGGAAAACCTGGAGAAGATGATCAACGCCGTGGAAGAGACGCAAAAGCGTGGGGTGAACCGCGCCGAACACCGCCTGCATCTGCGCTGCGAACTGCCGCACCACACCACGTTACCGCTGTTCGAGAAACTGGTGGGTCGTGAACCGGTCACGCTGGTTTCGCTGATGGATCACTCGCCGGGCCAGCGCCAGTTCGCCAACCGCGAGAAGTACCGTGAGTATTATCAGGGCAAATATTCGCTGACCGATGAACAGATGGCGCGTTACGAAGAGGAACAGCTTCAGCTTGCCGCACGCTGGTCACAGCCCAACCGGACGGCCATCGCGCAGTTGTGCCGTGAGCGCAACATTGCGCTGGCGAGCCACGATGACGCCACCGCCGGACATGTGCTTGAATCACATCAGCTTGGCAGCGTGATCGCCGAATTTCCCACCACCTTTGAAGCCGCAGAAGCCTCACGCCAGCACGGCATGAACGTGCTGATGGGCGCGCCGAACATCGTGCGCGGCGGTTCTCACTCCGGCAACGTCGCGGCGCATACGCTGGCGGAGTTGGGCCTGCTGGATATTCTCTCGTCGGATTACTACCCTGCCAGCCTGCTGGATGCGGCGTTTCGCGTCGCGGACGACGCGGCCAACCGCTTCACCCTGCCGCAGGCGATCCGCCTGGTCACCGCCAACCCGGCACGGGCGCTCAGTCTCAGCGATCGCGGCACGATCGCCGAAGGGAAACGCGCCGATCTGGTACTGGCACACCGCAAGGGCGATCACATCCACATCGACCACGTCTGGCGTCAGGGAAAGAGGGTGTTCTGAGTATGGGAAAACTGATCTGGCTGATGGGGCCGTCCGGCTCCGGAAAGGACAGTTTGCTGACGGCACTCCGTCAGCAGGAACATGCGCAACTGCTGGTGGCGCATCGTTACATCACCCGCGCGGCGAACGCCGGGAGCGAGAATCATGTTGCCCTGAGCGAACAGGAGTTTTTCACCCGCGCCGGGCATAACCTGCTGGCGCTAAGCTGGCATGCTAACGGCTTTTACTATGGCGTCGGCGTGGAGATCGATCTCTGGCTCAACGGCGGCTTCGACGTAGTGGTCAACGGCTCCCGGGCGCATCTTCCCCAGGCGCAGGCGCGCTACGGTACGGCGCTGCTGCCGGTCTGTTTGCAGGTCTCCCCCACGATTTTGCGCCAGCGTTTACAGGCGCGCGGGCGGGAAAGCGAAACGGAGATCGCCGCGCGTCTCGAACGCGCCGCCCGCTATGCCCCGTTTGACTGCCATACGTTGAATAACGACGGCAGTTTGCGCCAGTCCGTCGATACACTGTTAACGTTAATGGGACGCAAGGAGCCACGCCATGTCTGCCTGTGAACTTCGTCGCGCCACGGTACAAGACACCGAGGCCGTGTACGCGCTCATCTGCGAACTGAAACAAACCACGTTTGATTACCCGGCCTTTCGCGCCGGATTCACCGCCAATTTGCAGGATGCCCGATTGCGCTATCAGTTGGCGCTGCTTGACGGTGAGGCGGTTGGGTTGATTGGCCTGCATTTGCAGTATCATTTACATCACGCCAACTGGATTGGCGAGATTCAGGAGCTGGTGGTGATGCCGCAGGCGCGGAGTCTGAAAATCGGCAGCCAGTTGTTGGCATGGGCGGAACAGGAAGCCCGCGAGGCGGGAGCGGAGATGACGGAGCTGTCCACCAGCGTGAAGCGTCATAACGCCCACCGTTTTTATCTGCGCGAAGGCTACGAACAGAGCCATTTTCGCTTCACAAAAGCATTGTGAGGTACGTAGCCCGGATAAGACGCTCGCGTCGCCATCCGGCACGATACGACAAGGGGAGTCACGATGAGCCTGACCATTACGCTGAGCGGCACGGGCGGCGCGCAAGGGGTGCCGGCGTATGGCTGCGACTGCGCCGCCTGTCGTCGCGCGCGTTTGCAGGAACCGTATTGCCGACGCCCGTGTAGCGGCGTGGTCAAATTCAACGATGCGGTGACGCTGCTGGATGCAGGCATACCGCACCTGATGGACGACTGGCCGGCGGGTAGCTTCCGACAGTTTTTACTCACCCACTATCACATGGACCACGTACAGGGATTGTTTCCGCTGCGCTGGGGCGTTGGAGCCTCCATCCCGGTGTACGGCCCGGCGGACGAACAGGGTTGCGACGATCTGTTTAAGCACCCCGGCATTCTGGACTTTAGCTACACCGTCGAGCCGTTTGTGGTGTTTGAGTTACAGGGATTACAGGTCACACCGCTGCCGCTGAATCACTCAAAGCTGACGTTGGGTTATCTTCTGGAGACGGCGCACAGCCGCGTGGCGTGGCTATCCGACACCGCCGGACTGCCCGATAAAACGCTCACCTTTCTGCTCAACAATCAGCCGCAGGTTATCGTCATCGACTGTAGCCATGCGCCGAGTCCGGAACCCCCGCGCAACCACGGTGATTTAACCACGGTGATGGCGCTCAATGAGGTGATTCACTGCCCGCAGGTGATCCTCACTCATATCAGCCACCAGTTCGACGTCTGGCTGATGGATAACCCGCTCCCGGACGGATTTGAAGCGGGCTATGACGGAATGCAGATTGTGGTGGATTAACGTTCGTCGTCCTCTTCCATTCGACGCTCTTCATCTTCCAGTTGGCGGCGCTCGCGATCGAGCTGGCGCTGGCGTTCATCCAGTTGACGACGTCTGTCCTCAAACTGACGGCGACGGTCGTCATACTGCCTGCGGCGATCGTCGCTCATGTCGTTCTGCCACCTGTCGTCACGCGAATCCTCGTAGTCCCGCCCGCTGTCAGGCTTATAGGCATCGTTGATCGCCTGCTGAATGTTGCCGATGGCATCATCAATAATATCGGCCTGCGCCGGCACGGTAGCCAGCGACAGCAGGCTGAATAAAAAGAGCGTCAGAGTGCGTTTCATAAAACCAGCCTCAAAAGGGGACGTTTTCTACGTTAGTCAACGCAACCTGATGCAACCAGAGGAGGAATCTCAAATTCAGTCTGGGTCAGCAGCGTCCCTCCATGGGTGTACCGGGTTCAAAACCTTAGCCAGCCAACACGACTCTGCCGCTGCGCGGGGTCGATATGTTGTCATTCACGGGAAATCGTCACGTCAAATATGACGACAGCCTGCTTTTCGTCAGGGTTTTGACCAAAAATTACCCGTAATATCAGGGAAAGTCCCCAATTAAAATGTGGCATAAAAGATGCATACTCAGGGCGACAAGCGTGTATGCGCGATTTGATTAACTGGAGCGAAACCGATGAAAAAAGTCGTCACGGTTTGCCCGTATTGCGCATCAGGTTGCAAGATAAACCTGGTGGTCGATAACGGCAAAATCGTCCGGGCTGAGGCGGCGCAGGGGAAAACCAATCAGGGTACTCTGTGTCTGAAGGGCTATTACGGCTGGGATTTTATTAACGATACCCAGATCCTGACCCCGCGCCTGAAAACCCCTATGATTCGTCGCCAGCGTGGCGGCAAACTGGAATCTGTTTCCTGGGATGAAGCGCTGAACTACGTCGCCGAGCGCCTGAGCGCCATCAAAGCGAAATACGGCCCTGATGCCATCCAGACGACCGGCTCGTCTCGTGGTACCGGGAATGAAACCAACTACATCATGCAAAAATTTGCGCGCGCCGTTATTGGTACCAATAACGTTGACTGCTGCGCTCGCGTCTGACACGGCCCATCGGTTGCAGGTCTGCACCAGTCGGTCGGTAACGGCGCAATGAGTAATGCAATTAACGAAATTGATAACACCGATTTAGTGTTTATCTTCGGCTACAACCCGGCGGATTCCCACCCTATTGTGGCGAATCACGTGATTAACGCTAAACGTAACGGGGCGAAAATTATCGTCTGCGATCCGCGCAAAATTGAAACCGCGCGCATTGCCGACATGCACATCGCATTGCGAAACGGCTCGAATATCGCGCTGTTGAACGCAATGGGTCATGTCATTATTGAAGAAAACCTCTACGACCAGGCATTTGTGGCCTCGCGTACGGAAGGCTTTGAAGAGTACCGCAAGATTGTCGAAGGCTATACGCCGGAGTCCGTTGAGGAGATAACCGGCGTCAGCGCGAATGAAATTCGCCAGGCGGCGCGGATGTATGCCGGGGCGAAAAACGCGACCATCCTGTGGGGCATGGGTGTGACCCAGTTCTATCAGGGCGTGGAAACCGTGCGCTCGCTGACCAGCCTCGCGATGCTGACCGGCAACCTCGGTAAGCCCAGCGTGGGCGTTAACCCGGTACGTGGTCAGAACAACGTTCAGGGCGCGTGCGATATGGGTGCGCTGCCGGATACCTATCCGGGCTATCAGTATGTGAAAGAATCGGCCAACCGCGAGAAATTCGCCAAAGCCTGGGGCGTGGACAGTCTGCCTGCGCACACCGGCTATCGCATCAGCGAGCTGCCGCACCGTGCGGCGCATGGCGAAGTGCGTGCGGCATACATCATGGGTGAAGATCCGCTGCAAACCGATGCGGAACTCTCTGCGGTGCGCAAAGGCTTTGAGGATCTGGAGCTGGTCATCGTGCAGGACATCTTTATGACCAAAACCGCCTCGGCGGCGGATGTTATTTTACCGTCGACGTCATGGGGTGAGCATGAAGGGGTATTTACCGCGGCTGACCGTGGCTTCCAGCGCTTCTTTAAAGCCGTTGAACCGAAGTGGGATCTGAAAACCGACTGGCAAATCATCAGTGAAATTGCCACACGGATGGGGTATCCGATGCACTACAACAACACCCAGGAGATCTGGGATGAGTTGCGTCATCTGTGCCCGGATTTCTACGGTGCCACTTACGAGAAGATGGGCGAACTGGGGTATATCCAGTGGCCTTGCCGTGACACGTCGGACGCCGATCAGGGGACGTCTTACCTCTTTAAAGAGAAGTTTGATACCCCGAACGGCATGGCACAGTTCTTCACCTGCGACTGGGTTGCGCCTATCGATAAACTCACCGAAGAGTACCCGATGGTACTGTCAACGGTGCGTGAAGTCGGCCACTACTCCTGTCGTTCGATGACCGGTAACTGTGCGGCCCTGGCCGCGCTGGCAGACGAACCGGGCTATGCGCAAATCAACGCGGCCGACGCGGCGCGTCTGGGCATTGAAGATGAAGCGCTGGTCTGGGTTCACTCGCGCAAAGGCAAAATCATCACCCGCGCACAGGTCAGCGAACGCCCGAACAAAGGGGCGATTTATATGACCTACCAGTGGTGGATTGGCGCCTGTAACGAGTTGGTGACGGAGAACTTAAGCCCGATTACCAAAACGCCGGAGTACAAGTATTGCGCCGTGCGCGTGGAGCCGATTGCCGATCAATCCGCCGCCGAGCAGTACGTGATTGATGAGTACAACAAGCTGAAGGCCCGCCTGCGCGAAACCGCAATGGGTTAACCACAACGTTGATGCATCTCAACAGCCTCCTCCTGGAGGCTGTTTTTTTATCCATACGATCTCTTTATACTGTCCATTCCGTACCCTAATTAAAACTTAATAATGAAACCACTTCTTGCATTGATGTTATTGATGACATTCTTTGCCCGTGCTGCCGATCCTGAGCCTGGAAGCCAGTATTTGCAGGCCGCAGAGGCAGGTGACAAACGCGCGCAATATTACCTTGCTGACAGCTGGTTTAGCTTCGGCGATTTGAGCAAAGCCGAGTACTGGGCACAGAAATCTGCGGACAATGGCGATGCGGATGCTTGTGCGCTGCTGGCGCAAATTAAAATCACTAACCCGGTCAGTCTGGATTATCCGGAAGCGAAAATGCTGGCGGAAAAGGCTGCCCAGGCGGGCAGTAAAGCGGGTGAAATTACGCTGGCGCGAATTCTGGTCAATACTCAGGCCGGTAGACCCGATTATCCCAAAGCCATTTCCCTGCTGCAAAACGCTTCTGAAAATCTGGAGAGCGATGTTGCTGTAGACGCGCAGATGTTGCTCGGTCTGATTTACGCCAACGGCGTCGGGATTCAGGCCGATGATGATAAAGCGACCTGGTACTTCAAGCGCAGTTCCGCCATCTCTCGTACCGGATATTCCGAATACTGGGCGGGAATGATGTTTCTGAACGGCGAACAGGGCTTTATTGAGAAGAATAAACAGAAGGCGCTGCACTGGTTAAATCTGAGCTGTAGCGAAGGGTTTGATACCGGCTGCGAAGAGTTTGATAAGTTAACCAATGGGTGAATCAGATTGCCTGATGACGACGCTCACGCGTCTTATCAGGCCCACACATCCTTTGTAGGCCTGATAAGCGAAGCGCCATCAGGCAATCCGCTAACCGTTACTGAGCGGTTTTATCGAATTTGCCCAGTACTTCGCGCTCATACGCCAGCGCTTTTTTGCGGTCAAACTTGTGTTCCCATTTGGCGATAACCAGCACCGCCAGCGCATTCCCCACCACGTTCAGCGCCGTACGCGCCATGTCGAGAATACGATCCACACCCGCGATAAAGGCCAAGCCTTCCAATGGAATGCCTACGCTACCAAGCGTTGCCAGCAGTACCACGAAGGAGACGCCCGGTACGCCGGCAATCCCTTTCGATGTCACCATCAGCGTCAGCACCAGCACGATTTCCTGCCACAGTGACAGGTCGATACCGTACAACTGCGCGATGAAGATCGCGGCAATACTCTGGTACAGGGTCGAACCATCGAGGTTGAACGAGTAACCGGTCGGCACCACAAAACTGGTGATCGAGGCCGGCGCGCCATAGGCTTCCATCTTCTCGATAATCCGCGGCAAAACGCTTTCGGAGCTGGCGGTAGAGTACGCCAGAATCAACTCGTCTTTCAGAATGCGGATCAGGATCCAGATGCTCAGCCCGCAAATGCGCGCGACAATACCCAGCACCACCAGCGCGAAGAACAGGATCGCGAAATGAACCAACAGTACCAGCTTCGCCAGCGGCCACAGTGAGGCAAAACCGAAGTTCGCCACGGTCACGGCAATCAGCGCGAATACCCCGATCGGCGCATAGCGCATCACCATGTGCGTCACTTTAAACATGGTTTCGGAAATGGAACGGAACACCGTCACCAGCGGCTCACGATGCGTTGCCGGCAGTGAGGAAAGCCCCAGACCAAACAGCACCGAGAAAAAGATAATGGGCAGCATGTCGCCCTTCGCCATCGAGGCGACGATGTTCGTCGGGACCAGCGACAGAATCGTGCCCATCAGGCCATGCGCGTGGCTCTGCACTTCTGCCGTCGTGTTCTGGTATTTCGAAATGTCCACGGTCGCCAGTTGCGACATATCAATGCCGGAGCCCGGCTGAAACACATTCGCCAGCGTAATCCCGAGGATAATGGCGATGGTCGTGATCACTTCGAAATAGAGAATCGTTTTCGCGCCGATACGTCCCAGTTGTTTCGCATCGCCGACACCGGCAATGCCGACAACCAGCGTAGAGATCACAATCGGCACAACGATCATTTTAATCAGATGGATAAAGATATCCCCTGCCGGAGAGAGCAGGTTTGCAATCAGCCACTCGCGGCTATCGCTGTGATAATGCAGATAACTGCCGAGTAAAATGCCCAGCACCATGGCAATCAGGATCTGCCAGGCCAGGCTGAGTTTAAAACTTTTCATAACGACGGACTTCCTCAATGGAGCGCCACTCCGGTAAAAAAACAGGAATGGTTACATACTGAAAGGGTATGAATTGTGTTGCGTTGGTTTGTAGAGTTTTTTAACGCGCATAATCAGTACCATTTGCAGGGCATCTTACGCAACCCTTTAAGAACAGGGCTTTTCGCTGAAATAATGCATAATAACGCGAATTTATCGGGATTGTATTGCATAACTATTTGTTATGGAAAGATTTTTAAATCTGCATTTTTGAATTATAACTTGCAGGAATTATTTTGACCGCGAGATTCATTTGCCTGTTTTTTAAACAGATAAATGACGCAAATCACAAAATTATTTCTGCCGATTCTGTAACAATTTCGCCATATTAATCGACTCTATCAGTTGTACACGATTCACCCGCGGCGAATTTAAATCCAGGACTTTTTGCCACTGCGAAATCGCCTGTTTGTAATCCGCCTGCATAAATGCATCCGACGCCAGCAGCATTAATGCGGTGACTTCCGAAGCATCCAGCGCCAGCGCCTTGTCAATCATCTCGCGAGTCGCCGGCGTCATATGCTGCCCAGCCTGGTAGTAGAGCACGGTCGCCAGCGCCGAATAGATCTCCGCATTCTCTCCACGGCTACGCAGCGCCTGACGATAAGCCAGTAGCGCATTATCGTAATCATTACGCCACAGATAATACTCGCCGAGCAGCGCCCACTTTTCGCTGTCCTGCGGGTTGGCGCGAATCTGTTTTTGCAGGGCTAACAACTGGGCTTCCGGCGTCGATGTTTCAGCAAATTCATGCAGCGGATCGGCCAGTCGTCGTTGTTCGTCACGCACGGCCTGCCATTTTGGTGACAGCAGATAACCACTGAAACAAACGATGACCATCAGCGCAACGGCCAGCGCCAGCCACTTCAGCGGCAGCGGACGAAAAGGCGCGTCTGAACGTTCGGGCAGACTCATGGCTCGTCCTCCTCTTTACGTTGACGCGTACTGACCCGCCAGAGCACCCCGCCCACCAGCAGCAACAGCAGGCACGGAAGCGCCCACAGCAGCATAGTCTGTCCATTGAGCGGCGGGTTATAGCGGACAAAATCACCATACCGTTCGGTCATCCAGGCGGTGATTTCGGCTTCATTTTTCCCTTCTGCCACCATCGTATAGACCTGATGGCGCATACTGACGGCAACCGGCGCGTTGGATTCCAGCAAGTTTTGATTCTGACACTGCGGGCAGCGTAACTGACTGGCGATCGACAACGCCTTTTCCTGCTGCTGCGGGTTATCAAAGGCCCAGGTATCCACCACCTGAGCATGAGCGGAAAAGGAGATAACCAACAGTAAGATAAACGCCATGAGAGTGCCTGATAACGCTGTACCTATCAGGCCTGCGCAGCGCTTAAATCGTAGGCCGGATAAGGCATGTGCGCCGCCATCCGGCACATTGCAGATAAGACTACGCATCGCGCTTTCTCCCCCGCCAGCCGCTGAGCAGCGCCCCGGCAATCATCAACAGCCCGCCGCCCCAGATCCAGCGCACACCGCTCTGCACGTACAGGCGTATGGCATAACGCTCCTCGCCAGTTTTTTCGCCCATCACTGCATACCAGTCGTGAAGCAGATCCCAGCGGATGCCAGGCTCCATCATCTGCTGGCGGCGGGCGGAATAAAAGCGCCGCTCGGGCGTCAGGCTACCTGTCCGTTTGTCACCCTGCCACAGTGTAATAAGCGCCTTTTCGGTGGTGTAGTTCCCTTTCGCGGCCAGCTCCAGCCGTTCAAAACGGAAGGTGTAACCTGCCAGTTCAACCTGCTGACCCGGGCTCAGGTTGAGGCTTATCTCCTGGCGACTGCCGCTGGAGAAGAGAATCCCCGCGGCAAAAACCAGCACGCCAGCGTGCGCCAGCAGCGCCGGAAGCTGGCGG
The DNA here is from genome assembly GCF_041807075.1 of Citrobacter telavivensis. Lineage (NCBI taxonomy): Bacteria > Pseudomonadati > Pseudomonadota > Gammaproteobacteria > Enterobacterales > Enterobacteriaceae > Citrobacter > Citrobacter telavivensis. Next base: position 107,644 of record NZ_JBGUBF010000006.1, on the reverse strand, counting down.
CGTACGGACCGCTTCCGGCTTCTGACCATCGAAATAGCGATCGCTACCAGCATCAACAGCCCAAACGGCAAGGTAGCACGGTTAAAATACGGTGCGCCCACGGAGAGTCGCCCCCACCCCAGCAGGCCATAAATCATCGGGTAGAGTGTACCCATCAGCACGATCAGCAGCACCGCGCAAAAGAGCAGCAGCGCTGCCAGAATCAACATCTCGCGCGACCAGGCGCCTAAACGGACTGTCTGTTGACTGGCTCGCGCCCGCCAGCCGTACAAGCCGAGCGAGACCAGACTCAGAATGGCAAAGAGGGCAAACAGCGGTACAGCGCGCACATTATCCAGCGCAAAGGCATGTACAGAAACAAGAATGCCGGAGCGGACTATCAGCGTTCCCAGCAAAGAGAGGATCAGCGTGACGATCGCCAGCAACAGCGACCAGTGGCGGAAATGGCCGCGTTCGCGCGACACAGACAGGCTGTGCAACAGCGCACTGGCGGAAAGCCAGGGTAATAAAGAGGCGTTTTCCACCGGGTCCCAGAACCACCAGCCGCCCCACCCCAGTTCGCAATACGCCCACCAGGAACCGAGAATGATACCGAGCGTCAGCGCGCACCAGCCGGGTAGCGCCCAGCGCCAGCATACCCAGGCCGTCATCTTCGTAAAATCGCCATGCAGCAGGGACGCCAGCGCCACACCGGCGGCGACCATCAAACCACCGTAGCCAAGATACAGCAGCGGCGGATGCAGGATCAGCCCCAGATGTTGCAGCATCGGGTTGAGATCGCGTCCTTCTATTGCCGGCGGAAAAATGCGGACAAACGGATCGGACCAGAACACGATGAACAGCAGCAGAAAGGCGACGATCGCGCAGAGCACGCCGAGCGTCAGCGGGAACAGGGGATCCGATTCGCGGCGATAACGCCAGGCAAACAGCGCGCTCCAGCCGGACAGGAAGAGTACCCACAACAACAGCGACCCTTCGTGACCACCCCATACCGCCGCCAGTTTGAGTCCCCACGACAACAGGCTGTGGCTGTGTTGTGCCACATAGAGAACCGAGAAGTCGCTGGTCAGAAAGCAGAAGACCAGAATCGAAAAGGCGAGCAGCAGGCACGCAAATTGCGCCCAGACGCCTGCGCTTGCCAGACGCATTACGCCCTGCCAGCGCAGGCGTTCACCTGCCAGTACGGCAAGCGGGGTCAACACGTTGACCCCGAGACTGAATAGCAGCGCCAGAAAACCGGCTTCAGGAAGGAGTACGTCCAGAAATCACCTTTCCCTCACAGCCAGGCCTATGCAACCGTGAGCTGTCCAGCATAAAGAATGAAAAAGCGCAGCAACAGTACGCCCGTCAGGCTGGCACCACATACCGCCAGCACACCGTGAAACGTCGAACCACGACTGGCCCAGGGTTTCAGTAGCATCGGAACGATCAGTCCCAGCCCCGCGACGCCGATCCAGAACCACCAGGTCCAGAAGCCTCCACCCAGCGCCGCCGACAGCGCGCGCATTTTGCCGTCATCCCCCAGAGCCAGCCCCACAAAGAAGGCGGCCAGCAGGAAGATCTCCAGCCACACCACCGGGGTTTCCACGCGGTGAATAAAGTGCGCCTCGGTACTGTGCGGGTTACCGCGCTGGCGTAACGCCATCGCGATCAGCGCCACCGCCGCACCGGAAGAGATCCCGGAGAACAGGAACAATACCGGCAGGATCGGGTTATTCAGGAACGGATAGGATTTCAGTACCGAAAGCAGGAAACCGGTATAAGCCCCCAGCAGCACGGCCAGCACCAGCATCAACGTTTCGAGTCCACGGTTGAACGGCGTTAACAGCGTCAGCCCTTTCTGTACCAGTCCCAGACGGGGTAACCAACGCTGTTGCAGGGCAATGACCTCTTTTTGAAAGATGATGGCCAGCCACACAATCAGCACGACCATATACAACTGGAACAGCAGAACCCCCATCGACATCACCGACGTAAAGCTGTAGTGGAACATCAGCTTCCAGAAGGTCCAGGGACGCGTCAGGTGGAAGATCAGAATCAGCAGACCGAGAATAATCGCCCCTGGCCCCACCACCAGCGTGGTGCGCAGCAGTGTACTGTCCGCTCCGCCCGCCTCCGGATGGTAACGGCGCAGCAGGATAGACAGCGTCACCAGTCCGGCAGAGATACCGATCAGAAACAGATAGATGGCGATGGGCCAGTCCCACACCAGCGATTCAAAGTGGAAAGCAGATGCGTTTGTCATTGGCTCACCTCCCCATATTTAAAGGGAACGCGGTAGACCTTCGGTTTGGTACCCAGCGCCAGCTTGTAGCGATACGTGGTTTTCTGTCGCAGCAGCCGGGAAATATCGCTGTCAGGATCGTCCAGATTGCCAAACGTCAGCGCCTTCGTCGGGCACGACTCAACGCAGGCCGGCAGTTTGCCCGCTTTCAGGTTGGTTTTGCGGCAGAAATCGCATTTATCCGCCGTTTTCGTGACCGGATGGATAAAGCGCACGCGGTACGGACACGCGGCGATGCAGTACTGGCAGCCGACGCAGAGATCCGGGTTCACGTCCACGATGCCATTCGCGGCATCGCGATACGATGCCCCGGTCGGGCAGACGTCAACACACGGCGCACGATCGCAGTGCTGGCACGAATGACGGAAGAAGCGGTACTTCACATCCGGAAACGTGCCCAGCGGTTCGCTGCGAATGATGGTGAGTCGCGACACCCCTTCCGGTACGTTGTTGACTTCCCGACAGGCATCCATACAGGCGGTACAGCCGATGCATAATGATTCATCATGCACCATGCCGTATCGCACGCCGTTGATATTCAACGTTTTCGCCACCACGCGTCCTGCAGTACCGCTGACGGCCACCAGCGCGCCGACGCCGGTGATGAACTGGCGACGAGAGCAACTCATGGATGCTCCTTAAGCAAAGGAACAGACGCCGGATTAAAGTTCGGATTGTTACGCTGATCGCTATGGCAATCGACGCAAATCTTAACCCGTCCTTTATCGCTTAACGTCTGCATCGTGTCTTGCTTCGGATGCAGTGAGTGACAACTGGCGCAGGCCACTTTAGTCACGTGGACATCGTGCGGCCAGAACGCTTTTTGCAACTGCTCAGGCAAGTGACAGGACAGACAAACGCTGTTCTGCTGCTCCACGTTGTACATCGGCTCGTTGAAGCGCATCACATCCTTCGCCCCTTCACGGTGCTGAGGCGATGGCTTGCCATGACAATTGGTACAGGTGACCGGCAGTTTGTTGTTCGGATTGGTCACGGACGCATGCTTACCATGCATCCCTTCGGTATCCGGCTTGTGACAGTCCAGACACGCGGCATCCGGGCTACGCTGTTGGGTGACCGTCCAGCGTTCAGACTCCTGCGGCGTTGGCGTGGCGGTTATCCCACTCAGGCTCCATAACAGACCTGACGCCAGCACCCCAGCAGTTAATAACGAACGGAATACGCTCATATTCACTCCGTTGCATAATGCCTGATGGCGCTACGCTTATCAGGCCTACAAGACTTCCGTAGGCCGGATAAAGCGCTGGCGCTGTCATCCGGCAAATTGAGGTTATTGGCTTAACAAACCGTTTTTACGCGCCTGTTCTTCCCACTGCGGAATCACCGTTTTGATAAAGTCCTGCTTATCGGCGTTAATCTGCTGCATGTTCAGACCAATGGCCGCCTGGGCTTTCTCTTTGGTGGAGATATCTGGTATCGCGATTTCATGGGTGATGCCTTTGGTTGCCAGCAGACGCGCCAGTTTCGTCCGGGCATCGGCGGCTTTGTCCATCGCGATGCCTAACATCCGCAGACCTTCTTCCGGAGCGTGCATATGGATACCGTGAGAAGCAATGGCCAGATCCCAGCGCCACTGCGCGTGACGGATATCGCTCAGAATCGGTTTCATTTCCGCTTCCGTTGCGCCCGCATCCCAGGCCGCTTTCGCTTCGAAGTGAGCACGCACCAGCTGATCTTCAACCTTGATTTTCAGCCCATTGATCGCCTTCTTACGCTCAGCAACGACATTTTGCAGGGCGGCTTTGTCCTGGGTATGGCAGTTCGCGCAGGTCTGTGGGAAGTTGTCGAACGGGTTGCCAATCTTATGATCGGTATAGAGTTTGCCATCGGCGTTCTGCACTTTCGGCATGTGACAGTCGATACAGGTCACATTGTTTTTGCCGTGAATGCCCACGCTCCAGGTTTCATATTCCGGATGCTGCGCTTTCAGCATCGGGGTTTTTGACAGCGAGTTGGTCCAGTCAGCGAAGGTAATGGCGTCATAATATTTCTCCATGTCTTCGACCTTCATGCCGTCATCCCACGGGAACTTAACGGCTTTGTTTTTGCCGTCAAAGTGGTATTCCACATGACACTGCGCGCACACCATCGACTGTTGGTCGAAACGACCGGCTTTATCGAACGGCTTGCCGATGGTCTCCATCGCGCGTTCAGCGTACGGACGAGACAACGTCAGCTCAGGTTTGCCTTTCGCGAAGTCAGGTGACGCCGTGTTATGGCAATCGCCGCAGCCCAGGTTGTTAACGACTTCCGGACCGCCGCGCGCCCACATACCGTGGAAGTAGCCGTCTTCACCGTCTTTCTGGATAAGACGCGCCACGTCCGGGCTTTTGCAGCTCCAACAGGCCATCGGTAATGGACCGTCTTCAGCCGTCTTTGGTGCGCCGGTACGTAACGTTTCGCGTACATCGGTCACCGCATAGGCGTGCCCACGCGGTTTGTTGTAATCACGGGAGAACGGATATCCCGCCCACAAGATCACCAGACGGGGATCTTCCGCTAATGCGTCTTCACGTTTTGATTGCTCTGAGGTGGCTTTCCATGAAAGGTATTGATCGGGGTGCTGAGGGGCGAAGACTTCATTCTTCGCTTCAACGGTAACAGTCTTTGCGGGTTCGGGCGTTTGCTCAGCATAAACCGCAGAAATGAAAAACAGCGGTACGACCAGGCTGAAGAAACGGCGTGCGCGTAGTGTAATCCTTGCCATAGAGGTCTCATCCAGATTGCGCCATTGTGTTTAATGACGGTTCTTTTTTTATTCTATCCATGACGATAACCACACACACCGCCATGACATTGCCCTAATCTAGATGTAACAAAAAACCACACACAAAATGTTGTCTTTAATCAATTGTAAGTGTATGTAAAATACCACTTTAGAGTTAGTCAGGCCGTTTTCTCTCTACTCCTTTCCCATTTTTCGCCCCCGATCGCCTTTCTGGAAAAATTAACATAACCCTCTGTAACGGAAAGATTTTGGCAACTTTTGTTGGTTTCCTTCAAAAAACGTATTGCCGCTAATTTGCACAATTCCCGTATTGCGTGATCTGTCGCGCAAAACCTAAACAAAACTGTCAAAGCCCCTACATTTAACGTTTGTGAGACATATTATTAACATCCTACAAGGAGAACAAAAGCCATGAGCCAAATTCACAAACACGCTATTCCCGCAAACATTGCGGATCGTTGCCTGATAAATCCGGAGCAGTACGAAGCGAAGTACCAACAATCTATTAACGAACCAGATACCTTCTGGGGCGAGCAGGGAAAAATTCTCGACTGGATCAAGCCGTACCAGAAAGTGAAGAACACCTCTTTCGCGCCGGGCAATGTGTCCATTAAATGGTACGAAGACGGTACGCTGAACCTGGCGGCGAACTGTCTCGACCGTCACCTGCAGGAAAATGGCGATCGTACCGCCATCCTCTGGGAAGGCGATGACGCCTCGCAGAGCAAACAGATTAGCTATCGCGAACTGCATCGCGATGTCTGTCGTTTCGCCAACTCGCTGCAGGATCTGGGCATTAAAAAAGGCGATGTGGTTGCTATCTATATGCCGATGGTGCCAGAGGCCGCTGTCGCGATGCTGGCCTGCGCCCGCATTGGTGCCGTCCATTCGGTGATCTTCGGTGGCTTCTCACCGGAAGCCGTTGCCGGGCGCATCATTGATTCCAGTTCGAAGCTGGTGATCACCGCCGACGAAGGCGTACGTGCCGGTCGCAGCATTCCGCTGAAGAAAAATGTCGACGATGCGCTGAAAAACCCGAACGTAAAAACCATCGAACATGTGGTTGTCCTCAAGCGCACCGGCGGCAACATTGAGTGGCAGGAAGGTCGCGACCTGTGGTGGAGCGACCTGATTGATAAGGCCAGCGCCGAGCATCAGCCTGCGGAAATGAACGCCGAAGATCCGCTGTTCATCCTCTATACCTCTGGCTCCACCGGTAAACCGAAGGGCGTGCTGCACACCACCGGCGGCTATCTGGTGTATGCCGCAACCACCTTTAAGTATGTATTTGACTACCATCCGGGCGATATCTACTGGTGTACTGCCGACGTGGGTTGGGTCACCGGACACAGCTACCTGCTGTATGGCCCACTGGCCTGCGGCGCCACCACGCTGATGTTTGAAGGGGTGCCAAACTGGCCAACTCCGGCGCGTATGAGCCAGGTGGTGGATAAGCATAAGGTTAACATTCTCTATACCGCGCCGACGGCGATCCGCGCCCTGATGGCGGAAGGCGATAAGGCGATTGAGGGCACTGACCGCTCATCGCTGCGCATTCTGGGTTCGGTTGGCGAGCCCATCAACCCGGAAGCATGGGAGTGGTACTGGAAGAAGATCGGTAATGAAAAATGCCCGGTGGTGGATACCTGGTGGCAGACCGAAACCGGTGGCTTCATGATCACCCCGCTGCCCGGCGCGACCGAACTGAAAGCCGGTTCTGCCACGCGTCCGTTCTTCGGCGTGCAACCGGCGCTGGTAGATAACGAAGGCCATCCGCAAGAAGGGGCCACCGAAGGCAACCTGGTGATCACCGACTCCTGGCCGGGACAGGCGCGTACACTGTTCGGCGATCACGAACGCTTTGAGCAAACCTACTTCTCAACCTTTAAAAACATGTACTTCAGCGGCGATGGCGCTCGTCGTGACGAAGACGGTTACTACTGGATCACCGGTCGCGTTGATGACGTACTGAACGTCTCTGGTCACCGTCTTGGCACGGCGGAAATTGAATCCGCGCTGGTCGCACATCCGAAGATCGCCGAAGCGGCGGTGGTCGGCATCCCGCACAACATCAAGGGGCAGGCGATTTATGCCTATGTGACGCTGAATCACGGCGAAGAACCGTCCCCTGAGCTGTACGCCGAAGTGCGCAACTGGGTACGTAAAGAGATTGGCCCGCTGGCGACGCCAGACGTGCTGCACTGGACCGACTCACTGCCGAAAACCCGCTCCGGCAAAATCATGCGCCGCATATTGCGCAAGATCGCGGCGGGCGATACCAGCAATCTGGGCGATACCTCGACCCTCGCCGATCCTGGCGTGGTAGAGAAACTGCTCGAAGAGAAGCAGGCCATCGCGATGCCATCATAACCACCACCGTGAAATGCCCGATGGCGCAAAAGCTTATCGGGCCTACAGGTTCAGCAACCCTTGTAGGCCGGATAAGGCTTTAGCCACCATCCGGCAAAATAAACAATACCCCCTACCCTTTCTCTACATGAGAGAGGGAAATAATAAAACCTCCCCAAAGGATTTCGCGTTGCAGGACTACGACAGCAGTCAGGTCTTGCCTGCGGCGTGAAAGACGAAGGGAACCTCTGGAGACTCTGTGATGAATGACACCATTTATCAGCGGATAGAAGACAATGCGCGTTTCAGGGAGTTAGTTGAAAAAAGGCAACGGTTTGCCACGATACTGTCGATCATCATGCTGGTGGTCTATATCAGCTTTATTCTACTGATTGCCTTTGCGCCTGGCTGGCTGGGAACCCCGCTTCACGAGGGAACCAGCGTCACCCGGGGTATTCCGATTGGCGTGGGGGTGATTCTGATCTCCTTCGTTCTGACCGGCATCTATATCTGGCGGGCGAACGGCGAATTCGACCGTCTGAACAATGCAGTACTGCGCGAGGTTAACGCATCATGAAGAGAGTCCTGACGGCGCTTGCCGCCACACTACCCTTCGCGGCCAACGCGGCGGATGCCATTAGCGGTGCGGTACAACGCCAGCCGACCAACTGGCAGGCAATTGTCATGTTCCTGATTTTCGTCGTGTTTACGCTGGGTATTACGTACTGGGCCTCTAAACGCGTACGTTCACGTAGCGACTACTATACGGCAGGCGGGAATATCACCGGCTTCCAGAACGGACTGGCGATTGCCGGCGATTATATGTCGGCAGCGTCGTTCCTCGGGATCTCCGCACTGGTGTTTACTTCCGGCTATGACGGGTTGATCTACTCGCTGGGCTTCCTCGTGGGCTGGCCGATCATTTTGTTTCTGATCGCCGAACGTCTGCGTAACCTCGGTCGCTATACCTTTGCCGATGTGGCCTCCTATCGCCTGAAGCAAGGCCCGATCCGTATTCTGTCGGCCTGTGGTTCGCTGGTGGTCGTTGCCCTTTATCTGATTGCCCAGATGGTCGGCGCGGGCAAACTGATTGAACTGCTGTTCGGTCTGAACTACCACATCGCGGTGGTGCTGGTCGGCGTGCTGATGATGATGTACGTACTGTTCGGCGGCATGCTGGCAACCACGTGGGTGCAGATCATCAAAGCCGTGCTGTTGCTGTTCGGCGCCAGTTTTATGGCCTTTATGGTGATGAAGCACGTGGGCTTTAGCTTCAATAACCTGTTCACCGAAGCGATGGCGGTGCACCCGAAAGGTTCTGCGATTATGAGTCCGGGCGGGCTGGTGAAAGACCCGATCTCTGCGCTCTCACTGGGGCTCGGCCTGATGTTTGGTACGGCGGGTTTGCCGCACATCCTGATGCGTTTCTTCACGGTCAGCGATGCCCGCGAAGCGCGTAAGAGCGTGTTCTATGCCACCGGCTTTATGGGTTACTTCTACATCCTGACCTTCATCATCGGTTTTGGCGCCATTATGCTGGTCGGTGCGAATCCGGCGTATAAAGATGCGGCGGGCGCGCTGATTGGCGGGAACAACATGGCGGCGGTACACCTGGCGAATGCGGTGGGCGGCAACCTGTTCCTCGGCTTTATTTCAGCGGTGGCGTTCGCCACTATTCTGGCGGTCGTCGCCGGTCTGACGCTGGCGGGCGCCTCTGCGGTCTCTCACGATCTGTACGCGAACGTATTCCGCAAAGGTGCGACCGAACGTGACGAGTTGCGGGTGTCGAAAATCACCGTGCTGGTGCTGGGCGTCATCGCCATTATTCTTGGCGTGCTGTTCGAGAATCAGAACATCGCTTTCATGGTAGGTCTGGCGTTTGCTATCGCCGCGAGCTGTAACTTCCCGATCATCCTGCTTTCCATGTACTGGTCGAAACTGACCACGCGTGGCGCAATGCTGGGCGGCTGGTTAGGCCTGTTGACTGCCGTGGTGTTGATGGTGCTTGGCCCTACCATTTGGGTACAAATCCTCGGCCACGAAAAGGCTATCTTCCCGTATGAATACCCGGCGCTGTTCTCCATTACCGTGGCATTCCTTGGGATCTGGTTCTTCTCTGCCACCGATAACTCGGCAGAAGGGAATCGCGAACGCGAGCAGTTCCGTGCTCAGTTCATCCGTTCCCAGACGGGCTTCGGGGTCGAGCAAGGCCGCGCCCACTAATCAACGTACTCATCCCCGGTCAATCTGGCCGGGGATCCTTTATCAGAACATCAGCCTCGCCACCAGCGGGGCAACCAGTACCATCACCACACCGGAAAGCATCATCACCAGGCTGGCGACCACGCCCTCCTGCTGGCCAAGCTCATACGAGCGCGCCGTCCCTGCCCCGTGCGAAGCCGCGCCAAATCCCGCGCCTTTCGCCATCCCTTCACGAATCGACAGACGCAAAAACAGCGCATCGCCGACCGCCATGCCAAATACGCCGGTCACCACCACGAACAGCGCCACTAAATCTGGCTGCCCACCCAGCGGTTCAGCCGCCGCCAGGGCAAACGGCGTAGTCACCGAACGCACCGCCAGGCTGCGTTGAATGTCGTCCGGCAGGGTAAATAAACGTGCCAGCCAGACTGAACTGGTCACCGCGACCACCGTTGCCGTTACCACGCCTGCGGTAAGCGACATCCAGTGACGTTTGATAATGGCAAAATTGTCGTAAACCGGCACCGCAAAGGCGATCGTTGCCGGACCAAGCAGCCACAGCAACCAGTGTGATTCACCGATGTAGCTTTGCCAGGAGATATGACCAAATACCAGCATCAGCACCAGTAGCGCGGGCGTGAGTACCAGCGGCATCAGCGGCAGCTTACGAAAACGACGGTACAGGCGTTTATTGGCGAAATAGATAATCAACGTGATCGCCAGACAAAGCACGCTGAGCTGGAGATTAGTCACGGTTTACCCTGCTTATTTCATAACGATAGACTTTATCCACTACCCACGCCGTTGCACCAAGCACCATTAGCGTGCTGATCGCAATGACCGAAAAAATCCGCCAGCCGTCCACCAGTAGCAGATGGGCATAGTTCACTACCGCCACCACCGCCGGAACAAAGAACAGCAGCATCTCCGCCAGCAGCCAGCGCGCCCCGGCGCGAACCCAGCGCAATGGAAGGATGCGACAAACAATCAGCGCCAGCATCAGCATCATCCCCACCAGATTGGCCGGTAGCGGCAGATGCAGCCAGGAAACCAGATATTGCGCAACGATAAACAAACCTGCATACAGCAGTACCTGAACCGGAACCTGGAGTCGTTGCATAACGGCTGGCGTAACGCGGCTTATCGCCACAGCCATGAGGGAACATCCTGAAAAATAATACGGAACGCCAGTATAGAGAGACCCCGTCGATGACTGAAATGAATTAAAATCATTACAGGCATAGTCGGAAGGAATACTCATGGATATCAGAACGCTGCGTTATTTTGTTGAAGTGGTGCGCCAACAGAGCTTCACCCGCGCAGCGGAGAAGCTTTTTGTCACCCAACCGACCATCAGTAAGATGCTGAAAAACCTGGAAGATGAGCTGAGCTGTACGCTGCTGATCCGCGATGGTCGCAAACTGTTGCTCACCGACACCGGTCGCGTCGTGTTCGAACGCGGGCTGGCGATTCTGGCCGAGTTTCGCCAACTGGAAGCCGAACTGGGCGACATCAACCACCTTAATAAAGGACTGCTGCGTCTCGGCATCCCGCCGATGGTTGGCATGCTGATGGCCGGACCGATCGGCTTGTTTCGCCAGCGCTACCCCGGCGTGGAGCTTAAGGTTTCTGAGTTTGGCGGCCTGACGGTGCAGCAGGCGGTGATGAACGGGGAACTGGATGTCGCGATGACCGCGCTCCCCGTGGAGGAAGAGAGCGGTCTGGCGACATTACCGGTATTCAGCCATCCTCTTTGCGTACTGGTGCCGCGCTCCGGTCAGTGGACCACCTGCCAGTCCGTGTCGCCGGAAGCGCTGGCCGAGCATCCACTGCTGATCTACAACGAGGATTTCGCCCTGAGCCGCCAACTGATGCAACTGTTCAGTGAGCATGAGGTGAAGCCGCGTATCGCGGTGCGCAGCGGTCAGTGGGACTTTCTTGCGGCAATGGTGCAGGCAGGCGTGGGGATCGCCATTTTGCCGGAGCCTATTTGCGAGCGGCTGGATAAGAATACGCTGCGCTGGATCCCACTGGAAAGTGAGTTACGCTGGCAGCTAGGGATGATTTGGCGCGAAGGGGTGTATCTCTCACACAGCGCCAAAGCCTGGCTGTCCTGTTGTGAAGGATTTTGGTTAACCTCGGCTGACCGATAAACATCGTACCGCCGGATGACGGCTGACGCCTTATCCGGCCTACAAACTACGCTAAATCGTAGGCCTGATAAGTGCAGCGCCATCAGGCAACACGACAAACATGTGCAGACAGACCCATGCCGGATGACGGCTGGCGCCTTATCCGGCCTACAACTGCAACATGCACGAACCGTAGGCCTGATAAGCGCAGCGCCATCAGGCAACACGACGGTTTTACTGATTTTCGATCAGCAACGCTTCCAGCAGGTCGAGATCGTGCAGTAATTTTTGCAGGGTTTCATTGCTGATTTCGCGGGTAGCGCGCAGATGATACAACTCCGCCCGCTCTGATCGCAGCGCCGCGAGGCGGAAGCGGCGTTCCAGGTTCTCTTCCTGGAGCGAACTCTCGACATCGTTACGCCCGTCAGCACGACGACGCAGGTTACCGATGACGCGGGAGCTCACTTCGGTCAGGAGCTGATTATCGATATTCTCCTCAGTATCCGCCGCCAGACGCTCTTCCATTTTCTGGATAGCGACAATCGCCACTTCCGCCGTCGCCGCACGAGCAATCCGTTCCTCTTTCAACTGCTGAGAATGATCGGCCACTTCCAGATGTTGCAGCAGAATCGGCAGCATCACTACGCCGACAAACAGCGAGAACAGAATCACCCCAGCGGCGAGGAAGACCAGTTCGTAACGCGCCGGGAAGACGTTGCCATCCGGCAGCAGCAGCGGGATAGACAGAACACCCGCCAGGGTGATGGCCCCGCGAACCCCCGCAAAGGAGGCAATAAGCAACTCACGCGTGGACCAGGAGCCAAACTCCATCGGCTTCTTGTGCAGAAAACGCACGCTGAATTTTTTCATCGTCCACAGCCAGCCGAAACGCACCAGCATCAGCGCCGCATAAATCAGCACGATGTCGGTAAACAGCATCCAGGTTTCAACGTTCGGGTCGGCTTCTGCCGCCACCAGAGAGGACTCCAGAATGCCCGGCAACTGCAGGCCCAACAGCAGGAACACCATGCCGTTAAAAACAAACTCCAGCATTGCCCAGGTGCTGTTGGCGCGCAGACGCATCGCCAGCGGCGCACGGCGCATCACGCCCGCACGGGTGATGGTCATCCCCGCCGCGACGGCGGCCAGGATGCCCGACACGCCGATATGTTCGGCAATCAAGTAAGAAGCAAACGGCAGCAGGAACAGCAGGACGATCTGCGTGGCGGGTTCGTCACCGCCCCAGCGGCTGAGGAACCCGAGCGAGCGACCGTACAGCCAGCTCACCACAAACCCGGCCAGGATACCGCCGATCGCCACTTTGAAGAATTCAACGGTCGCGCCGCCGATGGTAAAAATCATCGTCCCCATCGCCACGGCAACGGCAAATTTCAACGCGACCAGGCCGGAGGCGTCGTTCATCAGCGCCTCGCCCTGCAGGATGCCCATGATTTTCTTCGGTATACGGCCTTCGCCGACAATACCGGAAAGGGCCACCGCATCGGTGGGTGACAGCACGGCGGCCAGCGCAAAGGCGGGTATCAGCGGAATACCCGGCACCACCCAGTAAATCAGGAACCCTATCCCGACCACCGTGACGACGACCAGCGCCAGCGCGAGGCCAAATATCTCTCGCCCATGTTCAAGAAATTCTCGCGTTGGCGTCTTCCAGCCATCGGCAAACAGCAGCGGCGGGATAAACAGAACCAGAAACAGTTCGGGGTCAAACTCGACGTGCAGACCAAACGTGGGCCACGCCAACAGCGCGCCGATCGCAATCTGCATGAGGGGTAAGGGGAGCTGGAAGGGCAATACGCGCGTAAATACCCCGGACAGCGAGACCACAAGGGTCATGATGAGTATTGTGAAGAAGATTTCCATGCGTTCCCTGTTTGCGATGTTTCTTATGTGTTTGAGAGGCGTCGTGCCTTGATTTTACCTTTTTCAGAGTATCGCAAAAGACAACAAGTGTGTGCTGAAAATAAAAATGGGCGGCAAAAGCCACCCATTTTCGGAGTACATTTCGTAATCAGATGGCCCAGCCGCCGGCATAGAACGCCACCAGAGCAACGGCAATCACCACGGTGCCGATGTTCAGCTTGCGCCACTCACCCGAAACCACACGGCCAATCACCAGCGTGGCAAAACCAATCATAATACCGGTCACGATGTTACAGGTCAGTACGATGAATACGGCTGTCACCAGACCCGCCATTGCATCAACAAAGTCAGCAAAATCGATTTTCGCCACGTTGCTCAGCATCAGCAGACCGACGTACATCAGCGCAGGCGCCGTTGCATACACCGGAACGAGATAAGAGAGCGGAGAGAGGAACAGGATCAGCAGGAACAGCACGCCAACGGTGATGGCGGTCAGACCGGTTTTACCGCCCGCAGCCGTACCAGCCGCTGACTCGATATAGACCGCTGCCGGCGCCGCGCCCACCAGACCGGAGAACACGCTGCTCAGGGAGTCGGTGGTCAGCGCTTTACCGCCGTCGATGATCTGCCCGTCTTTATCCAACAGATTCGCCTGACCCGCCACGGCGCGGATGGTGCCGGTGGCATCAAACACGGCGGTCATCACCAGCGCCAGGACGCTTGGCAGTACAACCGGGTTCAGCGCGCCCATGATATCCAGGCTGCCAATCAGCGATTTGCCATTTTCATCGCTCAGCGACGGCATGGCGAAAATGCCGGAGAATTTCACGGCCGGATCGAAAAGCAGGCCGACGATAGAAATGCCGATAATCGTCAGCAGAATACCCCCCGGCACTTTCAGTTTCTCCAGACCGATAATCACCGCCAGACCAACCAGCGACATAATCACCGGGAAGGTCGCGAAATGACCGAGGGCTACCGGCAGACCGTCCAGCGGGTTCTTGATGACCAGACCTACGCCGTTCGCCGCGATCAGCAGTAAAAACAGGCCGATACCGATGCCGGTGCCGTGCGCGATGCCCTGCGGTAAATTGCGCAGGATCCAGCTACGGATCCCGGTCGCGGAGATAATGGTAAACAGCACACCCATCAGGAATACCGCGCCCAACGCGACCGGAACGCTAATCTGCTGGCCCAGTACCAGGCTGAACGCCGTGAAAGCGGTCAACGAGATGGCGCAACCAATCGCCAGCGGCAGGTTTGCCCACAGCCCCATGACGATAGAACCCAAACCAGCCACCAGACAGGTCGCAACGAACACCGCTGCGGGCGGGAATCCGGCTTTGCCCAGCATGCCAGGCACGACGATAACGGAGTACACCATCGCCAGAAACGTTGTTAAACCTGCCACCACTTCCTGACGGACAGTGCTTCCACGTTGTGAAATTTTAAACCAGGCGTCAAGCGAACCGCCGGTACGCGCTGAAGGCGTAGACATAGAAAACATCCCCTGAGAGTTTATTATTCGTTCTTATGCGTGGTGGACAATCCACTGCCAGCGCAACGTCAACTCCCTGTGCTCTGATCGCGACAAAAGGGGTGTCGCAAAAAGCAAACGTTTAGCTCCGCGCATAAAAAAACGGGTAGTAAAAAAAAGCAAACGATTATCCAGCGATCATACGGGGATTTTCAACTGAACTTTGCCGCTTTTTACTCATTTCTTGCGCTAACGCTGAAGAAATCATCAACTGATGCGCAAACGTTATCGTCAATGCGCAATCCGGCAACATCATTTTCCCGGCCATATTGCAGATGCACAGCTGAAGACAGCTAAAAAAATGCCATCAGCCGCCGGGAATTTCAAAAGGTCCCCCCTGCTGGATGGCACGCTGCCAGGCGGGACGCATCTCCACACGTTTTTTCCACTCGCGGATATGGGGAAGATCGGCAATAC
Source organism: Citrobacter telavivensis (assembly GCF_041807075.1). Classification (NCBI taxonomy): domain Bacteria; kingdom Pseudomonadati; phylum Pseudomonadota; class Gammaproteobacteria; order Enterobacterales; family Enterobacteriaceae; genus Citrobacter; species Citrobacter telavivensis. The sequence goes on along the minus strand of NZ_JBGUBF010000006.1, from coordinate 92,093 downwards.
CACCGCGCGCCAGCAGTGCAAACAGGGGGAAACTCATCTGAATATCCGCCATGCTGAGATGCTCCCCGGCAAACCATGGCCGCTCAGCAAGATGCGCGTCAATAAAGCGTGCATGGGTTTCCAGTTGCGGATTGAGATACGCTTTTTGCACGCCCTGCCCCAGCGCGCCGCCCAGCGTGCGCAAACCAAAGGGCATCGGCGGTTTACCCAGACTGACGAAGACCAGCTTCATTAACAGCAACGGCATCAGTGAACCCTCGGCGTAGTGCAACCAGAAGCGATACTGGCGCTTTGGCTCCGCTTCATTCGGTTTAAATCGCCCTTCGCTGTCGTAGGTGTCCTGCAAATAGTCGAGAATGGCCCCTGATTCCGCGAGGATTGCACCGTTATCTTCAACTACCGGGGATTTACCCAGCGGATGGATTTTCTTCAGGGCAGGCGGGGCGAGCATACTCTTTTCACGCTGATAGCGAACAATCAGGTAAGGCAGCGACAACTCCTCCAGCGCCCAGAGAATGCGCTGTGAGCGGGACTGGTTTAAATGATGCACCGTCAGCATGATGTTCTCCCGTTATTTCCTCTTACTCACTCTAGTAAATTATGGGAGATGACGAAAAAAATTCGCCTAAAAAAACGCCAGATTAGCTGGCAAACGGGATGATGCGGCTTACACTTACAGTATCAACACAAACCGGAACCTCCACCACGTGCTCGAATGAGGGGTGTTGACGTCGGGGGAAACCCTCCCGTGAACCAACGGGATAGAGAGAAAGACAAAGACCGGAAAACAAACTAAAGCGCCCTTGCGGCGCTTTAGTTTTGTTCATCCTCCAGCAGGCGTGCGCCCGTGCCCTCTTCGCCCAACCGATCCCCTGGGTTACGCAACGGACAGTCTTTACGCGATAAACAGCCACAGCCGATACAGCCATCGAGTTCGTCACGCAGCGCCACCAGCGTATGAATGCGCCGGTCCAGCTCCTCGCGCCATTGCGAAGAGAGTTGCTTCCACTCTTTAGCGCTGAGGGTATGGCCCTCCGGCAGCACGCCCAACGCTTCGCTGATGGTCGCCAGCGGGATGCCGATCCGCTGGGCAATCTTGATAATCGCGACATAACGCAGCACATCACGCCGATATCTGCGCTGATTGCCGCTGTTGCGGATACTGCTGATCAGCCCTTTGCTTTCATAGAAATGCAGTGCGGAAACCGCCACGCCGCTGCGCTTTGCCACTTCGCCTGGCGTGAGCATCGCTTTTATACGGGGTAATTTCTTTTCCATAAATCGCTTTACCTCAAGTTAACTTGAGGAATTATACTCGCCCGCAGACAAAAGACGAATCGAACACTGAGAAGGAGGCAGCAATATGTCCCATCAGCAAATTATTCAAACCCTTATTGAATGGATTGATGAACATATCGACCAACCGCTGAATATTGATGTGGTCGCAAAAAAATCAGGTTATTCAAAGTGGTATTTACAGAGGATGTTCCGCACGGTGATGCGCCAGACGCTGGGTGACTATATCCGTCAGCGCCGACTTCTGTTAGCCGCCGTTGAACTGCGCAACACCGAAAGACCGATATTCGATATTGCGATGGATTTAGGCTATGTGTCGCAGCAGACGTTTTCCCGCGTGTTTCGCCGGGAATTTGATCGCACCCCCAGCGACTACCGTCACCGCCTGTAGTGTTACTGTCCGCGCTGCATCAGGAGTGCGGGCGGTTGTTGCAACCAGTGAATGAAGTCCTGCGGCGGCAGCGCCTTCGCGAAGTGCCACCCCTGACAGTACTGCACCCCGCGTTTAAGTAACCAGCTCACCTGATCCGCCGTCTCCACGCCTTCCGCGATGGTTTTAAGACGCAGGCTTTGCGCCATCTCAATGATATGTTCCGCAATCAGATGGCTGGTACTGTTGGTGGTCAGCGTATCGATAAAGGACTTGTCGATCTTAAGAATATCGACGTTGAGTGAATAGAGGTTGTGCAGGTTAGAGTAGCCGGTGCCGAAATCATCAATCGCCACTTCATAGCCCGCCTGGCGAAATGCCTGGATCACCGGCGTGGTTTTCGGCACATCGATAAATCCTCGTTCAGTCACTTCCACTTTAATTTGTTGTGCAAGCACGGCGTGTTCGCGCGCTTTATCCGCAATCATGGCAATCAGTCGCGAAGAGTGGAAATCCGACGCGGAAAGGTTGATAGAGATATACAACTGCGGGTTGGCAGCCAGAAATGTCCCCATATCGCTGAACACTTCTTCCACCACATAGTCGGTTATCTGCGCGATCATCCCCTCTTTTTCCGCCAGCGGGATGAACTCGGCCGGACTCATGACCTGACCCTTGCAGCCCGGCCAGCGCAGCAGCGCTTCCGCCCCCACGCATTTCTCATTTTTGATATCAATGATCGGCTGATAGTGCAGGCAGAGCTGGCGTTGCTTAAGCGCGCGCTGGAGCATACGACGGGGGGAGTAGTATTGCCGACGCGCCCGCGACCAGAACATTAACAACAGAATGCTACTGATGACCGCCAGCGGAAGGGTGATCAGCAACTGCTGATACAGGTTCTGATAAAACCGCTGCATCGAGGTCGACACAATCACGGCAATGGGCCGTTTATCCGAGTGGGCGATGGTATAAAAGTGACCGTCCTGCTGAAAGACAGATTGATTACGCTGGACCAGTGGCAACAGTTGTGCCACCCAGGCCTGTTCGCTGACGGAGAAAAAGGTATTGGTCACGGTGTCATATACCCCCCAGGCCATTTCGGGGTCTTCGGACATCACTTCACTATATGACAGCGGGTTGATCACCGCGACATAGTTTCCGCGTTGCATATACGTCATTTTATAACCGGTAAAAAAAGGCGTATCGCGAAAGTAATAAATGGAGATATTAGGTTTTCGTTTATAGTCTGCCGTCGGCATAATATAGGGCTCTGACGGTGCCATTACCGTAGAGCATAAAAAACGATCGCCCTGTGCATAAATTAACTCGTTGATATACAGGCGCCCACGGATAATATTCAACATCCGTTGTTGATGCGCCGGTGTACACGCCTGCCCCTGGTACTGTTCAGCGGCATCACGCGCTAAATCAGCCTGTAAAACAACCAGTTCTGTTTTATCTAAAGCCAAATGGGCAAAGGTGCTCAGTTGCCTACTGGTTTGAGAGGTGGCTCGCAACTGGGCAAACCATAGCGCCAGCATCACGGGGAGCAAAACCACCATGATTATCCCGAGGAACCTCAGCATCTTGCGTCGCGCCCGATGATTCATTTAAGCCCTATATCCCTGCATTTTATGTGCCTTTATCATCAAGGCAGGATGCTAAATCACACAGGTGATTACGTTGCATGAATCTATCGATATTAGCAACAGACTTTTATTAGCAAAAGTCTGATATTGCAGGATGGTGATAATATTCGACCGTAAAGCAAACCTACAGTGACGATTAATTTTATTAAGGGTAATCCATTCTCCGAAAGGGGTAGTTTTTTATGAAAGTTTTGTCGGTTCATACACAAAATGAAATTAAGTTAAATTTCCCTGTATGCTTATTTAGGACAAAACAGAAAGGGTAGAATAAATACATCTTTTTACATCGCCTCCCTCCAGTTACGCCACGATCAAAACGTGTTCATTATCGCCCAATAACCCTTTTTAAAATGCGGTTAAAAAGCAAACAAAAAAAGGCGTACAGGCTGGCGAACGAATGACTAAAAGTGATATAGTTCACAAATATTCTGAAACAGAAACAACGTTTCATTCGGTATTGATGTGAATGCCCGTCGATAGCCAGGAGTGTGCCACGCTTCCCGTGAAAACGCCGCGCTGTCCAGGGCACCTGCTACTCTCAGAGGAAATGTTTCATGGCTACCCTAACCACTGGCGTGGTTCTTCTCCGCTGGCAACTGCTGAGCGCTGTGCTCATGTTTTTAGCCAGCACGTTAAATATTCGTTTTCGTCGCTCAGATTACATTGGTCTGGCTGTGATCAGCAGTGGACTCGGGGTTGTCGCCGCCTGCTGGTTTGCGACGGGGTTACTCGGCATCACCCTGATGGATCTCTCCGCCATCTGGAACAACATTGAATCCGTGATGGTCGAAGTGATGAGTCAGACCCCGCCGGAATGGCCGATGGTCTTGACCTGATTTCACCTGAGCCTCCCTGACGGAGGCTTTTTTATTGTTTCCAGAAAATCCCGACCTATCTCTTGTGAGACAAATTCGTCCCGTCTCGATTTCAGCAAGTCCGCGTCTATTATGCGTTCATCTGGCGCGGTCGGTTTACTCAACAGACCGCGGCTTAAAATATATTTTCCGCTCTGTGTTCGTTTCCCTATTGTCATTATTATTCAGGATTTAAAAGTTATGTAAGGAAGACTGTTTTTATTATTCTCACCCCAGATATTTTACAAAGGCATAGGTTGAAATACCGCTAATGGCCGCCACAACAATTGCAAAAACAATCAATAAAATCAATTTCTTAGCATTATAAATTCCAAACATAAAACCTCCTTTCCTAAATTTACATATCCATTTAACCCCATGACCCGCATGGGAAAATATCATCTTCATTCAAAGATAAAATAATATTTACAGAAACGCCATTGATTAATGTCAAATATCTGCAGGCATTATTCAAATAGTATGCCTGTGTTTCAAAATATTTAAATTTAATACTTCGAGGAATTTTACTTTGACCAGAATGCCGAACAGCAATCGTCTCCATTCTGCGCCATGCGCTGGAAAAAAGCCGTACCAGCTGACCGTTGAGGAGGTTCTGAAAAATCAACAGAGCCAACCTTCCGGGCTGACTCATGATGAGGCCAGCGCACGTCTTGCCAGGGATGGTCTTAACGCACTGCCTGAAAAAGCCGGCAAACCCGCCTGGCTACGCTTTCTGGCCCATTTTCACGATGTCCTGATCTACGTCCTGATTGCCGCAGCGGCACTCACCGCCGTAATGGGGCACTGGGTGGATACTGCCGTCATCCTCGGCGTCGCAGTGATCAACGCCCTGATAGGTCACATTCAGGAAAACAACGCGGAAAAATCACTAAAAAGTATCCGCAATATGCTCTCCGCTTCTGCTGTAGTGGTACGAAACGGGCAACATGAGACGGTCGCGACCACCGATCTGGTCGTTGGCGATATCGTGGTGCTGCGCGCGGGCGACCGCATCCCCGCCGATCTTCGCGTCATGGAAGCCCATAACCTGCGGGTTGAAGAGGCTATCCTGACCGGCGAATCTACCGTTGTGGATAAAACGGCAGACGCGCTGGCTGGCGAGTTGCCGCTGGGCGATCGCAAAAACCTGCTGTTCTCTGGCACAACGATTAGCGCCGGTGCCGGGCTTGGCGTGGTGATCGCCACCGGGGAAGCGACGGAACTGGGCCATATCAACCAGATGATGACCGGGATCGAGAAGCACCGCACGCCGCTACTGGTGCAGATGGATAAGCTCGGCAAAGCGATTTTCTCCCTCATTCTCGCCATGATGGCCGGTCTGTTTATCTTCAGCCTGTTGCTACGCGATATGCCAATGAGCGAGCTGCTGCTTTCGTTAATCAGCCTTGCTGTCGCGGCCGTTCCGGAAGGTTTACCGGCGATTATCTCGATCATCCTGTCGCTGGGTGTGCAGACCATGGCCCGCAAACGCGCGATCATCCGCAAACTGCCTACCGTTGAAACGCTGGGGGCCATGTCGGTGATCTGTTCCGATAAGACTGGCACCCTGACCATGAACGAGATGACGGTCAAAGCCATCATCACGGCGGATAAAAATTACCGCGTGCAGGGCAACAGCTACGAGCCAACGGGCGAGATCCACGTCGAGGAAGATGACGCGCTGGTAGAGATTGCGCCAGGCAGCCTGCTTGAAAACTATCTGCGCACGATTGACCTGTGTAACGACAGCCAGCTGATTCGCGATGATCAGGGTCCCTGGGGGATTACCGGCGGCCCCACGGAGGGGGCGCTGAAAGTGCTGGCCGCCAAAGCCATGCTACCTGCCGTCGAGTGCGAACTGCGCAGTAAAATTCCGTTCGATTCCCAGTACAAATACATGGCGACGCACTATCGCATCGGCAACGACGAGCGCGTGCTGGTGACCGGAGCGCCGGATGTGCTGTTTAAACTCTGCCAGTTGCAGCAAACCGCGAACGGTACGGAAGCCTTTACCCAGCCGCACTGGGAGGCCGAAATTGCCCGCTATGCCAAAGAAGGTCTGCGGATGGTGGCCGCCGCCTGGAAACCCGCGCGTGCCGATGCCAGTACGCTGACTCATGACTGTCTGAACGAGGGGCTCATTTTCCTCGGCATCGCCGGGATGATGGATCCGCCGCGCCCGGAAGCCATTGCGGCGATCGGCGCCTGCCAGCAGGCCGGGATCCGCGTCAAAATGATCACTGGCGATCACCCGCAAACCGCCATGAGCATCGGCGGCATGTTGGGTATCCATAACAGCTGCCACGCGGTGACGGGCTATGAGCTCGAGCAGATGGATGATGCTGAACTCGCCGAAGCGGCTGTCACCTACGATATCTTTGCCCGTACCAGCCCGGAACATAAATTGCGTCTGGTAAAAGCCCTGCAAGAGAAAGGCGAGATCGTCGGCATGACCGGCGATGGCGTGAACGATGCCCCGGCGCTGAAGCAGGCCGACGTGGGGATCGCGATGGGTATTAAAGGCACCGAAGTGACGAAAGAAGCCGCCGACATGGTGCTGACGGACGATAACTTCGCGACCATCGCCAGCGCGGTACAGGAAGGGCGACGCGTCTACGACAACCTGAAGAAAACCATTCTGTTTATCATGCCCACTAACCTGGCGCAGGGTCTGCTGATCGTCGTCGCGCTACTGGCTGGCAATTTGATCCCCCTGACCCCGGTACTGATCTTGTGGATGAACATGGCGACCTCTGCCACGCTGTCATTCGGTCTGGCGTTTGAAGCCGGTGAGCGCAACATCATGCGCCGCCCACCGCGTCAGAGTAACGAGAACGTGATGGATGGATTTGCCATCTGGCGCGTCGGTTTTGTCGGCACGCTGATTGCCGCCTGTGCCTTCACGCTGGAAGCCTGGCTGCAGCCGCGCGGTCACAGCCCGGAATTCATCCGTACGGTCCTGTTGCAAACGCTGGTGACGGCGCAGTGGGTATACATGCTTAACTGCCGCGTCTCCGATGGCTTCTCTCTGGGTCGTGGACTGTTGATGAATAAAGGCATCTGGCTGGTCAGCGGTATTCTGTTGCTGCTGCAGTTGGCGATTATCTATGTGCCGTTCCTGCAAATGCTGTTTGGTACCGAAGCCCTGCCGCTGCGCTACTGGGGAATTACCTTTGCCATCGGCATCGCGCTATTCTTCATTGTTGAGATTGAGAAACCGCTCACCCGCAAATTCCGCCGGAAATAACCGGCGGTATCCGGCAATAAAAAGGCCTTCCATATTGGGAGGCCTTTTTTCAAATGCGATAACGGATTAACGCACAACCATTACCGGTACTTTTGCGTAACGTAAAATATTGGCGGCTGCCGAGCCCAGCAGATGGGTGGCAATCCCCGGCTTGCGCGAGCCGATAATAATCATTTCGGCGTTATGTGCGATTACCGCGTTATTCACTTCATCACGAATATTGCCATGACGGACTTCAAAGCGAATCCTCTCCAGCGGCGTTTTGAATTTTCTCGCCAGGGCGAGCATTTTCTCCTGCGCATCGTTGGTCATGTACTCTTCGTATTTTTTGATATCCGAAGCAAAACCGCGAATCGGCGACGTGTGCAGCTTGGGGAAAACGTGCAGGAGATGCAGAACACCCTCTTCTCTATTGAGCATGTGATCGGCCCAGGCAATCGCTTTGTCAGAAAGGTCCATCGCCAGAATATCAACCGGCATTAAAATGGCTTTGTTCATTCTAATTTCCTTATGTTCGCTGACAGGCTGATCGTGTTTCCCTGAAAAGCCCGGCAAGGTTCAGTCTTAATGGGTGAAAGTTGCGAACGCAGGATAACCGATAATCCCACCTACGATTTGATCACAGGCAATTTAATTATCTTATTGAAAAGTATGTAGGTTTATTTACTTTGCGGGAGATAAACTGACAAAAAACCCCGTTTTCACGGGGTCTTATAACGGTACTGAGAATTCGACATGAATAATGATCAGAACGGGATATCGTCGTCGAAATCCATCGGCGGTTCATTGGATGGTGCTGCTGGCGCAGACTGCTGCTGCGGACGAGACTGCGCGCCGCCGCTGAACTGGTTACCGCCCTGTGGCTGCTGAGGCTGACCCCAACTGCCCTGTTGCTGCTGACCACCCGCCGGGGCGCCACCACCCTGACGGCCACCCAGCATTTGCATGGTGCCGCCAACGTTCACCACCACTTCCGTGGTGTATTTCTCAACACCGGACTGATCGGTCCATTTGCGGGTACGCAACTGACCTTCAATGTAGACCTGAGAACCTTTACGCAGATATTCGCTGGCCACTTCCGCCAGTTTGCCGAACAGCACAACGCGGTGCCATTCCGTCTGCTCTTTCATCTCGCCGGTCTGCTTGTCACGCCAGGATTCGGAAGTAGCCAGCGTGATGTTGGCGACAGCGCCACCATTCGGCATGTAGCGTACTTCCGGGTCCTGGCCCAGATTACCCACGAGAATAACCTTATTTACGCCTCTGCTGGCCATGATCGAGTCTCCTGAAAACGTTTCTTAATAAGTGTAAACGCGCGATTGTAGCATTACCAATAGCGATTTTACTACGTTGCGACGCGGATTCCGCGAAACAACTTCAGCCGGGTATTGTTACACAAGACTCTGTGTTTTGCATTCCAATACTGTATATCCATTCAGGTTTTATTGTGTCATAATTAACCGTTTGTGATCGCCGGTGGCACCCTGCTGCCCCGGGCAAAAAAGCGTTTAATCCGGGAAAGGTGAATGGATAAGATCGAAGTTCGGGGCGCCCGCACCCATAATCTCAAAAACATCAACCTCGTCATCCCCCGCGACAAACTGATTGTCGTGACCGGGCTTTCGGGGTCAGGCAAATCCTCGCTCGCTTTCGACACCTTGTATGCCGAAGGGCAGCGTCGTTACGTTGAATCCCTTTCTGCCTATGCGCGTCAGTTTCTGTCGCTAATGGAAAAGCCGGATGTCGATCATATTGAGGGGCTGTCGCCCGCTATCTCAATTGAACAGAAGTCGACGTCTCATAACCCGCGCTCCACGGTCGGTACTATTACCGAGATCCACGACTACCTGCGTCTGCTATTTGCTCGCGTTGGCGAACCGCGCTGTCCGGATCATGATGTCCCGCTGGCGGCGCAGACCGTCAGTCAAATGGTGGATAATGTCCTGTCACAACCGGAAGGCAAGCGCCTGATGCTGCTGGCGCCGGTCATTAAAGAGCGTAAGGGCGAGCACACCAAAACGCTGGAAAACCTGGCAAGCCAGGGTTATATCCGCGCCCGCATTGATGGCGAAGTGTGTGACCTCTCCGATCCGCCCAAGCTGGAACTGCAGAAGAAACACACCATCGAGGTAGTGATCGATCGTTTCAAAGTGCGTGACGATCTCAGTACCCGTCTGGCGGAATCGTTTGAAACCGCGCTGGAACTTTCCGGCGGGACGGCGGTAGTTGCCGATATGGACGACGAAAAAGCAGAAGAACTGCTCTTTTCCGCCAACTTCGCCTGCCCAATTTGTGGCTACAGCATGCGCGAACTGGAACCGCGCCTGTTCTCCTTTAACAACCCGGCGGGTGCCTGTCCAACCTGCGACGGCCTCGGTGTACAGCAGTATTTCGACCCCGATCGCGTGATCCAGAACCCTGAGCTGTCACTGGCAGGCGGAGCCATCCGCGGCTGGGATCGTCGGAACTTCTATTATTTCCAGATGCTGAAATCGCTGGCAGAGCACTATAAGTTCGACGTTGAAGCCCCGTGGGCCAGCCTGAATGCGAACGTGCACAAGGTGGTGCTGTACGGCTCCGGTAAAGACAATATTGAATTTAAGTATATGAACGATCGTGGCGACACCTCCGTGCGCCGCCATCCGTTTGAAGGCGTGCTGCACAACATGGAACGCCGCTATAAAGAGACGGAATCCAGTGCGGTACGTGAAGAGCTAGCCAAGTTCATCAGCAACCGCCCGTGCGCCAGCTGTGAAGGAACCCGTCTGCGTCGCGAAGCGCGCCACGTCTTCGTTGAGAATACGCCGCTGCCGACCATCTCCGACATGAGCATCGGCCACGCGATGGACTTCTTCAACAATCTCAAACTCGCAGGCCAGCGGGCAAAGATTGCAGAGAAAATCCTCAAAGAGATTGGCGATCGCCTCAAGTTCCTGGTCAACGTCGGCCTTAACTATCTGACGCTGTCGCGCTCCGCAGAAACGCTCTCCGGCGGCGAAGCCCAACGTATTCGTCTGGCAAGCCAGATTGGTGCCGGGCTGGTCGGCGTAATGTATGTGCTGGATGAACCGTCCATCGGTCTTCACCAGCGCGATAACGAACGTCTGCTGGGGACGCTGATCCACCTGCGTAATCTTGGCAATACCGTGATTGTGGTGGAGCACGATGAAGATGCAATTCGCGCCGCCGACCACGTGATTGATATCGGTCCGGGAGCCGGCGTCCACGGTGGCGAAGTGGTTGCCGAAGGTCCGCTGGAAGCCATTATGGCGGTACCGGAATCACTGACCGGCCAGTACATGAGCGGCAAGCGCAAGATTGAAGTGCCGAAACAGCGCGTGCCAGCGAATCCGGAAAAAGTGCTGAAACTGACCGGCGCACGCGGCAACAACCTGAAAGACGTGACGCTGACCCTGCCCGTGGGGCTGTTCACCTGCATCACCGGCGTGTCGGGTTCCGGTAAATCGACCTTGATCAACGATACGCTGTTCCCGATTGCTCAGCGCCAGTTGAACGGCGCAACGATCGCCGAACCGGCGCCGTACCGCGACGTGCAGGGGCTGGAGCATTTCGACAAGGTTATCGACATCGACCAGAGCCCGATTGGGCGGACACCGCGTTCCAACCCGGCGACCTATACCGGGGTCTTTACGCCGGTGCGCGAACTGTTTGCCGGGGTACCGGAGTCGCGCTCGCGCGGCTATACGCCAGGGCGTTTCAGCTTTAACGTTCGCGGTGGGCGTTGCGAAGCCTGTCAGGGCGATGGCGTGATTAAAGTCGAGATGCACTTCCTGCCGGATATTTACGTGCCGTGCGACCAGTGCAAAGGCAAACGCTATAACCGCGAAACGCTGGAGATTAAGTACAAGGGTAAAACCATCCACGAAGTGCTGGATATGACTATCGAAGAAGCCCGCGAGTTCTTTGATGCCGTCCCGGCGCTGGCGCGTAAGCTGCAAACCCTGATGGACGTAGGGCTGACCTACATTCGTCTTGGCCAGTCGGCGACGACGCTTTCCGGTGGCGAAGCGCAGCGCGTGAAGTTAGCGCGCGAACTGTCGAAACGCGGTACCGGTCAGACGCTCTATATTCTGGATGAACCGACTACCGGTCTGCACTTTGCTGATATTCAGCAGTTGCTGGACGTGCTCCATCAGTTACGCGATCAGGGCAACACTATCGTGGTGATTGAGCACAACCTGGACGTCATCAAAACGGCGGACTGGATAGTCGACCTTGGACCGGAGGGCGGTAGCGGCGGTGGGGAAATCCTCGTTTCCGGTACCCCTGAGACCGTGGCGGAATGTGAAACATCGCATACTGCCCGCTTCCTCAAACCGATGCTGTAAAACGCAAAACGCCGTTCATGTGAAGATGTGAACGGCGTTGTTCATTGCAACTGTTTGCGTTTCTCTTCCGGTAGCGTATTAACCGCCTGTTGGTACGACGCATCCACCAGATAATAGATTTGTGAATCTGGCAACGAGCCGTCGAGGTAGACGGTGCTCCAGTGCGCCTTATTGAGATGTCGGCTCGGACGCACATCGCTGTGCTGCTGACGTAATAGTTCTGCCAGTTCGGGGCTGGTTTTCAGAGATACCGCCGGGCGATCTTCCACCTCTTTCACCATGGCAAAGAGCACATCTTCAACTTTGATTTGTGTGGCTTTCCAGTCACTGTGCACACTCTGCTCCGCGCCGATTTTCGCCATGCAGTATTGCAGTAACTCCGAATTGGTCATCGTTATTCCCCTTGCAAGCGTGATGCTCCACTGAAATGTCATCTAATCAGTGTGCAGCAAGACTGCAAAAGGTAAAAGCTGACAGATCAATTTTGTTTAAAAAAACAGCAAATGCCCTCCCCGCTTTTTAATACTCCGAGTTTACGATCACCTCTTCGCCATACCCGCCAGCCTGCGGCAGCGGTTTGTAAGTCGAGTTTGAGGCGCGCAGGATTCGTATCCCACGAATGCCCGCATCGCGCGCGGCGGTAATGTCGTTGTCCGAATCGCCATAGAACATGCGGATATTTTTATCCTGCAACCACTGCGTTTTGGTGTTCTGACCGGGCTTATCTCCGGCGAAAATCACCGGATTCATATTTGTCGCCGGAATGTGGAAGTTATCGGCCAGCGTTTTCGACACGGTTTCGGTTTTTGTTGGCGAACGTCCGGTAATAAAAAAGATGCTGTCGCCGCGACGGACGTGCATATCGATCAGCAGACGGGCGACCTCTTTTGGAATACTGAACTCATCCCAGCCGTTGTTCATTTTCTCCCAGAATGCCGGGGTTTTCAGATACGCTTCGCTGTCAGGGGACCAGGTTTTCTTACCGCGCCAGAAGCCGGGGCTGGAAAACAGCACGGTGTCATCAATGTCGAAACCAACGACCATCGGCGGACGACCAGCGAGGCTGTTTTCGATCTGCGCCACGGAAACCCAGTGAATGGGGGCTTGTTCCGCGAGTTTCGCAACGTTAGTACCTGGATTGAGCGGAGAAGGAGAAGAGGCCAGCGCGCTGGCGGAATGGTTTAATGTGAATAACAAGCAGATGGCGCTCAGCGCCAGTGTGAGCCTTCGCATATTTTTCCCTGTTAAGTCATTTAGTTATCATTTTATTAGACCAATTGTTCAAAAAACCCTCTGACCATAACCCCGGCGGCAGGTGAAAGGAAGGATTTTCTGCGGTTTTGTCCCGGAAAAGGAGGAGGATCACATAAGTATGGAAGAGACCATTGCCAGACCGGATAAGGCGATTCGTCGTCATCCGGCAGTGGCGTTTTGCCGGATGACGCTGCGCTTATCTGGCCAGGCAATTACATGACGGCGGCAAAAGCCTTCGCCACGCGCTGCACATTCGCCACGTTCAGACCAGCCACGCACATGCGTCCGCTGGCGATCAGATAGACACCAAACTCGTCACGCAGACGATCGACCTGAGCCGCGCTCAGCCCGGTGTAGCTGAACATACCGCGCTGTTGTAGCAGATAGTCGAAATTACGTCCCGGAATCGTAGCGGTTAGCACGTTCACCAGTTCCTGACGCATGGCCAGAATACGGGTTCGCATCGCCTCCACTTCCGCCAGCCAGTTGGCTTTCAGCGCTTCATCGCCGAGTACCGTCGCGACCACCTGTGCGCCAAAGTTCGGCGGACTGGAGTAGTTACGGCGGACGGTCGCCTTCAGTTGCCCCAGCACGCGACCTGCGGTAGTTGCATCTTCACAGACAACAGAAAGCCCACCGACGCGCTCGCCGTACAGAGAGAAGATTTTCGAGAACGAGTTGCTGACCAGCGCTGGCAGTCCGGCGCTGGCAATCGCGCGGATAGCATAGGCATCATCGTCCATACCAGCACCAAAGCCCTGATAAGCAATGTCGAGGAACGGGATCAGATCGCCCGCTTTCAGGATCTCAATAACCGCATCCCACTGCGCAGGCGTTAAATCTGCACCGGTCGGGTTGTGACAGCAAGGATGCAGCAGGACGATACTGCGCGCAGGCAGGGTTTTCAGGGTCGCTAACAGATCGTTGAAACGCACGCCGTTGGTGGCATTGTCGTACCAGGGATACGTGCTGACGTTAAATCCCGCCCCTTCAAAAATGGCGATGTGGTTTTCCCACGTCGGGTCGCTGACCCACACGCCGGAATCCGGGAAATAGCGCTTCAGGAAATCGGCCCCCACTTTCAGCGCGCCAGAGCCGCCCAATGTCTGGATCGTCGCCACTCGCTGCTGCCGGAGAACCGGATGGTCAACCCCAAACAGCAATGGCGCGATAGTATGACGATAGGTATTTAACCCTTCCATCGGCAGATACAGCGAGGCACCGTGCGGTTGCGCGTTAAGACGCGCTTCGGCTTCCTCCACGGCCTTCAACTGCGGGATAATCCCGTCTTCGTTGTAATACAGGCCGATACTCAGATTCACTTTGTCACTACGCGGGTCTTCTTTGAACCGCTCCATGAGCGACAGAATCGGGTCGCCAGCGTAGGCGTCAACTTTTTGAAACACGCGATGGTTCTCCAGGTTTACAGGCAGGGGTTAAGACACAATAAACCGGATGCAAGGGAAGATCGAGAGGATGTTTACCTGAGTGTCGCCAGATGCTGGCGAATTTGCGCGATACGCGCAGACAACGAACCGTAAACCCGCAGGAAAGGGATCCCTCGGTGCACCAGTTCCACTTCATACCAGGCCTGCTGCCGGGCACGGAACTCAGCCCCCTGGCGGGTGCCATCCTGCACAAAGGGAAACTCATCGCCGCACAGCACCACCAGCGCGTAATGCCGCTGTGCTAAATCATGCAGTTCCTGGGGGGCGTCACCGTACTGGTCAAGTATGTAAAACAACGTGGTTAAGGGCGAAGTATCGCAAACCAGCAGCGGACTTGCACAGGCGGCCTCCTCTCGACGCACCTGTTCACGGGCGATATGCAGCAGATCCTCACGCGCCAGTACGCCGCGCTTTTCCTCCCAGTATTCGCGACCAAATTCCGCGACATAATCCGCGTTCAGCGCCTCGGCTAATGCCCTTGCGAGCGTACTTTTTCCGGTCGACTCGCCGCCCAGCAGGCAAATGCGAAATACAAAGCTGCGATAAACCTCATCGGCAAGCATGGCGCGGTAACGATGGACGTCCGATCGGATCAAGGTACCGGAAGGAGCATCAGGTCCGCGTGGACGCTGTAACCGCACATGTTCCACAACGTGTCCAAAACGCTGACTCAGCACGCGAGCGAATCCATCGCCATACGCTTCTGCGGTGAAGACCGCCTGTGGCTGGCATTGCAGAACCGCGTCACAGAGCGTCGCGACATAGTGACGGTGGAGATCGGCAGCAGCCTCATTATGCGGCGGCGGTTCAAGATTCAGGTCGGCCAACCGCTCAGGAGATAGCACCAGATGCTGGCACTGCGGGAAACGCGAGCGCAACCAGCAAAGGCGTTTTTCCGGCTCACAGCCCGACATTTCGGGTACGGAGTAACTGATGATTAAAACCTGCTCACACTGCGCCAGCGCAGTGTTGATCAGCACTTCATGGCCCGCGTGTAAGGGCGAGAACTTACCGACCACCAGCCCGCAGGAGAACGGTTTCACTGCGCTCGAAGCTCCCTGCGCCACTGATACAGTCCGTGCCAGGCGTTAAACCAGAACACCAGATATAACCCGGCGGTCAGACTGAGCCCACGCGTTGCGTATAAGGGCACTGCCAGCGTATTCACGGCCAGCCAGACATACCAGTTTTCTATCCGCCGCCCCATCAGCATAAACTGCGCCAGCACGCTGAAGGTCAGGATCAGCGAATCCAGCCAGGGTGCCCAGGCATTGGTGAAGGTATGCAATAAAAGGCCATAACCGACCGCTACTACAGCGGCGCAGGCTAACAGCATGAAGAAATGTCCGGTGTGGGTACGACGAATGGGAAGGACATCGCCGTGGTGCCCCTTCAGCCAGTGCAGCCACCCGGTGATGCTGGTGATGATAAAAAAGATCTGCAACGTGACGTCGGCATACAGTTGTACAGACCAGAAAACCCAGCCATACAGCACACTGCCGATAATGCCAATCCACCACGTATGAACGCTGTTTCTTGCGGCCAGCCAGACGGAGAGTGCGTAAGCCAGACAAGCGGCGATTTCAGAGGGTGTCATTGTCCATCCCTGGAATAATACGTTAGTCGACGTACTTCATCGCCACCCGTGAGGTCAGGCGGGTGATCAGTTCGTAAGCACTAACTTTAGTCATTGCCGCAATACGCTCAACCGGGAGGCCCTCTCCCCATAAAATCACCGGGTCACCGGCCTGGTCAGTCGCCTGCGGCCCAAGATCAACGCAAATCATGTCCATCGCCACGCGGCCCACAATCGGCACTTCGCGGCCATTCACCAACACCGGCGTACCGGATGGCGCTGCGCGCGGGTAACCATCGCCATAGCCCATCGCCACGACGCCAAGGCGTGTATCACGTTCACTGATCCACGTTCCGCCATAGCCTACCGGTTCACCCGCTTTATGCTCGCGCACGGCGATCAGGCTGGAGGTCAGCGACATCACCGGCTGACAGCCGAAATCCGCTCCCGTGGACTGGTTTTCCAGCGGCGACACGCCGTAGAGAATAATGCCCGGTCGCACCCAGTCAAAATGTGACTGCGGCCAGAGTAAAATCCCGCCGGACGCGGCAATTGAGCGTTGACCCGCTTTGCCTTCACAAAAGGTATTGAACACATCAAGCTGCCGTTCAGTCGCACCGCATTCCGGCTCATCCGCACGGGCAAAATGGCTGACGACATTCACCGGTTGGCGCACGTTTTTACATTGCGTCAGGCGCTGCCAGAAGGCGTCCGCCTCTTCGGGAAGGACACCCAGGCGATGCATGCCGGTGTCGAGTTTCATCCACACGGTTACCGGTTCATCCAGTTCGGCGGCTTCCAGCGCGGCCAGTTGTTCCTGGTTATGGACAGCCGTATGCAGGCGCTGCGCGGAAATGGTGGGCAAATCGGCCGCCTCAAAAAAGCCTTCCAGCAGCAGGATGGGCTGCGTGATCCCACCCGCTCGCAGACGCAGCGCTTCTTCGAGACGCGCCACGCCAAAGGCGTCAGCATCGGGGAGCGTTCGCGCGGTCTCTAACAGACCGTGTCCGTAAGCGTTCGCTTTCACGACCGCAACCAGCTTACTGGCGGGTGCCAGCTCACGCAGACGTTGCAGGTTGTGTCGCAGAGCGCGGCGGTTAATCACTACAGTTGCCGCTTGCATTTGTATTCCTTCATTAAAAAAAGAATTTCCAAAACCATTCGCGTTGCAGGAAGGCGACAAGCCCGCGAATCCCCGGGAGCTTAGTTAACTAAGTGACTGGGGTGAGCGAGCGCAGTCAACGCACCTGCGGCGTGAAGGGTGAAGGAAATTTATTCGTCGTCATATTGAGGGCCCGCATAGTTATCAAAGCGCGACCATTGTCCATTAAAGGTCAGTCGCACCGTCCCGATGGGGCCGTTACGCTGCTTACCAATGATGATTTCCGCAATACCTTTCAGATCGCTGTTCTCGTGATAAACCTCATCGCGGTAAATGAACATGATCAAGTCGGCATCCTGTTCGATGGAGCCGGATTCACGCAGGTCGGAGTTGACCGGACGCTTATCGGCACGTTGTTCCAGCGAGCGGTTAAGCTGCGACAGCGCCACGACCGGCACATGCAGTTCTTTCGCCAGCGCTTTCAGCGAGCGGGAAATTTCAGCAATCTCCAGCGTACGGTTGTCGGACAGCGACGGCACACGCATCAACTGCAGGTAGTCGATCATAATCAGCCCTATGCCGCCGTGTTCGCGGGCGATACGGCGCGCGCGGGAGCGCACTTCCGTTGGCGTCAGACCGGAGGAATCATCGATATAGATGTTACGTTTTTCCAGCAGAATACCCATTGTGCCGGAAATCCGCGCCCAGTCCTCATCGTCCAGTTGTCCGGTACGAATACGGGTCTGATCCACGCGGGACAGCGATGCCAGAGAACGCATCATAATCTGCTCAGAGGGCATCTCGAGGCTGAAGATAAGAACCGGTTTATCCTGCAACATCGCCGCGTTTTCGACGAGGTTCATCGCAAATGTGGTTTTACCCATCGACGGACGTGCCGCAACGATAATCAGATCTGACGGCTGCAGGCCAGCGGTCTTTTTGTTGAGATCGTCATAGCCGGTGTTAACGCCCGTCACCCCGTCGTGCGGCTGCTGGAACAGTTGCTCGATACGCGCGACGGTTGCGTCGAGCACATCGGCAATGTTTTTTGGGCCTTCGTCTTTATTGGCGCGGCTTTCCGCGATTTTAAAGACGCGGGACTCGGCGAGATCGAGCAAGTCTTCACTGGTGCGCCCCTGCGGATCAAAACCCGCATCGGCAATTTCATGGGCAACGGCGATCATGTCGCGCACTACCGCGCGTTCGCGCACGATATCCGCATACGCGCTGATGTTCGCCGCACTTGGCGTATTTTTGGAGAGTTCAGCCAGATAAGCAAAACCGCCGACGCTGTCCAGTTGCCCTTGTCGCTCCAGCGATTCCGCGAGCGTAATCAGGTCAATCGGACTGCCGGTTTCCTGCAACCGTCCCATCTCGGTGAAGATGTGACGATGTGGACGGGTATAAAAATCTTCCGCCACCACGCGCTCGGCGACATCGTCCCAGCGCTCGTTATCCAGCATTAAACCGCCCAACACCGACTGTTCCGCTTCAATCGAGTGCGGCGGTACTTTCAGTCCGGCAACCTGTGGGTCGCGGTCACGGACATCAGTCTGTTGTTTGTTGAAGGGTTTATTTCCTGCCATAGTGAATGGAGTTACCGAGATAAAAGTGAGTTGAAGCTAATCTTCCGATGATACTGGAGAAATCATGGCAACACGAATTGAATTTCACAAGCATGGCGGCCCTGACGTGCTTCAGGCCGTGGACTTTCCCCCCTCCGATCCGGCGGCGAACGAAATCCAGGTCGAAAACAAAGCGATCGGCATTAACTTTATCGATACCTATATTCGCAGCGGGCTCTATCCGCCTCCCGCGCTGCCCAGCGGTTTAGGGACCGAAGCGGCTGGTGTCGTCGTCAAAGTCGGCAGCGGCGTCAGCCATATTAACGTGGGCGATCGCGTGGTGTATGCGCAGTCCGCGCTCGGCGCCTACAGTTCGGTCCACAACGTACCGGCTGATAAGGCTGCTATCCTGCCTGATGCCATCTCCTATGAGCAGGCTGCTGCCTCTTTCCTGAAGGGACTGACCGTTTTTTATCTGCTGCGCAAAACTTACGAAATCAAGCCCGACGAACCGTTCCTGTTCCACGCGGCCGCTGGCGGCGTCGGGCTGATTGCCTGCCAGTGGGCAAAAGCACTCGGCGCGAAACTGATTGGCACCGTCGGCAGCGCGCAGAAGGCGCAGCGGGCGCTGGATGCCGGCGCATGGCAGGTGATTAACTATCGCGAAGAGAACATTGTCGAGCGGGTAAAAGAGATAACCGGCGGTAAAAAAGTCCGCGTGGTCTATGACTCCGTCGGCAAGGATACCTGGGAAGCCTCGCTGGACTGTCTGCAACGTCGTGGACTGATGGTCAGTTTTGGCAACGCATCGGGGCCAGTGACTGGCGTGAACCTGGGGATTCTGAATCAGAAAGGTTCCCTGTACGCCACGCGCCCTTCTCTTCAGGGTTACATCACCAACGCGGAAGAACTGACCGAAGCCAGCAACGAACTGTTTTCGCTGATCGCCAGCGGTGTGATCAAAGTGGATGTGGCAGACAGTCAGAAATATCCGTTGAAAGAGGCGCGGCGAGCACATGAAGTGCTGGAGAGTCGGGCGACGCAGGGTTCCAGTTTGCTGATTCCTTAACTGCCTGGCTCCCCTGAATCATTCACGTTGCAGGAAGGCAGCAATGGAACGAATCCTCAGGAGCTTACTGAAATCAGTGACTGGGGTGAGTGACAGCAGCCAACACACCTGCAGATTTAATTATGACGGGGAGAAAGAAATTGGGCTTCCCATTGGGAAGCCCTTTCTTTTTTTGTTCGGCTGTATGTAGGGTACAGCTCGATGAATCTGTTAGACGCGCAATACTGACAGATTTGACGATCAATTCCTATTTGGTTATGACGCCAAAATTACAGGTTGTGACGCATCCCTCACATCTTTAGTAACGCCAACGGTTATTGCGCTGATATTGTGGGACTTTCGGCGGCTTAATCGCCTTGATCACCCACACTACGGCAACAGCCAGCAGTAGCCACGGCAGCAGTTTGATCATCAGTGCAAACATGCCGCCAAGGAACATCACGAACGCGGCGACAACCAGCGCAGCCAGAATGCCCAACAGCGAGACGCCGGTGATCATCAGCATGATAAAGAAGCCAAGCACAAAAAGTAGTTCCAGCATGATGCTCTCCCATAATGAATTCCTGCACAATCCATTACAAAAATCATGCCAAAGTTAATTTGTTGATTTATCAACAAAACGCCCCGCAAATTTTTGCAGGGCGTGGTGAAATTGACTAACTTTTAGTGAAAATCTACCGCTTATCGGCAACCCGCTTTAGCGCATGCTCCAGCACATTGATATCGGCACCGGCTTTATGGGCGTTTTCGCTCAGGTAACGACGCCACTGGCGCGCTCCAGGGATCCCCTGAAACAGCCCCAGCATATGGCGCGTAATGTGGCCGAGATACGTCCCCTGGCTCAGTTCGCGCTCGATATAGGGATACATGGCCCGCACCACCGCCACCGGATCGGCATCAGCGGTCGGGGAGCCAAAGATTTCGCGGTCGACAGAGGCCAGAATACCCGGGTTCTGATAAGCCTCGCGGCCAACCATCACGCCGTCCATATGTTCGAGATGCGCCTTCGCCTCATCCAGCGACTTAATGCCGCCGTTGATGGACATCGTCAGTTGCGGGAAGTCGCGTTTCAGTTGATAAACGCGCGGATAATCCAGCGGCGGGATCTCACGGTTTTCTTTCGGACTTAACCCGGAAAGCCAGGCTTTGCGGGCGTGGATGATGAACATCTCGCACTCACCGCGACCGGACACTGTACTGATGAAATCACAGAGAAATTCATAGCTGTCCTGCTCATCAATACCAATGCGGGTTTTCACCGTCACCGGAATCGACACCACGTCGCGCATCGCCTTTACGCAATCTGCCACCAGTTGCGCATTGCCCATCAGACAGGCGCCAAACATGCCGTTCTGCACGCGATCGGAAGGACAGCCGACATTGAGGTTAATCTCATCATAGCCGCGCGCCTCAGCCAGCTTCGCACAGTGCGCCAGCGCTGCCGGATCGCTGCCACCCAGTTGTAGCGCGACCGGATGCTCTTCTTCGCTGTACGCCAGGTAATCCCCTTTGCCATGAATAATTGCCCCCGTCGTTACCATCTCGGTGTAGAGCAGCGTCTGGCGAGACAACAAGCGCAGGAAATAGCGACAGTGCCTGTCCGTCCAGTCGAGCATGGGCGCGATGGAAAAACGGTGGGCCGGAAAGACGGATTGTAATTCTGGTGACATGGTGATTTTTTGAGCATCCGGTGAATTGGGGGCGCTACTATAGCACAGGCAGGAAAGGGATACGATTCACCTTGGTGTGCTATCAAAAAATGATATCATCAAATTGTCCTGGCGGGCATTATACTCACAAGGAAACGGCATTGATATGACATCACTAAGCGCCAGACACCAAAAAACATTACAGCAGATTTTCTCACTACCAACGCCTGCGGCGCTGGAATGGCGAAAAATTGAGGCGCTGTTTGTTGCCTTAGGTGCAAAGGTCTCAGAGGGGAACGGATCCCGTGTCAGATGTGAAATCAATCAGGTTGTGGCCTCTTTTCATCGCCCACATCCTGAAAAGGAAGCCAACGTTTATCAGGTCAAGGATGCTATGGCCTTTCTTATCGCAGTAGGAGTGATCCCATGAACACCATGACTTATAAAGGCTATGCCGCCAAAATTGATTACAGTGACGAAGATTTGTGCTTCGTCGGGCATGTTGCCGGTATACGTGATGTGATTGGTTTCCATGCCGACAACGTTTCCGATCTTCGCAATGCCTTCGAAGAAGCGGTCGATGATTACCTTTCTTACTGTGCTGAACAAGGCAGAGAACCTCTGCGCCCGGCTAGTGGAAAGATCAGTCTGCGTATTTCTCCGGAGGTGCATTCGGCGATTAACATCGCCGCCGAAGTCTCCGGGAAAAGTGTAAATCAATGGATTAACGATACGTTGACTAAAGCAGCTCATGGCTGAAAGACGGGGCATACTGCCCCGCCATCCTCATCAGAACGTCACGCTAACCTGCGCGCCTGCGCCCCAGGTTTCGTCCTCGCCGTACAGCCCCATCAAATCAAGATGGACGCGATTGAACGGGGCAAACCCGACACCGCCGGTGAAGACATTGCTGTCATTGTCCTTCACGTCAGCACGATAACCGGCACGGACGGCCAACCAGTCGAGCGGTCGGACTTCAGCACCGACGCCAACATACTGTGAGTTTTCCTCGCTTTTGAAGCCTTTAGTTTCGGTTAAATCACCGTCTGCGCTCAGCGTCAGCAGATCGTTCTGCCACGCCACACCGGCGGTGACCAACGGTCGAATCTGGTAAGTATCGCGGACGCCAGCCACCTCTTTTGTGTCGATATCGCGAGAGAACAGGTTTTGCCCGCTCAGGCCAACCGTCCAGTGTTCGCCAAAGTCCGCGGCCAGGCCCGCATCAACGTTAAAACCGGTATCATCATTGCGATAGCGACTGCTGTTGATGTCGTCGCTATTGAAATCGTAAATCGAGACCGTGTAGTTGTAGAGCCAGGTTTTTTGCAGTTTCGGCGTCACGCCAACCGAAACCGGTACGCCGCCCAGGTCGAACTGCCGAGCCACTGCGACACCGTAATCAGAGACAATGGCGGCGCGGCCAAACCCTTTTGACTTCAGGTTCTCAGGATCCACCGCCAGGATGCTGGAAGGCACCGCTTCAACGCCGCGCAGCGTGTCGATGTCGCCCTGATCAATAGACGAACTCACACGGGCGCGGGCGTTGGCTTTCGCCACAAAGGCCACGGCTAACACATCGTTCGGAATGCTGACCGCAAGCCCGCCCCCGGCTTTCGCACTGGCCGTTTTCCCTTTCAGGGATTCCAGTTGGTCAGCCAGATCGCCCGCGGCATTAGACACCTGCCGGTAGCCTGCGCTGCCGGGAACAAAGAGATCGAGGGGGTTGATATTGTCCAGGGAGCGGCGGTAGTTATTCACGTCGTCGGTGACATCATCAATCTTATCGCGCAGATTATCCTTGTCGGAAATCTGTCCACCGATAGCCGGGAAGATCACCGTAATGTCATCATCCGGCTGTGACTTCGCCAATAATGCCGGGTTGATGAGTACGCCGCTGCCATAATTTGCTGACGCCACGCCCGTGCCGCCCATCGCGTCATTACGCGCTTCTGTCCAGGAATTCGCGGCACTCGCGGTTTGAGACGCCAACAGCGAGCCCGTCATCGCCACCACCAAAATATTCAAATTTTTATTCACAGTAAGCCCATTTTATTCGCAGGTGAAAATCGTCTCTGCCAGTATCAACCGGACAAAGCTGGAGCATTGCTGTGATTAACAAGGAAAAAGTTGCCTGTTTTGCCCCGTCCTTTTATCGCCGGGGCGTTTATTTTTGTGACATGCCTCAATATATATAGAAGAGTTTGTAAATCAGGGAAAGATTAGCGGGCGATTTATCGCTCTGGTCTGGAACTCGGCGTTTCTCCCATAACATGATAAAGTGAGGGTTTTCTTACTCCATGCGATCCGAGGTGCCCAATGGAAAAGACCACAACGCAAGAGTTGCTGGCGCAAGCTGAAAAACTGTGCGCGCAACGCAATGTGCGCCTGACCCCACAGCGCCTCGAAGTGTTGCGTCTGATGAGCCTGCAGGAAGGCGCGATTAGCGCTTACGATCTGCTCGACCTGCTGCGTGAATCCGAACCGCAGGCCAAGCCGCCAACGGTCTATCGCGCCCTCGATTTTCTGCTTGAACAAGGGTTTGTGCATAAAGTCGAATCCACCAACAGCTACGTGTTGTGCTACCTGTTCGATCAGCCGACCCATACTTCCGCCATGTTTATCTGTGACCGCTGCGGCGCGGTGAAGGAAGAGTGTGCGGAAGGCGTGGAAGACATTATGCATACGCTGGCAGCGAAGATGGGATTTGCCCTGCGCCACAATGTCATTGAAGCACACGGATTATGTTCAGCCTGCGTGGAAGTAGAAGCCTGTCGTCATCCTGGCGAGTGCCAGCACGACCATTCGATTCAGGTTAAAAAGAAGCCCCGTTAAGGGCGTGGGCGGCACGCGATGCCGCCCGAAGCAAACAGAGGGGTGTACATCCTTGTACTCACGGGTAAGAGGGGGGATTACCAGCGATAGTCGTTGCGTTTTTCCCAGCTATCGACCTCTTTCTCCGCCTGGTCTTTCGCGTAACCATAACGTTCCTGGATTTTACCCACCAGCTGATCACGCTTACCTTCAATGACCGTCATATCGTCATCGGTCAGTTTGCCCCACTGCTCTTTCACTTTACCTTTGAACTGTTTCCAGTTACCGCCGACTTCGTCTTTATTCATCATAACGTCCTCTTTATTAGGCTGTGAATAGTGAGAGTAAACCGCCCAACTGCGTTCGTTTTCTGCTGGACGTGAGATTAAGTGTAGTCATAGATTCTGGGTTAAATTCACTATTCAGAATCTTTAACCATTACGAGACAGCAAACCAGGTTCCGTTTCGCCAGTGACGCCGCCAGATCCAGGCTAATGACAGCCCACGCAGCGCCAGAAATACCGCCAACGCCAGCCATAAACCGTGATTACCCAACACGGGTAGCGCGAATAGCGTCAGCGCAAACCCGGCGGCGGCCACCGCCATGCTGTTGCGCATTTCAGCCGCCCGCGTTGCGCCGATAAACATGCCATCCAGCAGATAGCACCAGACGCCGACCAGAGGCAAAATCGCCTGCCAGAGCAGGTAGCGATCGGCCAGTTGTTGGATTTGCGGTAGTGATGTCAGCAGCGCAACGATCGGTTCGCCGGCGAGTAAATAAACCAGTGAAAACAGCAGCGCGACGATACCAGACTGACGGCACGCGGCACGCCAGACTTCCAGTAACTGACTGCCGTCGCGGGCACCATAGGCCTGACCGGAATGCGCCTCCACGGCGTAAGCAAAGCCATCCAGCGCATAGGCCGTAAACGTCAGCAGCGTCATCAATACGGCGTTAACGGCGATGATATCGCTGCCCAGTCTGGCCCCCAGCACGGTGATAGCGCCAAAGCAGAGTTGCAGCAGCAGTGAACGCAGCATGATGTCGCGATTGAGCGCCAGAAGACGACGAATGTTTCCCCGCCAGGCCTGTTTGAGCATAACGAGGGAGACGCCACGCAGGTGCAACACCTTGCGCACCATCAGCAAACCGATCAGCAGCGTCGCATATTCCGCGATCACCGTCGCCAGCGCGGCCCCTTGCACGTTCATGTGCAACCCCATCACCAGCCAGAGGTCGAGCACAATATTCAGGATATTGCCGACAATCAGCAGGATCACCGGCGCACGCGCGTACTGTACGCCCAGTAACCAACCGAGCAGTACCAAATTCGCCAGCGATGCCGGGGCGCTCAGCCAGCGAATGGCCAGAAACCGTCTTGCCTGTTCCAGCACCGCTTCGCTACCACCCACAATGTGCAGCGCCAGATCGATAATCGGTGTACGAAAGAGCGCAATCACTGCCCCTGCGCCCAACGCCAGGATCAGCGGTTGCACCAGAGCCCGCGCCAGCGCCTGAGGATTCTTCGCACCGAACGCCTGCGCCGTCAACCCGGTCGTGCTCATGCGTAAAAAGAGCAGGAGCATGAACAGAAAACTGGTTGCCGTCGCCCCCACCGCCACCCCGCCGAGATACACGGGGCTGTCCAGGTGACCAATGACCGCCGTATCCACCAGTCCCAACAGCGGAACGGTGATATTGGAGAAAATCATCGGTAAGGCGAGACGCCAGAGCGCTTTGTCAGCAGAAGCAAAAAACGGCATGGAGCGAGCCTGAGAAGAGGTTATAACGAGAGTGGTGAGAGTGCCGGATGGCGGCGTAAACGCCTCATCCGGCCTACAGGAATACTACAGCCATTCACCGTTACGGATGACGCCAACGGCCAATCCTTCGATGGTGAAATTCTGTTCGCGAAGGTCAACCAGGATAGGTTTAAATTCGCTGTTTTCAGGCAGCAACTCAACTTTGTTGCCCTGTTTTTTCAAGCGTTTGACCGTCACTTCGTCGTCGATACGCGCCACAACCACCTGGCCATTACGCACATCCTGGGTTTTGTGTACCGCCAACAAATCGCCATCCATAATGCCGATATCTTTCATCGACATTCCGCTGACGCGCAGCAGGAAATCGGCATTCGGCTTAAACAAAGACGGATCCACCTGATAATGGCCTTCAATGTGCTGCTGCGCCAGCAAGGGTTCGCCCGCCGCAACACGACCGATGAGTGGTAAACCCTCTTCTTCTTCCTGCAGCAGTCGAATGCCGCGAGAAGCGCCGGAGACGATTTCAATTGCTCCTTTACGCGCCAGCGCTTTCAGGTGTTCTTCAGCCGCGTTTGGGGAACGGAACCCCAAACGCTGTGCGATCTCTGCACGCGTCGGTGGCATACCTGTCTGGCTGATGTGATCCCGAATGAGATCAAACACCTCTTGTTGCCTGGCCGTTAACGCTTTCATTCCGCCCCCTGGGTGTATATACAGTTATGCTGTGAGTATATACAGCTAAAGGTGATTTTGGAACCACAAACTGCACATTCAACAGCAGATTTAACTTGTTATGGAATCAGGGTCGAAAAAACCTTAGCGAAAATGTGTCCACAGCAGGATGCCCCAGGTGATCAGCGCCACAATGATAGAGAGCAGCACCGCCGCCGAGCCCATATCTTTTGCGCGACCAGAGAGTTCGTGATAGTCAGAACCAATACGGTCCACCACGGCCTCGATGGCGCTGTTCAGGATTTCAACAATCATGACCAGCATGACGGAGCCAATCAACAGCACGCGCGTAATGGCATCCACATCCAGCCAACAGGCGATAGCCACGGCCAGCAAAACCGCCACGCTCTCCTGACGGAACGCGGCCTCGTTAATCCACGCGGCGCGAAAACCTTTCCAGGAATAGCCTGCGGCTTTGATAATTCGGGTGAATCCAGTGGTATTATTAGCCATTAAAAGAACCTTTTTGCATTATTGGCGTCAATGACATTGTCTTGTTAACTCATGTGATTCGAGTTAAGGCAACGCGGCGCGAAGTATGACGGGATACACCAGAAATTCACATGACTTTCTGATATCCTTGCAACGCAATTGCATTATTAACCAGAGGCTTTACATCGTTTATGTCCGGCTGGCCACGAATTTACTACAAAATCCTGAATTTACCATTAAGCGTACTGGTAAAAAGCAAGTCTATTCCGGCAGATCCTGCCCCGGAGTTAGGACTCGATACCTCTCGTCCAATTATGTACGTTTTACCGTACAACTCCAAAGCGGACTTGCTGACGCTGCGCGCGCAATGCCTGGCGCACGATCTCCCCGACCCATTAGAGCCGCTGGAGATCGATGGCACGCAGTTACCGCGCTATGTGTTCATTCACGGCGGACCGCGGGTGTTCACCTATTACACGCCGAAAGAAGAGTCCATTAAGCTGTTCCATAACTATCTCGACCTGCATCGCAGCAATCCGGATCTGGATGTGCAAATGGTGCCGGTGTCGGTGATGTTTGGACGCTCACCGGGTCGCGAGAAGGGTGAGGTTAACCCGCCGCTGCGTATGCTTAACGGCATCCAGAAATTCGTTGCCGTCTCCTGGCTGGGTCGCGACAGCTTTGTCCGTTTCTCTCCTTCCGTCTCCCTGCGCCGCATGGCCGATGAGCACGGCACGGATAAAATCATTGCGCAGAAACTGGCACGCGTGGCGCGTATGCACTTTGCCCGTCAGCGACTGGCTGCTGTGGGGCCACGTCTGCCTGCACGTCAGGATCTCTTCAACAAGCTGCTGGCGTCCAAAGCGATTGCCCGCGCGGTAGAAGATGAAGCGCGCAGCAAGAAAATCTCCCATGAAAAGGCGCAGCAAAACGCGATTGCGCTGATGGAAGAGATCGCCGCCAACTTCTCATACGAGATGATTCGCCTGACTGACCGTATCCTGGGCTTCACCTGGAACCGGCTCTATCAGGGGATTAACGTTCACAACGCTGAGCGCGTGCGCCAGC
Source organism: Citrobacter telavivensis (assembly GCF_041807075.1). Lineage (NCBI taxonomy): Bacteria > Pseudomonadati > Pseudomonadota > Gammaproteobacteria > Enterobacterales > Enterobacteriaceae > Citrobacter > Citrobacter telavivensis. The sequence goes on along the minus strand of NZ_JBGUBF010000006.1, from coordinate 63,858 downwards.
TGGCGCACGACGGGCACGAAATTGTCTATGTTCCCTGCCACCGCAGCCACATGGACTATCTGTTGCTCTCTTACGTGCTCTACCACCAGGGGCTGGTGCCGCCGCATATTGCCGCGGGTATCAACCTGAACTTCTGGCCGGCAGGCCCGATCTTCCGCCGCCTGGGCGCGTTCTTCATTCGTCGTACCTTTAAGGGCAATAAGCTCTATTCCACCGTCTTCCGTGAGTATCTGGGCGAACTGTTCAGCCGCGGCTACTCGGTTGAATACTTTGTCGAAGGCGGTCGTTCCCGTACCGGTCGTCTGCTGGATCCGAAAACCGGCACGCTGTCGATGACTATCCAGGCGATGCTGCGCGGTGGCACCCGTCCGATCACCCTGGTGCCGATTTACATCGGTTACGAACACGTGATGGAAGTGGGAACCTATGCCAAAGAGCTGCGCGGGGCAACCAAAGAGAAAGAGAGTCTGCCGCAGATGCTGCGTGGCTTGAGCAAGCTGCGTAATCTCGGTCAGGGCTACGTGAACTTTGGCGAGCCGATGCCGTTGATGACATACCTGAATCACCACGTGCCGGAGTGGCGCGAGTCTATCGATCCCATCGAAGCCGTGCGTCCAGCCTGGCTGACGCCAACGGTGAACGGGATTGCGGCAGAGCTGATGGTGCGTATTAACAACGCGGGTGCGGCAAACGCCATGAACCTGTGCTGCACCGCGCTGCTAGCTTCTCGTCAGCGTTCGCTGACCCGCGAGCAACTGACCGAGCAGCTCAACTGTTATCTGGATCTGATGCGCAATGTGCCGTATTCCTCTGATTCGACCGTACCGTCTGTCAGCGCCGACGATCTTATCGATCACGCGTTGCAGATGAACAAGTTCGAAGTCGAGAAGGATACCATTGGCGATATCATCATTCTGCCGCGCGAGCAGGCGGTGCTGATGACCTACTATCGCAATAACATCGCGCATATGCTGGTGTTGCCTTCACTGATGGCGGCGATCGTCACCCAGCATCGTCATATTTCCCGCGAAGCGCTGCTGCAACACGTTGACGTGCTCTACCCGATGCTGAAAGCCGAACTGTTCCTGCGCTGGGAGCGTGATGAACTGGCAGGCGTGATTGACGCGCTGACGGCTGAAATGCAGCGTCAGGGGCTGATTACCGTTCAGGACGACGAGTTGCATATCAACCCGGCCCACTCCCGCACGCTGCAACTGCTGGCGGCGGGCGCGCGCGAAACGCTGCAACGCTATGCCATCACCTTCTGGCTGCTGAGCGCCAACCCGTCTATCAACCGCGGGACGCTGGAGAAAGAAAGCCGCACCGTGGCGCAGCGTTTGTCCGTGCTGCACGGTATCAACGCACCGGAATTCTTCGACAAGGCGGTGTTCAGCTCACTGGTGCTGACCCTGCGTGACGAGGGTTACATCAGCGATACCGGCGATGCGGAACCGGGCGAAACGATGAAGGTGTATCAGATGCTGGCGGAGCTCATCACGTCGGATGTGCGCCTGACGATTGAGAGCGCAACACAAGGCGAGTAATACATAGAAAAGCCGGTCGAGATGACCGGCTTTTTTTATGTCAGATTGCCGGATGGCGGCGTTCCGCCTGATCCGGCCTACATCGGCTTACCGTCTGGTAGGCCAATAAGCGCAGCGCCATCGGACAAGATGCTTTATAAGTGCCAGTAACTCATCGCCAGACCGATAAAGAGTACCAGTCCCACGTAGTTATTGTTCATGAACGCTTTGAAGCACGCTTCACGTTCGCGGTTGGCAATCAGCTTCTGCTGCCAGACAAACAGCGCGCCAGCGACCAGTACAGACCCGTAATAGCCCAGCCCCAGGCCGTTCAGACAACCAATCAGGGCCATCAGCGCCAGCACCGCCACCTGCAAGATACCGATGATCAGCTTGTCATGCTCGCCAAACAGAATGGCGGTCGATTTGATGCCGATTTTCAGATCGTCATCGCGGTCAACCATCGCGTACTGCGTGTCGTAGGCCACCGCCCACAGAATGTTGGCCAGGAACATCAGCCAGCAGCTCAACGGTACCGATTCACTCACCGCCGCGAAGGCCATCGGAATCGACCAGCCAAACGCCGCCCCCAGCACCACCTGCGGTAGATGGGTGTAGCGCTTCATAAACGGATAGACCCACGCCAGCGCCAGCGCCGCAATTGACAGCAGAATGGTCATGGTATTGAGCGTCAGCACCAGTAGAAACGAGAGCACCACCAGCACGACAAACAGCGTCCGGGCCTCTTTCTCCGTCACCGCGCCGCTGGGCAACGGGCGGTTCGCCGTGCGTTTAACGTGCCCGTCGAATTTCCGATCGGCATAGTCATTAACCACACATCCGGCGGCACGCATCAGCCAGACCCCGGCGACAAACACCGCCAGGATCCACAATTGAGGGACTCCAGGGGTCGCCACCCACAGCGCCCACAGCGTCGGCCAGAGCAGCAGTAAGGCGCCGATGGGCTTATCCGTACGCATCAAGCGGTGAAACGCCAGCAGCTTATTCTGCGTCAGACTCCACTCCATTTTATTTTCCTCTTAGTACAACGGTGATGCGGGTAAAAACAGTTCGGTCAACATCAGCGGCTTACCGCTCAGTCGCAGTCGGGAACGGCGTCCCCACAGCCCGGCATCACAACCAATTTCAATAAAATCTCGGGTCAACGTCGATGATGTAAACAGATAACGCCCCAGCGGGGTCTTGCCCAAATTTTGTAAGGCCAGCTCAGGGCCAGACAGCGTGGATTCGGGCACCACGGTGCGTCCGGCCAGCCAGGGTTCATCATCGGCACATAACAGGATTTCACGCAGCCAGTAGCGGGTTTCTTTTGGCAGTCGGGTTAGCTCTTCCACCACCTCATGTTGACCCACAAATCCTTCCCTGATCAGTGTCACAGTGACCCGTTTTCCCTGCTGCTCAAAACGTTTTGTCATGGAATCTTCCAGTAGCAGCCAGTCGAGCTGTTCTGGGTCCAGGGCGGGGATCTCTTCAAAATAGCGCAGCGCACGCAGTTGCGTTAACGCGGGGTGTGACATGCCTGACTCTCCGTTTCATAACTGAAAGGCATTGTATCGCAGAAAAGAGCTTACGGGAGATGGAAACATAATTAAGTGATCTGTTGCGCAACAGAAGCGTAACAAGTCGCAGGAAATGCTAAAAAAAAGGTGCGCCAGATGACGCACCAGTTGTTGCAAATCAGCAATGTGGGGAGAACATTACCCCTTGCCTTTTACACTGCTGATAAAGGTGGAACGGGCAGATGTCGATCCCAGACGTTCAGCTTCATCAAGCAGTTTCAGCGCTTTATCAACGTCGCCTTTGGCAACGGCGTCTTTAATCGCTTTGTTAAAGTAGCTTTCGGTGTCATTCAACATCGGCTCGCTTTTCTTGGCAGGTGCAGGAGCCACCGCCGGCGCGGCAACAGGTGCAGCATAGGTCGGCGCAGGGGCGGCAGTATTCCCCACCGTCACCGGACCTGGGCCGGAAGAACCAAACAGTGGCCCCACCAGCACGCTGGAGCTGCTGTTGGTTTTCACTTTCAGCTTCAGCAGGCCGTCGGTGGTATGACGGGCAATCGGATCCGGAATATCCGGAACAGAGTTACCCACCCCTTTGGCATAGGCTTTCGCCGGGTCGAGCAGTTTGGTGGTCTGCTGGAGATCTTTCTCGGTCGTAAAGACCAGAACATAAAGTTTCTGCTGGCCCAGCGCTGGCGTCAGGCGCATAACCCCTTCCAGGCGATCCGCGCTCATCACGCCGGGCTCCTGGTAGGTGAAATAGCTGCTCGGGAAGAACGCAGAAGGCGTCATGTTCTGATCAAGAATCAGGACGTTGGGCGCAAATACGCTGGTCTGTTTGTTCACTTCGCTGGAGAGCGTGATGTTTAACTCCCCAATGTTCGCCGGTACGCTGTAGGCGGCAACCGGACCGGAAATTCCGGCCACGTCAAGACGCTGACCGCCAGTCGAAAGCTGCGTCGTTTGCGTGTTGGACTGGTCAACCGGCGTCCAGGTTAACTGCTGGAGCGCAGCCGTCGGAATCGTCGGCGCAGCGCTGGTATTTTGCGGCACATAGTTAACGTCAGCCAGGCTGATGCCCGGCGCACTGGCAAATAACCCTGCGGATAAACAAAGGGCGACGAGACTTTTCTTCATTTTCATTGTTATCACCTCAGAAAGCGTGGGTTCAGCGGTGGCCAGGCAATAGCGCGCTAAACCAGATGATGCCGGATGGCGGCGGACGCCTTATCCGGCCTACAAACTGGTGCCGTAGGCCCGATAAGCTTGCGCCATCGGGCATTGCAGCAGTTTGGGAGGGGCTTTCGCCCCTCGTTACGTCAGGTTAGTGCTGGATTACCACCAGATTTCCATCTGGGCACCGAAGGACCACTCATCGTTGTCACCACGGCTGAAGGTATGCGCGCTGGTATCGCTGTAGGCGATGCCGTTGTCGTAACCCCATTTTTCATCCCACTTCGCGTAGGTCGCGAAGACACGGATAGCCGGGCGAGACCAGATGCTGTCGCCAGCCTGCCATTGTTGCGCCAGGGTGATTTTGTACTGGTTGTTGGTGTCGTCGGTACGCTGAGATTTCACGTTGTCGTAGCCGACTTCCATCAGGGTGCTCATGATCGGTGTCCATTTGAACATCGGACGCACACCCACGGTGTACCAGGTTGAACCGTTGTTATCGTCACGATCGATATCCTGATACATACCGACGTACATCAGATCCCAACGGTCGCCCAGGGAGATCGCACCGTGGTCGAGGATACGCACCAGAGAACCGTTGTTGTTGATTTCGTTGTTAACTACGCCGATTTCAGTATCAGGATTGTAGCTATTACCCGTGAAGGAGCCCTGTGGGATCCCTTTACCCTGGGTGGTCATTGCGTCAGTCGCGTACTGAACGACAAACTTGTTGTAGCCTTTCAGCATGCTCTGGGTATGTTCAGCGGTGAACATCCAGCCGTCTTTGGTGGCGCCGTCGGCATAGCTGTAACCGTCCGTTTTGTTCGCGCGACCGTAGTCAACACCCAGCTCCAGCACGCCGTCCGGGTTGGTTTCCAGACCAGCTAAACGCACGTCGAACACGTCGTTGGCGGTGTCTTTGTAATCGCGATAGACATCGTTGCTGCTAAAGATGTACGAGCCGCCCGCTTCCTGAGAACGGGTGGCAGCCAGAGACAGCTTACCGAAGCCCAGGTCGATGTTTTCAAGACCGGCGCCAGGACCCGAGATATCCCAGTAGTAGAAGTCGATCATGTGAACGTCATGACGCTGATAGAAGCGCTTACCTGCCCAGATGGTGGAGCCTGGCAGCCAGTCGATCAGGTTTTTACCCTGTACGTTAGCTTCACGGAACGCCGGGTCAGTGGCTTCCCAGTCATTTTGCTGTGCTACAGAGTAGGCAACGTTGGTGTCAAAATAGAAGCTCTTATCACCCTCTTTCCACACTTCCTGACCCAGTTTCAGTTCCGCATAGGTTTCACATTCGTTACCAAGACGGTATTTACTTTGAGCACCGGTTGCCTGGAAACATTGTTGTTCGCCGCCACTACCCGTCCAGCCGATACCGGAACGAGCATAACCATGGAAATCCACTGCTATTGCCTGAACAGACATAATGCCTGCTGCGACGGCAACCGCCAGGGGGAGTTTGCGCAGAGTAATCATCATTCTATCTCCTGAGATCATTGCTTTTCTTTGAACGCTTCACCGTAGGGCTTTGCGCTTTTTTTTAATGGGACACCTTAAACGCCTGGCTCTTTATGCAACCGACGACATGCAGTGCCATCTTCACGGAACAGATGACAACGCTCTGGCGGCAGGCCAATAGCGAATGTGGCGCCCTCTTCTACCAACACCACGTCGTTCTGGCGGTACACCAGGTTTTGACGAATGGCGGGGATCTGGATATGAATCTGTGTTTCGTGACCAAGCTGTTCGACGACCTGAACCTCGCCTTCCAGCGTGACATCGGCGATATCACTGGGTAACAGGTGTTCAGGACGGATACCTAACGACATGTTTACGCCCACCTGCACATCACGGCTGTCGACCGGCAGCCAGACGTGCTGACGGTTCGGTAGTTCAACCTGGACCTGGTCGATGGCCGTCGCGGTGACTTTCACCGGCAGGAAATTCATCTTCGGCGAACCAATAAAGCCCGCGACGAAGCGGTCTGCCGGGTAGTGATATAGTTCCAGCGGTTTACCGATCTGCGCGACGCGACCCGCGTCCAGCACCACGATTTTGTCGGCCAGCGTCATCGCTTCGACCTGATCGTGGGTAACGTAGATCATCGTGCGCCCAAGGCGCTTATGCAGACGGGAGATCTCGATGCGCATCTGCACACGCAGCGCGGCATCGAGGTTAGAGAGAGGTTCATCGAGCAGGAACACGCGCGGTTCCGCCACCAGCGTACGGCCAATCGCCACGCGCTGGCGCTGCCCCCCCGAGAGGGCTTTCGGTTTACGCTCCAGCAGGTGCGCCAGTTGCAGCACTTCCGCAACCTGGTTAACACGCTGATTCATCACCTCTTTTTTCGCGCCCGCCAGTTTCAGGCCAAACGACATATTTTCGGCAACGGATAAATGGGGATAGAGCGCGTAGGACTGGAAGACCATACCGACGCCACGTTCCGCGGGTGGGATATCGTTCATGCGGGTTTCCCCAATATAGAGGTCCCCGCTGGTAATTGTTTCAAGTCCGGCAATCATACGGAGCAGGGTCGATTTGCCGCAGCCTGACGGTCCAACAAACACCACGAATTCCCCTTCGTGAATGTCGAGATTGATATCTTTCGATACCACCACGTCACCCCAGGCTTTCGTTACATTTCGCAGCTGTACGCTCGCCATGCCTTCTCCCTTCGTTACAACCTGTCATTGACAGCAACATTCATGATGGCCTGACTATGCGGGATTCACTGCGTGCGTAAATCCTCCACCCCCGGCTTTTTCATGGGGGAGGAGTCGGGAGGATGAGGGAAGGAAGTCTGAGACCCTGGCCGGGGGAGATCGCGTAATTTCGTGAAGTCCCCCGCAAAAATGAGTCTATTTTTATGTGCGCCAGTACGCATTACTCACATTTCTGCAACACAGATCACATAAAGAGGGGGTGGGGCGTAGGGGTAAGGAGGATGGAAAGAGGATGTCAAATAAGGAGACTGAGTCACGTTGAATCACTGAAGTCATACCACGAGCACATCACCAAAAGGATGGCAGATATGAAGATCAAGACTGGCGCACGCGTTTTCGCATTGTCCGCCCTCGCAGCAATGATGATTTCCGCACCGGCTCTGGCCAAAATCGAAGAAGGTAAACTGGTTATCTGGATTAACGGCGATAAAGGCTATAACGGCCTGGCCGAAGTCGGAAAAAAATTCGAGAAAGACACCGGTATCAAAGTGACCATTGAACACCCGGACAAGCTGGAAGAGAAATTCCCGCAGGTTGCGGCAACCGGTGATGGTCCGGACATCATCTTCTGGGCGCACGATCGTTTTGGCGGTTACGCACAGTCTGGCCTGCTGGCTGAAATCACCCCGGAAAAAACGTTCCAGGACAAACTCTATCCCTTCACCTGGGATGCAGTGCGTTATAACGGCAAGCTGATCGCCTACCCCATCGCGGTAGAAGCGCTGTCGCTGATTTACAACAAAGACCTGGTGCCGACCCCGCCGAAGACCTGGGAAGAGATCCCGGCACTGGATAAAGCGCTGAAGGCGAAAGGTAAGAGCGCCCTGATGTTCAACCTGCAAGAACCGTACTTCACCTGGCCGCTGATTGCTGCCGACGGCGGTTACGCATTCAAGTTTGAAAACGGCAAGTACGATGTGAAAGATGTGGGCGTCGACAGCGCAGGCGCGAAAGCGGGCCTGGGTTTCCTGGTTGACCTCATCAAGAACAAACACATGAACGCGGACACCGATTACTCCATCGCAGAAGCGGCCTTTAACAAAGGCGATACGGCGATGACCATCAACGGTCCGTGGGCCTGGTCGAACATCGACAAGAGCAAAGTGAATTACGGCGTCACCCTGCTGCCGACCTTCAAAGGCAAACCATCTAAACCGTTCGTGGGCGTGCTGAGTGCCGGTATTAACGCCGCCAGCCCGAACAAAGAGCTGGCGAAAGAGTTCCTTGAAAACTACCTGCTGACCGATCAGGGTCTGGAAGAAGTGAACAAGGATAAACCGTTGGGGGCCGTGGCGCTGAAATCCTATCAGGAGCAGTTAGCGAAAGACCCGCGCATCGCGGCCACCATGGATAACGCCCAGAAAGGCGAAATCATGCCGAACATCCCGCAGATGTCTGCGTTCTGGTACGCCGTGCGTACGGCGGTCATCAACGCCGCCAGCGGTCGCCAGACGGTTGACGCGGCGCTGAAAGACGCGCAGGGCCGTATCACCAAGTAATGCTGTCGATGTGCCTGATGGCGCTGCGCTTATCAGGCCTACAAACGTCTGTAGGCCGGATAAGGCATTTATGCCGCCATCCGGCACATTTACGACAAGATTTCACCGTTGTAGAGGAAGATCCCCATGGATGCCGTTAAAAAGAGTCACTGGTGGCAGAGCGACATGCTGAAGTGGTCCGCGATCGGACTGCTGGGCCTGCTGGTGGGTTACCTTGTCGTTTTAATGTATGCACAAGGGGAATATCTGTTCGCCATCATGACGCTGATTTTAAGCTCTGCTGGCCTGTACATTTTCGCTAACCGTAAGGCCTACGCCTGGCGTTACGTTTATCCTGGCATGGCGGGTATGGGACTGTTCGTTCTGTTTCCGCTGATTTGCACCATCGCCATCGCTTTTACCAACTACAGCAGCACCAACCAGCTCACTTTCGAACGCGCCCAACAGGTGCTGATGGACCGCTCTTATCAGGCGGGTAAATCCTATAACTTCGGGCTCTATCCGGCAGGTGAAGAGTGGCAACTGGCCCTCACCGACGGCGAAACCGGTAAGAATTACCTCTCCGACGCCTTTAAATTTGGCGGCGAACAAAAACTGGCGCTGAAAGAAACGGACGCCCTGCCAGAGGGTGAGCGCGCGACGCTACGCATCATCACCCAGAATCGCCAGGCGCTGAACCAGATTACCGCCGTGCTGCCCGATGACAGCAAAGTGATCATGAGCTCGCTGCGCCAGTTCTCCGGCACGCAGCCGCTGTACGCGCTCGCCGATGACGGCATGTTAACCAACAACCAGAGCGGCGTGAAATACCGTCCCAATAACGACATTGGCTACTACCAGTCCATCAATGCGGACGGTAACTGGGGTGACGAAAAGCTCAGTCCGGGCTACACCGTGACCATCGGCTGGGATAACTTTACCCGCGTCTTCACAGACGAAGGGATCCAGAAGCCGTTCTTCGCCATCTTCGTCTGGACCGTGGTGTTCTCGGTGCTCACTGTCATCCTGACCGTGGCGGTCGGGATGGTGCTGGCGTGTCTCGTTCAGTGGGAGTCGCTGAAAGGTAAAGCGATTTACCGTGTCCTGCTGATTCTGCCGTACGCCGTACCGTCGTTTATCTCGATTCTGATTTTCAAAGGCCTGTTCAACCAGAGCTTTGGTGAAATCAACATGATGCTAAGCGCGCTGTTTGGCATCAAGCCGGCATGGTTTAGCGACCCGACCACCGCGCGTTCGATGATTATTATCGTCAATACCTGGCTGGGCTACCCGTACATGATGATCCTGTGCATGGGTCTGCTGAAAGCGATTCCGGACGACCTGTACGAGGCGTCGGCAATGGATGGCGCGGGCCCGTTCCAGAACTTCTTTAAGATTACGCTCCCGCTGTTGATTAAGCCGCTGACGCCGCTGATGATCGCCAGCTTTGCCTTTAACTTTAACAACTTCGTGCTGATTCAACTGTTGACCAACGGCGGTCCGGATCGTCTCGGAACGACCACGCCAGCCGGGTATACCGACCTGTTAGTAAGCTACACCTACCGCATCGCCTTTGAAGGCGGCGGCGGACAGGACTTCGGCCTGGCGGCGGCAATCGCCACGCTGATCTTCCTGCTGGTCGGTGCGCTTGCCATCGTGAACCTGAAAGCCACCCGCATGAAGTTTGATTAATCAGAATCACCAGGCGTAATTGGCGCAGCCAGTCTGGATGCTGCCAGCGCGGAAGAACCGAAGCGTACACGCAGTACGTGAGGATTCTGAGCACTGCCAGCGTTCAGAATGGCAAGTGAAATAGCCTGGAGCGATGTTAAGGAGTAAAAAATTATGGCTATGGTACAACCGAAATCTCAAAAATTGCGTCTTTTCACGACGCACCTGTTACTCCTGATTTTTATCGCGGCCATCATGTTCCCGCTGCTGATGGTTATCGCCATCTCGCTGCGTGAAGGTAACTTTGCCACCGGGAGCCTGATCCCGGAAAAAATCTCCTGGGAGCACTGGCGACTGGCGCTGGGCTTCAGCGTTGAACATGCTGATGGCCGCATCACGCCGCCCCCCTTCCCGGTTCTGTTATGGCTGTGGAACTCGGTGAAAATCGCCGGAATCACCGCGATCGGCATTGTGGCGCTGTCAACGACCTGCGCCTACGCCTTTGCCCGTATGCGTTTTCCCGGTAAAGCCACGCTGCTTAAAGGGATGCTGATTTTCCAGATGTTCCCGGCGGTGCTGTCGCTGGTCGCGTTGTACGCGTTGTTTGATCGCCTTGGCCAGTACATTCCGTTTATTGGTCTGAACACCCATGGTGGGGTGATCTTCGCCTATCTCGGCGGTATCGCTCTACATGTGTGGACCATCAAGGGCTATTTCGAAACCATCGACGGGTCGCTTGAAGAAGCGGCCGCACTGGATGGCGCAACCCCGTGGCAGGCTTTCCGCCTGGTGCTGTTGCCGCTGTCGGTGCCGATTCTGGCGGTGGTCTTTATTCTGTCGTTCATTGCCGCCATTACCGAAGTGCCGGTTGCCTCACTGCTGCTACGTGATGTGGACAGCTACACCCTGGCCGTCGGGATGCAGCAATACCTCAACCCGCAAAACTACCTGTGGGGCGATTTTGCCGCTGCGGCCGTGCTTTCTGCGATTCCGATCACCCTGGTCTTCCTGCTGGCACAGCGCTGGCTGGTCAACGGCCTGACGGCGGGCGGAGTCAAAGGTTAAGTTTCATTGAAGTCCCTGTAATGCCACTGCACCCTCAACTTGTTTTATCCAACTTGTGACTGTAATTCGGCGCTCCACGGAGCGCCTTTTTTTTGTCTGCCGGATGGCGGCGTTGCCTTATCCGGCCTACAGACGTTTGTAGGCCTGATAAGCGCAGCGCCATCAGGCAATCACGACACACATTGCCTTATCCGGCCTACTCACTTTTTACTCGCGCTCCAGCCCATTGTAGGCCTGATAAGCGCAGCGCCATCAGGCAACCACGACACACATTGCCTTATCCGGCCTACTCGCGCTTCAGGCGTTTTGAATTACACATCCAGAGCGTGATCACCAGTAGCAGGATCGCCGCCGAATAGATCAGCACATCGAGAGGGGATTTGTGATCGACAATGATCAGCCGGACGATCGCGGTGATCCCGATATAGATGAAGTAGCGCAGCGGAAAGTGAAAGCCTGACTGAAAGTACTTCACAATCAGCGCGATAAATTCGAAATAGAGAAAGTAGACAACCAGCCCTTCCACCAGCTCATACTTGCTGGCTTGTTCAGGCGCGAAGAGCACATCTGCCAGATGCAGCGTCTCTTTACCGAGGAATACGACCAGGATCATACCCAGACTCAGCAGCCCAAGGTTCAACACGGTCTGTAGGATCGTGGAGATAAACTCCACGCGCGGACGAGAGAGTGACGTCATAACAGCACCTCGATCTCAGTGGTGAGGTTCCTGTATAACGCAAAAATGTGACGGAGATCTATATTTTTTGTTTATGTTTTGTGCAAAAGGAAAAGGATGCAACAATCCTTCTGACCCTAACATCCTGAAAGGAAAACGAAATGCTCCGGTTTCAAATGGCAACACCTGACGATGCCAGCCTGCTAAGCTCGATGGGATATGCCAGCTATCGTCATCATTTTGCCCATTTGTGGAAAAATCCGCACGAACTGGCCGCTTATCTTGAACAGGAATATTCCCTGTCGGCAATCGCCAGCAGTTTCGCGGAATCGGACACCTTCTGGCTTATCGCCTTTGCCGACACCCCAATTGGTTTTGCGAAGTATTCATTGCATCAGGCCATTGAGCCGCAGGGCCCGGTTGGGACATTGCTGCATAAGATCTACCTCCTGCCTGGCGAAACCGGAAAACAGTACGGCGAACAGATTTTTGCCGAAGTGGTTCGCCAGGCCAAAACGCAAGGGGAAACGCGGATCTGGCTGGATGTTCTGGCGGATAACCCGCGGGCACGCCAGTTCTATGAGCAGCAGGGAATGACGTTTGTGAAAGACACTTTTTTTACGACCACGTCACAGACCGCTACGCTTCACGTCATGGAAAAACAGCTCTGAGAGAACCAAAATGGCAATGATTCGTCAGTCCATCATCCGCAATGTCGCCTGTGGTGAAAATGTGGTGATTTATGAACCCGCCAATCTCTACGACTGCCGGCTTGGCGACAACGTTTTTGTCGGCCCCTTTGTCGAAATTCAGGGAAATACGCAGATTGGCGCAGAGACAAAAATCCAGTCACATACCTTCATTTGCGAATATGTCACCATCGGTTCCCGCTGCTTTATCGGCCACGGAGTCATGTTCGCTAACGATATGTTTCGGGAAGGAAAACCTAACTCAGACAGCAGCAGTTGGGGACGAATTATTCTTGGTGACGATGTCTCCATTGGTAGCGGCGCAACGATACTGGCGGTCAGTATCTGCGATGGCGTAGTTATCGGTGCGGGTAGCGTAGTGACCCGATCAATCACTGAAAAAGGCGTATATGCAGGTAATCCAGCCAGATTATTACGCCGTCTTCCAGCTGGATAATGCCACGCTACTTCAGCGGAAATTCACGCTTTTATCGCTGGTCATGTCATACAGCTGGAACTTACGTCCAAGCTGCTGACCCCCATCACGCGTCAGCGGCGTCCAGCCCACTGCCGCACGGCTGCGGGTCGGACCGGTAGAGAAGAGATCCAGCGGAATCGACACGTAGACGCCTTTGGTGAAATCCCCTTCGCCATACTCATCCGGCGAGACGTTAGTGAGAGTGGCGTAACCACCGACCACCACGCCGCTGTCGAAGCGTTTAGAGATATCCAGCGTGCCGCCTTTATCCCCCGCCAGATACTGACCGACGCTCGCTTTCACCAGCACGTCCTGGGCGAATGATGGCGTCCAGTAGGCCGTCAAGTGTCCGGTCTTCACGCTGTAGTCGGTGAATTTCATCATGTCCTGTGCGCTGCGCCAGTCACGCTGCTTCACGTAGTTGGCATCCAGGCCAAACGCCCAGTTGCTGTCGACCGGACGGTACAACACTTCCGCTCCCGCCCCGCCGTACATGGTTTCAAGATAGCCGCCGTAAACCTGACCATAGAAACCATTACCGAAGTACTGGAAGTAGTTGGCCTGCAGGTTATTCACGTAAACGTCGTTCTGTACGTATTCACGCACGCGGGTACGCACGCGCGGTAGCTTCGAATCGTTCGGCGGGTTGGTGTAGTTAAATTTATCGTAGTTATTGGCAAGGTTGCCAAACAGGCTGCCGGTGGTCAGCAGGTGGTCGGTGACCCACAGATCCGCCGTCGCCATCACGCCCAACTGGTACATGTAGAAGTTTTCCGGCCCCCCCACGGACTGGTTCAGCACCGGATCGAGATGGAAGTCAAAGCGCGATTTATCGATATACCAGCCCTGTTCGGTACTTTCCGGCACTATCGGCTCGAGGCGTTTTTGCGCCAGCGGCGTTTCCTGCCCCAGCGGTTCGCCTTCCAGATGGCGTTTCAGGCTGCTGACGTCCGTTTCGGTGGTCACCTGCGGCAGATTGAGGCGATTTTCCGTCACGCGGATCGTGCGGATCCCCTCCGGGAGATCGTTCATGACGATCCGATTCGCTCGTTCGATCCCTTCACGCGAGTCGCGGTATTTCACCTGCTCGCCCGTCACGTACAGCGTGTCGCCCTTCACCTGAATCTGCGGATCCGCCAGTCCGGCGTTGTATTTCAGCAGCGTCAGTTGGTTCGCTACCACCGAGTGTTGCAGGATCGGGTCCTGCGGCTCCGGCTGATATTTCGGCCGCGCGTTATCGTTATACGATGGCCGCAAATCGTTGAAATTGGTCCGCAGCGTCACCCCAAACATAAAGGTGTTACCGCGTTCGTAGCTGAGGTTAACGTCGGCCCAATCGGTGACGCGGTAAATGGTGCCGACGTTAAACTTGCTTTTTTGTTCCAGCTTGCCCGCGAAGTCCTGCTGGTAGTTGTTGCCCTCATATTCCAGCTTCAGTCGCAGCGGTTGCCACGGCGTCTGGTACTCAACACCGCCAAACAGCGACGCCGGACCGTGAAACATCTGACTGCCGTCAATAGAGCCGGCCTGTTTATAGCTGTTATCGCGGTAGCAATATTTATCGCTGTACGAACAGAGCGGATTGCTGACGTTGCCGCTGGTCCCCAGATAACCCCAGCCGAGGCCAAGCGAGAAATCAAACGGTCCCCAGGCTTTATTCGCCACGACGTATTCCGCATCGAACAGACCGGTCCCACCGATATCCCGCGCGCCGACCGACACCTGCGGTGTCCAGTAGCTCTCTTCCCACAGCCGCAACTTCAGGTCGAACGCCTTATCTTTGTAGGTCTGATTGCCCGAGAACGACTCGACGCTACTGTACGGTTTGGTCCGCACGTCGGTGTAGCGCAGCGTGGTTTCCAGCCAGGGGAAAAGCTGCACGGACGCGGAGTAATAACGGTACTGATCGTTATCGCGATAGTTGAGACTTAACTCCCCTTCACGCGCCATGCGCGCGGTTGGTGTCTGTAATAATCCCACGCCGCCAAAATCCGACTGGGAGGGCCCAATCGGTGCCGGATACGTTTCGGCATGGCAGGCTGCGCTGATGCCCAGCGCCAGTAAGCTAAGCAGATGTGTTTTTTTCATTATTCGGGTATCCGCTGCGTCAGGGTGTGAAGAATGTCGGCGTTAAGCGCTTCCGGTTCGCTGCTCCAGAAAGCGTCATCCAGGCCGACAAAAATGATGCTGCCGGGCATCGGCTCAACGTGACGCTTATTCCAGTACGCAACCGGCACTTTCTGCGTTCGTCCATCGGGATAAACCACCCATGCATAGCTGCGATCTGCACCGCTGAGCCGCTGTTGTCCCTCGAGATAGCTGACAACATCGCGTCCTGGCATAAACGGCTGCTTTCCGGGACGGCTTATCAGACCA
The DNA here is from genome assembly GCF_041807075.1 of Citrobacter telavivensis. Taxonomy (NCBI): domain Bacteria; kingdom Pseudomonadati; phylum Pseudomonadota; class Gammaproteobacteria; order Enterobacterales; family Enterobacteriaceae; genus Citrobacter; species Citrobacter telavivensis. The sequence goes on along the minus strand of NZ_JBGUBF010000006.1, from coordinate 48,477 downwards.
AAGACTGTGACGTCCGTCGGCTGCGCGCCTACCCACAGCGTGTAGTTGCCCTGCAATGGCGGATTGCCGCGCTCGCTGACCCGCACAATGTCCGGATCGAGATTTACCCACTGTCGACCTGCCACCTTCAGCGCCTGAATTTGCTGGCGCAACGCGTTAATGGCGGCGGCATCCTCCCCGCTCTCTTCGCCGCTTAACACCGCCAGACGCCCCAGCAGCGTCTGCTGCTGACGCTTCGCCGCCAGCGTCGCGTTCTCTTCCGCGATCGCTGCGCCGGGCCACCAACTGTTCGCCAGTCTGGGCTGTCCCACCAGATCGATAAGGTGTTCAGCGCCGGTAAGTGTTTTTGGTTCGGCACTCCCAGCGCTGAAAACCTTAACGGTTCCCGCAGCAAAAACAGATGACGCGCTCAGACTGAAGATCAGCGCCGCAATAGTCCGTTTCATCATGATTTTGCCGCCTTAATCAGCGTGGTTTTCACCGGGAAATAGTTCGCCCCCAGATATTGCTCCGACTGGCGGATTTGCCCTTCGTCATCGACCCAGTAACGGTTATGCCAGCGAGCCTGATCGGTCGTGACGGCTTCATCCAGCACGCGAACCGGGGTCTCTTCGCTGCCGACTTTTACCGTGTCGTTGCCATCCCATGTAAAGACCGAGCGCGCGGTGGCATAGCGCACCTGCTTGTATTCGGTCCAGCCCATCGTGCGTGTCCAGGTCGCACCGTCGACTATCTGATTCGGTTTATTCAGCGGGTCATCCGCGAGGTTATTCACGTCGATGAGGTTGTCGCCGCCCAGCAGCGTCTTCACCAGACGACCGTGCTGGGTCACGAGGGTGGCCTGATCCTGCGTCACCCATTTCTGCTGTCCGTTCTCTGCGAAAGCGAGCACCACAAACAGCTGCGGCCCGCCGTTAAGCTGCATGTACTGGCTGGCGTAGGGCATGTTTTGAATGTCATCGTCCGTTAGCTGTACGCCGGGCGTGCCAAACAGACTGTCCCACAGTGAGTTGCCCAGTTGCTTTGTCGTGGCTGAGCATGCCTGTAACAGCAGGCAAAGTAGTATGAGTGCAGGTCGCTTCACGACTCTTCTCCAGAGGGGCAAAATAACCACACCGAAGTGTGGTTAGGATTAAATGTACCGATCTTACTGGGTACTGGTGGTCGTGGTGGTGGTGGTCCCGGTATTGGAACCGTCACCGCCGCCGGTTGCCGCAAGCGCGACACCCACCGCCGAACTTACGGTGCTCACGCTGGATGCGGAGGAGCTACCCGCCGACACCGACGTTGCTGCCGACCCTGCCGCTTCACCCACCTGAACGGGGGCTGCATAGACAGAACTCGCCGCAAGCGCAGATATGGCAAAAATGCCATACAGAACTTTTTTCATAACAATTTCCCTTCATTGAATGAATGGAGATTTACCCAAAAGCATTTCGGGCGGGATCGAGTATACACAACTAAAGCATGCGAATTACGGCAGGGGGAAATAGCAAGGTGGTTTTAGGATAATTGGACTTTTGCTGAACAATTCATTTTTATAAAAATAACAATAATCATTAAAAACAGTATATTAACATTAAATCCATTTAGCTAAACGATCCGTATTATCCTAAAATAACACTGGGTTATTTTACGGTTATTTATTATTTTAGGATTATGCTCAATATAAAATTGCGGGAAACAACACGGACAACCGGAATTATCTTATAAAAAAGCCGATAATAATATCGGCTCATTTCATTATTAACTTTCCTGATGGCGCTTCGCTTATCAGGCCTACGTTATGGACCTGGTCGGATACACCATCCGGCACGTCAATGCCTGATGGCGCTTCGCTTATCAGGCCTACGTTATGGACCGGGTCGGATACGCCATCCGGCACGTCAATGCCTGATGGCGCTTCGCTTATCAGGCCTACGGTATAGACCTGGCCGGATACACCATCCGGCACTTCAATGCCTGATGGCGCTTCGCTTATCAGGCCTACGTTATAGACCGGGCCGGATACGCCATCCGACACTTCAATGCCTGATGGCGCTTCGCTTATCAGGCCTACGTTACAGACCGGGCCGGATACGCCATCCGACACTTCAATGCCTGATGGCGCTTCGCTTATCAGGCCTACGGTAGAAAGTAGGCCGGATAAGACGCATTAGCGTCGCCATCCGGCACTGCGCCAGATTAACGCCAGTTTTTATAACGGTTAATCAATCCGTTAGTCGAGCTGTCGTGGCTTTCAATCGCTTTATCATCTTTCAGCTCCGGCAGAATGCGGTTCGCCAGCTGTTTACCCAGCTCAACGCCCCACTGGTCGAAGGTGAAGATGTTCAGGATGATGCCCTGAGTAAAGATTTTGTGCTCATAGAGCGCAATCAGCGCCCCCAGGCTGAACGGAGTGATTTCACGCAGCAGGATGGAGTTGGTCGGGCGGTTGCCTTCGAACACTTTGAACGGCACAACGTGGTCAAGCTGAGCCGGATCTTTACCCTGGTCACGGTATTCCTGCTCAACCACTTCACGCGATTTCCCGAACGCCAGCGCTTCCGTCTGGGCGAAGAAGTTAGACAGCAGCTTCGGATGGTGATCGGACAGCGGGTTATGGGTAATCGCCGGGGCGATGAAATCACAAGGCACCATTTTGGTTCCCTGGTGAATCAGCTGATAGAACGCGTGCTGACCGTTGGTTCCCGGTTCACCCCAGATGATTGGGCCCGTCTGGTAATCCACCGGGTTGCCGTTACGGTCAACGTATTTCCCGTTAGACTCCATGTTGCCCTGCTGGAAATAGGCCGCGAAACGGTGCATGTACTGGTCATACGGCAGGATCGCTTCGGTTTCTGCACCGAAGAAATTGTTGTACCAGATACCAATCAACGCCAGCAGCACTGGCAGGTTGTTCTCCAGAGGCGTGGTCGAGAAGTGCTTATCCATCGCATGCGCGCCGGACAGCAGTTGCACAAAGTTGTCGTAACCGACGGACAGGATGATCGACAGACCAATCGCTGACCACAACGAGTAACGACCGCCCACCCAGTCCCAGAACTCGAACATATTGGCGGTATCGATACCGAACTCACCGACCGCTTTCGCGTTGGTAGACAGCGCGGCGAAGTGTTTCGCAACGTGTTTTTCGTCACCGGCGGTTTTCAGGAACCAGTCACGCGCGCTATGGGCGTTAGTCATGGTTTCCTGCGTCGTGAAGGTTTTGGACGCCACGAGGAACAGGGTGGTTTCCGGGTTCACTTTCTTCAGCACTTCGGCGATATGGGTGCCGTCGACGTTAGAAACAAAGTGCATATTCAGGTGGTTTTTATACGGACGCAGCGCTTCGGTCACCATGAACGGGCCGAGGTCGGAGCCGCCGATACCGATGTTAACCACGTCGGTGATCGCTTTACCGGTATACCCCTTCCACTGGCCCGAAATAATGGCTTCAGAGAAGGATTTCATCTTCTCCAGCACCGCGTTGACTTCCGGCATCACATCTTTGCCGTCCACGATAATCGGGGTATTGCTACGGTTACGCAGCGCCACGTGCAGCACGGCACGATCTTCAGTACGGTTGATTTTCTCGCCGGAGAACATGGACTTGATGGCGCCCGCCAGATCGGTCTCTTTCGCCAGATCCTGCAGTTTCGCCAGCGTCTCTTCGGTGATGCGGTTTTTGGAGTAATCCACCAGCATCAGATCGTCAAACGTTGCGGAGAATTTGCTGAAGCGATCGCTATCCTTCGCGAACAGATCCGCGATAGTAACGTCCTTCATGTCGTCAAAGTGTTTTTGTAGTGCCTGCCAGGCAGAGGTCTGCGTTGGATTGATGTTTTTCATTAGCAATACTCTTCTGATTTGAGAATTGTGACTGGGATCGATTGTAACGCCAGTCACAGAAAAGTGTGATTGTTTTAGTGCCGTTGCCTGGCCACGGTCAAATGCCGCCGAAAAGTATCGTTGTTATAAGCACCATTACTGAGGCTAAACGCAGCATGAAAAATCCGCATAATCCCGGCGTTGACAGTCCAGGCCACACATTTTATTTATAAATACGGTATTTGCGCCTGCACCGGTTTCTGTTCTGCCTTTGTGCCCAGGTCGCTTTCTCACTCCCTGACACGAGGTTGTTATGACAGAAATCGTTGTTTCCAAATTTGGCGGTACCAGCGTCGCTGATTTCGATGCCATGAACCGCAGCGCCGACGTGGTGCTTTCCGATGCAAACGTGCGTTTAGTGGTGCTCTCCGCTTCCGCAGGCATCACTAATTTACTGGTTGCACTGGCTGAAGGTCTGGAACCCACCGAACGCTTCGAGAAACTCGACGCTATCCGCAAAATTCAGTTCGATATCCTGGAACGTCTGCGTTATCCAAACGTTATTCGTGAAGAGATCGAACGTCTGCTGGAAAATATCACCACGCTGGCGGAAGCGGCCTCACTCGCCACTTCCACCGCGCTGACGGATGAACTGGTCAGCCACGGCGAACTGATGTCTACCCTGCTGTTTGTTGAAATCCTGCGTGAGCGTCACGTTCAGGCGCAGTGGTTCGATGTGCGTAAAGTGATGCGTACCAACGATCGTTTTGGTCGCGCCGAACCTGACGTCGCGGCGCTGGCAGAACTGGCAACGCTGCAACTGACCCCACGTCTGAACGAAGGGCTGGTGATCACTCAGGGGTTCATCGGCAGCGAAGGCAAAGGGCGCACAACCACACTCGGACGCGGCGGCAGCGACTACACGGCGGCCCTGTTGGCCGAAGCGCTCCATGCCGCGCGTGTCGATATCTGGACGGACGTCCCAGGCATCTACACCACCGATCCTCGCGTGGTGCCTGCGGCGCAGCGCATTGATGAAATCGCCTTTGAAGAGGCGGCGGAAATGGCCACCTTTGGTGCGAAAGTGCTGCACCCGGCCACCCTGCTGCCCGCCGTGCGCAGCGATATCCCGGTCTTCGTCGGCTCCAGTAAAGATCCGAAAGCGGGCGGTACGCTGGTCTGCAATAAAACCCAAAATCCACCGCTGTTCCGCGCGCTGGCGCTGCGTCGCAAACAGACGCTGCTGACCCTGCACAGCCTGAATATGCTGCACTCGCGCGGTTTCCTGGCCGAAGTATTCGGTATTCTGGCGCGCCACAATATCTCGGTCGATCTGATCACCACCTCCGAAGTGAGCGTGGCGCTAACGCTGGATACCACCGGCTCGACCTCCACTGGCGATACGCTGCTGACACAGTCGCTGCTAATGGAACTGTCTGCCTTGTGTCGGGTGGAGGTTGAAGAGGGTCTCGCGCTGGTTGCGCTGATTGGTAACGATCTGTCGAAAGCCTGCGGCGTCGGCAAAGAGGTGTTCGGCGTGCTGGAACCGTTCAATATCCGCATGATTTGCTATGGCGCTTCCAGCCATAACCTCTGTTTCCTGGTGCCTGGCACCGAGGCTGAACAGGTTGTGCAGAAGCTGCACCAAAATTTGTTTGAGTAATATAGCGTCAATGCCGGATGGCGGCGCTCTGCGCTTTATCCGGCCTACAAATTTTGCCCACACAGGCCCGATAAGCGCAGCGCCATCGGGCAACGTAGTCATACCATCACCGTCTCATAAAGCAGTTTATCCAGTGCCTTCACGTCGCCTTCCCGGCTGTCCGGCAGCGTGGGCGGGATTTCGCCTCTCGCCAGTTCAGCGTGGATGAACGCATGCAGCAACGGACGGCGCGGACCATACTCCGCCTCTCCCGCACGCTGTTTGCGCGCCAGCAGTTCGTCTATCTCCTGACGTAACGGCGCCTCCAGTTCGCTTCCCGCCAGCAGTTCGGCAAAGCGCATGGGCGGAACGCCTTTACCCGCTTCGACCCAACGCACCGCCAGCAGCGGACGCAGGACGTAGAAGTATTTTTTCAGCCGCACCTCTTCTCCCTGCAAATAGCCGCGAAAGTTTTTTCGCGCCATCAAGTAGTAATGCCAACGTGCGCGAAGTGGAGAAAACCACTGCGGTATCATCGTTTTAAGTGCGCTGACCGTGACATCATCCTGCTGATAAACCACCGGGGAATCCAGCCACTCGATCAGCGTCGGGTTAGCCCCCTTCAGCAGTCCCAGCGCTTTACGCCACTCCCAGCCGCACACGTCCAGTTCATCGTCTATCGGCAGCTCGATCACATCGCGCGGCGCGTCGACCCGCAGATACCACTGTGGCGGATGAACATATAAAAACCGCACATCGTAATCACTATCCGGCGAGGCAAATCCCCAGCCGCGACTCCCTGACTCGCAGGCATACAGCACCCTGACGCCGTAACGCGTTTCCACGTCTTTGAGTTGCCGCGCGACCCGTTCGCGCATCGCGGCACTCACTGCATTTTTCGCCATCTTCTTTTATCCTTTTACACACACCACCTGCCGCAGCGTATGCACGATCTCCACCAGTGAAGACTGCGCCGCCATCACGGCATCAATGTCTTTGTAAGCCATTGGAATTTCATCGATCACCTCGCTGTCTTTACGGCATTCAACGTGGGCCGTCGCGCGAATCTGATCCTCTACAGTAAAGCGTTTTTTGGCCGCCGTTCGGCTCATGGTTCTTCCCGCCCCATGGCTGCAGGAGCAGAAGCTCTCTTCATTCCCCAGCCCACGCACGATGAAGCTTTTCGCCCCCATCGACCCCGGAATAATCCCCATCTGGCCTTTCTGCGCTGAAACAGCGCCTTTACGCGTCACCAGCACCTCTTCACCAAAGTGACGCTCTTTTTGCACATAGTTATGGTGGCAATTCACCGCTTCCTGCTGGGTGATAAACGGTTTACTCACGATGCGCGACAGCGCGGCCAGGACACGGGACATCATCACCTCCCGGTTTTGCCGGGCAAAATCCTGCGCCCATTCCACCGCTTCAATGTAGTCGTTGTAGTGCTGGCTCCCTTCCTGGAAGTACGCCAGGTTTCGGTCCGGGAGATTCGCGATATGCTGCTGCATATCCTGCTGCGCCAGCGTGATGAAAACGTTGCCGATGGCATTCCCCACGCCGCGCGAGCCGCTGTGCAACATCACCCAGACGCGCTGCTGCTCATCCAGACAAACCTCAATGAAGTGGTTACCGGTTCCCAATGTTCCCAGATGCTGATAGTTGTTGGTCTTCAGCAACGAGGGATACTTGTCAGTCAGGCGCTTAAAGCGCGGTGCCAGCATCCCCCAGTGAGTACTCACCTCCTCTGGCGGCGTATCCCACGCGCCTTTGTCGCGACGGGAGCGCGTATTCGTACGCCCGTGTGGAACGGCCTGCTCAATCGCGCTCCGCAACCCGCTGAGGTTATCCGGCAGATCGCCGGCCAGCAGCGAAGTACGCACTGCGATCATCCCACAGCCGATATCCACCCCTACTGCCGCCGGAATAATCGCCCCTTTGGTTGGGATCACGCTGCCGATAGTTGACCCTTTCCCCAGATGCACATCCGGCATCACCGCCAGGTGTTTAAAAATAAACGGCATCTTCGCCGTGTTCAGCAGTTGCTGGCGCGCTTCGGGCTCCACCGGAACGCCGTGCGTCCACATTTTCACCGGCGCCGCGTTCTGCGACGCCAACAGCGCATAGTCGTTATGTGCCATGTTTCTTATCCTTTAATGTTCACTAAGCCGTGCAGAACCTGGTCCAGGCCACCGAATACCGAGATTTTATCGATACGCTCCGCCACTCTTTCGAGGGTTTCCAGCTCTTTTAAGCGCAGCGCTACCGGGTTGTTTTCCATCACTTTCGCCGTATTCAACAGCGAGCGCGTCGCGGCCGTTTCTTCACGACGGCGGATCACGTTGGCCTGCGCCGATTTTTCCGCTTCAACCAGACGGGACAGAATCGTTTTCATATCCCCCGGCAACACGATGTCCTTCACGCCCAGCGAGGCCACGTCGATGCCATAGGGCGCCATACGGTCTTTCACCTGCGCGCTGACTACGTCATCAATCACCTGCTTATCTTCCAGCAACTCATCCAGCGTGCGCGTCCCGACGGCTTCACGCAGTGCAAACTGCAGTTCGCGGTACAGATGATCGAGCGGTTTAGTGAGCTGCGCAAAAGCCTGCAGCACGTCGCGGTAACGCCAGTTCGCCGCCAGATTCAGACGCAGGTTGACCTTATCTTTGGTCAAAATTTCCTGACCGCCCACTTCCAGTACCTGCAAACGGGTATCCACCACTTCCGCGTCAACCAGATGATTCACTTTCCAGTACGCCGTCAGACCCGGCGGCAACAGCGCCTGCGTCTCACCGTCAATTTTCAACACACCCGCATGCCAGGCCGGAACCTGCACGGTGAGCATCGCTTCTCGACCTTTAACCGCGCTGTTACGTCGCGGTTGCAGGACCGCATTCATGACCTCTGTGGGCACCTGAACCTGACGCGTATCCATACGTACCAGTTTCAACGCCTCGTCGGCTCGCCAGTACAAACGGCGCGTGGACGGCGGCAGGATCTCCTGCAACACCTCATTCATGTATAACGCCCCCGCTTCGCTGTCGTTAAGATCGACGGTCAGACCGTAACGCGTTACCCAGTCCGGCTGAAAACGGCGTAAATAATTCGCCAGCGCTTCCGGCACTTCGCTACCGTCCAGATTAACCACCAGCACCTCTGGCGTATTGAACCACGGCAGACGGTGTTCACCCGCCTCCAGAACCTGATAGTAGTCGCCGTTTTTCGCTAACAGGCCTAATTGTCCTTTGCGGATAGTGATTTTCTTCGTCATTTTTCTCTTTTCCTTATCAAAGTCAGGTGCGGGTGCGGGAGGCGAAGCTACAGGGGAATTCCCTTTTGCCTGCGGCGCGGCATCGTGACCGGCAACCTGTTTTGGGGCCTGCTGACTGCGCAGTACCCGTTTTTATTTCTATGATTAACAACCAGTTTCATTGGGAGAATGAATCGGGAATCGAACCCATTGTTCAGGTGTCATCGGTTGACGGAACACCTCCGGAAAACAGCCGCTGCCGTTCCTGACGTGCCGGCGGGGTTTAACCCCCTGCGCTTTCAACGTGTTGACGAGAGTGTTATTGCCAGAAGCGTGCCAGAACGAAAAAAAGACAAAATTAATTTTTAATTATCTGATTAATAATGGATTAATTTTTATCGCCAATAATGGTGATTGCAGATGCCTTCCGTATTTTTTATCTTTCAATATCGATATTTATCTTTTGGGATAAACCATGAAAAAGCGGCGGGTGGTGATTGGCGTGCTGGGCACGGTGCTGGATAAACGCGGCAAGCGGGCAAACCGGCTCAAGAAATGGCGACCAACGGTCGGACTGTGTCAACAGCCGGATTTCCCGGTCGATCGCCTGGAGCTTATCCACCAGCCACGCGATGCCGGGATGTGTCAGCAACTGGCGGAGGATATCAACCTGCTCTCCCCGCATACCCAGGTCCGCCCGCATGCGATCACCATTGCCGATCCGTGGGATTTCGAAGAGGTCTATGCCGCGTTCCTCGACTTTGCCACGCACTACACCTTCGATACCGAGAACGAAGAGTATCTGGTGCACATCACCACCGGCACCCACGTGGCACAAATTTGCTGGTTCCTGCTGACGGAAGCCCGCTATCTGCCCGCCAGCCTGCTGCAAACCGGCCCCGCGCCGAAGGGCGCTCCACCGGAGGACGTTGCCGCTGGCACCTGTTCTGTTATCGATCTCGATTTAAGCCGCTATGCCACGCTCACCAGTCGCTTTCAGCGTGAGCAGCAGCGGTCGGTCTCCTTCCTCAAAGCCGGTATCGAGACGCGCAATGCTACGTTCAACAAACTGATTGACCGCATTGAGCGCGTGGCCTTGCGCTCTGGCGATCCTATCCTGCTCACCGGTCCGACCGGCGCGGGGAAATCCTTCCTCGCCAAACGGATTTTCCAGCTTCGCCAGTCGCGACATCTGGTGGGTGGAAAACTGGTAGCGGTTAACTGCGCTACCCTGCGCGGCGATAACGCTATGTCGACGCTGTTTGGGCATGTGAAAGGCGCGTTTACAGGTGCACTGTCATCGCGAACCGGACTGTTACGCGAAGCCGACGGCGGGGTGCTGTTTCTGGATGAAATCGCTGAACTGGGGCTGGATGAACAGGCCATGCTGCTGAAAGCGATTGAGGAGAAAACCTTCTTCCCGTTTGGCTCCGATAAAGAGGTGCGCAGCGACTTCCAGTTGATTGCCGGCACCCATCGCGATATGCCACTGTGGGTCGCCGAAGGGCGTTTTCGCGAAGATCTCTACGCACGTATTAACATGTGGCGCTTTGCCTTGCCCGGCCTTGCCCAGCGGCGTGAGGACATTGCCCCTAACGTTGAGTATGAGTTGCAACGTTTCTCCCGCAGTCGACAGAATCAGATCCGCTTTGATAAAGAGGCGCGCGAACGCTATCTGGCGTTTGCCTGTTCGCCCCAGGCGCAGTGGCGCGGCAATTTCCGCGAGCTGAGCTCCTCCGTCGCGCGAATGGCAACGCTGGCTGAGCAAGGGCGTATTACGCCCGCCCTCGTCGAAGAAGAGATCGCGCTTTTGCAGGAGAGTTGGGGGGAGACGGCGTTGCAACCGGAACGGGAGATGGAACTCGACCTCTTTGACCGCCGCCAACTGGAAACGGTGCTCGAGGTATGCCGACGCAGCGCATCGTTGTCCGAAGCCGGACGTGAACTCTTCGCCGTCTCCCGACAGAAAAAAGCCAATCCCAACGATGCCGACCGTCTGCGTAAGTATCTGGCACGGTTCGGCCTGAGCTGGGAAAATCTCAAAGTCAGAACATGAGCATAATTTGTTTGAATAAAATTCGAACACACGATAAATAATAACAATAGCCGGGCTCGAACCCGGCTTTTTTATAACAAGCAAACACAACATTATCGCAAGGAATATAACATGCTCGCTGTACTGACCCGGCTGTTCCCGCTATGGGCGCTGCTACTCTCGGTTATTGCGTATTACACGCCAACCACCTTTACGCCTGTCGGCCCGTGGGTGACGACACTGCTGATGCTGATCATGTTCGGTATGGGCGTTCACCTGAAAGTGGATGATTTCAAACGCGTGCTTTCGCGCCCTGCGCCGGTTGCGGCCGGGATCTTCCTGCACTATCTGGTGATGCCGCTCGCGGCATGGATACTGGCGCTGGCGTTTAACATGCCGCCGGAACTCTCTGCCGGGATGGTGCTGGTCGGTAGCGTGGCCAGCGGCACGGCATCTAACGTCATGATCTATCTGGCGAAAGGGGATGTGGCGCTCTCGGTAACGATCTCATCCGTTTCCACCCTGGTGGGCGTGGTCGCCACGCCGCTGCTAACACGTTTGTATGTCGATGCGCATATTCAGGTTGATGTGATGGGCATGCTGCTCAGTATTTTGCAGATTGTGGTGATCCCGATTGCCCTGGGCCTGGTGATCCACCACCTGTTCCCGCGCGTGGTGAAGGCAGTTGAGCCTTACCTGCCTGCGTTTTCGATGGTCTGCATTCTGGCAATCATCAGCGCGGTGGTCGCGGGTTCCGCGGCGCATATCGCGTCTGTCGGATTCGTGGTGATTATCGCCGTGATCCTGCACAACACTATCGGCCTGCTCGGCGGTTACTGGGGGGGACGTCTGTTTGGCTTTGACGAGTCAACCTGCCGCACGCTGGCAATCGAGGTTGGAATGCAAAACTCAGGTCTCGCCGCCGCGCTGGGTAAAATTTACTTCGGACCGCTCGCTGCGCTGCCTGGCGCACTGTTCTCCGTCTGGCACAACCTTTCCGGTTCCCTGCTGGCCGGCTACTGGTCCGGTAAACCGATTGATGAGCAGCGGAGTGCTGTTAAAGAAAACTAATCACCTGTGAATGGGGGGAATCCCCCCATTTCTTACCTTCCTTGTTTGAACCTCATCACAAAACAACAAATATCAACACAAAACAAAAATAGAATAAATATTTTTATTTTCAGTATATTAAACAAATTCACTGAGTTTAATGATAACTAACGCCGATCTTTAAATGTTGCTTTATTTTGTTTTGATTGGGAATATGATTCCACTACAACACAGATAACCCCTTACCCTACCTTTGAGGCCGCTATGAAAAAAATTGCGATTATTGGAAGCAGTGGAGGCAACCTCTACAACCTGGGTGGCGCCGAGCCAGAAAAGTTACTCCAGGAGATTTATCAGCAGTGCGAAGCCGCAGGTGTGGATGTCGCCGCCGTGCAGTTCATCGCGGCAGATGCCTCGATGGATGTCGCTAAACCTGACACCCCCGCCTCCGTCTATGCATTAACCACAGAAAACCAAACAAAACCACAACGCATCTTCCAGGGCAAACTCTCTGAGGTGAATGCCTCCGTCGTCGAGAGCGATAGTCGGATAGCCGGAATGATCCGCCGTGGTGAGATCGACGGGATCGTCGTGATGAGCGCCGATCCGGTAAAAGCAAACCAGGCCGTTTTTGATGCCGCCGTGGAGATGAAAACCCCTATCGTCGGCACCGGAGGCACGTCGATGGCACTGGTCGCCGCAAAAGGCGCCAATGTGGTCGCGACTTCAGGCACAACCGGCACCACCAGCCGCACCCGCGCGGTCTCCTTCGTGGCCTCGCTGTGTAAATACTGGGGCATCAAGTACAAACCCCAGTTGGGCAGCGCGTCACCTTCACAGGGCGGTTCCGGAAAGAGCCTGCTCAAGCGCTTTAACATTCGCAGCATCATGATTCCAGCGCTACCGGGCTTTATCGCGATGGCGATCGTACTCGCCCTGAGCCACATTCCCGGGCTGGAAAAACTCAACGATATCTTTGAAATCCTGCTGAAAGGGCTGCCGGTGCTGGTTGCTGTGCTGGCGGCAAAACAGATTTCCGAACTTGATGAAGTTTCTATTGTGGCCGGGGTCGTCGCCGGGGTGCTTTCCGTTGAAGGCGGCCTGATCGGCGGGATTATTGGCGGCGTGATGGCCGGGATTTTTGTGCGCTGGTTGTTTGAACTGTGCCTGAACTGGCGCTTCCCGATGACCACCGTCAACATCGTTGCTGGCGGTATTTCGGGTCTGGCTGCCGGCTTGATCATGCACTATCTGTTAAGCCCACTGGCGCTCTCCGCGGGTAACTACATCAAACTGGCTATCGAAAGCACGCTGGCATTCAGTCCGATTCTTGCCGGGTTGCTGGCCGGTCTGGTTATCTGGCCTGCCATTCTGGGTGGCGTCTATCACGCGGTCATCCTGCCACTGGTGCTGCTGGAGATGGAAAAATCCGGCGTCAGCTTCCTCGGTGCAGTGGACATGGTCGGTCTGGTCATGGTCGCAGCCGGTATCAACCTGGCCAACGTCATCGCGCCACGCGAAAAAAGCGAAGCGGCCGTTGCCACACCAGGACTGCTTATCAACCTGGGCTTCGGGACCTTCGTGGAATCCGCCTACCCCTTCATGTTCGCCAACAAAATCGTCTTTGGCTCCGCCATTTTCTGGGCAGGAATGGGCGGCATGATGCTCGGCTTCTTTAACGTCAAAGGGGTGGCCTACGTTCCGGCTTTCGCCTCACCGTTCTTATCCAGCAATGCGCTGCAGATGGCTATCGTGATGGCCACCGTCATGATCATGACCTGCATTACCACCATCGTTGCGAACCGTTTTAAGGCTGTCGTACAGAGTGAATCTGTGCCGTCTGCCCGTTAATTAATGCACCAACACCAGAGGTACACCATGTTTAAAGGCGATATGAATAAAAAACGCGCCAAAGCGTTACAGAAAGTGAAAGATGCCATCGCGTTGCACGGCGGGCAAACCATCCTCAGTACGGGGATCACCGGCGACGATGCGCGCCTGGCGAAAGCGGTGTGTGAAGCAGGCGTGAAACTGCTGGAGCCCAACCATCCGGCACTGGCGTTGGCTCGCGGACACAAGGGGGTGAGCAACATGCACGCCGCGGAGCAAATCCGCCACGAAATCACCAACGGTCAGATGGCTGAAGCGGTGCACGGTGTGCGTAATGTGGTGCCGGACGACATCTTCATCACCGTGGGTATTGCGGGCGGGTTTACCGAAACGCTGCCCGTCCCGCTCAGTGAAACAGAGATTCTTGAGATTGCCCGCGCCGGGGCCGACGGTTTACACACCCACAAATCTGACTGGGACGACCTGCAGGACATCGTCAACCTCGCCCATGAATATGGCCTGACCGTTGACGCCTACATTGGTCATCCGGATGACCTGCATACCTTCGGAATTCCGGCACGCACCCCGGAAGAGGTCGCCAGCGTGGCAAAGCGCATGCAGGAGATAGGTGTCGATATGATCGGCCTGATGACCGGGATGAGCTATGAAGGCGTGGCGGCAGGCGATATCCCGCAGATGATTAAAGACCGCCTCCGGGCGCTGGTTGGCGCGGTGGAGGTTCCGACGCTGGCAGAAGGTGGTATTAACCTTGCCAATGCCAAAGCGTTTAAGGACACCGGGGTCAATATTCTGGTCGTCGGCACGGCAATCGACAATATGGTTTGCAATGCCGCTAAAGAGGCCGTAGCCCCCTTTATTGCGCACGCATAACCACAGAGAACAATAATGCTACTGGTTACCGATCTGGATGGAACATTACTGACGTCGCAGAAGACCATCAGTTCACGCACGCGTCAGGCGCTGGTTGAATTTCGCCAGCACGGCGGTCTGCTGGCCGCCTGTTCCGCCAGACCGGTCTCCTCCATGGCGCGCCTGTTACAACAGCAGCAGGTTGAGACGCTGTTTGGCTGGTGCGCCGGTTTCAACGGTGGGCAAATTCTTGAAACGGCGCAGCAGCGCATTTTGCATTCTGCCGCGCTCACCCGAATGGATCTCAGAGATATTGACCGGCATATTTCGCTGTCCCGCTATCCTCACCATTTTTTTACTCCGCAGGCAATTTATCACCGTTACGATCGCCTTATCGCTCCGTGGACATCGTATGAGGCCGACTTATTTGAGTTACCGCTTATTAACGCCGCACCAGGGAATATTTTTAATCGTCGCGATATATTTAAAATCACGCTGGTGGCAGAACACGACAGAATCGACGATCTGTGTCTGAAAATAAACAGCCTGCTGCCTGATGACTATAAGGCGACGATCACTGGCGGCAATTATATTGATATTCAACGTAGCGAGATTAATAAAGGCTATGCGATAAATGAAATCGCCCGGCAATTAAATCGACCTACCGCAGAGATTGCCGCCATTGGCGATCAGCAGAACGACGTCAGTATGTTTGCCGTTGCCGGGTTCGGCATCGCGATGGGCAACGCGCCAGAGAGTGTGAAACGTCAGGCCCGCTATGTGACAACCACGAATGATGATGAGGGTATCGTCTGTGCGCTGGAGTGGTTGCGTTGCTCTGCGCATCCAGTTACCATGCGGCAAAGCTCGACCCAGGCGGAAAATAATGAACCCGATTAAAAGAAGAAAACATATTCTTGATGAATTAAACAAATTCGGTGAAGTGACCGTTATTAAATTATCAGAAACGCTAAATGTGACCTCAGAAACCATTCGCCGCGATCTCTCTTTACTGGAGTCTGAAGGTCAGATCACCAAAATTCATGGTGGTGCAGTCAAAAAACAGGTTGTCCAGGAAGATGCATTTGGCGCAAGAATAGATGCGCATCGTGAAGAAAAAATGGCAATTGGCAAAGTCGCCGCGGGAATGGTCAGCGAGCGCGATACGCTGTTTATTGATTCATGTACCACGAATCTTATTCTTGCCGAACACTTACCTCCTCTCGCATTTTCCGTTATTACCAATTCCGCCTTAATTGCCGATAAAATAAAAGAGCATAATCTCCAGGCGCGTGTCTATGTCTTGGGCGGCGAATATGATTACCATTTCCGCGCCAATCTGGGCGTCTCGGTATGCCAGCAGATTAACGCGATTCACGCCGATATCTGCTTTATCGGTGCGGGCGGCATTTCACCGCAGCATGGCATACTCGTGAAGAGCTTTGATGAGGCTTACGTTGCCAAAGCGATGATTGCAATGAGTAAAAAATCCGTGATTCTCGCCGACCATACTAAATTTGGTCAGGACGGCGTGATGTGTATCGCCACGCTCAAAGAGATTGATCACGTCATTACGGATAAGGGATTTAAAACAACGGGTTATACACAGCAGGATTTCGCAGGAAAACTGCGTATTGCTGACTGAGCGCTATCCGCCCGTGGCGTATTGCCGTACACTGAAATCACCTGGCAGACAGAGGGCACCCGTATGGCACTCCCCCGCATTACCCAAAAAGAGATGACCGAGCGCGAACAGCGCGAACTGAAGACGCTACTTGATCGCGCCCGCATCGCGCACGGTCGTCAGTTGACCAACGCAGAGACCAACAGCGTGAAGAAAGAGTACATTGATAAGCTGATGGTCTTGCGCGAAGCCGAGGCAAAAAAAGCCCGCCAGTTGAAGAAAAAGCAGGCTTATAAACCGGATGCGGAGGCCTCTTTTTCCTGGTCCGCGAATACGCCAACGCGAGGCAGACGTTAACGCCCTTTCTTCTTACGCCCCGGCGAGGTAAAGCGTTTACCGTTTGCCGCCGGGCGTGATTTTTCTTTCTCCGCCGTCTTTTCGATTTTCACCACCGGGCGCTTGATTCCCGCCGTTTTCGGCTTCGCTTTCGCCTTCGGTTTTGCTTCCGAAGTGGAATTTTCGATAAGTTTAAACAGCGTAATTAGCTCATCATCCGTCAGGTCACGCCATTCACCCAGCGGCAGACCGGAGAGGCTAACGTTCATGATGCGCGTACGTTCAAGCTTCGTCACCTCATAACCGAAATGTTCGCACATGCGCCGGATCTGACGGTTCAGCCCCTGAACTAGGGTAATGCGAAAGACAAACGGCGCCTCTTTCTTCACCTTACATTTTTTGGTGACGGTGCCCAGAATCGGCACGCCCGCACTCATCCCACGAATAAATTCATCCGTAACCGGTTTGTCGACCGTGACCAGATACTCTTTTTCGTGATCGTTACCGGCCCGCAGGATCTTATTCACCAGATCGCCGTGGTTGGTCAGAAAGATCAGTCCCTGGGAGTCTTTATCCAGACGGCCAATCGGAAACACGCGCTTGCTGTGGTTAACGAAATCAACAATATTGTCGCGTTCGCTGTCTTCGGTGGTGCTCACGATCCCTACCGGCTTGTTCAGCGCGATAAAGACCAAATCTTCCGCTTCACGCGGCTCAATCAACCGACCATTCACCTTCACGACGTCGCCAGGCATCACCTGGTCGCCAATGGTGGCGCGTTTGCCATTGATGAAGACGTTCCCTTGCTCGATGAAGCGATCGGCTTCTCGACGCGAGCAGATTCCGCTTTCACTGATGTATTTGTTGAGTCGAATGGATGATGAGTCGGGCAGCATAATTTCTCCTTTGTACACTTTATCCTTCAGGCTGTCTCTGCGTTGGCTGCCCGCACTCACCTCAGTCACATAGTTCTGAGGATTCGCTCCCTTGCCGCCTTGATACAGCCTGAATGCTTTGTGTAATAAATGCGGAATATACCCTACCTTGCTGGCGATAAAAAATAATCGTGCGCAATGGCCTCTGCACTATTTGTGATCCGCCACACCTTTCGACACAAAAGTGTCGCCGATCTTAGCCTGCAATTTTGTTGAATGAAAATCAGCAGAATCAAGACATTAGGATGACGTGCACATCTGTGCCAACAACGATCAACCCGCACATCATATGTGCAATATAAACCGCCAGTACAGGACGTGGAAAGAAGAGAAAATCGCTTTGAACTCCCACTTTTATGAGGTTATATCAGATCAAGAAGGCTGGTTCGTGATTTGCACAAATGTGCAGGAGTCTACAGATGGCGACGGAAAACAGTGATGATATCCGCCTGATCGTAAAAATAGCGCAGCTCTATTACGAACAGGATATGACACAAGCGCAGATCGCCCGTGAACTGGGGATTTATCGCACCACCATCAGCCGCCTGCTGAAACGCGGTCGCGAACAGGGCATTGTCACTATTGCCATCAACTACGACTACAACGAAAACCTGTGGCTGGAACAGCAGCTCAAACAACGATTCGGTCTTAAAGAGGCGGTGGTGATCACCTGCGACAGCGAGCAGGAAGAGGAACAACTCGCAATGATGGGCGTGCATGGCGCGCAGTTGCTGGAACGTTTACTGGAACCCGGCGACATCATTGGTTTTTCCTGGGGACGCGCGGTATGCGCGCTGGTCGAGGGGTTGTCGCCAGCCAGCCAGTCACGTCAGTTGATCTGTGTGCCGATCATCGGCGGGCCGTCCGGCAAGCTTGAGAGCCGCTATCACGTCAATACGCTGACCTACGGCGCGGCGGCAAAGCTGAAAGGAGAATCACACCTGGCCGATTTTCCGGCGCTGCTGGAAAACCCATTGATCCGTAACGGTATTATGCAGTCTCAGCACTTTAAGTCGATTTCTGCCTACTGGGAGAATCTGGATGTCGCCCTGGTGGGGATCGGTTCTCCGGCAATTCGCGACGGCGCAAACTGGCACGCATTTTACGGTAGCGAAGAAAGCGACGACCTGCACGCCCGGCAGGTTGCCGGAGACATTTGCTCGCGCTTTTACGATATCAACGGCGTAACGGTGGAGACCAATATGAGCGAAAAAACACTCTCCATCGAAACCAACAAATTAAAGCAGGCGCGTTATTCCATCGGCATCGCAATGGGTGAAGAAAAGCTAAGCGGTATTCTCGGTGCATTACGTGGAAAATATATTAATTGTTTAGTCACTAACAGCCATACCGCTGAATTGTTATTGAAGTAGATATATTCATATTGATCCTGACGTAATTTATTTTATGCAGGATCCCCTTCTCTGAAATTGGGAGTTAATTATGCAAACGTGGTTAAACCTACAGGACAAAGTCATTATTGTAACCGGCGGTGCATCCGGAATTGGCCTGGCTATTGTCGAAGAGTTATTAGCACAAGGCGCGAATGTCCAGATGGCGGATATTCACGGCGGTGAAGCAACACATGAAGGCAATAACGGTTATCACTTCTGGCCAACGGATATTTCCAGCGCTAAAGACGTTAATCACACCGTGGATGAAATCATCCAGCGCTTTGGCCGAATTGACGGTCTGGTCAATAATGCCGGCGTTAACTTCCCCCGTCTACTGGTCGATGAAAAAGCCCCGGCTGGAAAGTATGAATTAAACGAAGCCGCATTTGAAAAAATGGTCAATATCAACCAGAAAGGCGTGTTCTTAATGTCACAAGCGGTGGCGCGCCAGATGGTGAAACAACGTAACGGCGTTATCGTTAACGTCTCTTCTGAAAGCGGGCTGGAAGGGTCAGAAGGCCAGAGTTGCTATGCCGCAACGAAGGCGGCGCTGAATAGCTTCACCCGTTCCTGGTCAAAAGAGCTGGGTAAACACGGTATTCGCGTGGTCGGCATTGCCCCCGGGATTCTGGAAAAAACCGGACTGCGCACGCCGGAATATGAAGAGGCGCTGGCCTGGACCCGCAATATCACCGTTGATCAGTTGCGCGAAGGCTATAGCAAGAACGCCATTCCGATTGGTCGCTCAGGACGCCTGACCGAAGTTGCTGATTTCGTTTGTTATCTTCTGTCAGAACGCGCCAGCTATATTACCGGAGTAACCACTAACATTGCGGGCGGAAAAACGCGCGGCTAAGGAGGCGTTATGGTTAATGCAATCTTCTGTGCTCACGGCAAACTGGCCTGCGCCATGCTGGAATCGGTGCAGATGGTTTACGGCGACGCCAACGTTGAGGCGGTAGCCTTTGTCCCCGGCGAGAACGCCAGCGATATCGTCGCGAAGCTGGAAAAGTTGGTGAGTACTCACACCAATAGTGAATGGTTGATAGCCGTTGACCTGCAGTGCGGCAGTCCGTGGAACGCCGCGGCACTGCTTGCGATGCGCAATCCGGATATTCGGGTGATCAGCGGGCTTTCCCTGCCGCTGGCGCTGGAACTGGTGGATAACCAGAGCAGTATGAATGTGGATGAACTGTGCGAACACCTGACGACCATTGCACAACAAACCTGCGTGGTCTGGCAGCATCTGGAAACGACCGAAGAGGATTTCTGATGAATATTACCCTTGCCCGTATTGATGACCGCCTGATCCA
Organism: Citrobacter telavivensis; assembly: GCF_041807075.1. Taxonomy (NCBI): domain Bacteria; kingdom Pseudomonadati; phylum Pseudomonadota; class Gammaproteobacteria; order Enterobacterales; family Enterobacteriaceae; genus Citrobacter; species Citrobacter telavivensis. Next base: position 28,388 of record NZ_JBGUBF010000006.1, on the reverse strand, counting down.
CGGTCAGGTCACCACCGTCTGGTCGAAGGTGGCGAATGCTCAGCGGATTATTATCTGTAATGACGAGGTTTATAACGATGAAGTGCGCCGGACATTATTACGCCAGGCCGCCCCGCCGGGGATGAAGGTCAACGTGGTGAATATCGAAAAAGCCGTCGCGGTTTATCATAATCCGCAATATCAGGACGAAACGGTATTTTATTTATTTACCCGCCCACAGGACGCGCTGGCAATGGTCAAACAGGGCGTGAAAATTGCCACCTTAAATATTGGCGGCATGGCCTGGCGACCGGGTAAAAAACAATTAACCAAAGCCGTATCCTTAGATGACGATGATATTAATGCGTTTCGCGAACTGGATAAATTTGGCGTCAACCTGGATTTGCGCGTGGTCGCCTCCGATCCATCCATTAATATTCTCGAAAAAATAAAAGAACAGTCGTTCGCTGAATAAATAAAAGCGCCTGTGTACGTATGCTTTAACAGGCAGGGATGTTCACACTTTAAGGTGACCCATTATGGAAATCAGTACCCTACAAATTATCGCCATATTTATATTTTCCTGTATTGCCGGGATGGGCAGCGTGCTGGATGAATTTCAGACCCACCGCCCGCTCATTGCCTGTACGGTTATCGGCCTGATCCTCGGTGATTTAAAAACCGGGGTGATGCTCGGCGGGACGCTGGAGCTGATCGCGCTTGGCTGGATGAACGTCGGCGCCGCGCAGTCTCCGGACTCCGCGCTCGCCAGTATTATCTCCGCCATTCTGGTGATCGTCGGCCAGCAGAGCATCGCGACCGGTATCGCTATCGCGCTGCCAGTGGCGGCGGCAGGCCAGGTCCTGACCGTCTTCGCTCGTACTATCACCGTGGTGTTCCAGCATGCGGCGGATAAGGCCGCAGAAGACGCGCGTTTTCGCACCATCGACATCCTCCACGTCTCCGCATTGGGCGTACAGGCGCTACGCGTCGCCATCCCGGCGTTGATTGTCTCGCTGTTTGTCAGTGCTGATATGGTCAGCAATATGCTGAATGCCATCCCGGAATTCGTCACTCGCGGCCTGCAAATTGCCGGTGGCTTTATCGTGGTGGTCGGCTACGCCATGGTGCTGCGCATGATGGGCGTGAAGTACCTGATGCCCTTCTTCTTCCTCGGTTTTATCGCCGGTGGTTACCTCGACCTGAGCCTGCTGGCCTTTGGCGGCGTCGGCGCGATTATTGCGCTGGTCTACATCCAGTTAAACCCGCAGTGGCGTAAAGCCGAACCGCAGGCGCAGACCGCCTCCACCACCGCCCTTGACCAGCTTGATGACTAACGGAGCCCATCATGGAACAGAAAAAACTGACCAAATCTGACCTGTTTAGCATGTTTGTCCGCTCCAACCTGCAGCAGGCGTCTTTCAACTTTGAACGTATTCATGGGCTGGGCTTTTGCTACGACATGATCCCCGCCATCAAGCGCCTGTATCCGCTGAAGGAAGATCAGGTGGCAGCTCTCAAGCGTCATCTGGTGTTCTTCAACACCACGCCCGCGGTGTGCGGTCCGGTGATTGGCGTGACCGCCGCCATGGAAGAGGCGCGAGCGAACGGGGCGGAAATTGACGATGGCGCGATCAACGGCATCAAAGTTGGCCTGATGGGACCGCTGGCGGGCGTTGGCGACCCGCTGGTCTGGGGCACGCTGCGACCGATCACCGCCGCGCTCGGCGCGTCGCTGGCGTTGTCCGGCAACGTTCTCGGCCCGCTGTTGTTCTTCTTTATTTTCAACGCGGTCCGTCTGGCGATGAAGTGGTACGGCCTGCAAATTGGCTTCAACAAAGGAGTCAACATCGTCAGCGACATGGGCGGCAACCTGCTGCAAAAACTGACCGAAGGCGCATCGATTCTCGGCCTGTTCGTGATGGGGGTGTTGGTCACCAAGTGGACCAGTATCAACGTGCCGCTGGTGGTATCGCAAACCCCTGGCGCAGACGGCGGCACCGTCACGATGACCGTACAGAACATCCTCGACCAGCTCTGCCCCGGCCTGCTGGCGCTGGGGCTGACGATGCTGATGGTACGTCTGCTCAACAAAAAAATTAACCCGGTATGGCTGATCTTCGCCCTGTTTGGTCTGGGGATTATCGGTAACGCACTGGGCTTCCTGTCCTGATTTTTTCGCCCCGGTGGTAAGCCGGGGCTCTCGCTCAACATGAGGTGGAATATATGTTAACGACAGCTCTGCGCCTTTATGGCAAACGCGATCTGCGCCTGGAAACGTTTGAACTTCCTGAGATGCAGGACGATGAAATTCTGGCAACCGTGGTCACCGACAGCCTGTGCCTCTCCTCCTGGAAAGAGGCCAATCAGGGTGAGGATCATAAAAAGGTGCCAGACGATGTGGCAACCCACCCGATCATCATCGGCCACGAGTTCTGCGGCGATATTATCGCCGTGGGGAAAAAGTGGCGGCACAAGTTTCAGCCCGGCCAGCGCTATGTGATCCAGGCGAACCTGCAACTGGCGGATCGCCCGGATTGCCCCGGCTACTCCTTCCCGTGGGTGGGTGGCGAAGCCACGCACGTCGTGATCCCCAATGTGGTGATGGAGCAGGACTGCCTGCTGGCTTACGAAGGCGAAACCTACTTTGAAGGATCGCTGGTTGAGCCGCTCTCCTGCGTGATCGGCGCGTTCAACGCAAACTATCACCTGCAGGAAGGCAGCTATAACCACAACATGGGGATTCGTCCGCAGGGTCGCACGCTGATCCTCGGCGGGACGGGACCGATGGGGCTGCTGGCAATCGACTACGCGCTGCATGGCCCAGTCAACCCGGCGCTACTGGTGGTGACCGATACCAACGACGACAAGCTGAGCTATGCCCGTAAACACTATCCTTCTGAACCACAAACGTTGATCCACTACCTGCACGCGCAGGATGCCTCGTACGACACGCTGATGACGCTGAGCGGCGGCCACGGTTTTGATGATATTTTTGTCTTCGTGCCGAGCGAACAGCTGGTCACCCTGGCCTCTTCTCTGCTCGCTCCCGACGGCTGCATGAACTTCTTTGCCGGCCCGCAGGATAAGCAGTTCAGCGCGCCGATCAACTTCTACGACGTACATTACGCCTTCACTCACTATGTGGGCACCTCGGGCGGAAATACTGACGACATGCGCGCGGCGGTCACACTGATTGAAGAGAAGAAAGTGCAGGCGGCCAAAGTGGTGACACACATTCTTGGACTGAATGCCGCAGGTGAGACCACGCTGGAATTGCCGAAAGTGGGCGGCGGTAAAAAGCTGGTCTATACCGGGAAAGCATTACCGTTAACCGCCCTCAACCAGATTGACGATCCCGCGCTGTGCGCTATTCTGGAACGCCATCACGGGATTTGGTCTAAGGAAGCCGAACAGTATTTACTGTCGCATGCCGAGGAGATTTAACATGATTAACCGCGACACCCAGTTGTGCATGTCGCTTGCCGGTCGGCCCGGCAACTTTGGGACCCGTTTTCATAACTATCTCTATGAAAAGCTGGGGTTAAATTTCATCTACAAAGCATTCACCACCCAGGATATTGAAGCGGCGGTGAAAGGGGTTCGCGCGTTAGGCATTCGTGGCTGCGCGGTCTCGATGCCGTTCAAAGAGAGCTGCATGCCGTTTCTTGACGCCGTCGATCCGTCGGCGAAAGTGATTGATTCCGTCAATACCATCGTCAATGACGACGGCAGGCTGACGGGCTACAACACCGACTACATCGCGGTAAAAAGCCTGATCGCCAGCCACCAGCTCGACACCGCTGCGCGGGTGATGATTCGCGGCAGCGGCGGGATGGGTAAAGCGGTGATTGCCGCCTTTCGCGACGCCGGTTTTCGCGATGTGATCGTCGCCGCTCGCAACCGGGACAGCGGCCCGGCGCTGGCAAAACAGTATGGCTTTCAGTGGCAGCCGCTGCCGGAAGGCATTGCCTGTGACATTCTGGTCAACGTCACGCCCGTTGGCATGGCCGGTGGCAAAGAGAGCGATGAACTGGCGTACAGCGAGCCAATGGTCGCCAACGCCAGCGTGGTGTTCGATGTCGTCGCCCTGCCGCCGGAAACCCCGGTGATTACGCTGGCACGGAAGCTGGGTAAAAAGACCATCAGCGGCGCGGAAGTGATTGCATTGCAGGCCGTCGAGCAGTTCGCGATGTACACCGGCGTGCGCCCGGATGACGCGCTGATTGTTGAAGCAGCGGAATTTGCCCGTGCGGGATAAGAAGGGGTAAAAAGAGCGCCAATGAGCGCTCTTTTTTGTCTCAACCTTCACGCAATTCGATGCGCGGGGGGAGTTGAAACTACTTCTGAATTCGGTCAACGCGTACCACTGGCGGTTGCGTTTTTGTGTCCAGACTGCCGTTGATACCGATCATTTGATCGGGTTTTACGGTGCGGCCATCGAAGACAGAAAGCGGAATGAGGGTATGGATACTGCCGGTTTTGTCACGGAAAACAAATTTATCCCCACCCTGATCATCAATAAGATTGCCGCGCAACGAGATGGTAGCGCCGTCATGCATGGTTTTGGCTTGTTGGACCGTCATGATGCGTGCATCTTCGGTACCACGATACCCGTCATCCAGCGCATGTGGCGGCGGCGGTGCCGTATCTTGTTTCAACCCACCATTATCGTCTGCAAAAACCGCAGGAATAAAAAAACACCATAACAAGGGTGCGACGGATAATTTCATATTGCCCTCATTTCATCGTCCACTTGACTTATTAAGTCTGGTTGCTATTCCTTAATCTGGCAAACGGGAAGTGTCTTAAAAGACAATATCGTTAAGAATCATTTGACTGGCAAAATACAAGCGAAACGGCGAGGTTAAGCGATGGCCAGAGAAAACACCAAAATACCCGGAATTGAAGAGAGCCAGCGTTTTCTGAACTTCGAAGCGAAATCTCATATGAGGGGATTCGTTGCCTTACTCTGTATTATGACCCTGGCGCTATTCGGCGTTTTTTCTGGTGGTTATTTCAGTGAGACCATGAGCAGAAATACCACCGGGAATGTGGTATTACAGTTTGAACGATTTGGACGTTTGCAAACCCAGCTTCCTTTAAAAATTTCAGCCATACTTAATCACCCTGGAAAAAACACTTACCGAATCGGCGGGGGATTTAATTCATTTTTTGAAACAGAACATATCTGGCCGCAACCTGACACGATGTATAGCGAAGGAGAAACGCTCTATCTGGTTTATAACACGACAGAAAATGAGCATCAGTTATCCATCTGGTTACAGGTTACTCCCATCAAATTTGGTAATGTAAAGAATGTGATTCAATTAAATAACGAACCTGAGATTCAGTTCAGGCAGTTTATCTATCCCTAGGAGGTCAGTATGGAAATGGTGCTCAGGGCGTTAGCCATTTATCTTATTTTACTGGTCGTCTTTAAAATTGCAGGTCGCCGGGCATTATTACAGATGACCAGCTTCGACCTGATTTTACTACTGATTATCAGCGAGGCCACCCAACAGGCATTACTGGGTAATGATTTTTCCGTCACGGGTTCAATGATTACTATTGTCACACTGGTCGTGGTTGATATGCTATTTGGGTTGATGAAAAAAAAGATAAAGAATGCTGAATCTGTGCTTGACGGTTCTCCCGTTATTCTTTTTGAGCACGGTGTACCGCTAATGGAGAAAATGAAAAAGGTCGATATCTCGCTCGATGATATTTTAGTCGCCGCCCGGCAAAATCAGGGTATTACGGAGCCAGGAAAAATCAAATATGCCATACTCGAACGCAATGGCCATATTTCAGTTATTCCTGATAATGATTAAGAGGACGATGATGAGCAAACCGGCAGATAGCGAAACAAAAACGACAGGCGAGTTAACCAAACACATCGCCAACATCTTTATTGACCGTGGCTTATCTTTAACGACAGCAGAATCCTGCACGGGCGGCAATCTCGCTGCCGCGCTCTGTGCCGAATCTGATACCGCTGCATTTTATGATATTGGCGTCGTAACCTTCAGCGATAGCGCAAAACAAAAAATGCTGGGCGTACAAGCCAGCACACTGGAAAAATATACCACCGTGAGTGAACAGACGGTCAGGGAGATGGCAGAAGGCGTACGCGTACGCGCGGGTACGGATATCAGCATGGCCATTAGCGGTTATGCTGGCCCGGACGGTGGTGACGACGGCACGCCTGCCGGTACGGTCTGGTTCGCATGGAATTTCCGTGGGCAAACATTTACCCGGCGGGAACGTTTTTCCGGGGAATGCCAGACCGTCATCAAAAAGGCGGTCTGTTACAGCCTGGCAGTCTTAGCGGAAAAAGTCTCTCACTGGCAAAGCCACTGACAGGGATCCGTCAGTGTGCGGCTCTGCCGATACAAAGCAAAACGAGAGTCGTCAAAGGGTTATTTATTCCCAGCCTTTTTATTGATATTACTCACCGCCAGATCCGTTAATTTTAGGTCGGTTTCTTTTTCCTCATTCAGGGTTTCCGCCAGAAGTTTTACCGCGTTTTTATACCCCAGCTGTTCGGCAAGCGTAACTAACGTACCATAGCTGGCAATCTCATAGTGTTCAACTTTCTGCGCCGCTGCAATTAACGCCGCGTCGCGAACTTCATTTTTTTCAGTACTCTCGATAACTTCGTTCGCTTCTTCAATTAATCCCTCCATCGCCACACATTTCATACGTTTAATTTTAATTGCCGGTTCTTGCTCAACTATCCGATCAATGCGTTCTATTTGCCCCTGCGTTTCATCAAGATGTGCAGTAAAAGCCGCACTGAGTTTTTCATTTGATGCTTCTCTTGCCAGTTTCGTCAGTCCGCGGGTTAATTGTTTTTCAGCACTATAGGTATCTGAAAGAAGATGAATAAATACATCTTCAATACTTTTCATATTCATAAAAAACCTTATGTGGATAGAAATATCTGCGAGCCCTAAGCAGACCCGCAGGACACTCTTTTAATTAAAAGATGAACCTGACGCTAACCCTCAGGAATTATCAGATTTGCGACCGCCACTGTGGCTGTTCTGCCCACCTTTCTTGCCGGCTTCAGATGCACGTTGCGGATCGTTTTTAAAGTTCCCACCGCTATGCTGACCACCTTTTCGGCCCGCTTCAGATGCTTTATCTCGGTCTTCAGCGAAATTACCGGAACCACCACGATGCTCTGCCATATATCACCTCATATATCGGTTGCGTCAGTCAGATACAAATTTTATTTCGTATCCATCGTTGTTCAGTGCTTAACGTTAGTGGTTGTCTGAGTTTAGTCAAATTAAATCCATGCTTGCCGTCTGAGCAGGTTGCGTTATTTTTCAACTGATTATGAAAAACACCGTCTCGTTTATTCTTTATTTTATTTTGCAATAAAGTAAGACTAACGCACTGACATAAGAGAGAATTAAAAGCCTCGTGATTAAATCAGGATAAATCTCATCATTCACGCGTTCGACCTTAGAGAATTTAGTCGCAGCGGAGTCATTAAGACACAGTTCGTCAATTTTGTTCTACGCTTAATAGCTCTAATGAGAAAATAATGAGAGGTAACTGAATGGCTGACAAATATAATGGGAAATCGGAAACAAATAAAACGAATTCAGCACGTTTTCCCGCTCCGCCTTTTCCACACCAAAAACAACCTTTTCCGGGGCTTGCCGGGAAAATGCAACCACTTCCCGATCATGGTGAAGAAAGCTACCAGGGCAGCGGTCGGCTTACTGGCAAAAAAGTGTTAATTACCGGCGGGGATTCCGGTATTGGCCGGGCGGTGGCAATTGCTTATGCCCGCGAAGGGGCGGATGTGGCAATCAATTATCTGCCCGATGAAGAAGAAGATGCTCGCGAAGTCGTCGCGCTGATTAAACAAGCAGGAAGACAAGCCGTGGCGCTTCCTGGCGATATCCGCGATGAATCGTTTTGCCAGCAGCTGGCTAATCAGGCAGCAGAGTCTTTAGGCGGGCTCGATATTCTGGTTAACAACGCCGGGCGCCAGCAATTTTGTGAGTCGATCGAAAACCTCACCACGGAGGCGTTTGATGCCACCTTTAAAACGAATGTCTACGCCATGTTCTGGATTACGAAAGCGGCAATCCCCCACCTCCAGACGGGTAGCGTAATTATCAATACCTCCTCGGTGCAGGCCTATGAGCCCAGTGAGATCCTGCTGGACTATGCGCAGACTAAAGCGGCGATCGTGGCTTTTACGAAATCGCTGGCAAAACAACTGGCGTCGAAAGGTATCAGGGTAAACGCCGTTGCCCCCGGTCCTTACTGGACAGCGTTGCAGTGTTGTGGAGGTCAGCCACAGGAGAAAATCGAGCAATTTGGTGCCAATGCGCCGCTCGGTCGTCCTGGTCAGCCCGTTGAGATTGCGCCGTTGTATGTCACCCTGGCTTCTGCGGAGAACAGCTATACCTCCGGGCAGGTCTGGTGTTCTGACGGCGGTACCGGGACGTTATAACCCGTTATTTGCCGCTCATTTCTTTCAGGAGAAAAGTTGACGCAGGCACTGCCTGCTTAGGCAGAGGTGTGACGTATCCCTTTTAATGCAGTCCTTTAACAACCACCAGGAGATCAAATGACTGACTTAAATGAACGCGTTGAAATCCTTGAGAAAGCCATTGATGATTTGACCCTCGACCTGCATGCCTCACAGGTGGCTATCAATGTGTTATCCACGGTGATAAGCAGCATGAGTAGCGAACCGGGCTTGCTTGAAAAATCGTATGAGCAAACCAAAAGTTCTGCTCCCCTTGTCAGGTTCAACCACCCTGTTCGGGAGGGCTACGAGGAAGAGCTGACCCGAAGAATATTAGGCTTGCTCTCCACGACAGAACAGAAAGCTTAATCCAACCAGGGCACGAGATTCTCTAAAGGGGATGCTGGTACCGACACGTTTTTTTCAAATAATGAAGCCCGCGTTTGCTGCGCGGGCTTTTATTAACGATTAATCCGCGCAATCAGAAACTGTAGCGGATGCCCAGTTGGCCACTGTAAGGCGTCTCGATATGTTGGCCTTTTTCGTAGCTCACCTCTCCCCAGGCGGACCACCGATCGTTCAGTTTTGCGGTCATCCCCAGACCGTATTTACCGCTTGTGCCAGACAGATCGTTGGTAAACTTCTCGGTGTGGTTAATAACGACATCATTGTTCTTCATAAACTCATGACGAACAGCCAGTCTCGCGTAAGGCTGTAGCATTGTCCCATCCGCCAACGCCACATTCTTACCGAAGGTTAACCCCGTTTCCCCTTTCAGAGACCGGGTTGCATCCGCTTTAACCGACATGCCGCTGTCGAGTTTGTAATGGGTTCTGTCCCCCATAAACCACGATGCCTGAATGTACGGTTCTACAAACCAACTCTCCAGCGCAATATGCTTCCCGGCTTCGACAGACAGGCCGCCGCCAACGGTATTATCTTTCGCATGTGTGCGTCCGCCGTTGAAGTAAGGGTTATTCTCAGTGCGGAAATAGTTAGCTTTCAATACGCCATCAACGTAATAACCGCTGTTGTGTAACCAGGTCGTATACAGCCCGATGCCATAACTGTCGGCTTTACCATTTGTGCTGGATGCGTCGAGATCCGCACGCGTATAAGAAGTCATACTGCCCACAATGAATGCGCTATCTTCCAACGCAAAACGCGTATCACCACCGAACATCACGCCATTCACATCCTGACGGTAACCTACGTGCTCTGTGGATACACGGTAGCGGCTACTGATATATTTGCCCCAGACGCCATTTTCATGGTCACGCATCTGACGAATTTCACCGAGGCGTGTCCGCAGCGTTGTCAGCTCAGCATCCCATAGGGTGGGGGTCACATTCGCCATGGCAATTACCGCTTTAGCGCTTTCTGATAAATCCGGTTTTACCTCTGGTTCTGGAGTCGGAGAAGGGCCTGGGCCTGGATCAGGATTGGGGCCTGGCTCTGGCGTATTCGCTTGTGGCGACAGATACCAGTTGTCTTTGTCGCTGTCAGCGCCGTGCACCAGATAGTATTTATATGCGCCAAGATCGACGCTGCCGTTTGTCATCGCAAACGTATTGGCCACACTCCCGTTCGCATAAATCAGATGGTAAGGCGCAGCAGCGCGACTACGTAACTCACTTCCTGAATCCTGCACTGTGACATTAAATTGCCCGCTGACAGATTCAGAAACATTCAGAAAATCGCCTGTGCCACCGGATAAATTGGTGTTCATGACGAAAGTACCGTTACCCTCAAGCGTGGTGAGTTCCAGACGGTTAAACTGCCCCGCCGTGTGACCCTCTGACGCGCTAAAATTGACCACGCCATTGTTCGTTAAGGCTTTAATCGTCGCGACGGATTCGGTGGTGTCAGCATTGTGTTTCAGGTAGAGAACCGACGAGGGGCTTTGTAAGTCCACGGCGGCTGCCCAGGCCCCCTTGCCCAGATTCCCTGTCCAGTCATGTACGCTTCCGCCTTCCATCGTCAGCGAACCCTCTTCTACCGTCAGCGCGTCAGTTGAGTAACCGCCATAGGCAATCAGGCTGCTCCCGCCATTGCGAAGCGTTGTGTTCGAAATATGTCCCCGCGCGAGCACCTCCTGGCGTCCGCCATCAATGACCGTGTTACTGGCTTCACCGTACCAGGCGAGCTGCTGGAGGCCTCCGGCATGAACGGTTGTATTGGTCGCGTTGGCGCGAATACCGCCCGTCCAGCCTTCCTGCTCAACCCAGCTTCCACCGGACCAACCGCCTTTCTGACCATTAACCAGTTGCGTGCCATAGACCTGCGTCCCGTCGGCATTACCGGTTTGAATTCGTTGCAACCCTCCCGCATGAATGGTGGCGTCCTTCGCCTGTTGTCCATTGACGCGCACTGTTGAATTGCTGTCGGAAATCCAGTCTCCACCGCTCCATTGACCGTCTACGCCAGTGATCACCTGCGTACCATAAACCTGCGCATTTTCTGAAATTCCGGAGGTAATCGTTTGTCGCGCGCCCGCATACACCGTGGTATCCCGGTCAGCGACGTATTCAGCGCCTTTTCCGCTATAAACCTGCTGGAATGCGCCGTTATACAGGAATGTGTCCAGAGCCAGCCCGCTGGCAAGCTGATAGCTGCCCGCGCCAATATGCGAGTTTTTCGCGGTCCCGCTGTAAATAATCTGCTGGCCGCCATTTTGCACAATCGTATCTTCAACCCGCGCGGTGCTGGTGACAGAAAGCACCTGCGTGCCGCCATCAATGAGGTTCGCCTGGGCATAGCCACGCCCCCCCACAGTCTGTCTTCCGCCTGTTTTCACCACGGTGTCATAGGCTTCGGAATCGCCATTCAGCGTAAGGGCGCCGTTATTTTCAACCAGCGTATGGAAGGCTTTACCACCACTGTTCAGTTGTAAAACCCCCGTTTCAATATTCCCTTTGCTATTGGTGTATTCGCCTTTAACCGTGGTATTCACCGCTTCAGAACCCGCAGCATCATAAATACCGTCGCCGATATTAAGCTGAACAGAGTTTAACGTATTGTTGTAACTGTACGACTCATTTAATAACGTCACGACCTGTTTGGAATATGCGGGGTTAAGCAGGACGATTTCCTGGTTCGCAATATATTTTTTGTCTTTGATGGAAAAAGTGGAATAGCCTTTTTCCCACGTTTCTTTCACCCAATCCCAGTGATTGGTATAGTCCGGATTCGACGTCAGATCGCCCGGCATCGTAGTTGTTTGTACGGGAGGATAAGGCGTGGGGAGCGTTTCTGCCGCCGCAAGCGGATACGCCGTTAAGCATAATGCAGGGAAAAAAGCATGGTAAAAGACGCGTTTCATATCTAAATCCATAGTTAATAAAGTCCATATTTGACGAGCACTTCTCTGCGGCTTATGAAAGTGTCATGGGCCGGCCGAAGAAAAGAAAACTGATTTTTGAGCGTGTTATTCAGTTCGGAATAAGCAGATGTTCGAGTTTCTTTACTTTGAATTTACGAGCAACAGTGGTTTTCCATCCTTGCAAGGTGGAATAGGCGCGGCAATGTTTCTCCTGCAAATAACTCATACTTCCGCCTTCAAGATAATGTCGCAGAAGCAAAACATCTCTTGAGGAGAGTCGACAGGCAGGTCCCGGGAATGACCATACGATTTGACGCCCCGTCGCGACAGTGTCCAGACCGCGGATGATATCGTTAACAGAACAACGCGATTCAAAGATGGCGCTAACAGCCTGACATTTCAGGTGCCAGAAAAAAGCCAGTGGCATGAGTCGTTGGCTGGAAATAATGATCAGCTGATAACCACTCTTACTCAATTGAGAGAATGATCGAAAGAAACTCTTTAATGTGTAGCTATTAAGGTGAATAAACAGGTAGTCTGAGCCGGAATGAGAATTAATCAATTTCCTGGACAGAACGGAAATTCCCCTGGAAAAATAAAAATCATTTTCAGGCCAACTGGCAATATGGCACTTCTTTACATATTCCTTTGTCATACAGATTATGCTCCCTATATCAAGGACAGCCCGTTCATTTATTCTCAGTAGGGAGTCTGTTATCCGGCGAGATTATTTATTCTGACATAGTCCGGCACGCCCACTCTGTTGCTGTCGGTATAATATTGATTCAACCAGAATAGTACATGAGCAATATTGATTGTCAAACCTGATCGATAAAACAAAACCAATAGACAAAGGCTATTACTGAAGAAATATCGATCGTTGTAATCGATCTTTTTTTCGGAATTTACCTTACTGATTGTAGGTAAAACAAAAAGATACATAAAATTAAATTTTTGGTAAAATTCCCATATTTCAGCTAGTTACGTAAAATTATATATTCGATATGAAATATTTAGTTACACAAATATGAAAATTGCTTGCATGGCCCCATCCAGACGATACCTCCCCTTCAGACACCGGGTTCGAGGCTTCAGAGGGCGAGCGAGCGCCGTATACCTTTTCCACTTAATGCCCGTCTGTTCCTGGTTAACGCTATGACAGAGCCGCATTTTGACTGTCTTATTAAATAGAACACTTTCTAAATTTTAAAATAAGAATCCCTTTTAACCTTCAGGAATATTGAATAAAAAACATCAGCAATAATAAATATAAAACCGCTAAACGCTATTCTGCATTTACCGTATTAAAAATAGTTATCATTTTCAAACTTAAATATTGGAAATGTCTCGCGCTGTTTAATGCGTCTGTCGCGCCTGTTTCATCGCAAATTAGCGAGAAAATCGTCCGACAGTGAATACCGGTCAGTGCTGATGAATGCGCCAGGAACCGGGCGCATCGTTAAAACATGGCTTTGCCTTTCCACAATCCCCTTCCAACATCGTGAGCCATGTCAGTAAGACGCTACACTGTCAGTGGTACATTATCGCGTTTTGTAATTTTCTGATTTTACGGAGAAATGATGGAACTGCTTTTATTGAGTAACTCGACGTTGCCAGGTAAAGACTGGATGGAACACGCGCTGCCGCTGATTGCGGAACAGTTGAACGGTCGCCGCTCGGCGGTGTTTATTCCCTTCGCAGGCGTGACCCAGACCTGGGATGAGTACACGGAAAAAACGGCAGCGATTTTCGCCCCCATGGGCGTCAAGGTGGTGGGCATTCACAGCGTCGCCGATCCGCTGGCGGCAATTGAAAATGCGGAAGTGGTGATCGTCGGCGGAGGGAATACCTTCCAGTTGCTGAAAGAGAGCCGCGAACGCGGATTGCTGGCGCCGATGGTTGACGTGGTAAAACGCGGTGCGCTGTACATCGGCTGGAGCGCGGGTGCGAACCTCGCCTGCCAGACCATCCGCACCACCAACGACATGCCGATTGTCGATCCGCAAGGTTTCGATGCGCTGGGCCTGTTCCCGCTACAGATTAACCCGCATTTCACCAACGCGCTGCCGGAAGGTCATAAAGGCGAAACGCGTGAACAGCGTATTCGCGAGCTACTGGTTGTCGCGCCAGAACTGACGGTGATCGGTCTGCCGGAAGGGAACTGGATTAAAGTGAGCAAAGGCCAGGCGGTGCTTGGCGGCCCGAACACCACGTACGTGTTCGAAGCCGGTAAAGATGCGGTTGCCATTGAAGCTGGTCACTGCTTTTAACCGACGTTGCCGGATGGCGGTGTAAACGCCTTATTCGGCCTACAGATTGCGCTCATTGTAGGCCGGATAAACGCTGCGCCATTCGGCATTACCGCCGGTTAGTAATCATCCCGCTCATCGTCTTCGTCCGGCTGTTCCAGCACGCTGTAGGCCACAGAACAGAACAGCGAGTTCAGACGCTGCATATCGCCCAGTAACCCCAGGTGCAGAGAACTGGTTTCGATGCTTTGTACGTTTTGCTGATGCAGACGGTCTACGTGCGCATGCGAGTAACGACGGTTCAGGATCCGGAAACGATGTTTGCTACGGCGCAACCGGCGGGCGCTGGTCACGTCGCCGGAGAAGAACACCGACATCGCCAGTTGCAGATTGCTGAGCAGTTGGTCATAGAGCGCATCCAGCTCTTTTAACCCCTCAATCGAAAACGCCCGGCGCGCCGCCAGCGACTTGTCGGCAATTTCACTGCCCATGCGCTCCACAATATCCGACGCCTGTTCAAGGTTGAGCGACATCTCGATAATCTCCGCCCAGCGGCGCGACTCCTCCTCCGCCAGTTCCTCTTTCGGCATTCGCGCCAGGTAGAGCTTAATGGCGGTGTAGAGCACGTTAATGTCATCCGCCATTTTGCGCAGCTCTTTCTCTTCGCGCGGTTCGCCGTGCATCACCCTTTTCAGCCCTTCCATCATCTGTTCCATCGCATCGCCGATGCGCAGCGCTTCACGGGCGGCATTGGCCAGCGCAAGGGTCGGTGTATCCAGCGCGCTGACGTCAAGGTGCTTCGGCTTGAGGTGTGCATCCAGCTCCGGCTCGTCGCGGATGATGCGCTTACAGAAGCGCGCCATCGGCTCGGCAAAAGGAATCATCGCCAGGCAGCGCACCAGGTTGTAGAAGACGTGGAAATAGATCACCAGCTCGGATTTCGGCAGCGGCAATTCATCCATCAGATTCGCCAGTGGGTGTACAAACGGTAGAATAATCAGGCTGCCCACCAGCTTGAACAACAGACTGCCGAGCGCGACGCGGCGAGCCGCGGCATTGGCCGCGCTGTTGTTGAGCATCGCCAGCAGGCCGGAGCCAAGGTTGGCGCCAATCACCAGACACAGCGCCACCGGGAAGGAGATGATCCCCGCCGCCGTCAGGGTAGCCGTTAGCAGTACCGCCGCCAGGCTGGAGTAACTGATTATCGCGAACATCGCGCCAATTAGCGCATCCAGCATGATATCGCCGGTCAGCGAGGCGAAAATCACCTGCACGCCGCTGGCCTGCGTCATGGGCGTGACGGCCTGGACAATCAGCTCCAGCGCCAGCAGGATCAGGCCAAGGCCGATACCCACCCGCCCCAGTTGCCCGGCGCGTGACTGTTTACGGCCGAGGAAGAAGATCACGCCGATAAAAATCAGCAGCGGCGACAGCCATGATAAATCGAAGGTGAGAATACGCGCCATCAGCGCGGTTCCCACGTCAGCGCCGAGCACAATCACCAGCGCAGGCGTCAGCGCGACAAGATCCTGGGCGACAAACGAGGTCACCAGCATGGTGGTGGCGTTACTGCTTTGTACCAGCGCAGTGACGCCAATCCCCGCGCAGAAGGCGAGCGGTTTCTTTTCAACGCTACGGCTCAGAACGGTACGCAGGCGAGCGCCAAACACCCGCATGACGCCAGTACGAACAATATGGGTACCCCAGACCAGCAGGGCGACAGCAGAAAGCAGGTGGAGCAAAGTTAACACGGAATCAGGTACTCCTTATTGTTATAGGTTCCCGGGACTCATGGCGCCAGCATCATGCCTGATGACGCTGCGCTTATCAGGCCTACAAATAAGCCCGGTAAGCCGGATAAGGCGCATACGCCGCCATCCGGCAAGTAACGTTCATGAGCCTTCTTCCAGTATAAGGGTTTAAACGCAAGAAAGAGACAGGGTGCCCGGTGAGCACCCTGTTAGTTGTAAGGAAAGATGACAGTTTCGTGACATCCTGTCGGGATTTCCCCGCTCACGTCATGCCGAACGTCTGTGATACCACCATAGCGACCCCACTTTGCCGCATTCGGATAACAGAAATCCGGACAGCGCCAACGCTGCCGAATGGCTGCCGATGAGCGAGAAAAACAGGGGAAACAGTGAGACCGAGCAGGTCAGTGACGCAAAGCGTAAAACCTCCTGAATGCCCAGCAGGATATAATTCAATTTATCTTTAAACAGAAACAAATATGCGGTGTAGACGAGCGAAATCTTCATTAACAGGCCAACGAAGAAGACGATCTGGATCGCTGCGCCGGGTCCTTCACTCGCCCCAAAAGCGGAAAAGGTGTGGGTGAAATTAACCACATCCGAATAAAAGGGTACGTTGCCCTGACGCGTGGACAGCCAGAAATATGCGCCCAGCGCCAGCAGATCCATCAGCCCCCAGAATAAGAGAATTTTATTTCGGGTTTTGAACAGGCTAAACATGTTACATGGCCTCCGTTGCCATTACGTTTCCCACCAGCGCCGCTGAACGGCTGACGCTGACGGGAAACGCCCGGACCGATCAGTCGGCGTCATAGCCCAGGTTAGGGGCCAGCCAGCGTTCAACCTCAGAGACGCTCATCCC
This sequence comes from Citrobacter telavivensis, assembly GCF_041807075.1. Lineage (NCBI taxonomy): Bacteria > Pseudomonadati > Pseudomonadota > Gammaproteobacteria > Enterobacterales > Enterobacteriaceae > Citrobacter > Citrobacter telavivensis. The sequence continues at coordinate 11,725 of NZ_JBGUBF010000006.1, read as the reverse complement.
TTTACGGAAAGCATAGTCTTCTACCTGATCGCGCTGAATCTGCGCGACCGCGTAGTACTTGCTGTCCGGATGACTGAAGTACCAGCCGGAGACCGATGCGCCAGGCCACATGGCGAAGGATTCGGTGAGCTTCATGCCGGTGTGTTTTTCCACATCCAGCAACTGCCAGATGGTGCCTTTCTCGGTGTGCTCCGGACAGGCCGGATACCCTGGCGCTGGACGAATCCCCTGGTAGTTTTCGCGAATCAACTCCTCGTTACTGAGGTTCTCGTTGGCCGCATAGCCCCAGTAGACCTTACGCACGCGCTCATGCAGGTATTCCGCGAAGGCTTCCGCCAGACGGTCGGCAAGCGCTTTCACCATGATCTTGTTGTAATCATCGTGCTGCGCTTCAAACGCATCGGCCAGCGCGTCTTCCTCCAGACCTCCCGTCACCGCAAAGGCACCGATGTAGTCCGCTTTACCGGACAGCTTCGGCGCCACGAAATCAGACAGGCAGTAGTTGGCAAAGCCCACTTTTTCGGTTTGCTGACGCAGATGATGACTGACCGTCAGCACGTGAGTACGCGTTTCATCGCGATAGATTTCAATGTCATCGCCCACACGGTTTGCCGGGAACAGCCCCACCACGCCGCGCGGATTCAGCGCCTTCTCCGCGCTCAGTTTATCCAGCATGTCGTTAGCATCGTTAAACAGGCGCTTCGCCTCGACGCCGACCACTTCATCTTCCAGAATGCGCGGATATTTCCCGGCCAGCGACCAGGTCATAAAGAACGGGGTCCAGTCGATATAGTTACGCAGCGTTTCGATGCTGGCTTCGACCTCCTGCACGCCCAGACGATGCGCCACCGGCGGAGTATAGTTTTCCCAGTCAAACGCCAGATCGTTTTCACGCGCGGCCGCCAGTGTCACCGGCGGCGTACGCGGTTTCTTACGCCCATGCTGGATACGCACGGTTTCATACTCTTTGCGGGTACGGGCGACAAAGTCATCGCGCTGGGTGTCGGAAAGTAGCGCGGCGACCACGCCGACGGTGCGCGAAGCGTTCTGCACGTAAACCGTGGGGCCACTGTAGTTCTGCTCGATTTTCACCGCCGTATGCGCTTTCGAGGTCGTCGCCCCGCCAATCAGCAGCGGAATGGTGAAGCCCTGACGCTCCATCTCTTTCGCCACGTTGACCATTTCGTCCAGCGACGGGGTAATCAGCCCGGAAAGGCCGATCAGATCGGCATTCACCTCTTTCGCGGTTCTGAGGATCTTCTCTGCCGGCACCATCACGCCAAGATCGACGATCTCGTAGTTGTTACATTGCAGGACCACGCCAACAATGTTCTTGCCGATATCGTGAACGTCGCCCTTCACGGTGGCGATCACCATTTTACCGTTGCTGGAGCCTTTCTCTTTGCTGGCTTCGATAAACGGTTCGAGATACGCCACCGCCTGTTTCATTACGCGAGCGGATTTCACCACCTGCGGCAGGAACATCTTGCCCTCGCCAAACAGGTCGCCGACGACGTTCATACCGTCCATCAGCGGCCCTTCAATCACTTCAATCGGACGGGCGGCCTGCTGACGCGCCTCTTCGGTGTCCTGCTCGATAAATTCGGTGATGCCTTTAACCAGCGAGTATTCGAGGCGTTTTTTCACTTCCCAGGTGCGCCATTCCGCCAGTTGGGCGTTGGCCGCCTCATCGCTCTTGCTGCCACGGTATTTCTCCGCCAGTTCCAGCAGTCGCTCAGTGCCGTCATCACGACGGTTGAGGATCACGTCCTCGACCGCGTCGCGTAGGTCAGCCGGCAAATCGTCGTAAATCGCCAACTGTCCGGCGTTCACAATCCCCATGTCCATACCGTTGCGAATGGCGTAGTAAAGGAACACCGCGTGAATGGCTTCACGTACCGGGTCGTTACCGCGGAACGAGAACGACACGTTGGACACGCCGCCAGAGATCAGCGCATGCGGTAGCTCGCGTTTGATGTCTTCACACGCGCCGATAAAGTCCTGTGCATAGTTGTTGTGCTCTTCAATCCCGGTCGCTACCGCGAAAATATTCGGGTCGAAAATAATGTCTTCCGGCGGGAAGCCCACCTCTTCGGTGAGAATCTTGTACGCACGGCGGCAAATCTCGATTTTACGCGCGCGGGTATCCGCCTGGCCCTGTTCATCAAAGGCCATCACCACTACCGCCGCACCGTAGCGACGCAGCAGCTTCGCGTGGTGGGTGAAGATCTCAACCCCCTCTTTCATGGAGATGGAGTTAACGATGCCTTTCCCTTGAATGCACTTCAGCCCTTTCTCGATGACTTCCCATTTTGAGGAGTCAATCATGATCGGCACACGAGCAATATCCGGCTCACCGGCAATCAGGTTGAGGAAGCGCACCATCGCCGCTTCGGCGTCGAGCATCCCCTCATCCATGTTGATATCGATAATCTGCGCACCGCTTTCGACCTGCTGACGGGCAACATCCAGCGCTTCGTTGTATTTTTCTTCTTTGATCAGGCGCTTAAATTTGGCGGAACCGGTGACGTTGGTACGTTCACCGACGTTCACAAACAGGCTGTCGTCGCCAATATTCAGCGGCTCAAGACCGGACAGGCGGCAGGCGACGGGGATCTCCGGCAACTGACGTGGCGCCAATCCCTCGACGGCGCGGCTCATCGCCGCAATGTGTTCCGGAGTGGTACCGCAGCAGCCGCCAACGATGTTCAGGAAACCCGCTTCGGCCCACTCGCGGATCTGACCCGCCATCGTATCGGCGTCCAGATCGTATTCACCGAAAGCGTTGGGCAACCCGGCGTTCGGGTGTGCCGTCACGTAGCATTCGGCAATACGTGAAAGCTCTTGCACATACTGGCGCAGTTCGTCCGGCCCCAGCGCACAGTTGAGACCGAAGGTAAGAGGCTCGGCATGGCGCAGGGAGTTATAAAACGCCTCCGTGGTCTGACCGGAAAGCGTACGGCCTGAAGCATCGGTGATGGTGCCGGAAATCATGATCGGCAGGTCGACGCCCAGCGCCTCCAGCTCCTCTTTAACAGCGAAAATCGCCGCTTTCGCGTTCAGCGTATCAAAGACGGTTTCAATTAAAATCAGATCGCTGCCGCCTTCCACCAGCGCTTTGGTGGATTCGCGGTAAGCGGCCACCAACTGGTCAAAGGTGATATTACGGAATGCCGGATCATTCACATCCGGCGAGATCGACGCGGTCCGGTTAGTTGGGCCGAGAACGCCCGCAACATAGCGTGGTTTTTCCGGGGTGCGTGCGGTCCACTCATCAGCACAGGCGCGCGCCAGTTTCGCGGCGGCAAAGTTGATCTCCGCCGACAGGGATTCCATCTGGTAATCCGCCATTGCGATAGGAGTGGAGTTGAAGGTGTTGGTTTCAATGATGTCCGCGCCCGCGTCAAAATACGCGTTGTGTATGGCAGCAATCACCTCTGGCTTGCTAAGCACCAGCAGGTCATTATTACCTTTCAGGTCGCACGGCCAGTCGGCAAAGCGTTCACCACGGAAATCCTCTTCACTCAGACGGTAGCTCTGGATCATCGTGCCCATGCCGCCGTCCAGCACCAGAATACGTTCATTTAACTGCGCACGCAGTTGTTCAACTTTGCTGCTCACACTTGCTCCCGACAACGCTCAACCAGACCGAAAAAGTCAACAAAACATAGTGGCATAAACAGGGCTGACGGAAAAGCCAACAACGGGCAACATGAGACATGTTCAGCTTCACTCATCCGATCAGTACAAGACTTCTTGCATTATAATTGAATAAAACGAAAATGATTTCCACGATACAGAAAAAGGAGTCCGCTATGGTTGCACCCGTTCCCGCCAAACGCGGCAGAAAACCCGCTGCGACAACCGCCCCCGCTGCCGGACAGGTTCAGTCGCTGACCCGTGGCCTGAAACTACTGGAATGGATCGCGGAATCCAACGGCAGCGTGGCGTTGACCGAACTGGCACAGCAGGCTGGTTTGCCAAACTCCACCACTCACCGTTTACTCACCACCATGCAGCAGCAGGGCTTTGTGCGTCAGGTGGGCGATCTTGGGCACTGGGCGATAGGCGCGCACGCGTTCATCGTCGGCAGCAGCTTTTTACAGAGCCGCAATCTGCTGGCAATCGTCCATCCGATTCTGCGCAAACTGATGGAGGATTCCGGTGAAACGGTAAATCTGGCGGTGTTGGATCAGAGTGACCATCAGGCGATTATCATTGACCAGGTGCAGTGCACCCAACTGATGCGCATGTCTGCACCGATTGGCGGTAAGCTGCCGATGCACGCCTCTGGCGCAGGCAAAGCGTTTTTAGCGCAGCTGAGTGAAGAACAGGTAACCCAGTTGCTGCACCGCAAAGGGCTGCATGCGTACACCCACGCGACGCTGGTCTCCCCGGTTCATCTGAAGGACGACCTCGCCCAGACCCGCAAGCGCGGTTATTCCTTTGATGATGAGGAGCATGCACTCGGTTTGCGCTGCGTGGCGTCGTGCATTTTTGACGAGCATCGCGAGCCGTTCGCGGCGATCTCTATCTCCGGCCCGATTTCGCGCATCACCGACGACCGCGTTACCGAGTTTGGCGCGATGGTGATCAAGGCGGCGAAAGAAGTCACGCTGGCGTACGGCGGGATCCGGTAAGCAAAATACCCCTGAGAGGCATTTTCAGTAGGCCTGATAAGCATAGCGCCATCAGGCAGATCGGCGCATATTGCCGGATGGCGGCGTAAACGTCTTATCCGGCCTACGGTTGGAGTATGGTAGGCCTGATAAGCATAGCGCCATCAGGCAGATCGGCGCATATTGCCGGATGGCGACGTAAACGTCTTATCCGGCCTCCAGTAATCAGGTAAACCGTACGCTGAATCGCTGGCGACGGCGATAGGCGTAAACATCTTCCACATGCCCTTCGCGAATACGCGTCTGCAGGCCGCGCCAATAGTCGGCGCTGAACAGGTCGGCGTGCATCTCCTCAAACAGCGGCCGGATTCGCGGGTCGGCGCACAGCCAGTGACGAAACTCCTCAGGAAACACATCGCCCGGCGACACGCTGTACCACGGTTCACCCGACAGCTCATCTTCCGGGTAGCGCGGCGGTGGGATATGGCGGAAATTCACTTCCGTCATGTAGCAGATTTCGTCGTAATCGTAGAACACCACGCGACCATGGCGGGTGACGCCGAAATTTTTGAACAGCATGTCGCCGGGGAAAATATTGGCCGCGGCAAGCTGGCGGATCGCGTTGCCATACTCCTCAATCGCATCCCGCAACTGCTGGCCTTCCACCTGCTCAAGCCAGATATTGAGCGGCACCATCCGCCGCTCAATATAAAGATGACGGATGACAATCTGCTCGCCAAGGTCAGTAATCTTTTCCGGCACTTCCTCAAACAACAGCGCCATCAGCGCCGGATCGATCTGGCGTTTATCCAGTACGAAGTTTTCGAACTCCTGAGTATCCGCCATGCGCCCCACGCGATCGTGCTCTTTTACCAGTTGATAGCAAGCGCGTACGTGAGCGGCAGACATCTCTTTCTGCGGCGCGAACTTATCTTTGATAATTTTGAATACCCGGTCAAAGCCCGGCAGCGTAAAGACCAGCATCACCATCCCGCGTATGCCCGGAGCTTCAATAAACTGCTCATCGCAGTTGCGCAGATACAACAGATACTCGCGATAGCTCTCGGTCTTCGCATGTTTCTGACAGCCTATCGCCATGTATAACTCTGCGGTGGTTTTTCCCGGCAGGATCTCGCGCAGCCATTCCACCAGCGCGGCGGGCAGCGGCGCATACACCATAAAATAGGAGCGGGCGAAACCGAACACGATGCTGGCTTCTGCCGTGGTGGTCAGGCAGGTATCCACAAACAGTTCACCCTCATCGGTACGATGAATCGGCAGTAAAAAAGGCAGCGTGGCCGTTGGCGTGATGAGTTTGCCCACCAGCCAGGCGGCTTTGTTGCGATAAAACAGCTCGTTTGCCACCTGTAGACGACAGTGCTGCAAGGTCTCTTCGCCAAAGGTTTCGCGCAGATGCATGATGATGTAGCGAATATCTCGCCCTTTGTTCTGCCAGGGCAGACGCAGCGGCAGATCGCTGAGAATGCGGGTGAGCAGCGGTTCCCATCCATGATCGGGGAAGAAATCTTTCGCCAGAGGACGCGGGATCGTCCGAAAACGGCGTTCCGGCTGGGAGCTAAAAATAAAGAGCCGCTCGGGAGTGAGCGAGCGGTGGTCAAATAACCGACAATATACGGAGTTAAAAAAACTCTCCGCAATCTCGAAGCGCGGGTAATCCGGCAGGAGCCCGGTGTAATGCTCTTTTACACGCAGCAAAAACGCGGCGTCGGTACTTTTGCCGCCAGTAATGCAGCGCAGTTGTTCCACCACCAAACCCACATGGTGATCGTAGAGGTGAATACGGCTTTTCATCGCCTGCTGCACGGCATGCCAGTCGGCCTGTTCAAAGCGCTGTTGCGCGCCGGAGGTCACTTCCAGAAATCGACCATACTGGGCGTCGAAACCTTGCAAAATCGTCTGAGCAATCAGTAACTCCAGGCCACGCGTCATCGCTTCTCCCCATCCGGCACAACGTCATGCCGGATGGCGCGTTTGCTTATCCGGCCTACATCCCTTCGTAGGCCCGGTAAGCGCAGCGCCACCGGGCATTAATCAGAACTGCGATTCTTCGGTCGAACCGGTCAACGCGGTCACCGATGATGCGCCGCCCTGAATGATGGTGGTGACTTTATCGAAGTAGCCGGTGCCCACTTCCTGTTGGTGAGAGACGAAGGTGTAACCGTCCGGGCCTGCGGCGAATTCTGGCTGCTGTACCTTTTCAACGTAATGCTTCATGCCTTCGCCCTGTGCGTAGGAACGCGCGAGGTCGAACATGTTGAACCACATGCTGTGGATACCCGCCAGGGTGATGAACTGGTACTTGTAGCCCATATCGGACAACTGTTGCTGGAAGCTGGCGATGGTCTTGTCGTCCAGATTCTTCTGCCAGTTAAACGACGGCGAGCAGTTGTAGGCCAGCAGTTTACCTGGATACTTCGCGTGAATGGCATCGGCAAAACGCTTCGCCAGTCCAAGATCCGGCGTGGAGGTTTCACACCAGACCAGGTCGGCATACGGGGCATAGGCCAGACCACGGCTGATCGCCTGCTCAATGCCGGCATGAGTACGGAAGAAGCCTTCACTGGTACGCTCACCGGTAATAAATTCGCTGTCGTACGGGTCACAGTCGGAAGTGATCAGATCCGCCGCATCCGCATCGGTACGGGCGATCACCAGTGTCGGTACGCCCATGACGTCAGCCGCCAGACGCGCAGCCACCAGTTTCTGAATCGCTTCCTGAGTCGGCACCAGCACTTTACCGCCCATATGGCCGCACTTCTTCACCGACGCCAGCTGATCTTCGAAGTGAACAGCCGCTGCACCGGCTTCAATCATCGATTTCATCAGCTCAAAGGCATTCAGTACGCCACCAAAACCGGCTTCCGCATCGGCAACGATCGGCAGAAAGTAATCCACATAGCGCGGATCGTTCGGTTCAATACCGCTGGACCACTGGATCTGATCCGCACGACGGAAGGTGTTGTTGATCCGATCCACCACTGCCGGAACAGAGTTTGCCGGGTAGAGCGATTGATCCGGGTACATGCTGGATGCCAGGTTAGCGTCCGCCGCGACCTGCCAGCCCGACAGATACACCGCTTCGATGCCCGCTTTTGCCTGCTGCAACGCCTGGCCGCCGGTCAGCGCACCGAGGCTGTTGATGTAGCCTTTTTTTGATTCACCGTGCAGCAGGCGCCACATTTTGGCCGCGCCCAACTGTGCCAGTGTGCATTCCGGGTTGACCGAGCCGCGTAATTTCACCACGTCCTCCGCGCTGTACGGGCGACGGATGCCTTCCCAGCGCGGTTGTGTCCATTCTTTCTGTAATTCTTCGATCTGTTGGGTACGGGTTTTCATGTGCAGATGCTCCATATTATCTTCCTGGCTTCCCAGGCGTTATTGGTGAAGGCAGTTTGGTCACGGCCTGCGCGCAAAAAACCGGAGCGTACTAAGAGTACGTGAGGATTTTGAGCACAGCCCAGGGCCAAAATGGCGAACAAAATAGCCTGGGCAATTAAGCCAGCAGGCGGTAGCCTGGCAACGTCAGGAAATCGATTAATTCGTCAGAGGTGATGATTTGTTCCATCAGGTGCGCGGCATCGTCAAAACGGCCGCTGCTGTAGCGGTGTTCGCCCAGTTCGTCCTGGATGACCCGCATTTCTTCAGCCAACATCTGGCGGAACAGCGCCTTAGTGACCGGTTTACCATTGCTCAGGGTTTTCTCGTGATGGATCCACTGCCAGATTGACGTACGGGAGATTTCCGCCGTCGCCGCATCTTCCATCAGGCCATAAATCGGCACGCAGCCGTTGCCAGAGATCCACGCCTCGATGTACTGCACCGCAACGCGAATATTGGCGCGCATCCCCTCTTCGGTACGCTCGCCTTCACACGGTGCCAGCAATTGTTCTGCGGTAATCGGCGCGTCTTCATCACGGGTCACAAACAGTTGGTTTTTGTTCTCGCCCAACACCTCGTTGAAGACCGCCATCGCGGTATCCGCCAGACCAGGATGCGCAATCCACGTACCGTCGTGGCCGTTATTGGCTTCCAGCGCTTTATCCGCTTTCACCTTGCTGAGCACCTGATTGTTGCGTTCAACGTCTTTGCTCGGGATGAATGCCGCCATACCGCCCATCGCGAAGGCACCACGCCTGTGGCAGGTTTTAATCAGCAGACGCGAATAGGCGCTGAGGAAGGGCTTATCCATCGTCACTACCTGGCGGTCCGGCAGAACGCGATCCGGATGATTCTTCAACGTTTTGATATAACTGAAAATGTAGTCCCAACGCCCACAGTTCAGGCCGACGATATGATCGCGCAGCGCGTGCAGGATCTCATCCATCTGGAACACCGCCGGCAGGGTTTCAATCAGCAGTGTGGCTTTAATCGTGCCGCGCGACAGATTGAAACGATCTTCGGTATAGCTGAAGACTTCACTCCACCAGGCCGCTTCCTGCCACGCCTGCGTTTTCGGCAGGTAAAAATAGGGACCGCTGCCTTTAGCCAGTAATGATTTGTAGTTATGGAAGAAATAGAGAGCAAAGTCGAACAAGCTGCCGGGGATCGCTTCACCGCGCCAGGTCACATGTTTTTCCGGCAGGTGCAGGCCGCGCACACGACAAATCAGTAAAGCCGGATCGGGTTTCAATTGATAGATTTTGCCGGCTTCATTGGTGTAGCTAATGGTGCCGTTTACCGCGTCGCGCAGGTTGATATGTCCGTCGATCACTTTGCTCCATTCCGGTGCCAGCGAATCTTCGAAATCGGCCATAAAAACCTTCACATTCGCGTTCAGCGCATTGATAACCATCTTGCGCTCAACCGGCCCGGTAATTTCAACCCGGCGATCCTGTAAATCCGCCGGAATGCCGCGAATCTTCCAGTCATCATTCCTAATGGAAACGGTTTCCGAAATAAAATCAGGCAATATACCGTTGTCGATATCCTGCTGCTGCTGAATACGAGCCGCGAGCAGCTTATTGCGCTTTGCCGTAAAGCGCGCCACCAGTTCGGTAAGGAATTCGACCGCTTCAGCGGTCAGGATCTGCTTCTCTGACTCACCGTAAGGCCTGGTAAAGATCAATTCATCGGTAGTCGTTGCCTGTTGATTCATTCTGTAACTCCTCGTCATTGATAACAAAGCATTCCCAATGCGAACGAAGGATCGTTGTGCGCTTTTCGTTCAGCACAACTAAGACTACTCATTTCAAAATCAAAATCAAAAACAATTTCCATTTTTAATTAAATTATCAATTAACCTATTGATAACAATAAAAATAAAGTTTAATTACAAGATGAGGTGTATTTCGGAAATAAAAAAGGCACCCGAAGGTGCCTGATTCAATATGCTGAAACGCTTTAGGATCGTCAGCGACAGACGATTAATCCAGCGTTGGATTCATGTGACGCAGATCATATGGCGTGATCTGATAGACGTAATAGTTGAGCCAGTTGATAAACAGCAAATTACCGTGGCTTCGCCAGGTGGCGCGAGGTTTGTTTTGGGGATCGTTTTTCGGAAAATAGTTGTACGGAATCTCTGGACTTAACCCGGCTTCCACATCACGGAAATATTCGCTGCCCAACGTGTTAGCGTCATATTCCGGATGACCCGTGACAAACGCAATGCGTTTATCTTTACTGGCAAACAGGTAGGCATCACCATTCTCAGTCTCGGCGAGGATCTCAAGATCGGTATAGTCACGGATCAGCACAGCCGGGAAATCAGCGTAGCGCGAATGCGGGGCGAGGAACGAATCATCAAAACCCCGCGTCAGCAGTGCGTGAGGGTGAAGGATATGATGCTCATAAACGCCAGAGAGCTTGTCGGTGCGGGTCTGCTTCGGAATACCGTAGAGGATATTGAGTGCGGCCTGCACCGCCCAACAGACAAACAGCGTTGAGGTGACATGATCTTTCGCCCATTCCAGCACCTGTTTGATCTGTGGCCAGTAGGCAACATCATTGAACTCCACCAGACCCAGCGGCGCACCGGTGACGATCAGTCCATCGAAGTTCTGATCGCAGATATCCTCAAAGTTACAGTAAAAGTTGTTCAGGTGTTCGGCCGGCGTATTACGCGACTCACGAGCATCAATGCGCAGTAACTGAACATCCACCTGCAGCGGAGAGTTCGACAGGAGACGCAAAAACTGATTTTCCGTTTCGATTTTCTTCGGCATCAGGTTGAGGATTAGCACCTTGAGCGGACGAATTTCCTGACCTGAAGCGCGGGAAGTCGTCATGACAAAGACGTTTTCCTCACGCAAGAAATTGACGGCGGGTAGCTCGTCCTGCACGCGAATCGGCATAACCTGATAACCTCACTACATACGTTTAAACGTTTAGACATCCAGATAGCTGAAGATACCCAGAAATTACGCCAATGTCGAGTCTGCATGTTAAAGGTGAGAAAGTTTCACGACGACGGATACGTTAGAATATAAGCATAACGAAAAGGAGAGAATATGGTTATTAACATCCGCCGATCCCGGCATGATGAAGGAGAAAAACTGATTGCGATCTGGTGTCGTTCGGTCGACGCCACTCATGATTTTCTGTCTAAAGAATACCGTATCGAGCTGGAGGAGTTAGTCCGCTCGTTTTTACCCGAAGCGCCTTTATGGGTCGCCGCTAATGAGCAGGATGAGCCCGTCGCATTTATGTTACTCACCGGTGATCATATGGATGCGCTGTTTGTTGATCCCGACGTTCGGGGCCGTGGCGTAGGTAAGCTGTTGATTGAGCATGCGCTTTCGTTAGCACCCGCGTTAACAACTAACGTGAACCAACAGAATGAACAAGCCGTTGGGTTCTATAAGAAGATGGGATTCTGGGTGACGGGGCGCGCAGAGGTCGATGATCTTGGGCGGCCGTATCCGTTATTGCATTTACGCTACCACGGTGGCTCGCCCTGCCTGTAGGCCGGATAAGGCGAAGCCGCCATCCGGCAATGTGCGCTGTTCTGCCTGATGGCGCTGCGCTTGTCAGCCTGCCACAGACGCAAAAAAGCCCATCCGTCAGGATGGGCTTCTTCACTGTTTGATGCCTGGCAGTTCCCTACTCTCGCATGGGGAGACCCCACACTACCATCGGCGCTACGG
>NZ_JBGUBF010000005.1:0-272574 GCF_041807075.1 Citrobacter telavivensis | reverse complement strand
CATTCAAAGAAAAGCTCCTGAATCGCCATGATGGGTAAAACTGCGGGTAAAATAAAATCCACTTCTGAAAAATCCCTTTCCTAACAATCCCCTGCCATGCCAATTCGATGTATGCAGGGGACACCATGACCACTTTTCACCATATCTGGTAAAGCCCACACAGCCCGCGCCACACAAGGCTTAGAGCTAAAATCAATATCCAACCATTTCCACCGAATAGCACCCATATGCTCTGACGGACGGCTTCTTCCTTAAATTCAGGTGTAAATCGTGGTGTGCCCATATGCTCCCCCTATGCTCAAACTATAGGGTAGGATCGTCTACCGGGGCGGAGTCTCAAAAGTGCGTGTAACTAAAACGGGTCTATTTACATTTACAATATGATTAAACTAACTCACAGAAGAATCGTGGTGTGTTACCATGAGTAAACAAAATCCCCTTATCAGATAAAGAAATCAGAGAATATGAAATCTCCTCATTGGGAGCAGTAAATATTGCAGGTAATACTATTTGGGCCATCTCAGATGAGATTGTTTCACTTTTCAAACGCCTTATTTTAGTAGATGTGAACATGTAATTTTCCTCAGATTTTGTATAGTTAAATCTGACCATGCGATCCACTATGGAATTAAACTTTTTATCAATAAACTCTGTACCTTCAATCTTGATAAAACCGGTATTATCTTTATTTTTCAGTATAAATGTCATTTCAATGACAACTGTCGCTTTGTCATGCTTTATTACCATTTTAGAAGAGCACGTTTTGAGTTGATCATCAAAACTGAAAATTTCATTACGGCTGGTTAAATGAATCGCCATGCCGATAATTCCGATAGTTAACATCAAAAATACCGAATGCACTATTGTTCTTTTCATACTGCTTTCAACCCTTTGATATGTACCGATATACATTTTAATTTATCTTTTGTTGTAAGTGGTTCATTACATTTTATTAATGTATGCGTCGGCATATTTCTGTGTGCGGAAATATAAATCCATGGGTAAATATCACAAGTAAGATTTACTTTTGAATTCTTTATTGCATCCTGCCAGGATAACGCGTCAAAATTCCCCATATAATGGCACCCATCTTTTTCGCCAATCAATTTATATTCAGCAAAGAAATTACAAGAATCGGGCCCCTGACTGTATAGTCCGAGTGAAAAGGAAATAACTACACCCATGAAAATGCAAAAATAGACATACACAGTCCATTTAAAACAAAAGGTACGCCAGAATAACGTTTTAAATGTTCCATAACACGAAAATTCAGTAGAAATTTTGTTTGAATGTTGTCCTTCAAAATTTCTCGGCAGTTCTTCACAGATATTATCTGGCGTGGTAATCTCCTTCAAAGTAGTTTTTCCGTCAATTTTAAAACCTATCTTAGGGACGGTTTTTACAACAACGGCATCACTCCCGGTAACTGCTTTTATCCCTTTTCTCAGGATTGATATGTTTTGATATAATGTATTCTGCGGGACGTGCTTCCCGCCATCATCCCAACCACTTTGAAATAACATGGACTGCGGAACAACATTTGGAGCATTATTAAGTAATGCAAGAAAACAACGTGAAGCTGGCGTTGGCAGATGAAAAATCGCTTTTCTATCATTGCATGAAGTCAGCAGATTATCTTCAGGCCAGAACTCGAAGGCATCATTAATCAGTAAACCCTGTGTCATGTTCTTTCCTGTATATCTGCCCTTACAGAAGGGATGAACGACTCTTTAGGAGAGCTTAATAAATTTAAAGAATGATAGGTTATGTTAAAAAAAAACAAGTTATTGATACTCAATGTTAAACTCGTCAATATTATTAATATTCCAGTAAAGCATTAAACTTAACTACGTTAGTATTGCCGTATAACTATATACACAAGAACAGCATTTACACCATCCTTGCAACAAACTAATTAACTAAATGAAAAATATTTAAAATATAACCATATGATAATGATGTAAGCACACTTATTACTGTCATGTTGTTATCAATGACTGATGTGGCAAGTTTTATCATGCATGCCGCCTGTAACACTTGTCCAAATCGACACTGAGTCTCAGGAAACATTTAATTCAAAAAGTTATAATTACAATATGATTATTTTAATTGAAAATCAACTACAACATTATGTTCGTCGCAACCATCACCCTGCATTATTGAGATTATTCCCACCTGATGAGGAATTTTCTGAATAACAAGCTTCCTTAAGTGTATGTTATAAGAATATAAAATATAAATTTTGTGAACATTCTTAAGACGCACACAACTTCACTATCTGGAAAAGGAATGCGTATAATGGAAATTAGTGGAAAGCAAGTAAAGCACTTATTCGATAAGAAAACGGTCTCAATTGTTAATAATAGTAATAAGAACTGTTACCATGTCTGGCCTGGAGGAAACAATCTACTTTGTAAAGGGTTGACCAGCATCATTTCATCACTACCTGACCATTTTAACAACCAGGATCCTGCTGATATTGTATTCATTGATATTTCGGTGCAGAATTTCCATGCAATTATCATGGAGGAATGGATCCAAGCCTTTAATGGCTGTAAGTTAATACTAATCTGTGATAACAAACTGAGTCCTCTTGCTCATTACTGGTTCTTAAGAATGAGAACCCTCGGGGTCATCGGAGGTGTCATTTACCCTCATGATAACATTAATGAAATAATTCGGAAGATTACGATAATCATTAGCGGTCAACCTATTATTATTGACAATATTACGCCTAAAATCTCTTTAAAGGAATACAGTATCTTACAGTTATTATATCTTGGTGCTAATGCTAAGAGAATAGCATCACTCTGCAACTCAACTGTAAAAACCATTTATGCACACAAATCATCGATCGAAAGAAAAATAAGCATACCCATAAACAGAATTCCACGTTAAGCATAGCTGAAAGATATTTTATTTGGACGAAGCAACCTAACCTGGTGGTATCGATGTGTGGCAGAATAGTGTTCATTCTGAACCTCGTCAGTTGAATATACATCGTGTCAACACCGCCCTTCACCATGCAGGAATTATGATGAATGGACGCGTTTTATCCTCGGCCTGGAAAAAAGAGCAGAGAGAGGAGCAGTGGAACGTATATTTTGTAAAAGCGACAAACATGCCCGACAGGCAGCAAAGTACCCGGATTTCTATCTGAAAAAGCTGCCGATGTCGGGTGCCTTACTGGCGTACTATGACGATGGAATCTGCTTTCTGAACTTATGACCGGGCCGTCTGAAGATCTGTCGTTCAGCCAGTCATTGATACTACTGTTGATAAAGCACATCCTGGAGAAGCACGTGCGGACATGTGCGACGTTGGTTTTTGTCCAACCGGATGGTAGTGGAAAAGCTGAGACTTCCGGCACTCGCAGGATGACAGAACAAACTGGAATTCTATCCTGTACTACCAGCATCGCCGCTAAGGATGCCTCTCCCCCACGCCGGAGAGAATACCCGAATGCATGGCATTGGATGAAACAGGGTAGAGCTGTCTGAAACGTAGTGAGGTCAATATAAAATACACCATCTGTTTAAATATCGTTCGTGCTTCGAATTGATCACGATAAAAAACTGTTTTTTGACGTTGCCAGCACTCCGGTATCAGGAGTCACAAAATATTGAAATTTATAGGCGACAAGCACTCCGGCTAGCAGTAGCTCAAAACATTATTTTGGATTGCGGCATTTCAGACTTACCTGTTTCACATATTTAATTTTTCCGTAAATTTAGGAACATGTCGGATTATTAGCTAACAATCTCATATTCCATTGGTGACTGGCTTCTGTCATCATTTAATGGCTACCATAATGGTTCCGCGATATCTGGATAATACATATACCTGACACAGACTCATGTATATATATTTTACTAGGATTGATATTAAATAAAGGATTATATAAGTGACAACAACCAACAGGCTAACCTACGCCCCTACAGTGACTTTCACCCCTGCATTACCCATTATTGATAACTCAGTCATCAATATAGGAAATATTACGGCGATTAATATTCTTCCATCCACAACATTTAACGCAGGGACGATTTCTTCTTATCGTACGACAACGACTGAGCAACCTTTTACCGTCACCAGTAGTGACAATCTCACCCGGGATGTGGGTGCTAATGAGAACGTTAATATTCTGCAATCCTGGTCATGCTCAATGACAGGGAAAATTGATTTCAGGTTTTTGAGTGATGGAACACAGACCAATGTTTGCTCATCTTCTGCGTATCCCCATGCCATTGTGACGCCACAATCCCTGATGGCAAAATGGTGGGACCAGAATCAGGCATCTTCGCAGCATGGAATGCCGCAGCGACGTTAACTCTGTCATAATTATGTGGGTGTCAATCGGGTAATACAGAGAATGAACCATGGTTTTTACGGTGCTCCATGCTTCAGTTACCTACTATTTCATTCATGAGTTTGCTTACCTCCTGCAAGGTGATATTTATTGTGAGAACACTTAATTCTCTTCGGGAGAGTTATCATGAAAAAGAAAATATAAATCACTTTAACTTTATGAATTCATTGATTATTAGCGTTTTATTTTCATCAAGAAAAATGAAATGAGATCTTATTAAAACGTTCAGGCTATACACTTTCAGGTATTGGCCTTATATTTTCCGCCAGAAAGAACGTCTCTCAGTAATAGTTACATGTGCAGAACTGTCTTTCATATTACTCATTATTCTGGTTTCTTATTAAGAGGGTTCCATGATAGAAGTTAGTGGCAAACAAGTAAAACAACTGTCTGATGATAACATGATCCAGGATTTACCATTCTATATATGGCCCGCCGATAACAGTTTGCTGGCAAAAGGATTAACCGGTATTCTTGCATCCTTACGTTCACGGAATAATGTGGGTGACACAGATATTATTTTTGTTGATATTTCTCTTCAGACTTTCCATGCTATCATAATCGAGGAATGGCTTATGTCATTCAGAAATTGCAGGTTAATTTTAGTATGTGATAAAAAAATGACACCATTTGCCCACTACTGGTACCTGAGGATGCTAACACTAGGTATCTCCGGCACTATTATTTACCCGGTGGACAATATGGATGAGATTGTCCGAAAGATATCTTCAGTTATTAATAGCATTCCATTAACTGATAATGCAAAAACACCTTCTGTTTCCCTAAAAGAATATAGCATTTTAAAATTAATATTCTCCGGAGCAGATATTGAAAAAGTAGCATCATTTTGCAATTTAACTGTAAAGACGGTGTATGCTTACAAATCTAAGATTGAGAAAAAAATAAAAATCCCGATCAACCGAATCCCACGAAAATAGAATCCATTTTCGTTTTCTTTCATAGCTGTGTTTTTATTAACCTGTCAGAGAGTTCAATCTCCACCCTGAGGTTATGGATGTTACGGGTAATACTCTTATGTAAGAACGTTGTCATTTTCCCTTATGGGAATATCATTATTTAATAAGGCTTCGCAGGTCGTCATAAAAACCATGACTCGCCTATGAATGAGAATATATTACACAAAGGTGTCAGTATGAAAGATTCAAATAGATATGAATTATTTTACATTACAGCCATGGAAGTGCTGGAAAATTTAATTATTGATGCTACCAATAAAAAAGAGACGTTAAAGACGCTCCAGGATGAAAGCTACCAGGCGGGTTATCTAAGTGCGCTAAAGAAAGTAAAATTGTCATTTGAGCGACAAGCCAATCTCTTTAATATTCGCTTATAATCATTTAATGATATATCGAATCCGGCGAAAAGTCTCCGTCCATCCCCTTCACGTCGATATCAGCGCCAGCTCTGATCAACTGGCGCATCATCAGTATGATAGTGTAGAGGGCTTCAGGCGACCAGGGCGCGTTGACAAATTCTGTTGTGGGGCTGTAACTACAACAGAATTCTGTTTACATCCTGCCAGTTCCGCCGTATTGCTACGTGGTTCGACATGCTATCTGAACGCTTTGCGTCCTACATTGCTGTGACCGCATCTTTCATATGGCTCGTTTAAGATAATACCGACTTACAGAAGAGGATTCCGATGGGTTCTATTTTTTCGAAGCTATTTTCACAATTAAAATTACGGACGAATACTGCGGAAATACCCGTTCAACCACTCGACGATGAGAAGATGATCATGCTTGATGCTGAAAACCTAGCCGAACAGGGTATTGCCGACGCTTATCAGAAACTACTGCCGGAACTCACCAGGTACGTTGCGCATCCAGCGGATCTCACAGAGATATTGGATGCCGACGTTCCAGATTACAAGATTCAATGCGACGGGCAAGAGTATCTCATCTACTCCGCTGAAGAGCCTGGCACTGAAAGTGAAAGTTGGGGAAGAGCTACCTATTTTTTCTTCCTCTGCGTAAACAAGCAGCTTGTGGGCACCGACGTGCAGCTTTACGCGATAAACGGTGGCAACGACTTGAGTGCCCTTTTTCTCGCACCAGAAGAGGCAAAGGCCGCGCAAAGTGCGCTTCCACGCAAGACTGACTGGCCGTACGTCCCGACGTTGAACGACCCGTGGTACGGTCAATTTCATTGAGTTGGCCGCAGCACTGTCTTTTGTCAACACACACTGGCGTAAGTATCCGGCATATTTTGATGATCGCCGCGGCTCATAAACCATAAATAATGCAGTTTCTGATTCAGACGCCCCAGAGCGCCAAATATTCTCCCCTGAGCAAGTAACCAGCTTTTATGCTCAATTAAATATCTGGAGAATCTTTTCTGTTTTCGGGCATCGGCCAGCCAACAAAGGGGCAATATGAGGACCGACTGAAGCAAGTTGTATTCACTCCAGAGAATCAGTGGTCAGCAGATCTAGTGAGTTATTCTAGGCATAAAACAGGCAAAGAACGCTCACTAAATCAATTTAACCCGGCTTACAAATGAATACGATCAATCACTTCACGTTACTGTTCTTCGTTAAGTACAGAAGGACGACCAAACCGCTTCCCCACAGTTTTTGCTTTAACAATCCCTGAATATGTACGTTCAAGTAGCATGTCTATCTCAAACCCAGCCACACCTTACCTCACCCTGCGCCAGTCTATCTTGCCTATAGCTTAAGGTACAAAATGCGTCATTCGAAAAAACGACTTAATCTCAGATCAAATCACCCCAATTCATTGGTAGAAAAATCACCTTGAATATATTCTAATTATGATTGTTGTCAGGAGCATTGGTGACGGGAAGGCATCAGAATAACCCATCGACAAAAGTTATTGTCCTATAATGAAATGCGACACTTGTCTTTGCAGTTTCGCTTGTGACATTCTTTGCCCACAAGTACGGTAAAATAAAAATATATCAATAAAGGATGAGTAACATTGACGGTGGTTATTTTCAGGGAACAAGAAACCCCGGAACTGTACTAACATGCACCTCGGACTTGTTGCATCAGAGGATTATATCTGCCATCAGTCTTTCAAAGATGCCCGGTATTCCATCTGCTTGCAAAAGAATGTTTACCCGTGAGTGAGAACGCTTGTGATTTGATACCAAGCCATTATTGCATTGATACAATCTTAATTCTTCTCTGAAGTTATGGCATTGTGTTTAATAAATCCCCGAATATATGCATTCGAAATTACCTGAAGATGTTTATAAGATAATTTACGTTATATCTGCGATTTTCGGGTGGTGATTTTTTATCGGACAGAGGTATAACGCCTCTCACTATATGTTCATGTTTCGTGTTTAATGCCGGACTAATAAGGGATTAAACAAACATGTGTGTAATACAAGGAGTTTGATATGGATATGACGACCAAAATCAATAAAAAATTACTGGCTGCAGCGATATTCGCGACGCTGGTCAGCGCAAATGCCAGTGCTGCTGATGGCACGATTAACTTCATCGGAAAAGTGACAGCAAGCGCCTGCACCACCCTTGTGGGGGCTGGCCCGACGGGTGGCGCCATGGGGCTCCCGGCAACGGTCACTCTGCCTAACGTGACGAGTACAACGCTTAATGAAGCCGTGGGTACGTATGCCGGTCATACTCCTTTTTCTATTTCTCTCGAGGATTGCGAGGCCACTGCGGGGCTGGATAGCGTCCGCGCCATCTTCACTACTGCTACACCAGCAGCGGGCGACAGCCATGTCATGGGTAACACCGCTCCGGGTGGCGCGCAGAACGTCGCTATCGCTATCCTGAAAACCGACGGAACTGAGATTGACCTCAACAGCGGTCCGTCCACTGATGAAGGTGAACCTCTTCCGGTGGTATCCGGCCCGGTAACGCTGAACTACCAGGCGGCCTATCGGTCGCTGACCACTACCGTCACCGCTGGAGACGTAACAGGAACAGCCAATTACATCATTTCGTATTTCTGACGGGGGTTGCCGTTTCAGGCTGCGCGTTGTCTGCCCTGGGTTCTCACCAGGGCAGTACAATGATTTTCATACCAGTGAGTGGTTATAAAACCAGAGCCACTTACTGGCAGATATTTTCGGGTGTACAGGGATAGTGCCATGTTTGTATCAATGCCGCTGCAGGTTTGCTTAATTCCCGGAACAAAGACCGGCATTAAAAGTATCGTCGCAGGCATTATTATTTGCGGACTGATGCACGGTAAGTCATTTGCTGAGTCTCATTTTGAAGAGTCCTACCTGCATCGGGACAAAAACGGTGCATCAGCGGATGTCTTTATCTATAAAGACGCCGTGACGCCCGGTTTAAAAATCACCGATATCATGGTGAACGATCAACTGGCCGGAAAGATGGATGTGGAATTTATCAGTAACGGCAAAAATGAAACGTTTCCATGCCTGAATACCTCCATGCTGAAGACCCTCGGGATTAAAACGGAGTTGTACGAGAACGTTGCGACAGAGACTGCCGGGCAGTGCTATAACCTGAACAAAAATATCCCCGCCTCAGCACTGCATTATAAAGACAGTGAACAAAAATTATATATCACCGTCCCCCAGGAGGCGGTGGACAAAAAGCGTTTCACCATGATTTCCCCTCTGGAATGGGATCATGGCGTGCCCAGCCTGCGCACCAGTTACAATGGCTATTATTACTCTTCACGGATCAAAACAGACCACACCAGCGGTGGGCAGGGAGAGTCCGGCAGAGATATCTCCCGCAATGCCTATCTGAACCTTAACAGCGTGGGGTCGCTGGGCGCATGGCGTCTGTACAGTATCGATTCATTCTACAAAGGTGACCAACGTGGCTGGGAGTCGGATCACGATCGCAGCTATCTGGCACGGGACATTGCCGCCCTGCGTAGCCAGTTGCAGGTGGGGGAAATCTACACCCGGACATCGGGCTATATGACCGGAACCGTTCCGCTGAGCGGGGTCTCTCTGGCGACCAGCGAGAAGATGTCACTGGACAATCAGTTTCGTTTTTCACCAGTTGTCCGCGGGGTGGCCCGGACAAACGCCCGTCTGACCGTGCGTCAGCGGGGCAGAGTGATTTACAGCACCACCCTGACACCGGGGCCGTTTGCCATTGATGACCTGTACAGCGCTCAGGTCGGTGCAGATCTTGAAGCCACGGTGGAAGAGTCTGACGGGCAGCGGCAGGTATTCCGTATACCCTATACGGCGCTGCCGGACATGATCCGCCCGGGCGCGGTACGTTACAGCGTGGCCGCCGGGAAGTATCGCAGCCAGGGGCGTGACGTGAGAGAACCGGTGGTGATATCCGGTGGGCTGGATCGCGGTTTTGAAAACTTCACGCTCGGCAGCGCACTGCTGGCATCTGATCATTACCAGACCCTCTCCGCCGGGGTGTCCTGGAATGCCGGAAACATCGGCGCCTTCTCGGCTGAGGTCGCTCACGCCCGCTATCGCAACCCACTCGACACCGATAACACCCGCGACGGCTCAGCGGTGCGGGTGCAGTATGCCCGCCATTTTGAAGCATCAGACACTTCGCTACAGATCCTCGGTTACCAGTATCGCTCTGAGGATTTCCTCGAATTTCAGGAGTACCTGATGCGGGACAGCTGGCAAGATCGCGCGTTTGATGAAGAAGAACGCGCCCGCTATGAGCGACGCAAGCGTAACCGGCTGGAGATGACGGTTAACCAGACCGTGTCCGACCTGGGCAGTCTGTACCTGACCGTCAGTCAGGACAGCTACTACGGCACCCATCATAAAAGCACGTCAGTCACCGGGGGCGTCGGGACAAACATTGGCCGCAGCACGGTTTCGCTCTCGCTGACGGACACCCGGGATGATGACTTTTCAGACCGACAGCTCAGTTTATCCGTGAGCATCCCTCTCAGTTCTGGAAACGACAGCAGCCGAAACTACGGTTCACTCAACTATGGACTTGTGCGTAACAAGGACAATGAGTTCAGCCAGTCGCTGGGTTACTCCGGCAGTGCGCTGGATAACACGATGACATATTCGGCAAACGTGCTCCGGGATATGCAGGGGAAATACAGCCAGTCCGGCACCCTGGGCTACAACGGCAATATGGCGAATATCAGCGGTGGTCTGAGCCACAGCAACAACTACAACCAGATATCGGCCGGGATGAGCGGTGGTGTGACGCTGTATAGCGGCGGCGTGGTGCTGTCGCCGATGCTGGGTGACACGGTGGCGATAGTAGACACCACGGGAGCACAGGGGATTGGGGTTTCCGGATCGGGAAATGCCAGAACCGATATGTTTGGTCATGCCATGGTGACCTGGCTGACACCGTACCGTTACAACGACATCAGCCTGGATGCCTCCGGCGCGGATGATGTGGAGCTCAAAGAGAGCGGGCGCAGAGTCGTGCCGAGTGAAGGGGCGGCGGTGTTACTGAAATTCGCTTCACGGGTTGGTCGCCGGGCCATGGCGGAACTGCACAGTGCCAGAAAAATTCCGCTCGGGGCGCTGGTGTATGTCGAAAGTGACGGGAATTCCCGCGAAGAGGCCGGGATTGTCGGCAACCGGGGGCTGACCTATCTGAGTGGCCTGGATGCGCGCAATGAGGAACACCTGCGGGTGGTCTGGGGTGACCGTCCGGAAGAACAGTGCCGGTTTACTCTGCCAGCAGCCACGCAGGAACAGCGGAAACCGGATAACTGGTACCAGAAAATTATCGTGAACTGCCGGTAACGGCAGTCGAAAAACAACAGATCAGGACAGAACAATGAATTTCAGACAGATAGGTGCAGGACTGTTAATGTCCGGACTGCTTTTTTCCGCCGCGGAGGCGGCCCTTCGCCCGCAACTGACGAGAGTGGTCGCGTATGCGGAAGACAAAGAGACGGCGATAGGGGTTATCAATGACAGTGATTCCACCTACATGCTGCAGTCATGGCTGGAGGATTTACAGGGTCGGGATGACGGTCTGCCGCTGGTGCTGACCCCGCCGGTGATGAAGATGGAGGGGAAGAGCGAGGGCAAACTCCGTCTGGTGGTAATGAGAGGGGAAATCCCGCAGGACCGGGAATCGGTGTACTGGCTGTCGCTGCAGGAAATCCCGCCGAAGGCAAAGGATGTGGCCAACCGTCTGGTGGTGGCCTTCAGAAGCCGGATAAAGGTGTTTGTGCGCCCGGCGGGTCTGACGTCAGCGGGGGCAAGAGCATCGGCGGGCGAGTTACGCTGGAGTCTGCAAAAGGAAGGCAGTCAGACATGGCTGGTCGCGACAAACCCAACGCCGTATTACATCAGTTTCGGGCGTCTGACGGCGGGGTGTGAAACCTGCAAAAAAGTGACGCCGGCAGAGAAGAACACCATGGTTCCGCCACGGGGAAGCCAGCGTTACAGCCTGCCGTCACAAACGGGGACATCCCTGACCGTAACATGGAGCGCGATGAACGACTGGGGCGGCGCCGGAGAGGAGCACCGCCAGGAGGTTCGTCCGTGAGCAGATTATGGGAAGTGACGGCCGCTCTGGTGGCGGGACTGGCCATAACGCTGGCCCCGGCTCAGGCACAGACAGGGTCGTTAAACTATACCTGGGGCAATGGTGAGAATGACGGGCAGTCGGCGGGCACCTGCGCCTATATTGTGCCGGATAACCGGCCACTGCAGGTACCGAGGACACTGGTGGTGGACAGTGCCGTCCCGGTCGGAACGGTCCTGTATTCGTGGGACTTTAACAGTTTTTTGCCGGGATTCAGGGTTCAGTGTACAGGCAGTGGTATTGATAACAATACTAACAACTGGGTGGCGAACGGGACTGCATCTTATGGTCCCATTGGAATGAATGTCAGAATCAGAGGCATAACAGTTAGTCCAGTAAGCAGCAATACCAATCCGGTATATGCCACCACGCTGGCGGGGATCGGGCTGCGTCTGTCCGTCAAAGTGGATACGGATACAGAACATGATGGTACTGATTACTACCAGTATGTGGCGCTGATCTGGGCTAACGGGCAGTACCAATCTGTAGGGGCGGCTCGGGACGTCGTCTATACGTGGGGAGGAGGCGGGTATCCTGAAGCATATGTAGGTATAAAGCCCTACAGAAGTGGAATCTCATATCCTGTCCGGTACTCAATACCGAATGCTGAAGCGGGATTTTCTGTTAAAGCGGAGCTGGTAAAGACCGCAGACACCGTCCAGTATGGCAGCCTCGGTCTGGCTGGCGACCCTAGAGTGGTAATGACTAACGCAGCAGAAATATTGAACGGAACGCAGCCAACCGACTTACTGACCGGCAATGCCATTACCGTGGTGTCGCCATCGTGCAGACTGCGCACCACCGATTACACTATCAGCATGGGCACCTGGGCGGCTGACACGATGAGCCATATGGGGAATCCGGCGACCGGCCCGGCCGTGCCTGTCGGATTGGATCTGGAGTGTTCAGGTCAGGTGGCGGATGTCCAGTTCCGATTTGAAGATACCGGCAGCGCGCCTTCCACGCTGGCAGAGAAAAACGTCACCCTGTACGACAGTGGGGGAAATAAGGTTGACGGGCTTGAAGTTCAGATGAAATACAACGGCAACCGGGTCAACATTGACGGAACAACCCTGACCAGTACGGGAAGCCATGGCGCAGTGCGCACTGACGCAGAGGCAGTGCCGCTTTACACATCAACCAGTCAGGCCATGTTCACGGCGAATTATATCCAGAACGGCGCCATCCGGGTCGGCGCGAATAATCATACCGGACCGGTTTCCGGAAAGGTCAACGTCTGGGTCACGTACAACTGATACGTCTGAAATCAATGCTGCTCTGCCCTGCGGGCTACGTGTGCTGCCCGCAGGTTTGATAGCGCAACCCCGTTTCTCAGCTTGCGGGGGAATCGCTCAGTAAGTCCGACAACGGTGTAAGGATTTTACTCAGGACTGGTGAAATATGAACGATGGGGGCTTGGGCTTAACGAAGGCTGACCTGGAACACATACTGACGATACCGCCCCCGACTGCCGCACTGACATTCCCCGTCCCCTCCGCGTTTATATTCATGAGAACAGACACGGCTGCAACTACGAAAACGAGATTGGTCACTATCCTCAGCTTGCCATGCTGAAAAATAGTCTGGCGAAAGAAACACAACGGTGGTATCGCGTCTGAAGATCAGTAGAAAATCGAGTGCATTCTGCACAGTATCAACCGCCCGGTAACGGTATTTCCATCCCCCCTCTCTGATGTACGTTTCATCCGTTCACCACCGACGCCCCTCGGGACATTTACCACAAAGAAATACCAGACACCGGGTACCCGACGAGCCCTTAATGCGGCTGTACCTGAAAAAGCCCACCCACAGTCATGCGGGTGGGCAAGGGATCAGAAATTGTATTTCACGCCCAGTATTCCCTGGGTATCGCTATAACCGTTATTGCCTATCTGTTGTGAGATGTTCCCCCACAGGTGCAAATTCCGGTTGATCTGGCTTTCCACACCCACTTTCAGTTCACCGTAGTTGCGCGTGCCGCTAATCTCATTGCTGACACCGTCCATTTTCAGGCGGAATTGATTGGTATTGTGGATCCAGTTAGCCTCAACAAACGGCAGGAAACTTCTGTCCTTTCCTTCATCCATTTTGTTATAGCTCTGCAGGTAGGCTTTCACACCAACACGGGTTTGCAGATTGCCCTCTGAATTATCAACCACGCGAGTACCGTTTTTCTCTGTGTGGTCGTCAGCGCGCACGTTCATCCAGATTGCCTGCACCTTCGGCTGTAACCAGTAGCTGGTGCGGGCGTCACTGCTTCCCGCAACACGGAAGTTATACCCCGTTTCCAGAGAAGCCGTAATACCATCCGATTTGTATTTCTCGGTTTCCAGATAGTCACCGGAAACGTCGTTATCAAACCAGTTGTACAGTAACCAGCTGTCAACCCAGGCTCCCGTTTTATCAATATCGTTGGCATGCCAGGTACCGTAGATACCCGCGCTGTAGCCGTGAATTTTCCCACGAGAGGAGTATCCCGTCAGGTTAGAGTGGGTATGGCTACTGCTGGTGGCATAACCGGCCATCAGGCCAAGGTGCCAACGGTTAACACCGTTGGTGCTCCACTGTGCAACATCCCCTCCCAGTTGCACAATGTAACGGTTACTCTGAGTGCTCAACTGACCAGAGGTATCTTTGAAACGGGTATGACCTCCCGTATGGCGCATCCATAGACTGGTTGATTTTTGCTGCCCGGTTAACATGTCTGTGTACTGCGCTTTACCCAGCCGATCGTGCATTGTGGTGGTAAACAGCGTATTCGCGACCAGTGCGTTAGCCAGATAGATACCCGGCTCAGGACGGTACTGCTGTCCACCACCCGGGGCCGTTGGTTCTACTGGAGGCGTGTCTGCCGGAACGGGCTCTGGACCCGGTTCTGGCTCGACCACGATGTTGTTCGTCAGATACCAGTTTTTCCCTCTTTTGACGAGGTCATATTCATAGATCCCCGCAACGATTCGATCCACTTTCTCGAAGGTTCCTGCTGAATTGCCAAGGACTTCAACGAGTTCGATGCCACCTGCCGCCGTCGCCCCCGCGCCACCAGCGTTTGTTACCGCAACAAGGGTTTCTCCGGAAGTATCGCCTTCCACGACTAATTTATCGGTAGGGGAATTATCGCCGCCCAGCTTCGTGCTCATATTCAACGTACCGCCGCCATTGAAATTGCCTTCAACCGTCAGCGTTTTGAAGTTACCGGCGTTACCCGGCGGCAGAAAGTTCACGGTACTGTTGTCCATCGTCAGGTTCGTAACATGAGAACTGTCGGTCATATTCCAGACAGAACCGTTTGTCAGCGCCAGATTGACGGTCCCAGGCGTGGTGCCAAAATTGGTTTCTGTATAGCTGGCCGCTGTCACCCAGGAGTCTTCATTATTAAGAACCATGTTGAGCGTAGCATCATTAATCGCGCCAATATCACCTTTGAGCTGAATAGTACCCGTACCAGAAGTATTCACATCGATCAGGCTGTTTTCTTCCCGGGAGAAAAGTGACCAGGTGGCATTGTCGTTGTCAGTAATTTGTAATCCCTTTTGTACTTCGATAACGCCACCACCTGCGGCTTCCATACCGGAAACGTATCGGGCGTCAGAACCGGCAAGGGAGATAATAACATCATCTCTAAATTCAGCCCGGGTGGGGGTAGTGTCTTCGGTCGTGCCTATAGAATAGACTCCGCGCGTGGTATCTCCGCCATTCAGCATATTGATACGGACTTTACCATTGAAATACGCTTCACTTTCCCAGAGGTAGAAGCCGGTATTATAATAACCACCATTGCTGGTTACTATAAAGTCATCATTAGCCGTCAGCCTGGAGTGGTCCATAATTGTTATTGTTCGTAACCAGTACCCATCGAGCCAGCCGAGAAATTCATGATCATAGCCGGGTCTGGTTCCCAAAAAGGTCAGGTTCTCACCAACTACTTCAGTGATCCCGTTAAAAGTAATATTGGTTGAACTCAATTCAATTGCTTTACCACCCACAACTTCGCCATAGTAGTTATCCACATCACCTCTGGAGAGCGCTTCTATTTTAGTCTGACCGGTAAACTCAATCTGACTGCTGACACCATAAGCGTCAATATCTCCCCCTCCCCAAAGGCCTATTTGACCTGCTTTAATCGATATATAGTCTGCCTCGAAGTTAACACGATTCATCGCACCGCTGACTATAGGGTAATTAGTGGTACCCATGCGTGATGCTAAAGACATCCCTACTTCACTGACGTCAACCTCGATAAGATCTGCTTTAATGTCAACAGAACTGCCTGCAGCAACTACCAGCCCTTCCCGGTGAGAGAAACCACCGTCCTCGGGTTCACCGCCAATTTCGATCCTGAAATGTCCACCATCAAAGGCGAACTGTCCCTGGTACAAACCGATCCCATGGCGGTCAGCTCTCACGGGGCCGACCATTGGCATCAGAATTGAAAGATTGATTTTATTATCACCATCGCTTTTGAAATCAAATTTCCCTCCCCGACCGGCAAACAGGGCGTAAATATATGAATTACCGGTATTCGACTCGTTACTGACGACAACGTTCCCCCCGGTAAAGCTCATTATACCGCCGTAAGGTCCGCCCCGCTCATAGGCATACAGCGTGGCACTTTCACCTGATGCCGGACGGTTGTTAAAGCCTCTGAACGTCAACGTTCTTCCCGGGTCAATAATGAAATCAATCGAGCCGTTAACGGTATTGGCCAGAGGGCGTTGACCACTAGAATGTCCGGTATATCCACTGGCATCCCGGATGACGTCCCCCTGACTGACAGTATATGTACCACCATCGTCAATGGAAGCCATGCCTGTTGTGTATATCCCACTTGTCAGTTCTTCTGATTCGGCACAGGGAGCGACTAAAAAAGTGCACCCAAATGCTAATGAACAGATTTTTTTCCATTTAATTGTATTCATATCCAGGCTCCACTTCTGCAAAAAAAACTTATTACACGTATAATTAAAAAAGTAATAAAATAAAAAATAATAGGATTCTTCCCTGTCCCCCTCCTGCCAGATGTGTTATTTTTAATAAAGGATAAAGAGATAGTATTTTTATCAATGTCAGGCAGGAAATTGTTTAAATAGTGCATAGTAAAGAACACCAATAGTTTTTAGCTATCAATGAAATAATACAGATCGTTGCTAACGATCAATTTTTTATTCCAACAGATTAAAACGATTAATGCATTCTTGCATTTCATTCAAAGACAATTTTAAAAAATCCAATAAAACAAGCGATTGCATTTTTACTCTGATTACAACTTTTCTTTTTCCTTAATTATTCTAAGAAGGTAAGATTCATTCTGTTATAAATGCATAGCATTTAATGTTGTTTGTAAGCTTTTTAATTAGATATTTCTCAATAGCTAGATTACAATATATTGATAAAGATCAAGTTATCAGGTCAGAACTGCATTCCCTGTGAACGAGCAAGGTGGTTTTGTCGCATTAAGGGTTGTCGATACTGTGGGAAAAGATCAGTGATGTGTATACGCTGAGTTCATTATAATACAAAAACCAAAAGTGGTATGTACAAATAACTGTCAATTCACGGGTCAAGTATCCTTGCCTGCATAAAACTCCACAGGAAGCCAGAAAGGCAAGGATTAAGGCTGAATTAAAATACTTCGCAGAGTTCCGAAACACTGGATGACGGGACGTATTCGATACATGCAGTAAGCGAGATATGTGCGGCTACTACTGACATTCCGCTACTGTATAAGAAATTAGCGTAAGGAGTAACCATTGAATCACACAGCCTCACATTCGATGAGGCCTGTTTCCCTTCAGTTTGATTCCCAATCCGGAGATGAAACCTATGCGCGAACTACACGACGTCAGCCCAATTAAACGTAAATCAATAATCGTTTAGGGGTTTAGAATAACAGTAGACATTGCCTGTCCTCACGCGCGAGCTGCGCGACGGACATCGCTGAACGGTGTGAGAGTTCACCCCTTTTGATTTTGAACGCAACGGGATATATAGGCTTTTTTACCCACTGCAGTTAATGATTTCATGGATAGTGACCACTATCCTTTTCAGGAGTTTCAGATTCTGCCAGACGGGGCTGGAATGACGCTTACTCCTCAGCCGTGCGTAAAGTTATCCTGAAGCCATTATTGTCGGGGACGATGTTTAGCATGGTCAAGGTTGCGCAGGCAAACGCGTCCTGAGCACCGTTAGCATCGGGGACGACGGCAATCACGCGCGCACCGCTTGCATTCCCGGCCCGTATTCCGGCCTCCGCATCCTCAAAAACAAGACAGTGACGGGCGTGATAACCAAGAATCGATGCTGCTTTCAGATAGCCTTCAGGCGAGGGTTTTCCTTCTGCGACATCCTCTGCGCAGACCATCACGGCCGGAAGCGGTAATCCGGCTGCCCGCATCCTGTTAATAGCCAACTCTCTGCTTGCGGAGGTAACGAGTGCCCAGCGTTCCTGCGGCAGGCGCTTCAACAAATCGGCCGCCCCGGCCATGGCGACAATCCCGTCAAGGATCACCAGTTCACGTGCATCCAGCTCCTCTGCTGCCGGCACGGCCTCTTCGCCAGCGCCTAAAAAATGAATAACCGTATCAATCGTTTGTCGCCCATGAGCAAAGGCGATAACCTCTTCTGCATCCAGATCAAAGCGGGCACTGAACCTACGCCATTCATTTTCAACCACCTCCGTTGAGTCTACCAGGGTGCCATCCATATCAAACAGAAACGCTTTAGCCTGTAACATGTCCTTCTCCTTTCTAAGCTGTATTTCAGTCGCATCGCGTTGCCACCTTCACGGACGATCCGGATACTGGTATGGAACGCTTCTGGTTCGATCCGGGTCAGCGACAGCTCGAATCAACACTCAGGAACGACGAAACGGATATCTACATTGTCATTCTTATAGTGGTTTTTCTGATGTTCAACATTAAACGCCATCATGCCGCAAGCGACTTGCGACAGACGTTGTCATTGGGCAAGAATAAGTAAAAACAGGAGCCGGTTTCCCGACTCCTGTTTTACTTCAGCTACATTTCCCTGGCTGTCAGTTACCAGCTGTATTTCACTCCCAGCATGCCCTGGGTGTCACTGTAGCCTTTATCCCCCATCTGTACGCCCACGTTGCCCCAGACGCTCAGACGGTCATTCACTTTGCCTTCCACCCCGGTGCGGATTTCGCCCAGGTTGCGTGCGCCGTCACGACTGACTTTCGTGCCGTCCATCTTCACGCCAAAGGTTTCGGTGTTGTGGATCCAGTTCACTTCCACGAACGGCTGGAACTCACGCTGTTTACCGTCATCCATTTTGTGGTGACTGTTCAGGTACGTTCTCACGCCCAGACGCGTCTGAATGTTGCCGTCACCCTGCGTTTCGATTCGGGTGCCGTCGTTGCGGGTGTGTGCGCTGTCCTTCACGCCCATCCAGGTGACCTGCGCCTGTGGCTGTACATACCAGGTGTTCAGCGTGCCCTGGCTGCCGGCAAACTCCCCGGCTTTCAGGGTGTAACCCGCTTCCAGCGAGGCGGTCAGCCCTTTCGAGTTGTAGCTGTCGCTGTCGCGGTTGTCCGCTTCCACGCTGCTGTCGAACCAGTTGTACAGCATCCAGCTGTCAACATATGCCCCGGTTTTGTCCGCCTCGTTCTGGTACCAGGTGCCGTACAGCCCGGCACTGTAGCCGCTGATGCGTCCGTCTGAACCGTAACCGGCGCGGTCGCTGCGGGTGTTGCTGTGCGCATTCGCATAGCCGCCCATCACGCCCAGATGCCAGCGGTCGGCGCCGTCGGTACTCCACTGCGCGATGTCGCCACCCAGTTGCAGCACGTAGCGGTTGCTCTGTGTTTTCAACTGACCGTCACCGGCAGAAGACCGTTCGTGTCCGCCGACATGACGCATCCACATGCTGGCGGCCAGTCCCTCGCCTTTCAGCGCATCGGTGTACTGTGGTTCACCGAGACGGTCGTGCAGACGGGTGTTGAACAGCGTGTTGGCGGCCGCAATATTGCCGATATAGCTGCCCGCTTCCGGACGCAGCGCATCCGGTGCTGTCGGGTCAACCACCGGTGAGGTCCCTGGCTTATCCGGCGTGGCCGGGGAGACCGGGTCTGTCGGGGTGATGCTGTTTTTCCATTTACTGGTCAGATACCAGTTTTTCGCCGCGCTGCCGGTGCCTTTCGCCAGCGCATAGACATAAGCCCCGGCTTCCACGGTGCCGGTGGTCAGGGCGAAGTTGCCGGCAGAGCTGCCGTTCACCTGAATCACCTCAATACCGTTCACCGTCTGCGCCCCGGTACCGCCGGTGTTGGTGACACTGACCCGGGTGTTACCCGCCGTGTTGCCGTTCACCGTCAGTTTGTCGGTCGGAGAGCTGTCGCCACCCAGTTCGGTGTTGAACGCCAGCAGGCCGTTGCTGCCGATGTAGTTGCCGTTGACGGTCAGGGTGTTACCCGGCTGACCGTCCGCACGGGTCAGCAGAACGGAACCGCGGTTGTTCAGGTTGCCGCCGACCAGGAAGTCCGTCATCTGCATCGTCCCGCCCTGCATGACATCCACATTCCCGGCAGTGCTGCCGTAACCGGTGAAGGTGGTGCCGTTGTGTACATTCACCTGTTGGCTCGCCATTTCCAACGCAGAGTCAGCGTCACTGCCGAGCGTCAGTTCGCCGGCGGTGATGTCGGTAGTACCGGTATACGCAGCAGAGTCCGCAGTCAGGGTCAGGGTACCTGCGCCCTGTTTGTCCAGGCCGCCGCTACCGCTGATGCTGTTCACCAGCGTCCAGTCACTGGCGGTGTCGACGGTCAGCAGACCGTTATCGTTCACTGTCGCCGTACCGAGATGGTTCTGTTCACTGACGGTCAGGTTGCTGCCGCTGTCGATATTAAACAGACCACTGAAGCTGCTGTTGTCACCGGAGAGGGCGGCGTCCGTGGTGTTTGTGGCGTCCACATTACCGGTACCGCTGATGTTGTTTGCCAGCATCCCGGTGACATTGTTCAGCGTCAGGGTGCCTTCGTCAGTGATATCACCGCTACCTGCGCCCTGAGCATCACTGAGGACCACTTCCGCACCGCTGCTGATGTTAGTGACCACACTCAGACTGCTGTTGGCACCGTCAATGGTCAGCACGCCGCCTTCAACGTTCAGTTTCCCACCGCCGTTCAGGATGCCGTTACTGTCCCCGCCCCCCGTCAGCGTCAGAGTACCAGCGTTGAAGTCAAGCTGTGAGCCGCCCTCACCAGCCAGGATGCCAGCAGTCTGCTGTGTGCCGTTGAGGTCAGCTTTCGCTCCGCTGTTAATCGCCAGTCTGGCGGTATCCCCCAGCGCGCCGTCGACGTCAGTACGCAGAGTCCCGCTCAGGACCGTGGTATCACCGGTGTAATCGTTGCTGCTATTGGACAGGGACAGTACGTCACTGCCTGTGGTACTGACCGCCAGGCTGCCGCTGCCGGTGATGCGGGCGGACTGGTCCGCTGCCGCACCGGTGGCACCCGGTGTGCCGTCGAGCGTCAGGGTCTGGTTTGCCAGCAGCTCCAGTTCTGTCAGGCCGTAGTTGACATACAGACCGTCCTGGCTGCCGGACGTCCCTGCGGTGGTCAGGCGGTAATCGTAAGTGCCTTTCGCCACCGTGCTGCCACCCTGAGCGATATCCACCTGCGTGTCGTCCGTGATGACATTGCCGCTCTGGTCCTGCAGTACCAGGTTACCGCCAGCACCGTTAACCAGTGCGGCGCCAACCAGCTCCAGGCCAATGTTGGCGTCGTCCTGAGTCATCAGTGAGGCGGTGGTGCTGGTTTCATGGCCCGGGACATACGGTGCCGGAACGTTAATTTGTACCGTACCGTTACCGGATGCATCCAGTCTGTTGACCGTCATATGACTGGTCGCCACTTTCTGTGCTGGCGCGCTGGCGTTAAACGCCACTGTACCGCTGGCGAAAGTCAGACCGCCGATAACCTGTTCCCCGTCCGCCACGGTGGTGACGCTGCCGGTATCGGCCTTCAGGGTGGCATTCGTCAGGGCGGTGGTGTTCACCCCTCCCAGCGCCAGGGTCGCATTGCTCAGGTCCACGGTCCCGGCAAACGCGCTGCCGGTGGTGGTGGCGAAGTTAAACGCCTGTCCGGCGTTCTCTACCGCCACGGTACCGGTGCCGGTCAGGGCATTGGTCAGCGTCCGGTCGACCGTGCTGTTCACCGCCAGAACCGAGGCGGCATCAATATTGAACCCGGCACCGCCGGCCGGTTTACCGCCGAGGGCATAGTTGTTATCCAGACTGAACAACGAGCCATTACGCAGATTCACCTGGTTATAGTTGTTGATTTGCGCGCCGGTGCCGTCCATATGGAAGCCCGCCGTCACGCCGTCAAACACCGCCGTGGCCGTACCGCTGCCGCCGTTCAGGGCAGTAAAAGTGTTGCCGTTACCCAGAACGGTGACCGTATCGCTACCCGCCGAACCACTGACGGTGCGTACGTCAGCGGCATTTTTCAGCAGGACGGTATTCGTGCCATTGCCGTTCAGGGCGATGTTGCCGCCAACGGTTCCGCTGTCCACCGTGACCGCGTTATTGCCACTGGTGGTGGTGATATTGTTACTGACCGTACCGCTGTTGTTCACCGTACCGCTGGCACCGTTCATCACCACATCGCCGTTGATGGTCCCGGCGTTAGTCACTGTGGCATTCGCCGCGTTCATCGCCAGCGCCGGGTTACCGGACGCTGACGCGGTGATAACCCCGGTGGCCGTGTTGGTAAAGGCGGTGGCATTCGCCGTCTCCACCGTCGCCGTCGTGGTGCTGGCTGAGGTCAGCGTACCGCGGTTAGTGGCGGAGGTGACGCCGTTACCGAGTTTCAGCGCCGCGCCGCCAGCGGCGTTGCTGACGTTCACGCTCACTGCGGTGTCAGTGGTGCCGGCGGTGTTCGCATAAATCCCCGTACCACCGGTACCGCTGACATTAATGGTCAGGCCGGACGAGCCGGAGAGGTCCAGGTTGCCGCTGGTCGCACTGCCATCGGCGTTTGCAAAGGCAATCCCGGTACCCGCGCCGCCCACATTAATAGTGCCGCTGTTGGTGTCGTCGATGGTCACCGAGGTACGGACCCCGGCACCATTCGCCACATCAATGGTGGTGCCCGTCAGTTGCAGGTCGGTCAGATTACCGGCGTTCTCGATGCCGTTACCGGACGCGCCCGCCGCGCTGACAATGATATGGGCATTCGTCACGTCGAGTCCGCTGGCGCCGCTGCTGACCAGCACACCGTCTGCCGTGCCGCGGGCTTCAACGGTGCCCACGCCGCTGCCGACGAGGTTCAGGCTGCCGGCCGCCAGTTCGATGGCGGCATTCCCGTTGGTCGCCAGCACCGTGCCGCTGTTGGTGACGGTAGAGGCCTGTCCCTGGTCACCGGCCCCGATATACAGGGCAGTCCCGTTCGCTTCGATGCTGCCGGTGTTGTTAACTTTCCCGCCCATTACCTTAATGGCGGTGGAATTCGTGCCGGTCAGCAGGACATTACCGCTGTTGGTCAGTGTCCCGCTGTTTTGCGCCGTAAAGGCGGTGGCACCGGAAACCGTGGAGCTGATGGTTGCGGCGTTAATCAGTTCCGCGCCGGTATTTTGCTGCAAGAGCGCGCCGTCAGACGCATAGGTGTTACCGTCAACCAGCCCGGCGGTGGCACCGCTACCGGTCAGCGCCAGCGTCGCACCGCTCTCGATGGTGGCGGTCGCACTCCCCGAAGAGATCACCCCGGTGGCGCCGTTACCACTGATATCCAATTGACTGCCGCTGCCGATAACCGCCGTCGTATTTTCACCGGTGGCGTACAGCGCAGTTGCATCCTTCCCGCTGGCCGCCACCTGAATGTCGCCGTCCATCGCCGCCCCATCTTCCAGACGGAACAGAGTGGAACGCTCACCGGAGGCGTCCAGCACCGTCCCGGTCGGGACACTGGTGTTGATGGTGGAGCCCGCGCCGGAGATGGCAAACAGGATCTGGTCCGTCGCGGAGGAAGAAAACGCAGGCGTCGCAGTACCGGAGAGGTTCACGGTCGCGCCGTCAGAGGCGCGCACGCCGGTGGCACCGTTGCCGTTCAGGGTCACCGTTCCGGCGGTCATGTTGACCGTGGTACTGGCACCGCTGGCAACGATCCCGGTGGTGCGGTTGGCGGTATTGCCACCGTTCAGCACCAGGTTACCCGAGGTGTTGACCACCGTGGTGTGAGTACCGGTTGCATCCTGTGCCACAATCCCGGTACCGCCAGCACCGACGGTGATACTGCCGGTGTTATTGCCGCGGGCACCTGCTTCAACCAGCAGGCCGGTGGTGTTGCTTCCGGTAAAGACGATGTTCCCGGCGTTGCTGACTTCCGCCCCGTTGCGGGCAATGAAGCCAGTGACGGCATCCAGCGCGGAATTCAGCGCCGCCTCAGTGACCAGCAGGGTGCCGGACCCAAAACCTGCCGCGCCCGCGGCCAGTGCTGCGTTCGACAGCACGCCCGCAATCGGGCTGCCCAGTGCATTACCGTTGATGTCATAGCCCTGACCGTCGGCAATCCCCGCGACTGCGCCGGTGGCGGTCATGTTGATGGTGGCGTTAGACGAGATTTTACCCTGCGCACCGCCCTGGATAACCACGCCGGTGGCGTCCTGGCCGGAGAGATTAAGGGTCATACCACCGGAGTTAAAGGCGGAGACATTGCCGCTGGTAGCGTCTTTACCGTTGGCGACCACGGCGGTTGACCCCTGACCAGACGCTGTGAGGACGGACGCCGCACCGGCGCCGCCGGTAAAGTCAGCCCCGTCATCGACGCGGAACAGCACGGAGTCTTCGGTGCTGACATTCTGCGCGCCGGTGCCGTTGTTGGTGATGGAAGCCGTCTGCCCGTAGACGTAGTAGCCAATCTGGTTGCTGCCGTCAGTAAAGTTCACTTCACCGGTACCGGAGATGGTGACATTGCCGCCATAGCGGGCGTGAACGCCTATCGCCCCGTCTCCGTCCAGATTGATCTGACCGGAAATATCGACCTGCGAGCCCGTGCCTTCAGACCAGACACCGTAGTTACGCAGTCCGGTTGACAGCTCTGCGCCGCCGGTAATATTGATGTCGCCGGATAATGACGCTTTGCCGCCGGAAACCGCTTTGATCCCGGTGTTATTCACGCCATTAAGGTTGATGACACCGGAGCTGCCGACAGTCCCCGCCGTCTGGCTGAACGAATAAATCCCGATACTTTCAGAGGGAACAAATGTGCCGTCGTCCCCGTTGCTGTTGACATTGATAGTACCGCTGTTTACCAGGGACGCAGTGCCATCAAGGGCATGCAGACCATAGACACCGTTGGCCATCGAACTCAGCGTAATGGTCCCCTGGTTATCACCGCGGCCACCGGTTTCCGTGTGAATCGCGGCACTTTCGGTATTCAGATAGGCTTCGTCACTGCCATCCTGGGTGTAGCCTAAATTGATATGACCCGTCGGCGTGTTAACGAAAGTAGACGCGTTATACACCTTGGCAATCCAGACGCTGCCTGTCTGAAACTTATCGACAGCGTTGCTCCAGTAACCGGTATTAATGGTCCCGGCATTTTCAGCAGTGGTTCCGATATGTGTCTGAACCCCTTCAACAATCCCATTCTGGTTTTTATTGGTGTAATTGTAACGGGGCGAAATGGTGTAGGTCCCCTGGGCGCTATTTATAAAACGACTGTTGTTGCCATCAACGAGAATTGCGATATTTTGATAAGCGCTATCCGGGATATTCCCCCCAAGACTCAGGAACCCATTATTGATAAAGGATGAGCCACTGTTAATGTGGGCGATCCTGTTAGTGGTCATTGCCGTACCGTTATTAATAAACGTGGCATTATTATTCAATTTGACAAGCAGAAATGATGCGCTGCTGCTTGCTCTCAAATCAATTGAACCACCCGGAGCAATGTTGATAGTGGCATTTTGCCCATTTGCCTGAAGAACAGCGACATCACGCTCACCATAAACAGAAACGTCAAACCCATCCGGGGAGTGAGAGACCTGATAAGTCTGCGAGGTTGAGGTATACGCTTTTTTCAGTTCAGACTGATAGCTGGTGTAAACTAAATCGCCGGAAGACAATTTACTGATAAGCCAGTTATTCCAGGTTTTAAAATCGGCCAGGGAACTGACGGTATGCGATGAACCGTCAAACGCGGTAAAGTTCCCCACATAACTGTCAGTCTTAATGCTCCGGTTAATGGGTGAACCCAGCGTATCCAGGTCACTCGGAATATTTGCATAAATGAGTTGTTGTGACGTCCAGTTAGCCGTGGCGTCATTTGCCGTGGTGCCATCCACATAAACCAGGGCGCTTTCTCTTAATTCCCCAAGGTTATACTGGCTTTTATTCAGCGATATATTAGCAACACCATTGGTTACCGTTGCCAGTCGGGTATCAATATAAGGTTCAGCATCCGCTAAGACAAAGGATTCAGCAGGGTTGAAATAGTAGGCATCAAGCTCGGTAAACGCGCCAGAGCTATAGACCATAACCGTTTTGTTACTCGAGGTGATCGGATCAAATACGGTTACCGCCGTGGTCAGGCCAGGGAAAATAATCGTGTTCCCGGCCGCAGGCAAAGACGTCACAGCACTCCCGCCTTGCATTACGGTGTAGCCTGCGTCAATGACTTGCTGGAGATGAGTATAATACTTATAGGTCATATCTCCTGCCCGCCATGTGTCCAGCCCCGACACCGACCAGGTATTGCCGTCAGTAATGACCGCAGCGCCGGTCTCATTGCTGTTTGTTGCCGCGCTCCAGGTGGCATCAAGCTGGCAATTCAGAGTGGCAAGATCGCAGGTGGCGGCATACGCCCCGGCGGTCATTACCGCCATCAGGCCGGTCGCCTTCACCGCATTGCTGACGGCTCTTTTGATTCTGGCGCGACCAAATTCCGAAGTGACAACCCATTGCATCAAGGTGCTGTTCCAGATAACGCGATAGATTTTGTTCATAAGATCCCTCTGTTACACCCTGTCTGTACGGGTTGTAATATTGCTACTGATAAATTCACCCTGAGTTATTCCAATGCTTTTACTCAGAAATGAGAACGCTGCCCGTCTTTCGCTGGCGGGCTTTTTAATTTTCCGGGTACTGGCTTTTTGTACATGAATTAAAACTGAATATGTCATTTAACATCCTGTTTTTAATCGCTTATATCTGTATCATCCCTGTGATGATGCGTAAAATAATGTGTTCTGGTTGTCTGATAAATAAAACAACGTAATTAACACCGTGATAAAAAGGAGTTTTCGCCATAGAAGGAAAGGCTAACAGGGGCAGAGTTAAGAGCGACAGAAAATCAGAAGGTTAACAGAATAACGTAACTAATTTTTAATGAGAAAATACCAAATATTAACTTACCAAAACACGCGACCGAGTGTTAATTAACACAATAATCAAATAAGAACAAAACAGATAAAAATAAAATCCGGTAAGATACTCTATGCTCCAAAATCCTTTTCTGAACTTATTATAATTAGATAAGATTAACTTTGAAACAAAGAAAATTCTTAAATATATCCTTAGTACATTATAACACTTAAATAAATCAGGGATAATTAAGAATATTAGATAAAAATACCTGACCACGATAAGCATATTATTTCAGCATTACAACTAACGCTATAAAAACACACCATAAAAAATGAAACGCGAACTAATTTGTATTACGTTGGTTAAATTATCATTGAGTAATGTTCACTTTATCAAACAAAAATGTAACAGGAACATATGCTATCGGAATATTTTCTGCGTGGTCATCTGAACCACAACGCCAGTGTGCGTTAGACGGATGAGAAGCGTTTCCTTGAGCGACAGAGGGGCCTGTTATTGTTCCTTGCCATTATTAGAAAGCCGGTGTAATAATTCATAAAAAACGCCACGGAATAAATAACTTATGGATGATATTATTCAACTTGAATCTTATATGCGTCATGCTATTCGTGAGGCTGAAGAAAGTCTGCGTGAAGGAAATAAAGGATTTGGCGCGGTCATCATCAAGGATGGAGAAATCATTGCCTGCGCGCATGATGGTGAGGAAACGCAAGCAGACCCGACATCGCACGCGGAAATTAATGCCATAAAACTCGCCGGAAAAAAGATCGGCAAAGACTTATCGGGTTGTCTTCTTCTCTCGACCAGTGAACCCTGTCCGATGTGTGCCTTTGCCATTGCATGGTCTGGTATCAAAGAGATTGCCTATGGCTACTCTATTCAGGATGCGCTGGCCCAGGGGCGGCGGCGGATTTTATTCCTCTGTACCGAGGCGTTTGATAAAGCAGGAATGGATATTACCGTTCATAAAGGCATTCTTCAGCGGGAATGTTCAAT
Organism: Citrobacter telavivensis; assembly: GCF_041807075.1. Classification (NCBI taxonomy): domain Bacteria; kingdom Pseudomonadati; phylum Pseudomonadota; class Gammaproteobacteria; order Enterobacterales; family Enterobacteriaceae; genus Citrobacter; species Citrobacter telavivensis. The sequence goes on along the minus strand of NZ_JBGUBF010000005.1, from coordinate 244,366 downwards.
TCTGTATCGGGCGGATGTTCGACATGAAATCAATAATCTCCGTTCCGCGACTGATGACGATCTCAGGGCGCTGAATGCGGATTCTATTGCCCGTCGGACAGCCTGGTTCTGTGAAAATAGCGCGGTACTGCGTACTGAACATAGCCATCCGTTAGAGGCGGCCCACCACTTGCTGGTGACCCGATTTCACGCCGCGGAGGATGAAATGCCTGTTGTGGCAAGAAGTGAAAAGCAGATCGCTTTCCATTCCATGAATTTCTGCCCAACGCTTGAGGCATGCAAAATACTGCGTCTGGATACACGGCACGTGTGCAAACTCCTGAATGAAGATTCCACAGACCGGCTGGTCAAAAATATAGACCGGAGACTTCGTTTCTCGCGAAATTACGCTAATCTGCGTCCTTATACGCCTTTTTGCGAAGAATTCCTCTCAATTGAAGAGTGATATTTCAGGGGGAATCGCTCGCGAAATAAAAAGACATCATCACGGTGACGCTATATCTCCCGCGGTGTTCACTCATCAACCTTCGACGCCCGCCTTGTAGGCCGGGCGTCGTCTGGCTTAGCGTTTCACTCCTATGCGCATTTTCCGGGTTGCGTAAAACGCGTCCGGGTTCATCCAGAGATCATAAGCTGTTCCATGACGTTTACGATTTTTGAGCTCGCGCAGCGTGATACCGCGAATCTTACCTTCGGCAACCCATCGCGCGACCTCCCCCGTACTGAGTCGCAACTGTTTTTTCACCACCGCCAACAGGCTGACCTGAAAGGCGATCGTTAACCTGATACTCACCTTCAGTTGCTGATGTCGGGCAAGCGTCATCCGCCACTGCTCGCGAACCGCAAAGTCCGGGATCCCGGAAAGCTCAGCATTATTTCGCTTCAGGATTTGGCGATCGTGAGCGAAAAGTTGAATTGCGCTTGCGTCATTAGCAACGATCCGCATATAGAGCGCGTGGTTGATACGACTGACAGGGAGTCGCGAGAACAGGCTGATATTCCAGGTGTAATCGCAATGAAGACACTTATAGATGCTCCAGACATCCAGCAGCTTCTTTTGTGAATTCATTCTGAAAGCCCCGGAAGGGATGAAATCGCGTTTGATATTGCAGGCAGGACAGCGCTTCGTGATGCGCTGATAGCCCACGGGACTGACGGTCCATGTGACGTGCATATTGACCCTTTTTTAACCCATACAAAAACGGATTCGCTCTGAACGAACCATAAATTTTGCTATGTGAAAAATATTTGAAGATATTTTTCAGTGGGTTAAGAAAAGATTTCCAGCACAACAATCCCTTGAGTCATCGATGAGACAGTAAGACTAACAGACCCTCATTTTCTCAATACATAAACCAAATCAATATTTGTTACACATCCGTAAGGGTTATTTGATCTGGCATCGGATTCAGCCCGCCAAATAACCGTATATTTATTAGGCGATCATAAAACAAGGAGGATGCAATGTCAGAAACAGAACAATATTGCCACGCCTGTGGAATGCCATTATCGATACCCAACGCTAAAGGGGTGAGCGATACGTACTGTGCGTATTGCAGCGATGCCGAAGGCAATCTGAAACCCTGGGAAGATGCCGTTTCTGGCCTGGCGGGGTTTCTTGATTCCTGGCAAAAAGTCGGTCCCGAGGAGTCACGTAAGCGCGCGATTCGCTTCCTGACGTCCATGCCCGCCTGGGCTCACAAAGCAGACGACTAAACTGCAGATGCCCAGTCCACGGTCGGATGCCGTCGTCATTCTGCATGAAATCTACGGCATCAATGCGCATATCCGGCGTACCAGCGAGATGTGGCGAGCGCGTGGGTTCGAGGTCTATACTCCCGCGCTTTTCCCGCATGAGATTCCCTACAGCTACGCGCAACAGGACGAGGCTTATCGCTATTTTTCGCACCACGTGGGTTTTGATCCGCAACCCGTCTTAACGCTGCTTGCCACACTCCGCGCGCAACATCGCAAACTGATTGTCATTGGCTACAGCACCGGCGCAACGCTTGCATGGCGAGTCGCGGGAAGCGGCTTGTGTGACGGGGTTATCTGCCATTATGGCTCTCGCATTCGTCAGTACAGCGATGAGTTACCGCACTGCCCTGCGCTGATGATCATGGCTCGCCACGAGCCGTCATTCGATCCTACGGTACTACAACAGAAGCTGGAAACACTGCCCCTGGTGCAATGTCATATGTTCGATGCGCAGCACGGCTTTTGTGACGCGGACAGCCCCGGATACCTTGCGTGGCAGGCGCGTCATGCCGTTGCCGATGCCATCGCCTTTGTTGACGCAATCTGCGGATAGTCAGCGCGATGGCCTTTATAGCCAGCGGCGAACCTGCTTAGCGTAGCGCTCCCACTCTGCGCCAAAGCGCTTATGTAACTGAAACTCTTCAAAATCGATATGCAACCGTGCCACCGCCAGCATGAAGAGTGGTACGGCAATCACGCCAGGCAGGCTGCCCATCCAGAGCGCAACGGCAAGTTGCCCTCCGCTCAGTCCAAGATAAATGGGGTTTCGACTCCAGGCATAACATCCGCGCGTGACCAGCGTCGTCGTTTTATCCGCCTGAAGCGGATTGAGCGTGGTGCGATTCACATGCATTTGCCACGCGGTTGTCAGGATGACGCCAAGGCTTACCGCGGCTATCGCCAGGCTCAGAACCTGGGTGGCCAGACCAAAGGTAAAACGCGGATTTGCGGTAAGACAATCTCCCACCACAAAGATTAACAGAAGGACCGGTGGCGGAAATCGGCTCCTGAGCTTTTCGAGACGCACGTTGACGTGTTTCATTTCCCTCCTTTTGCACCGCAATTATTTGAGACTTTTCAGATCCCTTCGAATATTGCCTGATAAATTATTATTAAACTATGCTCAATACGGTGCGGTAATTCCTCTCTTTTCAAAAAGGTGATAATTATGGCCGGTTGGTTTGAATTAAGTAAGAGTACAAACGATCAGTTCCGCTTTGTACTGAAAGCAGGTAATGGCGAGGTGATCCTCACGAGCGAACTGTATACCACGAAAGCGGCGGCAGAAAATGGCATTGCCTCCGTTCAGTCGAACAGTCCGCTGGACGAGCGCTACGAAACGAAAACGGCGTCGAACGGTAAGTTCTTCTTTAATTTAAAAGCAGGCAATCATCAGATCATTGGCACCAGCCAGATGTATGCCTCCACGCAGTCGCGTGACGTGGGTATCGCGTCGGTAAAAACAAACGGCAGCAGCAAAACAATAAAAGAGCAGATCTGATTTTTTGACGTAAATGGCCAGATCGGGAAATACCGATCTGGCACCTTATATCAGAGAACCTTACTTAAGAATTCAGCCGTTCGCGGATTTGCTGGCGACGTAAAAAGCACCTCAGGCGTTCCCTCTTCCTGGATAATACCGTGATCGATAAAAATGACCCGGTCGGCCACTTCACGGGCAAACCCCATTTCGTGGGTGACGATCGCCATGGTCATGCCTTCGTTGGCCAGATTCTTCATCACCTCCAGCACATCGCCGACTAACTCCGGGTCCAGCGCCGAGGTTGGCTCGTCGAACAGCATGATCGAGGGATTCATTGCCAGCGCGCGTGCAATCGCCACGCGTTGCTGCTGCCCCCCCGACAGGCGCGAAGGCCAGGCATCGCGTTTATCGCTTAACCCGACCTTTTCCAACAGCATTTCAGCCCGGCTGACCGCTTCACTGCGGGAGATCCCCAACAGCATTTGCGGCGCCATCATCAGGTTGTCCAGCACCGTCATGTGCGGAAACAGATTAAAACGCTGGAATACCATTCCCACGCTTTCACGCATTTTATTGAGATCGGTCTTGCGATCGTGAACGGCAAAACCGTTCACCACGACTTCGCCTTCGGTGACCGTCTCGAGCGCATTCATGCAGCGTAAGAAGGTGCTTTTCCCCGACCCTGACGGACCAATGATACACACCACCTCCTGGGGTTTGATATCACAGTCAATACCGCGCAGAACGTGGTTGTCACCAAAGTGTTTATGTAAATTTTTAATGTGGATCACTTTTACCAAACCTTTTTTCCAGACGGTTAACCAGCTGCGCCAGCAGGAAGGTGAGTACCCAGTACACCAGCGAAATAGTCAGGTAGGGTTCCCAGTAGGTCGCGTAAGCTCCTGAAACCGTTCGCGCCGCGTAGGCCAGATCGGCAAGCCCGATCGCCGAGGCGAGTGAGGAATCTTTGACAATTGCAATGGCATTATTGCCCAGCGGCGGAAGAATACGGCGAAAAGCCTGAGGCAGGATAACCTTGCGCATGGTTTTCCACCACGGCATTCCCAGCGCCCGCGACGCTTCCATCTGACCGGGGTCAATCGACTGGATCCCCGCACGGAAGATCTCGGAAACATAGGCCCCGGCATTCAGCGTAATGGCCACAATACAGGATAAGAAGGCACCGTAGCCCGAGCGCAATTCGCGGGCAACATCGGCGCTCATCAGTCCACTGGTAACCAGCATCCCATCCCGGGGATTGATGAACAGCGGCACCAGCGCAAAATGGACGACCATGATCTGAACAAACAGCGGCGTTCCGCGAAAGGCGCTGACGTAGAACCGAACGGGATACTGAACACAATAGCGGAGCGCGTATTTCCAGAAGCCGTGCTCGGCTTTTGCCATGCGGCCCAGCCCCAGCGTCAGCCCCCAGAGTGTGCCAAGACAGACACAGATGATGGTGCATTTTATGGTCATCCATGCGCCTTCCATAAACAATGGCGCATACTCCTGGATGATTTCCCAACGAAATCCCGTCATGGTTTTCCCCTGCAAAAAAGCTGGCACAGACAGCGTGCCAGCCTAAAAAAAATTAATACCGCAAATTACTCTGACGGAAGCGTCGGGACTTCGCTGTCAAACCAGGTTTTATAAATTTTATCGTAGGTGCCATCAGCGATGATTTTTTTCAATCCCGCGTTAATTTTCTGCTGTAATTCGGTATTCCCTTTGGCGACCGCAATACCAAAATACTGGCGCTCGAACTTGGCATCCGGGACAAGCTTGAACTGTTTTTCCGGATGCTGCTTGATGTAGTATTTCACCACGCCAACATCGCCGACCGCCGCGCTGACGCCATCCTCAAACAGTTCCTGCAACATTAACGGCGTATTGTCGAACCGTTTGATCGCGGTGCTGTTTTTCCCCAGAACGCCAGAAACCACAATGTCGCCGGTGCTGGAGTTAACGACGCCAACCTTTTCCGTTTTCAGCGAGTCCAGAGAACTCACTTTTGAATCAGCCGGAACGACAATTGACTGCTCCGCCGGGAAATAAGGAAGAGAAAAATCCACCATCTGCTTACGTTTATCCGTGATGGTGATCCCCGAGATAATGATGTCGCGATCCCCGGAACCCAGCGTCGCGAAGATACCTTCCCACGGCGTGTTGACCAGTTTGACATCAAAATTTTCCGCTTTCGCGATGGCTTCAATAATATCGATATCAAAGCCTTCCAGCTGTTTCTGGCTGTTTTCAAACTCAAACGGGCGATAGGTGCCACCCGCGCCGACCACGTAAGTTTCTTGTGCTGCGAAAGCGGCCCCGGTCAACGCCATCATCAAACATCCTGCTTTTATCCACTGACTGAACATTCCCTTCTCCTGTTATTTTTATGCACATTTACTGCATAAAAATACCCAAACTGATTTCCTTATGCAATCACTATCTGATCCGCAGTTTGCCTTGCCGGATCCCCGCTTAGCTCGCCGTTGATACTGCCTTCGCGCCTTCCTGCGCCATCGCGACAAACGCCCTGGCGGCAGCGGTTCGCCAGGCACCTTTTCGCTGCATTAATACGGCCGTACGTTCGAGGAGTTGTGGGGTCAGTGAAATTGCCTGTAGAGAGTGACTCTGTGCGGCGATGGGCGCCGGCAGCAGCGTGGATAATCCGGTGCGCCGCACCAGTTCCAGCACCGCGCTGATGGAGTTGACCTCCATGAGAATCTGCGGTCGCAGTCCTGCCTGACGGCAGTAACGGTCAATCTGTTCCCGGGTAGCAAACTCTGCGCTCAATAAAATCAACTTTTCGTCATTGAGCACTCTCAAATCTACCGACGTTTGCGCCGCCAGCGGATGGTGATTCGCCACGACCAGAGCCAGGTTTTCGGTCAGCAACGGCTGCGCGTCAATATCCGGAGAGTGAACCTCGTCGAAGGCAATACCGACATCCAGTTCATCATTGACCAGCCGCTCTTCGATTCTGTCCTGCGATATTTCCTGTAGCTGTAAGGTTATATTGGGATAGCGGGTATAGAATTCAGCCAGTAACGGGCCGATAAACCAGGCGGTAAAGGTCGGCGTAACCGCAACGCGCAGGGAACCCCGGCTCAGATCCTCCACATCATGAATGGCGCGTTTGCCCTCTTCCAGCGCCTGTAGCGCGCTGCGCGCATAGCGCAGATAGACCTCTCCCGCGTCGGTCAACCGGGTCGTACGCCCGCTGCGATCGAACAACTGCACGCCCAACATCTCCTCCAGCTGTCTGATTTGCTGCGAAAGCGCCGGTTGCGAAACGTGCAGCGCCGCCGCTGCACGGGTGAATCCGTGATGCTCCGCCACGGCAAGAAAATAGTGGGTGTGTCGATCCAGCATCGCCTTTACCTATAAGTTTTTCCAATAGACTCCATTATAAATGAGTCTTTTATCTTATGATACGAAGCGCGTAGCCTGTGTTCATCGCATAGCGAGACAGAGGATTATTCGTGAAAGAGATTATTGATGGTTTCCTGAAATTTCAGCGCAATGTATTTCCTGAACGCGCGGAATTATTCAGACGCCTTGCCACCCAACAAAACCCCCGTGCGTTATTCATCTCCTGTTCGGACAGCCGTCTGGTCCCCGAACTGGTCACGCAGCGCGAGCCAGGCGATCTGTTCGTGATCCGCAACGCCGGCAATATTGTGCCGTCATATGGACCGGAACCCGGCGGGGTGACCGCCTCAGTGGAATACGCCGTCTCTGCGCTTCGTGTCACCGACATTGTTATCTGTGGGCACTCCGACTGCGGGCGATGACCGCGATAGCCGGATGTCACTGCCTGGACCACATGCCCGCCGTCGATCACTGGTTGCGCTATGCGGACTCCGCTCGCGTGGTCAACGAGTCGCGCGAGCACGCCTCTTTAGCCGAGAAAACGGCCTCGATGGTGCGTGAAAACGTTATCGCGCAACTCGCCAACATTCAGACCCATCCCTCAGTGCGTCTCGCGCTTGAAGAGGGGCGCGTTGCGCTCCACGGCTGGGTTTACGACATCGAAAGCGCAGAGATTGCTGCGTATGACGGCGCCAGCGGACGGTTCGTCTCACTGGCAGAAAACCCGAACACCTGCGCGATGCCTTATCGCCAGTCATCCGCAGCCTGAGCTATTTATTAATCTATCAAAGAGGTTCCATTATGATTCAGTCGCAAATTAACCGTGATATTCGCCTGGCCCTGGCCGATCAGATCCTGCTGAGCAAAGCCAGAAAAGATCTCACGTTTGCCCAACTTGCGGACGGCACCGGTTTATCAGAAGCGTTTGTCACTGCCGCACTGCTCGGTCAACACGCCCTCCCGGCCGATGCTGCGCGTCTCGTTGGCGAGAAACTGGCCCTCGACAACGATGCGGTACTGTTGTTACAAACCATTCCACTGCGCGGCAGTATTGACGATCGCGTACCGACAGACCCGACGATGTACCGTTTCTATGAGATGTTGCAGGTTTACGGCACCACGCTGAAAGCGCTGGTTCACGAAAAATTTGGCGACGGCATTATTAGCGCCATTAATTTCAAGCTGGATGTAAAAAAAGTGGCAGACCCGGAAGGCGGCGAGCGCGCCGTGATTACCCTGGATGGTAAATATTTACCGACGAAGCCTTTCTAATCCATCAGAACGGTACGCGCAGGCGTATCGTTCTTCTTTTCTCTGCTCACAGGAGTAAAGCATGTCTGCACATGATAACTATCTGCAACAGGCGCTGGCCCTGGCTGCCCGCAACGTTGAACAGGGTGGACGCCCGTTTGGCGCGGTCATCGTCCGCAACGGCGAAGCGATCGCCGAAGCCGTCAACACCCTGCACTTGGATGATGATCCCACCGGGCATGCTGAGCTCAACGCCATTCGGGCGATTGCGGCCCATTCAGGCAGCGCGGCGCTTCGTGAATGCGTGGTTTACGCCAGCGGCCAGCCGTGCCCGATGTGCCTTAGCGCCATGTATCTCACCGGCATAAAAGAAGTCTGGTTCGCCAACAGCAATGGCGATGGCGAAACATTCCGTCTCTCCACTGCGGCAATTTATCAGCAATTACAGCAGCCCCTCACTCAACAAACCCTGCCTGTTCATCATCTTCCACAGCCCAATGGGCTGGCGGTTTACCAACGCTTCGCTGAAAAACAGTCATGAACAAAACCCCGCGCGTTGGCCTGGTCCTGCTGGTTCTGGTACTGATTGGCCTGAATATGCGTCCGCTGCTGACCTCTGTCGGCCCGCTTCTGCCGCAACTGCGTGCCGCCAGCGGTATGAGCTTTGCCGTGGCGTCGCTGCTCACGGCATTACCAATGATCGCCATGGGCGCGCTGGCGCTGGCCGGTGGGTGGATCAATCGCCATATCAGCGAGCGTCTCAGCGTCGCCTTAAGTTTGTTGATGATTATGGCTGGCGCGTTGCTTCGCGAGCTGGCGCCGCACAGCGTTGTGCTGCTCAGCAGCGCTCTACTGGGCGGCATCGGTATTGGGATCGTTCAGGTCGTAATGCCAACGGTGATTAAGCGTCTTTTTCACCGTCGCATGCCGCAGGTCATGGGGCTCTGGTCAGCTGCACTGATGGGTGGAGGGGGACTCGGTGCGGCGATGACGCCGTGGATAGCACAGCACAGTGAACTCTGGCACCGCTCGCTGGCATGGTGGGCCCTGCCCGCGCTGGTTGCCCTGGTCGGCTGGCTGGCGCAACGTCGCTCAACAGAGATGCCTTCATCTCACCCGAAAAGTGCTGCCGTGCGCGTTGTACTCAACCCCCGCGCCTGGACGCTGGGACTCTATTTTGGCGTGATCAATGGTGGTTACGGCAGCCTGATCGCCTGGCTGCCACCGTACTATATTCAGTTGGGCGAAAGCGCGCAGTTCAGCGGCACGCTGCTGGCTCTGATGACCGTCGGTCAGACGGCGGGGGCGCTGGTATTACCGATGCTCGCGCGTCATCAGGATCGCCGTAAACTGCTGCTCTTCACGCTGGCCCTACAGATGCTTGGCTTTTGCGGTTTTATTCTCTGGCCTGCGCAACTGCCAATCCTCTGGGCCGTGGTTTGTGGTATCGGCCTTGGCGGCGCATTTCCTTTATGCCTCGTGCTGGCGCTCGACCATGCCCAGCATCCGGTAATATCTGGCAAATTAGTCGCTTTTATGCAGGGAATTGGCTTTATTATCGCCGGCCTCTCTCCCTGGTTCTCCGGTATCTTGCGTAGCCTGAGCGGCAATTACTGGCTTGACTGGACGTTCCACGCCCTCTGTGTGGCCGGGTTGATGGCGCTCACGCTGCGTTTCGTGCCCGCACGCTATCCGCAGGAGTGGTCAGTCGCCGATTAAGGCGCGAAGGGAGTAAGAAGGGAATTAACCGGGTCAGTTTTGTTGATCCTGACAACGAAAGTGCCAGTTAACTGGCACTTTCTCATACGACGTGATCACCCGATATAAAAAATGGCAATCATCACTATTAATGCTTTATTGCCGGGCCAATTAACGCTTACCGTACCCCACCATAAAACGAATGATCAGGCCGCAGGCAGGTGAAAGAAAAAGAAACAATCCTGTGACCATTTCATCACCCGCAGTCAACCACATCGTGGTGTAGTATATCAGCACCGCCAGAATGACCATGCCGACAAACGCGCTAATGGCTGATACCCAACCTAAAACCTGCGCGATATAGCCGCTGACGCCCAGCATACTCACGAGCAGAAAGGCTAAAAAAAAGATCATCGCTGTACCTCCTTTTTGCGTGAACTCAAAACGTAAATACTTACTCTCCTTATATTTTCAATCATAAGCTAAAGCGGCCCCTCCGGCAAATCTCATAACCCATTTATAACAATTGTAATTATACGAATATTCCGCATTGTGCTTTTCTAACCTTATTAAAAACAACCCATTAAAAACAACGTCATTATTTTTTATACGCAATGCAAATATTTACGCTTCTTGATTAATTATTTGTGGCTTACATTAATCCCCGGATGGTACATTATACGTCCAGCATTCATGCCCCTCGTGGTTTTATCCTGACGCAGTTTTACACTCTTTGCAGGAACCATTGTCGTACATGATGGCCTAAGACATTGAGTGTACCGCGTTGGAGAATACGTCTTCTGCGATACAAAAATGGGTATCAATAGAAGGTATTTATGTTCCCCACATGCAAATTTTCCCGCGCGTTTCTGCATCCGCGTTACTGGCTCACCTGGTTTGGTCTCGGTGTGCTTTGGTTATTGGTGCAACTTCCCTACCCTGTTTTGTGCTTTCTCGGCACCCGGACGGGGTCACTGGCACGCCCTTTTCTGAAACGTCGCGAATCCATCGCCCGTAAAAACCTTGAGCTCTGCTTCCCGTCTTATTCTCAGGAACAGAGAGAAAAGATGATCGAAGAGAATTTCCGTTCTCTTGGTATGGCGCTGCTAGAAACCGGCATGGCCTGGTTCTGGCCGGACCGTCGCGTGCGTAAATGGTTTGATGTTGAGGGACTGGACAACCTGCAACGCGCACAAGCGCAAAATCGCGGCGTGATGGTTGTTGGCGTTCACTTTATGTCACTGGAACTCGGTGGCCGGGTGATGGGTCTTTGCCAACCGATGATGGCGACCTATCGTCCGCACAACAATCCGCTGATGGAGTGGGTACAGACCCGCGGACGGATGCGTTCGAATAAAGCCATGATCGGCAGAAACAATCTGCGCGGCATCGTCGGCGCCCTGAAGAAAGGTGAAGCCGTCTGGTTTGCACCGGACCAGGATTACGGCCCGAAAGGCAGTTCATTCGCCCCGTTCTTCGCCGTTAAAGACGTGGCGACCACTAATGGTACCTATGTGCTGTCGCGCTTGTCAGGTTCGGCCATGCTCACCGTGACGATGGTCAGAAAAGCGGGTAACGCCGGCTACCGTCTGTATATCTCCCCTGAGATGAAGGGCTACCCGGCAGATGAAAACCTGGCAGCCGCCTATATGAACAAGATTATCGAAAAAGAGATCATGCGCGCCCCTGAGCAATATCTCTGGATCCACCGCCGCTTTAAAACCCGTCCATTGGGTGAAGCCTCACTCTACATTTAAAGAAGGCCGCAAGGCCTTTTTTATTGTCTGCCACCCACCAACAACCTTGATTACGCTATGGTTTTCATCCTCGTTTTTTGCGCTATAAATCGCGTCGCTCAATGGTGATTTATTACCCTCTGCAATTATACTGTCGCCGAATCCCGACAGTTGTAAGTTACTAAAAGTAAATAAGAAAATGTCTATTGTCTTGCCCCTTTTTTAGGCGTACATTAGCGCCGTCTGGAGCAATCAACGCACAGAATTCTGAGGTGATACCGCAGACGAAACGGGGAACATTCCGGGTTTCGTTTTTACCGGTATCAGCTCTCTATAATCAGATGAGATAAAATTCATTCAGGCGTATCAGTCATTACGCGGAGAGATGAAAGTGAAATATTTCTTTATGGGCATTTCTTTTATGGTCATCATTTGGGCCGGTACGTTTGCTCTGATGATCTAAAGACAACAATGCAGCAAAAAAACAGGAGCCGATGGCTCCTGTTTGCGTTTGGATGGACAGAACGTTTTACTCGAGGGTTTCAGAGGCCGACTTCGTTCCGGCAGGCAGCAAGCCATCGGCGCGGAACATCGATTTAATCCCTCTGATCGCCTGACGGATACGATCGCGGTTCTCAATCAGCGCGAAACGCACATGGGTATCACCGTAATCACCAAAGCCAATTCCGGGCGACACGCACACTTTAGCGTCGTTCAGTAGTTTTTTCGCGAAGTCCAGCGACCCCATCCCGGCATACTGTTCCGGGATCTTCGCCCACACGTACATCGAGGCCTTCGGCATTTCGACCATCCACCCGGCCTCATGCAGCCCTTTCACCAGCACGTCACGGCGACGCTTATACTGCTCGGCGATATCACGCACGCACTGCTGATCGCCTTCCAGCGCCGCAATGGCAGCAACCTGCAGCGGGGTAAACGTACCGTAGTCGTGATAGCTCTTAATCCGCGCCAGGGCATTGACCAGCGTTTTGTTGCCAACCATAAAGCCAATGCGCCAGCCGGCCATGTTGTAACTTTTCGACAGCGTGAAAAACTCCACCGCCACGTCGCGCGCCCCTGGCACCTGCATGATGGACGGCGCTTTCCAGCCATCGTAAACGATGTCGGCGTAAGCCAAATCGTGCACCACCAGCACATCGTAACGCTTCGCCAGCGCGACCACTTTCTCAAAAAATTCTAACTCAACGCACTGCGCCGTCGGGTTAGACGGGAAACCGAGGATCATCATTTTCGGTTTCGGATAACTTTCGCGAATCGCGCGTTCCAGTTCGTTGAAGAAATCGATACCTTCCACCAGCGGAACAGAACGCACCTGAGCGCCGGCAATCACCGCGCCGTAGATATGGATGGGATAGCTGGGGTTCGGCACCAGCACCGTATCGCCATGATCGAGCGTCGCCAGCATCAGGTGCGCCAGCCCCTCTTTTGAACCAATGGTGACGATCGCTTCAGATTCCGGATCGATATCAACTTCATAGCGTTCCTGATACCAGCGGGAGATGGCCCGACGCAGGCGTGGGATACCGCGAGAAGTGGAATAACCGTGCGTATCGGGACGCTGCGCCACGGTACACAGTTTTTCGACGATGTGAGGCGGCGTTGGGCCGTCCGGGTTCCCCATGCTGAAGTCGATAATATCTTCGCCGCGCCGACGCGCAGCCATCTTCAGTTCAGCCGTGATGTTAAAAACGTAGGGGGGGAGACGATCAATACGCGTAAAGCGACGTTCAGGGCGAGAGTCAGCCATAATTTCCTCAGATTCACGTTAGCGCCCGGACCGTCCGAGCGACGCTGCCACGATGGTGGCATGTTTAGAAAATAGCCTGATTAAAATCCCTCTGTCGAGAGGGAAAGGAAAATATTTTTTTGTTTCTCAAAAGAGGAACATCAATTTTAAAAGAGGAAGTGATTCGTTTTCGTTGCCGTTAAATGTTACGTTTTTATAACACTCTGTTGTTATGGTAGTAACCATGAAAGCCCGCGTTTTATGAGATGTATTGTAAATACACCAATCATTCATCAATCCCCTTTTAAAATTGAGGTTTTTCCTCATTAGCCACCCGATCTCAGCAGGCTGGTCATCCGCCCTGCGGTTACCTATCATAGTCCTTTAACCCTTTGGCAAGAGTCCCCCCGTGCACGAAATATTTACCATGCTGCTGGCCGTCTTTGACCGGGCTGCGCTGATGCTATTCTGTCTGTTCTTTCTCATCCGCATCCGCCTGTTTCGCGAGCTGCTGCATAAGTCTGCCCATACGCCAAAAGAACTGCTCGCCGTCACCGCCATTTTTTCGATGTTCGCGTTGTTCAGTACCTGGTCCGGCGTGCCGGTAGAAGGTTCACTGGTGAACGTGCGTATTATTGCCGTGATGTCAGGCGGGATCCTGTTTGGTCCGTGGGTAGGCATTATTACGGGGGTGATTGCCGGGACGCACCGCTATCTGATTGACATTGGCGGCGTGACGGCGATCCCCTGCTTTATCACCAGTATTCTGGCGGGGTGTCTTGCCGGCTGGATTAACCGTAAGATCCCCAAAGCCCAACACTGGCGCGCCGGGATTTTAGGCGGCATGCTTTGTGAAACGCTGACGATGATCCTGGTTGTCCTCTGGGCGCCAACCACCGAACTGGGGCTGGATATCGTCTCGAAAATTGGTATTCCGATGATCCTCGGCAGCGTCTGTATCGGGTTTATCGTGCTGCTGGTACAGAGCGTTGAGGGTGAGAAGGAAGCGAGCGCCGCGCGGCAGGCCAAGCTGGCACTGGATATCGCCAATAAAACCCTGCCCTTGTTTCGCCAGGTCAACAGCGAATCGCTGCGCCAGATCTGCGAAATTATTCGTCACGATATCCACGCCGATGCGGTGGCAATTACCAATACCCAGCACGTGCTGGCCTACGTCGGTGTCGGAGAAGCCAACTACCGCAACCACGATGACTTCGTCAGCCCGACCACCCAGCAGGCGATCAATCACGGTGAAATCATTATTAAAAACAATGATGAAGCACACCGCACGCCAGAAATTCACTCCATGTTGGTCATTCCATTATGGGAAAAAGGCGTCGTGACCGGCACGCTGAAAATTTATTACTGCCACGCCCATCAGATCACCTCGTCATTGCAGGAGATGGCAATAGGTCTGTCGCAAATTATCTCGACCCAGCTCGAGGTGTCCCGCACCGAGCAATTGCGGGAGATGGCAAATAAGGCAGAGCTACGCGCGCTGCAAAGTAAAATTAATCCTCATTTCCTGTTTAACGCCCTGAACGCGATTTCGTCATCGATTCGGCTTAATCCGGACACGGCCCGTCAGCTCATTTTTAATTTGTCGCGTTACCTGCGCTATAACATTGAGTTAAAGGATGACGAGCAAATCGACATCAAAAAAGAGCTGTACCAAATCAAGGATTACATTGCCATTGAACAGGCCCGTTTTGGTGACAAGCTGACCGTGATTTATGATATTGATGAAGAGGTCAACTGCTCCATCCCCAGCCTGCTGATACAACCGTTAGTCGAGAACGCCATTGTCCATGGCATTCAGCCCTGTAAAGGGAAAGGCGTGGTGACGATTAGCGTCGCCGAGTGTGGTAACCGGGTGCGCATTGCCGTAAGAGACACCGGCCACGGTATCGATCCAAAAGTGATTGAGCGTGTGGAATCCAACGAAATGCCGGGCAATAAAATTGGTCTGCTTAATGTCCATCATCGCGTTAAGCTGTTATACGGTGAAGGCCTGCATATTCGCCGCCTGGAGCCAGGTACCGAAATCGCCTTTTATGTGCCAAACCAGCGCACGGCGACCGCGACGCCCGTCACGTTATTGCTTTAAGCCGGAGTAACACTGTGAAAGTCATCATCGTTGAAGATGAATTCCTTGCCCAACAGGAACTCAGTTGGCTGATTAAAGAACACAGCCAGATGGAGATTGTCGGCACGTTTGACGACGGTCTGGATGTGCTGAAGTTTTTGCAGCATCACCGCGTCGACGCCATTTTTCTCGATATCAATATTCCGTCTCTGGACGGCGTTTTGCTGGCGCAAAATATCAGTCAGTTCGCCCATAAGCCGTTTATTGTGTTTATTACCGCGTGGAAAGAACACGCGGTTGAAGCGTTTGAGCTGGAAGCGTTTGACTATATTCTCAAGCCGTATCAGGAATCACGGATCGTCGGGATGCTGCAAAAGCTGGAGGCAGCCTGGCAACAGCAACAGTCCGGCGCCGCAGCGGTTGGGCCGGTTACGCGTGAAAACGACACCATCAACCTGATCAAAGATGAGCGGATTATCGTCACGCCGATCAACGATATTTATTACGCCGAAGCACATGAGAAAATGACGTTTGTCTATACGCGGCGGGAGTCGTACGTGATGCCCATCAATATCACCGAGTTCTGCAACAAACTGCCACCCTCGCATTTTTTCCGCTGCCACCGCTCGTTCTGCGTCAACCTGAACAAGATCCGCGAGATTGAGCCGTGGTTTAACAATACTTATATTCTGCGGCTCAAGGATCTGGAATTTGAGATTCCCGTAAGCCGCAGCAAGGTAAAAGAGTTCCGCCAGCTAATGCATTTATAGTGGACTGCGCTGTGCTGTCGACAGGCAGCGCAGAAATCAGACTTTGAGCATTTTGACCGTGGACTCGATATCAATCTCATCTTCCGAGAAGATCAGCGTCGTGCCCTGGAAGGTGGTGATCGCCAGTTTTTTCACCGTGCGCATTTCACCCGCTTTTTCCGCGGTTTTCGGTCTGATGCTACTCATCAGCAGTCCAACAGAGAGCACCGCATTTTCTTTATCAATCGGCGTATCGGCCGGGACTTCTTCGCTGAACACCACGAATGACTTAATCGAGGTGAGCTTTAGCCGCTCGCCCGCGATATAGATATATTTGCTGTCCGGCACGACCTTCACCGCATACGCGGAAAGACCTTTGTTATTGGTCGTTGGCTCAAAGGTTACCGCCGCATCTTTCTTAATCAGCTCAGGGTTGGCAACCTTAATCACATGAAAATAGCGGTTATCGCCGTTCTCATCTTTGATAAATCCAAAACCTTTATCTTTAAACCACGTTGTGATTGTTCCGTTCATCGCCATTACCGTCTGGTTAATCTACTCAATTTTTTGCAGCGCGCAGTGTAAAGCACAATGCCTGCGCAGACCACGTCTTTGGGTTAAGTCTGGATGATAAATTTCAGGGATGCGAGGGAAAGTGAAGTCGCCGTCATTCGCCGGTCAGCAGAAAATAGGTTATCATCCGCACCCACTTTCCCGCCGGGCAGCCTGATGTCTACGATTATTGATACCTTTATTGCCCCACCGTGCGACGACGAGATAGAGACGCTCTATCAGGACGATCACCTGGTGTTGATCAACAAACCCGCCGGGCTGCTCAGTCTTTCAGGAAAGCATCCGCAAAATCTCGATTCGGTACACTATCGGCTGGTTCAGCAATTTCCTGGCTGCACGCTGGTTCACCGCCTGGATTTCGGTACGTCCGGACTGATGGTGGTGGCGCGTAATAAGGCGATCAATGCCGCACTCTGCCACCAGTTCAGCCAGCGCACCGTCAGTAAAGTTTACAGCGCACTGCTCTGCGGACATCTGGACGCTGACGAGGGGACGATCGACGCACCGATTGCCAAAGATCCAGCCCTGTTCCCGCGGATGACGATTTGCCCGCTCAAGGGCAAACCCGCGCGGTCTCGCTATCAGGTCGTTGAGCGCGTTGTCTGGCAACTGGCCGATGGGACCATGATGCCGTTGACGCGGGTCCAACTCACGCCGGAGACCGGACGCACGCATCAGCTACGCATTCACTGCCAGAGAGTGGGGCACCCCATTCTGGGCTGCGACCTGTATGGCGGCCGCCTGCTGCCCGGTACAGAACAGGCTTCGCGTCTGATGCTTCACGCCAGCGAACTGCGCTTTGTTCACCCCATCAGCGGGGAGCACATCAATGCTCATCACCCCGCGCCGTTCTGAATGCGTCTTACCACATCAAATCATCAGGCACTTTAAAATCAGCATACGGATCGTCTTCATCCTGCTCTTCCTGACTCAGCGCGCTGTGTAATACGATGCTGTTTGCATCGCGCTGCGCAATTTTATCGGCGACGCTGGCCGGGATAATCGCGTATTCGCTCTCGTCGCTGTTATCGGTAGCCAGACGCGCAATGGCCAGACGTCCATTGATCAACTGCGCCTGGGTTAGCTTATCCACTTCGATTTTTTTGATGAGATTGTTATCGGTGAAGTTAAAGCCAATGTCGCCTTTTGCGACAGTGATCCGGTTCATTTCAATCAGTTGCTTCACCTGGGCTTTAAACTCTTTCGCCAGCGTCGCCTGTTTTTGCTGCTCGCTGAGCTGTTTGTCACGCTCAAGCTGCGCCTTTTTATTTTCTTCGACCGCCTCTCTTGCCTCGCGAGCCTGCACGCGTGATTTTTTAGCCGTTCTCTGGACTTTCGCCATCTTTTTGCTGGTTACTAAACCCGCTTTGAGCATCTGCTCTTGTAAGGTAAGTTTCGTCATCTTTGCTTCTGAGTCTGGTGAATGATAGGTGGAATTATACCTGCAATATTTGAGGCGATACCAGTTGGCAGACACGTTTCACCGGTATCGTCATGATCGGACCAAGACTACGAATGCTGTTCAGCCATAAATCCTGAATCAGAGTGCGAACACTGTCTCAATTTCGATTCTGAGATCGGGTGAAAAAAGACGGCTGACTTCAACGAGGGAACTGGCAGGCAGATATTCACCGTAGTGCCGGTAAAGGACCTCACGCAACGTGTTAATTTCATCAAATGAGGTAATGAAAATAGTCACTTTTATCAGCGCGGAAAAATCGATGCCTTCTGCGGCGGTCACTTTCTTTATCTGAGCAAATATCTCTTCCGCCTGTTCTGCGATACCACCGCGCTGAGCCGGCGTGCCAAAGGCGGTCAGCCCCGAAATATAGAGCGTCCCATTGTATTTCACCGCATGAACGTAAGGCGCGTTAACATCACCTAATTCAGGGTAGTTTTTGCGTTCTACCGTTTTCATTCTGTCGGTTCCTTAATCAAATGGGTGAAAAAAACCGCGTGAGGTACGCGGTTTGTCTGTTTAACGTGGCTTACAGGATCTGGCCTAACGTCTGGCGCAAATGCGCGCCAGAGCCAAGCAGGCCAGGATTATCGTGAACGATCAGATACACCGGAATATCCTGCACGTAGGCCTTAAAGCGCCCTTTATCTTCAAAACCACCACGGAAGCCCGACGCTTTGAAGAATTCCAGGAAACGCGGCACGATGCCACCGGCGATGTAGACGCCGCCAAAGGTGCCTAGCGTTAGCGCCAGATCGCCGCCGAAACGTCCCATGATCACACAAAACAGCGACAGCGCGCGGCGACAGTCAGTGCAACTGTCGGCCAGGGCGCGTTCGGTAATATCTTTTGGCTGCAAATTTTCCGGCAGACGTCCGTCGGATTTGACGATGGCGCGGTACAAGTTCACCAGCCCTGGACCAGACAGTACGCGTTCCGCAGAAACGTGACCAATCTCGGCACGCAGGACTTCCAGGATGATCGCCTCTTCTTCACTGTTCGGCGCGAAATCTACGTGACCGCCCTCGCCCGGCAGGCTGACCCAACGCTTATCGACATGGACCAGATGCGATACTCCCAGACCGGTGCCCGCACCATAAACCGCAATAGGTTTACCCTCCACCGGTTCCGCGCCGCCAAACTGGATCAGATGCTCTTTTTTCAGCATCGGGATCGCCATCGACACCGCGGTGAAATCATTAATGATTTCCAGATGGCTAAAACCAAGATTCTTTTTCATCTCCGCAATAGAAAATGCCCAGGTATGGTTGGTCATCGCGACCCAGTCCCCCGTAATCGGGCAGGCAATCGCGATACAGCCAGCGTTCACGTTAACCTTGTGCTCATCGAGGTAAACTCGCACGACAGCTTCCAGGCTGGGATAGTCCAGACCGGAATAGGTTTTGGCCTGCGAGATCTCACCGCTGTCGATATCACACAGAGCAAGACGGGCGTTGGTGCCGCCGACATCACCTACTAAAGCATACTTTGTCATTCTTCTACTGCTCCGCTAAAGTCAAAATAAGTCGTTGCCACACTGTAAATATACGGGGGCATAACAACAATGTCAGAAAAGCGAGTCCCCTGAAAATATCGATCCAGGTCACACAATAACTTTATCGTTTCAGCACCATTTGCAGCGATGCCATCCGGCTGACGCGGCAAACTGAGCGCAAGACACGGCATTAAGGAAAAAAACATGCTCCATCCGCGAGCCAGAACCATGTTGTTATTGTCGCTTCCCGCGTTGATCCTGGGGGGCGCATCCAGTTTAGTCCTGATTGTGGTCATGAAGTTTGCGTCCCTCTTGCAGAGCATACTCTGGCAACGTCTGCCGGGCAGTCTGGGGATCGCTGCCGATTCTTCCGTCTGGATCCTGCTCATCCTGACGCTAACCGGGGTTATGGTTGGTCTGGTGATTCGCTACAGCACCGGACATGCCGGCCCGGATCCGGCCACCGAACCGCTGATCGGTGCGCCGATTTCTCCTGCCGCGTTGCCAGGCTTGATCATCGCGCTGGTGTTGGGTCTGGCGGGTGGGGTCAGCCTCGGTCCCGAGCATCCGATTATGGCTGTTAACATCGCGTTAGCCGTTGCCCTGGGTCGTCGGCTATTCCCGCGGATTGGCGCACTCGACTGGACCATTCTGGCCTCTGCTGGCACCATCGGCGCCCTGTTTGGCACACCGGTCGCCGCCGCATTGATTTTCTCGCAAACCCTGAGCGGCTCTAATGACACCCCTTTATGGGATCGGCTCTTTGCGCCGTTAATGGCGGCGGCGGCAGGTTCGCTGACCACCAGCCTGTTCTTTCATCCGCATTTCTCGCTCCCTATCGCCCACTACACCCAGATGCGCATTGTGGACATTTTCTCCGGAGCCGTGGTGGCGGCGATTGCTATTGCGGCGGGGATGGTGGCGGTCTGGTGCTTACCCCGGTTGCACGCTTTACTGCATCGCCTGAAAAACCCGGTGGTGCTCCTTGGCGTCGGCGGCTTCCTTTTAGGGATACTCGGCGTGGTGGGAGGACCGCTAACGTTGTTTAAAGGTCTGGATGAAATGCAGCAAATGGCGTTCAGCCAGACGCTCGGCACAACGGATTTCTTCATGTTAGCGGTGATTAAACTCGCCGCGCTGGTCATTGCGGCGGCCAGCGGTTTTCGCGGAGGGCGAATCTTCCCGGCGGTATTTATTGGCGTAGCGTTAGGGCTGATGTTGCATGCCCACGTTGAAGCCGTTCCGGCGGCCATTACCGTCTCCTGCGCGATTCTGGGACTCGTGCTGGTCGTCACCCGTGACGGCTGGCTCAGCCTGTTTATGGCCGCAGTGGTGGTGCCGGACACCACCCTGCTGCCGCTACTGTGTATTGTCATGCTTCCGGCCTGGCTGTTACTGGCGGGCAAGCCGATGATGGTCGCCAACCGGGAAGATAAATAGTCATCCGCTGTTACGCGATTCCAGCGCCTGGGTGACCTTGCGTAGCAGCGTGGGTAAGTCGGCTTTCGGTAGCACAACTTCAATTAGCGAGAGCCGCTGTGGATGCTCCAGCCGGGCCAGTACCTCCTCGAGTTGGATGGCCTGAGTCACCCGCCAGCATTCAGCCTGATCCGCAAGGCTGAATGCCCGTGGGATCTGCGTCCAGTTCCAGGAAGCAATATCGTTGTACCGCTGTTTCTCCCCGTGGATCGCTCGCTCAACGGTATACCCGTCGTTATTGAGCACCAGGATCACCGGCGTGTGCCCGTCACGCAGCATGGAGCCTATTTCCTGGATCGTCAGTTGCGCTGCGCCGTCGCCGGTTATCAGAATAACCCGACGTCCAGGTGCCGCCGTTTGTGCGCCAAACGCTGCGGGCAGCGAGTAGCCTATCGAACCCCAGAGCGGTTGTACTATCAGTTCCGCCCCCGTAGGCAGCGACAAAGACGCGGCCCCAAACGCCGCCGTTCCCTGATCGGCGAGGATTAGATCGCCAGGTGCCAGCGCCTGCTGCACGGTATGCCAGAAGTTCTCCTGGGTCAGCGCCCCTCTTTCGATGTGCGGCTGCACGGCCGCAGATTTAGCGGGCGGCGGCGCAAAAGAGAGCTCCAGACACAGCTCACGCAACGTGGTGACCGCCTGTTCCATAGACAGACCACTGAACCAGGTTCCTCCCACCCGCGATGCCTGCGGCTGAACCTCAATGGTACGTTCCAGCGCCAGTTGCTGGGTAAAACCGGCAGTCAGCGTATCGACGAATCGGGTTCCCACACAAATCGTGGTATCCGCCTGTTCTATCGCCTGGCGGACATCGTCACTGCTGGCCCCCGCGCTGTAAGTGCCGACAAACCCCGGTTGCTGTTCGTCGAAAAGCCCCTTCCCCATCAACAGCGTGGCGTGGGCCATGGGCGTCTCAACCATCCAGCGTTGCAGGACCGGTTGTAGACCAAAGCGGTGGGCGAGAAAATCTGCCAGCAGCGCAACGCGTGGACTGTTGATCAGCATTTGTCGTGCATGGTAGCGAAATGCCGTCACCACGTTCTCCTGCCATTCCGGCCCAGAGAGAGCCAGCTCCGCCGAGGGAGGCAATGCGGGGCGTTTTGCTACATCAGCAGGCAGCATCAGGTAACCCGGGCGATGGGCGGTCAACATCGCGCACAGGACGCGGTCAATCTCGTAACAGGCGTTTTGCTCATCCAGCAGCGCACTGGCAGCACAGAGGGACTGGCTCATACGGTAGAAGTGCTGGAAATCGCCGTCGCCCAGCGTGTGGTGCATCAGTTCGCCCCGACGCTGCGCGCCGCTACACGGGGCGCCAACAATATGCAAAACGGGGACATATTCCGCATAGCTGCCCGCCAGGCCATTCATCGCACTGAGTTCACCCACGCCGAACGTGGTCAGCAACGCGCCTGCTCCAGCGACCCGCGCGTAACCGTCCGCCGCATAGGCGGCATTAAGCTCGTTTGCGCACCCGACCCAGCGCACGTGCGGATGATCGATCACATGGTCAAGAAACTGCAAATTGTAATCGCCCGGTACGCCAAACAGATGCCCGATGCCGCACCCGGCAATTCTGTCGAGCAGGTAATCCGCAACGGTATAAGGGGTTTGCATGACAGCTTTCCTTCTGACGGTAACCTCATGTTGAGTATTGAAGAAGCGTCGGGGCTGTCCAGAAAGCGGCGGCGATGAGGGTGGAAAGCAGAATTTACAGTGGCCGGGGTGAAAATGTCATTGAAAAATGATGAGTGTAAACGTATACACTTGAGAGCTGAATTCACTGCGAGGGAAGAAAATGGTTTACCAGCCTGATGAAAATCGCTATCAGAGGATGGCATTTCGCCGCTGCGGTCAGAGCGGTCTGAAGCTACCCGCTATCTCGCTTGGTCTGTGGCATAACTTCGGCGATACCACCCAGGTGGAAAACAGCCGGGCCCTGCTTCAGCGCGCGTTTGATCTGGGGATCACCCACTTCGACCTCGCAAATAACTACGGCCCCCCGCCGGGTTCAGCGGAACGTAACTTTGGTCGTCTCCTTCAGGAAGATTTTTTGCCGTGGCGCGATGAGCTGATAATCTCCACCAAAGCGGGTTATACCATGTGGGAAGGTCCTTACGGCGACTGGGGATCCCGCAAATATCTGATTGCCAGCCTTGACCAAAGTCTGAAGCGAATGGGGCTCGAATATGTGGATATTTTCTACCACCACCGTCCCGACCCTGAAACGCCCCTGCGGGAGACGATGAAAGCACTGGACCACATCGTGCGCCAGGGAAAAGCGCTGTATGTGGGGCTCTCCAATTACCCTGCCGACCGCGCCCGCGAAGCTATCGATATCCTCAATGATTTGGGCACACCGTGTCTGATTCATCAGCCTAAATATTCGATGTTTGAACGCTGGGTAGAGGACGAACTGCTGGAGATGTTGCAGGAAAAAGGGGTGGGAAGTATCGCGTTTTCACCGCTGGCAGGAGGACAACTCACCGATCGCTACCTGAATGGGATCCCGGCTGACTCCAGAGCCGCGAGCGGAAGCCGTTTTCTGAATCCGGATCAGCTCACCGCCGGGAAACTGGAAACCGTACGCCAGCTCAATACGCTGGCCGAAAAACGCGGGCAAAAACTGTCGCAGATGGCGCTCGCGTGGGTACTGCGTAACGATAACGTCACCTCGGTGCTGATTGGCGCCAGTAAAACCACGCAGATTGAAGATGCGGTCGGCATGCTGGCCAATCGTCATTTCACCGACCAGGAGTGCGCCGATATCGACAACATTCTGAACAGCACGCGTTAACTGCATTTTTAGCAATTCGTGCTCTCATTCATGATTTAAGAGTTAAGGCGATGAAATGGGGCTTTACGGCCCCGTAATATTACGTTAACAGGCCGACTACGGCTTCGATCGTGAAGGAGATAAAGAATGTTCAGGTCACTGATTCTGGCGGCAGCCTTACTGGCTTTTACACCGCTTGCCGCAAACGCGGGCGAAATCACCCTGTTGCCATCGATAAAATTACAAATTGGCGATCGCGATAATTACGGTAACTACTGGGACGGCGGACACTGGCGTGACCGTGACTACTGGCATCGCAATTATGAATGGCGTAAAAATCGCTGGTGGCGACATGACAATGGCTATCACCGTGGCTGGGATAAGCGTAATGCTTATGAGCGCGGATACCGGGAAGGCTGGCGCGATCGCGACGACCACCGGGGTCGCGGCAAAGGTCACGGACACCGTCATTAATTCCATTTTTGTTGAAAGCCCGATGCGCAGGCCTCGGGCTTTTTCATTACCGGTTACAAACCCAGCGCCGTGCCAACCAGTAGCCACAGATTCAGCGCCACCACCAGCACCACAATCATCCAGCCAATCTGTTTAACCCAGCGAGCATTCACCAGATCGCCCATCAGTTTACTGTCGCTGGTAAAAATCAGCAGCGGCACCAGCGCCAGTGCGATACCGAAGCTTAACAGCACCTGGCTCATCACCAGAATACGCGTCGGGTCAAGACCTATCAGAATAACGATAAATGACGGCATCATGGTGATGGTACGACGCACCCACAAGGGGATATGAAAGCGGACAAATCCCTGCATCACAACCTGCCCCGCCAGCGTTCCCACCACCGTTGACGACAGTCCCGCCGCCACCAGGCTCAGCCCGAATACCGTTGCCGCCGCGTGGCTTAATAACGGCTCCAGCGTCAGATAGGCCTGATCCAGATCGGCAATACCCGTATGACCACTAAAGTGAAACGCTGCGGCAGCCGTCGCCATCATCGCCAGATTGACGAACCCCGCAATGGTCATGGCGATAGCCACATCCCATTTTGTCGCCGCATAGCGCTGCTGACGAGTACCGCCGTGCAGATGTTGCGTTAACGAAGAGTGTAGGTAGATAACGTGCGGCATGATGGTTGCGCCCAGCACCCCGGCAGCCAGAAACACCGCTTCAGAGTCAGGCAAGCTGGGGATCATCATGCCTTTACTCAACTGCGCAAAGTTGGGTTGGGAAAATATCAGTTCAACAATATAGGCCATGGCGACGAACAGCAGCAGGCCGCCGATCACTTTTTCCAGCGGCTTTTGCCCGCGCCGCTGGAGCATCAGGATCAGGAAGGTGGCGATCCCGGTCAATACCGCTCCCTGCAATAGCGAAACGCCGAGGATCAGTTTGAATCCTATTGCCGCACCGATAAATTCAGCAAGATCGGTCGCCATCGCGATGATCTCCGCCTGTACCCAATAGAACCAGACCACCGGACGCGGGTAGCGATCGCGAATTTGTTCAGCCAGATTCTTACCCGTGGCAATGCCCAGTTTGGCTGACAAGACCTGGATAAGCATCGCCATCAGGTTTGCCCAGACCACAACCCACAGCAGTTGATAACCAAAGCTGGCACCGGCCTGAATATTCGTCGCGAAGTTGCCCGGGTCGATATACCCGATAGCCGCAACGAACGCCGGCCCCATTAATGTGAGCCTTAACTTGCGCGCTGCTCTTCCACTGCTACTCTCAACGCGATCGTTTGTCATTTTCTGCCTCTGAAACATAGCCTGTGCTATGTTTTATGTTATGCCTGATGAGAATGGTTATCAAGTGCATGTAATAGAGGTAACCTTGATTTCTCTGACAGGCGGGAACGATAACGAGTGCGGGTACAGGAAATGCGCGCAGCATGTTTAATAATTGTTATTATATTAGCACAACAACTTAACTATTTACTTTCGAATTAGACATAACAGAAGTGTATGCCGGATCACTATTTTTGAATCTCGTCACAGGTCCTGATTATAGTGTGTGTTAGATCTCGTTTTCTTTGCACGCGTTGCATAGAATGTGCACGGAAATTTAACCTGCCTCATATTTGGAGCAAATATGGACCGCGTCCTTCATTTTGTCCTGGCACTTGCCGTTGTTGCGATCCTCGCATTGCTGGTAAGCAGTGACCGTAAAAAAATTCGCATTCGTTATGTCGTTCAACTGCTTGTTATCGAAGTGTTACTGGCGTGGTTCTTCCTGAACTCTGACGTCGGCCTCGGCTTCGTTAGAGGCTTTTCCGAAATGTTTGAAAAACTGCTCGGATTCGCCAATGAAGGGACGAACTTCGTCTTTGGCAGCATGAACGACAAAGGCCTGGCCTTCTTCTTCCTGAAAGTCCTGTGCCCTATCGTCTTCATTTCAGCGTTGATCGGTATTCTGCAGCATATTCGCGTGCTGCCGATTATCATCCGTTCTATTGGCTTCCTGTTATCCAAAGTCAACGGTATGGGCAAACTGGAATCCTTCAACGCCGTCAGCTCGCTGATCCTTGGCCAGTCTGAGAACTTTATCGCGTATAAAGACATTCTCGGCAAAATGTCCCGCAACCGCATGTACACCATGGCTGCAACGGCAATGTCCACCGTTTCCATGTCTATCGTCGGCGCGTACATGACCATGCTGGAGCCAAAATATGTCGTTGCGGCGCTGGTTCTGAACATGTTCAGCACCTTTATCGTACTGTCGCTGATCAACCCGTACCGCGTTGACGCCAGCGAAGAAAACATCCAGATGTCCAACCTGCACGAAGGCCAGAGCTTCTTCGAAATGCTGGGTGAATACATCCTGGCTGGCTTCAAAGTTGCGATTATCGTTGCGGCCATGCTGATCGGTTTCATCGCCCTGATCGCCGCGCTGAACGCCCTGTTCGCTACCGTGACCGGCTGGTTCGGCTACAGCATCTCCTTCCAGGGCATCCTGGGCTACATCTTCTATCCGATTGCCTGGGTGATGGGTGTGCCGTCCAGCGAAGCGCTGCAGGTGGGCAGCATCATGGCGACCAAACTGGTTTCCAACGAATTCGTTGCGATGATGGACCTGCAGAAAATCGCCTCCACGCTCTCTCCGCGCGCTGAAGGTATCCTCTCAGTGTTCCTGGTTTCCTTCGCCAACTTCTCTTCTATCGGTATCATCGCGGGCGCGATTAAAGGCCTGAACGAAGAGCAAGGTAACGTCGTGTCCCGCTTCGGTCTGAAGCTGGTTTACGGCTCTACGCTGGTGAGCGTTCTGTCGGCATCTATCGCCGCACTGGTTCTGTAAGACAGCACTGACATAAAAACGGGGAGCGCATCCCCGTTTTTTTATCCCTGTTATTCCCCTAACGGCCTCGGTCGTCCAATCAAATACCCTTGCAGGTAGTTCACCCCCAGGCTTAACAGCAGCTCCCGCTGCGCAGGCGTTTCTACATATTCCGCCACCACGCTTAAGGACTTTGCTTTTGCCAGATCGGTTATCGACTTCACGATCATCGCATCCAGCGAATCGGTCATAATATCTTTTACGAACACGCCATCGATTTTGATGATGTCAGCCTGCAGGCGTTTCAGACGCTCATAATTGGCATAGCCGGTTCCAAAATCATCAATCGCAATCCTGAAGCCAAACCTGTGCAACTGTTCGATGTTTTGCATGCTGGTTTCCGAATTGGAAAACGCCTGCTCTTCCGTTATCTCAATGATCACCGTTTCCGGCGCGATGCCATAACGGGTAAACAGGCGAATGATGCGCGGCGCCGTCTCTTTTTGCAGCAAGGTCAGCGGCATTAAATTGACCGAAAAAAGCGGCCCTGGCTCAGTAGAAGGATGCTCCGATAACCAGTTCAGCAAGGCTTCAACTACCTGCAGATCAAAGCGGGCGCTGAGGTTAAACTGTGCTATTAGCGGGATAAATTGATCCGGGGTCATGATGCCTTCATCGCTTTTCAGCCGCGCGAGAATTTCATCGTACCCTTTGCCCTGAGCGTCGCGGATAGGCTGCGCGTAAAGCAGAAGATCGCCGCCATCGAGTGCTTTACGTATTTTATTGAGCAGCAGAACCCGTTCGGTTGTCTGACCTGTCGCCACTTCCTGGCTGTGAGTCAGTGCCAGCACCCGGTGATTTGCGCAGGACTGTTCCGCCAGCCAACTCAACTGACCCAACAGCGGTTGCAACGTCTCCTGCTTACCGTCCCATTGTCCCCAGGATGCGCCATAGCCCATGTCCAGCCCGGTGTTGTTCCAGTAAATTTTACGACTGTTCAACAGGTCGAGCATATGTTGCAGGCGGGCGTCCACCTCCGACCCATTGAGCACCAGCAATAATTCACTGCCGGGCAACTGGAAGATTTTTTCATTCTCAAGCATCAACGGTTGCAGCATACGGTGCACCGTGCGTTTGCTATGTACGCGCATCAGCATGCCGTAATGACGACTGAGAAACTCCATATTCTCCAGGCGCAGACAGCAGACGCTCTGCCCGGCCCCTTTTTGCAGGAACTGTTCCAGCGCGCGCAGATTCGGCAAGCGAGTTAAAGGATCGGTAAGCGCCTGCTGATGCCAACGACGATTTAACCATTCGCTACGCTGGTAGATACGCATCATATAGAGCAGACAAATACTGAACGAAACCAGTACCGACAGGACGAAGGCCAACGAATACTCCGACCCGACGCCCTGTAAAAAATTGCGGTTGTAGGTCAGCAAGAACAGCGTTGAGACCGCCCAGCTCAGGTTCAAAAAAGGGTAAGTCAGCTTGCCCACGCCGGAGGTGAAAATGATAAAGAAAACAGGAACCAGATACCCGGCGATGTAATCATTGTCATACGGGGTGCACATCAGGATGAGCAAAACAGCGATGACAGCGAGCCAGCACAAGGTAAATAAGCGAATTTCCTTCTTGAAACAGGGGGCGATATCTCTACGCCAGAATGTTCGGGCATAGTGTGGACTCACGATCATCCGCATCGGGTAATAAAAAAGCATGGTGAAAATTAGCACCGCGGAGATCAGGCTTAGAATATCGACAATCGTGAAAATAGCGGCTGCAGTACCAAAGAACGTCGAGACGGCCACCGGAAAGTCGAGATAATGACCCGCCAGATACATGCTGATTTTGATGCCCACAGGGGTAATAAAACCGAACAAAATGACGCGGCGCCAGATATTGCGATTGGGTAGCCCACAGCGCCAGCGCGAACCCAATTGCCAGCGAGCAATAGCGCAAACACCCACCACAACAAACATCTGGCAAAACAGAAGTACTGCCCCCTGGGCAAACGGCAGATGAAGATTCCAGAGGTTAGTAATATACAACGCTAACATGACGGGCAGAACACCGCGCCTGCCGAAAAGAAACATCATCGACAGCAGGACGCACAGCGGCAACCACGAAAGATAGATATAACTGGAATCCACAATCGCAAGCGGGGAAATCAAACGCGAAAACTGGATGGCTGCGATGGAGAGCACGATCGCAAGAGCGAATATTCTTATATTATTTATCAGGTTGCGCTTGACTGGCATGGATTGACTGCTCTCACGGAACGAACTATTAATCACATTAATAATAAGTTTATTCGCATCGCGAAGCAAACCTATGCCCACCAGAAACACATGTCACAATTTGCAGAAAAGACTCTGGCTTATCAGCAACTGTATTACAAAAATGGAAGGTATGCAGAGATAAAAAAACCCCCGCTTTACAGCGAGGGTTCTGAATTTGGTGGAGCTAAGCGGGATCGAACCGCTGACCTCTTGCATGCCATGCAAGCGCTCTCCCAGCTGAGCTATAGCCCCACGATGCGTTTACGTACCAAAATTGTTGGGTTCAATTTTTGGTGGAGCTAAGCGGGATCGAACCGCTGACCTCTTGCATGCCATGCAAGCGCTCTCCCAGCTGAGCTATAGCCCCATTACGTAAAGCTTGTCGAGTTGACGGGCGGCATCATATGAATTCCCTTCGCATGTGTCAACGGCAAATTGAAAACGCCGATTCTAATCGCTGAAAAAGCAGACAACTGAATAGCAATGCGTAACAACTCGCATTCAGTAGTTAAACACGTCACGGTTTCCACTAAAATGGTGCTATAAAATGAACCACTAATTAACCATACGACTATTCAGGGAATCTTTATGTTCAAGGAGCGGATGACGCCAGAAGAACTCGCTAATCTGACGGGTTACAGCCGACAGACCATCAATAAGTGGGTACGAAAAGAGGGTTGGGCGACATCACCAAAACCAGGCGTCCAGGGCGGTAAAGCACGACTGGTGCATGTTAACGAACAGGTTCGTGAATATATCCGTAGCGCAGAACGCTCGGCGGAAGGGCTGTCTGACACCTTCTCGCCCCCAGGCGATGCCTCACTGGAAGCGCTACTGGTCAAACTGGTGAAAGAGATGACACCAGCCGAACAAAAACACTTTACCTCTTTGCTACTGCGGGAAGGGATTACCGGTTTATTACAACGCTTAGGGATCCGCGACAGCAAATAATATGAAAAGATTACGCAGCAAAATGACCACCGAAGAACTGGCGGATTGTCTCGGTGTGGCTAAACAAACCGTGAATCGCTGGATCCGTGAGCAAAAATGGGAAACGGAAAAATTTCCAGGTGTTAAAGGTGGTCGGGCAAGGCTCGTTCATATCGACACGCGCGTGCGAGAATTTATTCTGAACATCCCGGCGTTTCGTCACCATTCTTCATTTTATCAGGCTGAAGAGTCGCTGGCTGAATACAACCCTGCCATACGCAGTCATGCCTATCGCCAGATTATTGATGCCGTGGAAAATATGTCCGAAGAGGAACGGGAAAAGTTAGCGCTGTTTCTTTCACGCGAAGGCATCCGCGGTTTTCTTACGCGCCTGGGTCTGAACGATTCTGAGTGACACAAATAAAAACGGCAGAGTCACCCCTGCCGTTCCGCTAATGCACCGATCGCTTACTGCTGCGCTTCACGCTCTTCAATAAAAGCCAGTGCTTTATTGATACGCTCGATGCTTCGGGTTTTACCAATCGCATGTACCGTTACGTCTAAGCCAGGAGACTGGCCCGCACCGGTTACCGCAACGCGCAGCGGCATACCAACTTTGCCCATCCCCACTTCAAGCTCATCGGCGGTCGCCTGAATGGCATGGTGCACATTTTCAGCCGTCCACTCGGTAATGGCAGCCAGTTTGTCGCGCACGACTTCCAGCGGCTGACGCGCAACCGGACGCAGGTGTTTCTTCGCAGCATCAGCATCAAACTCGGCAAAGTCTTCGTAGAAGTAACGGCAGCTCTGCGCCATCTCTTTCAAAGTCTTGCAACGCTCGCCCAACAGTTTCACCAGATCAGCCAGCTGTGGACCATTGCGCGTGTCGATGTTTTCCTGCTCGATGTGCCACTGCAGATGCGTTGCCACATACTCCGGTGCCAGCGAGTTAATGTAGTGATGGTTCAGCCACTGCAGTTTTTCCGTATTGAACGCGCTGGCGGATTTGCTGACCGCACCGAGGGAGAACAGCTTTATCATCTCTTCACGGGTGAAGATTTCCTGATCGCCGCTGGACCAGCCCAGACGCACCAGGTAGTTCAACAGGGCTTCCGGCAGATAACCGTCATCACGATACTGCATAACGCTCACCGCACCGTGACGTTTGGACAGTTTTTTACCATCGTCGCCGTTGATCATGGAAACGTGGGCATACACCGGCACCGGTGCGTTCAGCGCTTTAAGGATGTTGATCTGGCGCGGAGTATTGTTGATATGGTCTTCACCACGAATCACGTGGGTGATCTCCATATCCCAGTCGTCCACCACAACACAGAAGTTATAGGTCGGGGAACCGTCGGTACGGCGGATAATCAGATCGTCCAGCTCCTGATTACTGAATTCGATCGGGCCACGGATCTGGTCGTCAAAAATGACAGAACCGTCCTGCGGGTTGGCAAAACGGACAACGCAAGGCTCGTCATCTGCGTGATGTTCATGACCATGACGGCAGCGACCGTCGTAACGCGGCTTTTCGCCCTTCGCCATCTGTTCTTCACGCAGTGCGTCCAGACGCTCTTTGGAGCAGTAGCATTTATAGGCTGTGCCCGCTTCCAGCATCTCATCAATCACTGCGTTATAACGATCGAAACGCTTAGTCTGGAAGTACGGACCTTCGTCCCATTCCAGGCTCAGCCAGTTCATCCCATCCATAATGGCTTCGATCGCTTCCGGCGTGGAACGTTCGAGATCGGTGTCTTCAATACGCAGCACAAACTCACCGCCGTGATTACGTGCAAAAAGCCAGGAATAGAGGGCAGTACGCGCACCACCGACGTGCAGATAACCTGTCGGGCTTGGCGCGAAGCGAGTTTTGATTTTCATGAAATGGCCTTACGTTTATAAAGATGCCGACAACCGGCAAATCCGGGGAAAATGGAATGGCCGATATTCTATCACTGTGAGGTAAATCCTCAATGTTGTTACCGGGTAAACGCCGCGCATAGACGTTTTTGTTTAGAAATCATGCGTCAGAGACCGTTTCGCTATCGTTTTGTTTAAAATTACGACGAACGAACAATTTCTTTAGAAAAGGCGTTGACTCATTTTCAACTCTCCCTATAATGCGACTCCACACAGCGGGGGTGATTAGCTCAGCTGGGAGAGCACCTCCCTTACAAGGAGGGGGTCGGCGGTTCGATCCCGTCATCACCCACCAACTACTTTATGTAGTCTCCGCCGTGTAGATAAGAAATTGAGAAGTGGGTGATTAGCTCAGCTGGGAGAGCACCTCCCTTACAAGGAGGGGGTCGGCGGTTCGATCCCGTCATCACCCACCACTTTCTCACCAGCTAAATTTCTTATTGTGAAGTACCGAAGTGGGTGATTAGCTCAGCTGGGAGAGCACCTCCCTTACAAGGAGGGGGTCGGCGGTTCGATCCCGTCATCACCCACCACTTCGGGTCGTTAGCTCAGTTGGTAGAGCAGTTGACTTTTAATCAATTGGTCGCAGGTTCGAATCCTGCACGACCCACCAATGTAGAAAGGCGCTCTAAAGGCGCCTTTTTGCTATGCGCAGAATTTAATGATTCGAACCTGCAGCAGGTTCGGTGTTGAGCGTAGCGAAACAACGGAGCCGCTGGCGGCGACGGCCCGAAGGGCGAGCGAAGCGAGTCATCCTGCACGACCCACCAATGTAGAAAGGCGCCCTAAAGGCGCCTTTTTGCTATGCGCAGAATGTCACGATTCCAGCCTGATGGCGCTTCGCTTATCAGGCCTACACTGCTCAGTTAAACCGCGTAGGCCGGATAAGACGTCAGTCGCCATCCGGCGATATCAGGATTCACAAAGCTCAAACCTGCTTACCTGATAGCGCTTCGCTTATCAGGCCTACGGTTCTCCGTTACGCCGTTAAGGCGTCGATCATATGTTCCAGTGCGGGTGTCGCCTGCTGCTGGTCATACACAATGTACAAATCAGCCGGAATACGCTCTTCTAATGGACGGAACACCACTCCCGGCCAGTTCATTTGTGCGTAACTGTCTGCAATCAGCGTAATGCCGATCCCCATGCTAATCATCGCCAGTACGGTTTGCGGCTCCATCACTTCACGAATAATCATTGGAGAGAATCCGGCGCTCTGACAAACGCGTTGCAGAAACGCCCAGTCTGTGTGAATGGACGGCATGGTGACGAAATATTCATTGCGCAGTGCGGCTAACGGCACGGCCTCACGGGCCGTCAGCGGATGTTCTTCCGGCATCGCAACCAGAAAAGAGGATTCATGCAGCCGCAGGCTGGTAAATCCAGGCGCGGGGTCAATCGCCATTCGCCAGACACCGGCATCCAGTTCACGTCGCTCCAGCATAGCCATCTGCATTGCCGGCATATTTTCGCGAAACAACACCTCAACGTTGGGATTCGCCTTCAGGAATCGCCGCATGACCGGGCGCATTTTTCCCCACATCGCGGTGCCGATCACCCCCAGTTCGATCCGCCCTGCTTCACCGCGCCCAATCTGTTCGACTCGTGCCAGTACCTGATTAGCACTGGAAAGCAGACGCCGCGACTCTTCCATCAGGATTTTCCCCGCATGGGTCAACGCCACGCTGCGGGAATGCCGGATAAACAACAGCGTGCCAAGCTCCTGTTCCAGCTCCTTAATATGAATGCTCAGCGGAGGCTGCGACATATTCAGACGAGCCGCGGCGCGTCCAAAATGCAACTCTTCGGCGACGGCAAGAAAATAACGCAGTAACTTGAGATCGATACGATGCGTGCGTTCCATGGGTAATGCGCTCCTGAGGGGAAGAGTGATGCGCCAGGTTACCACATTGCATCGTAGAACTGGAACGGCGGGCAACACTCGCCCGCCGCAAAGGAGGATTAACGGGCCAGCGAGTGCTGAGTCAGTTTTTCAGGCTCATGCTTATACTTAAAGAACAGCGCGAAAATCACCGCCAGCGCCAGGGCATACGCCGCAAAGACGAGCCAGATAGTTTGCCAGTCCTTCACACCCTCCACAGAGAAGTAATCCACCGCCATACCGCTCAGGATGGAACCGACCCACGCCCCGACGCCGTTGACCATCGTCATAAACAACCCCTGCGCGCTGGCACGGATCCGAGATTCCACTTCCTGCTCAACGAAGACGGAGCCAGAAATGTTGAAGAAGTCGAATGCACAGCCGTAGACGATCATCGACATCAGCAGCAGGACGAAACCGAACGGTGACGGGTCGCCAAAAGCAAAGAAACCAAAGCGCAATGTCCACGCCAGCATACTCATCAGCATGACCGTTTTGATGCCAAAACGTTTGAGGAAAAACGGAATGGTCAGAATAAAACCCACTTCCGCCATCTGCGAGACGGACAGTAAGATGGACGGGTATTTCACCACAAAGCTATCGGCAAATTGCGGATCGCGGGCAAAGTCGTGCAGGAAGGGATTACCGAAAACGTTGGTAATTTGCAGCACGGCACCCAGCATCATGGCGAACAGGAAGAAGATCGCCATCCGCGGATTTTTAAACAACACGAACGCATCCAGCCCCAGCTTACTGGCAAGCGACGCGCTCGCATTCTTCTCGGCCACCGGTATTTTTGGCAGCGTGAGTGCATAGATAGCCAACAGCAGTGATGCGCCGGACGCAATGTACAGCTGCGCGCTGCTCAGTTCCAATCCCATCAGGCTCACGGTCCACATTGCAACGATAAAGCCAATCGTGCCGAAAACGCGGATAGGAGGAAATGCCGTTACCGGATCCTGCCCTGCCTGCGCCAGACAGGAATAGGAGACGCTGTTGGAGAGAGAAATGGTCGGCATGAAGGCCATTGCGTTGATCAACATCACCCAGAACATGGTGTCCGGGTCAGTCACCGTGGTCGCGTAGAGCAACACGCCTGCGCAGAGCAGATGACAGAACATATAAGCGCGCTCCGCACGCAGCCACTTGTCAGCAATAATCCCCATAATACCGGGCATAATAATCGCCGCCAGCCCTTTTGAGCTGTACACCATACCCACATTGGCACCGGTAAAATGAAGGGTGTTAATCATGTATGAGCCCAGGGTCACCAGCCAGCTTCCCCAGATAAAATATTGCATAAACGACATGATCTTTAATCGGGACGCAATACCCATTTTTCTCTTCCTTGCCGTAGAGTACGAACCCCGCCTGCTGGCGGGGTCATTATTATTCTCTGTTTCAGGCCAGTTTGCGCAGGAACCCGCAAATCAGGTCGATAAAGTTCTGTCGTGAAAGTTCAGCCGCCGCCAGGGTTTGCGCATGCGAGAGTTTCACATCACCCAGGCCTTCCGCTAGATTGGTGATCGCCGACACGGCAACCACTTTCAGTCCGCAATGGCGGGCGGTGATGACTTCAGGTACCACCGACATCCCCACCACATCACCACCGATAATCTGCATCATGCGGATCTCTGCTGCTGTCTCAAAGTTAGGCCCCGGATAGGAAACAAACACCCCTTCGCTCAGCGCGAAACCTTCGTCGGCCGCGACGCTCTGCAAAACCGCGCGATAGTCGGCGTCGTAAGCATTGGCCAGCGAGAAGAAACGCTCACCAAAGCGTTCATCGTTCGGCCCAACCATCGGCGTTCCCGGCATGGTATTAATATGGTCGCTCAGTGCCACCAGGCTCCCTGGCCCCACTTCCGGACGCAGAGAACCCGCCGCGTTGGTGCAGAACAGCAGTTCGCAACCCAGCAGCTTCATCGTGCGAATAGCGTCGGTCATCACGGTCATGCCACGTCCTTCGTAGAAGTGCCCGCGCCCTTTCATACAGGCAACGGGAACCCCGGCCAGATGGCCAAGCACTAACTCGCCCGCATGCCCGTGAACGGTACTCACCGGAAAACCCGGCAGCTTCTCGTAGGAAATCGCCACCGCGTCTTCTATCTGCTCAGCCAGCGCGCCTAAACCC
Source organism: Citrobacter telavivensis (assembly GCF_041807075.1). Taxonomy (NCBI): domain Bacteria; kingdom Pseudomonadati; phylum Pseudomonadota; class Gammaproteobacteria; order Enterobacterales; family Enterobacteriaceae; genus Citrobacter; species Citrobacter telavivensis. The sequence goes on along the minus strand of NZ_JBGUBF010000005.1, from coordinate 208,259 downwards.
GAACCAAGGATAAAGGCGACGCGCGGCGTGAAGTCAGGCTTGTAGCCGCGAATAATATCAGCGCTGTTCCAGGGATTCTGGGAAAAGTGGGAGTCGGTCATGAGATGTCCTTATAATCGGCTAATCACTCATTGAGTGAGAGAGGTAATGGTTATAACCAGAGCACGCAATCGATTACCAATACAGTTTTCCCTGCCGATCGATAGTAAATATATATTGATATGGCAAATCAGAATCGTTGGGTAAGAAAAAGCGTCCCTGCCAGAAATGGCAGGGAGTACTGAAGGTCTGCTGACTTGTGCCGATATCGTAGTTTTAATGGCAAAAGGAAACCACGATGACCACCATTAACGTCTCAACCCCTTCCGTACAAAGCGGCGGCAGTGGGGCAAAAGCCGCCGCCGGTAACAGCCTCTCTGCACAAATCGCGCAGATTGCAGAGAAAATCACCCAACTGACGCAGAAGCTAAAAGAAGTGCCGGACGGCAGCGGCAGTGCCGAAGAGAAGAAGAAGCAGCAGGAATTGATCCAGACGCAGATCAAAGTGTTACAGGCACAGCTGGCACAGTTACAGCGCCAGCAGGCCGAAGAGGCGCAGCAAAAGCAGGATCAAACGCAGGTTAAAGCAGAAGGCGTTAATTATCCTTCCGACGATCATCAGATTGATGTCTATATCTGATAGAGCGGATCCTGTGCACGTAAATCCGTTAATTCATTCGCCTGGGTGCGAACCACCTCCCACAGCGCCTGGGCTGCCGTCGACAGCGAGCGATTTTTGCGCCGCGCCAGCATCAACTGTCGTTCCACCACCGGCGTCAGGCGCTTCACCTGCAAATGACTCCCCTGCGGAAGCGGTAAGGCCAGCGCAGGCAAAATGCTAATGCCTATCCCCGCTTCCACCATCGGAAACAGCGTCGCCGGATGACCAATCTCCTGCACAATATTGGCTTCTATCGCAAAATGCGCGAGCGCCGCGTCAATAAGCGGCCGACTTCCCGACGCATAATCCTGCAACACCAGGCGTTCCTGCTGGAGATCCTGCCAGCTCACCCACGCCTGTTGCGCCAGCGGATGCGCCTGATGGCAGAGCAGAAGGAAGGGTTCGGACAGTATTGCTTCACACTGCAAATCGCTCACGGCACCGGGATCAATCACAATACCAAAATCCACTTCCCCCTGACGGATACTCTCCAGCACCCACTGCTGCGGTCGATCGTGGAGGACAAAGTCGATCGCCGGATAACGCTGATTGCTTTGCGCAATGCACTGCGGAATGAGATGGGCGGAGATAGTCTGGCTTGCCGCCACGCGGACAGTACCGGCGAGTTGCGTGCCCACCCTGCCCGCTTCCCGTAGCGTGATATGAAGTTCATCCAGCAGCCGCTCCAGGCGGCCCGCCAGTTGTTGCCCGGCATCCGTCAGCACGACTTCACGCGTCGTGCGGTTCAGTAACTTCACCCCTGTCTGGCGCTCCAGTTCTTTGATACTGTGACTGACGGCCGACTGGCTCAGACCAATAAACTCACCGGCCCGGCTGAAACTTCGCTCCTGAGCAACGGTAACAAACACACGTAATTGACGCAGAGAATAATTCATCAACTCAATTCATATATAGATGCAATAAATCAATTTTATTTCTCAAAATGAAAAACGCAAAATGAGGACACCGAATTCCTGGAGTATTTATGAATATTTTTCGAATCCTTGATCCGTTTACCCTGACCCTGGTTGCGGTCGTCCTGCTGGCCTCATTTTTTCCAGCTGAGGGAGATTTTGTTCCTGTCGTTGAAGGCATTACCACCGCCGCCATTGCGCTCCTGTTCTTTATGCACGGGGCGAAGCTCTCGCGCGAAGCCATTATCGCTGGCGGCAGTCACTGGCGTTTGCACCTGTGGGTGATGTGCAGCACCTTCATTCTGTTCCCGGTACTCGGTGTACTGTTTGCCTGGTGGGCGCCCGTCAACGTTGACCCAATGCTGTACACCGGTTTCCTGTATCTGTGCATTTTGCCCGCCACGGTGCAGTCGGCGATTGCCTTTACGTCGCTGGCAGGAGGGAACGTTGCGGCGGCAGTCTGTTCAGCGTCGGCCTCCAGCCTGCTGGGGATTTTCCTCTCCCCGCTGCTGGTCGGCGTGGTGATGAACATTCACGGCGCAGAAGGCAGTCTGGAGCAGGTCGGCAAAATCATGCTGCAACTGCTGTTGCCGTTTGTGCTCGGACACCTTTCCCGTCCGTGGATCGGCAAATGGGTTGCGCGAAATAAAAAATGGATTGCGAAGACGGATCAAACGTCGATTCTGCTGGTGGTCTATTCGGCCTTCAGCGAAGCCGTGGTTAACGGGATCTGGCACAAAGTGGGCTGGGGATCGCTGCTGTTTATCGTCGTAGTCAGCATTGTGCTGCTCGCCATCGTGATTGCCGTAAACATCTTTGTGGCGCGCAAATGCGGCTTCAACAAGGCCGACGAAATCACGATTGTCTTCTGCGGGTCGAAAAAGAGTCTGGCGAACGGCGTACCCATGGCCAACATCCTCTTTCCGACGTCCGTCATTGGGATGATGGTATTGCCGCTGATGATTTTCCACCAGATCCAGTTGATGGTCTGTGCGGTACTGGCGCGTCGCTATAAGCGCCAGGCCGAACAGTTACAGGCGCAGCAGGACAGCCGCGCCGCAAAAGCTTAAAGCGGACGTTTCAGGGGCTGAACCAGTTGGCTCAGCCCTTCGGTTTTGATCAGCAGCGTGATTTGCATCAGTTCGCCCAGTTTACCCGCCGGGAACTCATCCTTGCGGGCAAACCACAGCAGATACTCTTCCGGCACATCGATCAGCCGACGCCCTTTGTATTTACCAAACGGCATCACCGTGTTGGCAATCTCAACGAGCTGCTCTTTCTCCATCTCAGACACCCAGCAGGCGGAGCATTTCCGCTTCGTCAATGACCGCAATCCCCAACTCCTGCGCTTTTGCCAGCTTGGAACCTGCCGCTTCACCGGCAATGACCAGATCGGTCTTCTTCGAGACGCTGCCCGCCACTTTCGCCCCGAGTTCCGCCAGCCGCGCTTTGGCATCATCGCGCGACATCTGACTCAGACTCCCCGTCAGAACGACCGTTTTCCCGGCGAAAGGACTGTCGATTTCATCCGCATTGATAACCACCGGCGCGGGCCAGCGAATGCCTTCCGCCAGCAGTTGTGCGATCACCTCGCGATTGCTCTCTTCGGCAAAAAAGTTAAACACATGGGTAGCGACCACAATGCCCACGTCCGGAACTTTTTGCAGTTCGTCAATAGACGCGGCTTCCAGCGCGTCCAGCGTACCGAAAAAGGCCGCCAGCCCTGCCGCAGTAGCCTCGCCCACTTCCCGGATCCCTAGCGCATACAGGAAGCGCGCAAAGGTCGTCTCTTTCGATTTTTCCAGCGCATCCACCACGTTTTGCGCCGACTTCGGCCCCATCCGGTCGAGACCGGTCAGTTTACCGGCTGTCAGCCTGAACAAGTCCGCCGGCGTGTGGACATACTCTTTCTCAACCAGTTGGTCGATAATTTTGTCACCCATCCCGTCCACGTCCATCGCCCGTCGAGAGACGAAATGCTTGAGGGACTCTTTACGCTGCGCGGCGCAAATCAGGCCACCGGTACAGCGAGCGACCGCTTCACCTTCCACGCGTTCGACGTCGGAATTGCATACCGGGCAATGCGTCGGAAATTCCACTGGCCGCGTGTCGTCCGGACGTTCGGAAAGCACCACGTTGACCACCTGCGGGATGACATCGCCAGCACGGCGAATCACCACTTTATCGCCAATACGCAGCCCGAGACGCTCGATTTCATCAGCGTTATGCAGCGTGGCATTACTCACCAGCACGCCCGCAACCTGAACAGGTTCAAGGCGCGCAACGGGCGTAATCGCTCCGGTACGTCCCACCTGGAACTCCACGTCACGAACAAAGGTCATCTGCTCCTGCGCCGGGAATTTAAAGGCCACCGCCCAGCGCGGCGCGCGCGCGACGAAGCCCAGTTGCTCCTGAAGCGCCATCGAGTTGACCTTAATCACAACGCCGTCGATGTCGAAGCCCAGCGTCGGACGGTCCTCTTCCACTTTGTGGTAAAACGCCAGCACGGCTTCCGGGGAGTCGCACAGGGTCACGCGATCGCTGACCGGCAGCCCCCACGCTTTAAACTGGAGCAGGCGGCCCAGATGGGTATCGGGCAGTTCGCCGCCTTCCAGCACGCCAACGCCATAGCAGAAGAAAGTGAGCGGTCGCTTCGCGGTGATACGCGGGTCGAGCTGGCGCAGCGAACCCGCCGCCGCGTTACGCGGGTTAGCAAACAGCTTACCGCCCGTCCGACGAGCATCGTCATTGATCTTTTCAAAACCCGCCTGCGGCAAAAACACCTCGCCACGCACTTCCAGACGCGTCGGAATGTTATCGCCGCGAAGTTTTAACGGAATGGCGCGGATCGTCCGCACGTTTGAGGTAATGTCTTCACCGGTCGTGCCATCGCCACGGGTTGCAGCGCTTACCAGCACCCCGTTTTCGTAGAGGATACTGACCGCCAGACCGTCCAGCTTCAGTTCGCAGCACCAGGTCACCTTATCGCTGCTCTTAAGACGGTCCTGGACGCGTTTATTAAATGCCAGGAAACTCTCTTCATCAAAGACGTTGTCCAGCGACAACATCGGCACTTCATGACGAATCTGGCTAAAAGACGCCAGCGGCGCAGCGCCCACGCGCTGGGTCGGAGAATCCGGGGTGATCAGTTCCGGGTGCTGCGCTTCCAGTTCACGCAGTTCGCGCATCAGGCGGTCGTATTCTGCATCCGGGATTTCTGGCGCATCCATTACATGGTAAAGATACTCATGATGGCGAAGCGTGGTTCGCAGTTCAGTCAGTTGTTGTTCGATTGATTCCATATCGCACCATCAATGATAAAAAACCCCCGACAGGCGGGGGTTCAGAAAGGAAGTTGTCGTGCCTTGAGTGTATCAGGCGTTCGCGTCTTTCACTTCGCGGATACGGTCCTGATACTCGCGCAATTTTTGCGGCGTCATCATCCGACGCTGATCGTCGAGCACCACGCCGCCGACTTCATCGGCAATGTGCTGTGCGGATTGCAGCATCAATTTGAAGTTTTGCAGTTCATCGCCATAAGACGGCACCTGCATGAAGATGGTCACGCCCGGCGTGGTGAAGTCGACCATTTCTGGATCAAACGTACCCGGGTTAACCATATTCGCCAGGCTGAACAACGCCGGGCCACTGCCATCCGGACTCAGATGACGATGGAAGATATTCATGTCGCCAAATTTGAAACCGGCCTGCTGAATGCTATTGAGCAGCACTTCACCGTTCAACTCGCTGCCATGATGGGCGGCGACGTTCATGATGATCACCGCTTCTTTACGCTGCGGTTTTTCCGGAGCTGGCGCCTCTTCAACGACGGGTTCAGGCTGCGGCTCGACCACGGGTTCTGCGGGCTGGAAGGCCTGCTGCGACGGCTGTGGCGCAGTCGGCTGAACAGGCTGAACCTGCGGCGCGATGGGCTGTTGTTGAACCGGCTGCGACGGATGGACAGGTTGCTGTGGCGCAGGTTGCTGCACCGGTCGCGGCTGAGCGGACTGTTGCGGCGCGGGTTGCTGTACCGGCTGTTGCGGCGGACGCTGGGCATGCTGCGGCTGTACCGGCGCTTCAGGCGGTTGCTGAACCGGCTGACGCGGTTGAGCCGACGCATAAGGCGGCTGGTACTGGTGTTGCGGCGACTGGCGAGGAGCTTCATGCTCCTGCGGATTGCCAGAGGCATGATTCACGCGGTGAACACGAACTTCACCGACGCCTTCGTCAGCTTCAACATCATCGTCATACGAGTCGTCGTCGCGTTTTGATTTCATGCGTTTCAGTGGACGATCGCGGAACATAGAAGATCGTTCTTTACGGCTGGTCCAGAAACCATGTACCAGTAAAGCGATTATGGCGATCGCGCCAACAATGATTAATATCAGACGCAAATCCTGCATCATTATATTCTCTGTTGTTCTAACACCTTGCCACCACGGCAAACATTTACTCACTAAGAGTATTTGCCGATTACGTCAAGTGCAAGTGTACTCTTAGCTTTCACAGCATAAAGATGAACGAAATTGTGCTTTTTGCTGTTTTTTCGAACATTTCTGAACTGTTCTGCATGTGATAACCCGGTAAGATACCCGTGTTCACTTAGGACTTATACTAAAAGGAGCCTGTCCTGACTATGGTGTCATCATCTGTCACTGCACCACGTAGCGGTTTTTACTACTTTGCTCAGGGATGGAAACTGGTTTCGCAGCCGGGGATCCGTCGCTATGTCATTTTACCGCTACTGGTAAACATCCTGCTGATGGGCAGTGCATTCTGGTGGTTATTCACACAACTGGATGTCTGGATCCCGTCATTAATGCGTCACGTCCCCGACTGGTTGCAATGGCTGAGCTATTTGCTGTGGCCCATCGCCGTCCTTTCTGTACTGCTGGTGTTTGGTTACTTTTTCTCGACCCTGGCCAACTGGATTGCCGCACCGTTTAACGGGCTACTGGCGGAGCAACTGGAAGCGCGTCTGACCGGCGCAACGCCGCCGGATACCGGGGTTCTGGGCATCATGAAAGATGTGCCGCGCATTATGAAACGCGAATGGCAAAAGCTCGCCTGGTATTTGCCGCGCGCCATTGTGCTGCTGATCCTCTATTTTATTCCCGGTATCGGGCAAACCGTCGCCCCCGTGTTGTGGTTCCTGTTCAGTGCCTGGATGCTGGCGATTCAGTATTGCGATTACCCTTTTGATAACCATAAAGTGCCGTTTAAAGAGATGCGTACCGCCCTGCGCAGTCGTAAGGTCATCAATATGCAGTTTGGTGCGCTCACCAGCCTCTTTACTCTGATCCCGATACTCAATCTCTTCATCATGCCGGTGGCAGTCTGTGGCGCTACGGCGATGTGGGTAGATTGCTATCGTGCTAAGCACGCGTTATGGAAGTAATGCAAAAATGTGTAAACGAGAGGTGGCTTATACCACCTCTTATTCCATACTGATCCCCATTATTTCTCCACAGCATATAGATATGCGAAATCTTTACTTCCCCATCTCAGCCTGAAGGGTATGCTGGGAAGGTATCCCAATTTCATACAGTTAAGGACAGGCCATGAGTAAGATTTTTGAAGACAACTCGCTGACTATCGGTCATACGCCGCTGGTTCGACTGAACCGTATCGGTAACGGACGCATTCTGGCGAAGGTGGAATCACGTAACCCGAGCTTCAGCGTGAAATGCCGTATCGGTGCCAATATGATTTGGGATGCTGAAAAACGCGGCGTGCTGAAACCAGGCGTCGAACTGGTTGAGCCCACCAGCGGCAACACCGGTATCGCACTGGCCTATGTCGCCGCTGCGCGTGGCTACAAGCTGACGCTGACCATGCCCGAAACCATGAGTATCGAGCGTCGCAAGCTGCTGAAAGCGCTGGGTGCCAATCTGGTGCTGACCGAAGGCGCTAAAGGTATGAAAGGCGCAATTCAGAAAGCAGAAGAAATTGTCGCCAGCGATCCGGCGAAATATCTGCTGCTTCAGCAGTTCAGCAACCCGGCTAACCCGGAAATTCACGAAAAAACCACCGGCCCGGAAATCTGGGAAGATACCGATGGGCAGGTTGACGTCTTTATCTCCGGCGTAGGTACTGGTGGTACGCTGACCGGCGTCACCCGCTATATTAAGGGTACCAAAGGCAAAGCCGACCTGATTACCGTAGCCGTTGAGCCGACGGATTCCCCGGTTATTGCTCAGGCGCTGGCTGGCGAAGAGCTGAAGCCAGGTCCGCACAAAATTCAGGGTATTGGTGCCGGTTTTATTCCAGGTAACCTGGATCTGAAACTGATCGATAAAGTGGTCGCCATCACCAACGAAGAGGCGATCTCCACCGCTCGCCGTCTGATGGAAGAAGAAGGCATTCTTGCCGGTATCTCCTCAGGAGCCGCAGTCGCTGCCGCACTTAAACTTCAGGAAGATGAAACCTTTACCAACAAGAATATTGTGGTTATCCTACCGTCATCGGGTGAGCGTTATCTGAGCACAGCACTGTTTGCCGATCTCTTCACAGAGAAAGAATTGCAACAGTAATGCCAGCATGTTAAAAACGCGTAAAAAAGCACCTTTTCAGGTGCTTTTTTGTGGCCTGCTTCAAACTTTAGCCCCACCTGCCATTGCTTCACCCCGCCAGGTCTGGTATTTAACCTGATTAATTATTTTGAAGCGCGAAATTAATCGTTACAGGAAAACTGCTGGCTGAATCGATTTTATGATTTGGTTCAAGTCTTGATTTAGCGGCATAATGTTTAATGACGAGCGAAACGTCAGCGGCCAGAGGTTGACTGCAACGGATTGCGTAAAACACCTGGTGTGTCGCGCCCGTTTACGCCGGCGCTAACAATACAGGCTAAAGTCAAACCGCCAGGCTAGACTTTAGTTCCACAACACTAAACCTATAAGTTGGGGAAATACAATGTTCCAGCAAGAAGTTACCATTACCGCTCCGAACGGTCTGCACACCCGCCCTGCTGCTCAGTTTGTTAAAGAAGCGAAAGGCTTCACTTCTGAGATTACTGTGACTTCCAACGGCAAAAGCGCCAGCGCGAAAAGCCTGTTTAAACTGCAAACTCTGGGTCTGACTCAGGGTACCGTCGTGACTATCTCTGCAGAAGGTGAAGACGAGCAGAAAGCGGTTGAACATCTGGTCAAGCTGATGGCGGAACTGGAATAAGTTTTTCCGGGTTCTTTTAAAAATCAGTCACAAGTAAGGTAGGGTTATGATTTCAGGCATTTTAGCATCCCCGGGTATCGCTTTCGGCAAAGCACTTTTGCTGAAAGAAGACGAAATCGTCATTGACCGGAAAAAAATTTCTGCCGACAAGGTTGATCAGGAAGTTGAACGTTTTCTGAGCGGTCGTGCCAAGGCATCTGCACAGTTAGAAGCGATCAAAACGAAAGCTGGTGAAACGTTCGGTGAAGAAAAAGAAGCCATTTTCGAGGGGCACATTATGCTGCTCGAAGATGAGGAGCTGGAGCAGGAAATCATAGCCCTGATTAAAGATAAACACATGACGGCTGACGCAGCTGCGCATGAAATTATCGAAGGTCAGGCCACTGCCCTGGAAGAACTGGATGATGAATACCTGAAAGAACGTGCGGCTGACGTACGTGATATCGGTAAGCGCCTGCTGCGCAACATCCTAGGGCTGGCAATTATCGACCTGAGCGCAATCAAGGACGAAGTGATCCTGGTTGCCGCCGATCTGACCCCGTCCGAAACCGCACAGCTGAACCTGCAGAAGGTGCTGGGTTTCATTACCGACGCGGGTGGCCGGACTTCCCACACCTCTATCATGGCGCGTTCTCTGGAACTGCCGGCTATCGTGGGTACCGGTAGCGTCACCTCTCAGGTGAAAAACGACGACTATCTGATTCTGGATGCCGTAAACAACCAGGTTTACGTCAACCCGACCAACGAAGAAATTGAAAAACTGCGCGCCGTTCAGGAGCAGGTTGCCACTGAAAAAGCGGAACTGGCTAAACTGAAAGACCTGCCGGCAATCACGCTGGATGGCCATCAGGTTGAAGTGTGCGCCAACATCGGTACCGTGCGTGACGTCGAAGGCGCAGAGCGCAATGGTGCGGAAGGCGTTGGTCTGTATCGTACTGAATTTCTGTTTATGGACCGCGACGCGCTGCCGACTGAAGAAGAACAGTTTGCGGCGTACAAAGCCGTGGCTGAAGCCTGTGGCTCCCAGGCCGTGATCGTGCGTACCATGGACATCGGCGGCGACAAAGAACTGCCGTACATGAATTTCCCGAAAGAAGAGAACCCGTTCCTGGGCTGGCGTGCCGTGCGCATCGCAATGGATCGTAAAGAGATCCTGCGCGATCAGGTTCGCGCTATCCTGCGCGCGTCTGCTTTCGGTAAACTGCGCATTATGTTCCCGATGATCATCTCTGTTGAAGAAGTTCGCGCACTGCGCAAAGAGATCGAAATCTACAAACAGGAACTGCGCGACGAAGGTAAAGCATTTGACGAAACCATTGAGATTGGCGTGATGGTGGAAACACCGGCTGCGGCAACGATTGCTCGTCATTTAGCCAAAGAAGTTGATTTCTTTAGTATCGGCACCAATGATTTAACGCAGTACACCCTGGCAGTTGACCGTGGTAATGATATGATTTCACATCTCTACCAGCCAATGTCGCCATCTGTCCTGACGCTTATCAAGCAAGTTATTGATGCTTCTCATGCTGAAGGTAAATGGACTGGCATGTGCGGTGAGCTTGCAGGCGACGAACGTGCTACACTTCTGTTGCTGGGGATGGGTCTGGACGAATTCTCTATGAGCGCCATTTCTATCCCGCGCATTAAGAAGATTATCCGTAACACGAACTTCGAAGATGCGAAGGTGTTAGCAGAGCAGGCTCTTGCTCAACCGACAACGGACGAGTTAATGACGCTGGTTAACAAGTTCATTGAAGAAAAAACAATCTGCTAATCCACGAGATGCGGCCCAATTTACTGCTTAGGAGAAGATCATGGGTTTGTTCGATAAACTGAAGTCTCTGGTTTCTGATGATAAGAAAGACACCGGAACTATTGAGATTGTTGCACCGCTCTCTGGCGAGATCGTCAACATCGAAGACGTACCGGATGTCGTTTTTGCTGAAAAAATCGTGGGTGATGGCATCGCTATCAAACCAACCGGTAACAAGATGGTTGCACCGGTTGACGGTACCATCGGCAAAATCTTTGAGACCAACCATGCGTTCTCTATCGAATCCGATAGCGGTATCGAACTGTTTGTTCACTTCGGTATCGACACCGTTGAGCTGAAAGGCGAAGGCTTTAAGCGCATCGCCGAAGAAGGCCAGCGTGTGAAAGTGGGTGACCCGGTTATTGAATTCGATCTGCCGCTGCTGGAAGAAAAAGCCAAGTCTACCCTGACTCCGGTTGTTATCTCCAACATGGACGAAATCAAAGAACTGATCAAACTGTCCGGTAGCGTGACTGTGGGTGAAACCCCGGTTATCCGCATCAAGAAATAATTCTTGCCGCAGGAAAAAATGGCGCCTTCTGGCGCCATTTTTTTATACACGTCATCCACCAACGATGCTTCCGGCCTGCCTGATGGCGCTGCGCTTATCAGGCCTACGCGATTTTTCACCACGGAGTTAGACCTGTAGGCCGGATAAGGCGTTTTCGCCGCCATCCAGCATCGGTGCTGCGCTTATCAGGCCTACGCGATTTTTCACCACGGAGTTGGGCCGCCAGGCCGGATAAGGCGTTTGCGCCACCATCCGGCATCGGCGCTGCGCTTATCAGGCCTACGCGACTTTTCACCGCGGAGTTAGACCTGTAGGCCGGATAAGGCGTTTGCGCCGCCATCCGGCATCGGCGCTGCGCTTATCAGGCCGACGAGATTTTCACCACGGCGTTAGACCTGTAGGCCGGATAAGGCGTTTGCGCCGCCATCCGGCATCGGTACTGCGCTTATCAGGCCTACACGACTTTTCACCACGGAATTAGACCTGTAGGCCGGATAAGGCGTTTGCGCCGCCATCCGGCATCGATGCTGCGCTTATCAGGCCGACGCGATTTTTCACCACGGAGTTAGACCTGTAGGCCGGATAAGGCGTTTGCGCCGCCATCCGGCATCGGTGCTGCGGTCACAATGGCGAGGTCACCGGACGATAACACTTTTCCCGCATCAGGATTTTCATCCCTTCCGGCCCGCTCTCCAGCATCCGCTTTTCTGAATCAGAAACCAACAGTTCGCACTGATAGCCACCCGTAATGCCAAACATCGCGCGCGCCACGCAGACATCCTCCAGCGCATTCAGCCCGCTGGTCTCAAAATGCCCTACTATGCGTCCCTGCTGGCGCACCACCAGCCGATAGCTCTTCATCGCGCCTCCCCTGCCGGAGGCAGTATCAGTTCGTCACAACCGCATTGCTGCGTCCAGGTCATCACCTCCAGCACGCGTTCCGCAGCCTGTCGCGTTGCCTGCGTCAGTGATTTTCCCAGCACAATGCCGCTAATCAACTCGGCACAAAACAGATCGCCGGTCCCTTTCAGATCGGTTTCTACACGCAGATGTTCAATCACATCCTGCGTTTGCGCCGTCACCACCGCCACAGTAATGGTGTCGCTGTCCTGTCCTGGCGCGCTGGTGATCACAATCCACTTCAGCGTGTCGGTCAGCAGCGATCTCGCCGCGACGACAGCCTCCTCCAGCGTGCGGCACGGCATGCCGCTGAGCATCTCCAGCTCAAAAACATTCGGCGTCAGCCCCTGCGCCAGCGGCAGCAGATGGCGGCGATAAGCATCCGGAATCTCGGCTTTCACATACATCCCGCTGTCGGTATCGCCAATCACCGGATCGACCAGAACAGGAATATCAGGATGCGATTCACGCACGGTTTTCAGCCACTGCGCCAGTCGCGCAATTTGCTCCGCGCTCCCCATGTAACCGGTCGTCACCGCCTTTAACTCGCGCAGCGCATCGCGCTCATTGAGCGCCTGCAAATAGCCACTGAACCAGTCAGCCGGAATCACGCCCCCATAGAACGTGTCATAGTGCGGAGTATTACTGAACAGGACGGTAGGCACCGCCGTCACCCGCAAACCCTTTGCTTTGATGGCAGGAACAGCGATGCTGTTGCCGACGCTGCCATACACCACCTGTGACTGAACGGCGACAATATCGGTCTGTAACGCCCGATGCTTATCGTCGAAGAGCACTGACTGAATATCACTCTCCTGCCCCATAGACTTCTCCTCTCACTGGACAGCGGGCTGGTGCCTCACTATTATCGTCATATGCTAAAATTCATTTTGTCATAGGTCAATAATGATCGACGGAAAAACCGCCAGCGAAATCTTTGACAGTATACGTCAGCACGTCACCAGTGGCGTGTTGTCTGCGGGTGAAACACTGCCGCCGGTGCGGGAACTGGCCGCGCAGCTCAACGTCAATCGCAATACCGTCGCGGCGGCCTACAAACGCCTGGTCACTTCCGGACTGGCGCAAAGTCGTGGCCGCAACGGTACCGTCATAAAAAGCGCTACTACGCCCATCGCGCGGGAGGGCGGCGACCCCCATACACCACTGCACGACCTCTCCAGCGGGAATCCTGATCCGACTCGTCTACCCGACCTGAGTCGCTACTTTGCGACTCTCCATCACGGCCACCGCCTGTACGGCGACGCGCCGGTGACACCGGAGCTAACGCGCTGGGCGACACGGTGGATGCAGAATGCCGTTCCCACTGCGGGCGAAATTGATATCACCAGCGGCGCAATTGATGCCATTGAACGCCTGCTGAGCGCCCATCTGCTGCCGGGCGATAGCGTGGTCGTTGAGGACCCTTGTTTTTTAAGCAGCATCAACATGCTGCGATACGCCGGATTCAGCGCCAGTCCGGTGAGCGTCGATAGCGAAGGGATGCTCCCCGAAGGACTCGAACAGGCGCTGAGCAAAGGTGCACGCGCGGTGATCGTGACGCCACGGGCGCACAACCCGACGGGATGCAGTTTAAGCGCCGCACGCGCTGGTGCGTTACAGGCTATCCTTGCGCGATATCCGCAGGTACTGGTGATTGTTGACGACCACTTTGCCCTGCTTTCAGCCTCCGCATGGCATCCGGTGATTGCAGCAGAAACGCTCCACTGGTCGGTCGTTCGCTCAATGTCGAAAGCGCTGGGCCCGGACCTGCGTCTTGCCATTGTCGCCAGCGATCCCGCTACTTCGGCAAAGCTACGCCTGCGCCTTAACGCCGGCAGTCAGTGGGTTAGCCACATTTTGCAGGATCTGGTTTACGCCTGTCTGGCAGACCCCATCTGGCAGCAAACCCTCACGGAAACCCGCCAGTTTTATGCCGATCAACAGCGTAAACTGGCTGAGGCGCTGCGCACGCAAGGCATCAGCCACTTTTTCCCCGGCGATGGCCTGAACCTGTGGCTACCGCTCGCCGAAGCCAGTCAGAACACCGCATTCGCGCTGGCGAAATTCGGCTGGCTGGTGCGTGAAGGCGAAGCCTTCGGCGTCAACACGCCCGCACAGGGTCTGCGCATTACCCTTTCCACACTCAACGACAACGACATCAACCGCCTGGCCGCCCACATTCATCAGGCGCTGGGCCAATAACAGGAGAGCACCGTGCACGTCCATTTTATCATTCACGAATCGTTTGAATCGGCCGGTGCTTATTTGCCGTGGGCCGAAGCGCGTGGCTACAGCATCACCTGGACTCGCGTCTACGACAGCGAACCCGTTCCGGCTAACGCCGATGGCTTTGATATGCTCGTCGTTTTTGGCGGCCCACAATCACCCCGCACCACGCTCGCTGAGTGCCCTTACTTTGATTCTCTGGCCGAACAGCATCTGATTAACCAGGCCATCTCGGCGGGTCGTATTGTAGTCGGGATCTGCCTGGGCTCACAGCTGATTGGCGAGGCGCTGGGAGCCAGAGTCTGCCAGAGCCCGGAGAAAGAGATTGGTCACTATCCGATCACCCTGAGCGAAGCAGGGAAGCAGCATCCGCTGCTTGCCCACTTCGGATCTCCGCTCACCGTCGGTCACTGGCACAACGACATGCCAGGGCTTACCGATCAAGCAACGGTACTTGCCGCAAGCGTTGGGTGTCCACGGCAGATAGTGCAGTACGGCAATTTCGTCTATGGCTTCCAGTGCCACATGGAATTTACCGCCGAGGCGGTGGAAGGGCTGATCCAGCACTCTGAACAGGAGCTGGCAGAAGCCAAAGGGAAGCGCTTTATTCGCTCGAAAGCGGAAATGCGCGAATGGGATTACCGGGAGATGAATGAAAAGCTCTGGCAGTTCCTGGATCTGCTGGTGAAAAAACGCCAGAGTTAGTCCACATAGCCCGGCCATGGCCGGGCCAGGCAGATGATTAAATCCCTGCGCCCTGGCTGAAGTGCTCTTCGCCAAACACACCGGTAGAGAGATAACGATCGCCGCGATCGCAAATAATCGCCACCACCACCGCGCCTGGATTCACTTTCGCAATGCGTATCGCGCCAGCGACTGCACCGCCTGAACTGACGCCACAGAAGATCCCTTCACGCACGGCCAGTTCACGCATGGTGTTCTCCGCTTCCCGCTGGTGAATATCCACGACCAGGTCGACAAGCTGAGCGTTAAAAATGCCCGGCATGTATTCCGCTGGCCAGCGGCGAATCCCCGGAATACTGCTGCCCTCTTCCGGTTGCAGCCCCACAATGGTGACCGCGCTGGCCTGCTCGCGCAGAAAGCGGGAAACCCCGGTGATGGTGCCGGTAGTCCCCATACTGGAGACAAAATGGGTGAGGCGTCCGGACGTTTGCTGCCAGATTTCCGGCCCTGTGGTGGTGTAGTGCGCGTACGGGTTATCAGGGTTGTTGAACTGGTCCAGCAGCTTACCTTCGCCGCGCTGGGCCATTTCCAGCGCTAAATCACGCGCTCCTTCCATCCCCTGCTCTTTGGTGACCAGAACCAGCTCAGCACCGTAGGCGCGCATCGCCGCACGACGCTCCTGGCTCATGTTGTCCGGCATCAGCAGCTTCATGCGATAGCCCTTCAACGCGGCAATCATGGCCAGCGCAATGCCGGTGTTCCCGCTGGTGGCCTCAATTAACACGTCGCCAGGTTTAATCTCGCCGCGTTTTTCCGCTTCAACAATCATCGATAACGCGGCGCGATCTTTCACCGATCCTGCCGGGTTATTACCTTCCAGTTTGACCCAGATTTCACTGCCGTTGTCCGGCGTCAGGCGCTGGAGCTTGACTAAAGGAGTGTTGCCAATGGTGTTTTCTAATGTCGTCACTTCTGCATTCCAATAAAAATGCCGGGTAAGCGGAGCGTCACCCGGCAACATCAGGATGCAATAAAGCTATCAGTCTGTGAAAGTCAGGTCTACTGAATCATCGGGTAAATAGTCGATACGGTACTCACCAGAACCTGCCGTTGCAGACCAGCCCGCGTCTGAGCGACGAAATGCCAGTCCGTCTGAATTTTCGATCTCTTTTACCGCCTGCAATTTCACCGTTGCAGTGGTATTCGCCGGAATGCGGAAAGTCATGGCAACCTTGCCCTTGATAGCCTGCCATTTTACGGCAATCTCACCGTAAATTGATTCATAAGTTGCCTGAACCCAGCTCAGTTGGCCACCGGGCAGCGGCGAAATTATCACATGCTTAAAGCCAGGCGCTGATTCATCAGCCTCAATCCCTGCGACAGTTCGATACAACCATTCGCCCACTGCGCCGTAGGCGTAATGATTAAATGAGTTCATGTCCGCACTCCACATGGAACCGTCTGGCTTGATGCCATCCCAATGTTCCCATACCGTCGTCGCCCCGGCTTTCACCTGATACAACCAGGACGGGAAGTCGTCTTTCAGCAACAGCGCCCAGGCTTCTTTTGCCCGACCATTCTGACTTAGCGCATGGCAGAAATACGGTGTACCCAGAAAACCTGTCACCAGATGCCCGTCGTGCTCATTGAGCAACGCGACTAACCTGTTCGCCACGCGCTGACGAAGGGCTACGGGCGTCAGATCGAAACAAAGCGCGACAATGTGCGCCGTTTGCGTCTGCGCCGTCAGATTGCCTTCTGGCGTGAAGAAACGCGCATGGAAGCGTTTCACAATTCTGGCCTGTAGTGCGCTGTAATATCGATGATCGTCTTCGTGGCCCAACACCTCTGCCGCCTTAGCAAACAATGACGTCGACAAAGCATACCAGGCTGTACACAGCAGGTCTTCCGGCGTGGCGCCGAAGTAGCTGCCTTCCTGCGCATCCAGCGCCACCCAGTCACCAAACTGTAGCTTATAGCGCCAGATATCATTGTCAGCATGAGCCTGCATAAAATCGACCCAACCTTTCATACTGGCATACTGATTTTGCAGGATGCGCTTGTCGCCGTACATCAGATACATCGTCCACGGATTGATCACGGCGGCATCCGCCCAGCCTGTCGCTGAGTGCGTTCCACCTTCTGCGAGGAATTTATCCTGACGGCAATGCCCGGTCAGAATATCCGGGATCACATGCGGCACCCCGCCTTCTGGCGTCTGGTCATACTTCAGATCCGTCAGCCATTTGGCAAAAAAGGTACGAGTTTGCATCAGATAGCTGGCCGTACGACAGAAGATTTGCGCGTCGCCCGTCCAGCCCAGACGTTCATCGCGCTGCGGACAATCGGTCGGTACATCGACGAAATTGCTTTTCAACCCCCAAAGAATATTGTGGTGAAGCTGATTCAGGTCCGGATTTGAGCAGGCAAACTGCCCGGTTGCCTGCATCGCAGAATGAATGACAATGGCGGTAAAATTGTTCGGGTTGAGCTCGCCCGGGTACGCCTCAACCTTCACATAACGGAATCCCTGCCAGCTAAAACGAGGATGCCAGACTTCTTCCCCCTCACCGCTCAATGTATATTCCACACGCTGCTTCGCGCTGCGTAAATTGTCGAGATAGACATTGCCGCAGGCGTCGAGCGTCTCAAAATGACGCAACACCACGTTGTCACCGGGCTTGCCCCTCACCCGGAATTCCACCCAACCGCTCATGTTCTGGCCGAAATCCAGCACATTGTCGCCCTGGGGCGTCACAATCAGTGCAGCAACAGGAAGACGTTCGATCTGTTTGATGGTGCCCGCCCCCTGGGCAACCAGAGCGTTTTTCTCCCAGGGAATCACCGAAACGTTGCGCCAGGCCGAGTCATTGAAGTCCGGCCGCTGCCAGCCCTGTAGATTCAGAGAGGCATCATAGCGTTCACCATCGTAGATTTCGGCAAACTGGCGTGCAGAATCGCTGCCGCACCATGACAGGTCGCTGACCACGCTCTGCTGAGAACCGTCTTCATACTCAATCATCAGTTGGCACAATAACGCCGTCTGCTCCCCGTAGTAGTTGCGGTGGCGACTGAACCCCATATCCCCTTTGAACCAGCCCGCCCCAAGCTCCGCACCAACTACGTTCTCCCCACTGTTCAACAACCCCGTAATATCGTACGTCTGGTACAAAAGGTGGTATCGATAGCTGGTCCAGCCCGGCGTGAGTTCATCCGTTCCCACTCGCTGCCCATTCAGAAAGAGCTGATAAATGCCTAATGCCGTGGCATGCACATAAGCGCTAGCCACCTTCTTTTCAGCCGTCACTGAAAAGACTTTTCGCAGCAGTGTGGCTTTTGAGTTCTCCTTGTCCTGCGGCGTTTCCGCTGAGATAAACGTCCCTTTCCAGGGGAAATCCAGTAACCCCGTGACGAACTGTGCCATCGGACTCCACTCGCTGCGATCGCCGTCGTTGGCGGTAATACGCACCCGCAGAAAATAGCGCGTAGAAGGCCGAAGCGTGAATTCGTTCAATTCGATATTATTCGACGTCTCGCTATTCACAACACCGCTATCAAAAGCCAGCGTTGAAAAATCAGCCCGGGTACTGCACTGCAAGTGCCATGAACGCTGCAAAACGTTGCGTTGCGTACTCTGCATCTTCCAGCCGATAAGCGGCAGCCTATCCACGCCGGTTAACGCCGTTTCTCCATTCAAAGTAAGTTGACTGACTGACAGCATGATTCAATTCTCCTTGCGGATAACATTAATGGGGGACAGAGGTACGCACGGGGACCGGCATAGTTTGTGAGGTGGCTTCCTGAATCGTCTCTGACTCACTCAAAAACTCATTGCGTGATTTGCCATGAAAACAAAACCAGCCAATTAACATGCCTGAAGCCACAACGGCGGAAAGGATGGTGTAGAGAACAATCGGGCCTGCATCGAGCAGCACCGGCGTGACAAAGGCCAGCACGCCGCAGGTCAGCCGCGCAAGGCCGACAATCGCGCCCTGCGCCGTGGCGCGCAGCATGGTCGGGAAAGATTCCTGCGACCAGACCTTCATAATCCCTTCAAACGCCATCCCGCTGCCCATCGCGGTGAACAGCAGACAGCAGAACCACGACACCGGCGAAAATTGCAGCAATACCGGCATAAAGAAGCCCCCGGCAAAAAAGCAGGCGCCGATAATAAACACCCGCATCCTTTTTTCGGTGTCCACCATCTTCATAAACAGCAGCCCAGATAGCATCCCCACGGGCATCAGCAGTAAATTCCACAGTGCGTTCTTTTCAACTGTGATACCCACCACATTCACCGCCACGTAAGCCCCAAATTGGCCGCCGGTATTAGCCGCAAGATTAGTGAACATATAGAACAGGCAGAGTGCCACAAAGGGCCACAGGTACTTTCCGCGAAGCAAATCCGCATAAGAATTCTTTTGCGCCCGCACCGTCGCTTTTCCACTTAGTCGCTCTTTACGCGCGATCAACCACATGGGCGACTCCGGCAAAGACCACCGCAAGATCAGCAGAAGCGCGGCGACAACGCCAACATGCAGATAAAGAATTTGCGCGCCAGGCTTCCCCCAACCACCGATCAGGGCAGAAAGCGCCATGGTCGAGCAAATACCGGCAAACCAGAGTAAATTCGACAGACCGATAATTTTGCCCCGATTCTTATCTGAAGCCGCCTCTGAGATAGTGGCCAGAGAGACGGGCAGATCGGCCCCGGTCGCCAGCCCGACAAAAATAGTGCCAATCAGTAATAACGTGAAGCTCGGACCAAAGGCTAATAATAAAGAACCCGCCAGAACCATTGCCATGGTGATAATAAAAACGTTACGTCGTCCGTAATAATCGCCAAGGCGACCACCAAAAAAAGCGCCCAGAGCTATACACAATGTCAATACACCAGAAAGCGTGCCAATTTCAGTTGATGTCGTTCCCAGCGACTTTTGATAAATAACCAGCGCAGTACCATTAGAGACAATGGCTGCAGAATCAATATAGGAGGCCATCCCCGATATCACACCAATATACCAGGGATTCTGCTTTTTTATCTCAGGCATTATAGTTACTCCATTTATGTTAATTAACGAATAAACAGACTCCTGAATGAAAAATGCTGAATATCACTCTCGTACCCCAGGCAAAAGTCAGCCAACTCAAAGTCTGAACACCTTTAAGTCATTACTGGCAAAAATCAGTTAAATCATTATGAATCAGACTGAACAGATAAACTCATCTGTCGCTCCCGCGAAGGCGTGCGTCGAAAATAGCGGCGATAAGCCTCGGTTAAACGCGTAGGATTAGAAAACCCGCACGATGTCGCAATCCGACTCACAGGAATATCAGTGGTTCGCAATAACTCTTGTGCTTTTAACAGACGGTACACCTGTTGAAATTTCTCGGGGGTTTGCCCGGTCATTTCATGAAAAAAACGGTACAGCGTACGTAAGGCAATACCGCTCTCTTCGCAGACGCTTTTCCAGTTGATCTCCTGCGCATACTTTTGCCTGACCTGATCCAGAAGATAAAATTTCCCTTTGCTTTCAATAGGTATTCCTTTGTATTCCATCACACACTGGCACAGAATGGTTAATATTTTCAAGAATGAAGATTCCGTACCAGAAAAGTAGAGCGCATCAAAAGCGTCATCCCGACGCTGGCTGATGCTTTCTGCCAGCATCACTACCGAATTCAACAACTCATCGACCAGGGGCTGATAATGATCATTAAAAGGATGAGTACTAATACTGAGTGCATCAATCATATCATCGATATTTTTAATATATTTAAAATTACGCCCCCGATGAATTAAAATATTAATAAGACAAAGCTCACTGGTTGACTCATAATAATGGACATCATTCGCTGTCACAAAAAAGAAATCACCGCGACGGATCATCTCAGCATGATCGTTAACAATATGAAAACCACTGCCGCCACGCACAATCACCAGTTCATCAAACTCATGTCCGTGCAAATCAGCCATTGACTGGTTGTTTAGCATAAAAACACAAAACGCATGAGCATCTGAGGGAAAAAAATCTTCACACTGTTTGATATCAACCATTACTCCCCCAAGATACGCAGCTTATATCTTTACGTTTAACAGACATGATATCCTTGCGGTATCGTTTTATTAGACAGTAATAGCGATGCCAAGTCATTACGCAAAAATGGCACTGATGCGTAACTCGCTGTGACATTATCGTCAGTTTTCTTAATAATTCGTGAGGGGGAAGAGGCTATAAAATAAAAAAGGCCCACCGGGTGAGCCTTTAAAAGAGAAGATCGAAATGATTAAGCTGATTGTTCAAACAGTTCACGTTCAAACTGCACAATACCTTCAATACGCTGCTCACCGTTATACAACCGCGCGTTTTGCAGGCCGACAAACAGACGTTCGCCGCGCACCGGGGCATCATCCCCCTGCATGACCACCGTCAGCGGTTCGTGATACCACCCGAGCGGCTGCACGATTAACTGGGTGTAGTGCCCTTTCGGGCTGGCTTCGATGACCTGTACCGGCAACGGCGAATCCAGACTGGTACGGCGGCTAATGTCGACTTCCCACGGACGCAGGAACAGATCCACCGGCCCCTGATACGCAGGCGTATAGCCCAACGGCCAGCGGTGCGCGCCAACATGGAACTGTCCGCCGCGAATCGTGCCCTGCAGACGATTAACTTCGCCCATAAATTCCAGCACAAAGCGGGTCGCCGGTTCACGCCAGACCTGATCCGGCGCATCGGCCTGTTCAATATTGCCCTGGCTCATCACCACCACGCGGTCTGCCACTTCGGTGGCCTCCTCCTGGTCGTGTGTCACAAAGACGCTGGTGAATTTCAGCTCTTCATGCAGTTGACGCAACCAGCGACGCAGCTCTTTACGCACCTGCGCATCAAGGGCGCCGAACGGTTCATCCAGCAGCAGAATTTGTGGTTCAACGGCCAAGGCACGGGCCAGAGCGACACGCTGTTTTTGCCCCCCTGAAAGCTGTGCCGGAAAGCGATCCGCCAGGTGTGCCAGTTGCACCATCTCCAGCAGTTTCGTCACTTTCGCTTTGATCGCCGCCGCATTGGGGCGTTCACGACGCGGCAGGACGTTCAGGCCAAAGGCGATATTGTCGAATACGGTCATATGGCGGAACAGCGCATAGTGCTGGAACACAAAACCGACTTTACGTTCGCGGGCATGCAGACGGCTGACGTCGGTGCCGTGAAAGCGAATATGGCCGCTGGACTGATGCTCCAGCCCGGCAATAATACGCAGCAGCGTGGTTTTACCGGAACCGGACGGCCCCAGCAAGGCAACCATCTGACCTGAAGGAATATCCAGTGAGATATCGTTCAGCACCTGGGTGCGACCAAAAGACTTCTTAATATTGGCAATCTCAATGCTCATGATTTTCCTCCTGTTGCGCGCGTTTTTCCTGATTTTCCAGGCGCCATTGCAACATGCTCTTCAAAAACAGGGTAACAATCGCCATCAGCGTTAGCAGCGCGGCGGCGGTAAAAGAGCCGACGGTGTTGTAGTCCTGCTCCAGTAATTCAATCTGTAACGGCAGCGACAGGGTTTCGCCGCGAATCGAGCCGGACACTACCGACACCGCGCCAAACTCGCCAATCGCACGGGCGTTGGTCAGCACCACGCCATACAGCAGCGCCCAGCGGATGTTCGGTAACGTCACGCGACGGAACATCTGCCAGCCGGATGCGCCCAGTAAAATCGCCGCTTCATCCTCCTGGCTGCCCTGGCTGAGCATCACCGGCACCAGCTCACGTACCACAAACGGACAGGTGACGAAGATAGTGACCAGCACCATCCCCGGCCAGGAGAACATTATTTGCAGGTTATGCTCGTCCAGCCAGCCGCCCAGCGGACCATTGGAGCCGTAGAACAGCAGATATACCAGCCCCGCTACCACCGGCGAGACGGCGAAGGGAATATCCAGCAGCGTCAGCAATAACTGGCGTCCTGGAAAGTTAAAACGGGTCACCAGCCAGGCCAGCAGAATGCCAAACACCAGGTTCACCGGCACCGCAATCAGGGCGATCATCACCGTCAGCCAGATAGCATGTAGCATATCCGGATCGGCCAGATTCTGTAGCACGGGCAGCAACCCTTTGCTGAACGCCTGGACGAAGATGTAGATCATCGGCACCAGCAGGATGAATGCCGACACCAGCATGCCGGTGCCAATCAGAAACCATTTTCCCCAGTTAATGCGGGGAGCGTCATAACGCTTCAATTGAGTAACTTCCGCCATTAGTGACCTACCACACGTCGGCCAAAGCGACTTTGCAGGGTGTTAATCGAAAACAGCAGCAGCAACGATGCTGCGAGGATCACCGAAGCAATGGCGCTGGCGGCAGGATAATCAAACTCCTGCAAACGGACAAAAATCATCAGCGAGGTGACTTCCGTTTTCCAGGCGATGTTGCCGGCGATAAAAATCACCGCGCCGAACTCGCCGAGGCTGCGGGTAAACGACAGCGCGATACCCGCCACCAGCGCCGGCGACAGTTCCGGCAGTATCACTTTGCGAAAGCTTTGCAGCCGCGTGGCCCCCAGCGTTTCCGCCGCTTCTTCGTATTCCGGGCCCAACTCTTCCAGCACCGGTTGCACGGTACGCACCACGAACGGAATACTGGTGAACGCCATCGCCACCGCGATACCGAGCCAGGTGTACGTGACCTTGATATCAAACTTCGCCAGCCATTCGCCGTAGAAACCGTTAACGGAAAACAACGAGGCCAGCGTCAGACCTGCGACTGCCGTTGGCAGGGCAAACGGTAGATCCATCAGCGCATCCAGCAGCGTCCGCCCCGGGAAACGATAACGGGTTAAGATCCACGCCATCAGCAGGCCAAACACGCCGTTAAAAATCGACGCCACAAACGCCGACAGCAGCGTCACCTTATAGGCGGCGACCACCTGCGGATTGGTGATCACCTCCCAGTATTGCGCCCAGCTCATCTGCGCCAGTTGCATCACCAGCGCACTGAGCGGCAGCAGCAAAATCAGGCACACAAACAGCAGACTGGTGCCCAGGCTTAAGGTAAAGCCGGGCAGCACGCGTCGGGAGGAGACTGCAAACATTACTTACGCCCCGCCGCCAACAGTTTGTCCAGTTCACCACCGCTGGTGAAATGGGTTTTCATCACCTCAGGCCAGGAGCCAAATTTATCTTCCACGCGGAACAGTTCGGTCTGCGGGAATTTGTCTTTCAGCTTGTCCATCACTTCCGGGTTGTTCACGCGATAGTAGTAGTCCGTGATGATGGTTTGCGCCTGCGGGCTGTACAGCCAGTTCAGGTAGGCTTTCGCCGCTTTCTCGGTGCCGTTAGCCTGGACGTTTTTATCCACCCAGGCGACCGGGAACTCGGCCAGAATATTGGTTTTCGGGATAACGACTTCAAAACCCTGCGCTTCATACTGTTTGCGAATGTTGTTCACTTCAGACTCGAAGCTTATCAGTACATCGCCCAGTCCGCGTTCGGCAAACGTGGTGGTGGCGCCGCGACCGCCGGTATCAAACACTTCGACGTTTTTCAGGAACTGCGTCATGAACTGTTCGGTTTTGGCTTTATCGCCGCCGTCCGCTTTATCAGCGGCACCCCATGCGGCCAGATATGTGTAACGCGCGTTACCAGACGTTTTCGGATTCGGGAAGATCAGTTTCACGTCAGTGCGGACAAGGTCGTTCCAGTCATGGATGTTCTTCGGGTTGCCTTTACGTACCAGGAATCCCATCGTGGAGTAGAACGGTGAACTGTTGTTCGGCAGACGACTTTGCCAGTCGGCCGGGATCAGCTTGCCTTTGTCATGCAGGATCTGCACGTCAGTCACCTGGTTGTAGGTCACGACGTCGGCTTTCAGCCCCTGCAAAATCGCCAGCGCCTGCTTTGAGGAGCCCGCGTGCGACTGCTTAATGGTCAGCTTATCGCCACCGTTATCTTTCGCCCACTGCTGTTCAAACGGCGGGTTGAGGGCGGCAAACAGTTCTCGGGAGACGTCGTAGGAGCTGTTCAATAGCTCCGTCGCCTGCGCCTGACCGACCAGTAACAGCGACGCCATCAGCGTCAGATATCTTTTTTTCAGTAAGTTAACGGCCATTGCGCACCCTTATAAATTTGATGACTTTCTAATAGCCATAATATTTATAACGAGTGTGAAAGGAGTAACGGTTTTATATACCGTTTGCTGATTTGAAAGTTGAAAAGGGAATAAGAGAAAACCCCTCCTGAGTGTCAGAAGGGGCTATGCGGTTGTCAGACCCCGACGCTGACGGTCTCCGGCAGCGTACTGCCGCCATCAATCACGTTTTGCGTGCCCGTGAGATAGCTGGATTCATCGGACGCGAGAAAGGCCGCCAGTTCCCCCACTTCCAGCGGACAGGCCAGTCGGCGTAGCGGAATAGCCTTCGCCATTTCGCTCAGTACCGATTCCGGATCGGCGGGATTTGACTGCTGCGCAATGCTTTCCGCCATCGGAGTACGCACGTAGCCCGGGCAAATCGCATTCACGCGAATCCCCGCCTGGGCATACTCAACCGCCAACGATTTGGTCAGTCCCACGATTGCCGCTTTCGATAACGCATAGGCGGTTTCCCCCGGATCGGCCACCATATCACCGGTAACCGATGACATCATCACGATGCGCCCGTCCTTACGCTTGATCATCTCCGGCAGAACGGCTTTGGTCACGTTCCAGACGCCTTTGATGTTCACATCAATGTGGAAGTCGCGGTCTTCGTCACTCATGTCGAGGAAGCTTCCCAGACGGCAAACGCCCGCATTGTTGACCAGAATGTCGATGCGGCCTTCCACCGCTTTCGCTTTCTTCAGCGCCGCTGCTACAGACGCGGGATTGGTCACATCCGCAATCACTGCGGTACAGCGATGCCCGCGGCCACCCAGTTCATCGGCCAGCTTTTCAATCTCATCGGAGATATCCAGCAAGATTAAGTTCGCGCCATGACGTGCAAATACTTTGGCGATACCTTCGCCAATGCCCTGTGATGCGCCCGTAATCAATGCTGTTTTGCCCGTGAGTTTACCCATTTCAATGCTCTCCTTGTGAAAATGGAGTCTCACACTCCATTAACACTGAAAATACAGTAAAAACAGATAAGTGCTGAGTAACAGCTCACTAATTAAGGTAAATCTTAGGTAAAAATAATCCCCGCCAAGGCGGGGATTGGTATTTTTCACTGTTGTGCCGGATAAGGCGAAGCCATCAACCGGTACAACAACGCATTCACGCCTGATGGCGCTACGCTTATCAGGCCTACGTGGAGTTCCAGGAACAGACGTTGTATTTGTCGGCCGGATAAGGCAAAGCCATCATCCGGCAAACATTACAGCGCCAGCAAACGATCCAGCGACGGCGCAAAGTAATATCCGCCAGTCACCGGCCTGGTGAAGCGCAGCATGGCGTCACGCTTGCCGTCGGTGTCGCCAAACATGCTCAGCAATTGTTGTTCGATATTGTGCAAACGCGCACAGTAAGCACAGAAATAGAGACCGTGAGTGCCGCTGGCCGTCCCGTATGGCAAGCTCTGGCGAACAATTTTCAACCCTTTACCGTCTTCTTTCAAATCCACACGGCTCAGGTGCGATGTGGCCGGACGGGAGTCGCCATCGATCTCTTCGTTGGCTTCTTTGGTACGCCCGATCATCATCTCCTGATCGTGAATGCTCATACGATTGAGCTGCTTCAGATTGTGTTCCCAGCGCTGAACAAAGACGTAGCTGCCGCCAGCATCCACACCGTCTTTGATTACCGCCACGTCGCGGCGCGTTTCTTCACCTGCCGGGTTTTCTGTGCCGTCGACAAAGCCGCTGAGGTCACGCTCTTCCACCCAGCGGAAACCATGGATCTCTTCTTGTACCTCAATGCAGTCGCCAAAGGCTTCCATGGCCGCCTGGGCGACAGAGAAGTTGACATCGTGACGCAGAGAAAGAATGTGGATCAACACGTCGTACTGCGTGGCCGGAGCCAGACCTTTACCATAAGGGATGAAGTCTTTCAGCTCTTCAGCCCCGACCCCGCCGCTCAGGGCGCGCCAGGTTTTGTTGCCGAACGCCACAACCGCGCCCAGATGAGCGTCAGGGAATTTCGCTTCGAAGGTCGCCAGTTTATCGGCGAACGCTTTGCTGGCCCCACGCAGGGCGTCAACGTCGCCTTTCACATTCGCTTCAATCCAAATCGCCGCACGGCAATGTTCTGGCAAAATGCCACTCTGAACCTGAGACATCATTCCTCCTGAAAAATGAGAATGCCACGCAATCGTGGCATTGATGGGCGTTATTTTACCCTCTTTTTATGCTCGAGGGTTTGTTCAGACGCAAATTAACGACGCCAGATAATTTTGCTCACCTTCCACGCTTTCAGCGTATCGTCCGGCGGCATTAATCCTTCCGGTCCCTTCCATTCACCGGTAAAGAGATAGCTAATATGTTGGCTGCCTTCGGCTTTGCATTCCACAGTACCGGGATCGTCACCAGCGGCAGGCTGACAATGGCCAAACGCTTTGCTGTAGAGATCGCTAAACGGTGCGCCAACCTCAACACCGGCCTCGGAAGGAATTTCGCTATCCAGGACATCAATGCGGCTGATGTGACCCTGCTCACCGTGGATGACCATCGCCACCTTGTCACCGTTTATGGCTTCGAAAAAGCGCACCACATTGCCGTTCTCGGTTTTCATGCCGCTACGCAGGCGATAGTCGCTGTCCAGCGCATCGGCAATAGCCTGCTCATCCAGCGGCGTCGACGCCGTGAGTGCACCAACGCCCTGCTCGGTCACTTCTGTCGATGAACCAAACCAGTTCCACGGATTAGCGGCAGACCAGTTTACCGACGACAGCGTCGAACAGCCGGTCAGCGCCAGCGGCATGGCACATAACATGATACGCAGCGATTTCATCTCACTTCCTTTCATTAATATTCAACGTTACCTGGAGTCCGGCTTCAGCAAAAAGTTCCGTTATTCTTTTTCCAGAGCAAAACAGGCGCGCAGCCGTCGGTTGGTCAATAGCCACAAAAGCGCCACGATATCCGCCACCACCAGCGCCAGACCTACGCCATTGACAGGGGAGCCATTTAACCACAACACGGGCTGCCAACAGAGCAGCGCCACCTGAGCCGCGATCAGCAACGGTCGCAACGCATGCCACAGACGCACAAAGGAGTAACGTCGCCCGCTCAGCAAAAACGCCAGCACCGCCGGAATGCCGGGCAGCAGTCCCAGCCAAAAGTTGTCGTGATCGGGATAAAACAGATTTAGCAGCGCGGTGCCCTGCTCGCGAGAGGAACCCGCGATCACAAACAGCACCCAGGTTCGCGCCTGGAGCAGCAGCACAAACCAGAATAAAAAGGGCAGACGCAAATGACCGTGACTGTCGTAATCAGCGGGATGAAACTCAGTATTCTTCATCTTCGATCAAGCGTTTTCCCAGACACAGCACGTCGGAATGCTCATAGCCGAGTCGCTCATACATCCCCAGCACGACATCGTTATCTTCACGCACCATGATCTGAATCTTCGGGCAACCGCGCGCAATGAGTTTCTTCTCGAGTCGGTTAAGCAGCGCATTGGCGATGCCGCGACCGCGAAATTCCGGATGCACGCCGAGATAATAGGCCGACCCGCGATGACCGTCGTAACCGCCCATCACCGTCCCCACGACTTCCCCGTTCACTTCCGCGACGAGAAACAGGCTGACGTCATGATTCACCTTCCGCTCGATATCCATTTCCGGGTCATTCCACGGCCGCAGCAAATCGCAGCGCTCCCAGAGGGTGATCACCTCTTCGAAATCTTCCTGGCGAAAAACGCGTATCTCCATGGTATTGAGACCCTTTTAGCCTTAAAAATAGTGATTATGGCGTGAACAACTGATTTAGCCAATATCTGACGCGAAACGGCGGAAAAAATGGCATAATAGCGAATTGTCACGTATTGAAATGAAAAGTAAAACAATTCTCAACATCAAGCGTCGTAACGGATTACGCGATACGATATAACATCAGGATTATTTTTTTTACAACTCAGGCCGTATGAGCACTTTTAAACCGCTAAAAACTCTCACCTCGCGCCGCCAGGTGCTGAAAGCCGGACTGGCGGCGCTGACATTAACAGGGATGTCGAACGCCACAGCCAAAGAAGCCCCACTGAAAACCAGCAATGGTCACAGTCAGCCCACGAAAAAATCGGGCGGCAAGCGCATTGTCGTGCTGGACCCCGGACACGGCGGTATCGACACCGGCGCTATTGGCCGCAACGGCTCCAAAGAAAAGCACGTCGTGCTGGCGATTGCGAAAAATGTGCGTTCTATTTTACGCAGTCAGGGGATCTATTGCCGCCTGACGCGTTCGGGCGACACCTTTATCCCCCTGTACGATCGCGTTGAAATCGCCCATAAGCACGGCGCGGATCTGTTTATGTCGATCCACGCCGACGGCTTTACCAATCCCAGCGCGGCGGGCGCGTCGGTGTTTGCCCTCTCCAATCGCGGGGCCAGTAGCGCCATGGCGAAATACCTTTCCGATCGCGAAAACCGCGCCGACGAAGCGGCAGGCAAGAAAGCGACCGACAAAGATCACCTGTTGCAACAGGTGTTATTTGACCTGGTGCAGACGGATACCATCAAAAACAGCCTGACGCTGGGGTCGCATATTCTCAGGAAGATCAAACCCGTACATAAATTGCACAGTCGCAATACGGAACAGGCGGCGTTTGTGGTGCTAAAATCACCGTCAATCCCCTCGGTATTGGTGGAAACGTCGTTCATCACCAACCCGGAAGAAGAGCGACTGCTGGGCACCACGGCGTTTCGCCAGAAGATTGCCACCGCCATCGCCAACGGCGTGATCAGCTATTTCCACTGGTTTGATAATCAGAAAGCACACTCGAAGAAACGTTAATCATGAAACCCGATGCTCTACGCGTAAAACAGTTCCTGCTGAACCTGCAGGATGCCATTTGCCAGCAGCTCACCGCCATTGACGGCGCAGAGTTTATTGAGGATAGCTGGCAGCGTGACGCGGGCGGCGGCGGACGCAGTCGGGTGCTACGTAACGGCGGTATCTTCGAACAGGCGGGGGTCAATTTTTCGCACGTACACGGTGACGCTATGCCAGCGTCAGCCACCGCGCATCGCCCGGAACTGGCGGGACGCCGTTTTGAAGCGATGGGCGTCTCGCTGGTCGTGCATCCCCTCAACCCTTATATTCCTACCAGCCATGCCAACGTCCGTTTTTTTATTGCCGAAAAGCCGGGTGCCGATCCGGTCTGGTGGTTTGGTGGCGGCTTCGACTTAACGCCCTACTACGGCTTTGAAGAAGATGCCGTTCACTGGCATCGCACCGCGCGCGATGTGTGCCAGCCGTTTGGCGACGATGTCTATCCGCGTTACAAAAAGTGGTGCGACGACTATTTCTTCCTCAAACATCGCAACGAGCAGCGCGGCATCGGCGGGCTCTTTTTCGACGATCTGAACACGCCAGATTTTGACCGCTGTTTTGCCTTCATGCAGGCCGTTGGTCAAGGTTATACCGAGGCGTATCTGCCGATCGTTGAGCGCCGCCAGGCGATGAGCTGGGGTGAACGTGAGCGTAACTTCCAGCTCTATCGTCGTGGTCGTTACGTGGAGTTTAATCTGGTATGGGATCGCGGCACCCTGTTCGGGCTACAAACCGGCGGGCGCACCGAATCCATTCTGATGTCAATGCCGCCGCTGGTGCGCTGGGAATATGACTGGCAGCCGGACGCCGACAGCCCGGAGGCTGCCCTGCACGATTTTATTCAGGTACGCGAGTGGGTGTGATTGCCGGATGGCGGCTTCGCCTTATCCGGCCTACGGAGCCTGGCTTTGTAGGCCGGATAAGCGAAGCACCATCAGGCACGCCACTACATCCACTGGCGCATTCGCTGGTGCAACGTCAGCGACGGCTTCTCGGCGAACAGTTGCTGGTAGTCGGTGGCGAACTGCCCTAAATGCCAGAACCCCCACTGCATTGCCGCATCCTTGACCGTGGTACTCTGCGACCACGGGCTGATTAATTCTCGCCGCACCGCATTCAGGCGGATCCGCTTCAGCCACGCATTCGGCCCAATGCCTAAAATGGCGTGAAATGCATTCTGCAACGTACGACGGCTGACGTGGAGCTGGTTGCAGAGGTCGAGTACCGTCAACGGCTCCGACATATTTTCCAGCACATACTCCCGTGCCCGGGAGAGCAGTTTGCGGTAGCCCTGATGGCTGATACTTTCCGCCGAGTTGATGGGATGCGCGTCCTCCAGCATCATCCCCATCGCCAACAGCAGATTATCCCCCAGCACCTTACGCACTGCGGGTTGATGAAGATTCTCCGGGTTCTCGCTAAAGGTCGCCAGCGCCTGCTGGACGAAGCCCCACAGCGCCGCCTTGTGCTGCTCTTTGACCTCCAGCGCCGACTGGTTGCGCAGCATATGCAGCACCCTCTCCGGATTATGTAAAAACTGTGCCTGTCGGGAAATCACATCTTCCGAGATAACTACCCCGAGGATCGTGTAATCATCCGGCGTGCTCAGCTCGAACTCCGTACCGCCCGGGCGGGTAGCAATCTCGGCGCTGCCAAGACACTGCGCGCCAATAAATCCCTGCTCCCCTCGCCTGGCCGGAATGCCAAACCAGAACGAGTTCGGCCATACCAGGCAAGACTGACGAAGCGCCAGCCCGGTATATTCGCGAAAAACCTGAATGTCATCGAGCAGGATTTCCGTGAATTCGCCATGAAATTTCCCCGGATGCAGCTGATCGTAAATCTGCTGCCAGGCGGTGATCGTCAGGGCGTGCTCATAAACATCCGTGGTCCGCCGCTGGTGAACGTTATCCACTTCAACCTTTGGCGTGAGTTTAACGTCTTCGGGTAACGCTTCATGATAAAGATGGTGCAAACTGGCTGAACGGGTCTTTTTCATGATCTTTTATGCCGGACGCCTGGTAAGACGCCCGGCCCTCCGACAGGTTAATTTTTTAAGCGATAGCGACTACTGCGTTTACGCAACGCCCCGTCAGTAAAGAGCTGTTCCAGCGCGTTTCTGGCCTCTTCAAGCGGCCAGCCAAAGTGCGCAGCGACTTCTCCTGCCGTCATGCCCTGACGCACTGTGGCGAGCTGTGCCAACAGCGCGTCGGCGTACTCAGACCGTGCAGGCGCTTCAGGCTTCGGCGCGTTCTTCTGCTCAGGGGGTTTCGACGCACGCTTAAATCCGCCGATCAGCCACTGGGTGTCGTCTTCTGGCCGACCAATTTCTTTGCGGCTGATGACGCGACCTGTCCGCTGCGCCGCAGCGCTTCCGGCATCCAGCGCCGCGCGGCACGCCGCCAGATCGCCTTCCACCACCAGCGTCACCTTGCCCGGGTCAAGCACTTCATGGCTCAGCAGGTTGACGTTGGCGGCTTTCAGCATGGCATCCGCCGCGTCAACGGCGGCAACCATGCCCTCCACTTCCAGTAACCCCAGTGCATTGATCATCGATGACCTCCGTTACGCGCGCTGAACAGGGTTACGGGCGATATCCAGAACCGCATCGGCAAAGGCATTGCAGGCGGCTTTACAGGCAGCCTGGCTGCCGGTCAAAAATGCCGCCGAGTAGTTGGTTTCCGACGGTGGCGGCACGTAGGTCACCAGTTGTACATCGGCAGATTTCATCGCCGCATCAATGCCATACGTCGCTTCCAGCGGCGGTGCCACCAGATAAGCCAGCGGATCGCCCAGCGCAATGCCTGCCGTTGACGAGAGATAAGAACCGGTGCGCGAGACCACGTGCGCCAGAAACGCCGTGTTTTCTGCATCATTCGCCCACTGGAACGCCGCGCCGCCTTCAATATGGGCGACCATCGCATCCAGACCGGCGCGCACTTCCGCCGGGTTCGGTCCCCCCAACATGATCAATACTTCACCGGCCGTCGGTGACGGCCCGTGAGCCGCCCCGGCGTACAGCGAACGACCATATACCACTTCGACCATCGCCTGTTTTGTCGCTTCGTCTGCGGCAATATACGTGACGTCATCAGAATCTGCCGTGATGAGACCGAGGCTACGTATATGCGGCGGTAATTTAAGTTCGCGCGCAAACCCGTCGTTCACGGAAGCAATCACGCGCATCGCGCTGACCGAGGGTCGAATCAAATCTAATGCTGGCATGATGCCTCCTTAACGGGTCATGTTGATGCCGGACGCTTTCTGCTCCAGCATACGTTTGGCCAAATCCACGATCACGGCGGCCGCTTCTACCGGCGGCGTGCCGCCCTGGTGGATGTTGGAAATACAGGTACGGTCGGCCTCAACGGTGGTCGCCACTTTCGGTGAATAGACCGCATAGCAGGAGAGACTTTCTGATTGCCCCAGCCCCGGACGTTCACCGACCAGCAGAATCACCACCTTCGCGCCGAGGATTTCGCCGATCTGGTCTTCAATCTTCACGCGGCCATAGCGAACAAAGAACGGTGTCCCGACCTTGAGCCCGGCCTGCTTCAGACCGGACAGCAGCGGTGGCAGGATCTCTTCATAGTTCGCGGTGATCGCATCAGTAGACAGACCGTCAGACACCACGACCTGGACATCCGGGTTCGCGACGCACTGCGATTTCAGCGCGTCAATGGCTTCCTGGCTCAGTCGGCGCCCCATATCCGGGCGCGTCAGG
The DNA here is from genome assembly GCF_041807075.1 of Citrobacter telavivensis. Classification (NCBI taxonomy): domain Bacteria; kingdom Pseudomonadati; phylum Pseudomonadota; class Gammaproteobacteria; order Enterobacterales; family Enterobacteriaceae; genus Citrobacter; species Citrobacter telavivensis. The sequence continues at coordinate 174,655 of NZ_JBGUBF010000005.1, read as the reverse complement.
TAGAGATTTTTATCGCTGATTTCCGAACGCACTTCCAGCAGTCCCTGGGCTTTCACCCACTCTTCCGGCACCTCTTTCAGTACGGTGTCTTTCGAGCGCGAGTGGTCGGCAAGAAAGCGCAGCAGCGCCTGAGTGCGCGGACGCGGACCGGCACGGCCGGTGCAGACGCGCGCCGCAGTACTGCGCCGCAGTTCAGTCAGCACTTCGGCACGGTGCGGATTCTCCACGCCAATCCACGCTTTCGCTTCTGCGGAGCCCAGATCCAGCGCGCAGCTTTCTGCGCTGGACGGTGCCGCGCACTGTGACTGGCCGCAGGACTGCGCCGACGGGGCGGCGGTCTGCGGCTCGGTCTGTCCCATTGACGCCATTACGCTGCGTACAATTTCTTCAATCTGTTTTTGATCCATTGTTTGTCATCCCCGCGTCATCAGAAGAACAGTGACGGATCGCCCGCCCGTTTGGTCAGGCGACCATTTGCCATAATGCCCATTGTTTCCAGCCAGCGTTCAAATTCCGGCGACGGGCGCAGATTCAGCAACTGGCGTACGGTCGCGGTATCGTGGAAAGCGGTGGTCTGGTAGTTGAGCATGATGTCGTCGCCAAGCGGCATACCCATGATGTAGTTACAGCCCGCAGTGGCGAGCAGAATCATCAGGTTTTCGTTGAGGTTCTGATCGGCATCGGCATGGTTGGTGTAGCAGCAGTCACAGCCCATCGAGATGCCGCTCAGCTTGCCCATAAAGTGGTCTTCCAGGCCGGCACGAATGATCTGCCGGTCATTGTAGAGATACTCTGGCCCGATAAAGCCCACCACGGTGTTTACCAGGAACGGATCGTAGTGGCGCGCCAGACCGTAGTTACGGGCTTCCATCGTCACCTGGTCCGCGCCGAAGTTCGCCCCGGCGGAGAGCGCCGAACCCTGTCCGGTTTCGAAGTACAGGCAGTTTTCCCCGGCGATGCGGTTAAACTCCGCCCCCACCGCACGCGCTTCGTCCAGCATGGCCAGTTCCACGCCGAACTCTTTTAAGCCTTTTTCGCTGCCGCAGATACTCTGGAAGATCAGTCCGCCCGGCGCGCCGCGACGAATAGCTTCAATCTGCGTAGTGACGTGTGCCAGCACGCAGCCCTGGGTCGGGATGTTGAACTTGTCGATCACCCCATAAACCGTGTCGAGTACACGGCTTAGGTTCTCCACGTCATCGGTCACCGGGTTGACGCCAATCACCGCATCGCCGGCACCGAAAGAGAGTCCTTCGTAGATTTGTGCGGCAATACTCTGCACATCGTCACGGGTATCGTTCGGCTGTAGACGACAGCTAAAGGTGCCCGGAATACCGATCGTGGTGTTGGCCTTTTTGATAACCGGCATTTTCTTGCCGCCGTAGATCAGATCGGCGTTAGAACAGATCTTCGCCACCGCCGCGACCACTTCCGAGGTCAACCCTTTACGCGTAAAGGCAATATCATCAACCGAGGTTTCATCGCTCAGCACGTGCTCACGCAGCTCGCTGATGCTCCAGTGCTTAATGCGGTTATAAGCCGTTTCGTTGACGTCGTCCTGAATCAGACGCGTGACGCAGTCCTCTTCATAGGAAATCACCGGGTTGTTGCGAATATCCGCCACCGTCATTTCCGACAACACCTGTTTCGCCGCCACGCGCTCCTGCGAACTTTGCGCCGCGACGCCGGCCAGCACATCCCCCGAACGCAGTTCGTTGGCTTTTGCCAGCACCTCTTTTACATCCTTAAACTGATAAACATTGCCGAACAATGTAGTCTTTAGTTTCATAAGTCGTTCCCTCAGGAAGGAAATGCGAGTGATTTCACCGTCACCGGCACAACCGATCCGCCAAATAAAGGCGTACCAATGTCGATATAGTCGCCCGCCCGGACAATCACTTCGTCAATGACCGCCAGCGGGAGTTGCTGTAACTGTGGGCGCAACAGCATGCCCAGCGCTTTACCAAAGTCCTGCTCGGCCACCACCAGCAGGGGATGCGGATTCGGATAACGCGCGATAAACGCGAGCAGCGCGTCGATGACCGTGAGTAATGCGGCATAACGCACCGGCAACGAGGCGGGAAGCGCCAGTACGTATGCGTCAGTCTGTGGATCCAGATCGAGCTGTATCAACGCCTGTTGCCACGCGTTCACCAGATCAGCGTCATCCACCGGGATCGCCACCGGCAGATTGCGCAGCGGCAGTTGAACCCCTTCCAGCCAGATGGTGCTGCCGGAGAGTGAAAGCGTGTGCGCCCCCGCGCCAATCACCGTGGCGCGCACGGTTTGCGCCGGGAACTGCACGTTCATTTCGCGCAAACGCGGGTGCTCATGCAGCGCCGTCGCCAACAGCGGCCCAATATCAGAAAAACAGAACGGGTCGGCAGGAAGGTTGCGATAGCACTCCCCCACGCCGCCGGACAGGGTGATAACCTCCGGCTTCGCGCCCGTCGGCAGTAACCCGGTTTGCATCAGCGTTTGCGCCAGCGGCGACAACGTACCGTCGATCACTTCCACGATCAGACTCGCCATCCGCTGCGCAACCTGCCCTAACTGCGAGACGGTCAACGAACGGGCGTCGGTACCAGCACCGAACACCTCGTCGACAATCTGCTGTCCGGGCTGATGGGCATGCACGACGCGCCCTTGACCGTCGGTTTCCAGCAGACGTCCGCCAACGTTCAGGCAGGCGGTGCCGCTCACCTTTCCGGCATCGAACAGGGCGTAATTCGAGGTGCCACCGCCGATGTCAATATTCAGTACCCGGCACATCCGCTGCTCAGACAGGGTCTGCGCCCCGGCGCCGTGACCGGCAATCACCGATTCCAGATGCGGTCCAGCGCTGGCGACCACAAAGTCACCGAGCGACTGAGAGAGTGTCATCACCGCCGGACGCGCGTTGCGGGTTTTCGCACTCTCGCCGGTGATGATGATCGCGCCTGAATCGACCGATTCCGGGGCGATCCCTGCCGCCTGATACTGTGCAAGGATCAGCGCTTTAAGTTCGTCCTCCCGTAACCCGCCCTGCTTATCGACGGGAGTAAAGAAGACCGGGCTTTGCCAGCTAATGTCGCGTTTAATAAATTCGTAACGGGGCACCTGCGACACTGCCGCACGGTTAACCAGTTCCAGGCGCGAGAAGATCACCTGAGTGGTCGTGGTGCCGATATCGATACCGACGCTCAGTAGCTGGCGGGTGTTCACGATTGCGCCTCCACTTCCGTTTCTGCCGGAACGTTTTCATCTTTTGGCACCAGCATCATGGCCACGCCAATCGCCGTCACACCGCCAATCAATTTGCCGACAATCATTGGGAAGATCATGGCGTTCATGTTGGCGGCCGCGAAGCCTAAGTGGTCACCCAGCGCGAAGGCCGCAGAGACGGCGAAAGCACAGTTGATCACTTTGCCGCGGGTATCCATCTGCTTCATCATGCCGAACATCGGGATGTTGTTCGCCAGCGTCGCGACCATGCCGCCTGCCGCCATATTGTTAATTTTCAGCAGGCTGCCGACGCGCATCAGCGGTTTTTCAAACCAGCGGGTCAGCAACAGCACCATCGGATACGCCCCGAGCAGCACACAGGAGATGGAACCGATGACTTCAATAGCGCGCATCACTTCACCGGGAGTGTCGCCAGGCGCCATGAAGATCGGGTCAAGACCGGGGATCAGTTCCCAACCCAGCAGGAACTTGATGACTGCCGCCGCGAGGCCAATGGTGATCAGCGCAACAAGGAATTTCGCGAAGATCTGGAAGCCGCTGATCATTTTTTCCGGGATGAACTTCAGCCCCAGCGCCACCAGCACGGCGACGATGATCACCGGGATCATGTTCATCAGGATCAGCGCGAAGGTGAACTCGACGGGCTGCCCGTTGATCTCAACCCCCGAGTACATCGCGACCAGACCGCCAGCGATACAGCCGATAGGTATGGTGACAATACCTGCCAGCACGCCAAGCGCCAGATAACGGCGATCAGACGGTTCAATAATGCCCAGCGCAACGGGGATAGAGAAGACGATGGTTGGCCCCATCATTGCCCCCAGAATCAGCCCGGAGTAGAGCCACGCCGCGATATCGCCACCCGCCAGTTCTTTGGCGAGGAAGAAACCGCCCATATCGCACGCCAACAGCGTGCCGGCGAACATGGACGGGTTTGCGCCCAGCATTTCATACAGCGGAATAATCACTGGCCCGAGCAATTTGGCTAACACCGGTGCCAGCGCGGTCATACCGACCATCGCCAGCCCCAGGGCGCCCATCGCCATAAACCCTTCTTCGAACTGACCGCCGGATCCCTCGATGCTTTTGCCGAACTTTCCAAGGAAGCGCGCTGACCCGCCGAACTGTGACAGGATCCTGTCAACGGCGGCAATCAGCATAAAGAACATCATGATGTACATGATGATTTCGTTAATTCCCATACCCTTGTCTCCATTTGCCAGGGTCTTCGTAGGCCTGATAAGCGCAGCGCCATCAGGCAATGATGCCGCGTTTTGCCGGATGGCGGCGCGAACGCCTTATTCGGCCTACGTCCTGGTATGCTTTTATTGTGCCGCCGCGTACAAATCGATAATGTCGCTCTGCGTAGCGGTGCGTGGGTTACTGCGAATACAAATATCCTCCAGCGCGGCTTGCGCCCAGGCGCTGTAGTGTTCTGGTTTTGCGCCGACGTCGGCGAGCCGTTTGTTCTGGCCCACTTCAGCAATCAGTTCACTGACCGCATTGATCGCATCGCGATCGTCTGATTTCTTATTGGTCAGCGCCCGCCCGATATGGCTGAAGCGTTCCCGACATACCATGCGGTTAAAGCCCATCACCGTCGGCAACAGCATGGCGTTAGCCTGGCCGTGCGGAATGTGTAATGTCGCGCCCGGTTGATGCGCCATCGCATGGCACAGTCCCAGTCCGGCGCTGGAAAACGCCATCCCCGCCATGCAGGAGGCGAGCAGCATGCTCTCCCGCGCCGCGAGGTCGTGACCGTAGCCCACCGCCTTCGGCAGCGATTTGCCGATCATCGCAATCGCGCCAATCGCCAGGCTGTCGGTGAACGGTGACGCATTCAGCGCGCTGTAGGCCTCAACCGCATGCGTCAGCGCGTCAATCCCGGTCATTGCCGTCACATGAGGCGGTACCCCTTCGGTCAGCGCGGCGTCGAGGATCGCCACGTCCGGCATCAGCGTCGCATGCGCCAGTACCTGCTTGCGTCCCGTCGCCGCGTCGATAATCACCGTCACGTTGGTGGTTTCCGATCCGGTTCCGGCCGTCGTCGGCACGGCAATCAGCGGCAGACGAGGACGTAACGCGCTGTATTCCGTCATCTCCGCCAGCGTCTGATTCGGATTGGTTACCAGCAGCGCGACCGCTTTTGCCGCATCCAGCACCGAACCACCGCCAAAGGCGACGACGCCGTCGCATTTTGACTCACGCAGTTGGGCTACCGCCGCGCAGACGTCGGTGATGCATGGCTCGCCCATCGGACACGGCCAGACCGTCATCGCCACGCCTTTCATCGCCAGACTGCGCTCTAACGACGCGGTCATTCCCGCCTGATGCAGGAAACTGTCGACCATCACGAACAGATGGCTTAAGCCTCGTGATTGCGCTTCTTGTCCGCAGGAACTGAGCGCCCCGAGCCCGCACAGCGTGACCGGCGGTACGCTGAACGTTTTCACGCGTTGCAGATTCAGGGTATCGAATGCCTGAAAGAGCGCCGTCTGCAATTCAGCTTGCATAGATTCCCTCCGCTTTCTCTCTCCCGCTGTTTGCGATCGCCAGCGGTGTCATAAACAGGCTGTGCCGGGGCAGATGCACCTGGAGTGCCGGGAAGCGCTGGCGAAACAACGCCTCCACGCCCGGCTGCATACAAGAGCCGCCCGCCAGCCATAAATCGGCTATTCCTTGTCCTTCGATATGGCGGGCAACGATCTCCGCCATTTTTTCGTAGACCGGCTTCACCACCGGCCAGATATCCTGCGCGTTGCTGCGCTTGACCTGCTCGGCGTCTTCCAGTGGGATACGACGATTTCCGGCCAGAGTCAGAGAAATATGGTGACCGCCCGTCGCTTCATCCGCCGAGAACGCCACCTTGCCCCGCTTAACGATGGCGATCCCGGTCGTGCCGCCACCGATATCCACAACGCCGGCGTTATCCAGTTGCAGCAGGTCGGCAACGGCGGTCGGTTCATCCAGCACATGACTGACTTCCAGCCCGGCAGACTCCAGCACGTTGATGGAGATGCGCGGGTCGGTGCCCGGCGGGAACGAGGTCGCCGCGTGGGTAAACCGACTGCCGAGTTGCTGTTCGAGCGTATCGAGATGGCGACGCACGATGGTGACCGCACCAAAGAAATCCCAGACGATGCCGTCGCGCACGACGTCAGCCCAGTCAAGACACACCGCAACCGGCTGTCCGTCGCCGTCGACAACCATCGACACCACATCACAGGTGCCCAGGTCAACGCCCAGCCACAGTGGGGAATCGCTCGTTGCAGGCACCTGATTACACAGGTCGGCTGCTTTTTGCAGTCTTGGGGTGAGCCAACTTTCTTCGTCGTGCGCCATCTCTCTTTCTCTCCGTTGGCCTGAGGCACTTAAACGATGCGAAACGCATCCACCAAAACACAGCGACGCAGACGCACAAACGTGCGCGCACTGGTCACCCCTTCCCCGGTTGGCGTGGTGATGGTCATGGTGGTCCAGCCTTCACCGCCCAGCCCCAGTCCGGCAATGCACGGTCCGTTCTTGACGAAGATGCTGGTATCAATGGCGTTTGCCATCTGGTTCATGTTGTCGATGTTGCGCGAGTGCATCGCGGCGGTATGGTGACAGCCGCCTTCCAGTTGCACCGCCAGCGCGATAGCCTCGTCGACATTTGCCACCCGTACCACCGGCAGAACCGGCATCATCAATTCAGTGACGGCAAAGGGATGCGTGGCTGGCGTTTCAACAAACAGCAGTCGGGTTTGATCCGGGACGTGCAGACCAATAGCGGCGGCGATTTTGGTCGCGTCGCGTCCGACCCAATCACGGCTGACGGTACCTTTGCCGCGTTCATCGATATTTTTCAGCAGTACCGGCTGGAGCTGTTCGGCCTGCGCGGCGCTCAGTTTCACCGCCTGCTGACCTTCCATCAGGCGCATCAACTCATCCGCTACGCTGTCGACAACAATCAGCACCTTCTCATCAGCACAAATGATGTTGTTATCAAACGACGCGCCTTTGACGATGGATTGCGCAGCCCGTGCCAGATCTGCGGTTTCATCGACGACGACCGGCGGGTTACCGGCACCGGCGGCAATCAGACGTTTATTAGTGTGTTTGCGCGCGGCGTCGACCACCGCTTCACCGCCGGTCACGACCAGCAGGCCAATGCCTGGGTACTTAAACAGCCGCTGCGCGGTTTCAATATCCGGATTCGCAACGGTCACCAGTAAATTTTCCGGGCCACCCGCTGCAACCACCGCCTGGTTAAGCAGCGTAATCGCACGTTGTGAAACCCCTTTCGCCGCGGGGTGGGGAGCAAACACGACGCTATTTCCCGCCGCAATCAGGCTAATGGCGTTGTTAATCACCGTTGCCGCCGGGTTTGTGGATGGCGTCACCGACGCGACAACGCCCCACGGCGCATTTTCGATCAGCGTCAGGCCGTTATCGCCGGTCAATACCTGTGGCGATAAACACTCCACGCCCGGTGTACCGCGCGCCTGCGCCACGTTTTTGGCAAATTTATCGTCAACACGTCCCATGCCGGTTTCTGCGACGGCAAGTTCCGCTAATTCTTTGGCGTGCTTTTCGCCTGCTTCACGTAGAGCCGCAATGGCAAGCTGACGCATCGCCACGCTCTTCAGCCCCTGCTGAGCGACTTTTGCTGCCGCCACCGCATCATCCAGGGAGGCAAAGACGCCCATTTCATGAACGGCGGTCGCTGGCTGGCTGCTGTCTTTCATTTTCAGCAGTACCGCTTTCACCACCTGTTCAATATCCTGTTGATTCATGATGTTCAGTCCTATTTGTGGAATATCACCTGACCGCCAGCCACCACTTCGTCGACGATACCAATCACGCACAGATCGACAGGGGACGCTTCGCTGCGATGCGCCTGGCGAGCAGAACTACCGCTAACCAGCAGCACCCACTCCCCGGTTCCCGCCCCGATGCTGTCAATGGCGACGGCGCACTGCCCGTCGGGATTTCCCTGGGCATCGATCATCTCCACCATCAACAATTTGTCGTGTGCCAGTCCCTGATGGCGTACGGTACAAACGATTTGTCCTGTGACGACTGCCAGTTTCATACCCGCCTCCGTGGGTTAAGTTTTGCTGCTGTCCTGTAGGCCGGATAAGCGCAGCGCCATCCGGCCCCAGTCCTGCTTAGATGTTGCTGTCGCCTTTGAAGCTGATCGGGAACACTTCTTCCAGATCGCCATGCGGACGCGGGATCACGTGAACGGAGACCAGTTCGCCGATACGCTGCGCGGCGGCAGCACCAGCATCCGTTGCCGCTTTGCAGGCCGCAACATCGCCACGAACCATCGCAGTCACCAGACCGCCACCAATCTGTTTCACACCAACCAGCTTCACGCGTGCGGCTTTTACCATCGCATCAGAGGCCTCAATCAGTGCAACCAGGCCCCGGGTTTCAATCATTCCTAAAGCTTCCATTATGTTTTCCTCTCATGGGGTCCAGAACGGGACCATTTATACAACCAGGGTTTGTGAGTCACGTTCGCGACTCACGTCAGTCTGGCGCGGCACGGCTGCCACCAACGCCAGTTCGATAATTTCCTGTACGCTACAGCCTCGCGAGAGGTCATGAAGCGGTGCGGCAAGCCCTTGAATCAGCGGCCCGACAGCACGATATCCGCCCAGACGCTGGGCGATTTTGTAGCCAATATTGCCCGCCTCCAGTGATGGGAAAACCATCACGTTGGCGTTGCCTCGTAGCGGACTGGCAGGTGCTTTTTGCGCGGCGACCTCCGGTACAAAAGCGGCGTCAAACTGCAGTTCGCCATCCACCAGTAGTTCAGGCGCGCGTTCACGAACGATCTCCGTTGCCTGCTGTACGTTAGCCACACACGGGTGACGCGCGCTGCCCTGACTGGAGAACGACAACATCGCCACGCGCGGCTCCTCGCCAGTGATGCCGCGCCAGGTGTCAGCGCTGGCGATCGCGATATCCGCCAGTTGCGCTGCCGTCGGCTGCGGCACCACGCTGCAATCAGCAAACCCTAACGCCGGTCCGACGTACTGCGGCAGCATCAGGAAGAGAGACGACAGCGTTTTACACCCCGGCTGTAGGCCGATAATGCGTAAGCCCGCGCGCAGCACATTGGCCGTGGAAGAGAGGTTGCCAGCGATACAGACATCCGCCTGGCCCGCGCTGACCATCGCCGCGGCAAACATCAGCGGGTCATTAAGCTTTTCAAGGGCATCCGGCGGCGTTTTCTCCCCGGACCGGGCGAGCCAGCGCTGAGCGAACGCTTCACGCATCGCCAGGTTGCTGTGTGGGTCAATAACCTGAATACCGTCCAGCGCGACCCGATGTGTGAGCGCGAACTGGCGCAGCGCAAACGGACTGGCCACCAGAATGGGGTGCGCCAGACCGTGCTGTTGCAGGTAGTGCGCGGCTTTCAGCACCCGTTCGTCTAACGCATCCGGGAAGACCACCCGAGCCGGGGATTGCTGAGCCCGTTCACGGGCGCGTTCAATGATCATTGTTCACCTCCCAGTCGCTGTTGAATCTGGCTGACGGTGAGTGGACGTTTGGTGACACACAGAATCATCATCACGTAGACCGCGCTGGAGAGCCGGTTCAGCGCCTGCAAAATATCCGGACGCAGGACATCAAAACCGCGGGTGATGAAGACCTGGGCGGCGATCGTTTCCGTCTCGCGGACTTTGGTTCGCAGCAGGTTCAGCAACGCGGACTCGCGACCATGACTGGCTTCGGGTACCAGATGATCGTGATCCAGATAGCGCAACGGTTGATGGGAAAGGCGGTGCAGATCATCTTCGTTCAACCCAACGATAGACTGTGCCGCCAGCGGTTCATCCATGGCATCGGCGCGCATAATGTTGCCCAACCGTGAACGGATGTCCGCCAGCCACGGCTGCCACGGTTCCGCCAGTTCGATTTGCAGCCACACCGCCAGCGCGATGGTGCTGTCCAGCGCGGCGCGAAAGCCCAGACGCGGGTCGCTTTTGGCGACCATTTTGTCCGCTGTCAGGTGGGTCAGCGTATCGGGCTTTTTCGCCACCGGCTGGCGACACAGTTCACAGCAGGCCTGTGGATGCGTATCGCTGCTGGTTAACCCGTGCACCGGTTGCGGCTGCTGTTGCTCGTCGTCGACAAACAGACTGCCCTGCTCATCCAGAAACTTGATGCGCAGATGACGGCCTTCCAACAGTTCGCGGGCAGAGGGCGTCAGGCGAGCGTCAGCAGGGAGATGGATTTCCGCCCCTTCGCTGAGCGTATGGTTCGCTCTGAGCCATGCTTCGGTGATGAAATCTTTCATACCGATTGCCAGTTCGCAGGCCACGCAACGTACAGAAAGCGCACGGTCGTCGGCGTGCCAAATTCAATGCTTGAGCCTTTCGGGATAAACATGACGTCCCCGGCTTTGGCGATCATCGTTTCGCCTTCATGGCGCACATGCAGTTCACCGTCGAGCACCATGTCGATTTCGTCGTAGTTCAGCGTCCACGGGAAAAAGGCGTTATCCCACTGCATGAACCCGGCGGCCATGCTGCTGCCATCCTGCTCGGTGACGAGATCGGTCAGGCCCACGCAGTGCGGCTGCGCACCGTCGAAGCGGCCAAACTTAACGCTGCTGCCGTCGATCACTTTGATACCGCCTTTGCCGGTCACCGAATGAAAACCCGGTTGCATCCCGCCCTGCTCCAGCGACTGTTTTTCCTTCAGCACTTTATCCATCAACTGCGAGACCAGACTCTCGGTAAACTGCCCTTCCGGCAGTTGCGCGATGATGGTTTCGCGAATGCGCTGCGTTTCAGATTTAGCCTCGTCCGCGCAATTCGTTGCCGTCGGGGCGGCACCCTCGCACTCCACAATCGTGATGCCCAGTAGCTCCGCGACTTCACGGGCTTCCGGGGTGATGATGCTGGCGCGCAGCACCACCGACATTTCCTGTTCGCCCCGTGCGTGCGCCGCACGTATATCGTTAGCTGTGATAAGTTTTTTCACCTGCCCCTTCCTCCTTTTGGCTGAGCTCAGTCAGATAATCCACCAGGCGCTGCACGCTTTGCGGGTCATGGCTATTGAGTTCGAAAATCGGCTCCTGAAACCCAATTCCGCGCAGTAATTCCCGCGTTGCGGTCACGTCAGCATCTGGCATATCCGTTTTGCTGATCACGGCGATTTGTCGTTTACTGGCGCCGATATCTAACAGCCCGGCAGGTAAGCGACTTTCTTTGTCATTGGCTGCATGGACATAAATCAACGTATCAACGTCCTGCAGCGTGGTAATTAAGGCGTGATACCAACGGGGGTGACTGAAATATTCCCCAGGAGTATCGATATCGCCATTTTCATTAAATTCCACGGCCTGCGTTTTTCTGGCGAGGGTATAATTTCCCTGTAACGCATTAAAAAGCGTTGTTTTTCCCGCACCGACAGTGCCAACAAACGCAATACGTTTCATAAGCACCTCAGAATTAGCTTTTTGTCAGGTCGCAGAGTGTGAAATTTAATAAACGCCCCAGCCCACTGACCGTTTGCAATAAGGCCTCTTCTACTGCGCCAACCGAGCCGTAGATAACCAATGCGCCGCTGAATCTGTCGAGAAAACCGATGTGTACGTCGGCAGCCTTCATCGCCAGATCGCCGGCAATCATTGCGGTTTCTCCCGGCGTCAGGGTCATAATGCCGATGGCACCTGCTTCGGGAACGCCGATCTTTTTCGCCAGTTCTTCACCAGGATGCGCAATGAGATGCGCCAGCGTGACCTGTTTGCCCGGCACAAATTCCTGAATAATGCGTTCTTTATCCATTGCTCACCGCCTGTGTTAAGACAGGGCTTATCGTGGCAATTTTTTGTCAGGGTAAATAACAAAATTCGGCAAAGAGATTTAAAAGGTGAGTTGGATCACTAAGAATGGGAAAATAAAAAGGCGCGGGAGAAACCCGCGCCGGAATTAATTAAAGTGAAATTACAGCGGTTGTGTTTGTGCCTCAACGACCGCCAGCGCCACCATATTCACGATTCGACGAACAGAGGCAATCGGCGTTAATACATGAACCGGTTTTGCCACGCCCATCAGGACTGGGCCAACCGTAACACCTTCTGAACTGGAGACGCGCAGCAAATTATAACTAATGCGTGCGGCTTCCATATTTGGCATCACCAGAATATTGGCCGACCCTTTCAGCGGACTGTCCGGCATCCGATCGTTACGGATGCTTTCCACCAGCGCGGCATCGCCATGCATTTCACCGTCAATCATCAGGTCAGGCGCACGTGCTTTGATAATCTCCAGCGCGGCACGCATTTTGCCGGCAGACGGGCAGTTAGATGAACCAAAGTTAGAGTGCGACAGCAACGCCACTTTCGGTTCGATACCAAACCGACGCACGGTTTCCGCCGCCATCACGGCGATTTCTGCCAGTTCTTCCGGCTCAGGATCGTCATTGACGTAGGTATCGGCAATAAAGGTGTTACCACTTGGCAGCAGCAGGGCGTTCATCGCCCCGGCGGTATGGACGCCTTCACGGTAGCCAAACACCTCTTGCACCACGCTGAAGTGTTCATGGTAGTCGCCAATGGTGCCGCAGATCATCGCATCCGCTTCGCCGCGCTGTACCATGATCGCGCCAATCACCGTGGTGTTGGCGATCACCGCACGCTGCGCCTGCTCCTGGGTAATGCCACGACGCTTCATGATCTGGTAGTACTCGCTCCAGTACTCTTTAAAGCGCGGATCGGATTCATTATTGACGATCTCAAAATCGACGCCCGCTTTGATCTGCAGCCCCAGTTTCTGAATGCGCATTTCGATCACGCTTGGGCGACCAATCAGGATCGGCTTCGCCAGACCCAGCGTGATCAGCTCCTGCGTGGCGTGCAGGACGCGCGCCTCTTCCCCTTCCGGCAGCACGACGCGTTTCGGTGCTTTACGCGCCTGCGAGAAGATAGGTTTCATGAACAGATTGGTTTTGTAGACAAACTCCGTCAGCTTGTCGATATAAGCGTCAAAGTCAGCAATCGGGCGCATCGCCACACCGGAATCCATCGCCGCTTTGGCAACCGCGGGCGCGATTTTGACGATCAGGCGCGGGTCGAACGGTTTTGGAATGATGTATTCCGGGCCGAAGCTCAGATCCTGGTCACCATAGGCCGAGGCCACCACTTCGCTCTGCTCGGCATGCGCCAGTTCGGCAATCGCATGGACCGCAGCCAGCTTCATTTCTTCGTTGATCGCCGTCGCGCCGACGTCCAGCGCGCCACGGAAGATGAACGGGAAGCACAGGACGTTGTTGACCTGGTTCGGGTAGTCGGAACGACCCGTACAGATGATGGCGTCCGGACGCACCTCTTTTGCCAACGGCGGCAGGATTTCCGGTTCCGGGTTAGCCAGCGCCAGAATCATCGGCGCGCGGGCCATCTTTTTGACCATCTCCTGGGTCAGCACTTTCGGACCTGAACAACCGAGGAAAATGTCCGCACCGTCGATAACGTCATCCAGCGTCCGTTTGCCGTCATCTTCTACCGCGTAGGCCGCTTTGGTTTCGGCCATATTCGGCTCGCGACCTTTGTAGATGACGCCTTTGGAGTCACAGACCACGATGTTGTGCTTCTGCATCCCCAACGCCACCAGCAGGTTCATGCAGGCGATCGCCGCCGCCCCCGCGCCGGATACCACCATCCGCACGTCGGAGATATTTTTTTCAACTACCCGCAGGCCGTTAAGAATGGCGGCGGTACTGATGATCGCAGTGCCGTGCTGATCGTCATGGAACACCGGAATATTCATCCGTTCGCGCAGTTTCTGCTCGATGTAGAAACACTCTGGCGCTTTGATGTCTTCCAGATTGATCCCGCCGAACGTCGGTTCCAGCGCGGCAACGACGTTAATAAATTTGTCCGGGTCGAGTTCATCGACTTCGATATCGAACACATCAATACCGGCGAATTTCTTAAACAGAACGCCTTTGCCTTCCATGACCGGTTTACCGGCCAGCGCGCCAATATTGCCTAAGCCCAGCACCGCCGTCCCGTTAGAGATAACGGCAACAAGGTTGCCACGCGCGGTGTATTTATACGCAGCCAGCGGGTCTTTTTCGATTTCAAGACACGGCGCTGCAACGCCCGGCGAGTAGGCCAGCGCCAGATCGCGCTGCGTGGCAAGGGGCTTCGTCGGGGAAACCTGGATTTTACCAGGTACCGGGAATTCATGGAAATCAAGGGCGCTTTGCTTTAACTGGTCATCCATCTTGTTGTTCCTTTCACGTATCGTTCAAAAAAGTCACGCGCAGCCAGGTGCGTCGCACATTATCACCGCACTGCGGGACGCAAACTTTGAAGGTCCCCAAACTATCACGACTTAAATAAAGATTTCGTAATCAACTCATAACAACCATGTTACCTCCCTGAGCCAGCATTACCATGCCTGTCTGCTATGCTTTTTTGTGGTGCACCTCATGAATCTCTCAGAAGTGTGATGTTAAGCACTCACCTAACACGTTACTTTTCAAGGAGTATTTCCTATGAACCAGTTAGACGGCATCAAACAATTCACCACTGTCGTGGCCGATAGCGGTGATATTGAGTCTATTCGTCATTACCAACCCCAGGATGCCACCACCAATCCCTCCCTGCTGCTGAAGGCTGCCGGACTGGCGCATTACGCGCATCTGATTGACGATGCTCTCCAGTGGGGGAAGAAACAGGGGAAAACCCAGGAACAGCAGGTTGTCGAAGCCTGTGACAAACTGGCGGTGAATTTTGGTGCGGAAATTCTTAAAAGCATTCCGGGCCGGGTGTCGACCGAAGTGGATGCCCGCCTCTCCTTCGATCAACAAAAGAGCATCGAAAAGGCCCGCCATCTGGTGGATTTGTACCAGCAGCAGGGAATCGATAAATCCCGTATTCTGATTAAGCTGGCTTCCACCTGGGAAGGCATTCGCGCAGCGCAAGCGTTAGAGAAAGAGGGAATTAACTGCAACCTGACGCTGCTGTTTTCCTTTGCTCAGGCCCGCGCCTGCGCCGAAGCGGGCGTCTTTTTGATCTCCCCGTTTGTCGGGCGTATTTATGACTGGTATCAGGCGCGCAGCCCCATGGATCCGTACGTTGTAGAGGAAGATCCGGGCGTGAAGTCGGTGCGCAACATCTACGATTACTTCAAACAGCATCGCTATGAGACGATTGTCATGGGTGCCAGTTTCCGCCGCACTGAACAGATCCTCGCGCTGGCCGGCTGCGATCGCCTGACGATCGCCCCCAATCTCCTGAAAGAACTGCAGGAAAAAGAAGAATCGGTCGTGCGCAAGCTGGTGCCGTCTTCACAAACCTTCCATCGCCCCGCCCCCATGAGTGAAGCCGAATTCCGCTGGGAGCATAACCAGGATGCGATGGCGGTGGAGAAACTCTCTGACGGTATCCGTCTGTTCGCCGTTGACCAACGCAAACTGGAAGACCTGCTTGCAGCCAAACTCTAAATCTTGCCACGGAGTGTTCTATGTCCCGTAAAGACCTTGCTAATGCCATTCGTGCGCTCAGTATGGACGCTGTTCAGAAAGCCAATTCCGGCCATCCCGGCGCGCCGATGGGAATGGCGGATATCGCCGAAGTCCTGTGGAACGACTTCCTCCGCCACAACCCGACCGATCCGAGCTGGTACGATCGCGACCGTTTTATTCTCTCTAACGGTCATGCCTCAATGCTGCTCTACAGCCTGCTGCACCTGACAGGTTACGATCTGCCGATTGAAGAGCTGAAAAACTTCCGCCAGTTACATTCCAGAACGCCGGGGCACCCGGAAATCGGCTATACGCCGGGGGTGGAAACCACGACCGGGCCACTGGGTCAGGGGCTGGCGAACGCCGTCGGTTTAGCCATTGCCGAACGCACGCTGGCGGCGCAGTTCAACCAGCCGGGTCACGAGATTGTCGATCATTTCACGTATGTGTTTATGGGCGACGGCTGCCTGATGGAAGGCATTTCGCATGAGGTCTGCTCGCTGGCGGGAACGCTGGGACTGGGCAAGCTGATCGGCTTTTACGATAGCAACGGTATCTCCATTGATGGTGAAACCGACGGCTGGTTTACCGATGACACGGGCAAACGCTTTGAGGCCTACCACTGGCACGTCATCCACGACATCGACGGTCATGACCCGCAAGCGGTGAAGAAAGCGATTCAGGAAGCGCAGAGCGTGAAGGACAAACCCTCGCTGATAATCTGCCGGACGGTGATTGGCTTTGGCTCGCCGAACAAAGCGGGCAAAGAGGAATCCCACGGCGCAGCGCTGGGCGAAGAGGAAGTAGCGCTGACGCGACAGAAACTGGGCTGGCACCACCCGGCGTTTGAGATCCCAAAAGAGATTTATCGCGCCTGGGACGCCCGTGAAAAAGGCGAGAAAGCGCAGCAGCACTGGAATGAAAAATTCGCCGCTTATCAGAAAGCGCATCCGGAGCTGGCCGCCGAGTTCACGCGCCGCATGACCGGCGGTCTGCCCGAGGCGTGGGAAAAGACCACGCAGAAATACATCAACGAACTTCAGGCGAATCCTGCCAAAATCGCCACCCGCAAGGCATCGCAAAATGCCCTCAACGTCTACGGTCCGCTCCTGCCGGAACTGTTAGGCGGTTCGGCGGACCTTGCGCCGAGTAACCTGACAATCTGGAAAGGTTCGACCTCATTGAAAGAGGATCTGGCGGGTAATTACATTCACTATGGCGTGCGTGAATTTGGCATGACTGCCATCGCCAACGGCATCGCCCATCACGGTGGATTCGTGCCCTATACCGCCACCTTCCTGATGTTCGTCGAATATGCGCGCAATGCGGCGCGCATGGCGGCGCTGATGAAGGCGCGGCAGATTATGGTGTATACCCATGACTCTATCGGCCTGGGGGAAGATGGCCCGACGCACCAGGCGGTGGAACAACTGGCCAGCCTGCGTCTGACACCCAATTTCAGCACCTGGCGACCATGCGATCAGGTTGAAGCGGCGGTGGGCTGGAAGCTGGCCGTCGAGCGTCATGATGGCCCAACGGCGCTGATCCTGTCACGACAGAACCTGGCACAGGTTGAACGCACGCCGGAGCAGGTGAACGCGATCGCCCGCGGCGGTTATGTGCTCAAAGATGGCGGCGGTAAACCAGATATCATCCTGATAGCCACCGGTTCGGAAATGGAGATAACCCTGCTGGCCGCAGAGAAACTCACCGGTGAAGGGCGCAATGTCCGCGTGGTTTCCCTGCCCTCAACGGATATTTTCGATGCCCAGGACGAGGCATACCGCGAGTCGGTTCTGCCGTCGAACGTCAGCGCGCGCGTCGCGGTTGAAGCCGGTATCGCCGATTACTGGTACAAATATGTGGGCTTAAAAGGGGCGATTGTCGGCATGACCGGTTACGGTGAATCTGCGCCGGCAGAGAAGCTGTTCCCTTACTTCGGCTTTACCGTTGAGAACATTGTCGAGAAAGCACACAAGGTTTTGAACGCCTGATGTATGCAACGCCGGATGACGACGCTAACGCGTCTTATCCGGCCTACGAAAAGCTATCTGTAGGTCGGATAAGACGCAGTCGCCATCCGACAGAAAATCAACGCGTGATCCATAGCGTGGGCCAGGCATCTGGCCCATGCCAGCCATCACAGCTCGGCTCTTCGGCATAACGCACCAGACGAAAACGCTGGCCGTCAAAACGCCAGCGCGTCTGGATGCCACAATCCGTTAATCCCCGCCCCTTTGCCAGAGTGACCAGTTCGCGCGACTTCTCATCAAACATGGCGTTCATCAACTCCATGTCATTGCTTTCCGCACCGCTGTTGAACGGTAAACGCAGCCGCACGGCGTGTGAGGCCAGCGGTTTTTTACGCGACACGATCCACGCCAGATCGATAGTGTTATACGCCCCGGCTTCACAGGCAATCATCAGCAAGGCTTTGTCATCAGTAAGGGCGGTCACCCGCACCTCGCGGCGTGAAGGATCGAGTGAACACTTGATGCCGTTCATTCGCCAGTTGCCGTAATCAAGAAGGTCGTTGCGTTCGTCGAGGGAGAGCGGTGTTGGCGTCGGGTTAACGACGGCTACGCCTTTCAGCGCCGGGGCGGGCGGAACGCTGAGCGGTGGATCGTTACCTTTCTCAATCCACGCCGTTTCACTGCCTACCCGCTTTTGCTGCGCGTCGATGAACAACAGCGCGGCTTTCAGCCCGGCCAGCGAAATTATCTGATTGCCCTTTTGCAGGGTGACTGCCTTCCCGTCCTGAATCGTCGCCAGAAATTCTGCAATGGTTGTCGTGTCGTCCGTCATCAGGTGCCACGACGTTATTCGCCAGTGTTCCGGGCTCAGCGCCAGCGGTTTGCCGTCCAGCAACAGACGGGGCGCAATGTCCGCTTCATTGGACGGCGCGGTCAATCCGCCAAGATCGAGGCGCAGGACAGCATCGGTATGCGCCCCGGCGCTGCGACTCAGGGTCATCACCAGCCCGCCGTGTTCCCCGGTGTTACGCGCGACGCAAAAATTCTGGTTATTACAGGTTACCTGCCAGTCAGAAAAGGCCTGTTGCGCGGGCGCGGCCCACAGCAAGCTGGCCGGAATCAGACCGAGCAGGAAAAGGAAAATAACGCGATAGCGCATGGACGGTAATAACCCCAGAAGTCAAACGAACAACACAGGTCGTATCTTCGTTGTGCTGTTCACCATGCTCAATCGGATTTGTCGGATAGATTCAATAATTCGTAAAGAAATATAAACCTTATTTATCAATCCATTAAATGAGAGGATTGCAAATAGTTGAGCAATAACACGGTCTTACCGTCTCGTATCTCACCGGTTTTAATCATCTCCAGCGCCTGGGTAAACGGCAGTTCCAGCACGGCAATATCTTCATCTTCAACGCCGCCACCTGCACTGGCGCGCTGACTTTCGCTGTATTCGGCAATAAAGAAGTGAATCAGCTCCGTCACGCCGCCGGGGGACATGTATAGCTCAAAGAGCTTACGCACCTCGCCCACTTCATAGCCCGTCTCTTCAATGGCCTCTTTGCGAATGCAGGCTTCGGGTTCATCGTTGTCCAGTAATCCGGCGCAGGTTTCAATCAACTGCCCGCTTTCGTTACCGTTCACCCATGTCGCTACGCGGAATTGACGAATCAGCACGACGGTCTTTTTCTCTGCGTTATACAGCAGAATCGTTGCCCCATTGCCGCGATCGTACACTTCGCGTTTGTGGCGGATGACCTCGCCGTTCGAGCGGGTGAGATCGTAAGTGATATTGCGCAGGATGAAATAATTATCAGAAAGGACTTTGTCTTTAACCAGGGTGATTTTTTGCGACATACCGGCTCCACAGCGTAAGAAGAGAAATCATACTACGCCGTGAAGCCGGTTTTGGTTAGTGAGATTTCACCGAATTAATGCCCAGCCAGTCGATGATGCCCTGCGCGGCATGACGTCCTTCCGCCATTGCCGTAACCACCAGGTCGGCGCCGCGAACCGCATCGCCACCGGCAAAGATCTTCGGGTTACTGGTCTGATACCGGTACGCGCTCTCGACGTTTGCCGCGATGCGTCCCCAGCTATCCACCTGGACACCGTGGGTCTCCAGCCACGGCATCCCGTGCGGATGGAAACCAAACGCCATGATCACGGCGTCTGCCGGCATCACAAACTCGCTGCCTGCGATCGGCACCGGACGGCGGCGTCCCTGGGAATCCGGCTCACCTAATTGCGTACGCAGGAAACGAATGCCGCAAACGCGCCCGTCCGCGCTCAGTTCCAGATCGACCGGTTGCACGTTGAACTCGAAGTTAGCCCCTTCTTCGCGCGCGTTTTTCACCTCTTTTTTCGAACCCGGCATGTTGGCTTCATCGCGACGATAGGCGCAGGTTACCTGACTTGCGCCATGACGCAGCGCGGTACGCACGCAGTCCATCGCCGTATCACCGCCGCCCAGCACCACCACGTTGAGTCCGGCGGTGTCGATGTACGGTTCTTCTGGATGTTCGTCCAGCCCCATCACCTGTTTGGTATTGGCAATCAGGAACGGCAGCGCGTCGTAGACGCCCGGTGCATCCTCATTGGGCAGGTCAGCCTTCATCGAACGATAGGTTCCTACGCCGACAAACACGGCGTCGTAATCTTCCAGCAACGCCTCCATTTTCACGTCGCTGCCCACTTCACAGTTCAGCTCAAAATGGATCCCCATTGCGCTGAAGATTTCCCGACGGCGCGCCAGCAGTGATTTATCCAGTTTGAAGGCCGGGATGCCAAAGGTCAGCAGCCCGCCGATTTCCGGGTGGCGGTCAAAAACGGTGGCGCTGACGCCGTGACGCGCCAGCACATCCGCGCAGGCAAGCCCTGCCGGGCCGGCACCAATAATCGCCACGCGCTTATCAACCTTCTGGACATGGCTCAGATCCGGGCGCCAGCCTTTACCCAACGCACGGTCAGAGATGTAGCGTTCAATGTTACCGATCGTCACCGCTCCATGCTCGTCGCGCACCGTACAGGCCCCTTCGCACAGTCGATCCTGCGGACAGACGCGCCCGGTAATTTCCGGCAAGCAGTTCGTCTGGTGAGACAGTTCTACCGCCGCATCAATATTCCCGGCTTTCACCAGTTCAATCCACTGGGGGATGTGGTTATGCAGCGGGCAGGTCCATTCGCAAATGCTGTGTTCACCGCACTTCAGGCAGCGAGAGGCCTCCTGTTCCGCCTGAGCCGTACGAAAGGGCAGATAGATTTCGTCAAAGCTGACTTTTCGCGCGTCGATAGCCAGTTTATCCGGCTCCCCGCGCGCAGGCGTCGCGTGCATTTGCTCAATTTTGCTCATCCCGGGGGAGGCCGTCGCCGTCGCATCCGCATGCCAGGGCTGATTCTCCTGCCGGGCTGTACGTAAACGTCGCGCTTTTGCCAGTCGGGTTAACGTCCCTTCCGTCACCAGTTGCAGCGCGTCAGCAGGACAGTTTTCCACACAGGCCGGTCCATTTTCCCGCCCCTGACAGAGGTCGCATTTATGCGCCGTCGCTTTGACCTGATCTTTGGCGACGGGCGTCAGGACTATCTGCATCGTGCCAAACGGACAGGCCACTACGCAGGATTTACAGCCGATACACTTTTGCTGATTAACCTGCACGCTGTCGTTGACGTGGCTTATTGCCCCATTCGGACAACTGCGGGCGCAAGGAGCATCTTCGCAATGGTGGCAGGTCACCGCACTCCGCTGATGCTGATGCTTGATGACAGTGATCCGGGGCTGGTAGTGACGTTGGCTAAGGACATGTTGCTCTTCATTGTGGGCCAAGACACAAGCCACTTCACAGGCATGGCATCCCAGGCACTGTTGGCTGTTGGCCATAATAAAACGGTTCATGGCGACCTTCTTTTTTGGTTGTAAAAACCTTATTCTTTATATAAGTGTTGTTATTAACCGACTGACCACACGTCGGCAATGTTCATTTGCCCAGGAAGCGCAACTATTTCTACAGAACCTGTGGCAGATCAATTTATTTCAGCCCAGGTGAAATTACGTTTCAGATCTGCGAGGGATTTTCACCGTAAGCACTTTTAAAGGAAATTACGCGTGTGATCGTCAAACGCCCTGTCTCGGCCAGTCTGGCCCGGGCCTTTTTTTACATTGTCCTGCTCTCGATTCTCTCGACCGGCGTTGCGCTACTGACGCTGGCAAGCAGCTTGCGGGATGCCGAAGCCATTAACGTGGCGGGTTCTTTGCGCATGCAGAGCTATCGTCTGGGGTACGATCTGCAAAGCCAAAGCCCGCAGTTAAACGCCCATCGTCAACTCTTTCAGCAGGCATTAAACTCACCGGCATTAAACAATTTGAATGCCTGGTATGTGCCTCAGGCGGTGAAAGGACGCTACGCGCAACTGCATGCCAACTGGCTGGAAATGAACAACCGCCTGATCGACGGCGACCTGCAGTGGTATCAGGACAACATTAACGCCTACGTCGATAAGATCGATCTCTTCGTGCTGGCATTGCAACACTATGCCGAACGCAAAGTGATGCTGGTGGTGGGGATCTCGCTGGCGGGCGGTTTCGGGATCTTTACCCTCGTCTTCTTCACCCTGCGAAGTATTCGTCATCAGGTTGTGCGCCCGCTTAATCAGTTGGTAATGGCCAGTCAGCGCATTGAACACGGTCAGTTTGATTCACCGCCGCTGGACACGCACCTCCCCAATGAACTGGGGCTGCTGGCAAAAACCTTTAATCAGATGTCGAGCGAACTGCACAAGCTGTATCGCTCGCTGGAAGCAACGGTCGAAGAAAAGACCCACGATCTCCATGAAGCCAAACGTCGTCTGGAAGTGCTGTACCAGTGCTCTCAGGCGCTGAATACCAGTCAGATTGATGTGCACTGCTTCCGTCATATTTTGCAGATTGTCCGTGATAACGAAGCGGCGCAATTCCTCGAACTTACCGTCGGTGAAAACTGGCGCATCAGCGAGGGCGAAAAACAGACCAACCTGCCCATGCAAATCCTGCCGGTAACCATGCAGGAGACGGTCTACGGCGAGCTGCACTGGCAAAGTCAGCATGTCGCCAGCGCGATCCCGCTGTTAAATAGCGTATCGACAATGCTGGGCCGCGGCCTGTACTTCAACCACGCGCAGAAACACTTCCAGCAACTGTTGCTGATGGAGGAACGCGCCACCATTGCCCGCGAGCTGCATGATTCGCTGGCGCAGGTGCTCTCGTATCTGCGCATTCAGTTGACGCTGCTCAAACGCGCCATTCCGGAAGATAACGCCCCGGCGCAGGCCATTATGGATGATTTCTCGCGGGCGCTGAACGATGCCTATCGTCAGTTGCGAGAACTGCTGACCACCTTCCGCCTGACGTTACAGCAGGCTGATTTACCTTCTGCCCTGCATGAGATGCTCGAAGCGCTGCAGGGACAGACTGCGGCTAAACTCTCTCTGGACTGCCGCCTGCCGACACTGGCTCTCGACGCGCAGATGCAGGTCCATTTATTGCAGATTATCCGTGAAGCGGTGCTCAACGCGATGAAGCACGCCAATGCCAGTGAGATTGCCGTCAGCTGTGTGACGGCACCTGATGGTAATCACACGGTGTATATCCGCGATAACGGAGTGGGCATCGGCGAGCCTAACGAACCTGCGGGGCATTATGGCCTGAACATTATGCGCGAGCGTGCGGAACGTCTTGGCGGTACATTAAGTTTCTCGCAGCCTTCCGGCGGCGGGACGTTAGTGAGCATTAGCTTTCGCTCGACGGAATCAGAAGAGGACGCGAGTCATCTGACATAAATTCGCACAAAACCGGACGTGAGCGTGCGGGAAGCTGACAAACGCTGTAATCAGGCATGATAATTTACATTATCTCCTTTTTTTCTCCACGTTTGGCTCGTACCTTCCCGCTACAGTGAAGCAAGTCATACCTATAAAGATATGTAGAATAATGAGGTCCTCTTTCTGATGGCGAATTTCTTTATCGATCGCCCCATATTTGCCTGGGTGCTGGCTATCCTGTTGTGTCTGACAGGTACCCTGGCTATTTTCTCGTTGCCGGTGGAACAATATCCGGATCTGGCGCCGCCAAACGTGCGCATCACCGCGAACTATCCCGGTGCCTCCGCGCAAACGCTGGAAAACACCGTCACCCAGGTCATTGAACAGAACATGACCGGCCTCGATAATCTGATGTACATGTCATCGCAAAGCAGCGGTACTGGACAAGCGTCGGTGACGCTGAGCTTCGTTGCCGGCACCGATCCGGATGAAGCCGTACAGCAGGTCCAGAATCAGCTGCAGTCAGCGATGCGTAAACTACCGCAGGCGGTACAGAACCAGGGCGTGACGGTACGTAAGACCGGGGATACCAACATCCTGACGATTGCCTTTGTCTCCACTGACGGTTCGATGGATAAGCAGGATATTGCGGACTACGTTGCCAGTAATATTCAGGATCCACTCAGCCGGGTGAACGGCGTCGGCGATATCGATGCCTACGGCTCGCAATATTCCATGCGCATCTGGCTGGATCCGGCCAGGCTCAACAGTTTCCAGATGACCGCGAAAGATGTCACTGACGCCATTGAGTCGCAAAACGCGCAGATCGCCGTCGGACAGTTAGGTGGAACCCCTTCCATTGATACCCAAGCGCTGAACGCCACCATTAACGCCCAGTCGCTGCTGCAAACGCCGGAACAGTTTCGCGCCATTACGCTGCGCGTCAATCAGGATGGTTCAGAAGTGACCCTGGGCGATGTCGCCACCGTCGAAATGGGGGCTGAGAAGTATGACTATCTCAGCCGCTTCAATGGCAATGCGGCGTCCGGGCTTGGGGTTAAACTGGCGTCGGGAGCCAACGAAATGTCCACCGCGACGCAGGTGATTAAGCGCCTTGATGAGCTGGCGCAATACTTCCCGCACGGTCTGGAGTACAAGGTGGCCTATGAAACCACCTCTTTCGTTAAAGCCTCCATTGAAGACGTGGTGAAAACGTTGCTGGAAGCCATCGCGCTGGTATTCCTCGTGATGTACCTGTTCCTGCAAAATTTCCGCGCCACATTGATCCCGACGATTGCCGTACCGGTGGTGCTGATGGGCACCTTCTCGGTGCTCTATGCCTTCGGTTACAGCATCAACACCCTGACCATGTTTGCGATGGTACTGGCGATTGGACTGCTGGTGGATGACGCCATCGTGGTGGTGGAAAACGTCGAGCGTATTATGAGTGAGGAAGGTCTCACGCCGCGCGAGGCGACACGAAAATCGATGGGACAAATTCAGGGCGCGCTGGTCGGTATCGCGATGGTGCTGTCAGCCGTCTTTGTGCCGATGGCCTTCTTTGGCGGGACCACCGGGGCAATCTATCGTCAGTTCTCCATTACCATTGTGGCGGCAATGGTGCTTTCCGTTCTGGTGGCGATGATCCTCACCCCTGCCCTGTGCGCCACCTTGCTTAAACCGCTGCACAAAGGCGAGCATCACGGGCAAACCGGTTTCTTCGGCTGGTTTAACCGCACCTTCAACCGTAACGCCGAGCGTTACGAGAAAGGCGTAGCCAAAATTCTGCATCGCAGCCTGCGCTGGATCCTGATCTATGTGTTGCTGCTTGGCGCGATGGTGGTTCTGTTCCTGCGTCTGCCAACCTCGTTCCTGCCGCTGGAAGACCGCGGCATGTTTACCACGTCGATTCAGTTGCCGAGTGGCTCTACGCAGCAGCAAACCTTAAAAGTGGTGCAGGAAGTCGAGAAATATTACTCCACCCACGAAAAAGATAACGTCCAGTCCGTGTTTGCGACAGTCGGTTCCGGGCCGGGTGGCAACGGTCAGAACGTGGCGCGTATGTTCGTACGCCTGAAAGACTGGGGCGAACGCGACTCCACCACCGGCACCTCGTTTGCCATTATCGAACGTGCGACGAAGGCTTTTAACAAAATCAAAGAGGCGCGCGTATTCGCCAGCAGCCCGCCAGCCATCAGCGGTCTCGGCAGTTCCGCAGGCTTTGACATGGAACTGCAGGATCACGCCGGTGCCGGTCATGACGCCTTAATGGCCGCACGCGACCAGTTGATTCGTCTGGCGTCGCAGGATAGCGCCCTGACCCGTGTGCGCCACAACGGTCTGGACGACAGCCCACAGTTGCAAATTGATGTCGACCAGCGCAAAGCCCAGGCGCTGGGCGTATCCATTGACGATATCAACGATACGTTGCAGACCGCCTGGGGGTCGAGCTACGTCAACGACTTTATGGATCGCGGCCGCGTGAAGAAGGTTTACGTCCAGGCTGCTGCGAAATACCGCATGCTGCCAGACGATATCAACCTGTGGTACGTGCGCAATAACAGCGGCGGCATGGTGCCTTTCTCTGCCTTCGCCACCTCACGCTGGGAGACCGGTTCTCCGCGCCTGGAGCGCTACAACGGCTATTCTGCCATCGAGATTGTCGGTGAAGCTGCGCCCGGTGTGAGCACCGGGACGGCGATGGATGTGATGGAGTCGCTGGTGCGTCAGTTGCCAACCGGATTTGGTCTGGAATGGACTGCCATGTCCTACCAGGAGCGGCTCTCCGGGGCGCAGGCACCGGCCCTGTATGCCATTTCTCTGCTGGTGGTATTCCTGTGCCTGGCCGCGCTGTATGAAAGCTGGTCGGTACCGTTCTCGGTTATGCTGGTGGTGCCGCTGGGGGTCATTGGTGCGCTGCTCGCTACCTGGATGCGCGGTTTGGAAAACGATGTCTATTTCCAGGTCGGGCTACTGACGGTCATTGGTCTCTCCGCCAAAAACGCCATTCTGATCGTTGAATTTGCCAATGAGATGAACGAGAAAGGACACGATCTTCTGGATGCGACGCTGCACGCCTGTCGGCAGCGCTTACGTCCGATCCTGATGACCTCGCTGGCGTTTATCTTCGGCGTGCTGCCGATGGCTATCAGCAACGGGGCAGGTTCCGGCGGTCAACACGCCGTCGGGACGGGCGTCATGGGCGGGATGATCTCGGCAACGGTGCTGGCTATCTATTTTGTGCCACTGTTCTTCGTCCTGGTCCGTCGCCGTTTCCCATTGAAACCGCGCCAGGAATAAGCGATAAAAAAAGGCGACCTGCCAACGGGTCGCCCTTTCTGTGTGATGAATCTCACACGGTATGTTCTGTTATTTGGTCATCCTTCCAGAAATTTATTTGCGAAGCATCACTTCAATAAAATCTTTCCAGTTCCCCAGTTCGCGTTCAATCATAACAACCTCTGCTTTTTATTATGGGCATTCTACAAAAATATTATCTCCTGGTGAAGACAAATTAACCAATTGCTGTGATTACATCCTCCGGGGTGTGGGGTAATGTCATCACTATGGCGCGCTACCCATAAATTTTATGTGACATACAGCAATAATTCGACACAATCATACGTTATCTGGTACTCCTTCAATTTTGATTAAAAAACAGGTGGCTGCAAGTGGGAAATTCCGAATTTTGATTAAGCCGTAAATCTCCCCGGATTCAGGAATTATTATTCACATTACTTCAACAATGTTATATTTACCGATCACGATTAAATGACAAAATGTATTATCGGACGTAACGATATTGATGACTATATAGTCAATTTACGTTAATAAGGATGCAAATGATTACCCTCTACGGTATTAAAAATTGCGACACCATTAAAAAGGCCCGCCGTTGGCTGGAAGCGCGTGGCATTGACTACCGTTTTCACGATTATCGTGTCGATGGTCTGGACAACACACTTCTCACTTCATTTATCAATGAATTAGGTTGGGAGTCGCTTCTCAACACCCGTGGAACAACGTGGCGCAAGCTGGACGAAACCACGCGCAGTCACATCACCGATGCAGCGTCTGCCGCCGCATTAATGACTGAAATGCCGGCGATCATCAAACGCCCATTGCTCTGCGCGCCCGGTAAGCCTATGCTGCTGGGTTTTAGTGAATCCAGTTATCAGCAGTTTTTTGACGAGGTGTAGTCTATGTCGTGCCCGGTTATTGAGCTGACACAGCAGCTTATTCGCCGCCCTTCCCTGAGCCCGGATGATGCGGGATGTCAGGCGTTGATGATTGAACGCCTGCGCGCGCTCGGTTTTACCGTTGAGCGTATGGATTTTGCGGATACACAGAATTTTTGGGCATGGCGCGGACAGGGTGAGACGCTGGCGTTTGCCGGCCACACCGACGTTGTGCCAGCGGGCGATGCCGATCGCTGGATCAATCCGCCTTTCGAGCCAACCATTCGCGACGGGATGTTGTTCGGTCGCGGCGCGGCGGACATGAAAGGTTCGCTGGCGGCCATGGTGGTGGCGGCTGAGCGCTTTGTCGCTCAGCACCCGACCCACAAAGGGCGTCTGGCGTTTCTGATAACCTCAGATGAAGAGGCCAGCGCAAAAAACGGCACCGTCAAGGTGGTCGAGGCGTTGATGGCGCGTAATGAGCGCCTGGATTACTGCCTGGTCGGCGAACCCTCAAGCACCGAAGTGGTTGGTGATGTCGTCAAGAACGGTCGTCGCGGCTCGCTGACCTGCAACCTGACCATTCATGGCGTGCAGGGGCACGTCGCCTATCCGCATCTGGCGGATAACCCGGTACACCGCGCCGCGCCAATGCTCAATGAGCTGGTAAACATTGAGTGGGATCAGGGCAATGAATTTTTCCCGGCCACCAGTATGCAGATTGCCAACGTCCAGGCTGGCACCGGTAGCAATAACGTCATCCCCGGGGAACTGTTCGTGCAGTTCAACTTCCGTTTCAGTACCGAACTGACCGATGAGATGATCAAAGCGCGGGTGCACGCGCTGCTCGAAAAACATCAGTTGCGCTATACGGTAGACTGGTGGCTCTCCGGTCAGCCGTTCCTGACCGATCGCGGGAAGCTGGTGGATGCCGTCGTGAACGCCATCGAGCACTATAATGAAATTAAACCGCAGTTGCTGACCACGGGCGGTACGTCTGATGGACGGTTTATCGCTCGCATGGGAGCACAGGTCGTGGAGCTGGGTCCGGTGAATGCCACTATTCATAAAATCAATGAATGCGTGAACGCCGCCGACCTGCAGCTACTTGCCCGTATGTATCAACGTATTATGGAACAACTCGTCGCCTGACGAGGTTCCTGCAAGAGGTAACGCGCATGGACTGGTTGGCAAAATATTGGTGGATTCTGGTGTTGGTGTTTTTGGTAGGTGTGCTGCTGAACGTGATCAAGGATCTCAAACGCGTCGACCACAAAAAATTCCTCGCCAATAAGCCGGAACTTCCTCCGCATCGTGACTTTAACGATAAGTGGGATGACGACGACGATTGGCCGAAGAAAGACCAACCGAAGAAATAACCAAAGGCCGGAAGGGATCCCTTCCGGCCTTGTCTTTTAGATCATCTCAATCACGTCATCATCGTTTGGCGTACCGCCGCTGAGCGCTTCATCAAAGTAGTGCTTCGGCACGGTATAGCGCAAATGATCGAGGGCAAACTGCATGCTACGGTCGTCTATCGCGTGACCGAGGTCTTCCACGATATCCAGCGTGACATCTCCGCCTACACTTAACAGCGCGTCCTGAGCGGCCACCGCATGCGAAAGTTCAATCACCCGATCTTCACCACCGTGGATCAGATGGAAAGTGGTGGCGGTCGGCGCGGTTTCCGGCAGGCTGGCATAGCGTCCGTTAAACGCAATCACCCGCGAGGCAAGGCCCGGCTCGGCTTTGATGCTCTCCAGCGCCATAATCGCCCCCTGAGAGAAACCAATCAGCGCCGTGGCATTTGCCCCTACGCCACTCTGTTTTTGCCAGTAGCGCACCGTTTCGATAAACACCGGCATGATCGCGTCAATCCGCGCCTGGCGATTCTCTTCCGTCACCCCTTGCACTGAAAACCACTGACGCCCGGATGCCGGACCGCTTGGCTCAACGCCACCGATGCTGACCACCAGCGCGTCCGGGAAGAGAGGGGCAAACCACGAACCGATCTCACCCATTGCGACGGGGTTATCGCCCACGCCATGAAACAGCAGCAACAGCTGTTGAGCAGGTTGGGTCGGACTTTGAACAACAAAATGGTCATGTTTCATGGCGGTCTCCTTAACTGATGCCGTTAATTCTACGCTGCTCAATCGCAATGACCATGCCAGAAAATTGAAGGAGTTAGTGAAAAAATTGCCATTGCAGAATGCGATTACGGTCATGATCGGTCCGCTCGGGGTCCAGCGCGGTTAACGCCTGCGTCGCCTCTTCTCGCTGACGCTTCAACAGTGCTTTACGCCCTGAAAGGCACAACGTCAGACAGAGCTCTGCATCGCTAAGCCGCGCTTGCAGGCTGCCCCGCAGCGCCGGTAACGGCAGCGTGCTGGTCGCCAGCAGGCGGCTCAAACCGCCAAGCGAGGTCAACAACGGACGATGTGCGAAGGCAAACCCCGCCAGCGTCAGCCAGTCATCTTCATTAAGCGTAGTCGTTTTCAACGGCTCAACCGGAATCGCCTCCCCATTCCACCGCGCAAGCATGTCGGCATCGCGACGTAAGCGGTGATGCTCATATTCAGCCAGACGTCTTCCCGCCGCGTTTAGCGGCAGGAGTGCCATTGCGGTATAGCAGCCGCTGCTGGCCTCCCTGTGATTCCCTACGCGCACCAGGATGAAACCGCAGCGCTGCCAGAAGCGCCACAGCTCAGGCGTATAGCCAAAGCTAACGGAAAGGTAGTCACAGTTTGCCGCATGAGCCTGCGCGATCAGCTGCTGTCCAATACCCTCGCGCTGACGTCCCGGATGGACGGCGATGCGGCTGATCCGACGACCAGTCAAGGTAGCCGCCAGCGGATCGCCGCCGTGCGCCGCCAGCGACTGCGCGACAAGATTCCCCCGAGGTCGCCGAAATCCCGCCCAGACGGCCTGGCTGAGTTCGGGAGCAAGGCCGCCTTCCTCAACCAGCCAAAGCGCCCCGACGATTTGCCCCTCACAGGCGGCGTTGAAAAAATGCTGGCCCGGCGCATCCATCATTCGGCGTAGATCCAGTGGAGAGGTGCGGTAATGCGCCCCGGAAAGCAGTCGATAGACCGCCAGAGGCATTTCCGGCCTTGTATGCCAGGCGTCCTGTTCGAAAGGGGCAATCGTAATGCTGCCCTGCGGCGTGGCCGCAAAACGGTCATCATCAAAAACCAGCGCGTCGCTGACCCATTTCTCCAGCGGGCAGCCCTGCGCCCAGCGAACGGGTTGCCGGAGTTCATAACGCTGTAGTTTTGGAAAGCGGGCGCAGAACTTCAACAAAAAGCCGCGTCCGGTACCTTCGTAGCCTTGTACCGTTGTGGTCAACAGAGTGCGCGGGAAACGGGAAACAAGGCGCAGAAGGAGCGGCGCGGGGATCGCCGCGGCTTCGTCTACCACCAACCAGTCGGCGCGCACCTCCGTACTCAGCAGCGCATCCGGTGCCATAAAGCAGAAGTTGTCGCCGGCAAACTGAGCCAGCACGTCCGTTGCCGCTTTTGCCGGCGCGGTCACGATAGCGCTGCCCTTGATGCGCGAAATCAACTGCCCCGCCAGCGCCGATTTACCGCGCCCACGCGCGGCGGTGACCGTGGCGATCCCTTCGGGCATCTGTAACAACTGCGCCAGAATAGCCGCCTGTTCAGGCAGCGGCGCACCGGTTGCGGACTGCCAGTGGGGACGTTCAGGAAAATGGGGTACACAAAACGGCTGAGACTGCTGCCAGCACAGCGTCTGCTCATCCGCCGCAATGAGTCGACGGATGTGATGGATAAAATGGGGAGTCGCAATAGGTTGCGCGCAGTCGCTCCAGCGCAGCGAATCCGTATCAGGACAGTGATGCCAGCGCGCCAGTGGCGGCGCGACTAGCACCAGCCAACTGCCCGCTCGCAGCGTTCCGCTTAACGCGGCAAAGGCCGCCGCATCAAACCCTGCCAGCGCATCGAAGATGGCATGGCGGAATTCGCGCCCCAGGAGCGTTTGCAGCGCCAGCGGCGTGCAGCAGGGTTCAGCGGACGCATCAGGGGAAACCCATAGCCAGTCGCCGGGTAATGTGTCACGCAGGCGCTGCGCCTGTTCATGACACCAGGACGCCTCGCCGCTCAGCACCAGCAGACGACGAATCCCCTCCCGGGTCATTTGTGCGGTTAACGCATTCAGCGCGGTATAACCAGACATCCCTGCCTCAGAAGTTAAAAACCTTTGCCAAAGGTATTACATTGCGCCGGGTTGCCGCTATCAAAACCGCGCTTAAACCAGCTATAGCGCTGCTCTGACGTTCCATGGGTGAAACTGTCCGGAACGACGCGGCCCTGACTTTGCTGCTGGAGACGATCGTCACCAATCGCTTCGGCGGCATTCAGCGCCTCTTCCAGATCGCCAGACTCCAGAACGCCCTGCTGCTGCATACTGTTACCCCAGACGCCAGCAAAGCAGTCCGCCTGCAGTTCCATACGCACAGAGAGTTGGTTGACTTCCGCCTGCGAAGCGTTCTGCTGCATCTGACGTACTTTCGGTTCGATGCCCAGCAGTTTCTGGACGTGATGTCCCACTTCGTGAGCAATCACATAGCCCTGAGCGAAATCCCCCTCCGCGCCCAGTTTTTCTTTCATGTCATCGTAGAAGGAGAGATCGATATAGACCGTGCCATCCGCCGGGCAGTAAAACGGTCCCATAATGGATTGTCCGGTACCGCAACCGGTACGCGTCGCCCCACGGTACATCACGAGTTTTGGCGGTTGGTAGGTGCGGCCCATTTTTTCAAACTGTTGACCCCAGGAGTCTTCCGTTGTCGCCAGAATCACCGAGGTAAATTTTGCCGCTTCGTCTTCATTCGGGC
Source organism: Citrobacter telavivensis (assembly GCF_041807075.1). NCBI lineage: Bacteria > Pseudomonadati > Pseudomonadota > Gammaproteobacteria > Enterobacterales > Enterobacteriaceae > Citrobacter > Citrobacter telavivensis. Next base: position 142,151 of record NZ_JBGUBF010000005.1, on the reverse strand, counting down.
TAATGGAACGCGAAGACTGCTGCGGTGAGACCGGTTGTCCCGTCATCAGTCCCGTTAAATCGACACCGTAATACCCGGCAACCAGCACGACGATGAGCAGAATAATCCCGCCTTTGCCGCTCGGCAGACGAAACCCTGGCCCGCCCAGAGAAGGACCGCCACCCGAGTTGCTGCGCCTGTCTTCCACATTGTCACTTTCACGACGCCCTTGCCAGCGCATACTCACCTCAACAATATATTCGTTATGATGATGATCGTAGGCGGTTCAGCGCAAGATTACCACAGGAAAGCGCGATTGAAGTGCGCAGAGCAGGCCGGAGAATGTTCCCCGGCCCGAAAGGCGAGTTAGTCGAGATTCACACCCAGACGACGTGCGACGGTTTCATAGGCTTCAATCAGGCCACCCAGGCTCTGACGGAAACGGTCTTTGTCCATTTTTTCGAGGGTCTCTTTATCCCACAGACGGCTGCCGTCCGGAGAGAATTCATCACCGAGAACCACTTCGCCTTTGTACAGACCGAACTCCAGTTTGAAGTCGACGAGGATCAGCCCCGCGTCATCGAACAGTTTTTTCAGCACGTCATTCGCTTTATAGGTCAGCTCTTTCATTCGTGCCAGATTCTCTTTGCTCACCCAACCAAAGGTTTCGCAGTAGGAATCGTTGACCATCGGGTCATGCATTGCATCGTTTTTCAGGAACAGGTCGAATAACGGCGGATTCAGTTCGATGCCCTCTTCAATACCCAGACGTTTAACCAGAGAGCCTGCCGCACGGTTACGCACCACGCACTCGACCGGCACCATATCCAGCTTTTTCACCAGACATTCGGTATCGGAAAGCAGTCGCTCCATCTGCGTCGGGATACCCGCTTCGGCCAGTTTGGTCATGATGAAATAATTAAACTTATTATTTACCATGCCTTTACGATCAAACTGCTCAATGCGTGCGCCATCCCCTGCTGACGTATCATTGCGGAATTCGAGCACCAACAGGTCCGGGTTTTCCGTGCTGTATACGGTCTTCGCTTTACCACGATACAACTCAGCTTGCTTTTGCATCTTCATTACTCCTGGGTGTGATCATTTGTATTCAAAACGGGGAATATTATGCCACGCACACGTTTGCGTAGCACGGAAATAAAAAGGGCCGGATTTCTCCAGCCCTGTTTTTTTACTTGCTAAACGCTGCCTGGAAGATAGCAACCAGCGCGTCGTTCTGGCTCTGCGTCAGGGTATGCCCCTTCGGATCGATAAACTGCAAGCTGCTGCGGTTATCTAAATCACCGACCTGCAGTTTGTAGTCACCGGAAGAGAGCCCAGGATCGCGAGCGCCCAGTTCCTGCCAGCCGCTGTCGGACAGCGGTTTGTAGGTTACTGCCAGGCTCCCCTGCGAACGCGTGCTGTCGGTCACTTTCATACCGACTTTCTCCAGTACTGCCGGGAGGCGCTGCCAAACGGCGTTGAACGGACCACGCACCACCAGCATCGGTAAACCGGTGTCATCGGCGGCGCTCTGCACGTCCATCGTAGCGGTAGAACGGTTCTGCGCGGCATTCGCGGCATCTGTCGCGGTCTTATCGAGCCCCGCAGAAATCACGTTCATCATCTCAGTGCTGTAACGCTGCAGTGAAGCGGCGTCCGCAACAGGCTTACCAGCCTGCTCAAGGTTCACCAGTTTCACCATCACCGCCTGCTGATAGCCCTGCGGTTTAACCGAGATTTGATAACGACCACGATACTGCTCGTCTTCGTCCAGACGGTTCCAGTCAATCCAGTCTGTCGTCAGCGTCTGGCTGGCATCATCACGTTTTTCAATCGTGTAGTTTTTAGACTGAATCACGCTGACCACCTGCGGCCACAACGTATTTCCACGCCCATTTTCCACCAGCAGCGTTGCAGTATCGCCCGCAAACTGGGTCCGGGCCCCGGAGACCAGCGCCAGCGGCTGTGCCGGCGGACGGATATCCAGCGCTTTTCCTACCGCACCACTGCCGTTGGTGACCGGAATGTTGTAGTCGCTCGTGGTCACCGGCAAAATCATACCGGCAGGCGCATGAAGTTCAGCAAGCGGTGCGGCTTCCAGATAGGATTCATCACCACTCACCTGGCGCTTGTAGCGCGAGTCAGAACTACAGGCCGCGAGCAGCAAAACAAGCGAAACACCCGCAACCCTGGCCAGGCGCGACTTTTGTACTGAGTAAGCCATCAAATCTCCCTAAACTTTACAGCAAACCGGCATGCTTGAGCGCCGCTTTGACAATTTCACGACCATTGTCCGTGATCGGTGTCATCGGCAAGCGCAGCGTATCGGTCGCCACAAGGCCCAACGCCTTACATGCCCATTTCACTGGGATAGGGTTGGGTTCGACAAACAGTTTGTTATGTAACGGCATCAGACGCTGGTTAATGGCACGCGCCTCGGCAAAGTGCCCTTCCGCTGCCAGTTTGCACATTTCCGCCATGTCACGCGCCGCAACGTTAGACGTCACGGAGATCACGCCATGACCGCCTAACTGCATAAAATCCATCGCGGTCGCGTCATCGCCGCTGAGCAGCAGAAAATCATCTGAAACCAGCTCTTTGATCTGGTGAACCCGACTTAAGTTCCCTGTCGCCTCTTTAATTGCGACAATATTTTTTAATTCCGCCAGACGGCCAACGGTTTCCGGCAGCATATCGCAACCGGTACGGGATGGCACATTATACAGAATTTGTGGCAGGTCAGTATGTTCAGCGATGGCTTTGAAATGCTGGAACAGACCTTCCTGAGTCGGACGGTTATAGTAAGGCGTCACCGTCAGACAGCCGACAATCCCGCTGTCATTGAAACGCTGCGTCAGACTAATGGCTTCTGCGGTCGCGTTTGCGCCCGTTCCGGCAATCACCGGGATACGTCCATCAGCCAGCTCCAGCGTCATCATCACCACGTCGCCATGTTCGTCATGACTCAGCGTGGCAGACTCACCGGTGGTGCCAACAGAAACGATCGCCGAGGTGCCGCTGGCGACATGATAATCAATCAGTTTTTTCAGGCTTGACCGGCAGACATTACCTTTTTCATCCATCGGTGTAACAAGCGCGACAATACTTCCCGTGAACATGGGCCATCCTCTGTGCAAACAAGTGTCTCAATGTTACGTTTGGTACGACAATAAAAGCAAGCGACGAGAGCCCTTCTGATTGTTGTATGCAGGTTTTTTTTATGCTTTCCTTATGATTACCCCACCTCTCAAAGGAAGAACAGGTTTGACACCTTCATCGCAACATTACCTGGTTATTACTGCGCTGGGTGCCGATCGCCCGGGAATTGTGAACACGATCACCCGCCATGTCAGCAGTTGCGGCTGTAATATCGAAGACAGTCGCCTGGCCATGTTGGGCGATGAGTTTACGTTTATCATGCTGCTGTCGGGTACCTGGAATGCCATCACCCTGATCGAATCGACCCTGCCGTTGAAAGGTGCAGAGCTGGATTTACTGATTGTGATGAAACGTACGACGGCGCATCCCCGCCCGCCAATGCCGGCAACGGTATGGGTACAGGTTGATGTGCCGGATTCGCCACATTTAATTGAACGATTTACGGCCCTGTTCGATAACCATCGTATGAACATCGCGGAACTGGTTTCGCGCACGCAACCTGCTGAAAATGATAAGGTGGCGCAGTTATACATCCAGATTACCGCCCACAGTCCGGCGTCAGATGATGCTGCAAATATTGAGCAGGCCTTCAAAGCACTATGTACAGAACTCAATGCACAAGGCAGTATTAACGTTGTTAATTATTCACAACATGATGAACAGGATGGAGTTAAGTAATGAATCCACTGAAAGCCGGTGACATCGCACCGAAATTTAGCTTGCCGGATCAAGACGGGGAACAAGTAAATTTGACCGACTTCCAGGGACAGCGTGTGCTGGTCTATTTCTATCCGAAAGCCATGACGCCAGGCTGTACCGTTCAGGCCTGTGGCCTGCGAGATAACATGGATGAGCTGAAAAAAGCGGGTGTGGACGTGCTGGGTATCAGCACGGATAAACCTGAAAAGCTTTCCCGTTTTGCCGAAAAAGAGCTGCTTAACTTTACCCTGCTGTCCGACGAGGATCATCAGGTCTGCGAGCAGTTTGGCGTCTGGGGCGAGAAATCCTTTATGGGGAAAACCTATGACGGGATCCATCGCATCAGCTTCCTGATTGACGCGAACGGCAAGGTTGAACACGTTTTCGATGATTTCAAAACCAGCAATCACCACGATGTGGTGCTGAACTGGCTGAAAGAAAACGCCTGATTTTCGCGCTGCCGGATGACGGCTAACGTTCTGTCCGGCCTACAGTTTGTAGGCCGGGTAATTTGCTGCCTGTTCAAACGTCCTTTTTACGCACGCCTTTTTATCTCGCACCATCCGTTTATCTTTCGCCCGGAGCGCATTACGACTCGTCAACAACCTGCGCATCCGGCCAGGCATGGACAACGGCCTTGATGAGAGTTGCCAACGGAATAGCGAAGAAAACCCCCCAAAATCCCCACAGTCCGCCAAAGATCACTACCGACAGGATAATCACCAGCGGATGCAGATTGACCGCTTCAGAAAACAGCACCGGCACCAGCAGGTTGCCGTCCAGCGCCTGGATAATCAAATAGACGGCGAAACAACTCCAGAATTCGGTCCCCAGACCAAACTGGAACAGCGCCACGCCAACCACTGGGATGGTCACCACAAAAGCGCCGATATAGGGGATGAGCACAGAAAACCCTACCAACACAGCCAGCAGCAGCGAGTAGTTCAGGCCAAACAGCAGGAAACCAAGCCAGGTGGCCACGCCCACCACCATCATCTCCAGCACTTTACCGCGAATATAGTTGGTAATTTGCTGGTTCATCTCCTTCCAGACCTGTCCTGCCAGACCGCGATTGCGCGGTAGCACGCGACGCACGGCGTTCAACATCTGATCTTTGTCTTTAACGAGAAAGAACACCATTAGCGGCACCAGCACCAGATAAACTGCCAGAGTCAGCAAGCCGACCAGAGAGGCCAGCGAATACTTCACCACCGAATCGCCCATCGTCAGCATGCGAGTGCGCATGTTTTCCGCCATGGCATCGATGATGCCCGCATCCATTAAGGCCGGATAACGACGCGGCAGGGTGGCGGCAAAATCCGACAGTTTATTCAACATGCCGGGCATGTCGCGAATCAGTAAGATCCCCTGTTGCCATGCCACTGGCATCACCACAAAGGCCATGAGCAATAGAATGCCGACAAATACAATCAGCACAAGAGAGGTCGCCCAGCGGCGCGAGCAGCCGATGGCTTCGAGACGCACCGTTGGCCATTCCAGCAGATAAGCCAGCACAATGGCGACCAGCAGCGGCGCCAGTAATCCGCTAAAAAAGAAAAGAATGCCAAACCCGGCGACCAGAATAACCAGCAAGGCAATCGCCTCGGGGTCGCTAAAGCGACGGCGATACCATTGCATCAACATTTCGAGCATAAAACCTTCCCTGAACCTCAATAGCGGGATTGCGATCCCGAATTGTATCGAAATGTCACAAAAAAGACTTCGCTTTTTATTGCTGATTCTGGAAACTGAAAAGTCATTTGTTCAGGGTATTCATCGACAAATTTCGCCGTTACACTGCCTGTGTCGGCTAAACGGAACGATACAGCCCGGCATCGGTCAAATGACTATCTCAAAGAAAACAGGACAGAGGTTATGTTCAGGCAGTTCAAGAAAAACCTGGTGGCGACCCTCATTGCCGCGCTGACCCTGGGTCAGGTGGCTCCCGCGTTCGCAGACTCCGCGGACAACCTGCCGGACATGGGAACCTCGGCGGCCAGCACGCTCTCCATCGGGCAGGAAATGCAGATGGGAGATTATTATGTACGCCAGTTGCGCGGCAGCGCGCCGCTGATTAACGATCCGCTACTGGTTCAGTACATTAATAGCTTAGGTATGCGTCTGGTTTCACACGCCGATTCGGTTAAGACGCCTTTCCATTTCTTTTTGATCAATAACGATGAAATCAACGCCTTTGCTTTTTTTGGCGGTAACGTCGTGCTGCACTCCGCGCTGTTTCGCTATTCCGACAACGAAAGTCAGCTCGCCTCCGTCATGGCGCACGAAATCTCACACGTCACCCAGCGCCACCTGGCGCGCGCCATGGAAGATCAGAAACGCAACGCACCGCTGACCTGGGTTGGCGCACTAGGCTCCATTCTGTTAGCGATGGCTAACCCACAGGCCGGGATGGCCGCACTCACCGGTACGCTGGCGGGAAGTCGTCAGGGGATGATCAGTTTTACCCAGCAGAACGAACAGGAAGCCGACCGTATCGGCATTCAGGTCTTACAACGTTCCGGATTCGATCCGCAGGCAATGCCAACCTTCCTGGAAAAACTGCTCGACCAGGCGCGTTACTCCTCTCGTCCGCCTGAAATTTTGCTGACCCACCCCCTGCCAGAAAGCCGTCTCTCGGATACCCGCAACCGCGCAAACCAGATGCGTCCGGTGGTCGTGCAATCCTCTGAAGATTTCTACCTGGCGAAAGCGCGAACGCTGGGAATGTATAATTCCGGGCGCAACCAACTGACCAGCGACATGCTGGACGAGTGGGCAAAAGGGAATGTCCGACAACAGCGCGCGGCGCAGTATGGTCGTGCGTTACAGGCGATGGAAGCCAGTAAATACGACGACGCTCGCAAAGCGCTGCAACCGCTGCTGTCTGCAGAACCGAATAACGCCTGGTATCTGGATCTGGCAACCGATATCGACCTCGGACAGAAGAAAACCAACGACGCCATTGCCCGACTGAAAAAGGCGCGTGATTTGCGCGTCAACCCGGTCCTGCAACTCAACCTTGCAAACGCCCTGCTGCAGGGCGGTCAGCCACAAGAAGCGGCGACCATCCTCAACCGCTATACGTTTACTAACAAAGACGACGCCAACGGCTGGGATCTGCTGGCACAGGCGGAAGCGGCGCTGTTTAACCGCGATCAGGAACTGGCCGCCCGTGCGGAAGGGTATGCGCTGGCGGGCCGTCTCGATCAGGCCATTTCGTTACTGAGCAGTGCCAGTTCGCAGGTGAAACTGGGTAGCCAACAGCAGGCACGTTACGATGCGCGCATCGACCAGTTACGCCAGTTGCAGGAACGCTTTAAGCCGTACACGAAAATGTAATAAGGACTTACCATGTCAAAGGCCGTAAAAATCTACCATAACCCGCGTTGCTCAAAGAGCCGCGAAACGCTGAATCTGCTGCAATCGCACGGGGTGGAACCGGAAGTGGTGCTTTACCTGGAAACGCCCGCAGATGCCGCAACGCTGCGTCAGCTGTTGAAGATGTTGGGTATGTCCAGCGCCCGGGAACTGATGCGCCGGAAAGAAGATCTCTATGCATCGCTCAACCTGGCAGACAGCAGCCTGAGCGAAGAGGAACTGATTCAGGCAATGGTGGAAAACCCGAAACTGATGGAGCGCCCCATTGTCGTTGCGAACGGCCAGGCGCGCATCGGCCGTCCGCCGGAGCAGGTACTGGACATTATCGGCTAATCACTACGCCGTAGCGCTTCAAGAAAAGCCTGCGGCGTCATCTCCCCCAGTTTTTTTTGCGCCTTGCCAGTATTGTAACTTTCGCTAATCTCTGTCAGCAGCCGACTGGCCGATACATCCTTTACCCGTGGAACGATCGCCGCCAGCGGAAGATTGACCTGGACAGCATTCTGCACGTTCCGGTTTATTTTGTGCGTTATCCCCCGCGCTATCAGCCTCTGTTCCAGCCCAACGCAATTCGCGTCAGTAATGAAAGTCTCAATAGATTGTATATCAACAGGACAGGCCGCCAGTAGTGCATCCAGCCATTTCATGACCAGATGCGACGAAATCCCCGCATACAAACGCGCATAACACCAGCCGCTCACCGGTTCGCGAGCCCAGAGCAGATGATGCTCCCCGCCATCCTCCATATGCAATGACAGCGGGAGATGGCGTACCTCAAGCAAATGAGGGAACTGCCCGGCCTTCAGTGCTTTTTTCCCCTGCAAACACGCCCCCTGACGCTGCACCATCGCAGGTTTAAGATAACGATTTAGCGTTGCGCGGGAGACGCGAATTCCCAGTCCCTCATTGACCAGCAACAGAAGTTCATCTAACGGCGCGCCGGTGGCATCCCGCAGTCCGTTAACCAGCGCAATTTGTTCCTGTCTCATTGCTTTATGTATCACTTTCGGGGTGGTTTGCCGATCGACCGTCTGCTCACGTTGACGCCAGCGCCTGACCGTGGTGACCGAAATCCCTAACTCGGCGGCTAACTCCCTGTCGCTTTTATCAGACTGTTGCAGATAACGACGGATGCGCGGAGTGGTAGTGGCATTGGCATGCAGTTTTATTTCCATCGCCAGATTCCCGTTTCAAAAAAAACTAATCATATGAGATTTATATTCATACAGCGAACACATTGTGACCAGATTCACCTTTCGGTTAACGACCTTCACTGATAATCCATTGGCATAACACAACTACCCTCAGCCGATCTTGTACGGAGTTCACAATGAACAATGTTCTGGGATTTCTTGAAGCAAAACTGATGCCGCTTGCGGCCAAAACGGCGCAGCAGCGTCACCTGGGTGCGATCCGCGGTGCCTATGTTTCCTTTATGCCGTTCATTATCGTCGGCTCCATTCTGTTGGTTATCTCCTCTTTTCCGAACCAGACCTATCAGCAATTTATGTCTGGCGCGTTTGGCGAAAGCTGGAGCAGCATTATTGAGATCCCGTTCAACGCGGTGTTCTCAACAATGTCACTGTTTATCAGTTTCCTGGTTGCCTACCGTCTGGCGGAACACTACGGTGAAGACCGTATCTCCTGCGGCATTCTGGCGCTGGTCAGCTTTTTGATCCTCACCCCGTTTATCAAAGTTGCGGATAACGGCGGTATCACCGTGATACCTGTGGAGTGGATCGGCACTAAAGGGCTGTTCGTTGCGATGATTGGCTCGTTGCTGTGGACGGAATTGTTCTGCTGGCTGAAACGCAAAAAGCTGGTCATCAAGATGCCCGAAGGGGTTCCGCCTGCCGTACAGGAATCGTTCGCCGCGCTGATCCCGGCCCTGTTAGTGATGATCCTGGTGCTGGTCATTCGCATCCTGTTTGAAAATACTCACTACCAGACCATTCACCGGTTTATCTACGACGTGGTTGCGACGCCGGTTCGCCACTATGGCACCTCTTATTTTGGCGCGTTGATGACCGTATTCAGCATCACCATTTTATGGTCGGTGGGCATCAACTCCGGGTCGATGATCAATGGCATTATTCGTCCATTGTGGATGGAAAACCAAACGGATAACATCGCCGCGATTCAGGCGGGCGTTACGCCGCCGCATATTATCACCGAGCAGTTTTTTGACATGATCTGGATGGGCGGGGCTGGCGCAACCTTATCGCTGGTCATCGCGATGCTGATTTTTGCTCGCAGTAAAAATATGCGGGAAGTAGCCCGACTGGGAGCCGGCGCATCGATTTTCAATATTAATGAACCCATTCTGTTCGGTCTGCCGGTTATCATGAACCCTATCATGCTTATCCCGTTCAACCTGGTGCCTCTGGTGTTAGTCACCATCCAGTACGTCGCAATGAAAATCGGGGCTGTCGCCGTCACTACCGGGGTGTTCATCCCGTGGACACTGCCGCCGGTTATCAGTGGTTTTATCGTCACAGGCCATCTCAGCGGCAGCGTCATGCAAATCATTAATTTACTGATTGGCGCAATGCTCTATCTGCCCTTCATGCGCATTGTCGATAAACAATACCGCGCGGCGGAAATCGCCACACTGACACAAAACGAGAGCACACCCGTTAAACAGGAGTAAAACATGTGGGGAATTATCGCCACCTGGCGAATGGCGCTTGAAGGCGTTACGGAGGCCGCTTCTGCGCTGTCTGCAGGACAACCGACTGCCCGCGCGGTGGTGGATGCCGTTGCCGCTGTTGAGGACTTCCCATTGTACAAGTCCGTTGGCTACGGCGGGCTACCAACAGAAAATGGTGAGGTAGAACTGGATGCCGCGTTTATGGATGGCGACACGCTGGCGTTCGGCGCCGTGGGAAATCTCATGGACATCGCGAATCCGGTACGCGTAGCGCACGCCCTGAGCCGCCAGCGCTATAACAGCCTGCTTGTTGGCGAGGGCGCTCGCGAATGGGCGCTAAGCCAGGGGTTTGCTGAAAAAACCATGCTTACCGATCGCTCCATCCAGCACTATCGCAAACGCTGTCGCGAAACGCTGGATAAAGGGCTAAGTCCTTATGACGGCCACGATACCGTCGGAATCATCGGGCTGGACGCACACGGTTCGATGAGCGTGGCTACCTCCACCAGCGGTCTGTTTATGAAAAAACGCGGTCGTCTGGGGGACTCACCGATTATTGGCTCCGGTTTCTACTGTGATAGTCAAATCGGCGCCGCAACCGCCACGGGCGTCGGCGAAGACCTGATGAAGGGCTGCACCAGTTACGAGATCGTTCGCCGTATGGCGCAAGGCATGACGCCGCAGCAGGCAGCGGACTCGGTGGTTTTTGAACTTGAAGACAACCTGATGTCCCGCTTTGGTCGGGTGGGCGATTTGTCTGTCGTTTGTATGAACAACCGGGGAGAGTTTGGCGCGGCGACCAATATCAAAACCTTCACGTTTACCGTTGCCACAGCCAGCCAGCCGCTCACCGTTTATCTCGCTGAACGTCGACACGAAAAGACCCACTACCAGCCTGTCGATGAGGCCTGGATGCAGGCCTATGCGGCACGGATCCGTGCGCCAATAGAGGAAGAATAATGATTACCTATCAGTTGATTCATTCCCTTTCAGAGGCGCAACCCAACGCGCACCTGATTGCTCCGTCCACAAGCCAACCGTTACCGGACAGCACGCTGATAAACGAAATGCGTGCAACGGATAACATAGCAGATGCCTGTTTCGGCTGCGCCCCCTTCAAACGTATTACCCTTATTCCGCCAGCGCTGTGGCAGGACAACCTGACTGACGGTTTACTGAAGGCCCTGCGTCCACTGTTCGCCACGCCGGCCAGTGCCCGCGTGATTATTGATATCCGCGACATTCACGAAGCCGTGCTGCTTCAGGTTCTGCGTTTTCTGTTCAATCAGGTTTATCGCCTGAATGATCTACAGCTGAAAACAGCAGACAACGCGACGGTGCGACTCTCCCACATCGACGCGCTTTGTTTACCCGGGCAGCAGGAAGCATTAGAGATAATTTTTCGTCAACAGCAGGCCATTGCCAACGGAATGGTCGCCGCCCGCCGTCTTGCCGACACCCCATCCGACTGCTGTACGCCACAGTTTGTCGCCGACCAGGCGCAAGCGCTTTGCGCCGCCTTCCCCACTCTGCGTTGCGAAGTGCTGAATGAGCAGCAGATTGTTGAGCAGGGCCTCGGATTGTTACATGCGGTTGGCAAAGGCGCGGCATGCCCCCCGCGTCTGGTTGCCATTCATTACGATGGCGCAGCCGACGGCCCTGTCCGCTGCTATGTCGGAAAAGGCATCACCTTCGATACAGGAGGACTTTGGCTGAAAGAAGGCGCAGGCATGTACACCATGAAATACGATATGTGCGGCGCGGCAAATGTGTTGGGTCTGCTGCTTAGCGCAGCAGAGTTAAATTTGCCGGTGCGCATGATGGGCGTACTGGCACTGGCTGAAAATGCCATCGGGCCGAATGCGATGCAACCGGGCAATGTGGCGCGCGCCTGCAACGGTATGACGGTGGAGATTAATAATACCGATGCCGAAGGGCGACTGGTGCTCGCTGACGCCATCGCCTGGACCAGCCAACGCCATCCGCAGGCGCGTTATATCATCGATATGGCGACCTTAACCGGCGCGGTAGTGAAAGCACTGGGATACGAACTGAGCGGGCTGATGACACAGGATGAGTCGCTACGGGATAATCTCACCCGGGCAGGGAAAAAATGTGGCGATGAAGTCTGGTCTTTGCCACTGGACGCGCGCTTGCAGAAACAAACCGAAAGCGCGATTGCCGATCTCTGTAATACGCCCACGAACAATGCCGCGATCAGCGCGTCAGCGGCCTGGCTGTTGCATCATTTTTGTCCGCCAACTATCCCGTGGGCGCATCTCGACGTCAGCGGTACGGCGTTGTGGCGCGAAGGAGGGAAAAGCGTGGCGTCGGGCAGGCCCATTCCACTGCTGATGCAGCATTTGTTCAACGAGCTGGCAGTTGAGAAGTAAACCCCGGCGTTACGGCGTTTGTTCGGCAGCGGATGCCTGATGGCGCTACGCTTATCAGGCCTACTGTGATACGTAACCTTGTATTCCGGCTACAGCTTCAGGATCTCTTTCACGAACGGGATGGTTAATTTGCGCTGCGCGGTGATGGACGCATGATCAAGCTGATCGAGCGTTATAAACAGCGTGCGCATTTCCCTGTCGAGTCGCTTGAGCAAGAAGCGTCCCACGTCTTCCGGGAGTTCAAATCCACGCAGCCGCGCGCGCAACTGCAGCGCCTGCAGTTTGTCTTCATCCGACAGAGGTTGCAGCTTGTAGATTTGTCCCCAGTCCAGACGCGAGGCCAGATCGGGCAGACCGAGGTTTAACTGACGCGGCGGACGATCGCCGGTGATCAGCAACCGCGTTTTTCCAGATTCCAGAATGCGGTTGTAGAGATCAAAAATGGCCATCTCCCACAGTTCGTCCCCGGCGACGCATTCGATATTGTCGATGCAGACTAATGACAGATGTTCCATCCCGTCGAGCACTTCCGGGACAAACCAGGTGCGTTTGTCCAGCGGCACAAAGCCCACCGCATCACCACGCTGAGACAGTTCAGCGCACGCGGCGTGCAGTAAATGACTACGGCCCGCGCCTTCACGCGACCAGAGATAGATGTATCCGCTATGATCCTGGCGCAGCACGTTTTGCAGTGCAGCCAGTAAAGAGGCGTTATCCCCCGGCCAGAAACTTGAGAAAGTTTCGTCGTCAGGAAGATAAAGTGGCAAAGAGAGCTGTGCCGGTGTGTTCAGAGAGACCTCAATCCAGATTTCATTCAATCGCGATGAGTTTATCACAGAATTCTGTCGTGTTAGAACCGGGCAGCATCACTGCCCGGATCCCATGTTACTGCTGCGGCGTATCCGCATCTTCCGCGTCCAGCACCACTTCTTCCGGACGCAGGACAGAGATCAGCTTGAAGATCAGGCTCAGCGCGATCCCAACGATTGTCGCCAGCGCCATCCCTTTCAGCTCCGCCGCACCAATGTGTACCTTCGCCCCGCTGACGCCGATGATCAGGATAACAGAGGTCAGGATCAGGTTCTGCGCTTTGTTGTAATCCACTTTCGATTCAATCAGCACGCGGATACCGGACGCGCCGATCACTCCGTACAACAGCAATGACACCCCGCCCATAACCGGCAGTGGGATTATCTGGATAGCTGCCGCCAGTTTGCCGACGCAGGAGAGCAGAATGGCAAAAATCGCCGCACCGCCGATCACCCAGGTGCTGTAAACACGCGTGATCGCCATTACGCCAATGTTCTCACCATAAGTGGTGTTCGGCGTGGAGCCAAAGAAGCCGGAAATCACCGTCGACAGACCGTTAGCAAACATCGAGCGATGCAGGCCCGGATCGCGAACCAGATCCTTTTTGACGATATTCGCTGTCACCACCAGGTGACCAACGTGTTCGGCAATCACCACCAGCGCCGCAGGCAGAATGGTCAGAATAGCGAACCACTCAAAGCGAGGAGTGTAGAAGGTCGGCAGTGCAAACCAGTGCGCCTCGGCAATCGGTGTGGTATCGACCACGCCCATCGCAAATGACAACGCATAACCTGCCAGTACCCCAATCAGGATAGGGATGATCGCGAGGAAACCGCGGAACAGCACCGAGCCGAACACGGTAACCGCCAACGTCACCATCGAGATAATGATGGTCTTTGAGTCCGCAGTTTGTCCTTCCGCAGGCAGCAGCCCGGCCATTCCGGCGGCAACGCCTGCCAGTTCCAGACCGATGACGGCAACGATTGCGCCCATTGCCGCAGGAGGAAACATAACGTCTAGCCAGCCGGTACCGGCTTTCTTCACAATGAAAGACACCAGGCAGAACAGCACGCCACACATGATGAAGCCGCCCAGCGCCACTTCATATCCCAACGGCAGCAGTAGCAAAACCGGTGAGATAAAGGCGAAGCTTGAGCCTAAATAGGCCGGGATTTTTCCTTTACAGATAAAGAGATATAGCAATGTCCCGATCCCGTTGAATAACAAAACGGTGGCCGGGTTAATATGAAACAGAACTGGCACCAGCACGGTTGCGCCAAACATGGCGAACAGGTGTTGCAAACTAAGCGGGATTGTCTGTAAAAGCGGCGGTCTTTCACTCACCCCGATAGCACGGCGCGTCATAGTGTTTTCCTCTGAGTGTGTTTGTTATGAGTCGTTGAGTTGTTTTATTCAAAAAAAAGCCGACTCTTAAAGTCGGCTATTTATTAGTTATTCACTTACTTGGTACCAAAAATCTTATCGCCAGCATCACCAAGCCCCGGAATAATGTATCCGTGCTCGTTTAAGCCCTGGTCGATCGATGCGGTGTACAGTTCCACATCCGGATGCGCTTTTTCCAGCGCGGCGATGCCTTCCGGTGCCGCCACCAGCACCAGCACTTTAATGCTGCTGCAGCCCGCTTTTTTCAGCAGATCGATGGTTGCGATAACGGAACCCCCGGTCGCCAGCATCGGGTCGACGATCAGCGCCATGCGCTCGTCAATGTTAGAAACCAGCTTCTGGAAATACGGGACCGGCTCCAGCGTCTCTTCGTTACGGTACATGCCGACCACGCTGATACGCGCGCTTGGCACGTTTTCCAGCACGCCGTCCATCATCCCCAGGCCTGCACGCAGGATAGGCACGACGGTAATTTTTTTGCCTTTGATTTGATCCACTTCGACCGGACCATTCCAGCCTTCAATGGTCACTTTTTCAGTTTCCAGGCCCGCAGTCGCTTCGTAGGTCAGCAGACTGCCTACTTCCGAGGCGAGTTCACGAAAGCGTTTGGTGCTGATATCGTTCTCACGCATCAGACCCAGCTTGTGTTTGACGAGTGGGTGTTTGACTTCCACGATCTTCATACTCTTCTCCTTTCCTCAGACGAGTGGCAACCACAAAAAAATCGCCGGATTATACCGCTTTTCCTCTCTGGCGCAACATAACGTATGCATGACCTGGATCAAGCAAAGTGGTATACGTTTGGGTGATGAGTATAAAACACGCCCCGCATTCTGTGCGGGGCTGGGTGTCAAGTGGCTGAAATCAGAGGGATTCACCGTTGCTTTTTATCACCTGCTGATACCAGGCGAAAGATTTTTTAGGCCGCCGTGCCAGCGTCCCGCTACCGTCATTATTTTTATCGACGTAGATAAACCCGTAGCGTTTTTTCATTTCACCCGTTCCCGCAGAGACCAGATCGATACATCCCCATGGGGTATAACCCATCAGGTCCACGCCATCCTCTTCGACCGCTTTTTTCATCTCGCGAATGTGCGCGGCCATGTACTCAATACGATAACTGTCGTCCACGGTGCCGTCCGGTTGCTGAACATCAATCGCGCCAAACCCGTTCTCAACGATAAACAACGGTAGCTGGTAGTGATCCCAGAACCAGTTCAGCGAATAGCGCAGCCCCACCGGATCAATCTGCCAGCCCCAGTCCGATTTCTGTACGTAGGGGTTGGAAACGAGGCTTTTACTCTCGTCATAATCGAGCTGTGGATTATCGTCCGTCGCTTTGGTAGCAAACGACATGTAGTAGCTGAAGCCGATGTAATCCACACAGCCTTCAGACAGGGCAACGCGGTCTTCCTCAGTAATATCAAGGTCAAACTCGCGGCGCGCAAAATAGTTGAGGATATGCTGCGGATATTTCCCCCGCACATGCACGTCGGTAAACCAGTAGCGGCGGTGCATGGCATTCATCGCCATCATCATGTCATTCGGCGCACAGGTCAGTGGGTAGATTGGGCACATGGCAATCATGCAGCCTATCTGTAACGACGGGTTAATGTCTCGTGCGGCCTTCACCGCCTGCGCACTGGCCACTAGCTCGTAGTGCGCGGCCTGGTACATCACGGGTTCACGATCTTCGCCAGGCTGATACTTCAGACCAGAGTTCGTAAACGGCGCAAAGTCCTCATGGAAATTGGCCTGGTTGTTGATCTCATTGAAGGTCATCCAGTACTTCACTTTATGCTGATAGCGGGTAAAGACCACTTTTGCGAAGCGGACAAAAAAGTCGATCAGCTTCCGGTTGCGCCAGCCGCCATACTCCGTCACCAGATGGTAGGGCATTTCGAAATGCGACAGGGTAATCACCGGTTCAATGCCGTACTTCAGGCATTCATCAAACAAGTCATCATAAAATTGCAGTCCGGCCTCGTTTGGCTGCGTTTCATCCCCGCGCGGGAAAATACGCGTCCAGGCAATGGAGGTGCGAAAACATTTAAAGCCCATTTCCGCGAACAGCCTGATGTCCTCTTTGTAGCGGTGATAGAAATCGATCGCCTCGTGGTTAGGATAGTTTTTCCCTGGCAGCACGCCATCGGTGATTTCACGCGCCACGCCGTGAGCCCCCGCCGTCATGACGTCGGCAACGCTGACGCCTTTTCCCCCTTCCTGCCAACCGCCCTCGAGTTGGTGAGCCGCAACCGCCCCACCCCACATGAAATTCGCATTAAATCCAGACATAGTTTCCCTCGTTGATTCGCAATGGCAAAACAGAAACCGGTTTCAGTAAGATACTGAGCAATCCCTTCAATGCTTTCAAGGAGGAAACTGAACCCGGTTTCATTTTCGTGGGTCAGGTCATAAAAACGAGCCATCGCAGAGAAAATGCAGCAAAAATCGACAGATAAAAACGGATGTAACGCAGGCTCGCAAACGTTTGCTTTCCCTGTTAGAATTGCGCCGAATTTTACTTTTACCGTAAGAAAACGTGGGGAACCAGGCAGTGACCGATAAAACCTCTCTTAGCTACAAAGATGCCGGTGTTGATATTGACGCGGGTAATGCTCTGGTGGATCGAATCAAAGGCGTAGTGAAGAAAACTCGCCGCCCGGAAGTAATGGGTGGTCTGGGTGGCTTCGGTGCGCTGTGCGCATTGCCGCAAAAATATCGTGAACCGGTACTGGTTTCCGGCACTGATGGCGTAGGGACAAAACTGCGTCTGGCAATGGATCTGAAACGTCACGATACCATCGGCATCGATCTCGTGGCGATGTGCGTCAACGATCTGGTGGTTCAGGGTGCTGAACCGCTGTTTTTCCTCGACTACTATGCCACTGGTAAACTGGATGTGGATACCGCAGCCAGCGTGATTCAGGGTATCGCAGAAGGTTGTCTGCAGTCCGGCTGCGCGCTGGTTGGCGGGGAAACGGCGGAAATGCCGGGGATGTATCACGGTGAAGATTATGATGTCGCCGGTTTCTGCGTCGGCGTAGTAGAAAAATCAGAAATCATCGACGGTTCCAAAGTGACCGATGGCGATGTGCTGATTGCGCTGGGTTCCAGCGGCCCGCACTCCAACGGTTACTCACTGGTGCGTAAAATTGTGGACGTCAGCGGTTGCGATCCGCAAACGACGGATCTGGAAGGCAAACCGTTGGCCGATCACCTGCTGGCGCCGACCCGTATCTACGTGAAATCGATTCTGGAACTGATCGAGAAGGTTGATGTGCACGCTATTGCGCACCTGACCGGCGGCGGCTTCTGGGAAAACATTCCGCGCGTCCTGCCGGACAACACGCAGGCGGTGCTCGATGAGTCCTCCTGGCAGTGGCCAGCGGTCTTTAACTGGCTGCAGCAGGCCGGTAACGTCAGCCAGCATGAAATGTATCGTACCTTTAACTGCGGCGTCGGCATGGTCATTGCCCTGCCCGCGGCGGAAGTGGACAACGCCCTTGCCCTGCTTAAAGCAAAAGGTGAAGACGCGTGGAAAATCGGCGTCATCAAAGCGTCTGACTCCGCGCAGCGTGTGGTTATTGAATAATGAATATTGTGGTGCTTATTTCCGGTAACGGAAGCAATTTGCAGGCGATTATTGATGCCTGCAAAGCGAAGAAAATCAACGGCACCCTGCGGGCAGTATTCAGCAACAAGGCCGACGCGTTCGGCCTTGAGCGAGCCAGAAAAGCGGCAATCCCTGCCCATACGCTGACGGCTGACCAGTTTTCCAGCCGTGAAGCGTTTGACCGCGAACTGATCCTTGAGATCGACGCTTATGCGCCTGACGTGGTGGTGCTGGCCGGTTTCATGCGCATTCTGAGCCCGGCGTTCGTCGCACACTACAACGGACGGTTGCTGAATATTCACCCTTCCCTGCTGCCCAAATACCCCGGTTTACACACCCACCGTCAGGCACTGGAAAATGGCGATGAGGAACACGGCACGTCGGTCCACTTTGTGACTGACGAACTCGACGGCGGACCGGTCATTTTGCAGTCCAAAGTCCCGGTCTTTGAAGGCGATGACGAGGATGAAATCACCGCTCGCGTTCAGGTACAGGAACACGCCATTTATCCACTGGTGGTCAGTTGGTTTGTGGACGGGCGACTGAAAATGCACGATAACGCCGCCTGGCTGGACGGTGTTCGCCTGCCGCCACAGGGCTACGCTGCCGACGAATAAAACCGAGCCGGATATCGAACGTCATCCTTTATCCGGCCTGCTGTTCTCTTCACCCCCCCAATCCCCCTTCCTCTTTGCGATCGGACGGTTTATTGTCATACTTTTCTGGCACAGTTGGACATCTGAGCGCAATGCTCGCCATAATAATCAGGCAGTGTCCCGTGAATAAAACGGAGTATAAGTATTAATGGGTCAGGAAAAGCTATACATCGAGAAAGAGCTGAGCTGGTTAGCGTTCAACGAACGTGTGCTTCAGGAAGCTGCGGATAAATCAAACCCGCTGATCGAACGGATGCGTTTCTTAGGCATCTATTCCAATAACCTGGATGAATTCTACAAAGTTCGCTTCGCAGAACTCAAACGCCGCATCATTATCAGTGAAGAACAGGGTTCAAATTCGCATTCTCGCCACCTGTTAGGCAAAATCCAGTCCCGCGTGCTGAAAGCCGACCAGGAATTCGATGGCTTGTATAACGAACTGCTGCTGGAGATGGCGCGTAATCAGATCTTCCTGATTAACGAGCGTCAGCTGTCGGTCAATCAACAAAGCTGGTTGCGCCACTACTTCAAACAGTATCTGCGCCAGCACATCACCCCGATTTTAATTAACCGCGAAACGGATCTGGTGCAGTTCCTGAAGGATGATTACACCTATCTGGCAGTCGAAATTATCCGCGGTGACACAATTCGCTATGCGCTGCTGGAAATTCCGTCTGACAAGGTTCCTCGCTTTGTGAATCTGCCGCCGGAAGCCCCGCGTCGCCGCAAGCCGATGATCTTGCTGGACAACATTCTGCGCTACTGCCTGGACGATATCTTTAAGGGCTTCTTTGATTATGACGCGCTGAATGCCTATTCCATGAAAATGACCCGTGATGCCGAGTACGATCTGGTCCACGAGATGGAATCCAGCCTGATGGAGCTAATGTCCTCCAGTCTGAAACAGCGTCTGACCGCCGAGCCCGTGCGTTTTGTCTATCAGCGCGACATGCCTAATGCGCTAGTTGAAGTGCTGCGCGAGAAGCTGACGATTTCACGCTACGACTCTATCGTTCCCGGCGGGCGCTATCACAACTTTAAAGATTTCATTAATTTTCCCAATGTGGGCAAAGCGAATCTGGTGAATAAGCCGCTCCCGCGTCTGCGTCACATCTGGTTCGATAAAGAAAAATTCCGTAACGGATTTGACGCCATTCGCGAGCGCGATGTGCTGCTCTACTATCCGTATCATACCTTTGAGCACGTACTGGAACTGTTGCGTCAGGCGTCGTTTGACCCCAGCGTGCTGGCGATCAAAATCAATATCTACCGCGTCGCGAAAGACTCGCGCATTATCGACGCCATGATCCACGCCGCCCATAACGGTAAAAAAGTCACTGTGGTGGTGGAACTGCAGGCACGTTTTGACGAAGAGGCTAACATCCACTGGGCGAAGCGTCTGACGGAAGCGGGCGTTCACGTGATCTTCTCTGCGCCAGGCTTAAAAATTCACGCCAAGCTGTTCCTGATTTCGCGTAAAGAAGGCGAAGAGGTCGTGCGTTACGCCCATATCGGCACCGGTAACTTCAACGAAAAAACCGCCCGCCTGTATACCGACTATTCGCTGCTGACCGCCGATGCGCGGATCACTAACGAAGTCCGCCGGGTGTTCAATTTCATCGAGAACCCGTATCGCCCGGTGACGTTTGATTATCTGCTGGTCTCGCCGCAGAACTCGCGCCGCCTGCTGTATGAAATGATCGATCGTGAAATCGCCAACACCCAGCAGGGACTGCCCTCCGGCATCACATTGAAGCTGAATAACCTGGTGGATAAAGGGCTGGTCGATCGACTGTATGCCGCATCCAGCTCCGGTGTGGCGGTGAATCTGTTGATTCGCGGCATGTGCTCACTCATTCCGAATCTGGAAGGTATCAGCGATAATATCCGCGTCATCAGTATTGTGGACCGTTATCTTGAGCATGACCGGGTGTACATCTTCGAGAACGGCGGCGATAAGCAGGTCTATCTCTCCTCCGCGGACTGGATGACGCGTAATATCGACTACCGCATTGAGGTAGCGACGCCGCTGCTCGACCCACGTCTGAAGCAGCAGGTGCTGGATATTGTTGACATCCTGTTCAGCGATACGGTAAAAGCCCGCTACATCGATAAAGAACTGAGCAATCGCTACGTGCCGCGTGGAAACCGCCGCAAAGTGCAGTCGCAGTTGGCTATTTACGACTATATCAAATCACTCGAACAATCTGACTAACGCTATGCCAATACATGATAAGACCCCACGACCGCAGGAGTTTGCGGCGGTCGACCTCGGTTCAAACAGTTTTCACATGGTGATTGCCCGTGTGGTGGATGGCGCCATGCAGATTATTGGCCGTCTGAAGCAGCGCGTGCATCTGGCGGATGGTCTCGGCGAAGACAACATGCTGAGCGAAGAGGCGATGGAGCGTGGCTTAAGCTGCCTGTCGCTGTTCGCTGAACGCCTTCAGGGGTTCGCCCCCTCCAGCGTGTGTATCGTCGGGACGCATACGCTTCGTCAGGCGCAAAACGCCACCGATTTTCTCAAACGCGCGGAAAAGGTGATCCCTTATCCGATCGAAATCATTTCCGGCAATGAAGAGGCGCGCCTGATCTTTATGGGCGTTGAGCATACGCAACCGGAGAAAGGCCGCAAGCTGGTTATCGACATTGGCGGCGGCTCGACGGAACTGGTCATTGGCGAAAACTTTGAACCGAAGCTGGTTGAAAGCCGTCGTATGGGCTGCGTCAGCTTTGCGCAGATCTATTTCCCCGGCGGGGTTATTAGCCAGGAAAACTTCCAGCGCGCCAGAATGGCGGCGGCGCAGAAGCTTGAAACCTTGACCTGGCAATTCCGTATTCAGGGCTGGAACGTTGCATTAGGGGCCTCCGGCACCATCAAAGCCGCGCATGAAGTGCTCCTGGCAATGGGCGAGAAAGACGGCTTCATCACGCCTGAGCGTCTGGACAGGCTGGTTGCCGAACTGCTGCAACACCGTAGTTTCGAGGCGCTAAGCCTGCCGGGTTTATCTGAGGAGCGAAAAGCGGTCTTTGTTCCGGGGCTGGCAATTTTGTGCGGTGTCTTTGATGCGCTGGCGATCCGCGAGTTACGCCTTTCCGATGGTGCATTACGCGAAGGCGTGTTGTACGAAATGGAAGGTCGCTTCCGTCATCAGGATGTTCGCAGCCGCACCGCCAGCAGCCTGGCGAATCAGTACAATATCGACAGCGAGCAGGCTCGACGCGTGCTGGAAACTACCATGCAAATGTATGAGCAATGGCAGGAACAGCAGCCGAAGCTGGCGCATCCGCAGCTCGAGGCGCTGCTGAAATGGGCGGCAATGCTGCATGAGGTTGGGCTGAACATCAATCACAGCGGCCTGCATCGCCACTCGGCGTATATTCTGCAAAACAGCGATCTACCCGGCTTTAATCAGGAGCAGCAAACCATGATGGCCACGCTGGTTCGCTATCATCGTAAAGCGGTTAAGCTGGACGATCTCCCGCGCTTTACGCTGTTTAAGAAGAAGCAGTTCCTGCCGCTCATTCAACTGCTACGTCTTGGCGTGCTGCTGAACAACCAGCGTCAGGCCACAACCACGCCTCCCACGCTGACGCTCATCACCGACGACAACCACTGGACCCTGCGTTTCCCTCATGACTGGTTCAGCCAGAACGCGCTGGTTCTGCTCGATCTGGAAAAAGAACAGCAGTACTGGGAAGCCGTGACCGGCTGGCGTTTGAAAATCGAAGAAGAACGCTCACCGGAAATCGCTGCGTGAAGCACACTCAGGTGCCAGTAACTGGCACCTGCTCTTTCAACGTCTCGCTTAACGGCTGCGGCACGCCGATTAAATATCCCTGCATGTAGTCAATCCCCAGCGAAATTGCCGCGCGGCGAATCTCTTCGCTTTCGACAAACTCAGCGACCACCTGCATTTTCTTCATTCGTGCCAGATGACAGATCGAGGCTACTATCTGATAGTCGAGGCTATTCGAAACAATATTACGGATGAAGCTACCGTCAATCTTCAGAATATTGGCGTCAACGTTTTTTAGCCTTGCATAGCTGGCGTAACCCGTGCCGAAGTCATCGATGGCAATCTGGCAGCCCAACTGCTGCAGGTTTTGCAGCGTAGTTTCCGCCTGTCCGGCATTCATCAACGCCTGACTTTCCGTCACTTCAAAAATCAATTGCCATGCTTCGATCTGGTATTTGCTCAGTAGTTTACTGATGTCCTGCGCAAACCTGGCCCGACAGACAGAGGACGCCGACAAATTAAGTGCAACGCGACGAGCGGGCATCTGCGCACGATTCTCCGCCATAAAGCGTAACGTGTGTTCGATAACCCAGAGATCGATTCTGGAGGAGAGACCAAATTCGTGCGCGACGGGCAGGAAAGTGTCAGGGTTAATCATGCCACCGTCATCGTCCAGCAATCGCAGTAAAATCTCGTGATAAACATCGCCGCGAAGCCCTTCGATTGGCTGCGCCATCAGACAAAAACGGTCATGCTCCAGCGCATGCTGCAGCCGGTTCATCATCGCGACTTTGTCTCTCAGATTGCGCTGCATATTCATGGCACCACTACGCTCTAAATTCTCCGGCGTATTGGTCATAATGGACAACTCAGCAATGGTGCTCAACTCACCCAGCAACAAGTAGATGTGATTGACCGGAGAACGCACGTAACAATAGCTCATTCCCACCTGTGGCAGGAACGTCATACCATCCCAGACAAACCGGAACTTCTTGATATGCTCATCCAACGCTTCAATACGTTGCTGATGCGACTCCGTATTCAAGCGCAGCAACAGGTCAGGCCCGGACATTTGATAAACATGTTCATCTGGCCCCAACTTTTCGGCTATCCAGTGGGATAATTGCTGCTTGTACTGAATTCGCAGCATAATTCCGTAATTTTTTACAAGAAATTCCAGTTCAGGAACGCGCAGAAAGCACAGTGCTGACCAGGGTGTACTTCTCAGCGCGCGATTGAGTGCGCGCAGATTGGGAAGATGGACCACAGGGTCAAGAAACGCAAGGCGGCGGGCACGTCCGCTCACAATCCGCTGGCGCGTCGCCAGTACCGCCATGTAATTCACAATAAAAGAAAAAACCAGAAAACTGGAAGAGGTAATCGCCAGTTGCACATCGTAACCCGAATAAAATGGCGTATAACTTTTGTAATTATGAATCGCAATAATTAAAACCGGTGCCCACAGCAGCGATATGAAACGATAACCATAACGCATTGCTCCCCATAACATGACCGGGAGTAATAACGACATCGTATAGTTTGTACTGAATATTGAACTATTTTCATTCAATGGCATACAAAGCAAAGACATTAATGCGAACAATACCAGCAGCCAAATAATGACCTCTTTTTGTGAGACTTTGGCATCAAACTGTAATTTTAACTGTGAATAATAGCTGCGCAAATGTAACGGATTACGAATGACGCGAATAATAAAATAGAAGAGCGGCACACCAATCAAATTCCCCACCAGAATGCCCTGGTAGTTTATTAATGCGTTGATGTTAAACGGTGTTGCTCCCATTAAGCTCAGCTTACTTTCATACATCCCCACAAAGGCGGCAAACTGGAAAAGCACCAAAAATAACGTCGCAGGACAAAAAACTTGCCAAAAAATGCGGGGGAAAACCAGCTGCGCCTCGCCATGAGAAATGTTATTACGCCGGGGCGTAAAGACGCGGTAACCGCCCCAACTGAGCACAATAGCAATAAGAAAATGCACAATAATGGGCAGCGTTTCCGCCAACCCGACCTGGGAATATTTGCGAATAAAAATAGCCAGAATAATTCCGGGTAATGCAGCCCAACCGAAAAAAATCATCAGGCTCATCATGAGTGATAACGGTAAGAAGAAAAGGATAACGTCCCCGGTGGCCACATGCGCATAGGTATTCGTATGGCTCACAAGCGGTAAAAACAGGGAAGGTAAAACCAGAGGGAGTCCCCACCACTTATCTCTGATTGCAATATAGTTTTTATTCAGTCGCATAGATGCTCAGCGGACCCCCCAGAATCCTGAAGGGGGTGTATCAGACAGGCATCCCACCTGACGTCAAATTAAGATGAAAAACTCACCATACATGTCGCACCGATTTTAGTTATCAACGGAAAGTAAATTTTGACGTATATCAAATATTTTAGTCCCCATTAATCAATTATTACTTTTATTTCGCTGCGTTATCATTTTCACATTATTAATGTAAATAATGTAATTAATTTCCATAACACCTGGATATGAATCAACTGACGCAATTTTACATAATCAGTAATTGACCCGTCCGACACAGTGTGCCTTAATGTACTTATCGCCCGAATGGGCATCTCTTAAGGAACCTTTTGTGAGTCAGGCAACCAGTATGCGAAAACGACATCGATTTAACAGTCGCATGACCCGTATCGTATTGCTTATCAGCTTTATCTTCTTTTTTGGACGCTTTGTCTACTCTTCTATCGGTGCCTGGCATCATCATCAGGACAAAAAAGACGCGCAACAGTCCAGTCTCTCTGTCGAAACGCCTGCTCAACGTTAATCCTTTATTTCCAGACAGACGCCATCTGGTATTTTTTTCGCCCGGATAAAACAAAAAACCCCCTGTATAAACAGAGGGTTTTGTCGACTACGCGTCAGCGACGCGAAGGGATATTTACTCCCACTCAATTACCAATAACAATAAAAAATCATTATAAAACAATACCATGAAAACCACACACTACTCAATACCATGAAAAATACCCTTGTAGAAATGCATGGCAGCAAGAATAGCATTGTAACGGAGTGTAATCGGGTTTATGGTCAACGCATAGTGTCACACATCCGCCAACCACGGGAACTCGCATTCAAGGCCTGAATGTCCGAGCCAGCCTGATTGCGGTTTTTAAGATTGTTCCACTAGAAGGAAGGTATGCGGCGATTCCAGTCGTTTGCGAATATCGGCTTACTGGAAGTTATTCTATGCAACAGTACCGGACGTTCGTACACTTCACGTTTGCCGCAATAGAGGTCGTTATCTAGGGCATTAAAGCTAACCTTGCCTGATACAGCCCTATGCTAATTGCGCGGCAACAAGCCTGGCCCGTTTACATTTATCAAATGAAGTCGTACGGCACACATAACATAATATGTCCGCCACTGTTAGATGACTCAACAATTCTTAAAAAGGGAGGCGTATGAATCGCCATTTCAAAAGGGACTTTGACGACCGTGTCAAATTGCCACAAAGTGTATTTGGGCGGGTAGACCATGTCGTTACGTCAGGGCCTCCGGCCAACATTGTGCTAATTGCAGTTGATGCAATTGACGTCAAGTGGCTGAACGACCAGGCAAAACAAGACCCGCGATTTGACATCAATAGTCCTATAAAAGCGGTTGGGGCTTGGAAGAGCAAAGGCTTCCCAACACCCGGAACTCCGAGCATCTTTGAAAGCGCCCCACTATTTCGCATTGAAGTAGAATTAGATGCCAGAACAAACCCATTTGGACTGCCATTCTTGCCTGACTATGACGGACTAAATACGAACACGGGTTCGCAGGCTTTAGAGAGCGCATGGTTTAAGTTCGAGGTGTCTGCAACCCACCGTAAAGGCTTCACGCCTGCGCTAATCTATCCGGGCTTGTTCGCCCCGCCAATTTCCGCGTTTGTTCAGGGAACGATGCCGACACCTGTTCACGCCAATGCTCTGGCAGGAATATTTTCGTTGCAGCATTTCCCAAAAATATCGAGAGCTTGTCTTCAAGCTACTCTCAAGGGAACTCGCGCAGACATGCTCGCTGTCTACGATGTTGGGCAGGGAAACGCAAACGCTTTACTCAATGCGAATTCAGACATCACTTGTCATCCGCTGCCGTCGCTCTACTTTGACCTTGGTGCTGGGGTATATCGTAACAAGCACACAACGCCGACTCCCCTGCTTTTCTGCTTTACACTCTGCCCGCCAATTATACTGTCACACTGGGATGCAGATCATTGGGCTGGAGCGTACGCGACTGGAGTCGGTACTCCGCCAACCTATCCCGCACTTCTGCGCACATGGATTGCGCCACTACAAACTGTCGGACCACTGCACATTGCCTTTGCAAATGACATCATTGCCCAAGGTGGCAAACTCTCCATCTACAACCCGCCCCCGGGGGGGATTGATACGGTCGCACTCTCTATGAGGACTGAACTCCGATTGGCGCTCGGAACCGGGAATGGCAGAAACGACACTGGAATTGTTGCGGTAGTGGAGAACAGAAATCTAAGTCCCAGTAGAACCTGGCTTCTAACTGGCGACTGCAACTATACGCACATCGAGCCTTCATTAGCGCCTAAAAACCCTATAGCTGTGGTAGTCCCTCATCATGGAGCAAACCTTAATGGAGGAGCCGCTGCACCAAAACCATTCCGCGGTGTGAACGAGTACTGCCGCCTGCTCTATTCGTTCGGCCACGACAATGCACACGGGGCAACAGGTGTCCGCCACCCGACGCTCAACACGGCGACACTAAATATAGGAGCTGGGTGGGATCATGGAGCATGGCATTTACCCACTCCGGCTGATAAGGACCCTAACTCCTTCGATGACGTCAGAGCGACCGCACGACATACTGTTGCTGGAGCCACTGGCGCAAATCTTGGTGGTATCCTGGTGGGCTGGAACGGCCTTCCCGCAATATTCAAGTCCCCATGCGGTGGTGGTATAAGCATCCAGTGCACCACAACACCAGGACTGAGCTAGAGGCAGCCCGAATATGTGTCTATCGACGTCCACGGTCTGGAATCTTGGTTGCTTCTCTGAGTGTGAATTGCATTTACGGAGTAGTGAGTGCAGGTCAGGAGTTCACTTACCGTGCACTGGATCAATGGGCCTTTGAGCGTGGTGTTGAGTTGCGCTTAATCCAGCCGGGCAAGCCAACACAGAACGGATTTGTTGAGAGCTTTAACGGACGATTTCGCGATGAATGTCTGAATGAGCACTGGTTCAGCGATATGGAAAATCATTAATGACTGGTGACGGGATTATAACAAGTGCCGCCCACATCCAATAATGAATTGTCAGACGCCATCAGAGTTTGCAGCACGGTGGCGAAATGGAAAATGTTAAGGTAAACAAACCGACTCTACTAACTGACGATTGTGTCTAATACTAGGGACAGATCAATCAGTCTCACAACGATCCCTGGCGGATTTTTACCATTCTAATGTTTTGAACAATTCCCTTGATGCAGAAATGTTCAACAAAGTATAATTACTGGACGTGGAAAAATAATTGATATGCTATGGATACAATGAATATTGGATTAACTGAAATATTATCATTTGCTGCATTAATTGTATCGGTATTCAGTATGCTGTATGCAAAAAAGCAAAGTGATTTTGCAAAGAAAAATCATTTTAATGACTATCGCTCTCATTTATATCAATCTCATTTGGCATATAGAAAAGCACTAATTAAAACACAAAACAGACATAAAAATGATCTTCTTGAATTAAGTAGACTAGCTGGGGAAACATTAGTAAAAATAGTTAACCATTTCGACCGATATGACACTAATCAACATGCAGAGAGATATCTAAGGCATTTACTGCATGAAAGTTCAGAAATGGTTTTCCGTACATTCCAGGGGCAACTTGCCTGGCAAACCTCAGAAAACATATCACATAGATTTTACCAAATATCTTTTATTGAGGATAATCTCAATCCAGTTAAAAATATATTTGGAGATTGTTCATTCAGGGAGAAAATCAATTTAAAGTATCATTTAGAACCAAATGCATATCTAGAGGCGGATTTAGTGAATGATACTTATTTTTGCAATCTGGTTCTAGAGATGAAAGCAAGACTTGAACAATCTAAACTACAAGAGTTGATGAGCAACGTTCAAAAAGAAATGATTAACTTCAATACGTTGCACAACAATCTAAAAGCCAATCTTTCCATAAGCGCTAATTACCTTGAAGATTTGATCCATCAGGGAAATAAAGAGCATTTCAAACTGAGAGAATCTCCACGACTTTACTCTGAAATGAAAAGAACAAAAACACAACTGAGAACATTAGGTTATATAAACATGCCTGAGGACTTAGATAAGTCTTTTAGTGGGAAGTTTTATTTCTCAATATCCAAAAGTATCCATTTATGTGCTCTCCTTCATGCAATACAATGTTTATATTCATGGGGCTGGGACTATGAATAATAAAGCATTCTTAATTTAACACGGGAATTTAAATCTTTCATATTATTAAAAAGAATACCAATAGATAAAATTTATTGGTGTTCTTTTATCAAGTCAGGCAATTAAAAAATCACCCCTCACTCCCATTCGAATATAAACAAGAAGTGAATTAGTCTATATAACAGTTAGTTAGAAATAAGAACATACTCGGTACCATTATATATACCATGCTAAAATTTTTTACTACATGTTGACGTTTTAGCTCAGCTTTCATCTAGGCAAAGGATTCACTGATATCCATGCGGATCTGATAGAGCTCATTGGGGTATAGACTGGTCAGTTCGGGTCTCAATCATTCCTCCCAACGCTTTGTCACAGACCTCTATTCATCTCGAATGATTGATACTTTTGAGCAACTGCTATGTCCGTGTACTCACCATCTACGGAATTTTCTATACCTTGACCGTCTAAACCACGAATACCATTTATAGATTCCCCCCAAAGATTTCGATCTCGAGTACCGCCTATAAACTGTAATAGGTAGTTATCCAAAAGCCCTTTTGATGGGGATTCAATTTCAGCGCTTAAGGCTCTTAGGTAATCAATTTTATTAGTTCTATGCCAATCAATCGAAAAGCCTGCTCGATGACAAAGCTCATTATGAACAATTAACATAGTACGTCCGTTCCCATCAAGAAATGGATGCCCATATGCAAAAAAGCCCATAACCTCACCAGGACGCTGACGCATAGACTCTGCATTCTGTCCGAGACGTAGACCCTGCTCAATAGCTAAACGTGCATCATGAGGATGGCAAAACATCGTGCCAGCTTTAGATACCGCACAATTAGGAGCAGTAATTGTACGATCTTGACCTGCCCACGGATAGAATTCTTCGAATAATATCCGATGAACTTCCAAGAAATCTTCGTAACACAAGTCCGCTCTTCCCGCTAAGTAAACTAAAGCTTCATCTAAACCAGCACGAAACATTGTATGTTCAAGTTGACGAACAATCTCTGGGTCTTTTACACCATGATGGTTACGTAAATAACCGACTTGCTCAAAATCATTAAACGGATCAAACACTTTGTTTTTGTTCTCGCAGGTAATTGACTGACAACTTCGCAACTTCTTGCTTGGTGATTTTCCCCGCACGTTTTAGAGCAACAAGAAGATCTTCGACGGTATCATGTACTATCTCATCACCAGCTAAGCGAGTTACAGCATCAGCCCACTGATCCATTGCGTTGTAGCAATAATATACGTTGTAATAGCGAGCAAGCTCTACGACATAACGAGCAACTCCCTTAGTAGGAGGTGTCTTTGCCAATTTGAATTCTGTATTTTTAGTAGCAGACTTACGGCTATAACTACGAAAGCAAATAGTCTTCCCATTTATGACAAGCTTGCGCTTAACTCTTGGTGCATCGACTTCAACAATAATTTCACCTTGTGAGGCATTTACTTTCTCGAGGCACAAGTCTTTTTGGAGAAGCTGGAAGCCTAATTTGTTGGCTGCTTCACGAATGATAACATCAAGACTACCCTGCGCTTTTACATCATTCCCCGCTCTTTTGGCCTTAACGTAAACCCCTTGAGAAAGGCGAAGAAGTTCACCATTTTTCACTAACACACTCAATGCATGTGTAACTTGGGTCTTGCTTCCCAATGGAGCCAAATCAGAACGAGATAGTACAACTCCACAACGGTGTTGAATCGACTGGCGCATACGAGTTTCAAGCTTCATATAAACATCCCCCGGCAAATTACTGATAAATTATAACAAGAAAACGTAACTTTTTCAATTTTCTTATTTATTTACAAGCAATTAGATAACATTCAATCACTTACTGTCCGACATCTATTGTTATACGTTATTGCAACTCATCGATCAGATAAAAGTGACTGATATAGTTACTATCTTGGATAGGGTGCCTCCCCAAAAAGCCTAACACCATAGTGACTCGTTTTATGCAAGTTGAGCGGATTAGCTAAAGTCAATTAAAAAATATCGTAAAATTTAGAGATCTTATCTAATTAGTTGAAATATAGGGTTTATCCCATCAGCAGGAGATGAATTGGACCAAGAATGATTTATAAATCCCTTATTAGTAGTAGACCTATTGACCAAATTTTTGTGATGCTTCAAAGTATCCTCTGAAAGAGATCCACTTCAAGAAATGCTATAATGTGACTACTTTAACGAGGGCTATTCACTCACTCGTGTCCAGCAACAGCAAATGGCGTTCAATAGGTATTTGATATGAGAATTCGTCGTAAACCTATGAGTAAGACTCTTAAACAACCAAATAAAAAACTTCGTTATATTGACCCATTAAAAGTTAAACGCCTGATCGGTGGTTTTTTTCCATCAGATATTTTAGCTAAGCTAATTGATGTTGACTTGGTAGCTCTGAATGACGAAGCCACTATTCGCATGGGCGGCGGAGGAATAAAACCTCTATATCTTAGCAAAGAATATAACAGTACAGTGATTGGTGTAGTTGATGAAATGGAAAAATACAATCACAAGTTAGTGTCTCATCCAGAATTAATGAAGGAGCGTTCGTTCTATTCAGCTCCATTCGACCTAACAATTAGGTATGGTTCCAGACAAGACATGCCTCGCTTCCATGAAAGCTGGAGCGAACAGACGTTGCTAGAATCAACAGTTCAGGTATATAACCTCGGTGATTGCAAATATAGTTCTTGTTATCGACCACCAGAACAACATAGGGCTATATTGCATATATACAAAGAGATGTTCAAAGGTCATATTTGGCGAATATCACTTCCGATTCAATATCTCATGAAAGGTTTTCCATTGAAACCAAACGGTCACATGGGTTACTATCATAGCCTTGTTGTCCAGCACCCGGATTCGTATTTGCGTGAGTGGCTCAAGGAGAATGAGACTTTAGAGGGGCTCCCGGAAGAACCACGATACAACTACGTAGGTATTACATCACGTAACTGGTTGGTAAGAATGAGTGAACATATACGTGGTATTGAATCAGGCGAAAACAAAAAATTCTATAATGCTTGGAGGCATTTCGTTAAAAACGAACGCGTCGATTTCATGTCTGAACTATTAGTTGTCAATCAATCTTATGATGACATTATGGCTTGGGAAGAAGCCCGAGTGGATATAGAAATGGCGGAGGGAAGAGCATTAAATATGATTCCGGGTGGATTCAAAGGTATTCGAGAATTACATAAACTTAGAGTCCTCAACAAAGATCGACCGACGTTGAAAGAGCTTAGAAGCGCAATAAAAGCTGCCAAACGAGCTACTCCCCGAAGCGGAGTACCTAACCTTCTTATTTCGGGATTATGGAAAGAAGACAGTTACGCAGCAAAAATCATTTGTGGCGCTGAAGGTCGCCTATCAGTTGAACAAGTGCGTAAAGCTCGTGAGCTACATCAAGTTGGAATATCAGTGGAAGAAATTGCAGCTAAAATTAGTGCACTTAATGTACCTCAAGTGCGACGACTTTTGGATGGGAAAACATATTCTCGTATTCACTAATGGTGGGTAAGAGCAGTCGTCAGCAGTATGCGAGAAAAGACGTTTATTTAGTAAGGAAGATTTATGGCTCTATCACACCGGCATGGGGTTGCCAAGGCTGCATATGCCTTTACATCTGCTTTGGCGCTTCTTTTGAAACGTTTGGGTAAGCACAATGTAATGGAGGAGCCGGATATACAGGGAATAGAACCCGATATCACGTATGGTCAGCAAGACTCTCTGACTATGATCGAAACAAAGTTTTATCGTCGCAGTTCTCCGCCGCCATCTTCTATTTTTAAACGCGCTCTAGAGCACACACATGACAGAGGTAGTAGGATCGGTGCTGCCAGAATTGTGCTGGCAATCTCCTGCCCCATGGATAAGCGTTTTTCGAATGTAGCCCATATATACCCCGCTGTTGAGATTTGGGACGAAACGAAGCTATTTGAGATGGCAGCCCCATTCCCTGAGATCTTGACCCTGTTTGAAGAGATATTCGAAGCTGACACACCTAAGAGTGCTGAAACTCTGAGCCTTAGTTCGTCATCGTCCGCGATTACTGGTGCTGATGAACCGACACCGGAACCTAAGAAAGGTAAGGTATTGGCCGTGGCCTTAGCAGAAATCGAGCGTGGCCGCGATATGGCTACAGATTTCGAGAATGCCTGCATTAACGCTCTTAAATATCTCTTTGAAAAAGATCTACACGGCTGGCACGTGCAGTCTCGTACCGTAGATACCTTGCATCGTAGGGATCTGGTGTGCCGGATCTTGGCAAAGGCAGCCGAGGTGTGGCGTCTGATGCTCGAAGACCTGGGAAGCAGATATGTGGTCTTTGAATTTAAGAACTACAGCAAGCCCATTACCCAGAACGAGATCGTCACCACTGAGCGTTATTTATACCCCTCAGCCCTCAGGAAGGTTGCGATTGTGATTTCACATGAGGACTGTGCGGACTCTGCTAAGGACGTAATTGCCGGAGCGATGAGAGAACATGGGAAGCTGATCATTCCCCTATCGGTACCAGAGATAATAGATTTGCTGAAAACCAAAGACGAAGGCTCAGATCCTAATACCTATCTGTTTGAACGCGTTGATCAGTTTCTTTTAGGGCTTGGAAGATAGCACTGCGGATCCGCCCCAGAGCTGCTTCAGCGCAGAGCCTCAGGGAAGACCACGATACAATTCCCTGTGGCCACCCAGCTCTCAGGTAGCCACGGGCGGTTTTAAAAGGTTTCTTTTGCCAAGAGCTGCATGTTGAGCGAACTTGCTGTCAAACCTGCTCTGTCGAACCGGTAGCGCATATAAGCCGAAATATCGTCCTCATGAGAGGAGACGACCAACTGACAATGCTTGAGTTCGCAACGGAGTAGATCAGTCAAGGAAGCAACGTTTACTTCATCCAGTGATTGCGACGGGTCATCAATCAGGATAAGAGGCACCCGAGCATAGACCTTATTGAGCGCAAGGAAGAAAGCAAGGCTAAGGGCAGACACCTGACCAGAACTCATGGACATAACTGCGTCGTGTTCAGACTTCTCGGCAGTCAGGAACCTTAGTTGCGTACCTTCGCGACTCTCGATAAACAGGCCCAAGCCGCGCTGGTAGTTTTGGATCAGCCGACCACTATAGATGTGGAATATGAACTCAATAGCCGAAATTGTCTGGTCAGTATAATTCTGCTCTGTCTTCTTCAATATGCTGCGGAGCTTTTCGATTTTACCTTGTGCTTTTTGGGCTGCCAGGGTTTCTTTTTCGATAATCTTAAGATCGTTAATACAGGTTTGGAGCCTAGAGCTTTGAGCCTCGTTAGCTTTAATCGATATGTACTGCTCTTTATCCTTCAAATCTTCAGCCGTGACTATGTAGAAGTCCTGCAGGTCTTGGAAAGCGCAGTTTGTGGTCTCTCGCCAATCCTCCGGCAGCGCTAAGGCATCAGCTTCAACCTGTTTTTTATTTCTTAGAATCTCCTTGAGCTTTTCAAGTCGCTCATCTATTAAATCATCAATTTCAGTAAATGAATCAGTAAATTGAATGTTCTCGCTCTGCAGCTTCTCCCGTAGTAGTGTTATTGCCGGCAGCCGAAGCTTAATTCTGGTTAGCCCTGTATGAAGATTTGATACAAATGTAGGCGTGAGGAGTTTCAGGCTGTCTTGTATAAAGGTGTCGATGAGTTTCAGCTCAGCATCCATAGCAGTGATAAGGCTAACTAAGCTCTTACCATCCTGGCCTAATGATTCAGAGATCTGTTTAGTTCTTGATTCAATGGCATCAGCCATTGATTTGTGATCTTCCCAGTCAGCGCCACAGAGAGGGCAAAACTGCTCGTCGGGATGAGACTTCTTATGTTCCCCAAGTAACTGCCTTTTTAGACGTTCCAATTCGGCTACGACGTTCGCATTGGCGCTGCTTTTTACTTGTAGGCTGTTTCGGGCATTAATTTGTGACTCAAACCACTCAAGACGCCCATCCGTCCAGCCTTGTAATGAACGGGCTTCTTCGAGCTTGATCACCGTGGCACCGCGTTTAATGATGCTTGCTGAACGCTCTAATTCATCAATTCTCTTCTTGATAGCTTCAAGAACATCAAGCTTGCCCAGGTCTTTACCAAACTGCGCCAAACTTCTCAGCGATTCCTCGTTACGCTCAATGTCGGCATCAATTGCCTCGTTGTGAACCCTGGTTTTTATCGTGGCTTTGAGTGGCAGAAGGGCAATAATCTTTCGAACTGATTCCTGGTAGGCTGCATGGTCTACCGACGAATAAGTTGAGAACAGTACCTCCTTGTCCCACCCTGGTTGGACATCGGACGTCGAGATTTTTTTGTACTCAATGATCCCGGCCTCTGCCAACAATGTGTCCTTTAGGGTGGATATCTCTTCTTTAAGAGATGCAGCTTTTGCCGTGCGTTCAGGATTATTGATGTACCTTGTGAGTTTACTACATACGGAATTGCAGCTTTCGATCTCGGCTTCAATATCGCTGATGTTAAATAGGTTTCCTAGTTTATCCTTCCGTTCGTCTACCCGAGTGTGTAACAGCCGGTTTTGCCCTTGCTCCAGATAGTTAAGAAAGGAGAAGTTTTCCCTGAAGTTTTTTCCGAAAATTTCGTCAAGGAAATTGTTGTCGCGCAGATTTGCCTTAGTGAAGTCAGATGATTCGAATCCTGGCAGCTCATAAAGCTTGAAATTTTCGTATTTGTCAGCACGATTGTTTACTGGTTTTTTGAATATTGCAGCTTGGCAATGTCTAGCTAAAACAAGTTTGCGACCATCATTAGTAAATTCAATCTTAATGCAGAGGTCGTTCTCTCCTGAGCGGCTGTTCCAGAAAAGATTGTCCGCGTAGTCTCTCTTGTTCTTGGTTAATAATGTTTTGAATAGATTTTGTATTCGACTGATCTGGCCGGTAAGCAGTAGTTCGATTGCGTCGAATATGCTTGTTTTGCCATAACCGTTAGGGCCGTCCAGAGTTAGCAAAGACGACTTGCCAAGATCCAAGTAGATATGCTTGAATGCTTTGAAGCTAGAGACTTCAATCTTGGATATCTGCCAGTTCATTTTTAATCATTTCCTTGATAATTTCGTCGGCGTTTTTTTCTGTGACTTTTTGGATAGTCAAATACGTATCGTTAAGGCTGGCTTGTGCAACAGCCTCTGCTGCCTGTAACCTCAAGGACACAAGATTTTCTTGATGGCTAGGTAACTCTAAAAAAGGAAGCTTGATAAAGATCTTCGCCGCAAAGCTGTATTGTGTGGCGATAAGAGGGTTTTCTTTGTATTCAAGAAATTCCTTTTTGTCAGCAATAACATATACCAGTTTGTCGTATGTGAAATTAGTGAGTGCACTTTCTTCCGCAATACTGTAATAGAGGACATATTTTTTATAGAAGTGCGGGTCTTCCTCAATTGCGAAAATTTCTTCTTCGTGATCCTTGAACTTGGCCAGAACATCAAGACGATGAATACAAATCAAGTCGCAGTTTTTCTTAAAGCTAGGGTTTCTGAGAAACTCATCAGGAGCAAGATGATTTATTCTATTATTCAATTCGGCTGGGTCAGGAAGGTCGTCAAGATTATGTAGAACTGCGAACCTAATAGCAGATCCTGACTCGCGAATATAAAAGCCTGTGTTGTCCAAGTCTCGTTTACTAACAAAGCCATGGGCAACAAGTGCTTCATCAATGAGTTGCTTTATCATTCAGTCGTTTCTCCGCATCGTCTTTTGTTATCACGCTAATGCATAGCGACTTGGTGATGTTACTTTCGAATTTTTCAGTGGTCTGCTTGTCGTCGAAGTCATCTGAGTTTGTGAATTTTGTATTAAAGGTGAATGAGGCTTCCGCTTTGCTGGCGATTAGATGGTTGTACTCAAAAAGTAGTCTCAGCAGATCTCCGTTGTTTTTTATTTCACGGGTCATGTCAAACTCACACTCTTCGCGTTCATCCACGTCAAGAGCGGTAGGTACGTAGAATCGATTTTCGCTGTCAAGGTAGTGTGGGAGATGGTTGAATATAGGCTCCACCGAAATAGCCTGGATGAGCTTTGTGTATCGCCTGATGTCGTTCGTCTGAACGTCTTGAAATCGCTCGGAGGGTTTTATCATCTGGCAGAGGGCTTTCAATTCATTGATAGGAGTTTCGCGAATGTGCTCACACAGACATCTTGCTCTCTCGTAAGTAGCGTCACTCATTGTTGGAAGCGCCTGATCCAATCTCTCTTCCAGGTGAGTTTGAAGCCTGGCCTTTAATGCAACTGTATAGTAGTCCCTGTTCTGATAGGGGTTTTCGGTTAGCAAGTCTTCTAAAATAGTTCTGGCCTTGATACGGCCCTCATATGCGGCTCTGTTTTCTGAAATTCCGCCAACCTGATTTAATTTATGATTGTGTATTGCCTTGGTACTGATTTTTTCAGAAAGTAAACAATAGTTAAAATTTATAAGATTATCACTGACAATGATGTGCTGTTTGATACATATATTTTTTATGAGCTCTTTGGTAAGCCCTTCAATTTCACCCAAGCCGCAATAATAGTTGTTTCCATAACGATAGAATTTTACTACTTCTCCGCTAGCGCCTCTGTGATCATCTGTATTACTTAGCGGGACAGATACATGGAAGTAACGAGTTGTCCCTTTGATTTTGTCGTGCTCGATCAAAGTAGACTGTTCCAGCGCCTTGGTGTAACCACTTCGATATTTACTTATCTTAGCTTTTACTTGATGGGCTGTATGTAGTTTTCCATTTTTATAAATAGCGAAGTCGTCACTACTGTCTAGCTGAAGCTCAAAGTCTAGGTCGCCATCGTGAATAATCTTAAGGGAGTGATATAGTGCAATTTTCCCTTGATAAACGAAGCCGCTCCATGAGGATACGGCGCTGGCTGGATACTTATCATCATCTTCTTGGCTCACATGAACTCCTTTCACCGTTAGCGAGCTGCCAGTGCGGCGGAATGATGTTACTGCATTTCAAGACGTTTGCGTACTCGCTTCGTTTATTTTTCCAACATGCCTTGCATTTTTCTATCATCTATTAAAAATTTTGCTCTAAGAAATGACTTTGAACAAATATTCTTACATTCATGACATGTGAATAGCAGCTAGTATGGTCTAACACGGGATGGACGAAGGCTACTTACTTCGTTTTTCCTTGCGATCTTGCAACTTTTGAAGGTTACTCCAAAAGTCCTCATCAGTACCAAATATGTCAGCAAGAACGCGAGCTTCATCATCCGTAAGACGATGCAAACCGCAGATAATATCGTCAATATCCTGTTCGCAAATACCCATTGATTCCGCCAGTTCAGCATGAGACTTGTTCAGCGGTTTTAAAAATTCCTCTGTCAGCATTTCTCCCACGGTCACAGGCCCGGCGGTATCTGATTTTGTGTAGTATGCAAAAATCTCAGAACGCCCCTGCTCATACGTCAGATCACCTGAAATGATACGTGCTTTAACGGACTCGTACAGTGGCGTACCACTGGGGTCCATTCCTTCAAGTCTCAGGGAAGCCTCTGCTTTGCGGAAGCCCTCAATGCGTAACCGTGTACAGGGAGTCCTGGACATGTTTTTCCTTTGAATTGCAGGAGTAAAGTTCGCACAGTGAAAGCGTCAGCTCACGCTACCTCGTAAACTGACGCACGTGATTCAAGATTTATTATTACCCGATAAGCTATCATCGGCAAAATCATCATGTTCGCGGTTATCCCGATGAGTAACTGTCTGCTTACGTATCTGAGTCGCCAACTCCCCTCCAATAGTTTGTTGGACACGAGAAGAATTGCTACTTCGCTTCATTTTCTGGTACTCAGCAGCTCCGTTGGCCATGATATTTCCCATATGGCTTGCCATGCGGCCAGCTCGTGAGAATGAAGCAAACCCCTGACTTCCTCCGCTGGCGCTAACTGAACTGCTCCCTGCTGACGAACCACCAGAACTGCCTGAGGGTTGGCCTCCAGAAGTATCTACAGAACCGGTATCTTCCCCGCCGCCAAATCCTCCACCGGAACCGCCTCCACCGCCTGAACCAGATTCCTCGGCTATGGCAGCTTGCGCAGACTCGAACGCTGCCTTTAATGCAGAGGCTCCGCCGCTGACTTGAGCTGATGCCCCTATTGCCATTGCTCCAGCACCGCTGATGGCAGTAGCGGCAGCGCCGGTAATCATACCCGCCCCAAATCCACCAATCCCTTGTAAAGAAGCCCCTCCTACAACACCTGATAACAACAGTGGTAGCTTATTCGTTAATACTAACAGGATAATTGACGCCAGAAGCAAAACGATAAGACTATTAAGATCAGGAACATCATCTCTAATAAGAGAAAAATATTGATCTATAAATGATTGTCCAATCCCAATAATTAATGTCATCGTGAATAATTGAAGGCCAATCGATAAAACAGTTCGTAAGTAATTAATTGCTATATCAGAGGTCCATTTCGAACCACCAAATCCAAGCAATATAACTCCTGCATAACATAACACCCATGCAGAAACCAACATGATTAGCATATTTATCGCTATAAGGGACATCACTACCAAAACGATTATCGCGACTGTTATCATAATGGTGGATATCATTGGCGACCAAATTGATGCGGCTGAACTGACCTTTGTTAATATCGCAAACGCCATATCAACTATGCTTGATGGCGAAATACCAGTACTTATTCCTAAAGCGTTTGCTGCAAGTTGCCTCATTGAATTAATTATGGATTGCGATATGGATGGGCCGTTGATTAAAAGATAATAAAAAAAACCAATGACGGCAAAAAAGCGAACTATTTCAGCAAGTACGCCTGTCAACCCTTCCCCTTGCATCGCCATCATACCAAATGTCCAA
Organism: Citrobacter telavivensis; assembly: GCF_041807075.1. Classification (NCBI taxonomy): domain Bacteria; kingdom Pseudomonadati; phylum Pseudomonadota; class Gammaproteobacteria; order Enterobacterales; family Enterobacteriaceae; genus Citrobacter; species Citrobacter telavivensis. The sequence continues at coordinate 102,371 of NZ_JBGUBF010000005.1, read as the reverse complement.
ACCATACTTATTAATACCAGCCCCCAGAAGAGCCAATTTGCATAGTCAGCAATTACTGTTGTCCATGTACTGGCTACTTGTTGAAACTTATCTAATAAAGAATCAAGTAGCCCGCTACTATCTAATTGACCAGCATAGGCATTTATAGAAAAGAAAATTATGATACCTAAAAAGGTGAGCTTACTTACTATTTTCATGATTACCATTCTCGTTTAGGGCTTGGATTGTTATTACTACGCAATGCACACTTATCGGATCTATGTGCATCAAATTTATTATCTGGCATCGATGAGCAATCGTTATCTTTTTTTTTCGCAAGAACATATAATCATTGAAATGATTATAATAAAAACCATCATAATTTTATTTTCCATTCAGTTGTTCCTCACCAAATTCGCTTCGGGCTTGGTGTGTTCTGCCCAGCTAATACGTTCTCATCAGCAGCTATTTGTTGGGCTTCTTTATCGGCCTGAGCCTGTGCCAGTGTTGCCGCAGCGTTTTGTTGAGCTATCAGAAGCGAGCGGATTTGCAGTAACTGGTTTGTCTGCGCGCTGGCAAGCTGGGTAGCGGCCTGAATAGCTTCCATTTGCCCTTGTGAGCCGGTTGCCTGAGTTTGTAACTCGGCGAGGTTATCAGCATCGCTCTGCAGGGTGTTCTGCTGTTCGTCAATTACCTTAAATAGCGCGTCATTGGCCTTTTTACGTGCCCCTGAACTGTTCTGTTCAGCTTCACGCAATGCGCTAATTTCAGACGAGGTGCATTTAACATTGCTGTTAAAGCAAGGTGATGTCCTGTAGTAGTTAACATCCTGATATCGTTTCAGGTACGCATCGAGACTCCCGGCCTGATTCTTGTAGTAATTAAGGGTATCCTGCACCTGCAACAATTTATTAATTGTTGAATTTGCCTGGTCCCAGATATAGGCCGCAGGAGCTACGGTGTTCTGCAGCATGTTTTCATACTGCTGCAGCTGCGTCTGGTACTGCTGGATTTGTTTAGCCACAGCCTGAACGTTGTTAACTGCGCTGATTGTGGTCTGAACCACATTGGTGCCATCAATAACGGGAATTCCGGCCTTCACCGGTAATGCCATGACGGACGCCACGAAAGGAACTATTAAAGCTTTTTTAGCGGCTAAAATCCCTCTTTGTGATGAAACCAATCGGAACATTAAATTCATTTTCTCACCTCTTATTCAACAGATTAGTAATCTTTAACACTCTGTCTGTTAACAGACGCAGGTATATAGGAAACCACACATTTATTTATCCAAGATTTTATCCATAATGTTCCTTAGTTCTTGCCGAGTTGATTCTATTTTCGCAAGCAAGGTTCTTATCAGTGTGGGTGAAAAATAAACTGTTCGAGGATCATTTGCGAGCCATAATTTAAGTAATCCTCCAAGTCTTCCAAGATCAGCGTTTACTCGGCTAAGTTCATTAACCTGTTTTATATCTACGATAGAATCAACCTGATAACCCATTGCAACTCTACGAACAAAACAGGCAACACTTAATCCAGATGCTTCTGCATTTTCTTGGATGAGAACTTTTTCTTCGGGTAAACAATAAACTTTTATTGACGTACTATTTTTTCTAGTCTGAGTAACTTTCATATAGCTCTCCATACAGGCGGTAGCCTGGCAGCCTCGCAGAGCAGGACGCCCTTGAGCCGTGATGCGGCGAATAGGGAGTGGTAAAGTTGGAACACCGTAGCGGTGGGCCTACTTTACATGTCCTGCCCTACAATTGCCGTTGTATATCTGTGCAAGACAATGTGTATTTCAGTGTACAGGATGTGTTTTCTTAGCGTATTAATATTGGATTACTCGAGTAAAGATCTGCAGCAAATGTGTTTTTTGCAAGGAAACTATATTTCTCCCTTTTGAAAAGGACCTTTAGTAGTTATAAATGGACGTCCACACTGTATTTATGTTTCGATATATCGTAAGAAGTTTTTTATTTTCTCATACACTTTTTTACTTACCTTGTCTGAGCATGTGCATTGCAGATTTTAGCGGCTAAAATCTGCCTCCCTATGCATAAAGCCAAGGGTGTACCTCATATGTCATAAAATCTACCTCAAGTGTTAATATGCCAAGCGTGTAAGTAATCTCTTCTTCTGGCGTACAACCATCGGCCTTTGGCCGATTCTAGATTTGAAAGCGCCTGCTCAGGCAGGTGATTTCAAAGCCTGAATATACTGATTGATCCTGAATAACCTGCAAAGGAGTTAAAAAATCAGGCCTCTGTAGCACACTGGCGGGCCGTTACAGCACATCTCCGGGCCGTAACGACACGCTACCGGGCCGTTGTAGCTCGTTTTATCCTAGAATTTTGTATCTCAATACCAATCGCTAGAAATTGTTTGCTATCTTCTTTTAATCTCCTCCGATAGTTACGTAATGTCATATTATTAGTACCTTCACCACTGACAGCTAAAATTAATGTATCAATATGCCAGCCGCCTTTAGGATCGTGCTTATGTGTTAATATATGACGTGCAACTGCTTGGCTAATACCATGCTGGAGACGAGCAATAGGACCAGGATCATGATGAAAATGCAAATCTCGCTTCAACAACATTACCAATGCAACACCCAAGCGTACTCTCCATAGGTTACGTTCACCACCAGTTAGAGGATTACGCCTGGTCATTGGTGAGGGTACGACATGGTCAATTAAACCGCCTAGAATGCAATAACCGTTTTTTTCTAAATCTGGTGTTACTATTTCAACAGTCGCCACTCGTAGATCAACGAGTAGTTTTTTAATTCGATCATAACTGTATTGTGCATCTGATAGAGTTCGGCGTACTTTCGCTGGATCTACTAATAACTCGATTCCTCCGTCAGAAATTTCTCGACGTTTCTCGGCCACATAAAGCATTGTTTCCACAATATCCGCATGACGTTGTCCTAGTCTTCCGGTAACTCGACAACGACCAAAACTAGTCTCCATCCACTGCCCCTTCAGCGTCAAGGGACGTTGACTTGGTTGGTACAGAATGACTCTAGCCTGCAGAGCTGTACTAGTAGGTGTAACTTTATTACCAGTTATCATTTTCTGCACCACTCCATGAAGACATACATTCTTTAGCTATTTGTTTTTTATTCTTCGATTTGAGTTGCGTTATCCTTAATACTCCGCCCTCATGTCTCTGTAACCAACAATCTGGCGCACGTTCTCCATAATTTGCTTTATTTATTCCAAATCTAACAAATTGACCTCGAACATCATCAGAAATACCATACGTCTTCGCTTCTAAGGCGGTCATGCCCGCCAGATAAGATTGCCACCGTATATTATCAACCAGGACGCTACTACCCCTGCTTGCTTGCTGTATATCACCAACCCCCATCGTGGCAGCGCCTTTGTTTAAATGGTGTAGAAATATAATCGAACATCCAGTATCAGCAGCAATACCTTCTAGTTTTCCAATGACTTTGGACATTGCTGCGCTATTATTCTCATCCTCCTGGTGGAAACGGCGAAGAGTATCCAAAATTATTAAACGTCTACCTTTTGAAACTTCATTGATCAAGTTGCTCCAATCCGGCAAGAAAATATTTGGACACTTCCCTACCAAAGGTTCGACCAGTAGCTTATCAGCTACAATCTGCTGCTGACGTGCTGTTAGATATTTTCCCAAAGCATATAAACGATGGTGAACGATGGTTTCAGAGTCCTCCACAGGTAAATATGCCACCAACCCAGTCGGATATTCACCAAAGTTTAAAAGATCTACACCACAAGTAATCTGCACAGCCAATTGTAATGCCAGCATTGACTTTCCAACGCCTCCCGGAGAAACAATCGATCCGATAGTACCAATAGCCAAATTAGGCAAGACGTAATCAATTGGTTGCGGCTTAGCTTCAAATGCTTCCATTATGTTCAATGACATTGCTGTTACCTACCTAAAACAACACCGGGTCTGGCCGCTTTAAACATTGCTGATTTACGATCCGCAATCCACTGTTCTACTTCGGATAACTGCCATGCTACATTTCGGCTAGTAAGTGCTATACGGCGAGGAAACTCGCCTCGCTGTTCAAGGTTATAAATGGTGCGGGCTGACAATGGGATCATTTCCAGAAGTGTTTTTCTGTTAATGAGCGTGCTATGTGCCTTTGTTTGCATCTGCCTTCCTCCTGTTTCCAATCAGGCCTATACAATGCCAAGCATTACCACTTGCTAAAACCTATTCATTGGCTAAAATGGTTGACATGAAAATTACTATCTGGGAAAGCTGTGACCTCACAGTTGCAGCTGCAATTAAATTATTTGTAGAGCGTAGTTATCCGTACTCCATATTTTCACGGAGGTATCCAATACTGCGTCTCATACAGGAAGTTATTGATCCAGCAGTAGCTGCTTATGTAAATTCCCTGCCACCAAGTCATAAAGACTACATTTCTGGAGTAAATCTAGGATTTAGTGATGTACTTAAAAAAGTGGGCTTAAACGTCGTAGTACGGGCACAAAGACTTCTTTTGCGTAATTTCGTTCTGACTTTAGATCAACAAACTTCTCTTGATAAATGCTTTACCGCTACGATTGAGTCTCTTATTGAATTAGTCAGTGAGTGCGCATCCAAGCGGCCGAAGAAGTCCTCTCCTGCAAAAGGAGTAACTATAAATTCACAGCGTAAGCTCGGTTATTGCGAGTTCTGCGGTAATCTAACCGAATTTTCCAAGTTGATCAGTGAGATATCAGAATTTGTTGCTAACGATAATGAGTTCCCCGTTCATGAAAAACAGGTCCTTAGTCATCGATATTGTTCTGACCATAGGCCCAAACTCACCAATGGTCTATGGAATCCCAAATACAGACAAGGAAAGCGGTCTCTCGAACAGTTCAATAAAGAATTAATAAGGCTTAGACGGCAATGCGCTAAACCGCATAAAGCTAACGCAAAAACAGGGGATATATTGATTGATACATATTTTCATGAGTGGATGCAGGGTCAAACTTTAACCCCAGCAGATCTAGATAAACTTAGGAATATCGCCAGACGAATGGTTGACTCCAAATTCACTGATACTAAGAAAAAAATAATCATATTAAAACACCAAGGTTTTAACCAGTTTGAAACCGCACAGGTTTTAGAAAAAAATCACTACACAACTATGACAAAGCAGGCTGTGTCCAAGGCCTTAGCGTCTGTGAGGAAAGAATTTTATATTTAAAATAGTATATCCACGAGCTATTATGGTGGCAGTTTAAGTCTTAATATCATCCACTTTATTGAATTATAACCAGCCACTTACGAGGTTTTTTCGCGATTACCCTGCTTCAAATTGATGATTTTGAAAATACAGTATTATAGTTTATTGTTTGTAGCGCAGCTGTAAGCGTTATGCAAAACGGATCACAGTGAGACTACCTCACCAGTAAATCACTGAAGCCGATCTGTAATGACATAGAACGAATTGGTTTTATGGTTATGCAATGGCTCATCCCCTTACTTGTCCCTGACCATAAAAAGCATTCGCTTTCCTGAAAGCAAGTCTAAGCCATGGGGCGTTTACAGTTGTCTTGTCTTGGCTCATTAGGTACTGGCTTAATTATTAGAATCATGTCGGTGGCATTTAAGTCCAAATATGCCCAAAATTTTAGCAGCTAAAATTCGTCTTCTCATGTAGGGTCAAGAAGCTTATGACTTAACCTATTGATTATGTGAATTACCTTGTGAGTATTACTCGTAGGATGGAATCTTCCAAAACTCTGACAATTCACTCTGAATGCATGGTAACAAAGAACAGTTTAAACCATGGTCTGTTCAGCGTTAAATTTCTCAAGATAGACTTCCATTTCGCGAGTCCACCTAGGGGTAGGTACCGAGGTGATCATTAGCCAAGGAAACCACCATACAAGCATGAAGAGTAACATAAGCGGTGCGATCATTTCGGCCGAAGAATGAGAAACTATATACATAATGAATAATATTAGTAGAACTGTGTTTACAATCTGACCTACCAGAAAAAGACGCCAGCGAAAACAATGCCATTTCCTGTTGAACACAATCCGTCCATCCCGTTCTTCGAGCCAGTTACGCCACGGCTTGAGATAACCAGCCCGCAACCCATAACGATCACACATTATTACAGCCAAATCCTGCAGCCGATAATTATACAAGCCTGTAAGCCGATAAAGGCTGCGCTGACGAAGCTCACGCTTTGCCAGACGGACCGCATTTTTATTCAAATATGGCTGTGTCAGCATTTGCTCTAGCCGGCGCTTCCTAAGATTGAGTAGTCCACGAAATACACTTCCAGATTCAGCATTAATTACTCTGTGACGAACTACACCGAGTGCAATATAGATACACAGCAATAGCCAGCCGGTCTTAGGGTATTGATTCATCCATTGTATAATTACAGACAACTCAGGCACTTTTATTTTTCCTTTTTATGCAATCCAGATAAAACCAGTAAAGATTCAGTAAATTTTAGCGGCTAAAATTGCTCTCCTAGCGTAGATAAAAGAAGCATATCCACTTAACTTACTGATTATTAACTACTTACTAGTCCATTCATCAATCATATTCGCCCAATCTTGTAGCATCTCAGCCCTCTGCTCACGATATTCTGCCTTGTTATAAACAGCTCGTACCCCTTTTTGTTCATGGGCAAGGCTCTTCTCAATCCAGTCAGTATTGTACCCGGCCTCATGTAGCAAGGTGCTGGCTGTACGCCGTAAGTCATGGGGACCAAACTTAGGCAACAACTCCCCTTCTTTCTGAGCCAGGCGATACGTCAGTGTCAAAACCCGGTTTAAAGTAGCGCTACTCATTGGCGCATCGGAATCGTACCGCGAAGGAAGGATAAAATCAGAGCTACCGGCAAAGGTTTTGAGAGCAATCATAATATCCATTGCCTGTCTGGAAAGAAAAACCAAATGTGGATTACGTCGTTTCATCCTTTCCTTTGGTATCGTCCATAATGCCTCACTAAAATTGATCTCGTTCCAGGTTGCGTTAGTAAGCTCACTTTTACGTACCATCGTTAACAGCAAAAGTTTAACCGCTGCTCTGATTGATGGCGTCGTTCCTACCCGTTCCATGTACCGATACATCAGACCAATTTCAATTGGCGTCAATGCCCTGTCTCGAGGCTCAAATTTCGCTATGCTTGCAGGCCGTACCAGATCAGCTGGATTCTCCACCTTCTGACCGCGCTCAATAGCCCAGCGATAGACTTGCAATACAATCTCTCTGGCGTGTACAGCTGTCGCCGGTGCCCCTCTCTCGACAATGTTATCGGTTAATGCGCGTAAGTCTTCATGTGTAATCTCACTAAGTTTCTGCTGGGCAAATTTTGACTTCAACTCCCTTTGATATACCGAACGCCGCATATCACGCGTCGATTCAGCCATTTGATAACCGCGTAACCATTTCTCAGTCCACGCACCAAAAGTCTCCGCATCTTTAATACGTGCTTTATCTCTGGCTTTTTCCCTCGCAGGCGATATTCCACTGGCAACCATTTTTTTGGCTTCATTGAGCCGTTCACGCGCTTCTGCAAGCGTGATCCCTCCAACACCATAGCGGCCAAAAGTAACGGTCTCCTGTCTTCCGTTTATTGAATAGTTATAACGAAATGAAATAGTTCCAGCCGGAGTGACCGCAACATACAGACCATCACGGTCATTAACTTTATAGAGTTTCTCCTTCGGCTTAAGGTGACGCAGCCTGGTGTCAGTCAACATGGTTTATTGTTTTCCTTTATCAAAAATACCATGTTGTAAAAAATTCAGAAAAGTTGTTTAACTCTCTGTTTTTAATTGAGTTATAAAAAATAAATACCATAACTCAACCGAAATTTATCACATGGTACTTTTTCAAACCTGAATTCGAAACCAGAGAGTACCATCAAAAATTCCATTGAAAAAACCGTGCTTCCCGTTGCTAACAGCTGCCAGAAAGTGCCAGACACAAAAACAAAAAAGCCCGCAGTTACGCGGGCTTAGAGGTTCTTTACTGCTTTTACGTGCAGGCTGTTGCCAGACGCGAAATCATTCCCACTCGATCGTGGCTGGCGGCTTACCGCTGATATCATACACAACGCGTGAAATCCCATTCACTTCGTTGATGATGCGGTTAGATACACGGCCCAGGAAGTCATACGGCAGGTGTGCCCAGTGCGCAGTCATAAAGTCGATAGTTTCGACCGCACGCAGAGAAACCACCCAGTCGTATTTACGACCATCGCCCATCACGCCAACAGAGCGAACCGGCAGGAACACGGTGAACGCCTGGCTCACTTTGTTGTACAGGTCCGCTTTGTGCAGCTCTTCAATGAAGATAGCGTCCGCACGACGCAGCAGGTCGCAGTACTCTTTCTTCACTTCACCCAGCACGCGTACGCCCAGACCTGGCCCCGGGAACGGGTGACGGTAAAGCATGTCGTACGGCAGGCCCAGTTCCAGACCAATTTTACGCACTTCGTCTTTAAACAGCTCTTTCAGCGGTTCAACCAGACCCATCTTCATCTCTTTCGGCAGACCGCCTACGTTATGGTGAGATTTGATGACGTGCGCTTTACCGGTCGCAGAGGCCGCAGATTCGATAACATCCGGATAAATGGTGCCCTGCGCCAGCCATTTCACATCTTCCAGCTTGAGCGCTTCTTCGTCGAAGACTTCAACAAAGACGCGACCAATAATCTTACGTTTCGCTTCTGGATCGTTTTCGCCTTTCAGCGCCGTCAGGAAACGTTCTTCCGCCGGAACGTGAACAATGTTCAGACCAAAGTGGTCACCGAACATGTCCATCACCTGCTCGGCTTCATTCAGACGCAGCAGGCCGTTATCAACGAAGACACAGGTCAGGTTTTTACCGATCGCACGGTGCAACAGCATTGCGGTGACTGAAGAATCCACACCGCCGGAAAGACCGAGGATCACTTTGTCATCGCCAACCTGCTGGCGGATACGCTCAACGGCGTCATCGATAATTTTTGCTGGCGTCCACAGCGCTTCACACTGGCAGATGTCGCGGACAAAACGCTCCAGCATGCGCATTCCCTGACGGGTGTGGGTGACTTCCGGGTGGAACTGTACGCCATAGAAGCGTTTTTCTTCGTTCGCCATGATGGCAAACGGACAGCTTTCGGTGCTGGCAACGGTGACGAAATCAGACGGAATCGCCGTCACTTTATCGCCGTGGCTCATCCACACGTCCAGCAGCGGTTTGCCATCAGCGGTCAGGGAGTCTTCGATACCACGAGTTAGCGCGCTGTCGGTCACCACTTCAACCTGCGCGTAGCCGAATTCACGCTCAGTCGAACCTTCAACATGACCGCCCAACTGCATCGCCATCGTCTGCATGCCGTAACACACGCCGAAGACCGGAACACCGGCTTCGAAAACGTATTGCGGTGCACGCGGGCTGTTTTCTTCGGTGGTGCTTTCCGGGCCACCGGAAAGAATGATACCGCTAGGATTAAACTCGCGAATCTGTGCTTCAGTCACATCCCATGCCCACAGTTCGCAGTAAACGCCCAGTTCACGCACGCGACGTGCAACCAGTTGTGTGTACTGAGATCCGAAATCAAGGATGAGAATGCGATGCTTGTGAATATTGTCTGTCATTGACGCTAATTCCGAGGCAAGTGAAACAGGTTAAATAAATCGCCCGACACAAGGTCGGGCGAAGAAAATCAGGAGCCCATACGGTAGTTCGGGGACTCTTTGGTGATGGTCACGTCGTGAACGTGGCTTTCCTGAATACCCGCACCACTGATACGTACGAATTCCGCTTTAGTACGCAATTCGTCGATAGTACCACAGCCGGTCAGCCCCATACAGGAGCGCAGGCCGCCCATCTGCTGGTGAATGATCTCTTTCAGGCGGCCTTTATAGGCAACACGACCTTCGATACCTTCCGGCACCAGTTTGTCAGCAGCGTTATCGCTCTGGAAGTAACGGTCAGAAGAGCCTTTGGACATTGCGCCCAGAGAGCCCATGCCGCGGTAGGATTTGTAAGAACGGCCCTGGTAGAGTTCGATTTCACCTGGGGATTCTTCGGTACCTGCCAGCATGGAGCCAACCATTACCGCGCTTGCGCCCGCGGCGATGGCTTTGGCGATATCACCAGAGAAACGGATACCGCCGTCAGCGATCACCGGAATACCCATGCCTTCCAGCGCTTCAACGGCATCAGACACCGCGGTGATCTGCGGAACGCCCACGCCGGTCACGATACGGGTCGTACAGATGGAGCCAGGGCCGATACCCACTTTCACCGCGCTCACGCCGGCTTCCGCCAGAGCACGTGCGCCCGCGCCGGTCGCCACGTTGCCGCCAATAATTTGCAGATCCGGGTATTTAGCACGCGTTTCACGAATGCGCTGTAACACGCCTTCTGAGTGCCCATGAGAAGAGTCGATCAGCAGCACGTCAACACCGGCAGCTACCAGCGCATCAACACGCTCTTCGTTACCCGCGCCAGCGCCAACCGCAGCGCCAACGCGCAGACGACCATGCTCATCTTTACAGGAGTTCGGTTTACGTTCGGCTTTCTGGAAGTCTTTCACGGTGATCATGCCGAGCAGGTGGAAGCTGTCATCGACAACCAGCGCTTTCTCAACGCGTTTCTCGTGCATTTTAGACAACACGACATCGCGCGCTTCGCCTTCGCGAACGGTGACCAGACGCTCTTTCGGCGTCATGTAAACGCTGACCGGTTGGCTCAGATCGGTCACAAAACGCACGTCACGACCGGTGATGATCCCGACCAGTTCATTGTCTTGTGTCACCACCGGGTAACCCGCAAAACCATTGCGTTCGGTCAGTTCTTTCACTTCACGCAGGGTCGTGGTTGGCAAAACGGTTTGCGGGTCGGTTACCACGCCAGATTCATGTTTTTTCACGCGGCGAACTTCTTCCGCCTGACGCTCAATCGACATGTTTTTATGGATAAAACCGATGCCGCCTTCCTGTGCCAGCGCAATTGCGAGGCGCGCTTCAGTCACGGTGTCCATTGCTGCGGAAAGCATAGGAATGTTCAGACGAATGGTTTTCGTCAACTGCGTGCTGAGGTCGGCAGTATTCGGCAGAACGGTGGAGTGAGCGGGAACGAGGAGGACGTCGTCAAACGTCAAAGCTTCTTTAGCAATACGTAGCATGGGCAATATCTCTAACCTGGGGGTGGATAAATATTGCCGTGGCATTATACAGAGCGTAATCGGTTGCATCCACACTTTTTTGCAAATAATGCTTGCGCTCCTGCTCAGGCGGGTTACTATCGATTGAATAACCTGCTGATTTAGAATTTGATCCCGCTCACATGTTATCCTCTCAGACCTCCGCAATCTTTACTGTTAGCCGCCTGAATCAGACGGTTCGTCTGCTGCTTGAACAAGAGATGGGGCAGGTCTGGATCAGCGGTGAGATTTCCAATTTCTCGCAGCCGTCATCGGGGCACTGGTACTTCACGCTCAAAGATGACACTGCGCAGGTGCGCTGTGCAATGTTCCGCAACAGCAATCGTCGGGTGACCTTTCGCCCCCAGCATGGCCAGCAGGTGCTGGTTCGCGCCAATATCACTCTGTACGAGCCGCGCGGCGACTATCAGATTATCGTCGAAAGTATGCAGCCTGCCGGCGAAGGCCTGCTCCAGCAAAAGTATGAACAGTTAAAAGCCAAGCTGCAGGCTGAAGGGCTTTTTGATCAACAGCACAAGCAGCCTCTCCCCTCTCCCGCCCACTGTGTGGGCGTGATCACCTCGAAGACCGGGGCTGCACTGCACGATATTCTCCACGTACTGAAACGCCGCGATCCCTCTTTGCCGGTCATTATCTATCCGACCGCCGTCCAGGGCGACGACGCGCCGGGGCAGATTGTCCGTGCTATTGAACTGGCGAATGCGCGCCAGGAATGTGATGTTCTGATTGTCGGGCGTGGTGGCGGTTCGCTGGAAGATCTCTGGAGCTTTAACGACGAGCGCGTCGCCCGGGCTATTTTTGCCAGCGCGATCCCCGTCGTCAGCGCGGTCGGCCACGAAACCGACGTGACGATTGCCGATTTTATTGCCGACCTGCGTGCGCCAACGCCTTCGGCCGCGGCTGAAATGGTCAGCCGGAATCAGCAGGAGTTGCTGCGCCAGATCCAGTCCGCCCAACAGCGCCTTGGCATGGCAATGGACTACTTTCTGGCAAACCGCAGTCGCCGATTCACCCAGATTTATCACCGCCTGCAACAGCAGCATCCACAGTTGCGTCTCGCCCGTCAGCAGACGGCGCTGGAACGATTGCATCAGCGTATGAACGTGGCCATCGACAGCCAGGTGAAGCGCACCAGCCAGCGCCAGTCTCGCCTGGTACAACGCCTGAACCAGCAAAGTCCTCAGCCGCGTATTCATCGGGCGCAAACCCGTATTCAGCAACTGGAATATCGTCTGGCGGAGAATGTGCGCTCACGTCTGAGCGCCACGCGTGAACGCTTTGGCAACGCGGTAACGCATCTGGAAGCCGTCAGCCCACTCTCAACTCTGGCGCGTGGTTATAGCGTCTCTACCGCCACCGATGGCAAAGTGCTGAAAAAAGTGAAGCAGGTGAAGGCGGGTGATGTGATGACCACCCGACTGGAAGACGGCTGGGTGGAAAGCCAGGTCACCGATATCAAACCGGTGAAGAAGCGCGCCCGCAAGTAAGTGGCCAGCCCCTGTCAGGGACTGCCCCTATCCGTTCACGCGTTATGCAACGTAAACTCAACGCGTTTTTTTGAAATCAATCCGTGGCCGTTCTGGCAAAAATAATCCACCGCACCGCAGGCTTTCAACACCTGGAGCGGCTTGTGGCAGTCCGGACAACGTGCTTCAACGGTAAAGTCTGTATGACAGGTCGCGCAATGGGCCGTTTCACCATTGCGCTCCAACGGGTTATGACAAACAGGACACATCAGTTCCATACTATCTCCTCACTCTCCTCTTCTGAGGATGCCATCAATTACTGGGGGCTCTGTCCGGAAGATACTGACCCAATGCCTTTTCTGACATGAAACCGGTAAAGGTCATCTTCGGGCTCACCATCATTAGAGGACTGTGCGGCAAGCGCCAGTAGATTACGGGTTTTCTCGATTTGTTTTGCTTTATCGGTCATCAGGCGATCTTTAAAGACGGACTGCCGTGCGCCTGAGTAACGTTACCAGAATATAAACGGTAGACGGAAAGATACCAAAAAGCCCGACGGGTGCGGGCTTTTTGGGGGTTACCTGCCTGGCAGGTAAGTTATTACTTACTTTTCTTGATGTGCTTAATCAGACGCTTACGCTTACGCATCTGGGTTGGAGTCAGCGTATTGCGCTTATTGGCGTACGGGTTCTCGCCCTCTTTAAACTGAATGCGAATCGGCGTCCCCATCACTTCCAGCGATTTACGGAAGTAGTTCATCAGGTAGCGCTTATAGGAATCCGGCAGGTCTTTGACCTGGTTACCGTGAATCACCACGATCGGTGGGTTATATCCCCCCGCATGGGCATATTTCAGCTTCACGCGACGGCCACGGACCAGCGGTGGCTGGTGATCTTCAGCCGCCATCGTCATGATACGGGTCAGCATCGCCGTACTGACGCGGCGGGTGGAGCTGTCATACGCTTCACGGACGGATTCAAACAGGTTACCGACACCGCTGCCGTGCAGCGCAGAGATAAAGTGCACGCGCGCGAAGTCGATAAAGCCCAGACGGAAGTCCAGCGTCTCTTTCACCTGCTCTTTCACTTCCTGAGTCAGTCCGTCCCACTTATTCACCACGATAACAAGTGAGCGCCCACTATTGAGGATGAAGCCCAGCAGAGACAGATCCTGGTCAGAAATACCCTCACGAGCATCAATCACCAGCATCACCACGTTAGCGTCTTCAATTGCCTGCAATGTTTTGATAACCGAGAACTTTTCCACCGCATCGGTGATCTTGCCACGCTTACGCACCCCGGCGGTATCGATCAGCACATACTCGCGCTCATCACGTTCCATCGGGATATAAATACTGTCACGGGTAGTCCCTGGCATGTCGTAAACCACCACGCGGTCTTCACCCAGAATGCGGTTAGTCAGTGTGGACTTACCGACGTTCGGACGACCGACAATCGCCAGTTTGATCGGCAGATCCTGCGGATTGAAGTCATCTTCCGGCTCTTCTTCACCGTTCTCGTCGGCTTCGAACTGCGCCCAGTATTCGGCGTCTTCATCCACCTCTTCCTGCGGCGCGGCATCGTCCATCCACGGCAGCAGAACGTGTTCCAGCAAACTGAGCACGCCACGACCATGAGACGCGGCGATCGGGTGAATTTCACCCAGACCCAGCGAGTAGAAATCAACGATGGCCTGATCCGGATCGAGTCCGTCCGTTTTGTTGGCGACCAGGAACGTCGGTTTTTCACGGGAGCGTAAATGCTGGGCGATAGCTTCATCGGCTGGCATCAGGCCAGCACGCGCATCAACCATGAACAGCACCACATCCGCCTCTTCAATCGCCAGCAGCGACTGCTCCGCCATACGCGTTTCTACGCCATCTTCAGTGCCATCAATACCGCCGGTATCGATACAGATAAACTCACGACCTTCAATCTCCGCACGACCGTACTTACGGTCACGAGTCAGACCCGGGAAATCCGCAACCAGCGCATCTCGGGTGCGAGTTAGACGGTTAAATAACGTGGATTTTCCGACGTTAGGGCGCCCGACAAGCGCGACCACAGGTACCATGTTTAAAGCCTCATTTTAAAAATCATCAGACAACAGCCGCTATTTTTGCGCTGTTGTTAAAAACAGGAAAACGGCCCCTGCACCAGGAGCCGTTTTTTAAAGCGTACGACCAGGACGATTAACGTGTAATAGAGTACACGGTACCGTCTTTGGCCTGGATCAGCAGTTTGCCATCGGCAGAGACCGGTTCGGTCAGGAAGCCAGAGCTGTCTACTTTCTGCTGAGCCACAAAACGGCCGTCTTCGACGTTAAGCCAGTGCAGGTAACCTTCGCTATCCCCTACCACCAGGTTGCCATTATACAACGCCGGGGAAGTCAGCAGACGGTGCAGCAGATCGCTCTGCGTCCACAGCGTTACGCCGCCATCGGTAGTCAGCGCCAGTACGCGGTCATTCTGATCCACCAGGTAGATACGGTTGCCGTCGACGATAAAGTCATTCACCGAGCCCAGTTCACGTTTCCACATGATCTGGCCACTGCGCAGATCCAGCGCGGTCAGGTTACCATTATAAGCCAGGGCGTAAACGACGCCATTGACGATAACCGGCGTGGTATCCACATCGCTCAGACGGTCGATCTCGGTAGAGCCGGTAGCCTGAGAAATACGTTGCTGCCAAATCATCTGGCCTTGCTGCATCAGCACGGCACTTACGCGACCGTTATCACCACCGACGATGGCTGCACCAAAGGCGGTTGCCGGCGCAGATTCGCCACGCAGCGACAGAGACGGCATATCCAGGTTCACGGTCCACTTAATGGCGCCGTCGGCTTCATTCAGGGCCTGCAACTGACCGTTGCTGGTATGAATCAGCACCATTCCGTCGCTGACTACCGGACGAGAGAGCGCTTCGCCCGCCACTTTGGTTTGCCACGCAACCGTACCGTCCGCCGCGTTCAGCGCGTAAACCTGCGCTTTTTCGCTGCCAAGATAAACGTGACCGCCAGCAATCGTTACGCCGCCAGACAACTGCGCCGACGAGCGTGAGAACCAGCCATCTTTCTCGCCCAGGTTAACCGACCAAACTTCTTTACCGTCATCAGCATTCAATGCTTTCACCACGCCAGCCCGATCGGCAGCGTAGACCACGTTATCGGCATACGCCGGGTGGAGGTTGGAATAGAAATCACCGATACCGTTGCCTACAGAAGTGCTCCAGACCGTAGACGGGGTAAACTGATTTTCAACCACCGGTAATGGGGACATTTTTACAACGTCTTCTTCGCCACTAAACAGTGAACAGCCGCTCAACAGGGTAACGGAAAGCAGCCCTGGCAGAAGTAATTTACGCAATTGCATCGGGTCCCTCTCAGATGGACAAATTATTGATTTTCATCTGCATCATTTCGCTCAGTGCCGGGGAGGCATTACTTTTCACGCCCGCTTCCCATGCACTACGCGCACCTTGTTTATCACCTTTGCTCAGCAGCGCTTCGCCGCGCAGATCGGCAACAATTGCTGCCCATCCTTCACCCTTCACGCTATCAAGGGTTTTTAGCGCCGTGTCCGCCTGCTTGAGTTGAACCTGAACGCGAGCAAGACGCAGCGTGATCACCGCGTTAAGATTCTCATCACTCGTGGCGGCCAGTCCCTGCTGAAGCTGGGCTGCGGCTTTCTCAAGTTGATTCTGATCGACAAACTGCTGCGCCAGTTCCATCGACGCTAACGCGCCGTAAGCGTTCTTATTGTCTGCGGCAAATTTCTCCGCTGCAGACAGGTCTTCTGCTTTACCCGCACTGAGCGAACTCACTACAGTTTGATATGACAGAGAAGTAGAGCGAGCGGACTCAGTCTGATGACTGTTCCAGTAGCGCCAGCCAACCAGCGCTCCAACACCTAAAATAACCCCAACAGCCAGGGCTTTGCCGTTTTCGGCAAAGAAGCGTTTAATCGCATCGACCTGGTCGTTTTCGTTCTCGTAAATTTCCACGCAGTCCTTCTCCTTAAGCCATTAACGTGCGCAAATGGGCGGCAACGCTGTCCTGTGCCACCTCAGTTTGCTCACCGGAGCGCAAATCCTTCACTACAACGGTGCCGGCAGCCATTTCGGACTCGCCAAGCACCAGAGCAACGCGGGCGCCCCATTTGTCAGCTCGGGCAAACTGTTTCTTAAAGTTGCCGCCGCCGTGGTTTGTCATCAGCTTCACGCCCGGGATTTCATCACGCACGCGCTCAGCCAGTGTCATTGCCGCAGACTGCGTATCCGCGCCTGAAGCGACCAGGTATATATCGACAACAGAATCGGCTTTAAATTCCGGATTAACTGCCTGAACCAGTAAAACAAGTCGCTCCAGACCCATTGCAAAGCCTACCCCCGGGGTCGCGCGACCACCGAGTTGCTCTACCAGTCCGTCATAACGACCGCCCGCACAGACCGTACCTTGAGACCCCAGACTGTTGGTGACCCACTCGAATACGGTGCGGTTGTAGTAGTCAAGGCCGCGCACCAGACGCTGGTTGACGGTGTAGGCAATGCCTGCGGCTTCCAGTAGTTTGCACAGACCCGCAAAGTGCTCGCGGGAATCGTCATCCAGATAGTCGCCAAGCTGAGGAGCATCGTTGAGCAGCGCCTGAACGTCCGGATTTTTTGAATCCAGGACGCGCAGTGGATTGGAGTACATGCGACGTTTGCAATCTTCGTCCAGTTTCTCAATGTGCTGTTCCAGGAACGCCACCAGCGCATCGCGATAGTTTGCACGTGCGTCCTGAGAACCAATGGAGTTCAGTTCCAGATTGACATGCTCAGCGATACCCAGTTCACGCCACCAGCGCGCGGTTAACATGATCAGTTCGGCATCAATGTCCGGTCCTTGCAGACCAAAAACTTCGGCGCCCAACTGATGGAACTGACGATAGCGCCCTTTCTGCGGACGCTCGTGGCGGAACATCGGCCCGATGTACCACAGACGCTGTTCCTGATTGTACAGAAGACCATGTTCGATGCCGGCGCGTACACAGCCCGCCGTCCCTTCCGGACGCAGCGTC
This sequence comes from Citrobacter telavivensis, assembly GCF_041807075.1. NCBI lineage: Bacteria > Pseudomonadati > Pseudomonadota > Gammaproteobacteria > Enterobacterales > Enterobacteriaceae > Citrobacter > Citrobacter telavivensis. Next base: position 84,679 of record NZ_JBGUBF010000005.1, on the reverse strand, counting down.
AGGCTATCGCCATTGCGGTCCTCAAAGGTATACATCTCTTTTTCAACCACGTCGGTCACTTCGCCGATCGCGCGTTTGAATAACGGGGTCTGCTCTACAATCGGCAAGCGGATTTCACTGTAACCGTAGCTGCCGAGCACGTTTTTGAGTGTGCCTTCAATGCGCTGCCAGATGGCGGTTTCGCCAGGCAGATAATCGTTCATGCCGCGAATGGCTTGAATGTTTTTTGCCACGTTTATTCTCTTTCTGAATATAAAAATGAACCCTCAGCGCTTCCCCGAGCGATACGGGAGCCATGCGGGTTCAATCATACACGGGAAGCACGCCGCTTCCCATCACGTTATTATTTTTCAACCTGCTGCACGTTAATACGCTGTGCTTCGTCGAGCATCGTCGCTTTGGCACGAATGCGGGCTTCAAGCTGGTCAATCATATCGCTATTATCCAGACGATCTTTGCGAACGCCATCTTCATAGAGACCACTTTTCTTGTTGCCGCCGGTCACACCCAGCGTGGACACCAGCGCTTCACCCGGCCCGTTAACCACGCAGCCGATGATGGAGACATCCATTGGCGTAATGATGTCTTCCAGACGCTGCTCCAGCGCGTTAACCGTACCAATCACGTCAAACTCCTGGCGCGAACAGGTCGGACAGGCGATGAAGTTGATCCCGCGAGCGCGGATGCGCAGAGACTTCAGGATATCGAAGCCAACTTTGATCTCTTCCACCGGATCGGCTGCCAGCGAAACTCGCAATGTATCGCCAATCCCTTCAGACAACAGCAGGCCAAGACCGATCGCCGATTTCACCGCACCGCTACGCGCACCACCGGCTTCGGTGATCCCTAAATGCAGCGGTTGATCGATTTGCTTTGCCAGCAGGCGATAGGATTCAACGGCGAGGAAAACATCAGATGCTTTTACACTGACCTTGAACTGATCAAAGTTCAGACGATCGAGATGATCCACATGGCGCATTGCCGATTCCAGCAAAGCCTGCGGCGTCGGTTCACCGTACTTTTCCTGTAGATCTTTTTCCAGCGATCCGGCGTTAACACCGATGCGAATCGGGATGTTTTTGTCACGGGCGCAATCCACTACCATGCGGATACGCTCTTCGTTACCGATATTGCCAGGGTTAATACGCAGGCAATCAACGCCGTACTCCGCCACTTTAAGCGCAATACGGTAGTCGAAGTGAATGTCGGCGACCAGCGGAACCGAAACCTGTTGCTTGATCAGTTTGAAGGCTTCTGCGGCATCCATCGTGGGGACGGAGACACGAACAATATCAGCGCCCACACGTTCCAGCGCTTTGATCTGATTAACCGTTGCTTCCACATCCGTGGTCCGCGTGTTGGTCATCGACTGTACGGCGATGGGAGCACCATCGCCAATCGGCACATTCCCAACGTAAATACGCGTTGATTTTCTACGTTGAATTGGAGCCTGGTTATGCATGAAAAATCTCCCGCGTTACCCGTCTATTACTGCGCCGGTGATTGTTCGGCATTTAGGGTCAGACGCGCAACCTGGTTAGTTCTGATAAAACGGCTCAGATCGACAGGTTTTCCTTGATACTGGATCTGCACCGCAGCCGGCGCGCCAATTTTAAGCTTATAAGGCGCCTGACCGGTCAGGTTTAAATTACCATCTTTGCGCTGCATTCCGCTAAACAGCTTTTTGCCCGTTGCATCGCTCACTTCCAGCCAGCAGTCGGCGGTAAAATTCATTACCAGTGCGTTCGGATCGGCAGCCGCTTCCACGCCCGCCTGATTGGTTGGCAACGGGGCCGCGCCGTCTGGCGTTGCCGGTGTAGCAGGGGCGGCTGTTGCGGTGTCAACGTTGGCCTGAGATGGGGCGACCACGGCGTTCTGCTGCGGATCAATCGCCGGTGCCGTCGTCGGCGCAGGCGTTTGTGCCGTCTCCGCCAGACCGGTGGACGCCGGCGTGTTGTCCTGGCTTGCCGTTGCGCTGGTATCCAGCGGCACGCTTTGCGTGTTTTCGCTGTTGGCGTTCAGCTCAGCAGAGGATTGATCGGCCATTGTGGAGATCTCTTCCTGCTGCGCTTTGTGGTTTTGCCACCACCATGCGCCCGTCAGACCGACCACCACAAACAGCACCAGCCAGGTAAACGTCATCAACCAGCCATCGCGCTTTTTACGGCGTTTGCCTAACGAGAAGCTCTGCATCGGTGCAACTTTCGCTGTTCGAACCGGCGCCTGCTTCTCCAGAGCCGGTAGAAGTTCTTCTTCAGGAATATGGACCAGACGCGCATAAGAGCGGATGTACCCACGCAGGAACGTTGAAGCCAAATCGGCAGGAGCCTTATCGTCTTCAATGTCGCGTACGGTGGATACCTTCAGGCAAAGTCGCTCAGCGACAGCCTGCTGGCTGAGTCCGAGTTGTTCACGGGCATTGCGTAGACGAACGCCGGTGGATTGTGCTTCATGTTGGTCGTGAGTGGCTTCAGTATTCATTCGCTACAGCTGCTGGTGAAAATTAAGGTTCAGGCGCCGGCGAGTCATAATGCCCACCCACGCCGCGAGAATCTGGTCAGTCAACCTGAGTCAAACAGTATAAACCCGTCTGCTGACTCTTAACAAAAACAGCTTAAGCCTGAGGGCTAAACTATTGTCGCGCCGTACATACTGCCCTAAAGTCGACAAAAACGCACCGTTATTATTGACCGGACAAGTACGACTCTGACCCTCATGCAAATTACACTGTGCCACAGCACAAAAATCAGGCTGTAGCACGTTCTGCATCAGACAGTTTTAACGTCGATAGCCTCACCCTGCATACGCTTACGCAGCGTACGTTTAGTACGGTCGATCACATCCCCCGCCAGTTGCCCACAGGCGGCGTCGATGTCATCACCCCGCGTTTTACGCACAATAGTGGTAAAACCGTAGCTCATCAACACTTTAGAGAAACGGTCAATGCGGCTATTAGAGCTACGTCCATATGGCGCTCCCGGGAACGGGTTCCATGGGATGAGGTTTATCTTACAAGGCGTATCCTTCAACAACTCCGCCAACTGATGCGCATGTTCTGTGCCGTCGTTAACGTGATCAAGCATGACGTATTCAATCGTGACACGTCCCTGGTTGGCATTGGATTTCTCCAGATAGCGGCGAACCGCGCCCAGGAAGGTTTCGATATTGTACTTTTTGTTGATGGGCACAATTTCGTCACGAATTTCGTCATTTGGCGCATGCAGTGAGATAGCCAGTGCGACGTCAATCATGTCACCTAATTTGTCGAGCGCAGGCACCACGCCGGAGGTCGACAGCGTAACGCGACGCTTGGACAGACCGAAGCCGAAATCATCAAGCATGATTTCCATGGCCGGCACGACGTTAGTCAGGTTAAGCAGCGGTTCACCCATCCCCATCATCACCACGTTGGTGATCGGACGCTGACCGGTGATTTTCGCCGCGCCGACAATTTTCGCCGCACGCCAGACCTGACCGATAATTTCAGAAACGCGCAGGTTACGGTTAAACCCCTGCTGTGCGGTTGAACAGAATTTACACTCCAGCGCACATCCTACCTGCGAAGAGACGCACAGCGTGGCACGGTCATCTTCCGGGATATACACCGTTTCAACGCGCTGATCGCCCACGGCAATCGCCCATTTGATGGTGCCATCCGAGGAGCGCTGTTCTTCAACCACTTCCGGTGCGCGGATTTCCGCCACCTCTTTGAGCTTGTTACGCAGCACTTTGTTGATGTCGGTCATATCATCAAAGTTGTCGCTGCAATAGTGGTACATCCATTTCATCACCTGGTCGGCGCGAAACGGCTTCTCGCCCATCTCTTTAAAGAATTCGCGCATCTGCTGACGGTTCAGATCCAACAGGTTGATTTTGCCATTTTTCGCAGGAACCGCAGGCGTGATAATTTCGGAAGTGTTAACTAATTCAGACATAATTTTTTCCGGCCTCGTTGTTACACGTTATGGCCCATGGGAGGTTGAAAAGAAACGCCCCGGTAAGCAGTGGCTCATCCGGGGCGTTGCATTGTACAAAGTCTGGCGCAAGGATGCCACGTTTGCACGCGGCATTTATCGAAAAATTATTCCCGAATATTTCGCGTCGCGGGAAGGTGGCACACTGACGAATTCCCGGATGAAGGGAATTAGCGCGTGCGGGCGCACACTTCGCCTTCGCCAAAGAAGTAGGCGATTTCACGCTGGGCGGATTCCACGGAATCAGAACCGTGAGTACCGTTTTCGGTGAAGCTGTCAGCGTAGTCAGCACGCAGCGTACCCGCCAGGGCGTTAGCCGGGTTGGTTGCGCCCAGCAGATCGCGGTGACGCTGTACCGCGTTTTCGCTTTCCAGCACGGACACCACGATAGGACCCGAGGTCATGAACTCAACCAGGCCGTCGAAGAACGGCTTGCCGTCATGCTCAGCATAGAAGCCGCGCGCCTGCTCAACGCTCAGGTGCAGCATTTTGGTGCCGACAATTTTAAACCCTGCTGCTTCAAAGCGCGCAAAGATATTACCAATAACGTTTTTTGCCACCGCGTTTGGCTTGATGATGGAAAAAGTACGTTCAATAGCCATGATTACCTCTGAAAGATGTTCTGTTGTGTTTTACCTGGCGCGGATTATAAAGAGCATCCCGGCTATTGCATATGGACGAAGGTAACATTTTTTTAAAATAAGATGAGCATTAGCAACAAAAAGTGTCAATCTGGTCTACTGCAGGGTAAATCTCACCGTCGCAACCTGTCCGCTCGCCTCCATCGCCAGTAGCTGATAGTCCCCTTTTTCGCTCAGACGCAACGTGATACTGCGCCTACGTTCTTGCAGCGGTTCACCATTGAGGAACCACCAGCGCTCGCCTGCCCCGCCGCTGCTCTGAATCGTTAAGCTTGCCTCAGCGGCCCCCGGTAAACGTTTGACGATAGCGCCATCACGTACGCCTGACAGCAACAGCGGCAACGCAGGATCCTGCCCGTGTGGCGGACATTCCGTTGAGGCCAACGGCAAGCGCGCACTGCGACGTTCTGCGGCGGGCAACCACGGTTCCAGCGGCAACGGCCAGACAATCAGCATCTGCTCTCGCGCCTGCGGGCAATCGGCAGCAACGCGTCGACCAGCCTTATCCAGCCAGACAGGGAAACGAATACCGCTCACCCCCTCCTGTTCCGGCAGCAGTAGCGTGGGCGGTTGTGCGTCCTCCAGCAGCCAGGTGGCCAGACGACGCCGGCAATTGCTGTCACCCGGAGGAAGAGACTGTCCGCCTGGCCAGCACACGACGCCACGCGTAACCGACTGCGGTCGCGAGTCTTCCGGCAGCGAGGTATTGCGGGCTAAGAGCAGGTTGTTCACCTGATTGAGCAGCGGGATAGCGCTGGCATAACCGAACTGTCCGGCAACGGGCGTGCCGTCCGGTCTGCCCGTCCAGATACCGATGATATAACGGGCATTGAGGCCAATCGCCCACGCATCACGATAGCCGTAGCTGGTGCCGGTTTTCCATGCCAGCGGCACTACCCGGGGAAGCGCGCTGTCCGGCAGCGGTTGCGCTTCATCGGCTAAAATTCGTCGGATGATCCACGCCGCGCCCGGTGACATTAGCGTGCGTTCGACAAGCGGATCGCCCGGTTGCAGACGCAGGATTCCCGCTTTGCCGTGGCGGGTAAAAGCGCTGTACCCCGCGACCATATCCTCCAGCCGTGCGCCTGCCCCTCCCAGAATAAGCGACAGATTGGGAGCCGCGCCTGCGGGCAGGAACAGCGGCAACCCGATATTACGTAATTGTGCGGCAAAGCGCTTTGGACCGTAGGCTTCCAGCACCTGTACCGCTGGCAAATTCAGCGAGCGCACCAGCGCTTCGCTCATACTGACGGGGCCATGAAAACCGCTGTCAAAATTACCTGGGCGATAGTCCCCGCTACGACGCGGCACATCCTGCAATAAAGACGCCGGATGGATTAATCCGTCATCCAGCGCCAGTCCATAAACAAAAGGCTTCAGCACTGAGCCAGGCGATCGAATCGCCTTTACCATATCCACATGACCGAAGCGCGTGTCATCGTTCAGATCGACCGATCCGACCCAGCCACGCACGCTCATGTCGGTGTGATCGACGACGATCATCGCCAGCGAACTGCGCGCAGGCAGCCTGCCTTTCCAGTTTTGCGCCAGCTCTTCCAGTTGTCGCTGCAGCCCGGCATCCAGGGTAGTGACAATTTTGTCGCCTTGATTTTTGCCCAGCATCATCCGCGAAAAAAGCGGTGCCAACTGCGGCATCTGGCGAGGCGTCAGCCATACAGGCTCTTCACGTGACTCCTTAACCTGGCGCTGCGACCAGATCCCCTGCGCCGCCATGCGCGCGAGCACTTTGTTACGCGCCGCTTCTGCCCGATCCGGCCAGCGATCGGGACGCAGTCGGCTCGGCGCCTGCGGTAATACCGCCAGTAAAGCGGCTTCAGAGTAACTGAGTTGCGCCGGAGGTTTACCGAGATAAGCCCAACTGGCCGCGCCAATCCCCTGCAACGTGCCGCCAAACGGCGCGCGGTTGAGGTACAACGTCAGGATGTCGCGTTTTGAGAGGTGCCATTCAAGCTGCAGGGCGCGCCAGAGCTGGCGAAACTTACCGCCGAACGTGCGGGGATGTGGATCCAGCAGACGCGCCACCTGCATGGTTAGCGTGCTGCCACCGGAAATCACCCGCCCGGAGGAGAGATCCTGCCAGGCGGCGCGAAGGATGGAGAGAGGGTTTACTCCCGGATGTTGCCAGAACCAACGGTCTTCATAGTTGATCAGCGCCTCAAGATAGCGCGGGGAGACCTCTTCGACCGTCACCGGATAGCGCCAGATACCGTCCGCGTCTGCAAACCGCCACAGCGGCGTCCCGTCATGCGCCACCACCACCCGCGCAGGATTGACCTCACGCAAAGGCAGCGGCCAGATTTTATCGGCCGCCCAGACGGCGCAAACAAGTAAAACAGATGCGGCAACCAGACCAAGCCAGCCGCCGCGTTTACCGGTTAATTGCCCCATTTACGGCTTAACAATCAGCATTTCCTCAGCCGCGCCGGTTGCCCGCCATTGCGGAACATACATTGATTCCACCATGGGCATCGGCACCTGATAGGTTCCCGGCGTCACGGCTCGCGCCAGATAGACCAGCGTTACTGGCTGCCCCTGATTCACCGCCACGGCGGCGACAAAGCGGTCATCGCGAAACTCCACGTGCTGAATATCTGCCTGCTGCATCTGATTTAGCAGATTCTGTACCTCACTGTCGCTGTCCTGCAAACTGGCGCTGCCGTTGGCCAGATTCTGGTTTTCCAGTTCCAGTCCGGCAGGCAGCAGATCTACCACCAGCGCATCCGGCACGTCCTGGCTGGCTTTCACTTCCAGCCAGACCAACACCAGCTCACCGCTGCGCAGTGATTCCAGCGATTTGCTCTGCCCATCGCTTCCCAGAATATGACGCTCAATCTGCAACACATTGCTGACAGGTGCCGGAATCGTTTGTGGATAACCGCTCACGTCCAGACGCAACCACATCGGCAGAGAACCGTTATTCGTCACCTGCAGCGCCGCGAGTTGATCGGCATCCAGATTACGGGTTTGCGCTTTATCGCCCGTCAGCGATTGCTCAGCGAACGAGGTCTGCGCCTGCCAGGTACCGGGTAAATCCTGCAGCGAACGGGCGGCCAGGAACAGCGCGTTATTCTCCTGTGTTGACAGCCAGCGCTGACCAAACGCCTGTTCAGAGAGCGTATTCAGCAACGTGTTCTGGACATCCGGCTTCAGGTTATTCTCTTCCAGCAGCGCCAGCATCATCGCGTTATCACGAAGCGGACTGCCGTAATCGGCCAGCCACTGACGTTCATCGTGACGTGGGGTAGACAGTGCCAGCGTCACCGCGTCGTCACTCCGCTTCGCGTCACCCATGGTTTTCAACGCCATGCCAAGTTGCAGCAGCGGTAAGCCGGAAGCAGCCTGACTGCGACGCTCCCAGATCTCGCGCAGTGCGCCAAGCGGGGCTTTCTGCTGACGCGCCAGTACCAGTGCAGCATAGGCCTGCACGGCAAATTTGCTCGCCTGCGTGTCGCTGGTGTAGCGAATCGACATCATCCCCGGATCCTGCAGATAACGCAGTAGACGCGCATTACCCTGATTGATCCCCTCTGTCGGAACGCTATAACCCTGCTCACCCGCCCGCACCAGGAAATCCATCGCATAGGCTGTCAGCCAGTACTCTTCCGGACCATTTTTATCCCACAGCGCGAATCCGCCGTTGTCACGCTGCATTTGCAGCAGACGGGAAATCCCGGTTTCGATTGCCGCACGACGCTTCTCGTCGGTATCACCCGTAATGCCCAGCGCTTTTAGCTGCGCAGCATTGGTATAAAGCGACGGGAACAGACCGCTGGTGGTTTGTTCCAGACAGCCGTAAGGATATGCCTTCAGCTCACGGATGTAGCGCGCCAGATTCAACGGCGGTTTACCGCTGAACAACAACTGACCCTGTACGGTAACCGGAGAGAAATTCGCTAACGCCTCCGCGGGAGGTGTCCAGTTTTCACCCGGTTGCAGCATCACGCCGTTATTGACCGTTTGCGCCGGGAATGCCGGACGTACGCCAATCTTCCACTGCTTCTGTTGCGGTCCGATGCTTTCTCCCGGCACGTTCAGTCCGCTTATCGTCGCCTGCAACTCGCCATCGCCAAATCCCTCTTTCGCACGAACAGGAACAAACAACGTTGTACGCACGCCCGGCGCCAGACTAACCTGCGCAGGCTGGTCGCTGACCCGTTCGATCAGTCCGCTGGCGGTCAGCGCCACGTTCAGTGATTGCGGTTGATCGGTCAGGTTGGTCACGTCCAGTACCAGTCGCGAAGTATCACCGCCGGCCATAAAGCGCGGCATATTCAGCTCAGCAATGATCGGGGCGGCGACGATGGTCTTGCTTTCATTGCTGCCAAAGTCATCCGCCGTCCACGCCTGCGCCATCACGCGCAGCTCGCCGTTGAAATCGCCAATCGGTAGCGTCACGCTGCCTTCACCCTGTTCATTCAGCATGACCGGTTGCGCCTGCTGCGCCACAATAGTCACATGATTGACCGGCGGTTTGCCGCCGCGCTTCAGTTCATCGCCATCACCACCAAAGCGCAGTGCTGCCTGCCGCCCCTGGCCCTCAATCACCTGACCATAGATGTCATAAATATCCGCGCCGTAGCGTTTTTGCCCGAAGAACGCCTGCCACGGATCCGGCGTGACGTAATCAGTAATGTTCAACACGCCGCTGTCCACCGCCGACACCAGCACATTTACCTGTTTTGGCGTCTCGCCATTTTTACTGCTGGCCTTGATCTTCACGGTCAACGGCTGGTTCGGACGCATTTTAGCCGGGGCTTCGAGCGCCAGATCCAGACGACGGTTTTCGTCCCCCAGCGGTAGATGCAGCAGCCCCACGGCACGTTTCGGCGTTGCAGAGCGGGATTTATCGCCCGGACGCACCACCAGCGTGCTCAGATACAGATCGTGGCGATTCCAGGATTTATCGACCGGAATGGAGAGATCCAGCCCCTGGGCCGGAACATCAATTTCCTGCCACCACAGCGGACCTTCGCTGGATTCCACCATCGCATAGCCTTTCCCCGCCGCCGGTGCCGCGATATGCAATTTCATGGTATCGCCCGGACGATAGGCCGGTTTGTCCAGTTTCAGCGTGACGCGATCCGGCCGCGCCGCGCCGCTGCCATCGCTGTTATCCTGCCAGCTATAGCCCGCCCAGAAACGGACGCTACTGACCGCATTGTTTGGCGCTTTAACTTCCAGTCGGTAAGCACCCCATTCCACCGGGAATGTCACTTTGCCGGTTTCATCCGCTTTCAGATCCAGCGTCTGTTCACCTTCCACCAGATCTTTTTGATCAAAGCGCGACTGCCAGCCTTCGCTTTCCAGCCAGTCCCAGTAGTAGTCGCGACGCTCACGAATCAAACGCACCTGTAATCCGGAGACCGCTTTCTTCTCGCCCTGGGCATCGACATAGACAATGTCAAAGGCGGCATTGCTGTCTTCGTCGACAATCGGCTGATTCACCGTGGTATCGGTGCGGTAGTCATACACCGCTTTCACCGCAAATTGCGGACGGATACCCGGTAACGTGTCTGCTGGCCAGATAGCCTGCTCAGCGCGACGCGTAACGGGACGACCACCGGACTCCAGCAGGCTGGCCTGCAAAATCACCTTCAACGGCGAGTGGGTCTCACGCCATTCGCTGCGGGTGCTGATGTCGCCACGCCCGGTTTCATCCAGCGCCAGTTGTACTTCATCAAGACTGCGCGACAGGTTCTCCTCGGCAATATTGCCAAACTGGAAGCCTGGCAATGACGGTACCGCATCACGCAGCGGACGCAGATACAATTGTCCCTGCAACGCATTGCCGTTCGCCGGGGCACCGTAAAGGTAGTAGCCGACCGCCGAGAACTTCACCTCGTCAGACGGCGACAAAGGCGTTTTTTGACCGGCGAGATTCAGCGCCATCCGCTCCGGCATGAAATCTTCAACGTGGAAATCCCACATCCGGGTCTGGTTGTCACCCGTGTTGGCGCGAATGTGCCACATTCCGGTCGGCGCACCGCTGTCCAGCGGATACGTGAAGCGATACAACCCGTTATCCGGCTGGCTGACCACGGTACGGATGACCTGACCATCCGGCTTAACCACTTCCAGCTTCACCGGCTGATCGGGCAGCGTCTTGCCGTCACTGTCGCGCAGCAGACCATTGAGGATCACCGTCTCGCCGGGACGATACAGATCGCGCGGGCCAAACATAAAAAACTGCTTGCGGTAACCGGGATCCCCGGCGATATCGAATTCCGCTAAATCCAGCGCCGGGAGTTTCAGATCCAGCAGCGTGGTTTGCCCCTCTTTACGCGCCAGCAGCAGCGCGGCGTTTGGGTTATTTTCGAGCTGGACATGGCCTTTCGCATCGCTGGTTGCCTTCGCCAGGGTCTGCCCTTTCTCATCCAGCAAGGCAACCTCCACGCCCTGCTGTGCGGTACCATTCTCCAGGCTTTGCGTAAACACATCGAGCCGACTCTGGTAGCGATGCGCTGACACGCCGATATCGCTGAGCGTGAATAACGTTGCAGCGTTGCTGTACTCGTACTGCCCAGCTTTGGTCATCACCGCAACATAGACACCGGCCTGCTGCAGCGGTTTAATCTCGCTCAGTGGTAGAAGGAGTTTTTCGCGGGTGTTACGCGCGGGATTGAGATCGAAACGACCGGTATAGACCAGATCCGCCATTTTCAGCAGATTGTCAGATTCCCAGTTGGACAGAGAATTTCGGTACTCCCACTGGCTGACAAAGGCCGCCAGCGATTCCTGCTTCACGCGGAAAAAGTTAACGTCTACGTTGTTCACGTTAAGCGCCATCACAGGTAAACCTTCCACCACTTTACCCGGCAGCAGCGAACCGCGGCTGGCAAAGCCCACGCTGGGCTGGATATCACGCGTGGTCAGGCTTTTCTCATAGTTGATTTCGAAAATCGCTTTATTCAGCGCTCTGAGATCGCGCTCAATGGTCACAATCAGTTCGCGATTGGGTTCCAGGTGACGTAAGCGCAACTCTTTCAGATTCGGCGACAGCTCCCATGCGCCATCGACTTTGCCGCTTTTTTTATCCACCACGTGGACAACACGGGCAAAATCCTGTTCAGGATCTAACGGGATGGAGAAGGCCAGCACCAGGGTGGATGCACCGTCCAGTTGCACTTCGGAGGCATCCAGCAGCGTCAGCGCTTTGCCTTCACTCTGTTGGGCCAGTTTCTGCAACTGCGCGGTATCTTTGTCCGCTTTCTTTTCCGCAGCGGGTTGCGCGGCGGGGGCGTCGTTTTTCGCCACCGTTGCTGCTTTATCGTTGTTGTCGCACCCTGCCAGCGCCAGCATTAACATGCAGGCGACTACGCGTATGTGTTTCATGTTTAATCCCTGGCCAGCATGGCCCGTTAGCAACGTAGAACCGTTATTATGCGTGAGATTTCACTTTGTGTAAGTCTCTATCCAGCCAGGCCAGTCTGAATTTAATTAAGAAGTGTGGGATCACCAGACAAATCGGCCTCTTTTACTTGTCCCCTGTTGGCAAAGGCCCGACAATTTGCCGGACACCTGATAAACATGGAGATACCCATGACTACTGCCTTTTTTGTCGCCGCCGACTGGCTTGCCGAGCATATTGACGATCCGCAGATTCAAATTATCGACGCCCGTATGGCGCCGCCAGGACAGGAAGACCGCGACGTTGCGCAAGAGTATCGCGCGGGACACATCCCGGGCGCGGTGTTTTTTGATATCGAAGCGCTCTCCGACCACACCTCACCGCTGCCGCATATGATGCCACGCCCGGAAAGCTTCGCCGTTGCGATGCGTGAACTGGGGGTAGATCAGGATAAACATCTGATTGTTTATGATGAGGGAAATCTGTTCTCCGCCCCGCGCGCGTGGTGGATGCTGCGAACCTTTGGCGTGGAGAATGTATCCATTCTGGGAGGGGGCCTGGCCGGCTGGCAACGTGATGAATTGCCGCTACAGGAAGGCAACGTCGAACTGCCGGAAGGCGACTTTGATGCGGCGTTTACTCCTGAAGCCGTAGTACGCGTCACCGACGTGTTGCTCGCCAGCCACGAAAAAAGCGCACAGATTGTCGATGCCCGCCCGGCTGCACGGTTTAATGCCGAAGCCGACGAGCCGCGTCCGGGTCTCAGACGCGGTCATGTGCCTGGTGCCTTAAACGTGCCGTGGACAGAACTGGTTCAGGACGGTGAACTGAAAACAACCGACGAACTGGATGCCATCTTCTTTCGCCACGGGGTCAGTTTTGACAGACCGATCATTGCCAGCTGTGGTTCCGGCGTGACAGCTGCGGTTGTTGTACTGGCGCTGACGACGCTGGACGTGCCAGACGTCGCGCTGTATGACGGCGCATGGAGCGAATGGGGAGCCCGTGCGGATTTACCGGTTGAACCCGGCGGAAACTAAATAAATTCTGATTTATTAGTCTGTCTCGCCCACAAAAAAACCGCTCTAACGTTTGAGCGGTTTTTTTGTGCTGGTCCGGTTCGCGGCCTTTCCAGCTGGCTGTGTTGCCACAGCAATGTAAGTACACCCCAGCGCACAAATACTCTCGTTAAAGGGAGAAAATGTCAAGTTAGTTAGCCGAGAAACTATTATTAAGTTGATGTATTATTCTTCCCGGCCCTTTCCGCCGCTTCGCAAACGGGCACTGGCTTCAGGAAAGGATGTCCCATGGCCGTAAATGTAAGTGCCCCCAGCACTTGCTGTCACGGCATTATCGCCAGTGGTGCTGTCGTGAAGCGGTCTTCGCATGGACCGCACAATGAAGATACGGTACGTCTGTATCGTGCTTCTTGTTTCTGGCGTGTTGTGCCTTCACGCAGACCAGAGTTACTTCGGTAATTCTGTTTTCGTAAAGACCAACGGCCAGGGCAGGTAAGCGAGGATGCCGCCTTTCGGGGCGGCTTTCCTTCACTTAAATTATCCGATTCTGTTTAAAATCGCGCAGGAACCCACCCCAACGGCGTTCGTAGAACGGTGCGATATGTTCGGTGATAAAGTGGCTGATCCCCTTCTCCCCTTTTACTACCTGGCAGATATCAATCGGTTCATCGCCCGGTAATGTATCTGTCGCCACACTGCCTGCAGCATGAATAATTTCTTCAATATCGCCATCGGCTTCGATACCAATCAGCAGGTTGGCCTCAGCGTCCGCACGCTCTTTAATCGAGCAGAGAAAGGCGCGCTTCACCGGTTTGATGGTTTTGAACAACGTAGTGAGCGAGTCAATCATCTGCGCGGGCGGTTCGGCCACTTCGGAGAGGATCAGGGATTCCCCGCCTTCCAGCACTTCCTGCGTACTCAGCGGATTGCCCTCTTCCCCCATCAGCAGGCTGATTTCGCGCGGCATGAACTCTTTGCCTGTCGGCAATTTAGCGTTAAGGAACAGCGTTTCGCCGAGCGTCATTTCAAACAGCGTGCGTACCGGCATCACCACAAACGCCTGCTCATCTTCTACTGCCTGCTGCAACGCTTCCAGAGAGGTGAAAAAGGGAATAACGGTGGTGCCATCTTCTTTTTCCCAGTGCTGAAGATCGAGCGCGCTGTCTTCGACAATCGCCTCGCCTTCTGCCGCAGTGCCTGGCACCCAAACGGTGGATTCCAGCAGGGTGCGGAAAAATGCCGGACGATGCGCAGGTTCAGTCGCGGCTTGTTCCAGTAAGGTTTCTAATTCGTTTTTGGTTTCAGACATAGGGGTCACAAATTATCTATATGAATTGTAGGCCTGATAAGACGCACAGCGTCGCCATCAGGCAAAATGCCGGGTGGCGCTTCGCTTACCCGGCCTACAAAAACACCTTTCAGGCAGTCAACAAGTTGGCGATGGTACGCACGCCCAGACCTGTCGCCCCGGCAGACCACTGCTCAACCGGCGCTTTGCGATAGGTTGCAGAGCAGTCGATATGCAGCCAGCCCTGCTGGTAGTTTTCCACAAAGTGCGACAGGAATCCTGCGGCCGTACTCGCCCCCGCCGGATACGCTGCGCTGCCGGTATTGTTCAGCTCGGCGAAATTAGACGGCAACTGGTTGCGATGGAATTCCGCCAGCGGCAGACGCCAGAACGCCTCGTTCTCTTCGGCAGCGCTTGCCAGCAGACGATTCGCCAGTGGGTCATCAAAGCTGAACAGCGCATGATAGTCGTTACCCAGTGCGGTTTTCGCGGCACCGGTCAGGGTTGCGGCATCGATGATCAGTTCCGGTTTCTGCGCACTGGCGTCGATCAAACCGTCCGCCAGCACCAGACGCCCTTCAGCATCGGTATTCATCACTTCCACGCTTTTACCGTTGCGATAATGGATGATATCGCCCAACTTGAAGGCATTACCGCTGATCAGGTTGTCCGCACAGCACAGGTACAGCTTCACGCGTTTGTTCAGACCGCGCGTGATAGCAAACGCCAGCGCGCCGGTTACCGTTGCGGCACCACCCATATCAGACTTCATGGAGTCCATAAAGGCGCTCTGCTTGATGCTGTAGCCGCCGGAATCGAAGGTGATCCCTTTCCCGACCAGGCAGGCATAAACCGGGGCTTCTTTATCCCCTGTCGGGTTGTAATCAAGCGCCAGCAGTACCGGCTGACGTTCAGAACCGCGACCAACGGTATGCAGTCCCATGTAGTTCTGCTCGCGCAGATCCTCACCTTTGGTAATGCGGTAGGAGACGTGATCGCACGCCACGCTGCACAGGAGATCAACGGCGCGCTGCGCCAGTTGCTCTGGCCCCAACTCTTCCGCCGGTGCGTTAATGGTGTCACGCACCCAGTCAATGATGGTCAGACGGTTATCCAGTTCCTGGCGCTGTGCATCGTCCAGGTTTGGCCATTCCACTTTGCGGCTGCCTTTCGGCCCTTTGTAGCCCTGCCAGAATGACCAGCAGCGGTCAGCATCCCAGCCCTCACCTGCCAGCTGTACATGCTTGATACCGAGGCCGTCGATCTTCCGCGCTGCGCGCTGGATCAAACCGAGGTCGTCTTTACCGTTAAGATGCAAAGCAATACCATCGTTATTAATGCTGTATGTGGCTTTTTCGCCCCAACGCGCATCGGCAGGCTGCGTAGTGAGCGTGATTTTCATGGCTTCTGTCATTGTAATTTTTCCTTATTAGCAAACGGGCCGCCCGAAGGCAGCCCGTATGTTCATTCCACTAAATGATTCGCGCTGCAGGAAGGCGGCAATCGAGTGAATCCCCGGGAGCAGAGATTACTCTGTGACTGGGGTGAGCGAGCGCGGCCAACGCATCTGCAGCGTGAAGCATGACGGGGAAATTACTCTGCTTCATCTAACCAGACTAACAGAATCGCCTCCAGAATTTTTTCACTGGATGCGTCAGGGTCGTCATCAAATTCCTCAAGATCGCAGATCCACTGATGGAGATCGGTGAAACGAACGGTCTTGGGATCGAGATCGGGGAAGGCGTCGTACAGCGCTTCGCCGATTTCGCGGCTATCGGTCCACTTCAGTCCCATACTACCCTCTGTTAATGCTCACGAGCATGATTGATTGTGTAACGTGGGATTTCGACCACTAAATCATCCCCGGTCACGCGAGCCTGGCAGCTTAAACGGCTTTCCGGCTCCAGTCCCCAGGCTTTATCCAGCATGTCGTCTTCTTCTTCCGTGCTTTCCGGCAGGGAATCAAAACCTTCACGCACGATGCAGTGGCAGGTCGTACAAGCGCAGGATTTTTCGCAGGCGTGTTCAATCTCGATACCGTTGCGCAGCGCAACGTCAAGAATGGTTTCACCGGTCTCCGCTTCCAGAACTGCGCCATCCGGACATAGATCCTGATGAGGCAGAATAACAATCTTTGGCATATTAAACCTCGTCCACGGAATGGCCTTTCAGCGCGCGACGGACCGACTGGTCCATGCGCCGGGCGGCGAATTCCTGGGTTTGTTTGTCTACGTTTTTAATGGCTTGTTCGATAGCGTCAACATCATCGCCCAGCGCCACCTCGCTCAGGTGCGCGGCGGCATCGTCGATCTGTTGACGTTCTGCGGCGCTTAACAGCGCGGCATCAGCGGTCAGCGCGCCGGTTAAACTCTCCAGCACGCGCGCCGCTTCGACTTTCTGCTCTGCCAACATACGGGCTTTTACGTCCTGTTCAGCAAAGCTCATCGAATCCTGAATCATCGAGGCAATTTCGCTGTCGGTCAAACCGTAGGACGGTTTCACCTGGATAGAGGCCTCAACGCCGGTGGATTTTTCCATCGCGGTGACGCTCAGCAGACCGTCAGCGTCCACCTGGAAGGTGACGCGAATGTGCGCGCCGCCAGCCGGCAGCGCCGGAATACCGCGCAGTGCAAAGCGCGCCAACGAACGGCAGTCCTGCACCAGTTCACGTTCGCCCTGCATCACGTGGATAGACATCGCGGTCTGACCGTCTTTGAAGGTAGTAAAGTCCTGCGCGCGGGCCACCGGAATGGTGGTGTTACGTGGGATCACTTTCTCCACCAGACCGCCCATCGTTTCCAGTCCCAGCGACAGCGGGATCACGTCGAGCAGCAGCATTTCACTGTCCGGCTTGTTGCCGACCAGGATATCGGCCTGGATAGCCGCGCCAATCGCCACCACTTTATCCGGGTCGATGGACGTCAGCGGCGGACGACCAAAAAATTCGCCCACACGTTCGCGCACCAGCGGTACGCGCGTGGAACCGCCCACCATCACCACTTCCAGGACTTCCTGCGCCTCAACGCCGGCATCTTTCAGTGCACGACGACAGGCCAGTAGCGTGCGCTTAACCAGCGCGGAAATGAGTTCATTAAACTGTTCGCGGGTAATCTCACCCTGCCAGCCCGCCACGTTGACCGTTACGGATTCGGCATCGCTGAGCGCAATTTTCGCCGCGATGGCGGCATCCAGCAATTCGCGCTGAACACGGTTATCACTGCGATCGGCAATCCCCGCCTGTTCGCGGATGTAATCCGCCAGCAGGTGATCGAAGTCATCGCCGCCAAGCGCAGAATCCCCGCCGGTCGCCAGCACTTCGAACACGCCGCGGCTCAGGCGCAGAATAGAAATATCAAACGTTCCGCCGCCGAGGTCATACACCGCAATGACGCCCTCTTTGCCGGAATCCAGGCCGTAGGCAATCGCCGCAGCGGTCGGTTCATTGAGCAGGCGCAGGACATGCAGACCCGCCAGACGCGCGGCATCTTTGGTCCCCTGACGCTGTGCATCGTCAAAGTACGCCGGTACGGTAATGACCACGCCATCCAGATCGCCGGAAAGCGACTCAGTGGCACGCGCCGCCAGCGCTTTCAGAATATCAGCAGAAACACGAATCGGATTCAGCAAACCCGCCGCCGTTTCAATCATCGGCAGACCATTAACGCTTTCCTGAAAACGGTACGGCAGATGGGGGTAACGAGTCTGAATATCTGCCAGCGAACGCCCCATCATGCGTTTTACCGAGCTGATGGTATTGGCGGTATCCAGCGCGGCATTGGCGCGCGCATCATAGCCGACCGTGTGGCCCTGCTGCTGATAGTGAACGACGGACGGCAGCAGATGACGACCGTCGTGATCGGCCAGCGTTTCCGCCTGCCCGCTACGTACGGTTGCGACCAGAGAGTTGGTGGTCCCGAGATCGATACCCACAGCCAGACGACGCTGGTGTGGCGCTGCGCTCAGACCAGGCTCACTAATTTGTAATAAGGCCATAATTGCTTCCGAATATTAAAAATCGAGCAGTTTTTCTTCGAGTTGTTCTGCACTGCTTCGCAGTTTATCGAGAAAACGCAGTTTACGCACGGTATCGGCCGCAACGTCCCACGTCTCGCTATCCAGTTGTTCCACCATTAGCTGATGGCGGCTATCAAACATCTTTTTCACGCGCTGAATAAAACGTTCCAGCCGCGCCTCGTCTTTCGCCTGTTCGATCTCATCGAGTTCTTCACGCAATTCCAGTTGTTCCATCAGGAATGCGGTATCGCGCACCGTGTGCTGCTCGTTGCTGAGATCAAAACCGTGTAACGAAAGCAGATATTCTGCGCGCATCAGAGGATGGCGCAGCGTTTGCCAGGCCTGGTTGATGGTGGCGGATTGCGAAACGGCAGCAAGCTGTTCCGCCTGGGTACCGCTGGCAAATTTATCAGGGTGATACTGACGTTGCAGATCCTGAAAACGAAGGCTCAGCGCCTGAATATCGAGCGGATAACGGGCCGGTAAGCCAAAGAGGGTGAAGTAGTCCATAACATTCTCAGGGGTAGCCTGTTAGAACAAACCCCACACATAGCTTGGCCACGGCGGGGTTTTCGGATGACGCGCGTTACACGTGGAAGCTTTCGCCGCAACCACACTCGTCTTTCACATTCGGGTTAGTGAATTTAAACCCTTCGTTCAGACCTTCTTTTACGAAGTCTAACTGCGTTCCGTCCAGAAATTGCAGGCTTTTTCCGTCAACCACGACCTTAACGCCTTTGTCTTCAAACACGGTGTCTTCTGCCGCCGGTTCATCAACAAATTCCAGTACATACGCCATACCTGAGCAGCCGGAGGTTCTCACGCCCAGACGCAGGCCAAACCCTTTACCGCGGTTCGCCAGGAAGGTATTTACTCGCGCTGCTGCACTGTCGCTAAGTGTAATCGACATAATAAAACCTCAACTCTTCTTATTTTGCTTCACGTTTGCTTTTGTAGTCCGCAATAGCGGCTTTGATCGCGTCTTCTGCCAGAATAGAACAGTGAATTTTCACGGGCGGCAGCTCAAGCTCATCGGCGATATCGGTGTTTTTGATCGCCTGTGCTTCGTCCAGCGATTTCCCTTTCACCCATTCGGTGACCAGGGAGCTGGACGCGATAGCGGAACCGCAGCCGTAAGTCTTGAAACGCGCGTCTTCAATGATACCTTCATTGTTGACTTTGATCTGCAACTTCATCACGTCGCCACAGGCTGGTGCACCCACCATGCCGCTGCCCACGTTCTCGTCGCTGTTGTCAAAAGAGCCCACGTTACGTGGATTCTCGTAATGATCGATTACTTTTTCGCTGTAAGCCATGATGAATTCCCCTTATCGGTACCGATTAATGATGTGACCATTCGATGCTGTTCAGATCCACGCCCTGCTTGTGCATTTCCCACAGTGGAGAAAGGTCACGCAGACGGCCGATAGATTTACGAACCAGTTCGATGGTGTAATCAATCTCTTCTTCGGTAGTAAAACGACCTAAAGAGAAACGAATAGAGCTATGCGCCAGCTCGTCGGTCATTCCCAGCGCGCGCAGCACATAGGAAGGCTCGAGGCTCGCAGAGGTACAGGCGGAACCTGAAGAG
The DNA here is from genome assembly GCF_041807075.1 of Citrobacter telavivensis. Classification (NCBI taxonomy): domain Bacteria; kingdom Pseudomonadati; phylum Pseudomonadota; class Gammaproteobacteria; order Enterobacterales; family Enterobacteriaceae; genus Citrobacter; species Citrobacter telavivensis. Next base: position 64,783 of record NZ_JBGUBF010000005.1, on the reverse strand, counting down.
ACCGCAAGGTCTTTCAGCGCCATGATCAGCGACTCGCCTTCAACATAGTTAAAGCTCACGTTGAGGATGTTTGGCGCGCCCTGTTCGAGGTCACCGTTCAGGTAGACTTCTTCCATATCTTTCACGCCGTTCCACAGACGGTTACGCAGACCGCGCAGACGCGCCATCTCGGTTTCCATCTCTTCTTTCGCGATGCGATAGGCTTCGCCCATGCCGACGATCTGGTGGACGGGCAGCGTACCGGAACGCATACCGCGCTCGTGGCCGCCACCGTGCATCTGCGCTTCGATGCGAATACGCGGCTTACGGCGAACGTACAGCGCGCCGATCCCTTTCGGGCCATAAATTTTGTGACCAGAGAAAGACATCAGGTCAACTTTCAGTTGGCTCAGATCGATAGGCAGTTTGCCCACGCTCTGGGTGGCGTCAACGTGATAGATGATGCCGCGCGCACGGCACATTTCGCCGATAGTCGCGATATCCTGCACCACGCCGATTTCGTTATTCACGTGCATGATGGAAACCAGAATGGTGTCGTCACGCATCGCCGCTTCCAGCGCGTTGAGATCGATAATCCCGTTGCTCTGCGGCGCCAGGTAGGTTACTTCAAACCCTTCGCGCTCCAGCTGACGGCAGGTATCCAGCACGGCTTTGTGTTCGGTTTTGCTGGTGATGATGTGCTTGCCTTTTTTCTGATAAAAGTTGGCTGCACCTTTGATCGCCAGGTTGTCGGATTCAGTCGCACCGGAGGTAAAAACGATTTCACGCGGATCGGCACCCACCAGATCGGCAATCTGATTACGGGCGATATCCACCGCCTCTTCAGCCTGCCAGCCGAAACGGTGTGAACGGGAGGCCGGGTTACCAAAGGTTCCGTCCAGCGTCAGGAACTGCATCATTTTCTCGGCAACACGCGGGTCCACCGGCGTGGTTGCGGAGTAATCGAGATAAATCGGTAATTTCATTGCTCTATAAACTCCGTACATCGCTTCAATGCAAGGAGTCAGGCAACCGGCTGGATGTACGACCGTGTTAACGGAGCGCAAGCGCCCCGGCCTGACTCTGAAATACTTTTACGCTTCATCCTTCAGACTGCCTCTGCGTTGGCAGCCTGAAGATATTGCGTACTTTTCTAATTAAGCGCGTAACTTAACGTCAATTGCGTCTTGTGCACGATTTGTGCGTGGAGCGTCGTGGCTGTGCTGGCGACCAGACACATCCAGGACTTCCTGATTATTCACCAGTTCGCCTAACGTGATGTTGTTGAGGAAACCGGTCAGACGGTCGCTCAAGTCACGCCACAGCGCGTGGGTCAGGCATTTATCGCCGCCCTGACAACCGCCTTTGCCCTGACAACGGGTCGCATCAACCGACTCGTCAACAGCGCTAATCACTTCACCAACTGCAATACTGCCGGCATCTTTGCCCAGCAGATAACCGCCGCCTGGTCCACGTACGCTGGAAACCAGACCATTTTTACGCAAACGGGAGAACAGCTGTTCCAGATAAGAAAGGGAAATTCCCTGACGTTCAGAAATATCAGCCAACGGTACCGGGCCCGCTTCGGAGTTGAGCGCAACGTCCAACATTGCGGTCACGGCATAACGCCCTTTAGATGTCAGTCTCATGTCTTACTTAGCCTCAAACTCGCCCCTGCCCGGGGTTTTTTATTGTAAAATGGGGGTATTGCATAGCAGGGTCAAGTCTGACATTCCCGACTAAATCAGTCAACTATTTACTTGACTGTTTTAGTCAGGTATTTAACCTTCAGTGCCATTTTGCGTTACCGGATGACGCTTCGCTTATCCGGCATACAGACCGCACGATTCGTAGGCCGGATAAGCGAAGCGCCATCCGGCATTAGCACCGTTACTTGCTTTTATTCTGCTGCTCAATAGAGGCAAGCATTCCACGCAGAATATTCAACTCCTGGCTCTCCGGACGCGCGCGCGTAAACAGACGACGCAGTTTGTTCATCACCTGCCCGGGGTGGTTCTCACGGATAAACCCCGTCGACAGTAACGTCTGCTCAAGGTGACCGTAAAAACGCTCCAGATCGTCCACCAGCGGGTACGGTGCTTCTTCATGCACCACCGCGTCAGGGTTTTCCTGTGTTGCCAGCCAGGCCATGCGCACTTCATAGGCGATGACCTGTACCGCCATCGCCAGGTTCAGCGAACTGTACTCCGGGTTTGCCGCAATCGCGACGTGGTAATGGCATTTTTGCAGTTCGTCGTTGGTCAGTCCAACGCGTTCACGACCAAACACCAGCGCTACGGGGGTATTTGCCGCTTCCGCGACGCTTTTTAAACCGCATTCGCGCGGATCGAGCATCGGCCACGGCAGCGTACGCGAACGCGCGCTGGTTCCGACGACCAGGCTGCATCCGGCCAGCGCTTCATCGAGGGTGTCGACGATCTGCGCGTTGCCGATCACATCACTGGCCCCTGCCGCCAGGGCGATAGCCTGGGAGTCAGGTTTTACGAGCGGGTTAACCAGCCACAGATTGGTTAACCCCATTGTTTTCATTGCGCGGGCAACAGAGCCCATGTTGCCGGTGTGTGACGTTTCCACCAGCACGATTCGAATATTTTGCAGCATTGTCTTTCTTCAGCTAAAGATTATTCGCCCATATTATCATAAATCGAAGACATATTCCGATCTCGCTGCTATACTCTGCGCCGTTTTCCCGTTCTTTAACATCCAGTGAGAGAGACCGATGCATCCGATGCTGACCATCGCCGTGCGCGCAGCGCGCAAGGCGGGTAATGTAATTGCCAAACACTACGAAACGCCTGACTCAGTAGAAACCAGCCAGAAAGGCAGCAATGATTTTGTGACCAACGTCGATAAAGCCGCCGAAGCGATTATTATCGAAACGATCCGCAAATCTTACCCACAGCACACCATCATCACCGAAGAAAGCGGTGAACATGAAGGTACCGATCAGGATGTTCAATGGGTTATCGATCCACTGGATGGCACCACCAACTTCATAAAACGTCTGCCACACTTCGCCGTTTCTATTGCAGTACGCATTAAAGGCCGTACTGAAGTCGCTGTGGTTTACGATCCCATGCGTAATGAACTGTTCACCGCCACTCGCGGCCAGGGCGCTCAGCTGAATGGCTATCGTCTGCGCGGCAGCAATGCGCGCGATCTGGACGGCACCATTATCGCTACCGGCTTCCCGTTCAAAGCCAAACAGCACGCCACCTCTTACATGAATATCCTCGGCAAAATGTTTACCGAGTGCGCTGACTTCCGCCGCACTGGTTCTGCCGCACTGGATCTGGCGTATGTTGCCGCCGCGCGCGTTGACGGTTATTTCGAAATCGGCCTCAAGCCGTGGGATTTCGCCGCAGGTGAACTGATCGCCCGCGAAGCAGGCGCACTGGTTTGCGACTTTACCGGCGGTCATAACTACATGATGACCGGCAACATCGTGGCGGGTAACCCGCGCGTGGTAAAAGCAATGCTGGCGAGCATGCGTGATGAACTGAGCGACGCACTGAAGCGTTAATCGTTTGCTGCCGGATGGCGGCTAACGCCTTATCCGGCCTACAGAGTAAAATGATCTGTAGGCCGGATAAGCGAAGCGCCATCAGGCATTCTCCCTCAGGGCACGTTTAAAACGGTCGTAATCCCCTTCCCACGGGCACCGCACTCACCCACATTATTCCCGCAGCCACCAGCAGTATCACGCCACCGGCTAACGCCAGCGTCGACCAGCCAACCTGTCGCCACAATACCGTCGCGCGGTTACCGCTCAGCCTGACCGCCAGCGTGCGAAAACTGTGCACCAGCAGCGCCAGAGAGGTAATGGTCAACGACGTGCCCGCCGCCATCGCCAGCGCCGACGCTATTCCCCAGTAAAATACGCCGATGACTTTGCTAAACAGCAGCACCATGATAGCCCCGGAACAGGGACGCATCCCCATCGACAGGATAATCATCAGCCGTGCGCGCCAGTCATCGCCATGGTGCAGTTGTTCCGGATGCGGCAAGTGCTGATGCCCGCACCCACAGTTTTCATGGTGCACATGGTGTGGCGTAAAGGCGGTAAATCTGGGTTTGCGCAGCAGCGCATGTAGTTTCTTCAGCGCCCGCCAGCAGAGCAACAGGCCCAGAATCCCCACCAGCGCGTAGCTCCCCTTCTCCAGCCAGAAACCGCTCAGATGGAGCTGTCTCGCCGGCAGTTGCAGGATGCTGAGCACCACCACAACCAGCCCGATCGCCACCAGCCCCTGCAATAACGAGGAGGCCAGCGTCAGGCTAATGCTCGACTTCAGTTTTGAAGGATGGGTCGCCAGCCAGGTGGTAATCACGACCTTTCCGTGCCCCGGCCCCAGCGCGTGCAGTACGCCATATAAAAAGCTAAACAGCAGCAACGAACCGCCCGCCTGGGCTGGGCTGGCGGCAACGGCCTTCAGCAGCACACTCATCTGCTGATTCACCTCCCGCTGCCAGACGATACTGTTGACCATCACCTGCGGCCAGGTTTGCCACAGCCAGACGCCACCGATCGCCGCCATCAGCAAAAAAAGCGCCAGCGGCCACAGCGATATCCAGCGTTGTGCGCGAATGCGGTTTAGCGACATTACTGGCATGTGACTATCACCGTCTGTGCGAATTGTTTACCCAGTTCCATATCCTCGGGCGGCGCATCGTCCTTATCCAGAGACTGGGCAAAACTGAGCGACGCCTCGTTCGGCTCGGGGGTATGTAGCGCGATGTTGCAGCGCTCACGCATCGTCGGCGATAGCGCCGCATCGCGGTCTTCTTCGTAGCTCATATCGACATAATAAGAGGGATCAAAGGTCGAGAAGGTATAACGTTGCCCGCTCAACGGCTGCGGTTCGGCAAGCGGCAGCACGAAGGTGAGCACCGCCTGATGCTCATCGCGCGCCATACCGTATTCCGCGGGGCGGTTTTTAAATTTGACGCGCTGTCCGTTGTGCCACATTTCGGTGAAATAGTGCTGTCCCAGGACATTCGCCATCACTTCCGCCGCCAGTTTTTTCCAGATGTCGGAACCCGGTTTTGCATCGCCCGCATCATAGAGCAGGTCGGCAGAGGTCAGCTCATCCATCGTCCAGCGCATTTTTAGCGCCACAATAGACCCGTTATCGCTAACCACTTCCGTTTTCAGACGGATAAAACTGTGAGGATGTGCGCTCACCGTAAACGTCAAAAAAGCGAGTAACACCAACAAAACGCCGCGTATCATGAATGACTTTGACTCCCCATAAAAACAGGATGGCCACGAGAGTCACGATCGCCGTGACAGGATTGCCCGTGAGGATAACATTGAAATGATGAATGTTGAGCGCGGATTTATGGGCTCGATTCAGTTCTCAGATTTGATATTTTGTCGTTAAGTACAACGTTCCCATTCCGGTGATTTTCTGTGCGCCACGCCTGAATTGATAACAAACTGTAAAATAAAATAATCAAATTACGACATTTTTTAACATAACAATTAACCCTCACTGCACAAAAACCATTAAAATTAACTAACATTTAACCAAATAATATCTATAAATTAACAATAATGGGCATTTATCACATTTTATAAACTTGAGATTCATTACCTCTTCCCTTCGTTGATAACCTCCTGTTCGTGACATGCCCCGGTCCCTACAAAAGGTACAACTATGAAATTCAAACTCGCATTACTCAGTGCAACCCTGGTTTCTGCATGCATGTTGTCCGGCCCGTCCTTTGCGGCAGAAAAATACGAAATCGCTGTGGTTGCTAAAGTCACCGGCATTCCGTGGTTCAACCGCATGGAAACCGGCGTGAATGAAGCAGCGAAAAAACTGGATGTGAATGCTTATCAGACCGGCCCTTCCACGCCGGATCCGGCTCAGCAGGTGAAGGTCATTGAAGATCTCATTGCCAAGAACGTTAACGCGATCATTGTGGTACCTAATGACGCCAAGGTGCTTGAGCCCGTGCTGAAAAAAGCGCGCGATAAGGGCATTGTCGTTCTGACCCATGAGTCACCGGATCAACAAATCGGCCAGTGGGATATCGAAACGATCGACAGCGAGAAGTACGCGCAGGCCAACGTCGACGAGCTGGCGAAGGATATGGGCGGCAAAGGTGGCTATGCGATTTACGTCGGCTCGCTGACCGTGCCGTTACACAACGCCTGGGCCGATTACGCCATCAAGTACCAGAAAGAGAAATACCCGGAGATGTTTGAAGTGACCACCCGTCTACCGGTGGCCGAGAGCATCGACAAATCCTACTCCACCACGCTGGATCTGATGAAAACCTATCCGCAGATGAAGGGCATCATTGGCTTCGGTTCGCTGGGTCCGATTGGTGCGGGTCAGGCAGTACAGAAAAAACGCGCGAAAGATAAAATTGCCGTGGTGGGGATTGCCATGCCCGCACAGGCTGCGCCTTATCTGATGCGTGGCGACATCAAAAAAGCGATGTTGTGGGATCCGAAAGATGCCGGCTACGCGCTGGTGACCGTGGCAGATCAGTTGCTGCAAGGCAAAGAAGTGACGCCAGATCTGACCATTGATGGATTAGGGAAAGCCGATGTCGACATGGAGAAGAAAGTGATCCGCTTTAACAAGATCCTCGAAGTCACCAAAGACAACGCACAGTCACTCGGTTTCTAAGGCTCCAGCCACCACCAGGGAAACCCAACGCCGACCGTCTGGTCGGCGCTACCAACAGGCTTAACACTCTGCGCCCGTCAGGGCGCTCGCAGGGGTATTGTCCATGACAGACACCACCGCATTTATCACTCTTGAGAATATCAGCAAGCAATTCCCGGGCGTGCTGGCGCTGGATAATGTGAATCTGACGCTGAAAAAAGGCGAAGTTCACTGTCTGGCAGGGCAGAACGGTTGCGGCAAAAGCACCATTATTAAAGTGATCTCCGGAGTCTACCAGCCGGAAAAAGGGGCGCAGATCCTGCTGGACGGCAAACTGTTCCACCATCTGTCGCCACAGCTCTCTTCGCATTACGGCATCCAGGTTATCTACCAGGATTTATCCCTCTTCCCGAACTTCAGCGTGGCAGAGAATATTACCGTCAACCGCTATCTGCCCGGCGGTGATATCTGGGTCCGACGCGGTTCGATGAAGCAACAGGCGCTGGCGACGATGAAGCGAATTGGCGTCAGCATCGATCCCGATAAAAAAGTGGAAAAACTCTCCATTGCCGATCGCCAGTTGGTGGCGATTTGCCGCGCCATTGCTGCCGACGCGCGCCTGGTCATCATGGACGAACCCACCGCGTCCCTGACGCGCCAGGAGGTCAACGGCCTGCTGCGCGTGGTCAACGAACTGAAAGCCGACGGCATTTGCGTGGTATTCGTCAGCCACCGTCTTGATGAGGTGATGGAAGTGGCGGACCGCATCAGCGTCATGCGCGACGGTAAACTGGTGGGGACGTATCCCGCCAGCGAACTCGACAGCCATGAGCTGGCATTCCTGATGACCGGTCAACGCTTCCACTACAGTCCGCTGCCGGAAAAACCACCGGTTGAGCAGGAGCCGATGCTGGAACTGCGCAACCTGAGCCGCAAAGGAAAATATCAGGACATCAACCTGTCACTGCGCAGCGGTGAGATCGTGTCGATCGTCGGTCTGCTCGGCGCGGGCCGCACAGAGCTTTGCCTGAGCCTGTTTGGTATGACGCACCCGGAAAGCGGGGAAATCCGCATTAACGGCAAACCGGTTCAGCTTCGTAACAACCATGACGCCATCAAACATGGGATCGGCTATGTCTCGGAAGATCGCCTGACCCAGGGGCTCATCATGGAACAGTCGATCTACGACAACACCATTGTCACGGTCTTCGACAAACTACATACCCGCAGCGGCCTGCTCGATCACGGTAAAGCAAAAACGCTGGTCGCCGATCTGATCCGTGAACTGAATATCAAGGTGGCCGATCCGCAGTTGCCAGTCAAAACGCTCTCCGGCGGCAACGCCCAGCGCATTGCCATCGCCAAATGGGTGGCGACCCAGCCGCGTATCCTGATCCTGGACTCCCCGACGGTGGGCGTCGATATCGCCAACAAAGAAGGGATTTATCAGATTGCCCGCAACCTGGCGGAGCAAGGAATGGCAGTGCTGATGATTTGCGATGAAATCCCGGAAGCCTATTACAACAGCCATCGCGTGTTGGTTATGCGGCGCGGGAAGTTGGTCGCCGAGTTTAATCCGCATCGTTGTCGTGAAGAGGACATTGCAGAGGTGGTCGAGGTCATCCATGAATAACTTTCGTCTCTCCCGTTTAGTCGGGCACCATGAATTCTGGCTGGGGCTGCTGGTGATTGCGCTTGCCGTTGGACTGAGCGTCAGCACCGACGAGTTTCTGTCACTCGGCAACCTGACAGACGTCGCCACCAGCTATGCCATTCTCGGTATTCTCGCCTGCGGGCTGTTCGTCGTGCTGATCTCCGGGGGGATCGATATTTCGTTCCCGGCGATGACGGCGATAGCGCAATACGCGATGGCAAGCTGGGTGATCGCGCATGGCGGTAACTTTCTGCTGGCGCTGGCCATCGCGGTCGTCGTCGGACTCCTGCTCGGGCTGATTAACGGCTTTCTGGTCTACTGGCTGCGCGTGCCTGCGATCATCATCACCATCGCGACGCTGAACGTCTATTACGGTCTGCTGGTGTACGCCACTAAAGGCACCTGGCTGTACGGCTTCCCGGACTGGTTTATGAACGGCATCAACTGGTTTTCCTTCACGGCGGCAGATGGCTATGACTATGGCCTCACGCTCCCGCTACTGTGCCTGGCAGCCGCGATCGTTTTCACCGCCATCCTGATGAATTACACCCGTCTCGGGCGTCAGATTTACGCGATGGGCGGCAACCGCGACGCCGCATCCCGCCTCGGGCTGAACCTGTTGAAGCTGCATTTCTATGTCTATGGTTTTATGGGCGTTCTCGCAGGTGTAGCCGCTGTCGTGCAGGCGCAGATCACACAGTCCGTGGCGCCAAACTCGCTGCTCGGTTTTGAGCTGACGGTACTGGCGGCGGTCGTACTGGGCGGCACCAGCATGAGCGGCGGGCGCGGTACATTGACCGGTACGCTGTTGGGGGTGATTCTGCTGGCCTTTTTGCAAAACGGTCTGACGCTGCTCAGCGTCTCCTCGTACTGGCACACCGTTTTCAGCGGCGTCATTATCCTGGTCAGCATCAGCGCCACGGCGTGGAATGAAAAACGCAAACTGGCAAGGGAGCTTTGAGATGAAAGCGTTCGCAAAAGTATTACCCGGTGATGCCATCATCCGCCTGCAGTGCGTGATTATTATCGTCGTCGCCGTCGTCTTCTCGGCGCTGTTGGGCACCCGCTTTTTCAGCGTCGCAAACTTCCAGTCCATCGGTTCGCAGTTGCCGATCCTCGGCATGCTGGCGCTGGGAATGGGCATGACCATGCTGACGGGCGGCATTAACCTGTCAATTATCGCCGGTGCCAACGCCTGCTCGCTGGTCATGGCCGCCGTCATCGTCAGCCATCCGGACAATCCGCTGTTCCTCGCGCTGGCGCTGCTGGCCGGTGCCGCGGTCGCCGTCGCGATAGGTACGCTGAACGGTGCGCTGATCGCCTGGGTTGGCGTGTCGCCGATCCTTGCCACGCTCGGCACCATGACGCTTATCTCCGGGCTGAACATCTTGCTCTCCAACGGCACGGTGATTTCCGGCTTCCCGGCGGCAATTCAGTATCTCGGCAACGCCACCCTTGCGGGTATTCCCGTCGCCCTGCTGCTCTTCTTGCTGGTCGCCGTGCTGCTGTGGGTTCTACTGGAACACACCACGCTTGGGCGCAGTCTCTATCTGATGGGTTCCAACGAACAGGCGACCCGCTACAGCGGCGTGAACACCGTTCGGGTGCAGATTTCCGTCTACGTCATTTCCGCCCTGCTCGGCTGGGTGGCCGCAATCTTAATGATGGCGAAATTCAACTCGGCGAAGGCCGGATACGGAGAGTCTTATCTGCTGGTCACTATTCTCGCGTCGGTGCTGGGCGGCATTAATCCGGACGGCGGATTTGGCCGTATCATCGGCCTGGTGCTGGCGCTGATTGTGCTGCAAATGCTGGAAAGCGGCTTTAACTTGCTGGGGATCAGTAGCTATCTGACGATGGCGCTTTGGGGCGCGGTCCTCATCCTCTTTATCGCATTACAGAATCGTAGAGCCTGATTTCAGGAGAAAAATTATGGCGAGTTACTTTATTGGTGTGGATGTAGGAACCGGCAGCGCTCGCGCAGGCGTATTTGATCTTAACGGCAGAATGGTCGGTCAGGCCACTCGCGCGATTGAGATTTACCGCCCGCAGGCCGATTTCGTCGAGCAGTCGTCCGATAACATCTGGCAGGCCGTCTGCAACGCGGTTCGAGATGCCATTAATCAGTCCGATATCAACCCAATCCAGGTGAAAGGGCTGGGGTTTGACGCCACCTGTTCGCTGGTGGTGCTGGATAAAGAGGGCAAACCGCTGACCATCAGCCCTTCCGGGCGCAGCGAACAGAACATTATCGTGTGGATGGATCACCGCGCCATCACCCAGGCCGAGCGCATCAACGCGATGCACCACCGGGTTCTGGACTACGTGGGCGGGATTATCTCCCCGGAAATGCAGACGCCGAAGTTACTGTGGCTGAAGCAGCATATGCCTAACACCTGGGCGAACGCGGGCTACTATTTTGATTTACCTGACTTCCTGACCTGGCGCGCCACTGGCGACGACACGCGTTCCCTCTGCTCCACGGTGTGCAAATGGACCTACATGGGCCATGAAGACAAGTGGGATGCCAGCTACTTCCGCGAAATCGGCCTGGAAGATCTGCTGGAACACGATGCGGAAAAAATTGGCCGCTACGTGAAAACAATGGGCGAACCGCTCGGCCACGGGCTGACCCAGCGCGCCGCCAGTGAAATGGGGCTGATTCCGGGCACTGCCGTCAGCGTGTCGATCATCGACGCCCACGCCGGCACGCTCGGCACGCTCGGCGCCTGCGGCGTCTCCGGCGAAGTCGCTGACTTTGACCGCCGCGTCGCGCTGATTGGCGGAACCTCCACCGGTCACATGGCCATCTCTAAACAGCCGCGCTTTATCGGCGGCGTCTGGGGTCCCTACTATTCCGCCGTACTGCCGGAATACTGGCTCAATGAAGGTGGACAGTCCGCTACCGGCGCGCTGATCGACCATATTATTCAGTCGCATCCTTGTTACGAAACGCTGCTGGCGCAGGCAAAAGCGCAGGGACACACCATTTATGAAGTGCTGAACGCGCTGCTGCGTAAAATGGCGGGTGAGCCGGAAAATATCGCCTTCCTGACCCGCGATATTCATATCCTGCCCTACTTTCACGGCAACCGTTCACCGCGCGCCAACCCAACGTTGACCGGGGCGATCAGCGGTCTGAAGCTTTCCCGCACGCCGGAAGATATGGCGCTGCACTATCTGGCGACCATTCAGGCCATCGCGCTGGGTACGCGCCATATCATTGAGACGATGAACCAGAGCGGTTACAGCATTGACACCATCATGGCCAGCGGCGGCGGCACCAAGAACCCTATTTTTGTGCAAGAACATGCCAATGCCACCGGTTGCGCCATGTTACTGCCGGAAGAGAGCGAAGCGATGCTGCTGGGCGGCGCGATGATGGGCACCATCGCCGCCGGCGTTTTCGAGACCTTCCCGGAAGCGATGTCGGCGATGAGCCGGATTGGTAAAACGGTCACCCCACAGACCAACCGCATTAAGCAGTATTACGACCGCAAATATCAGGTGTTCCATGAGATGTATCAGGATCATATGAAGTACCGTCAACTGATGCAGGGGGACGCATGAGTAGTTCATGGCAGCAGGCCAGCGACACCTGGAGCCTCTACAGCGAGGCGCTGGCCGGTCTGGGTCAGCATCTTAACGAACCGGTCTGGAACGCGTTAATGACGGAACTGCGCGAATGCCGTGGGAAAATTGTGGTCACCGGCGTCGGCACCTCCGGCATTGCGGCGCGAAAAATCGCCCACATGCTGGCCTGCGTTGAGCGCCCGGCAATCTATCTCAACGCCACCGATGCCGCACACGGCGATCTCGGTTTTTTACGCGCGGACGATCGGGTCATTCTGCTTTCCCGTGGCGGTAACTCTGACGAGCTCACGCGACTGTTGCCGGGGCTGGCCGCACGCAACGTGCCGATTATCAGCGTCACGGAAAACCCGGATTCCGCCATTGCCCGCGCCGCCCGACTGGTAATTTCTACCGGCGTCCAGCGCGAGGCGGATCCGCTGAACATGCTGGCGACCACCTCCATCATGCTGGTGATTGCGATCTTTGATGCCGCCTGCGCGTGTCTAATGAGCGAGAGCGGCTACACCAAAGAAACGCTGCTGGCCGTGCATCCGGGGGGGGATGTCGGTTTAACCCTGCGACAGGAGCGCTAATCCATTAGCAACCTTTCAGCCTCGCCTTCTCCGGCGGGGCTTTTTTTTGCGCCATCTGAAGATAAAAAACGCGAAAAATCCTGGTAAAGCGCTGCGTTAAACTTTCTGATGTGGCTGCACGCGTGAAAAATTCTGTGACCTCTCCCTGCAATCCTGACGCAAAACATTTCATTCGTAATGGCTATGGAAAAACTTTAGCTATTCTTATCTAACATACCTACGGGAGATCCGACAGATGATGCCAACGCTTGCTCCGCCATCTGTACTTTCTGCTCCCCAGCGCCGTTGCCAGGTTTTGCTGACGCTTTTCCAGCCGGGGCAAAGTGCCACCGCGGAAATGTTCAGTGCGCTAAATGGTGTCGATGATGCTGTTGCCCGTGAGGATATTGTCGAAACGGGACGGGAGATCCAGCGTTATCATCGACTCAGCATTAGCACTGGCCCGAACGGGTGCTACCGGATCGAAGGTACCGCGTTAAACCAACGCCTCTGCCTCTTACACTGGCTCAGACGCGGCCTGCGTTTGTGTCCGGCGTTCATTGCCCAACACTTTGCTCCCGCCCTCAAAACCGAACTGAAACAGCGGGGGATCCTGCGCACGCTGTATGACGACACCAATCTGCATGCGCTGATTAACCTCTGCGCGCGTCGCCTGCAAAAACCGTTTGAGTGCCGGGATATTCAGTTCCTGCACCTCTATCTGCAATATTGCCTGTTGCAGCATCACGCGGGGATCTCCCCGGAATTTAATCCTGTCCAGCAGCGCTGGGCGCAATCCTGCGCCGAATACCCGCTGGCGCAGGAGATCGGTCGCCACTGGCAGCGGCGCGTCATGCAAAATGCGCCGCTCACGGAATCACTGTTTATGGCGCTGCTGTTTTCGATGATCCGCATCCCGGATCCGATTCGCGATAACCATCAGCAGAACCGGCGGTTGCGTCTGGCGATCGCCCGACTGATCCTGCGCTTTCGCGAAATGGGCGCGGTGCGTTTCAATGACGAGCACGGACTGAATGCCCAACTCTACATCCACCTCGCTCAGGCGCTGAACCGCAGTCTGTTTTCTATCGGTATCGATAACACGTTGCCGGAAGAATTCGCCCGCCTCTATCCGCGTCTGATGCGTACCACTCGTGATGCGTTACGCGGGCTTGAAGAAGAGTATGACGTTGAATTTTCCGAGGAAGAGACGGGGCTGGTGGCGGTGATTTTTGGCGCATGGCTGATGCAGGATAATGATCTGCATGAGAAGCAGGTCGTCTTACTGACCGGGGATAATCCGCAACTGGAGCAGCAGATAGAGCAACAGCTGCGTGAGCTGACCCTGCTGCCGCTGAACATCAAGCCGTTGCCAATGCGGACTTTCCAGCGGGAGGGCTCGCCGCGCGGCGTGGCGCTGATTGTCACCCCTTACGCCACGCTGCTGCCGCTCTTTTCACCACCGTTGATTCACGCGGATCAAGCGCTGACGCCACATCAGCAACAGCAGATCCGCAAGATGCTGGAATCAGGCTGAGGCGGTCACCTTTGGCCGCAGCACCATGGCCGGCAGCGCCACCAGCGCCATGACCCAGAAGACGCCGTTGCCCAGGTTCTGATACAGGAAGCCGGCGAACACGGTCATGATGGCAATACTGCCGCCCATCGCCACCGCAGAATAGACCGCCTGCAGACGGATCACTTCGCTTCCCTGACGCGCCGCGATATAGCGCATCGCCGCCAGGTGGCACACGGTAAAAGTGCCGCAATGGAGGATCTGCACGACAATCAGCCACGGCAGCGCCGTCGTCCAGCCCATCAGTCCCCAGCGAATCACCCCGCAGACGGCGGAGAGCAGTAACAGATCGCGGGCGCTGAAGCGGCGGAACAGTTTGTTGCTTAGAGCAAAGATAATCACTTCCGCAACCACGCCGAGCGACCAGAGATAGCCTACCGCCGAAGCGGAATAGCCGGCTCCCTGCCAGTAAATGGCGCTAAAGCCATAGTAAGCGGCATGCGCCCCCTGCAACAGACAGACGCAGGCCAGAAAGCGCCAGCTCTGCGTGACCAGCGCACGCCAGGCGGGCCAACCGGCGCTCTCCTGATGCCGGTTTTCCCCCTGTGGCAGCACGCTGGGGCGAATCAGCATTCCCAGCAGCATTGAGGCGACGCCCAGCGTCAGCAGCGCCAGAACCGCCCGATAATCAAACACGCTGACCAGTTTTCCGGTCAACGCCGAACCGATAACAAACGCCACCGATCCCCACAGTCGTACCCGACCGTAGTCCATCGTAATCTGTTTTTGCCAGGTATTCGCCAGCGCGTCCGTGAGCGGCACCAGCGGTGAGAAGAAGAGGTTAAAGCCAACCATCACCACCATCAGCCACGCGACATGGGTTCCGGCCCAGAAGGCCAGTGCAAAGACCAGCGTCAGCAGCGCCAGGAGGCGTAACGCACGGATCAGTCGCGACGGGTCGCTGACCCGCGGGGCAATGATCAGACTCCCGAGAAAACGCGCCACCAGTCCAGCGCCTAGCAGCAGGCCGATCGTTTCTGGCGTGAGGCCAAGCCCTTTAAGCCAGACGCTCCAGAAGGGAAGAAAAATCCCGTAGCTAAAAAAGTAGGTGAAGTAACCGAGCGCCAGCCAGCGCGTGGAGTGCAAAGACATGATCCCCTCCCGTGTGGAGGCGATAGTCTGGCGATAAACGCAGGCTGGCGCAAGTGAACATTAACAGCGACATAACAACGTTTTGTCGCTAATCAACGCGAATCTCCATCGTAAAACAACACTGTTCTCCGGAGCCTAACATCCGTAATCCCGGCTGCCCCGGCATGTGGTGGGCATTTACCGGATGCGTCTGCGGTTCCAGACAAAGGAATGACTGACCTGGCATTCTGAAGAGCATCAGCCAGGGAGTTTGCGCAGAAATCGTGACATTCATCACACCTCTACGGATGACTGCCTGTCCGCTCCATCCGGAATATCCCACGTTCAGCCAGCGATCCGCGCCATATTGCGCCCTGGTGAAATCGACTTCCGCCGGGAGTTCGCTCTGCCAGGCCAGTGGCAAATGATGTTCGCCTTCTGGCCAGTAACCGCTTGCCGAGAACTGCACGGTGCTTTGAGCATCAAACACAAAGAACGGGTGAAAACCGCAGCCGTAAAGCATCGGGCGTTTGCCCAGATGAACGATCGTCAGCGACGCTCTGAGTACCGACGCCTCCAGCACATACTGGAGTTCTGCCAGATAGTCATACCCGCACGCCAGTTGACTGCGCAGACGCAATCGACAACTGTCGTCGGTTACGTCTGCTATCTCCCAGCGCTTAAGCCAGCCGTCACCGTGCAGAAAGAAACGTTCATCCGCATTATGCAGCGGCAACTGCACCTCTGTTCCGCGCTGGCTGAAGCGGTTATCGGCCACACGATTGGCGACCGGAAGCATCGGAAACAGCCCACCCTCACCAACGGATTTCCCCTCGCCTGCACGTAAAACCGGCTGTTGATGTTGTAACGAAAACAACGCCAGCAGCCTACCGCCCTGCGGGTCCACGCGCATCCGCAGATGCGCGTTATTCAGCGTCAGCGGCGTCGTCATCAGCGAGCACTTCTCTGCTGTGCCGACGGGCTGGCCTTCAGGTGTCTCGCCGCCAGTTGTTCCTCAAGGGCTTCCAGGGTGACGCCTTTGGTTTCAGGTACATTACGCAGCACGTACACATAGCCCATCGCACAAATCACGCCGTAGAGCAGGAAACTCCCGGCTGCGCCCAGCCCGGCATTGAGCAGCGGGAAGGTATAGGTCAGCAGGAAGCAGGCAATCCACAGTGCCAGCGTGCCCAACGACATCGCCAGCCCGCGCACGCGGTTAGGGAAAATTTCGGACAGCAGCACCCAGGTGACAGGTGCCAGCGTCAGGGCATAGATTGCAATGGCTGCCAGCACCAGAACCAGCACCGGCCAGCCCATAATCCCCATCCCGTATGCACCAGCAATCAACACATAAATCACGGTCAGGCCGGATGCGCCAAACAGCATCAGTTTGCGGCGACCGAGTTTATCCACCAGCGGCAGCGCGGCAATAGTAAAGACCAGATTGATAATGCCGGTGGCGACGATGGATTTCAGGGTGCCGTTGATGTCGAAACCGGCGGAGGCGAAAATCTCCTGCGCGTAATTAAAGATCACGTTGATCCCACACCACTGCTGGAAGACCGCCAGCACCATGCCGATAATAACTATCGGTTTGATCTGTGGTTGCAACAGCGTTGACCATGCCACCTTATGGTTATCTTTGAGCAGCGTGTGCTCAATCTCCTTCAGCGTCTGCCCGGCATATTCCGTAGAACCAATGCGTTGCAGCATGGCGCGCGCGCGTTCCGGTTTACCCGCCTTCACCAGCCAGCGCGGGGATTCGGGAACGAAAAACATCAGCACCAGAAACACCAGTGCAGGGACTAACTCTGCGCCAAACATCCAGCGCCAGCCCATCTGCCCGTTCCAGCTCTCGACGATCGCCTGCTGCGTGGCTCCTGTCGCAACGGGTTCGGCGATCATCAGGTTGATCAGTTGCGCCGCCAGCACGCCAATCACAATGGTCAACTGGTTCACCGCCACAAAGCGTCCGCGTTTCTCCGCCGGACTGACTTCGGCGATGTACAGCGGACTGAGCGCGGAGGCAAGGCCAATCCCGACGCCGCCGACGATGCGGTAAATCACGAACATGTCGAAGTTACTGGCAACGGCGGTTCCCCATGCGGAGGCGCTGAACAGAATAGCCGAGAGGATCAGCGGCATTTTTCGGCCAAATTTATCCGCACACCAGCCGGAAATCAGCGCCCCAAAAATACAGCCTACCAGCGCTGAACTCATCGCCCAGCCCGACTGCGCCGGATCGGTTATTGAGAAGTACGCTTCATAAAAGGGTTTTGCCCCGCCAATCACCACCCAGTCGTAGCCAAACAGCAAACCACCACAGGCCGCGACCAGACAGATGGTCCAGACGTAGCCGATTTTCAAATGTGTCTGCGCGTTATTCATTATGATTCCTCTTTCAGGGAAACGCAGGGAACAGTAGGTTTCCGGTGGCGTCACCACCACCGGTTCAGGGTTTAGTGCAATAACTCCAGTCTGATGACATGGCGCAGGAGCAGAGCTTTGTCATGCGCCGGATTCTGTTGCAGAAGAGCATCAAGCGCCTGCTGGCAGGCGGATAAATCCCCCAGTCCCAGATGCCCCAACGCGGTGATAAACAGGCAGTGCTGCTGATGCTTTGCCTCCGCCGGGGTATCGAGCACCACCAGATCCGGTAATGAGACGGCGAAGAAATCCACCTCTGGCACATGGTCTCGCTGTGACGCTACCCATTGCAGGAAGCTTTTGAAGAGTTGTTCAGCATCGTCACTCTTACCCAGTTTTTTCAGCGCCATGCCCTGCCAGAAGAGATAGTCCACGGGCTGATCGTTGTAGTAACGACCAGCATCCAACGTACTTCCACCGCGGGTGGCGCGCGCAAAGTAACGCTGTGCCTCGTCATGATGCCCCTGACGTTGGGCGCAATAGCCCAACAGATACCAGATATCGTTATCGGTTTGTCCGGGCAGGCGTCCTTCCCCCAGGTTATGCGGATAGCTCAGCGCCTGTTGTAGCAGGCTGACCGCGGCAGATAATTCCTCCCTGCCGATCGCCGCCAGCGCCCGATGAACCTGGTTCAGCAAGTACTGCCCGGTCGCTTTCCCTTCGCCCCCTTCCCAGGGATGGAACACGCGCTCGCCAAGAACCTTCGCCGCTTCATCGTAGTAGCCCAGTCCGTTCCACAGACTAAGTAACTCCACCGTCAGATCGTCACGCTGGAATACCACCGTTTTGCGTGATTCAAGCTGTTGCAAACGCTGCCCGACAGGCGTAGCCAACAGCTTATTGAGATAATCCAGTTCAAACAGGAAGCGGGCGTTGTCGGGCTCCAGCGCCACTGCCTGCGACAAATACTGGTGTGCTTTTACGGCATCCTGCTGTTTGTTCCACGCATAAATCCCCAGCAGACGATGCACTGGCGCAAATTCAGGTTCTTGTTGCAGGGTGAATTGCCAGCAGGAAAGCGCCTCTTCGTAGCGGCGTTTGCTGTACCAGAAGCAGCCCAGCAGATAGCGGGCATAGGCGCTGTGCGACAGCGTTTGCAGCATCTGCACTTCGTCAAGAGTGTTTGGGAAACGCACCCGGTTGTGCAGGCAGGCCCGCGCCTGGTCGATGAACGGCTGCGGATTGTCGCTTAGCGACGCCCGCCACAGCAGCGGCAGCGTTTCCTGGCTGTCCAGTAGCTCCAGCAGTTCGCGAGCCGCGGCTTTCTGACCGAAAGAGAGCAGCCACCCCGCCAGTTCACAAGCGTTGGTACCGCGTCGACCCGTAATAGCGATAAGCGCCGTTTTCGACAGTTCATCCCGGCGTATTGCCCAGCGCGCATAGTGCAACGCATAGCTGAGCGGATAGTCATGGAGCTGCTGTTCGATGTACTTCAACGCCTCTGATGTGCGCCCCAACGCTGCCAGCACCAGCGCTTTCAGCCCCATCGCCAGGTTGTTGCTGCCGTTAAAACGCAGACTCTGCGTCACTTTTTCCAATGCATCCGCCTGGTCGCCGCGCGCCATCGCGATCCTCGCCAGAGCCCAGAAGGCCGCATCGCGACAGTTTCCACTCCAGCTCGCCTTGTAGTAATGCTCCCAGGCCTGTTCGCAATCGCCCTGGCGCTCCAGCGCAGTGGCCAACAACATACTGGCTTCGCCATCGCGCGGGTTTTTGTTCAGGTGATGCGCTCGCTGTAATGCTGCTCTCGCACAGCGTTCAGCCTGCGTCCAGTCAGCCTGGTTCAGCGCCAGCGTCCCCAATGCGACGTTGTTGCGGTAATCCAGCGGATCAATCGCTAACGCCCGGCGATAGTAATCCCCGGCGTAACGACTGGCATGGTTGTACTGCTCCAGATGCTGACCGATAAAGTAGAGTTCATCCGTGTTAGACAACGCCTCCGGTTGTGCGGGGGCCGTTGCCGCCGAAGGTAGCGGCAGATCGTCAGCAATATGCTCTTCGTATCGCAGCAGCGTCTGACCGTCGTGACGCGTGACCGTCATGGCGATCCGCGTATAGCCCGAATCGGCAAGCGTCGTCAGCCAGTGTTCCCCCGGTGCCAGCGTCAGCGTGGTTTCGAAGAAAGGCCCGCGGTCTGCGCTGAGCGTCACCCGCACGTCATGTAATGGCGCAACGGCATAGACGCCGACGGACAGATGGTTTTCATCACGCACCAGTCGCAGCGCCAGGTCAGTGCTGGCGTTTTGCACCGTCCCTAATTCGCTATACGGCAGGAAGTTCTGAACGAACACCTTCTCTTCGTAAGGCGCAAGCCAGGTGAAATCAGGCTGGTTGTCGGTAAACACCCCGGTCATTAATTCGATGTACGGACCATTTTCATCGGTCAGGTTGCGATCCCAGGCGACACCGAAATCCCCGTAGCCCCAGCTCCACTGTTTTTTTCCCGGCGAGATATGATGATCGGCAACGTGCAACAGTCCGCCGCGCTCGCCGTGATGCCAGGCACCGACAAAGTCGTAGTCCGATTTTTCCGCCATGTACGAAGTCGGCACCGGCACATTCTTGTAGCGGGAGATATCCACCCCCGCCGAGTAATCGACTTTGTAATAGGTGCCCGTGGCGATCGGAAAAGCGGAAACATCGCGCTTGCCGTGATCGAATACCGCCGTAACATCAGGTGGGAACACGCTTTGATGATCGTCGCCGCCCTTCACCGCCGGGTTCGCCCACCATAAAAAGTGGCGCGGCGTGGCGTTGCCGTTGAAGACTTTACCGGTAATTTCTATCAGCGCGCGATCCGGGTAGAGGGTGAATCCGGTCATCACCTGTAGGCCGCGCATCGGCTCCACTTCGCCCATCCAGACGGTTTGCTCACCGTGCTCCCCTGCCCGCTGCGTAAAATCCACCGGCATAAAAGTGGTGGGACGATGGTGCTGCGGCCAGTTAAATTCGATCCCACCCGAGATCCACGGCCCCAACAGACCAACCAGCGCGGGTTTCACCACCTCGTTGTAATAGACAAAATCGCGCTGCTGTACTTTGTCATACGCGCGGTGAATACGCCCACCCAGTTCTGGTAACAGCATGACGCGGATAAAATCGTTTTCCATCCACACGGCCTGGTAATCGCGCATCTCGCGTTTGCCGGTCAGGGTGTCGATCACGCCATAAGGGTAAACCGCCCCTGAAGAACCCTGATAAACCCGTTTTTCCAGGAACATTGGATTGGTGTCTTCCTCACCCACCGTCCAGGTCGGTAATGAGAGGGTCTCCTGCCAGACCTTAACTGAACCGTACATGCTGCCTCCACTCAATAAACAAAAGTAAAATGTCGTCTTGTGGCTATTGTGTGGCAGTTAACTGGCGGTAAAATGCGCAATGCTCACGCAATATAGTTAAGGGAGTTAAGTGTATGCAGCGTTCGGGATTCAATAACGCCCGGGTCAGACAGGCGAATAAACAGATCTTTCTGTCGCATTTGTGGCGCGAAAAGCAGCTCAGTAAATCGCAGCTGGCGCAGCTCACCGGCCTGTCGATTCCGGCGGTGAGTAACATTCTTGAAGAGTTGCTGGATGAAGGCCGGATTTACCACTCCCGGGAAACGCTAAGCCAGCGCGGGCTCAGCAGCGGGAGTTTTCATCTGCCGGAACGGGGCGCGTGGACGCTGTGTATGAACGTCACCCCCACCAGCCTGACCAGCCAACTTGCCGATGCCCGACTGATGGCGGTTGGCGACTGGCAGCACGAGGTGATCAACGCCGCAACGCCTGAAGCGCTGCTCGCGGCGATTGCCAGCCACTGGCGGCGCTGGCGTCAGCGCTATCCCGACATCACAATCAACCTGGCGCTGGGCGTCCACGGTCAGGTGGATCCGA
This sequence comes from Citrobacter telavivensis, assembly GCF_041807075.1. NCBI lineage: Bacteria > Pseudomonadati > Pseudomonadota > Gammaproteobacteria > Enterobacterales > Enterobacteriaceae > Citrobacter > Citrobacter telavivensis. The sequence continues at coordinate 43,412 of NZ_JBGUBF010000005.1, read as the reverse complement.
TCACCGGCGCGTCGAAAACCATGCCGCAGGCACCGTGGAAAACGCCAGTGGAAATAAAGTATCTGCTGGAGGAGCGGCTCGGCATACAGGTCCGTCTGGACAACGACTGTGTGATGTTGGCGCTAGCGGAAAAATGGCAAAACCCGGCAGCCAATGAAGATTTCTGCGTCATCAACGTCGACTACGGTATTGGGTCCTCTTTCGTTATCAACGAACAGATTTATCGCGGCAGTCTGTACGGCAGCGGTCAGATTGGTCATACCATCGTTAACCCCGACGGCATCGCCTGCGACTGTGGCCGTTATGGCTGTCTGGAAACCGTCGCCTCACTGAGCGCATTGAAAAAGCAGGCCAGAGTCTGGATGAAGGCGCAGCCGGTGCCGGGAAGGGATCCGGAAACGCTGACCACGGATATGCTAATCGATGCCTGGCGCAGGGGTGATGTGCGCATTCAGGCGTGGGTGGAGCATGCCGCCAGCGCGATTGGTCTAAGCCTGTATAACTTTCTCAATATCCTGAATATTAATCAGATCTGGTTGTACGGGCGCAGTTGCGCCTTCGGTGAACCCTGGCTCAACACGCTAAGACAACAGACGGGATTTAATCCTTTCGATCACGGAGATAACCCGCGAGCAAAAGCGACACAGATTGGCTTTGGTACGCTGACTCGCGCCCAGCAGTTGATGGGAATTGGCTATCTGTACGTTGAGTCGCAGCTAAACGACATTTAGCCAATGGCGAGGCGGGCCGTTGTGTATTAATTTTAAAGTACGTTACTCATGTCAATGAGCCTGCTATGAACACGTTACGTTATTTTGAGTTCGGTGAATCACGCCATCTGTTTTTACTGATTGCCCGCATTGCGCTGACGGTTCTGTTTATTATTTTTGGCTTTCCTAAGCTGACGGGTTTCGACGGCACCGTACAGTACATGACCTCTCTCGGTACGCCTGCGCCAATGCTGGCGGCCATTATTGCCGTCGTCATGGAGGTTCCCGCAGCGATACTGATTGTACTGGGCTTTTTTACTCGCCCGCTGGCAATCCTCTTCGTTTTTTATACGCTGGGTACGGCAGTAATCGGCCATCATTTCTGGAATATGACCGGTGATGCGGTCGGTCCGAATATGATTAATTTCTATAAGAATGTCAGCATTGCCGGGGGGTTTTTGTTATTAGCCGTGACTGGTCCGGGGGCGATATCGGTAGACAGGCGTTAGACCGTCGCCCGATGGCGCTTCGCTTATCGGGCCTACAAAACCATTGATATCGCAGGTTTTTGTAGGTCGGGTAAGCGTAGCGCCACCCGACAATTCATGTGTCGAAGATGTACCAATTTCGTCTGCAGGATGTTTGTCATCAATCAAAAAGGCCGCTCGCGCGGCCTTTTTGACTTCTGCGATAACTTATGCGTAAACCGGGAAGCGTGCGCAGATATCCAGAACTTTACCTTTGATGCGCTCAATCACCGCTTCATCATTGATGTTGTCCAGCACATCACACATCCAGCCTGCCAGCTCTTTCGCTTCCGCTTCTTTAAAGCCGCGACGCGTGATAGCCGGAGAACCGATACGGATACCGGAAGTGACGAACGGGCTTTTCGGATCGTTCGGCACGCTGTTTTTGTTCACCGTGATGTTGGCACGACCCAGCGCGGCGTCAGCTTCTTTACCGGTCAGATTTTTGTCCACCAGATCCAGCAGGAACAGGTGGTTCTCAGTACCGCCGGACACGACTTTGTAGCCACGATTCAGGAATACTTCCACCATCGCTTTGGCGTTTTTCGCAACCTGTTGCTGGTAGACTTTGAACTCTGGCTCCATGGCTTCTTTCAGCGCCACGGCTTTACCCGCGATAACGTGCATCAGCGGGCCGCCCTGCGCGCTTGGGAAAACGGCAGAGTTCAGTTTTTTGTACAGCTCTTCGTCACCGCCTTTCGCCAGGATCAGGCCACCGCGCGGGCCAGCCAGCGTTTTGTGGGTGGTGGTGGTCACAACGTGAGCATGCGGAACCGGGTTCGGGTAAACGCCTGCGGCGATAAGACCCGCGACGTGCGCCATATCGACGAACAGGTATGCGCCAATGCTGTCAGCGATTTCACGCATTTTTGCCCAATCAACCACGCCGGAATAGGCAGAGAAGCCGCCGATGATCATCTTCGGTTTGTGGGTCTGAGCCAGCTGCGCCATCTCTTCGTAGTCAATTTTACCGGACTCATCAATACCGTAAGGCACGATGTTGTACAGTTTGCCAGAGAAGTTAACCGGGGAGCCGTGAGTCAGGTGACCGCCTTGCGCCAGGTTCATACCCAGAACGGTATCACCCGGTTGCAGCAGCGCGGTATAGACGGCGAAGTTAGCCTGGGAGCCAGAGTGCGGTTGCACGTTAGCGTAGTCTGCGCCAAACAGTTCTTTCGCGCGGTCAATCGCCAGTTGCTCAACGATATCCACGTATTCGCAGCCGCCGTAGTAGCGCTTGCCCGGATATCCTTCAGCGTATTTGTTAGTCAGCTGAGAGCCCTGCGCCTGCATGACGCGCGGACTGGTGTAGTTTTCGGAGGCGATCAGTTCGATGTGCTCTTCCTGACGTACTTTTTCCTGCTCCATAGCCTGCCACAGTTCGGCATCATAATCGGCAATGTTCATTTCACGCTTTAACATCCGCATCTCCTGACTCAGCTAACGATAGAATTTTTGGCCTTAAAAGGCGGTCCTGTTGGACAACGGGCAACAGTATAACTGAATCATTCTGCGATAACAGGTCTTGACAAAGGAATTTACGCAAACGATTACCTTCACACGACACAAGGCTTTGCCGAATGAAGACCTTACAAATTTCAACGGATTTCTTTTCAGGTTTGTGATGCAGATTTTTCACGTTGTCGCTTTTAAAACGCAAAGCGTCAAAGAACCATTTACAGTGCAGGGGTATTTTTTATAAGATGCATTTGACATACATCATTAAAAGTTCACATAAAGGAAGACCGTATGCTTGACGCTCAAACCATCGCCACTGTAAAAGCCACCATTCCCCTGCTGGTTGAAACGGGCCCCAAACTGACCGCCCATTTTTACGATCGCATGTTTGCTCATAATCCTGAACTCAAAGAAATTTTTAACATGAGTAACCAGCGTAATGACTCCCAGCGTGAAGCCCTGTTCAATGCCATTGCCGCCTATGCCAGCAACATTGAAAATCTGCCTGCCCTGCTGCCTGCGGTCGAAAAAATCGCCCAGAAGCACACCAGCTTCCAGATCAAACCAGAACAGTACAACATTGTCGGAACCCATCTGCTGGCGACCCTGGACGAAATGTTCAACCCGGGCCAGGAAGTGCTGGAGGCGTGGGGCAAAGCCTACGGCGTGCTGGCTAACGTCTTTATCAATCGCGAAGCGCAAATCTACCGTGAAAACGCCAGTAAAACCGGCGGCTGGGAAGGCACACGTCCGTTTCGGATCGTGGCGAAAACCCCGCGCAGCGCACTGATTACCAGCTTTGAATTTGAACCGGTGGACGGTGGCGCCGTGGCTGACTACCAGCCAGGCCAGTATCTGGGCGTCTGGCTGAAACCGGAAGGTTTTCCGCATCAGGAAATTCGTCAGTATTCTCTGACCCGTAAAGCGGAGGGTAAAGGTTACCGCATTGCCGTTAAGCGTGAAGAGGGTGGTCAGGTCTCCAGTTGGCTGCACAATCAGGCGCGCGTTGGCGACGTGGTGCATTTAGCGGCGCCGGCTGGCGATTTCTTTATGGCGGTTGACCACGACACGCCGGTTTCGCTGATTTCTGCCGGTGTCGGTCAAACGCCGATGCTGGCAATGCTGGATACGCTGGCCAACGCGCAGCACAGCGCCCAGGTCAACTGGTTCCACGCCGCAGAAAACGGCGATGTGCATGCGTTTGCCGATGAGGTAAACGAACTGGGTAAAACGTTGCCGAACTTTACCGCGCACACCTGGTACCGCGAACCGAGCGAAACGGATCGCGCTAACGATGCCTTTGACAGCGAAGGTCTGATGGATCTGAAGGCGATGAAAGCGGCTATCGATATTCCGGGAATGCAGTTCTATTTGTGCGGTCCGGTGGGCTTTATGCAGTTTGCCGCGAAGCAGCTTGTTGAACTGGGTGTGAATAACGAAAACATTCATTACGAATGCTTCGGCCCGCATAAGGTCTTGTAATTACGTCATACCTGATGGCGCTGCGCTTATCAGGCCTACGGGATGTTGTAGGCCGGATAAGGTCTTGTAATTACGTCATGCCTGATGGCGCTGCGCTTATCAGGCCTACGGGATATTGTAGGCCGCATAAGGTCTTGTAATTCCGTCATGCCTGATGGCGCTACGCTTATCAGGCCTACGGGATGTTGTAGTCCGGATAAGGTCTTGTAATCACGTCATGCCTGATGGCGCTGCGCTTATCAGGCCTGCGGGATGTTGTAGGCCGGATAAGGCGTTCACGCCGCCATCCGGCAAGCACGGCGCGGCTTAAATTGCCGCGTCGTCTTCTTCACCGGTACGGATACGTACCACGCGTGCCACATCAAAGACGAAAATCTTACCGTCGCCAATTTTGCCCGTCTGCGCCGTACGGATAATGGTATCGACGCAGGTTTCAACGATATCGTCCGGCACGACGATTTCAATTTTGACCTTCGGCAGAAAATCCACCATATATTCCGCGCCACGGTACAGCTCGGTATGCCCTTTCTGACGCCCAAAGCCTTTCACTTCGGTGACGGTCATACCGGTGATCCCTACCTCAGCCAGCGCTTCACGCACATCATCGAGCTTGAAGGGTTTAATAATCGCATCAATCTTTTTCATGCTAGTCCTTGAAAAGGTCGCCTGTCTTTTAATCGGATAAACGTAACATATTACGCTGACTTATTCTTTGAAATCGTTTGCATCCAGCTCATGGCGCGACAGTAGCTTATAAAACTCCGTACGGTTACGGCCCGCCATTCTTGCCGCATGCGTGACATTGCCTCGGGTGATTTGCAGCAATTTGCGCAGATAGTTCAGCTCAAATTGATTACGCGCTTCGACAAAGGTCGGCAGTGCAGTATTTTCCCCTTCCAGCGCCTGCTCCACCAGAGCATCGCTGATCACCGGCGAGGAGGTCAGTGCCACACACTGTTCGATCACGTTCACCAACTGACGCACGTTGCCAGGCCAACTGGCGGTCATCAGCCGCTTCATTGCATCCGTCGAAAACGCGCGCACAAACGGCTTATGCCGCTCCGCCGACTGGCGCAGCAGATGATTCGCCAACAGTGGAATATCTTCCGTTCGCTCCGCCAGGGCCGGGATCTTCAGACTGACCACATTGAGGCGGTAGTATAAATCTTCGCGAAATTCGCCGCGCGCCATCGCTTTCGGCAGATCGCGATGGGTTGCCGAGATGATGCGCACATCAATATCGATATCGCGGTTGCTGCCAAGCGGTCTGACTTTACGTTCCTGCAAGACGCGAAGCAGTTTGACCTGTAACGGCGCAGGCATATCGCCAATCTCGTCAAGAAACAGCGTCCCGCCTTCCGCCGCCTGAAACAGCCCTTCACGGTTGCTCACCGCGCCGGTAAACGCACCGCGTGAGTGGCCGAATAGCTCCGACTCCAGCAGTTGTTCCGGTAGTGCGCCGCAGTTGATGGCGATAAACGGTTTGCTGCTGCGCGGGCTGGCATTGTGGATAGCCTGAGCGAAGATCTCTTTCCCGGTGCCGCTCTGACCATTGATCAACACGCTGACGTCGGACTGTGCCACCATCCGCGCCTGTTCCAGCAGACGCAGCATCAGCGGGCTACGGGTGACTATCGATTCGCGCCAGCTATCGTCCGTGGCCGGCGCCGACTGCTCAAGCGCCTCGTCGATCGCCTGATACAACGCGTCTTTATCCACGGGTTTGGTCAGGAAGCTGAACACGCCTTTTTGCGTTGCCGCGACCGCATCCGGAATCGAACCGTGAGCGGTAAGAATGATAACCGGCATCCCCGGCTGAACCTTCTGGATCTCGCTGAACAGCTGCATGCCGTCCATCTCATCCATACGCAGATCGCTAATCACCAGATTCACTTTTTCACGGTTCAGAAGGCGCAGACCTTCGGCCCCGCTCTCTGCGGTCACCACGCTATAGCCTTCACTGGTCAGACGCATGCCCAGCAGTTTCAGCAGGCCAGGGTCATCATCCACGAGCAGTAAATGCGCCGGTTTACGACTCATTATGGGGTCACCTCATCTTGTGAAGGTACAGGCGCTTGTCCCTCTGACTTGTCGCCGCCATGCGTCGTATCCGGATTGTAATTTCCTGCCGGTTTACGGGTGGAAAGCTGACGCTCAATATCGGTCAGGTTTTCCAGCTTGCGCGTCGTGAGATCGAGCTGCGCCTGAAGATACTGGTGCTGCTGACGCAGCGTGTCCAGATCGCCATCGGTCGTTTGCTGCAGTTTGCTGTAGCGCTGGCGTTCTTCGGCGAGCTGGAGCTGTAGCGACTGACCGTCGCGCCAGATCTGATAAAGCGGACGCACCTGCGCCGGAATTTGCGGGCTTAACGCATCCAGTCGCGAGACGTTCTCGCGACGCTCCAGCGGCGTGATTTTGGCGTTCGCCAGCAGGATGCCGCGCTTAAAGGCGTTTTGCCAGCCGTCGTCACTCAGCATACGGGCCTCGCTACGCGACTGCACCGGCAACAGGCGATCCGCGCAGTCAATAGCGCGCAACCAGTAAAGGGGATTGGTGTCGGTCGATTGCCCCTGCAATGCCCAGATATCGGTACACTCAACCGACAGGTAGTCCGCCAGTTGATACGTCGGGAGGACGTCCTGCGGCGCATCCCCGGTGATGTGTTTCACCGCATGCGGCGTACAGCCCATCAGCGCAAGGCAGGGCATTCCCGCCAGGAGAACCTGACGGGAGAATAAACGTTGGAAAATGTGAACAAAAACGTGTGGCATATTCACCAGGCTTAGCGTTATTTAATCGTTTTTCGTTGCAGATAGCGGCAGTGCTATGCGAAAGCAAACCTCTTGCGCCTGTTCATCGACAAGATACAGCTCCCCCTGCATACGGCGGATACAATCTCTGGCGATGCTCAGCCCCAGTCCACTCCCCTTCACTGCCCCTTTGCGTTGATGACTTCCCTGGAAAAAAGGTTCGAAAATCATGGTTCTTTCCGCTTCAGGGATGGGCGTTCCGGTATTGATAACATCGATATATACCGTTGTCCCCTGTAAGCGGCTGCGAATACGAATGTTACCGGATTCAGCCCCGTAGTGCACCGCATTGGAATAAAGATTGTCCAGTACGCTCATCAGTAACATCGGCTCGGCAAGACAGCGTTCCGCCGCCAGTTCAATGTCGGTATGCATCATTTTAGCGCGGGCCGGTAGACTATGAGCGGAAACCACCATATCCACCAGCGGTTCAATCTCCACGCTTTCCATTTCAATGGCGCTGTCAGCCAGTTTGCGGTTGTAATCAAGCAGTTGCTCAATCAATTTTTGCAGATTGCGGCTGCTGTCATCAAGAATGCCAACCACTTCTTTTTGTTCCGGCGTCAGCGGCCCCACCACCTGATCCGCCAGCAGTTCGGTACCTTCACGCATACTGGCCAGGGGGGTTTTCAGCTCATGGGAGAGATGACGCAAAAATTGATGGCGCTGGGATTCCAGCCAGGAAAGGCGCTCGCTCAGCCAGATGATCCGTTGCCCAACGGAACGCAGTTCGCGCGGCCCGGCAAAAGTGACGGTATTGCCCAGCGATCGCCCTTCCCCCAGCCGATTGATCATCCGCTCGATCCCCTTTACCGGCCCGATAATCATTCGCGTGAACAACAGCACCATCGCCAGGCTCACCAGAAACAGCACCAGAGCCTGCCAGCCGAAGAACTGCCCGCGTTCGGCAATCTCCTGCTGCAACTGCTGCCCGCGCGAAAAAACCACGGTACGCGTCGCTTGCACCATTTCAGTATTGGCGTTGGCAAACGCTTCCAGCCGTGCGGCGGCGGCGGTATCGGGTCCACTGTTACGGCATTGCAGTTGTGCCAGACCGTTGAGATCCTGCCGCAACGCCTGATACAGCTTATCATCCGGCAGAACGCCCGCATGAGCATCCAGCATTTCACTGTAGCGTTTGCGCTGGCTCTGATACACCTTCGCCAGCGTCGGATCGTCAAGGACGCAATACTGGCGGTAGCTGCGCTCCATCTCCAGCGCGGCATTGGTCATCGCCTCGCTGCGGCGCGCGTCAATAAGCGTGGTACGGTTCGTCAGCGCCGCCTGGGCGCTGAGTGCGTTCAGACTTTGCCACGCCTGCCAGGCGAGGACCAGCAGTGGTAACAGGATCAGCAGAAATGCCAGCGTCACCAGTTGGCGTAATGACCGGGGGAAAACAGACCAGCGCTTCAATGCGTTACTCTCACAAGAGATGAATAGGACGATGCTAACTGAGGGGAACGCCAGATACAACAAAGCCGGGCTGAACCCGGCTTTGTTATGGAATAAGGCGGTGCCTAACTCGACGTTTCGCCCGATGGTTGATAAAGCCAAGCTATTATCAGAAGTTGGACGGCAGGCACCTTGTTGTGCGTCATTCGAAGTTTATGTAGCACGTCCCGAAGGGGCTGACATAAGAAGGTGAATGAGCCACTGGTTACTATTATGCAGTAACTGTGCCAATATTCAAAACAATTATTTAACACAATGAATTTATTGAACTTTAAATGACATTCACATCATTAATAAAGTGAGCATTTTTCAACCAAACCGTCGTCAATTAGCAACACCTTAAACGCAATACACTTAGCCATATATAAATCAATAAGTTAAATGTCTCTTTTTGGAGACACTCCTGACGCATGTTTGTCGTGAATTCCCGACAGGCTTAATTAACGACCGTGATTATAAAGATACGCGAGACACACGACATGACGGCACAGCACCTTCGGCCCTCATCCTGACTGACCGTGACGGGCTTACGCGGGGAAGTTATTGTACGTACAGGAAATCAAAAAAGAACCTGCACCTGCCATAAAAAAAGCCCGGTAACGTCCACCGGGCTTTGATCATGACGAGTACCTTACCCCAACTGCTGGCGCGCATTGCGGAAGATACGCATCCACGGACCGTCTTCACCCCAGTTTTCCGGGTGCCATGAGTTACTGACGGTACGGAACACGCGTTCCGGGTGCGGCATCATGATGGTCACGCGACCATTTTCGGTGGTCACCGCGGTAATGCCGTTTGGCGAACCGTTCGGGTTAGCCGGGTAAGTTTCCGTGACGTTGCCGAAGTTATCGACGAAGCGCAGCGCGACCAGGCCTTTGCTTTCCAGTGCCGCCAGATGAGCAGCGTCGCGAACTTCAACACGCCCTTCCCCGTGCGAGACGGCGATAGGCATCATTGACCCGACCATTCCCTGCAACAGCAGAGACGGGCTCTGGGTCACTTCGACCAGGCTGAAGCGGGCTTCAAAGCGATCCGAATGGTTACGCACAAAACGCGGCCACAGGTCGCTGCCAGGGATCAGCTCGCGCAAGTTCGACATCATCTGGCAGCCGTTGCACACCCCCAGCGCCAGCGTTTGTGGGCGATGGAAGAAGGTTTCAAACTCATCGCGCACGCGGTTGTTGAACAGAATAGATTTCGCCCAGCCCTCACCCGCGCCCAGCACGTCACCATAAGAGAAACCGCCGCAGGCCACCAGCGCCTGGAAGTTACCCAGACCGGTACGGCCACCGAGCAGATCGCTCATGTGTACGTCAATCGCGTCAAAACCGGCACGCTGGAACGCCGCGGCCATTTCTACGTGGGAGTTCACCCCCTGCTCACGCAGCACCGCCACTTTCGGACGTGCACCGGTCGCAATGTAAGGCGCGGCGATATCTTCATTGATATCAAACGTCAGCTCCACGCTGAGGCCCGGATCGGCATCGTTGGTTTTGGCGTCGTGCTCCTGATCGGCACACTCCGGGTTATCACGCAGACGCTGCATCTGCCAGGTGGTTTCTGCCCACCAGATTCGCAGTGTGGTGCGGCTTTCGCTGAAGACGACCTGACCGTTGGCTTCGATAACAAAACGGTCGCCCTCGACGGCCTGCCCCAGGTAATGGACGCAATCGCCAAGACCGTGTTGCGCCAGCAGCGCTTCCACCGCCTCGCGATCCCCTGTGCGAACCTGAATAACCGCGCCCAGTTCTTCGTTAAACAGCGCCGCCAGACGATCGTCACCCAGGGCCGCGATATCCGCCTGAATACCACAGTGACCGGTAAAGGCCATTTCAGCCAGAGTCACCAGCAGGCCGCCGTCGGAGCGGTCGTGATAGGCCAGCAGTTTACGTTGCGCCACCAGCGCCTGCATTGCGTCGTAGAAGCCTTTCAGTTGCGCGACATCGCGCACGTCTGCCGGTGTATCGCCAAGCTGACGATAGACCTGCGCCAGCGCTGTGGCACCCAGCGCATTGTGGCCACGACCCAGGTCGATCAGCAGCAGCGCGTTGTCTTCGGTCGAAAGCTGCGGGGTGATGGTATGGCGTACATCTTCCACGCGGGCAAAAGCGGAAATCACCAGCGACAGCGGCGAGGTCATTTCGCGCTGTTCGTTGCCTTCCTGCCAGCGGGTTTTCATCGACATGGAGTCTTTGCCCACCGGAATGGTCAGACCCAGCGCCGGGCAGAGTTCTTCACCGACCGCTTTCACCGCTTCATACAGACCCGCATCTTCCCCCGGGTGACCGGCTGCGGCCATCCAGTTGGCGGAAAGCTTAATGCGTTTGATATCGCCAATCTGCGTTGCCGCAATGTTGGTCAGCGCTTCGCCGACCGCCAGACGGGCAGAGGCGGAGAAGTCGAGCAGTGCTACCGGCGCACGTTCACCGATCGACATCGCTTCGCCGTAGTAGCTGTCGAGGCTGGCGGTGGTCACCGCGCAGTTAGCCACCGGCACCTGCCACGGACCGACCATCTGATCGCGGGATACCATCCCGGTCACGGTACGGTCGCCAATGGTCACCAGGAAGGTTTTTTCCGCCACCGTCGGCAGATGCAGAACGCGTTTTACGGCATCCGCGATGGTGATGTCCGCGCGGTTCAGCGCCTCGCCTTTCGCCTTCAGCGTCTGGACGTCGCGGGTCATCTTCGGCGTTTTGCCGAGCAGTACGTCAAGCGGCAGGTCGATAGGCTGATTGTCGAAGTGACGGTCGTTTAACGACAGATGCAGCTCTTCGGTCGCCTCGCCAATCACCGCATACGGCGCGCGCTCGCGCTTGCACAGCTCGTCAAATAACGGCAGTTGATCCGCCGCAACGGCCAGCACATAACGTTCCTGGGACTCGTTGCACCAGATCTCCAGCGGGCTCATTCCTGGTTCATCGCTGAGGATGTCACGCAGTTCAAATTTACCGCCGCGTCCGCCGTCGCTGACCAGTTCAGGCATGGCGTTCGACAGACCGCCCGCGCCGACGTCGTGGATAAACAGGATCGGGTTGGCGTCGCCCAACTGCCAGCAGCGGTCGATAACCTCCTGACAGCGGCGTTCCATCTCCGGGTTATCACGCTGGACGGAGGCAAAATCGAGATCCGCGTCAGACTGGCCGGACGCCATGGAGGACGCCGCGCCGCCGCCCAGGCCGATGTTCATCGCCGGGCCGCCGAGGACAATCAGCTTCGCCCCAACGACTATTTCGCCTTTCTGCACGTGATCGGCGCGGATATTACCGATCCCACCCGCCAGCATGATCGGCTTATGATAACCGCGCAGCTCTTCGCCATTGTGGCTGTTCACTTTTTCTTCGTAAGTCCGGAAATAGCCGTTGAGCGCCGGACGACCAAATTCGTTGTTAAACGCCGCGCCGCCCAGCGGGCCTTCGGTCATGATATCCAGCGCGGTCACAATGCGCTCCGGCTTGCCGAAGTCTTCTTCCCACGGCTGCTCAAAACCCGGAATACGCAGGTTAGAGACCGAGAAACCGACCAGACCCGCTTTTGGCTTCGCGCCGCGTCCGGTAGCCCCTTCATCACGAATTTCGCCGCCGGAACCGGTCGCCGCCCCCGGCCACGGGGAGATCGCCGTCGGGTGGTTATGGGTTTCCACCTTCATCAGGATATGCGCCGGCTCCTGGTGGAAGTCGTAGCGTCCGGTCGCGTGGTCGGCAAAGTAACGACCCACTTCAGACCCTTCCATCACCGCCGCGTTGTCTTTATAAGCGGAAAGCACGTGATCCGGGGTGGTCTCAAAGGTGTTTTTGATCATCTTGAACAGCGACTTCGGCTGTTGCTTGCCATCAATAACCCAGTCAGCGTTGAAAATCTTGTGACGGCAGTGCTCAGAGTTCGCCTGCGCAAACATGTAGAGTTCAATATCGTTCGGGTTGCGCCCCAGTCGGGTAAACGCGTCCTGCAGATAATCAATTTCGTCATCCGCCAGCGCCAGACCGAGACGCAGGTTAGCGTCAATCAACGCCTGACGGCCTTCACCCAGCAGGTCAACGCTTGCAACCGGCGCAGGCTGATGGTGGGCAAACAGTTTTTCCGCGTCGGTTAATGAAGAGAACACCGTCTCCATCATTCGATCGTGTAGTTCAGCGGCAACCTGCTGCCACTGTTCAGCGGTCAGCGTGGAGGCCTCAACATAATAAGCGACGCCGCGTTCCAGACGGTCAATCTGTTGCAGACCGCAGTTATGGGCGATGTCCGTCGCTTTGGAAGACCAGGGGGAGATGGTGCCAGGACGAGGCGTCACCAGCAGCAGTTTCCCTTCCGGGGTGTGGCTGCTCAGGCTGGGGCCGTATTTCAGCAGACGGGCAAGCTGCGCGTGCTCATCCTCGTTCAACGGGGCGTTCAGGTCAGCGAAATGGACGTACTCGGCGTAAATATTGCTTACCTGGAGGTTGGCAGCCTGAAAACGTGCCAGCAGTTTGTTAATACGGAATGCGGACAGTGCAGGCGAACCACGCAGAATTTCCATCATAAGTCTCTCGTCTTCTAAGCTTTCGGTGTGCCCAAGTGGGGAAACGGGCGTCATTATAAAGAATCTGAGCCGCCGACGAAACCGTTTGCGTCGAAATAAAATCACCCCGCATTGTTGTCATACGATGCTATCGATAGCGCTAATTAGTTGCCAACTGGCGCAAGTTTAAGCAAAATGCCGCTCATTGATGAATAATCCTGGTCTTTCTATTTCTTTTCCCATCCTGAGGCAACGCACGGTTCAGAGAATTAACTAATTGAAAAAATTAAAGATTAATTATCTGTTCATCGGCATACTGACGCTGTTGCTGGCGGCGGCCCTCTGGCCCTCAATCCCCTGGTTCGGTAAAGCTGATAATCGTATCGCCGCGATCCAGTCGCGGGGAGAGTTGCGCGTGAGCACCATTGAGTCGCCGCTCACCTGGTCAAAACTTAACGGTAAGCCGTACGGGCTCGATTATGAGCTGGCGCAGCAGTTCGCCAGCTATCTGGGCGTAAAGCTGAAGATTACCGTACGCCAGAACATCAGCCAGTTGTTTGACGACCTCGATAATGGCAACGCCGACCTGCTGGCGGCCGGGCTGGTCTACAACAGCGAACGGGTGAAAAACTATCAGCCGGGGCCAACCTACTATTCAGTATCCCAGCAACTGGTCTACAAAGTGGGCCAGTATCGTCCCCGCTCGTTGGGCAGCGTGACGGAAAGTCAGCTCACCATCACCCCAGGACATGTGGTGGCGAACGATCTGCAAACCCTGAAACAGACAAAATACCCTGAACTGAGCTGGCGGATCGACGAGAAAAAAGGCTCAACTGAACTGCTTGATGCGGTGATTGCCGGTCAACTGGATTACACCATCGCCGACTCTGTCGCCATCAGCCTTTACCAGCGCGTCCACCCCGAACTTGCCGTTGCGCTGGACGTCACCGACGAACAGCCGGTGACCTGGTTTAGCCCGCTGGATAATGACAACTCGCTATCTGCCGCCCTGCTCGATTTCTTCAACGGCATGAATGAAGACGGCTCACTGGCACGTCTCGAAGAAAAGTATCTTGGGCACGGCGATGATTTTGACTATGTCGATACCCGCACCTTTCTGCGCGCGGTTGACGCCATGCTCCCCGACCTGAAACCGCTGTTTGAGAAATACGCCCAGGAGATTGACTGGCAGCTGCTTGCCGCAATTGCCTGGCAGGAATCACACTGGGATCCGCAGGCCACATCGCCCACCGGCGTGCGCGGCATGATGATGCTCACTAAGAACACCGCGCAAAGTCTGGGTCTGACCGACAGGACCGATCCTGAGCAGAGCATCAGCGGTGGGGCGCGCTATTTACAGGACATGATGAGTAAAGTGCCGGACACCGTGCCGGAAAACGAGCGCATCTGGTTTGCGCTGGCGGCCTACAACATGGGTTATGCGCATATGCTTGATGCGCGGGCGCTGACGGCCAAGACGAAGGGCAATCCGGACAGTTGGGCGGACGTCAAACAGCGCCTGCCCATGCTCAGTCAAAAACAGTATTACAGCAAGCTGACCTATGGCTATGCGCGCGGACATGAAGCCTACGCCTATGTTGAGAACATCCGTAAGTATCAGATAAGCCTGCTGGGCTATTTGCAGGAGAAAGAAAAGCAGCTGGCAGAAGAGATGAAACTGGCTGAAGAGTATCCGGTCGTTTCGCCGACAGATTTTGGCAAACAGCGACGACCACTCGTCGCCTTCCTGTCGCAATCGTCATCTGGCTATCTGACGCACTCTCCATCACTGCTGCGTTTACCGCAGAAGAAAGAAGAGAAGAAGTAAACAGAGCCGCAATGGTTACTGACCTGCGGCTTTCTTCAACGCTTTGATCTCCTGACGGCGCATGCGGAAAAAATCGCTGAGCAGCGTCGCACACTCCTCACGCAGTATCCCCTCAGTGACCTCAACGCGATGATTCATTCCCGGATGATGAAGGACATCCATCAGCGAACCGGCTGCACCGGTTTTTGCATCACGCGCGCCGAATACCACGTGACGAATGCGACTGTGCACCATCGCACCCGCGCACATGACGCACGGTTCAAGGGTCACGTACAGCGTCGCATCAATCAGACGATAGTTTTGCTGGACCAGGCCGCCCTGGCGCAGCGCCATGATCTCTGCGTGCGCGGTGGGATCGTGATGGCCAATCGGGCGGTTCCACCCCTCGCCAATCACGCGATTGTTGTGCACCAATACGGCACCGACCGGGACCTCTCGTTCATCCCAGGCGCGCTTCGCCAGCGTTAACGCGTGACGCATCCAGTATTCGTGGCTAAATTCAACATCTGACAAAGGGAGTACTCCGGTAATCATAGCGGGCGCATTATACTATGATTTCAACTATTCCAGTTGCTGGAGTTCTCCACGAGGCGTAACGCGCCAGCGGTGCTGACAAAAATAGAGCAGCGGGTTGTCCTGATTACTGTCGCTGTAGCCGCTGTAAAGGCGCAGCGGCGTGCCGATCTTACGTTCAAGCTGAGCCACTTTTTCGTGTCCCAGACAGCGCAGGGTCAGCACCCAACCGCCGTATCCTCGCGTCATCTGACTGGCGATCAGATTCACGCGCGGCAGCCACGGCGTATCAATGTAGACCTGTTCCACCAGCGACTGCGGCGAACCGGTGATGAGCCAGATATCGGCATCAGAACTGAGCAGATAGGTGGTCAGACGTTCCTGCACCTGAGGAAACGCCGTGACGTTCTGTCGAAACCAGCGGACAAAATCGGCCTGTCTGGCCTGCAAACGAGCCTCGCGATGACCGAAGGTACACCCCCACAGCAGCAGACTCATCGGCCAGCGCGCGGCGCGCCCTTTGATCAGTAATGCGCCAACGATCACCGGCAACAACGGCAGCACGAGCAGCGCATTCAGCGGCTGGCGACGCAACAGATAGCGCAGGAAACTGCCGAACATATCCTGCTGATGTAACGTACCATCCAAATCAAAAAAAACGACACGACGCGCGTGATTGGTCAAACCTTACTCCTCGGGATCGTTGAATCCTAACAGCCAGGTAAACAAAAACCCGGCTATGACTGCTACTAAATAGCCTAACAGATAGAACATCACTTTTCCGGCAACAATCGTTAACGCCAGCGGCAATCCGGAAATGCCAAAGGTGATAACGGTTGCGACCTTCCAGTAGCTGATCAGCGCCCCGCCTACCGCGCCGCCCAGGCAGGCCCCCATGAACGGCTTGCCCAGCGGTAACGTGACGCCAAAAATCAGCGGTTCGCCAATCCCGAGTAATCCTACCGGTAATGCCCCCTTAATCACTTTTTTCAGCCGCGCGTTACGGGTTTTCATCAGCACGGCAATCGCCGCCCCCACCTGCCCGACGCCTGCCATCGCCAGAATGGGAAAGAGCGCGTTGTAGCCGTGAGCCTGCACCAGCTCGACGTGAATTGGCACCAGTCCCTGATGCAGCCCCGTCAGCACCAGCGGCAGGAATGTTCCCGCCAGGACCGCGCCCCCCAGCAAGCCGCCGCGATCGATAGCCCAGGACGCGCCTTGGGCTATCGATTCTGAAATCCAGCCGCCCAGCGGTTGCAGCGCCACAATCGCAATCGTGCCGGTGATGATCGTCGTCAGCAGCGGATTGAGGATCAGCTCCAGTGAACCGGGCAATATCTCGCGGAACTTACGCTCGATCCAGCACATCAGCGCCACCACCAGCAGCACGGCGATAACCCCACCGCGACCTGGCTGCAACGCTTCGCCAAAGAGGGTAATTTGCGCCAGTTGCGGACTCGACAGGATGCCCGCCATCACGCCCCCCATCGCCAGCGAACCGCCGAAGACTTTGGCAGTATTCACCCCCACCAGAATGTTCATGATGGCAAAGACCGCACTGCCGAAGATCCCCATCAGCCCCAGCATATTGGGATAATGGGTGGCGAAATCACCGACGATATCCGGGCGCTTGAGAATGTTAATAATGCCGGTGATTAAACCGGAAGCGATAAACGCCGGGATCAGGGGAATAAAAACGTTCGCCAGTTTGCGTAGCGCATCGCTCATGGGCGCTTTGTACTTCGCTTTCGCCTGCGATTTCGTGCGCTCAATATCATCGCCGACCGGGCGCGCTCCCCCTTCTGTCAGTAGTGAACGCATGGCATCAACGACCTTTGCCGCCTTGCCGGGCCCGACGATAAGCTGATGCTGCGCCCCCTGCTTTACGTAGCCACTGACGCCGGGTAGCTGTTTCAGACGCGGGATATCCAACACCGCATCGTCCTTCACCTCCACCCTGACGCGCGTCATGCAATTTTCCAGACGCAGAATGTTTTGTTCTCCGCCTATCCCCAGCAGAATGTCGCTGGCAAGGGTCGCCGTCTTATCCATAGTTACCTCGATGAGTCTGCTAACGCAGCCCGTAAAAATCCCTGATGGGTGGCCAGTTTTTCTCGCGCCGCATCGGCGTTAAGGCCGCTCAGCGCCATGAGAATGGCCGGTTTCACATCAAAATCGGTCTGCTTCAGCAACGTTTGTGCCTCTGCCCGCGCAATGCCAGTGGCTTCAACCACCATCCGGCATGCGCGGTCCATCAGCTTGATATTGGTGGCCTTCATATCCACCATCAGGTTCTGGTAAACCTTGCCAAACTTCACCATCGCCCCGGTGGAGATCATATTGAGCACCAGCTTTTGCGCGGTGCCGGATTTCAACCGCGTTGAGCCTGTCAATGCTTCCGGCCCTACCACAGGAGAAATCGCGATGTCGGCTTCCCGGGCAATAGGAGAGTCGGGATTACAGGAGATAGCGACCGTGGTACAGCCCGTTTTGCGGGCATATTTCAGTCCGCCGATGACATACGGCGTACGCCCTGAGGCCGCCAGTCCAACCACCAGATCCTGCGGCGCGAGGTTCAGGGCAATCAGATCGTCTTCACCGAGCTGCGCATTGTCTTCTGCCCCTTCAACCGCTTTCAGTAAGGCCCCCGGACCACCGGCAATCAGCCCCACCACCAGACCGTGAGGAACGCCAAACGTGGGTGGGCATTCAGACGCATCCAGCACGCCGAGTCGGCCGCTGGTCCCCGCACCCATGTAGATAATCCGGCCACCGGATTTTAACGCTTCAGCCGCTGCATCGACGGCGCTCGCAACATCGGGCAATGTTGCTTTTACTGCTTCCGCTACCAGCGTATCCTGTTGATTAAAACGGTGAACCAGCTCCAGCGTCGACAGCGCGTCGAGGTCCATTGTTTGCGGATTACGGGTTTCTGACACTAAAGCGCCGAGATTCATGTTTGCTCCTCAGGAATTTTTAATTCATATTATCGACCAATAATGGAATATAATATTCGTACAGGCGAGTGAAATTTCATTTTGTTGCCGCCATCACGTTTTCGCCAGGAGAGACCATGAACTGTTTGATTCGCATCCGCCAGCGCTACCCGGGGTTTGCGCAAAGCGATAAAAAACTCGCGGACTATCTTCTGATCCAACCCGATGCCGCCCGACACCTCAGTTCACAGCAGCTGGCAGCCGAAGCGGGCGTCAGCCAGTCGAGCGTGGTGAAGTTCGCGCAAAAGCTCGGCTATAAGGGGTTCCCGGCGCTGAAACTGGCGATCAGCGAAGCGCTGGTTAGCAACCCGAACCCGCATTCCGTGCCGGTGCATAACCAAATCCGCGGCGACGATCCCCTGCGTCTGGTCGGTGAAAAACTGATCAAAGAGAACGTGGCGGCGATGCATGCCACGCTGGATGTCAACGACGAAGAGAAGTTGACCGAAAGCGTAACGATGCTGCGCAACGCCCGCCGGATAGTGTTAACCGGCATTGGCGCATCCGGCCTGGTGGCGCAGAATTTTGCCTGGAAACTGATGAAGATTGGTCTGAACGCCATTGTTGAGCGCGATATGCATGCGCTGCTGGCCACGGTTCAGGCGCTGACGCCAGACTCTCTGCTGGTGGCGATTTCCTACAGCGGGGAACGTCGGGAACTGAATCTGGCAGCAGAGGAAACCCTGCGCGTCGGGGGGCAGATCCTGGCGATCACCGGGTTCACGCCCAATGCGCTCCAGCAGCGCGCCAGCCACTGTCTGTATACCATCGCGGAAGAACAGGCCACCCGCAGTGCGGCTATCTCATCAACCCACGCGCAAATGATGCTCACCGACCTGCTTTTTATGGCGCTGGTACAGCAGGATCTGGAGCACGCACCGGGACGTATTCGCCACAGTGAGGCGCTGGTAAAAAAACTGGTCTGAGCAAAGAATGCGCGTATAATGCCCGCCCGGTTTGTGTTGTTTTGAGAGTTTCCTGATGGCCCTGTTAATCACAAAAAAATGCATCAATTGCGATATGTGCGAACCCGAATGCCCGAATGAGGCCATTTCGATGGGCGACAGCATCTATGAGATTAACAGCGACAAGTGCACCGAGTGCGTCGGTCATTACGACACGCCCACCTGCCAGAAGGTGTGCCCAATCCCCAACACGATCCTTAAAGATCCGGCACATATCGAAACGGAAGAACAACTCTGGGACAAGTTCGTCCAGATGCACCACGCCGATAAAATCTAACTTTCGATAATGACCGTGGCGCAGGCATAGTGACGTTCATCGGCCAGCGTCACGTGCATATGCGCAACGCCCAGTTTCTCCGCCAGCGCGAGCGCCTCTCCCCATAACCGCAGGCGCGGTTTACCGAGCGCATCGTTAAACACTTCAAACTGATTAAACGCCAGCCCATTGCGGATACCGGTACCAAAGGCTTTCGCGGCGGCCTCTTTGACGGCAAAGCGTTTAGCCAGAAAACGCACCGGCTGCTGGTGCGTTTCCCAGATAGCCCATTCGTTATCGCTGAGCACCCGTCTGGCAAGCCGATCACCGGAGCGGGAGATCACCGCTTCTATGCGAGCGATCTCCACGATATCGGTGCCTAATCCAAGAATGGCCATTAGCCGCGCGCTTCCAGCATCAGACGCTTCATTTCCCCTACGGCTTCACGCAATCCGCTCATTACCGCGCGACCAATAATCGCATGGCCGATATTCAGCTCGTGCATTTCCGGCAGTGCGGCGATAGCTTTGACGTTGTGATAGGTCAGACCGTGCCCCGCATTGACCTTCAGCCCCAGACTCGCGGCGAAGGTCGCGGCTTTCGCGATGCGCGCCAGCTCTTGCGCCTGTTCTGCATCGGTTTTCGCATCCGCGTAGCAGCCGGTATGAATTTCAATGTATGGCGCGCCGACATCTGCAGCCGCTTTGATTTGCACGTCATCCGCATCAATGAACAACGAGACAAGGATCCCGGCGTCAGCCAGACGTTTGCAGGCATCACGCATTTTGTCGCGCTGCCCGGCTACGTCCAGACCGCCTTCAGTGGTCACTTCCTGGCGCTTTTCCGGCACCAGGCAACAGAAATGCGGTTTGGTTTCAACGGCAATCGCCAGCATCTCTTCCGTCACCGCCATTTCCAGATTCATACGCGTGTCCAGCGTCTGGCGCAGAATGCGGACATCGCGGTCGGTAATGTGGCGGCGATCTTCGCGTAAATGGACGGTGATGCCATCAGCACCCGCCTGCTCGGCAATGAATGCCGCCTGAACCGGATCCGGATACGCGGTACCGCGCGCATTACGTAACGTGGCAATGTGGTCAATGTTGACGCCTAACAGTAATTCAGCCATGACAATCCTCGTGATTTTATGTTCGCTTCGGCATGAACTGCCGGAATAATTCGCGGCTCTTTAAGGGCTTACCACCAAGATACGGCTTCAGCGCTATGCGGGTAAAGCGTTTCGCCGCGCGCAGCGTATCGATATCCGGAAATTCGCGTTCTGCCAGCGCCCGCAGATGGCGTCCGGTAAAGGTACTGTTGTCGATCACGACACTGGCGATAAAGCCTTTCTCCTCGCGGTAGCGGTAGGTCATGGCGTCATCCACCGGCTCACCGCTGCCCGCACAGTGCAGGAAATCGACCCCATAACCGAGATGACCGAGCAACGCCAGTTCAAAACGGCGCAGCACAGGCTCCGGCGTTCCCGTTGCCCCCGCCAGTGCCTGTATGCAGTGCAGGTAATCGAAAAAGAGTTCAGAAAAGCGGGTCTCGTGCTCCAGCACGCGGGCGAGCAGCTCATTGACGTACAGACCGCTGTACAACGTGATACCACTCAGAGGAAGCGCCAGAGAAACGGCTTCCGCGCTACGCAGCGTTTTGACTTCGCCACGTCCACCAAAGCGGACTAACAGGGGGGTAAAAGGCTGGAGTGCACCCTTCAGATTAGAGCGTTTAGAACGAGCGCCTTTGGCAACAAGGCGCACGCGACCCGACTCTTCCGTGAAGACGTCCAGCATCAGACTGGTTTCGCTCCAGGGACGGCTATGCAGGACAAATGCGCGCTGCCAGCCCTCCATCATGCTCGTCGCCTGTTCAGAGCGCAGGTTTAGAGATCGTCGACGTAACCGAGACTGCGCAGCGCGCGTTCGTCATCGGCCCAGCCGGATTTCACTTTCACCCACAGTTCAAGGTGAACCGGGGCTTCAAACATTTCCTGCATGTCTTTACGCGCTTCAATACCAATGGTCTTGATTTTGGCCCCTTTGTTGCCAATGACCATCTTCTTCTGCCCTTCGCGCTCGACGAGGATCAGCCCGTTGATATCGTAACCGCCGCGTTCGTTAGTCACAAAACGTTCGATTTCCACGGTCACCGAGTACGGCAGCTCAGCGCCCAGGAAACGCATCAGCTTTTCACGGATGATTTCAGAAGCCATAAAGCGCTGTGAACGATCGGTGATGTAATCTTCCGGGAAGTGATGCTCCGCTTCCGGCAGATGCTTACGCACGATGCCCGCAACGGTGTCGACATTCATCCCGGTTTCCGCAGAGATTGGCACGATGTCGAGGAAGTCCATCTGACTTGCCAGGAACTGCAGGTGCGGCAGCAGATCGGCTTTATCCTGCACGTTATCCACTTTGTTGACGGCCAGAATCACCGGCGCTTTACCGTCACGCAGTTTGTTGAGCACCATCTCGTCGTCCGGTGTCCAGCGAGTGCCTTCCACCACAAAGATCACCAGTTCAACATCACCAATGGAGCTGCTGGCGGCCTTGTTCATCAGACGGTTAATCGCGCGTTTTTCTTCCATGTGCAGGCCCGGGGTATCGACGTAAATCGCCTGCCATGCCCCTTCGGTATGGATCCCGACAATGCGGTGACGCGTGGTCTGCGCTTTACGGGAGGTGATCGAAATCTTCTGCCCGAGCAGGTTGTTCAACAGCGTGGATTTGCCAACGTTCGGACGTCCAACGATGGCAATAAATCCGCAGTAAGTTTTTTCGTCGCTCATTCCAGCTCCAGTTTTTTCAACGCCTGTTCGGCGGCAGCCTGTTCCGCCTTGCGACGGCTTGAACCTGTGCCAACCACCGGTTCACTCAGGCCGCTAACCTGGCAGTGGATAGTAAATTCCTGATCGTGCGCTTCACCACGCACCTGCACCACCAGATATGACGGCAGCGGCAGATGGCGACCCTGCAAATATTCCTGCAAACGCGTTTTCGGATCTTTTTGCTTATCGCCTGGGCTGATTTCGTCCAGACGAGTCTGATACCAGTTGAGGATCAGCTTTTCGACGGTCTGAATATCACTGTCGAGGAAGACCCCGCCAATCAGCGCTTCGACGGTATCGGCCAGAATCGATTCGCGACGGAATCCGCCGCTTTTCAGTTCGCCCGGCCCTAAGCGCAAACACTCGCCCAGATCGAACTCACGGGCCAATTCAGCCAGCGTATTACCGCGCACCAGCGTCGCGCGCATACGACTCATATCACCTTCGTCCACACGCGGGAAGCGGTGATAAAGCGCATTCGCAATCACAAAACTTAAAATTGAGTCGCCAAGAAATTCTAAACGCTCGTTATGTTTGCTGCTGGCACTGCGGTGGGTTAATGCCTGCTGCAACAGCTCCTGATGAGTAAAAGTGTAGCCCAGCTTCCGTTGAAGCCGATTAATTACGATGGGGTTCATGCGATACCAATAAATAAATGCGTCAACAATTCAGCACACGAAACAGACCTGATATACGTAGCATTCTATCAGCCGCGCTAAGCAGCTTATATCGCTCATATAGGGGGACCAACGCTGTTTCGTGTGCCGTGGCGACCAGGAGGCGCCAACCTGAAACTTCGGGGGAATATTCTATACACAACGACAAGGGATGTCGTTAGCCTGGACGGATTTATCGAAGAAATAATTCACGTTGCCGTCATAACGATGGCAACGTGAACGAATCGCAGCAATTAGTGAATACCACCAATGCGGCTTAAACGAACGCCAGTAGGCCATTCGCCTTCTTGTTTGTCGAAACTCATCCAGATGGCAGTGGCTTTGCCAACCAGATTCGCTTCAGGGACAAAGCCCCAGTAACGGCTGTCTGCGCTGTTATCGCGGTTGTCACCCATCATGAAATACTGGCCCGGCGGCACAATCCAGGTCGCCAGTGGCTGCCCAGACTGCTGGTAATACATCCCCACCTGATCCTGAGCAATCGGCACGGTCAGAATGCGGTGCGTCACGTCGCCCAGCGTCTCTTTACGCTCAGACAGACGAATACCGTTCTCTTTCGTTTCGCTCAGAGGGATCTCGAAGAAACCACTGGTGGCCTCTCCACCGTTACGACGTGCAAACGTCTGCACAAAATCGCTCGGCTGAACGTCGCTATAGGTGACAGGTAACGCGTTTTCACACGCCTGGCCCGAACGGCAACCCGGTTGAATAGTCACTTCTTTCGCGACCGGATCATAGGTTACTTTATCGCCGGGTAAACCGACTGCCCGCTTGATGTAATCCAGACGCGGATCTTCCGGGTATTTAAAGACCACGATATCGCCACGTTGTGGATGACCCGTTTCGATCAGCGTTTTCTGGTAAATCGGATCTTTAATACCGTAGGCGAATTTCTCCACCAGGATAAAATCACCGATCAACAGTGTCGGCATCATCGAACCCGACGGGATCTGGAAAGGTTCATAGATAAACGAACGCACGACCAGCACGATAGCCAGCACCGGAAAAACCGAGGCACCGGTTTCCAGCCAGCCAGGCTTCGGCGACACTTTCTTCAGCGTTGCTTTATCCAGTGAATCTCCGGCAGCAGCCTGCGCTGCCGCCTGACGCTCCCGACGTTTTGGCGCGAAGATAAATTTATCCACGCACCACAACATGCCCGTGACCAATGTGGCAATCACCAGAATCAGGGCAAACATATTCGCCATGCCAACTCCTTAAGGATTATTTGCTGTCTTTGCCGACATGCAGAATGGCGAGGAACGCTTCCTGAGGCAGTTCGACGTTACCGATCTGCTTCATACGCTTCTTACCTTCTTTCTGTTTCTGCAACAGCTTTTTCTTACGGCTGATATCACCGCCATAGCATTTTGCCAGAACGTTTTTACGCAACTGTTTCACGGTAGAACGCGCAATAATGTGCGTACCAATAGCTGCCTGAATCGCGATATCGAACTGCTGACGTGGGATCAGTTCTTTCATCTTCTCCACCAGTTCGCGACCACGACTTTGCGAGTTATCACGGTGTGTGATCAGCGCCAGCGCATCGACACGTTCGTTGTTGATCAAGACATCAACACGCACCATGTCGGAGGCCTGGAAGCGTTTGAAGTTGTAATCCAGCGATGCATAACCGCGCGAGGTGGATTTCAGACGATCGAAGAAGTCGAGTACCACTTCAGCCATCGGAATTTCATAGGTCAGCGCCACCTGGTTACCGTGGTAAACCATGTTGGTCTGTACGCCGCGTTTCTCAATGCACAGGGTAATGACGTTACCGAGGTAAGCCTGAGGCAGCAGCATATGACATTCCGCAATCGGCTCGCGCAGTTCGTAGATGTTGTTCAACGGTGGCAGCTTGGACGGACTGTCGACGTAGATTGTCTCTTTCGCCGTGGTTTCGACTTCATACACTACGGTCGGCGCGGTGGTGATCAGGTCCAGATCGTATTCACGTTCCAGACGTTCCTGAATGATCTCCATGTGCAACAGGCCGAGGAAGCCACAGCGGAAGCCGAAGCCCAGCGCGGTAGAACTTTCTGGTTCATAGAACAGGGAGGCGTCGTTGAGGCTCAGTTTGCCAAGCGCATCGCGGAAGTTCTCGTAGTCATCGGAGCTGACCGGGAACAGACCCGCGTAAACCTGCGGTTTTACCTTTTTGAAGCCTGGCAGCGCTTTTTCTGCCGGGTTACGCGCCTGCGTCAGGGTATCGCCAACCGGTGCGCCGAGAATGTCTTTGATGGCGCACACCAGCCAGCCTACCTCGCCGCATTTCAGTTCGGTACGATCAACCTGTTTTGGCGTGAAGATCCCCAGACGGTCCGCGTTATAGGTCTGACCGGTGCTCATCACTTTAATTTTATCGCCTTTGCGCAGGGTGCCGTTTTTAATACGCACCAGCGAAACAACGCCGAGATAGTTATCAAACCAGGAGTCGATGATCAGCGCCTGTAACGGGCCATCCGGATCGCCTTCCGGCGGCGGAATATCACGCACCAGACGTTCCAGTACGTCGGTCACGCCCACACCGGTTTTCGCCGAGCAGCGCACGGCATCGGTCGCATCAATACCGACGATATCTTCAATCTCTTCGGCGACACGCTCGGGATCGGCGGCTGGCAGGTCAATTTTGTTGAGGACTGGCACCACTTCGAGATCCATTTCCATCGCGGTATAGCAGTTTGCCAGGGTTTGCGCTTCTACGCCCTGTCCGGCATCCACCACCAGCAGTGCGCCTTCGCAGGCAGCAAGCGAACGGGAAACTTCATACGAGAAGTCAACGTGGCCTGGGGTGTCAATGAAGTTAAGCTGGTAAGTTTCACCATCAGCGGATTTGAAATCGAGCGTTACGCTCTGCGCTTTGATAGTAATACCGCGCTCACGCTCAAGATCCATCGAGTCGAGAACCTGCGCTTCCATTTCACGGTCAGACAGGCCACCGCAGATCTGGATAATACGGTCAGACAGCGTCGATTTACCGTGGTCGATGTGAGCAATGATCGAAAAGTTACGTATGTTCTTCATATAGTGTAATTATTGTGCCTTACGCCTGGTTGGACAGGCTTTGAGAAGTCGCTGTTCTGAGCTTAACGTCTGTTTAACTGAAACGCCGCATTCTACACTACAACGCGAAGGCGAGGAAATGTTCGTAGAGTCAGGATAGCGGGAACTGGAAACGGCATCGCTTTTCTGATGTAAAACATCGTAAAAGAAGCATGATGCCCGATGGCGCAAGCTTATCGGGCCTACTGGGCTTGCCGATCGTTAGCAGGCCGGATAAGGCGAAGCCGCCATCCGGCAAGAATATCATGGGGTCGTTTCGGCAGAGGGTGTTTCAACGCGAATCATGTCGGGCGGGAGAGCAACATTAAGAATAATGGGCTGCCAGGCTTCGCGTGCGGCAAGTTTGCGGGAATAACCGCGGGCAATCAGGAATCCGCCGACGCCACCGAGTATCGCGCCGCTTAACGCCGCAAGATCAGAGCCAAACAGCACCTGAAAAAGCGATGCGATGAGAAATAACCCCACCAGCGGCGACAGATAAACCAGCATGGCGGAACCTAACAGGCTGCCTTCGGCAATCCCCAGTTCCACTTTCTGGCCCGGCTCTAACGGCACATCGCTCGCCACGACAATGGTATGCGTGGTTTGCGGCCCCAGTTTGTTCAGCACACGGGTGCCGCAACCGGCGCGCGAAGCACAACTGCTACAGGACGCTTTCACATCGCAACTCACCAGCGCTTCGCCGTTTTGCCATGAAACCACGGTAGCCCACTCTTTAATCATTGTGAGGCTCCAAACTTAATGGTGTCGGCAATACGCTTCGCAGTCTGCGGCGGCAATTCACCCACAATGGTGATTTCCACGTTGTCGCGTACGCTGGTGCTGACCGTTCTGCGTCCGGTGCGCAGCATCTGATCGGTGCTGGCCTGAGTCGCCCGGTTTACGTTAACCGAAAAGCTAAACAGACCGTCAGAGTAGAGACGCGATTCAATCGGCATATTGTCCATCGTTGGCAACGGTCTGCGGCCGCTGGACACCTCGCTAAACCCTTTCGGAAGCCAGGTTGGATTCCAGTTGAATTTCGCTTTTTCACCCGCCGGAACGGAAAGCAGCGGCGGCAAACTGGCTTTCGCCAGCGTCTGCATGCTGCTACCCACATCCTGATTCACGGTGAAGGCGATCACCCGGAACTGCTCTAACGTTTCGCCATCGCGATCGAGAAGATCAACCCGCATTGGCAGCTTCGTTTCAGTATCCATCCAGACGATATAGCTGTAACGCGTACCATCACGCGCCACCACGCGAATCACTTCGCACAGGTGATCGGCAATACGGGTACGGCCCACCGCAATGAAATCATAGTAGGGGGCGAGACGTTTGAAATCGGTATAGATAAGCGATGGCAGGGAGTCGACGATGTAGTCACCGTTCAGGGTGAACGGTTCGAGTCCAGGCTCGAAATAGCTGATTTCATTCCCACGCTGGACCACTTCACGACGCGGACCATCCATTTGCAGCAGTTGCGCAAGCGGACGATTTTCCAGGCGTGCATGGCGATAGCGCAGAGACTCAACGCCTTGTTTCGTAATGCTGACGAATGACAGCTCGTAATTGAGTGACTGGCTGGCCACGTTCATCTGCTGCAACAACGCCCCGGACGCAGTGTTGGCCGAGGCGTTGACAGAGAAGAACAGGCTACCCGTCACAAGTGACATGGCAAACCAAAGTTGCTTCATTACTGCGATTGCGTTCCTAGAGTTTGAATTCCTGGCACCTGAACAGCGGCTTGCTGTGTCTGTGCCTGCTCAAACTGAAGCTGTTCGGAGTGCAGTCGGCGTTGCAG
Source organism: Citrobacter telavivensis (assembly GCF_041807075.1). Classification (NCBI taxonomy): domain Bacteria; kingdom Pseudomonadati; phylum Pseudomonadota; class Gammaproteobacteria; order Enterobacterales; family Enterobacteriaceae; genus Citrobacter; species Citrobacter telavivensis. The sequence continues at coordinate 15,564 of NZ_JBGUBF010000005.1, read as the reverse complement.
TTCGTAATCCTGCAACATAGCGTTGATCCGACGACGCTGCTCCTGTACCTGCTGCTGTTGCCCACCGTTTGCGGTCGCATCAGAAGGTACTCCCAGGCTTACCGGGCTGGCTTTACCCATCATCGGCAAAGTATTGAAGACCGGTGTTTCAGGCTGCTGGGACGTTTCAGATTGTCCATTATAGTGCTGGACACCAACGATAACTGCAAGCGATACGCACGCGGCAACACCCATTTGGGTAAGTTGCGCGGCCCACGGACGCATTTTTTTCCAGAACGGCATTTTCTGCCATTGCTGCGGCGCAGGCTGGGCCTCTGGAATGAATGGCACCGTCTGGCGTACCGGCTCATCTTCAATAGCGGCCATTACGCGAGCGGAAATATCGAAATGAAGAACCTCAGGTGTATCACCCCGCATTGAATCACGGATCAGGTGATAGCCTTCCCAGGTTTTTTGCATATCCGGGTCGTGAGCCAGTTCATTAAGCAACTCACTATCCAGCGTCTCGCCATCCATTAAAGCGGAAAGTTTTTCTTTCTGCATGCCTAATACCTTTTCCAGTATCCCGCTATCGTCAACGCCTGATAAGCGGTTGAACTTTATTATCAATAGCTTCCCGCGCTCGGAAGATACGTGAACGCACCGTACCCACCGGACAATCCATGATAGCGGCTATCTCTTCATAGCTCAGGCCATCCAGCTCCCGCAAGGTTATTGCCATGCGTAAATCTTCCGGGAGGGACTCAATAGTTCGGAAAACTATCTGTCTCAGTTCTTCTGACAACATTAAGTTCTCAGGGTTCGAAATTTCTTTCAGCGCACCGCCACTTTCGAAGTTTTCTGCTTCAATCGCATCAACATCGCTTGATGGCGGACGACGCCCCTGAGCCACCAGGTAATTCTTCGCTGTATTCACCGCAATGCGATACAGCCAGGTATAAAAAGCACTATCTCCCCGGAACGAATCCAGCGCACGATAGGCTTTAATAAATGATTCTTGCACCACATCGGGAACATCGCCCGACGGTACATAGCGGGAAACCAGACTCGCCACTTTATGCTGGTAGCGTACTACCAGTAAATTGAAGGCTTTCTGATCTCCCTTCTGGACCCGTTCAACCAGGACCTGGTCCGTTAACTGCTCGCTCATCCGAGGTAAAGTCTCCCCAAACCAAATTTCCACGCGTTCGCGAAACGCCACTCCATTAGCTGCACTATGAGCAAGCAACAGGTTAGAGTGTCTCGTTTTTGTAAAGTTCCGTTACGCATCTGTTTTTTGTTTGTCATGTTGTAGACGGTCATTATCTCTCATTATAAGTCTACAGAGTCCGAACAACGCACAATACCCTAAATAATTCGAGTTGCGGAAAGGGGCGACGCAGTGAATCCCCGGGAGCGTACTCCAGTACGTGACTGGGTAAGCGAGGAAAGCCAACGCACATGCAACCTGAAGTATGAAGGGTATATTGTTTAGAAATGCCCATAAACCGCGAGCAGAGTAACCCAATGGCCACTTTATTTCATCATCTAATCTGGAGCTTACGGCCTGCCACGCAAAATGAGTTACCTGGCAGATATCCGTTTACATCGCGCTTTTTTGTTTAGCCATTACAACACAACTGAAAATAAAACGTGCTGAATCGCCAATTGTGGTGCTATGCTGGCCAAACAATGTTTAGTAAATTAAACAAAAATCATGAAAACCACTCCAGATCTCTCTTGTGACGTGTTAATTATCGGTAGCGGCGCTGCCGGACTCTCGCTGGCGCTGCGTCTGGCTGAAAAGCACCAGGTTATCGTGCTGAGTAAAGGCCCCGTCAGTGAAGGCTCCACCTTCTATGCGCAGGGCGGGATTGCCGCCGTTTTCGATGAAACCGACAGTATTGATTCACATGTGGAAGATACGCTCATTGCTGGCGCCGGTATTTGCGATCGCCATGCGGTGGAGTTTGTCGCCAGCAACGCCCGCCCCTGCGTACAGTGGCTGATTGACCAGGGCGTGCTGTTTGATACTCAGGTCCAGCCTAACGGTGAAGAAAGTTACCATCTGACGCGTGAAGGCGGCCATAGTCATCGTCGCATTTTGCATGCCGCCGACGCCACCGGCAAAGAGGTGGAAACCACGCTGGTCAGCAAGGCGCAAAACCACCCGAACATTCGGGTACTGGAACGCAGTAATGCCGTCGATTTAATCATCTCCGATAAAATTGGCCTGCCCGGCACGCGACGCGTCGTCGGAGCATGGGTCTGGAACCGGAATAAAGAAGCGGTGGAAACCTGCCACGCGAAGTCCGTCGTGCTGGCGACCGGCGGTGCATCCAAGGTGTATCAATACACGACGAATCCGGACATTTCCTCCGGCGATGGTATTGCAATGGCCTGGCGTGCAGGATGCCGGGTCGCCAACCTCGAGTTTAATCAGTTCCACCCTACCGCGCTGTATCACCCTCAGGCACGTAATTTCCTGCTCACCGAAGCGCTGCGCGGAGAAGGCGCCCATCTCAAACGCCCGGACGGCACACGGTTTATGCCGGACTTTGACGCACGAGGAGAACTGGCGCCGCGCGATATCGTCGCCCGCGCTATCGACCATGAGATGAAACGTCTTGGCGCGGACTGCATGTTCCTCGATATCAGCCATAAACCAGAAGCCTTCGTGCGTCAGCATTTCCCGATGATTTATGAAAAACTGCTGGGGCTGGGCATCGACCTGACCAAAGAACCGGTGCCCATTGTGCCGGCGGCACACTACACCTGCGGCGGCGTGATGGTTGACGACTTTGGTCGCACCGATGTGGATGGCCTGTATGCTATCGGGGAAGTGAGTTATACCGGCCTGCACGGCGCGAACCGCATGGCCTCAAACTCGCTGCTGGAGTGTCTGGTCTACGGCTGGTCCGCGGCGGAAGATATCGACAGACGAATGCCTTATGCCCGTAGCGTCAACACCCTGCCCGCCTGGGATGAAAGTCGCGTGGACAACCCCGACGAACTGGTCGTTATCCAGCATAACTGGCATGAGCTGCGGCTGTTTATGTGGGACTATGTGGGGATTGTACGCACCACCAAACGCCTGGAGCGCGCCCTGCGCCGTATCACCATGTTACAGCAGGAGATCGACGAGTATTACGCCCATTTCCGCGTCTCGAATAATTTGCTGGAGCTACGCAACCTGGTACAGGTTGCTGAACTGATTGTCCGCTGTGCAATGATGCGCAAAGAGAGCCGGGGTCTGCACTACACGCTCGATTACCCGGCGCTGCTCGAGGATTCAGGCCCATCAGTGCTCTCACCGTTACATGCTCACATAAACAGATAAAATGCCTGGGTCAGCGCCGTGTAACCTTCAGAGTAACGTTGATCCGGCCCGCGAATCACCAGCCTGTCGCTAAAGCATTCTCCCTTCTTTGGGGAGAATGCCAGCAGCACCCGATGCGGCAATCGCGCCTGGGTTTCAGCAACGTCAGTGCGTAGCCGTAAATGCCAGCCCATATTTAACGCCTGCTGCGTGAAGGTATTGCCGATATTTTCCGGCAGCACGACGCACAAGAACCCCTCTTCCGTGATAAGCCCCGTCGCCGTCGCTAACAATGCGGAATGATCCAGCATCGTGGTATAACGCGCCTGCTCCCGCTGCGGCGTGGCACACTCGACACCCTGCTCGTAATAAGGTGGGTTGCTGATGATAAGGTCATATTTGACGGTCTGGCGCGCAGCCCAGAGTTGAACATCTTCGGCCTGTACGATCACCCGATCCGCCCATGGCGATCGGGCAACATTTTCTTTCGCCTGTGCGGCGGCGTCGCTATCCAGCTCCACGGCATCAACGGTGACGCTTTCATCGGTACGCTGCGCCAGCATCAGCGCCAACAGGCCGCTGCCGGTCCCGATATCAAGGATCCGCTTTACACCTGCCACCGGTGCCCATGCCCCTAACAGAATCCCATCTGTACCGACTTTCATCGCACAACGATCGTGCGCGACAAAAAACTGTTTAAAAGTAAATCCATTACGACGAAGGACGGATGTAGACTGAGGCATGAATTAAAAACCTTGCAGGAAAAACGGCAACAGCACCTGGTGGAAACAATACCTGAGAAGCGATATCCATACAAACAGATGAAGATTGCAGCCGTAACGTCTATAATCAGCGCCCCACACAGAGGTAGAACATGACTGTAACGACTTTTTCCGAACTTGAACTCGATGAAAGCCTGCTGGATGCCCTCCAGGAAAAAGGCTTCACTCGCCCGACCGCCATTCAGGCTGCCGCCATTCCGCCTGCGCTCGAAGGCCGTGACGTACTCGGTTCTGCGCCGACAGGCACCGGTAAAACGGCGGCGTATCTGCTGCCAGCGTTGCAGCACCTGCTCGACTTTCCGCGTAAAAAATCCGGTCCGCCGCGTATTTTGATCCTGACGCCGACACGCGAACTGGCAATGCAGGTCGCCGATCATGCCCGTGAACTGGCCAAAAACACCCACCTGGATATCGCGACGATTACCGGCGGCGTAGCGTACATGAACCACGCCGAAGTGTTCAGCGAAAACCAGGATATCGTGGTCGCCACCACCGGGCGTCTGATGCAGTATATTAAAGAAGAGAATTTTGACTGCCGCGCCGTGGAAACGCTGATCCTCGACGAAGCTGACCGAATGCTGGATATGGGCTTTGCCCAGGACATCGAGCACATCGCCGGGGAAACGCGCTGGCGCAAACAGACTCTGCTGTTCTCCGCCACGCTGGAAGGCGATGCGATTAAAGATTTCGCCGAGCGTTTGCTGGAAGAGCCGGTTGAAGTCTCTGCGACACCATCAACCCGCGAGCGTAAGAAGATTCATCAGTGGTATTACCGCGCGGATAACTTCGAGCACAAATTCGAACTGCTGAAGCACCTGCTGAAACAAGACGATGCCACCCGTACCATCGTATTTGTCCGCAAACGTGAGCGCGTGCACGAACTGGCTGAAAAACTGCGTCTGGCGGGGATCAACAACTGCTATCTCGAAGGTGAGATGGCGCAAGTCAAGCGTAACGAAGGTATTAATCGTCTTACTGACGGTCGCGTTAACGTGCTGGTTGCCACCGACGTTGCCGCGCGTGGAATCGATATTCCAGACGTCAGCCACGTGATTAACTTCGACATGCCGCGTAGCGGAGACACCTATCTGCACCGTATTGGTCGTACGGGCCGCGCCGGTCGCAAGGGGACGGCAATCTCGCTGGTCGAAGCGCACGATCACCTGCTGCTGCTGAAAATTGGCCGCTACATCGAAGAACCGCTGAAATCAAGGGTGATTGATGAGTTGCGTCCAACTTCACGCGCGCCGAGCGAAAAGATGACGGGCAAACCGTCGAAGAAAGCGCTCGCGAAACGCGAAGAGAAGAAAAAAGAGAAAGACAAAGATAAACCGCGCGTGAAAAAACGCCATCGCGATACCAAAAACATTGGTAAACGTCGCAAGCCGAGTGCGGCAACGACGCCGCAGGAATCAAACGAAGAATAAAAAAAACGCCGGGGGGAACCCGGCGTTTTTATTTAAACGTTAAGCCTTACAGGCTTTCAGTAAAGGTACGAGCGATAACGTCGCGCTGCTGTTCCGGCGTCAGTGAGTTAAAGCGCACGGCATAGCCAGAAACACGGATAGTCAGCTGCGGATATTTTTCCGGATGCTTAACCGCATCTTCCAGCGTTTCGCGACGCAGAACGTTAACGTTCAGGTGCTGACCACCTTCCACACGGACTTCCGGTTTTACTTCCATCGGAATTTCGCGGTACTCAATTTCACCCAGTTTGCTGACCGCTACCACGTCGTCTTCGGCAAAACCGGCTTTCGCCACGATGCAGCGTGCTTCGCCTTTTTCGCTGTCCAGCAGCCAGAAGGAATTCAGCAGATCGTCATTAGCGGCTTTAGTAATCTGGATACCTGTAATCATTGTGATGCCTCCCCGGCAAATTATTTGATTAGGGTTGGCCGCCTCGCGGCCAATTGGTAAAACCATTGTTGCTTGAGTGTATATATACCCCCCTAACACCCTCGATTCATTGATTTAAATCAATAAAATCCACACATCAAACATGGTGATTGGATGATGTTATTGTTTTACATCAACTTACGCCATGTGCAGGCATAAACTTTTTACACAAATTTTCAACTTTATTAAGTGCATAGCACACACCGCTGCGGAGAGAATTTTGCGCCATCGAAAGAAGCAGTTAAGCTATGGTGATTAAAAATTCGCAGGAGAGCGAGATGGCCACTGAATTAACCTGGCACGATGTGCTGGCTGAAGAGAAACAGCAGCCCTACTTTATGAATACGCTGCATACCGTTGCCGGAGAGCGTCAATCCGGGATAACGGTTTATCCGCCGCAAAAAGATGTGTTCAATGCGTTTCGCTTCACCGAGCTGGGTGATGTTAAGGTCGTGATCCTTGGACAGGACCCGTACCACGGCCCCGGTCAGGCGCATGGTCTGGCGTTTTCCGTTCGCCCCGGTATTGCCACGCCCCCCTCGCTGCTGAACATGTATAAGGAACTGGAAGGGTCAATCCCCGGTTTCACTCGTCCTGCCCACGGTTATCTTGAAAGCTGGGCGCATCAGGGGGTTCTACTGCTCAATACGGTATTAACCGTGCGGGCGGGTCAGGCGCATTCTCATGCCAGTCTGGGATGGGAAACCTTTACCGATAAAGTGATCAGCCTGATTAACGAACATCGTGAAGGGGTAGTTTTCCTGCTCTGGGGCTCTCATGCGCAGAAGAAAGGCGCGATTATTGACAAGAAACGTCACCATGTACTGAAAGCGCCTCACCCCTCACCGCTCTCGGCACATCGTGGGTTCTTTGGCTGTAACCATTTTGTCCTGGCGAATCAGTGGCTGGAACAACGCGGCGAAAAGCCGATTGACTGGATGCCTGTTTTACCGGCAGAGAGCGAATAAAAAAATGCCAGCGATTCGCTGGCATTTTTTCTGTCAGGCTTTGTTCTGACGCCACCATTCGGCAAGCAACACACCGGTTGCCACCGAGACGTTCAGGCTTTCAACGTGACCCGTGCCATCGATTTTCACGCACAGATCGCTGGCATCGCGCGCCGCATCCGGCAAACCGTCAAATTCCTGACCTAACACCAGCACCATTTTCTCTGGCAGTTCGGTTTTAAACAGCGGCTTGCCGCGTTCGCTGGACGTTGTCACCACGGTGTAGCCCGCCTGACGGAAATCATCCAGCACATCAACGATGCTGTCGCCGGTAATCGGTTGAACGTGTTCGGCACCGCCTTCTGCAGTACGAATCGCCGCGCCGGATTCCAGTAGCGCCGCATCCTGCACCACCACGCCTTTCACACCGAAGTGCGCGCAGCTACGCATCATGCCGCCAAGATTGTGCGGGTTAGAAACATCTTCCAGCGCTAACACGCAGTCCTGCGTGCCCGCCTGGCTCACCCACTGCTTCACCGTGGTGCCGTTACGTTTTTTAATCAGGAAGCAGACACCGCCGTGATGCTCAGTTCCTGAGGCTTTCGTCAGTTCCGCTTCATCAACCACATGGTACGCTTTGCGGTTTGCCGCCATCCAGCGTAATGCTTCTTTGAAACGTGGCGTGACGCTCTGAATGAACCAGGCACGGACAATCGCTTCCGGACGGCTCTGGAACAGGGCCTGACAGGCATTTTCACCGTAAACGCGGGTCTCTTCCGCACGCTGACGACGTAAGACTTCAGGATCAATAAAGCTTTTACCACTGATACCACCGTGATCGGCTTTTTCAGGCGTTTCATCACTCGGCGCGCGGGATACGGTCCGCCACGGCGAGTCTTCACGCTTGCGATCGCGGTTCTGAGGGGTTCTTTCATCGCGGGCGGGGCGACGGCCACCGTCGGCACGAGATTTTCCTGGACGCCCGCCACCTTTCCCGGTACGCGGGTTATGGGTACGTTTATCAGAATCATCATCACTGCGGACATACATCACTTTGACCTTGCCGCTTTTACTTTTCAATTCATCGTTCATGCTTTTCTCCACCAGCGCTGCGCGAAGCGCGCAGATTACCCGATGTGCACCAGGTTAGCCATTATTTCATTTAAAAGCTTATGACTATTGTACTCATTGAATAAAACAGATTGTCGTTTAAAACAGTCTCATCGATAATATGTAACATATTGGAAACATACCGGCATTTCTGCCGTTCAACACCCCGACGCATCCAGAGGTTTGTTATGAATACCGTTTGTACCAGCTGCCAGGCCATCAACCGCATTCCCGACGATCGGGTTGAGGATGCGGCAAAATGCGGACGCTGTGGTCACGACCTGTTCGACGGGGAGGTGATCAATGCGACCGGTGAAACACTGGAGAAACTGCTCAAAGACGATCTGCCCGTGGTGATCGACTTTTGGGCACCGTGGTGCGGCCCGTGCCGTAACTTCGCCCCTATATTTGAAGATGTCGCCGAAGAGCGCAGCGGCAAAGTTCGCTTCGTGAAGGTCAACACGGAGGCCGAACGTGAGCTCAGCGCGCGCTTTGGTATCCGCAGCATTCCCACCATTATGATCTTCAAAAATGGTCAGGTTGTCGACATGCTGAACGGCGCGGTTCCCAAAGCGCCATTTGACAACTGGCTGAACGAATCACTGTAAACTCCGCGGGGCGCATCTTGTGCCCCGTTTTCACCTCTGCGACAATAGCGTTTTTCAACGCATTCACTATGACTGAAAACGCTGTTCTCAAGCTTCGCGCTGAACGTCTGGCGCGCGCCACTCGCCCGTTTCTCGCCCGAGGCAATCGCATTCGCCGCTGCCAGCGCTGCCTGCTGCCGCTGAAACTTTGCCTGTGCGCGACGCTGTCACCCTCTCGGGCGACAAGCCGTTTTTGTCTGGTGATGTTTGATACGGAACCGATGAAACCGAGCAATACCGGACGTCTGATCGCCGATATCTTACCGGACACCGCCGCGTTTCAATGGTCACGAACAGAACCGCCGCAGGCCATGTTGGATCTGGTGAAAAACCCGGATTATCAACCGATCGTCGTCTTTCCTGCATCGTATGCCGGAGCCGAACGTGAGGTGATTTTTACCCCACCAACAGATAAGCCTCCGCTGTTCATAATGCTCGACGGCACCTGGCCGGAAGCGCGTAAGATGTTCCGCAAAAGCCCGTATCTCGACTCTCTACCCGTGATCTCGGTGGATCTGTCGCGTCTGTCGGCCTACCATCTGCGCGAAGTCCATGCCGAAGGGCAATATTGCACGGCCGAAGTCGCCATTGCGCTGCTGGATCTGGCCGGGGATACCGATGCGGCAAGCGGCCTGGGCGAGCACTTTACCCGCTTTAAAACGCGCTACCTTGCAGGAAAAACCCAACATCAGGGAAGCATCACAGCAGAATCGGCAGAAAGCGTTTAGAATCATTCGGTCACTTCTGTGTAAGGGAAACCGGTATGAGTCAGCGAGGACTGGAAGCGCTTCTGCGACCAAAATCGATCGCGGTAATTGGGGCATCGATGAAGCCCAATCGGGCTGGTTATCTGATGATGCGCAACCTGCTGGCGGGAGGATTTAACGGTCCTGTCTTGCCGGTAACCCCCGCCTGGAAAGCCGTTCTGGGCGTCCTGGCCTGGCCCGATGTTGCCAGCCTGCCTTTCACCCCCGACCTCGCCGTATTGTGCACCAATGCCAGCCGCAATCTGGCATTGCTGGAAGCCCTGGGGGAAAAAGGCTGTAAAACCTGCATTATTCTCTCGGCCCCCGCCGCGCAACATGCAGAACTACTGGCCTGTGCGCAACGCTACAACATGCGTCTGCTTGGGCCTAACAGTCTTGGCCTGCTGGCCCCCTGGCAGGGGCTGAATGCCAGCTTCTCACCGGTCCCGATTAAACGCGGCAAGCTGGCGTTTATTTCTCAGTCCGCCGCGGTCTCCAATACCATTCTCGACTGGGCGCAGCAGCGGGAAATGGGGTTCTCCTACTTTATTGCACTCGGTGACAGCCTGGATATTGATGTCGATGAGCTGCTGGATTATCTGGCACGCGACAGCAAAACCAGTGCCATTCTGCTTTACCTCGAACATCTCAGCGATGCCCGACACTTTGTTTCCGCCGCCCGTAGTGCCTCACGCAATAAACCAATCCTGGTGATTAAGAGCGGTCGCAGCCCGGCGGCACAGCGGTTATTGCATACCAGCGCCGGAATGGATCCTGCCTGGGATGCCGCCATCCAGCGCGCCGGTTTGCTGCGCGTGAATGATACCCACGAGCTTTTTTCCGCAGTGGAAACGCTCAGCCACATGCGCCCTCTGCGCGGTGACAGGCTGATGATCATCAGTAACGGTGCCGCACCTGCAGCGCTGGCGCTTGATCAACTCTGGTCACGTAACGGCAAGTTGGCCATGTTGAGTGAAGAGACCAGTCAGAAGCTGCGCGATGCTCTGCCTGTCCATGTTGAGATCGCCAACCCGCTGGACCTGCGCGACGATGCCAGCATTGAGCATTACACCCGAACGCTGGATATCCTGCTCGCCAGCCAGGATTTTGACGCGCTGATGGTGATTCATTCCCCCAGCGCCGCCGCCCCCGCAACCGAGTGTGCTCAGACGCTGATTGAATCCGTTAAGCATCATCCACGCGGAAAATTTGTCTCGCTGTTGACCAACTGGTGTGGGGAGTTTTCCTCCCAGGAAGCCCGCAGACTGTTCAGTGAAGCCGGACTCCCCACTTATCGCACCCCGGAAGGGACTATCACCGCGTTTATGCATATGGTCGAGTACCGGCGAAACCAGAAACAACTGCGTGAAACGCCGGCCCTGCCCAGTAATCTGACGTCCAACACGGCCCAGGCGCATGATCTGCTTCAGCAGGCAATTGCTGAAGGCGCGACTTCGCTTGACACCCATGAGGTTCAGCCGATCCTGCAGGCTTATGGCTTGCATACGCTCCCGACCTGGATTGCCGGCGACAGCATCGAAGCCGTCCATATTGCGGAACAAATTGGCTATCCGGTTGCACTGAAGTTGCGTTCGCCGGACATCCCGCACAAATCTGAAGTTCAGGGCGTCATGCTTTACCTGCGCACGGCAAATGAAGTTCAGCAGGCAGCCAACGCCATTATCGATCGCGTGAAAATGGCCTGGCCGCAGGCGCGGATCCACGGTCTGCTGGTGCAAAGCATGGCGAATCGTGCTGGGGCACAGGAACTGCGCGTGGTGGTTGAACACGATCCGGTGTTTGGCCCATTGATTATGTTGGGTGAAGGCGGCGTGGAGTGGCGTCCTGAAGAGCAGGCCGTGGTGGCATTACCTCCGTTGAACATGAACCTGGCGCGCTATTTAGTGATTCAGGCGATCAAAAATAAAAAGATCCGCGGCCGCAGTGCGTTGCGCCCATTGGATGTTGCAGGATTAAGCCAACTGCTGGTCCAGGTCTCAAACCTGATTGTCGACTGCCCCGAGATCCAGCGTCTGGATATTCATCCGCTGCTGGCCTCCGCCGGTGAGTTCACTGCTCTGGACGTCACGCTGGATATCGCCCCATTCGAGGGCGATAACGAAAGCCGTCTTGCCGTGCGCCCCTACCCGCAGCAACTGGAAGAGTGGGTGGAGATGAAAAACGGCGAGCAATGTCTGTTCCGCCCTATCCTGCCCGAGGATGAACCTCAGCTTCAGCAGTTTATTTCCCAGGTCACCAAAGAAGATCTTTATTACCGTTATTTCAGTGAGATAAATGAATTTACTCATGAAGATTTAGCTAACATGACGCAGATCGACTACGATCGGGAAATGGCGTTTGTCGCGGTGAGGCGCGTAGAACGAACGGAAGAGATCCTCGGCGTGACCCGTGCGATCTCCGATCCGGATAACATTGATGCAGAATTTGCCGTGCTGGTTCGTTCCGATCTCAAAGGGTTAGGATTGGGTCGTCGATTGCTGGAAAAATTGATTACCTATACACGAGATCACGGACTGAGAAGGCTGAATGGTATTACGATGCCAAATAATCGTGGCATGGTCGCGCTGGCGCGTAAGCTTGGCTTTAGCGTGGATATCCAGCTCGAAGAGGGAATCGTCGGGCTGTCGCTGGATCTGGCTCCGCCCGAGGAATCGTGAGTAAGGTACTGGAAATGTTGACCACTTTGACGGGGACGGTGTTATCATTGCCCGCTTATGTCGTCTGCATAGCACAGAGGACCCTTCAATGAACAGAGAAGAAATGCACTGTGATGTTGTCAAAATTTAAGCGTAATAAACATCAACAACACCTTGCCCAACTACCTAAGATTTCTCAATCAGTTGATGATGTCGATTTCTTTTATGCTCCCGCCAGGTTCAGGGAGACCCTGCTGGAAAAGATAGCCAGCGCGAAGCAGCGCATTTGCATTATTGCCCTGTATCTGGAACAGGACGACGGTGGCAAAGGCATTCTCAGCGCGCTATACGAGGCGAAACGGCAGCGTCCTGAATTGGATGTTCGGGTACTCGTCGACTGGCATCGTGCGCAGCGTGGACGTATTGGCGCGGCAGCATCCAATACTAATGCCGACTGGTATTGCCGGATGGCGCATGAAAATCCGGGAGTCGATGTTCCAGTATACGGCGTACCGATCAATACCCGTGAAGCCCTCGGCGTTCTGCACTTTAAAGGCTTTATCATCGATGATAGCGTCCTGTATAGCGGTGCTAGTCTGAACGATGTTTATCTGCATCAGCACGATAAATATCGCTATGACCGCTATCAGTTAATCCGCAACGCCCGAATGGCTGACATCATGTTCGAATGGGTGACCCAGAACCTGATGAACGGTCGTGGCGTGAATCGTCTGGATAACACCCAGCGTCCGAAAAGCCCGGAGATTAAAAACGACATTCGTTTATATCGCCAGGAGTTACGCGACGCCGCTTATCACTTCCAGGGCGATGCCGATAATGAACAGCTGTCCGTGACGCCATTGGTCGGTCTGGGGAAATCCAGCCTGCTGAACAAAACCATTTTCCACCTTATGCCCTGTGCGGAACATAAGCTTACGATTTGCACCCCCTATTTCAACCTGCCAGCAATTCTTGTCCGCAACATCATTCAACTGCTGCGGGAAGGGAAAAAGGTTGAGATCATTGTGGGAGACAAAACCGCCAACGACTTTTATATCCCGGAAAACGAGCCATTTAAGATAATCGGCGCACTACCCTATCTCTATGAGATTAACCTGCGTCGTTTCCTGAGCCGTTTGCAGTATTACGTAAATACCGATCAGCTGGTCGTTCGCCTGTGGAAAGACGACGATAACACCTACCATCTCAAAGGGATGTGGATCGATGACAAGTGGATGCTGTTGACCGGGAACAACCTCAACCCGCGCGCCTGGCGTCTGGATCTGGAAAATGCGATCCTGATCCACGATCCTAAGCAAGAATTGGCTGCGCAGCGAGAGAAAGAGTTGGCGCTGATTCGTACGCATACCACCGTCGTTAAGCACTATCGTGACTTGCAGAGCATTGCCGATTACCCGGTAAAAGTTCGCAAACTGATCCGTCGATTGCGTCGTATTCGAATCGACCGGCTGATAAGCCGTATTCTGTAAGCGAGACCCCGTCCTGAACGGGGTTTTTTCTATGGGGACCGCGGGTGCGCGTTATTTTTCTTCTTAGTGTTTTTACTCTGTCAGGCTGTAGCCATATGGCGCAGGACAGCTGGAGTGGGCAGGACAAAGCACAGCACTTTATTGCTTCCGCGATGCTCTCAGCCGCAGGCAATGAGTTCGCTCAGCATCAGGGGATGAACCGCGATCGCAGTGCGATGGTGGGTTTGATGTTCTCGGTCGGTCTGGGGGCAGCAAAAGAACTTTGGGATAGCCGCCCCGCAGGGAGCGGCTGGAGCTGGAAAGACTTTGCCTGGGATGTCGCCGGCGCAACGACCGGCTATACCCTCTGGCAAATGGCACATCACTAGAGACGCAGACCTTTCCCTTTTCGATGCAATGTCAGCGAGACCAGAAATGCCACGATCGACATAGCGGTGACATACCAGAAGAACGAGGTCTCCATGCCGACCGATTTCAGCGACAGCGCCACATATTCCGCAGAACCACCAAACAGCGCATTCGCCACGGCATAAGAAAGCCCCACACCCAGTGCGCGAACCTGCGCCGGGAACATTTCAGCTTTCAAAATACCGCTGATTGAAGTGTAGAAGCTGACGATCAACAGCGCACACATCACCAGACCAAATGCTGCATACGGTGAAGTCACATTCTGAAGTGCGGTCAAAATAGGCACAGTAAACAGGGTTGCCAGCGCACCGAAGCACAACATAGAGGTACGTCGGCCAATTTTATCTGACAGTGCGCCAAACAGCGGCTGCACGAGCATATAAACAAACAGCGCCGCCGTCATAATGCCGCTCGCCACATTGGCATGCATACCTGCGGTGTTCACCAGATACTTTTGCATATATGTGGTGAAGGTATAGAAGCACAGCGATCCTGCCGCAGTGAAACCCAGCACCATGATGAAGGCTTTGCGGTTACGCCATAACCCTTTCAACGATCCCGCCTCTTTCAGCGCACGAGTTTCCTGCTTTGACGTTTCATCCAGTTGACGACGCAACCAAAGCGCCACTACCGCCAGCACAGCACCTAAAGCGAAAGGAATACGCCAGCCCCACTCCCTGAGTGCTGAATCTTCCATGGTCTGCTGTAAGACAACCACAACGAGCAGAGCCAACAGTTGACCGCCAATAAGCGTGACGTACTGAAAAGAGGCGTAGAACCCCTTACGGCCTTCTACGGCAACTTCACTCATATAGGTTGCGCTGGTGCCATACTCCCCGCCAACGGATAACCCCTGGAACAAACGCGCCAGCAATAACAGTGCCGGAGCCCAGGTTCCGATGGTTTCATAACCCGGCAGGCAGGCGATCACCAGCGATCCCAGACACATCATGCACACGGACAAAAGCATGGATTTCTTACGGCCATGTTTATCGGCGATGCGACCGAATAGCCAGCCGCCAATAGGACGCATTAAGAACCCGGCGGCAAAAACACCTGCGGTTTGTAGTAGCTGCGTTGTCGTATTTCCGGAAGGAAAGAAGATGTGGGCAAAATAGAGCGAGCAGAACGAGTAGACATAGAAATCAAACCATTCAACCAGATTCCCGGATGATGCGCCTACAATTGCCCATATGCGACGACGGGTATCACTGTCAGTCAGTGACCCGGTCGCAGTTACACTGCTTTCAGTCATTAGAATGGTACTCCTGCCAAAGTTCCGATTGTTCTTTTCGGTTGTGTTTGCTGTCATTTTTAGTAAATAAAATGTTATATAATTGTTATATTTTATTATGAGACAGGGATCACGATTTTAATTAGCAGGGAAAGAATTTAGGAGTAAGCGTAGGAGATTTGAAAGGTTTAGAAGTAGATATAAACGCAAAAAGGCCATCCTCAGGATGGCCTCTTCACTGAACTGCAGATAAAACAAAAAAACCCCATGCTTTCGCATGAGGTTTTCCTGTTTATTTGATGCCTGGCAGTTCCCTACTCTCACATGGGGAGACCCCACACTACCATCG